>NZ_CP007446.1:0-1263989 GCF_000600005.1 Snodgrassella alvi wkB2
TGGTAACGAATTTAACTAGTAAAAGTAATGAATTTTGCCAAACAGTGGATAAATTATCGCTATCAGAATTTATTTCTGCCAATTATCCACAGAAAGTATCATCAGCAGAAAAGTTATCCACATAATCCACAAATCATACTCATCCGCAAATAATAAGTTATCTACAATTAAATAGATGATTTTTTAATATTATTTTCACTTTTCCACAGGATGTATGGCTTCGTCTTTGTCTTCATCCATTTATTATTTATATTTTTATTTGAATAATAATTTTAAATTCCGACATGTTCACGTAATCCGGTTACTTCAACAGTTTTATCTCTGAATTGAAATAAAACATCAAAATTACCCAGATGCATAACAAAAACTTTGTCTGTATGGTGCTGATGCACCGGTCGCGGATCCTGGGCTAGACTTTGATTAACTAATTGAAAATATTCAAAATCTAATGAAAAAAATTGCATTTGATTTAATGCATGCTGTGACCAGTGAACTGTCAGTAATTCGCGTTCATGTGCAAAACTGCTATGTGCATAAGGTTTAGCCTCAACAAACGGAATATAGGGTTTGATATCAATTACCGGTGTCTGATCGAGAAAATCCACACCGCTTACATACAATCGAATCTGTTTATTACATTCAATTCGCTCTAGTTTTACCAGTGATAAACCTAAATGATTAGGTCGGTGCGGACTGCGAGTTGCAAAAACCCCTTTTTTTTCTTTACCTCCTAATTTTGGCGGTCTGATCAGAGGTTGCCAGCCGTCTTTAATGGTGGCATGAAAAATAAACTGAACCCAGATATATTCATAATCACTTAAACCGCGTACACATTCAGCAGTAAATTCTGTGGATAAATCGATATATGCCTGAGCTGCCGGTACCAGTCCTGGCTGCCGGGCAACTCCGAATTTTTGTTTATAGGGAGAATTAATGTAACCAATCGGGCGAATTGTCCAGTGCGGACCGGAATTTTCAGAAGATGCGGGCATAAAACGTACAAAATATGATTAATCAAAACAAGTATATTGTACGGTAATTAGTATATTTCTCTGTATATAAATTGTGGATAAAATAATTAATTTATTGTTTTTATTATTGCTTAAATTAATCATTAAATGAGTTTCATTTGATATCCGATTACTTAAGTTATGCACGGAATCATAATATTATCATTTAAGTTGTTGATAAATATGTTTTTATTATTTACAGTTTTATACTGATTTCCGTATAAATTCGAAACAGCTTGTTTATCTGGCAATATTACTGATTTATTAGCTGTTTAAAAGTATATTTTCTAATTAAAAATATTATTAATAACAATAAACAGACCATTATGATTGTGGATAATTTAATTTTTAGTGATAAGTGAATTTCTGTGGATTTTAATCTTGTATGGAAATGTCTGATTCATGTTTTCAACCAGAATAAATTATTAACCCGGTATTCCGGACTCGTAGCCTGAAGACCTACCTGTGGATAAATATAACAGAGTAGGGGAGTGGTTAACTATATGATTTTAATATTATAAAAAATAATTGTGTTGAATTGCGGATTTTAAGTTGCAATGGTTTTATTTCATACCCGAAATTAGGCTGAATTGATCTGTTTATAGCTGTTGATTATTTTTTACAGAATTAAAAATTATTGTACACAGTGATTTTAAAACCGGCCGGATAAAGTTATCCACAAATAATATTTAAACAGCAAAATGATATTTCCAACTGAGTGTCGGCAGTTTATCTGTATTTCTGTTACTATATCCGGTTAAGTATAAATTGATAGTAGCAATTAAATTACACTGATTAGCTGATTTATCTGTATTGCGGTGGTTAATCTGCAATCAGAATACCGGTAATCACTGATGATTGCCGGTTATGATTAATCTAAGGGTGGTTCAGATGAAAATATTGGTAGCGGTAAAGCGTGTTGTCGATTACAACGTGAAAGTACGTGTTAAACCTGATGAATCAGATGTGGATATTGGCAATGTGAAAATGTCGATGAATCCGTTTGATGAAATAGCTGTGGAAGAAGCTGTACGTTTAAAGGAGGCCGGTAAAGCCACTGAGGTGGTGGTGGTATCTTTAGGTGTAAAACAGTGTGAAGAAACCTTGCGTACAGCTCTGGCAATGGGTGCTGATCGTGCCATTCATGTTGAAACAGATGAAAAGCTCGAGCCGCTGGCCGTGGCTAAGTTATTAAAAGCCGTGGCCGAAACCGAGCAGCCGCAGTTATTGTTGCTGGGTAAGCAGGCAATTGATGATGATGCCAATCAGACGGCACAAATGCTTGCCGCTTTAATGCAGTTTGCTCAGGGTACTTTTGCCAGCAAAATAGAGCTTAAAGCAGATGAAGTGCTGGTTACCCGTGAAATTGACGGCGGACAGGAACAGCTGGCGCTGAAATTACCTGCTGTAATCAGTACTGATTTGCGGCTGAATGAACCTCGCTATATCAAGCTGCCGAATATTATGCAGGCAAAAAAGAAACCGCTTGAGAAAAAAACAGTAGCTGAGCTGGGTGTGGATATCAGCCCGCGGTTAGTACAGTTAAAGGTAACTGAACCGGCTGAGCGGGCTGCCGGCATCCGGGTTGGAAATGTGGCCGAGCTGGTAGACAGATTGCATCACGAAGCAAAAGTCATTTAAAGGAGATATTAATGTCTGTATTGATTATTGCTGAGTATCAGCAATCCTGTCTGGATGAGGCTACTTTGCATGCTGTATCTGCGGCACAGCAACTGGGGGAAATTGATATTCTGATAGCCGGGCACAATGTAGCCGGTATCGCTGCCCAGGCACAGCAAATTAGCGGGGTACGAAAAGTATTACTGGCTGATGCTCCTGACTATGTTCAGGTATTGGCGGAAGCAGTAGCTCCACTGGTAGTGCAACTTGCTGATTCATATGATTATATTATTGCAGCAGCTACTTGTTTCGGTAAAAATTTGTTACCGCGTGTTGCGGCTTTACTTGATTGTGCTCCTGTTTCTGATGTTGTTGCCATTATCGACAGTCAGACATTTGTTCACCCGATTTATGCCGGAAATGCTTTGCAAACAGTGCGTAGTGAACAATCGAAACAGTTGCTGACAATCCGGACTACCGCATTTGCTCTGGCAGAATCTGCTGGCGGGCAAGCGGCAATTGAATCTGTTGCCGCTGTTCCTGTGCCTGAATTAAGCCGTTTTATTGAACGTAAACTGACCAAATCAGATCATCCTGAGCTGACTACTGCTAAAGTGGTAGTCAGTGGCGGACGTGGTTTGGGCAGTGCTGAAAATTTTGCTGCACTTCTCAACCCGCTTGCCGATACCCTGAATGCAGCTATCGGTGCTTCACGCGCGGCTGTGGATGCCGGTTATGCTCCGAACGATTATCAGGTAGGGCAGACAGGGAAGGTAGTCGCACCGGAGTTATATATTGCTATTGGTATTTCAGGAGCCATTCAGCATCTGGCCGGAATGAAAGACAGTAAAGTTATTGTGGCTATTAATAAAGATGCTGATGCTCCGATTTTTAACGTAGCTGATTATGCGCTGGTTGCTGATTTAAATACTGCTGTTCCAGAACTGCTTGAACAGTTGAAGGCTCTCGGACATTAAATTGCTGATGGTTGTTGAATAATGTTTCACGTGAAACATTATTCAACAGTTTAGCCTTAAAACAAACGGGTAGAAAGTATCCGGTTTGCTGTAACTGATTGCCGGTAAACTGCCTGAATATACTCAGTATTCAGGCAAATTTTATGATGTCTTTTATAAAAAATTCAGCTTAAAACGATGAACCGATTACATGATAATCAGAGTTATGCTTTTGCATCAGATAATTATTCAGGTGTTCACCCGAAAATCATCGAGGCACTGGCAATTGCTAATGGCGGACATCAGCCTGCTTATGGTGCTGATGTGTATACGCTTACTCTACAACAGAAAATCAAACAGTTATTTGGTGAGCAGGCTGAAGCTTTTCCGGTATTTAACGGAACCGGAGCCAATGTTACCGCTTTACAGGCATTGTTGCCGCGCTGGGGTGCGGTGATTTGTGCGGAGAGCGCACATATTCAGTGTGATGAAGGAGTGGCGCCTGAACATCTGGCCGGAGTAAAGCTCCTGACGGTTGCTACTGATGATGGTAAATTAACCCCACAGCTGGTAGCCCGGCAAGCCTGGGGTTTTGGAATGGAACATCGTGCTCAGCCGGCAGTTGTGTATATCAGCCAGACTACTGAGCTGGGCACTTGTTATAGTGTGGCTGAAATCCGTGATCTGGCCGAATATTGTCATAAACATAATATGCAGCTTTATCTGGATGGAGCACGGCTGGCGAATGCACTGGTAGCGGAAAATACTGATGCCAGAACCATGATTACCGATACGGGTGTGGATATGCTTAATCTGGGCGGTACTAAAAATGGTATGTTGCAGGGCGAATGTATCATCAGTATGCGCGCAGATACTCATGCTGCTATGCCGTATCTGCGTAAAATTAATGCTCAGCTTGGCGCAAAAATGCGTTTTATTTCAGCACAATTTCTGGCATGGCTGGAAGACGATCTGTGGCTGGATCTGGCCGCCGGCAGTAATCTGATGGCAAAGCGGCTGGCTGCATCACTGACCGCAATTGAGCAGGTATCGGTTACTCAAAAAGTTCAGGCAAATGCTATATTTGCAATATTACCTGCTAATGCTCGTGCCCGTTTGCATCAGCAGTTTCATTTTTATGACTGGGATGAAAGCAAAGGAGAGGTACGCTGGATGACCAGTTTTGATACCACAACTGAGCAAGTTGATGCATTTGCGGCCGCTATCAGGCAGGCTGTTGCAGAAAAATGAGTACAATTTATCAATACACAACGCTGGCAGCACCGGCGCAGGCTGAATTTAAAGATAAGGGCAGCCGTTTTCTGGCCTTTGCCTATCCGGTGCAGGATGAATCAGAAATTCGCCAGTATGTGCAAACTTTGCGGGAACAGCATCACAAGGCACGTCATTGCTGTTTTGCATGGCGTCTGGGCGTAGATGGTAACCGTTATCGTGCCAATGATGATGGAGAACCTGCCGGGAGTGCCGGCAGGCCGATTCTCGGACAGATTGATTCTGCAAATATCACTGACGTTGTAGTGATAGTGGTACGTTATTTTGGTGGTACTTTGTTGGGAGTGCCCGGGCTGATCCATGCTTATAAATCTGCTACTGCGGCAGCGATAGAAACTGCTGATAAAATTTGTCTGGATGTATGCCGGCAATTATGGCTTTATTGTGATTATGCTCATTTGAGTGAAGCAATGCGCTGGTGCCGGCAGCAGCAGGCACAGATAATACAGCAGGATCTGCAGCAGCAGTGTTGTCTGACTGTCCGCCTGCCGCTTGCTCAGTTGGAAAGCGGGCTGTCATCTTTACGCAAGCTACGGATGATTGATGTTAAACTGGATAACTGAATATTATTACTAGTTAATGCTATAAAATGCAGCCGGCTGGCTGCATACACACCTTATTTTGGAGAAGGGGTATATGAAATTACTGGTTATCGGCAGCGGTGGAAGGGAACACGCTTTGGCCTGGCGTTTAGCACAGTCTCCCAAAGTAAATACGGTTTATGTTGCTCCGGGTAATACCGGTACTGCAACAGAACCAAAGCTGCTCAACCTTGCTGTATCTGATCATCAGCAGTTGATTGCCTTCTGTCGTGAACAGCAAATAGCATTTACAGTAGTCGGACCGGAAGCACCACTGGCAGCCGGTATTGTGGATGATTTTACTGCCGCTGGTCTGGCTGTTTTTGGTCCGAGTCAATATTGTGCTCAGCTGGAAAGCTCTAAAGATTTTGCTAAGGCGTTTATGTCCAGAACGGGTATCCCCACAGCTGCCTATCAGACTTTTACTGATGCTGAAGCTGCTCATCAGTATATTAGTCAGAAAGGCGCACCAATTGTTATCAAGGCTGATGGTCTGGCAGCCGGTAAGGGAGTGATTGTTGCCATGACACTGGCCGAAGCTCATCAGGCTGTAGATGATATGTTGCGGGATAATACTATGGGTGCTGCCGGTAGCCGGGTGGTAATCGAAGATTTTTTACAGGGAGAAGAAGCCAGCTTTATTGTTATGGTGGATGGTGAGCATGTTTTACCCATGGCTACCAGTCAGGATCACAAACGCCTGCTTGATTTCGATAAAGGCCCGAATACCGGCGGAATGGGTGCTTATTCTCCTGCACCGGTAGTGACTGAAGCTGTACATCAGCGGGTAATGGATGAAATTATTCTTCCTGTAGTAAAGGGAATGCAGGCTGACGGCCATCCTTATCGCGGCTTTCTGTATGCCGGTTTGATGATAGATGATAGCGGAGCACCGTATACTATAGAATTTAACTGCCGGTTTGGTGATCCGGAAACTCAGCCGATTATGTGCCGGTTACAAAGTGATCTGGTGGAGCTGATAGAAGCTGCTCTGGACAGCCGGCTTGATACGGTGACCGCTGAATGGCGAGATCAGGCTGCTGTTGGTGTGGTACTGGCGGCGGCTGGTTATCCACAGGATCCGCGTAAGGGAGATGTAATTTCCGGGATTACCGAGGCTAATCAAACCGGAAAAGTTTTCCATGCCGGTACAGCGTTTAATTCCCGGCATGAACTGGTTACTCATGGCGGACGGGTATTATGTGTAGTCGGATTAGGTGCAGATATCAAAACTGCACAAACCAAAGCTTATACTGCTCTGGAATCGATAAAATTTGCCGGTATGCAATACCGGCATGATATTGGTGCAAAAGCATTAAAAGCTGTGGATAACTAAGTCTGATTTTTATATTTTATCCGTTTATCAACAGATATTCTAATTATGTATTCTGTTTGGTCTGGCTGAGCAGAATACATAATTTTTTGGCTAAACCAGACAAATAGTATGTACTATCAAATTATTAAGATAAATTTTGATTATGGTGATATTCAATTTTAGCTTAGCACAGGCAAATGATAAGAATATAAAACTGTAACTGAATTGATTCTGTGGATAAATATAAAAATGATGTTATGGATAAGGCTGTCTGTAGATTGATTACATCCTCAACAGTTAAAATAAATCGGCATATTCATTAATGATTTTGAGGAATCAGTATAAAACTGTTTTATGCGGAAAATTTGAACTGGTTTCAATAAGAGGATTTAAGCATCAGAATATTCTTTATTAACTGTGTATTATCAGCAATTATAATCAAAATTGAATATGACTTATTCAGATATCAATTATTAATAACAGACATGATAGAAAAGGATAAACGTCATCAATACTATAGTGTCTGCACATAGTCATTTATCCAGTATTTATCCACAGTCACCGGGTTTCCGGCTAAAAATAACTGTTTTTGTATTCCGGCTTGTTTATCATCTATTTTGTTTAAAAATATGCTGAAATTTTTCCCGGCAAAGATGTTAACTATCAGTAATCAGTAAATTTTAAATCAGGCAAAAATTTAACAGCCAGAGAAAATAATTTATTGCAATTCTCAGTAAATTAACCGGATATTGAATATGCAGTGCTAAGTATAGCTGTACTTAATCCTGAATTTCTAAACCGGATAGAAGTGATATCTGGTTGTTTGGTACTAATAAGATTATAATAAATAAAATAACTTCTCGGTAACATTACCTACTTACAATAAGCGTTTTTTGGGCGGATATGATGTAGTGGTAGCATAACTGCTTCCCAAGCAGTTCGGGCGGGTTCGAATCCCGTTATCCGCTCCAGTAGACTAACTGTTATTTTAACTAATTAAGATAAATAAAATACTTATTAACAGTTTAGTTTTTAAAGCTTATAGTTTGAAAAACTGAATTTTTTAATTACTTTTTTTTGTTCGGGATATTATTTTTGTTTGATTTGTAATAGTCATGCTTCCATAATCAGTTTCGATTTACAAAATGGCAATTTTTGTAACTGATATTTATTTTATCTGTTAAATGATATCCACAGACTTATACACAATTTATAAAATTGACACTTTTATTTGTCTGCATTTATAGTTTTTTATGCCTATAGAGATACGAACAAATTGGATATATAATTTAAACTTCTAAACTACTGCTATTAATACTTACTGATTTATTATTCATAATTTTAATGTAAATTTTTATTATTTTTAATAAATTTGATTCTTACTATTACAGAAAATATAAACGGAATATTTAAAATTCAGATATACCGCTATAATTCTACATTATGTAGTTAAATAATTTCATAAAATACCAATAGAATATTCAGTATCTGCAAAAATACTGATAAATGATACAAAATCTGTCAAAATTTAATTTAAGCTTTTTATCTTATTTTTCTAAACAAATTAAGCAATAATGCTCCAATCTTATTTACAAGAATTATCAATAAGTAAAATTTATTTTAATATCCTGTTGTGGCTTTTATAATACATTTAATAATAGGTAAATAAATAGTATTTATCCCTTATAATCGCAAAATTTTATAAAAAGATTATATATAATCTACTGTTTTTATAAAAAAAATTTTTAAAAATATTTTATTCAGCTTCAAATAATCTTCTTTGAAACGCCTGTTTGTTTTACCACATTTATACAAATATTTATGTTATATTACTTAATAATTTAACTTTAATTTTAACGTTTTTTAAATTTTTTTTGGTTTTTTGATAAACGCATGATTTTAAAAAATTAGGAGTTAACCAATTGAATAAAATATATCGTGCGATATGGAATGAATCCACGCAGACATGGGTGGCTGCTTCTGAATTAGCTAAAAGTAAAACTAAGGCAAATACTGTTTCCTGTGGAAATAATGAATCGCCTGTATTGGGTAAAATTTGTAGTAATGCGTTCAAAGCTGGTTTACTGACATCTCTAGTTAATTTTGCTTTACTGGCACCTAATAGCTATGCAGGCTCAGGGACTCACTCTTTAATGGGGGGAGCTACCATTAACTCTGCCTATGATGGTTATCAAAATGTCAACACTACAGCTATTGAGGGTGATGACTTTGACTATTGCGGTGCTGATAATGTAAGCGGCCGGGGTAGTACTCAGGGTAATTCAGCGGCTGCATCAAAATCTATTTCTGCTTTAGAAGAGTATTTACGCTTTGCAAAGAATACAGCGTTTTCAGATAATAAAACTTCTTACAACCCTTATGGTACAACCGAACGGGTTGAAAGCTGGACACAAGCTAGTGGTACAGGGCAAGTAACACAGGGTAAAGATCAGGATGGTAAGCTTACACCTGGTTCTGGATACCAGAACCGACTTACTGGTGGCTACACGATCACATATATAAAGGCTTTTGGTATAGGTTCTTTTGCTTATGGCTGTAATGCTTATACTACAGGAAATCAATCCTTAGCATTTAATGCTAATGCTACTGCTACGGCCGGTGGAGCTCAGGCATTTGGCGTAGCAGCATATGCTTCGGGTCGGGCATCTAACGCTATAGGTGTTTCTTCTCAGGCTGCAGGAGTATCCGGTGTCGCATTAGGTTCTGTAGCTAACTCTGCAGGAGTTGGAAGTGTTGCTTTCGGTTTACAGTCAAATGCTGTAGCCGATGGTACTGTTGCTGTAGGGGTTAATGCTCAGGCTTCTGTGGATTCTGCAGTTGCTATTGGTAATGACAGCTTTGCAGACGGGAAAGAAAGTATCAGTATTGGTTCAGGTAATAAAGTTTCAGGTGAAGGGTCAATTGCTATAGGCAATTCTGAAACCGCCTCTACTTATGCCGCTGTAGACGGTACTCAGAGTGGTAAGTCCGGCGGTAATACCATAATCACCGGTAACCGCACACTTTCTATAGGTAATAAAAATACCGGTACAACAGATACTGGTGGTATTTCTGCCGCCAATACATCATTATTTGGTAACAAAAATAAAATTTATGAAGCCCTTGATGGTGTTCATGTAATTGGTAATAGTAATCAGATTGGTGTTGCCAATGCAACTAAACCGCTTCCCGGTAACGGCGCTACGGTAATTGGTAATAATACTATTGTTACTGCTGATAATGCTATTGCTCTGGGTAACAGTACCTATGTCAGTGGTGAAAGTGCGATTGCTATTGGTAACAGTGCCAAAGCTACAGAAGCCGGAGCTGTTGCTCTGGGTAAAGATTCTTTTGCAAATACTGCAGGAAATGTTGCCGGTTACAATCCGAATGAAAATGCATCTGCTGATAGCGCATGGCAAAGCAAGGTTACTGGTGCAAATACATGGAAAAGCACTACCGGTGCAGTAGCAGTAGGAAATACCTCTAATACCTCTGATGATAAGAACATTACCCGGCAGATAACAGGTGTAGCCGCCGGTTCTGACTATACTGATGCAGTCAATGTTGCTCAGTTGAAGAGTTTACATTCTTATGCCTTAAGCAGTTTGAATACCGAATCAGAAACTTTTAATAATAATCTGGTTTCTGTTGGCAATTCAATCGATACCCTTTCAACTTCAGTAGATAGTAAACTAACGGATCTGAATTCAAAGATCAATTCTCTCTCGGTGACGGCATTAGGAGAGAATGGACAACTCAACAGACTGGATAAAAATATTGCTGATTTAAGTCTGTCAACTTCTGACGGTATCAAGTTATTACAGCAGAATACTTTACAGTATAAGAAAGATGATAATCTCGGAGGTTTTTATAATGTTGGTTCTGATGATGGGAGAACTCAAAATAAAATAATCAATGTGGAAGCAGATGATTCTGTAGTTACTGACGGATCTACATATTTGATTAATGGTGGTCTTTTAAACAAAACTAATTCTCAGATCAGTCTGTTATCATCAAGTATAAGCGATGGTGTTACTAAACTTAACTCCGGAGCTGATGAAGTTTCATCGACTACAAGTGATAAAGCACCGAAAATAGATGCTCAGATGACTGATTTTAATCAGTCTCTTTCTAAAGATATCAGCAATTTAAGATCGGTTATACTTGAGTGGACTGAAGAACCTGATAAAAGTAAAACTTTTAAATCTAAAGATGAAACAAAAATAACCGGTGTTGCCAGAGGTGATGCAGAAAGTGCAAGTTCCTCAGATGCTGTAACCGGCGGACAATTAAGTGAAGTTAACTCATTAGTTACTAAAGTAACTAATGATGTGAAGACTAGTACTACCAATAATGATATTCAGATTGATAAACTGGCATTAGATACAGATTTGCAAATATCGGACACTAATACTAAGCTGGATACTCTGACTACTTCTATTTCAACAGGTTTGAGCCGCATAACACGTAATGCTCTTTTGTTTAATGCAACCGCAGGTAAATATCAGGAAGATACTAACAAGACTCCGCAAAAAATCAGTAATGCAGAAGCAGGTGATATAAGTGAAAATTCTGACGATGCAATAACCGGAGGACAACTATATACTACAAATACTAAACTGATAAATCTGTCTTCATCTATTTCTGCCGGATGGAATACTCTTTCTGAACAGCGCAGCAGTATTTCGACTTCAGCCAGCAGTAGTCTTAGTACTTTATCCGGTATAATAAATGGAAAACTGGAATCATTATCAACAGTCACTACTAATAGTTTACAAACTTTAAGTAATAATCTGCAGGTATTATCTTCTTCTGCCTCTACTGCAATCAGTAATTTGCAGGAAAGTACAATATTATACGGCGCAGATGAGATGTTCCATGCCACGCGTGATAATCTGGCTCAAAAAATAACCGGTGTTGCTCCGGCAGACCTGAGTCAGAATTCAATGGATATGGTTAATGGTGGTCAGTTATATACCACCAATTCCAGGATTGACAGTCTGTCCACTGCTGTTAACACTAATTTCAGCAGCTTATCCGGTTCAATATCTGTGTCAGTTAGTGCGAGCCTGAGTGACTTATCAGCAAGTCTGAATGTAAACAGAGATAAAGTTTCTTCTCTGCAGGCTAATGCACTGCAATGGGACGATATTGCTAAAGCTTACAGTGCAAAGCATGGTAATACAGATAGTACTACAGATGGCAGGCAGAAAATTACTAATGTTCTTGAAGGCAATATTACCAGTCCGGATTCAACCGATGCGGTAACCGGCGGACAGTATTATAATCTGGATACTGCTATAACTGACAAAGTAAGTACACTTTCGACAAATGCGCTGAGTTCTGTTGATGGGATTAATAAGAGTATCTCATTATTACAGCAACAGATGTTGACGCTTGACGGAAACAAATTTAATGCTGAACGTGCTGAAATAAAACAGAAAATTACCGGTGTGGCTGAAGCTGCGCTGAATAGTGCCTCAACAGATGCTGTTGTTGGAAAGCAGCTGTCTTCAACGAATTTTTCTCTGAGTAGCTTAATTACTTCAACTAATGCCGGATTTAAAGCATTTTCCAACTCGTTAGATCAGTACTCTGAAAATACCGAAAAAACAAGGACGGACTTGGTAAATGGTATTAATACAAGTATCAGTTCTTTGCAGAGTAATGCTTTACTGTGGGACAAAGATAATGGATACAGTGCTACCCATGATATTAAAGGAAATCAGAAAATTACCAACGTTTCTGCTCTTGATGGTAATCTTGCCCCGGGTTCAACTGATGCATTAACAGGTAGTCAGGTCAGCCGTTTCATTACTTCCAGAGATAAAAGTATTAATAAAGTATATGCAGACTTACAAGGCTTATCTGCAGATTCAATCAAAAAACTGGAAAGTGAAATTACGAATGGTCTGAATGGAGTTAATCAGGAAATAGCGGGATTAAAACAGAATCTGTTACTATGGAATGACAAAGCCGGAGCTTATGATGCCAGTCATAATACGTCTGCTGGAGCGGAAAAAATTACCAATGTTGCTGAGGGCAGATTGGTTTCCGGTTCAACGGATGCTGTAACCGGTAAACAGTTATTTACAACTAAATCTAATATCGCAACGCTGAGTACATCATCAGTTAATGATCTGGATAAGAAATCCAATAGCATTAACGATAATCTGAATAATCAAAAGACTATTCTGGGCAATTCTATTGCTACAGGTATCAATAAACTGGGCAGTGATATAAATTCTAATATACAGTCAGTAGATTCTGGTATTGAAGACTTGAAACAGACTGCGCTGCAATGGAACGGTAGTTCTTATGATGCCAGTCATGGTCAGGTAGGCGGTAAAAACAAAATCACCAATGTGGATCAGGGTAACTTATATGATAAATCAACCGATGCAGTAATAGGTGATCAGTTAGCCAGAACCAATACCAGTATTAAAACTTTATCTGACGGTCTTAGTACCAGTCTGCAGAAATTATCCGGTTCCATTTCTTCTATCGTGGATCAATATTCATCTGACTGGGAAAAAGACCTGATTACCCGGAAAGATTCTTTCTCTACAAGTATTAATTCCGGTTTAAATAATATTAATACCAGTCTTTCAAAGATAAAGCAAAATGCATTACTATGGAACGGTAGTGCTTATGATGCCTCTGTTGAAAATAGTAAAGGAGCCATTACTAATGTAGCAAAAGGTGATTTGCAGAAAAATTCACATGATGCAGTAGTTGGTGCTCAGTTGTTTACTACTAATACGAAGCTAAATTCGCTTTCTACATCATTTGACGATAAAGTAAAAGATTATCAAAGTGCAACTCAAAACAGTTTAAACAGCTTATCTACAGCTCTGGGCAATTCTTCTTTTTCCGGTCTTGAAAGTCTGTCTTCATCAGCTGCACTAGCTCTGGGTAATATAAATGATGGTATTTCAGATCTGAAACAGAATGCATTGCAGTGGAAAGGCAATGCCTATAATGCCGGCTATGGTGCTGAAAGTGAAAAGAAAAATATTACCAATGTTGCCGATGGTCTGCTTGCAAAAGGATCAAAAGATGCAGTCACAGGTAATCAGCTCTATAATACTAATGTAGCTATCAGTGATCTGAAAAAAGAAGTAGATGACGGTGTAACCCGTTTAACCAGTTCCCATGATATTTTTGATAAAAATATAGCTGCTTTAACTGAAAAACTTGAAAAAACTGCTGGCAGTCTGTCAAGTTTGTCTACAACTACTGAAACCGATCTGAACAGTATTAATACTGGTATTTCCAATTTGCAGGATAATGCTTTGCAATGGAAAGATAGTGCTTATAATGCCCATCATGGTACAAAAGATGATAAAAACATCATTACTCATGTGGCAGCAGGTAGTCTGAAAGAAGATTCATCAGACGCGGTAACGGGTGCACAGCTATTCGGTACCCAAAGTAATATTACCGTTCTGGAAAGCAAACTGACAGGTGTATCTGATAGTTTGAGTTCTGGTATCAGTAGTTTATCTGACTCACTGAATAATTTAACCACTTCCAATTTGTCTGCTCTGGAGCAGAGCAGAGACCACATTGAAAGTGATATTACAAGTCTCTCTTCAATTACCTCTTCAGTACTAAGCTCGGCTGACAGTGATCTCGCTGTTCTCAGTGAAAATGCATTACAGTGGAAAGATGGTTCATATGATGCCAGCCATGGCAAAGAAAATGATAAAAATTTTATCAAGAATGCTGGTAAAGGTGATGTATATGCCGGTTCAACCGATGCCATTACCGGCGATCAGTTATATACAACCGGCAGCCATTTGGATGCACTGAGTTATAGTTTCAGTACTAGTTTTGATAGTTTTTCAACTACATTAAACAGTTTAATTGATAAAGGTGTTGGAAGCCTTTCTAGCAGTGTTGCCAGTATTGATGGAGAAGTAAGTAAATTACAACAGAATGCGTTACAATGGAACAAGAGTATTTCTGCATATGATGCAAGTTCTGTAACTGGCAAACCGGCAAAAATTACTCAGGTTGCCGATGGTCGGGTAGAATTAAATTCGTCAGATGCTATTACTGGTGCTCAACTGTTTAGCCTGTCCACGGTGTCTAAAGATAACCTGGTCAACGTAGCCTCCTCAATGAATTTAAGTTTAAGTACAATACAAGATTCAGTAGATAGTTCCTCTGCTTCACTTTCTAGTCAATATAATACGTTATCAAAAGATATTTCGAACAATTTCAATGAATTTTCCACTAGTACTTCGCTAAGTTTAGACAGCTTGTCCACTGGTAATTCAACTACTGTGTCGAATCTGGCTGACGGTATAAATACAAGCCTGAGCGCTCAGTCTGACAGTATAGACAATAGTATCAATAAGCTGTCTACAGAATTTGATAATAATCTGAATAACCTGACTTCAAATATTGCAGAATCTGCTGAAGAATTAACTAATTCATTAAATACTGTTAACAAGGGTGTAAATACACTCAAGCAGAATGCACTGCAATGGAATGAAGAAGCCGGTGCGTATAGTGCAAATCATGGAACTGGTAATGCACAAAGAATTACCAACGTAGCTGCCGGTAATGTAGCGCCGGATTCAAGCGATGCTATTAATGGCAGCCAGTTCTTCCAACTGTCCGGCTCAGCATCAACAGGGCTGAACAATCTGTCAACCAGTCTGAGCACAGTAACCAACAATCAGTTAAACAGTCTGTCTACTATTATTAGTAATAGTCTGAGCACTGTGAATCAAAACGTATCCAGTTTGTCAACCGGACTGAATACTGTTACTGAAAAGGTTACTGCATTGCAGACTGATGCACTGCAATGGGATAAAGTAAACGGTAATTACAAGGCTGATCATGGTACCGGTAATGCTCAGAAGATTACACAGGTAGCAGCAGGTTCGATAGCGGCAAATTCTACCGATGCAGTTAACGGTGCACAGATGTACAGTTTGTCAACCGGTACTGCTGACAGTGTCAATAAACTGACTGAAAATCTGAATAAAACCAATTTAGGTTTAGGTTCACTGTCCACAGCAACAAACACAGACCTGAAAAATCTGAAAGACAGTTTGAAGAGCACCAACGATGGACTGACTCAGCTGTCATCCAGTACTTCAGGCAGTATACAGAGCATTAGCACCAGTCTGGACACACTGACTACTTCTACAGCTAACAGCCTGCAGGCTCTGGACAAAGGTCTGAAAGATACCAGCAGCAGCGTATCCGCATTGCAGACTAATGCCTTGCAGTGGAACGCAGACAAAGGTGTTTATGATGCCAGCCGAAACGGCAGTGCCAAAGTTCTGAGTGGTGTGGCAGCAGGAGCAGTGAGTGCAGTATCCACAGAAGCGGTTAACGGCGGACAGCTGTATAGTCTGTCTACGGTAACTGTAGCAGGACTGAACAGTGTCAGCACCGGTCTGAGCAGTTTGTCAGAGTCTGCGACTACCGGTCTGAACAATCTGTCAGCCAGTCTGAGCAGTGCGAATCAGAATCTGACTACCTTGCAGCAGAATGCATTGCAGTGGAACAGCACACTGACTGCTTATGATGCCGGTCATAATGGTACGGCGCAGCGGATTACCAATGTAGCAGCAGGCAATATAGCATTGGATTCTACAGATGCAGTAAACGGTGGTCAGCTATTCAGTCTGTCCAGCTCAGCATCAACAGGACTGAGCAGTCTGTCAACCAATCTGAGTAAAGTAACCGACAATCAGTTAGGCAGTCTGTCTACTATTATTGGTGATAATCTGAACACTGTGAATCAAAACGTGTCCAGTCTGTCATCCAGTCTGAATGATACTAATACTAATGTAGGCAATCTGCAGAAAGATGCATTGCAATGGAACAGTACAATTAGTGCCTATGATGCAACCCGTGGCGGTCGTGCGCAGACACTGACCGGAATAGCCGGCGGGGACATCAGCCCTACATCAAGTGATGCGGTTAACGGTGCGCAGATGTACAGTCTGTCAACGCTGACTCAGACAGGTCTGAGCAGCAGCAGTACTGGTCTGAGCAGCCTGAGCAGTGTTACCTCATCTGCTCTGAATAATGTAAATAGAAGTCTGGAGTCACTGTCCACAGAAACTCATACAGGACTGAACAGTGTCAGCACCGGTCTGAGCAGTTTGTCAGAGTCTACGACTACCGGTCTGAACAATCTGACAGCCAGTCTGAACAGTACGAATCAGAATCTGACTACCTTGCAGCAGAATGCATTGCAGTGGAATGGCACTGCGTATGATGCCGGTAGAAGTAATACTGTACAGAAAATTACTAACGTTGCGGCAGGCAGAATAGCAGTTGATTCTACTGATGCAGTGAACGGCAGCCAGTTCTTTAACCTGTCAGGTTCAACATCAACAGGGCTGAACAGTCTGTCAACCAGTCTGAGCACAGTAACCAACGATCAGTTAAGCAGTTTGTCTACTATTACTGGTGATAATCTGAACACTGTGAATAAAAATGTGACTAGTCTGTCAACCAGTCTGGATAAAACTAATATTAATGTAGGCAATCTGCAGAAAGATGCATTGCAAAGAAACCGGGTAAGCGGTGATTTTGATGCAAGACGCGAAGATAAAGAGCAGAAACTGACTGGTATAGCTGCCGGAGATATCAGTGCAACTTCATCTGATGTTATTAACGGTACGCAGATGTTCAGACTGTCAACGCTGACTCAGACAGGTCTGGGCAGCATCAGTACTGGTCTGAGCAGCCTGAGCAGTGTTACCTCATCTTCTCTGGATAATGTAAATAGAAGTCTGGAGTCACTGTCCACAGAAACTCATACAGGACTGAACAGTGTCAGCACCGGTCTGAGCAGTTTGTCAGAGTCTACGACTACCGGTCTGAACAATCTGACAGCCAGTCTGAACAGTACGAATCAGAATCTGACTACCTTGCAGCAGAATGCATTGCAGTGGAACAGCACACTGACTGCTTATGATGCCGGCCATAATGGTATAGCGCAGCGGATTACCAATGTAGCAGCAGGCAGAATAGCAGCTGATTCTACAGATGCAGTAAATGGTGGTCAGCTATTCAGTCTGTCCGGCTCAACATCAACAGGGCTGAGCAGTCTGTCGACAGTAGTTTCATCCACTGTTATTAATGGAATCAGCACTATAAGCAGCTCCCTGTCTACCGGCTATGAAAGTCTGTCACACAGCCTGAGTACGGCAACAGACAATCTGCAACAGCTGACAAACATCACCAGCAGCAGTCTGAGCAGCTTATCAACTGTTGCAAGTACAACTCAGAACGATGTGACAGATCTGAAAGAGAAAGTACTGAAATGGAATGATGATAAAGGCGGATTTGATGCAGGAAGACCAAACAATCTGACCCGTGATCCAGGTTTAGGTAAGATCTATAACGTGAAAGATGGTGAGATTGCAGCGGGTTCGCATGAAGCAGTAACCGGCGGACAGCTTTACACAGTGCAAACCGATCTGTCTGCTCTGTCAACATCTACATCGGATATAGTGAATTCATTAAACAAAACTCTGGATGAATTATCAACAAGTAATGTTATTACTAACGTAGCTAATCTGACCAAAAATGCATTGCAATGGAAAGATGATGGTACAGGTCACAATACAGGGTTTTATGATGCTGGTTATAATGGTACTGCACAGCGGATTACCAATATTGCAGCCGGTAATATAGCTCAAGGTTCTCTTGATGCGGTTAATGCCGGTCAGTTGTGGACGGTACAAAGCAGCCTGAGTACTCTGTCAACTAAAGTAGATGCTCTGCCGACGGGGAATGTTTCAGATGCTGAACTGGCCAGTCTGTCAACGGCAATCAGTACAGGTATAGCCAATCAGATTTCTACCGCAGCGTCTAGTCTGGGTACTTCCTACCAGCCGAGTGCAAACAGTATTGAGCCGCCAAAATACGATAGTATTACACCGACAGGAGGTGTGGTATCGGCAGATAATGTAGATGATGCACTGGCAAATTTGAGGAATTACGGTACTAAGTTTGTGAAAAGTAATTCTGCAAAAGCAACCTCAGTTGCACAGGGTGCTGATTCTATCGCAGTAGGCGGAGCAGCTATGGCCAGCGGAACATCGGCAGTTGCAATCGGTGATTCTGCAAGTGCTCCGTCAGCCAATGCTGTGGCACTGGGTAGTCAGGCTAAGGTAACACAGACCGGAGGCGTAGCACTTGGTGCGGGTTCAGTAGCGAATACGGCAGCCGGAATAGAAAGCTATATTCCGGTAACGGCAACGTCACAGCAGGCAGCAGCGATCCGGGCAACGAAGAGTACGGAAGGTGCGGTATCTGTAGGTGATGCATCGAAAGATATATATCGTCAGATAACCGGAGTTGCAGCAGGTACGGCTGATACTGATGCAGTAAACGTGGCTCAGCTTAAAGGTGTTGATAATCAGGTTAGCAGAATAAATGAATATGTTAACCAGATAAATGATAATGTTCACCGTGTTGAGCGCCGTGCATATTCAGGAACGGCAATGGCCATGGCCTTGTCCGGTGCTTATCTGCCTTCCCTGAATGGTGGTGAACAGACCGTTGGTGTTGGTGTCGGTGCATATCGTGGCTATGGTGCTATTGGTGTAAACTATAAGGCAGCAAGTAAAAACGGCAAAATAACATGGGGTGCAGGTGTTTCCACAACAGGTAAAGAGGTCGCAGTTAATTCTGTACTTGGCTTTAAGTGGTAAGAAAACCTGATTAAGCAGACTTCTGGTCTTCCCGTGGAAGTCCGGAAGTCTTATTTGTTTATCAGTAATTACATTTTTACTAAAATACGGATTAATATGCGCATCGGTATCTCTGTTATTACTCATGCCAACCAGAATATCTGGGAAAATGGTATGAGTCAGAATATTATATTTTTGGTTCAGAGCCTGAAGGCTATCCCGTTTGTTAAATCAGTCGATCTGATTAATGTGGGCGGGCAGCCGGGAATGGCCGAACAAATTGATTTAAGTCTGTTTGACTTGCGACTGTTGTCGGAACAGGAAGCTGAAGATGCTTTTGATGTCATTATAGAACTGGCCGGTGCATTAAATCCGCAATGGCTGGCTTTGCAGCGGGCACGTGGTAAAAAAGTGGTATTTTATTGTGTTGGTCAGCCTTATGTAGGTCTGGCAGAATTCAATGTTTTTGAAAAACCAACCAGTTTTCCGCCCGTAGATCGTTCTGATGAAGTATGGGTTTTACCTAAAGATAAGGACTATATTCCGATGTTGCGGACAATGTATCGTTGTCCGGTACATGTTACGCCCTATCTGTGGGATCCGATGTTTATATCCCGCCGCAAACAGGAAATTAGTGAGCACGGTTTCTATTTTGGCTGGCGCGGCAATCTGCAGGATGGTGTTAAAACACCGTTGAATGTGGCTATTTTCGAGCCCAATATTTCAGTTGTGAAAACTTCATCCATTCCGATGCTGGCCTGTGATGAGGCCTACCGGGCAGAGCCACAGTCAATAGGTATGATGCATGTGCTCAATACGCTGCACATGAAAGATCATCTGACGATGCTGTATCTGGCCAACTCACTGAATCTGGTAAAAGATCATAAAGCCTGTTTTTATGGCCGCCATGATATTGCCGGTTTTATGGCACAGCATGCTAATGCAGTGGTTTCGCATCAATGGTGCAATGATCAGAATTATTTGTATCTGGATGCACTGTATGGTGATTATCCTTTGATTCATAATTCACCATGGTTAAAAGAGTTTGGTGCCGGCTATTATTATCCGGATTTTAATGCTGCAGAGGCGGGCAGACAGTTAATTTTTGCCTGGCAGCATCATGAAGAAAATCTGGGCAGTCAGCGTCAGGCTTCTCAGGCATTATTTAAAGCTACTTCACCTCTCACTGAAGCCAATATCGCCGCTCATGTGCAGCTGTTGTCTAATCTGTGTGCTGATCGTCCAGAATTATTAAGGAATTAACTCATGTCGTCGGTGTCTTCACTTCGTGTAGGTGTTTCGATTTATGTGCGTAAAGGAGCACAGTCGCTTTGGGAAAACGGCATATTTCAGAATTGTCTGTTTCTGGCAATGCTGTTACAGAAATCACCGGTTGTCAGTAATGTAGTACTGGTTGCCGGTTCCGGTGACGGTGATATGCAGGATGCGATGAATTTTCTGAAGGATTCACCAGTACCGGTAATTGACATGGCCAGTGCTCTGAACGAGCTGGACGTCATGATTGAAATGAGCGCTCAGCTAGCCAAGGAATGGATGATAAGTTTCAAGGCTCAGGGCGGCAGAGTAGTCAGTATGCGGGTAGGTAATGACTATGTAATTGATATTGAACGCATGCTGTTTGATAAGCCATCTGCATTACTGATTACAGGTGCCCCGTATGATGAGGTATGGACATTACCTGAGTACGAGAAAACCTGTATGCCCTATTTTGCCAGTACTTTCCGTACTCCGGTAAGAATTATGCCGCATTTGTGGAGTCCGGTTATTCTGAATAAGGCTTGTGAAAAACTGCCGGAAGGTGAAAAATTTGAGTATCAGCCCGGCCGCAGACGCTGGCGTATTGGTTTGTTTGAGCCAAATATGTGTATGGTAAAAACCAGTTATATACCTATGCTGGTCTGCGAAAATGCACATCGGCTGAATCCGGATTTTATTGAGCATATCTATGCCTGTAATACCATGAATCTGAAAGAGCAGAATGCTTTTAATCTGTTTGCCCAGAGTCTGAATATTATTCGTCACGGTCTGACATCGTTTGAAGGCCGTTATCCGATCTGGCAGGTTGTATCGCGCTATTGTGACGCAATTGTCTGCCATCAGTGGGAAAATGCACAAAACTATCTTTATTATGAAGCTTTGTATGGCGGTTACCCGCTAATCCACAATTCGCATCTGATTGGCGATTGCGGATACCGTTATCATGAATTTGATTGCGAAGAAGGCGGGCAGAAACTGGCAGAAGCATATAAAATGCATGATGAAATTCTTGCCGGTTACCGTGAACGTGCAAAAGCCTTTTTGGCAACACTTGATCCGGAAGCAGAAAACAATGTGCGCTGTTATACAGAGGCATTGGAATCTTTATTTAAGGCATAGATTACACTAAATTTGCCAACTCTTTAGTATAATGTATGCATAAAACCAGCCAGCAATAAAACATTTCGATTGAAATTATGAACTTATCTAATAATCCAAATTTAATTACCAGCCATGGTCAGGATGCTGCACCCACACGCTTGCGTATCGGGATTACTATTGGTCTGAGTCATCCTAAGGAGACTCTGTGGAATAATGGTATTAAACAGAATGCTGTTTTTCTTGCTGATGCATTGAAGAATTGTCCTAATGTAGATTCTGTAGTACTGGTAAACACAACTGACGTACCGGTTACATCAAGCTTGCCATGGGATTTGGAGATATGGCCGACCAAAAGCTTTCTTGAGGCCAAGGATCAGATAGATGTATTGATCGAGCTGGGCGGGCAGATTAGCGCGGAGCAAACGGCCTATATCAAAGATCGGGGTGTGCGCCTGATTTCTTATTGCTGCGGTTTTGAATATATCCATATGATGGAATCGATTTTGTTTTCCCGTAATATGGGTGGCGCCAATCTGTTTATTAATCAGCGCTATGATGATATCTGGATGATTCCGCAGGTTGCAAACTGCAGTCAGGCATATTTTGAAGTATTCCGTCGCCATGACGCGCGTGTTGTACCCTTTGTGTGGAGTCCGGTATTTCTGATTCAGAAAACCGCCGCTATGCCTTTTCAGGGTTTATGGCAGGTTCCGACATCCCGTAAGGGCTGGCGTTTGTCGATAATGGAACCGAATATAGATGTGGTTAAATTCTGCCTGTATCCGATTCTGATTGCTGAAATGGCCTATCGTACTGAACCTGAAGCCATTAATATTCTTCAGGTTTGTAATACTTTACCGATGGCTCAGAAATCCATGGAATTCATTGCGCTGATGAATCAGCTGGATATTGTGAAAAATCGCAAGTCAGTATTTCTGGGTCGTTATGATACGCCTACATTTCTGGCAACCAATACGGATGCAGTGATATCGCACCAGTGGGAAAATCCGCTTAATTACTTTTATCTTGAAGTGTGCTGGCAGGGCTACCCTTTGATTCATAATGCTGAACTGATTTCAGATCTGGGCTATTATTATCAGGGTAATAACGTGGAAGAAGGTGCTAAACAGTTGTTTGCCGCCATGAGTGACCATGCCTATAATGCTGCTCATTACGTATATGACCAGCGACAGCAGATTGCCCGTTTCCTGCCGAATAATACTGATTTGGTGGCCAGCTATTCTGCCTTGCTGACAGAACTGATGGCCAGACCAATTCGCTAATACCTATGCATTTTCCTGCATAAACGTATTGATATTATCCTCCAGCATGCTACAGATACGCTGTATGGCTTCTTCGCTGCCCCATGCTATATGCGGGGTAATAATCAGGTTAGGCAGGTGAGCACGTAGTAACGGATTGCCATGTACCGGTGGTTCTTCGCTAAGTACATCTACGCCTGCTCCGCCTAACTGACCATATTTCAAAGCCGCAACCAGTGGCTGTTCTGCAACCAGACCACCTCGTCCGACATTAATCAGTACGGCTTGTGGCTTCATCATTTTTAATTCCGCTTCATCAATCATATTGCGGGTTTGTTCATTCAGCGGGCAATGCAGGGAAACCACATCAGCTTGTTGTAATAGCTGGGTAAATGGGGTATAGCCATCCCGGCAACTGCTGGCGTTTTTGTGTTCTCCCCAGAGAACATGCATTCCGAATGCCTGCGCCCGTGCAGCTAAAGCCTGTCCGATACCGCCCTTCCCGAAAATTCCCAGTGTTTTGCCGTTCAAATCATGTATAGGTGCACCGAAATGGCAGAAAAAAGGGCTGTTTTCCCATAAGCCGGCAGCGACATCGCGCTGATAAGCAGGTAACTGGCGCATCAGTGCCAGAATCAGCATCATGGCATGTTCGGCAACCGTATCGTTTCCATAACCACGAACATTACGAATACCGACATTGTGTTGTTGTGCCGTCTGCCGGTCAATGTGATCCAGACCGGTAGCCGGCACCGCAATTAATTGTAATCGTGGACTATTGCGAATAGCTTCAGCATTAATTCGCACTTTATTGGATATAACAATATTTGCCTGAGCAATCCGGTCGGCTACTTCATCCGGGCTGGTATGGCTATAGCTGGTAATGTGATGAGGAAATTTGAAGTTAAACGGATATTCGGGCAGGGTTGCACGGTCCAGAAAAACGATTTCGCTGGTAGTCATATTATCTCCTGTTAATTGAAAAGCCTGCTATGGACAATAACATGCATGGGTTGAGTGTCTGTGTTACAGTGTACGCTAATTTATTAATCAAGGATGAATGAATATGGATCTGGTGATTGAAGATTTGCAGCAGGGTACGGGTACGGAAGCTCAAAAGGGTAAGGAGATTACGGTACATTATACTGGTATGCTGGAAGACGGTACGGTGTTTGATTCCAGTGTTACCCGTCAGCAGCCGTTAACATTTACTCTGGGTGCGGGTATGGTTATTGCCGGCTGGGATGAAGGATTTAATGGTATGAAGGTAGGCGGCAAACGCAAGCTGACTATTCCGCCGCATATGGCTTATGGCAGCCGGGGTGCGGGTGGTGTGATTCCGCCTAATGCCACACTGATTTTTGATGTGGAATTGTTGCAGGTTGATGATTAAGCTGTTGCACGCTGATTTTGCTCAGGCAGCTGTTTCAGGCTGCCTGAACTGTTTTAATAAGCAGGGATTCTGATGATGGAAACTAATCCGACTATTGCTGCTATTGCGACTGCTCCGGGACGTGGTGGCGTAGGCGTAGTACGTTTATCCGGTAAAAATCTGTTGTCTCTGGCACAAAAATTAAGTGGTGGAAAAACACCGGTGCCGCGCAAAGTGATGTATACCGATTTTGTTGATGCGCAGGATGCGGTTATTGATAATGGTCTGTTGTTGTATTTTGCAGAGCCGGCCAGCTTTACCGGTGAAGATGTAATTGAGTTGCAGGGGCATGGCGGACCAGTGGTGTTGCAGATGCTATTGCAGCGCTGTCTGCAACTGGGTGCGCGGCTGGCAGAGCCAGGTGAATTTACTAAACGTGCCTTTTTAAATAATAAGCTGGATCTGGCGCAGGCTGAAAGTGTGGCTGATTTGATTGATGCTTCCAGTCAGTCGGCCGCACGGATGGCGGTACGCAGTTTGAAGGGTGCTTTTTCTGAAGAAATTCACCGGCTGGTTGATGATCTGATTACTTTGCGTATGCTGGTAGAGGCAACTCTGGATTTTCCGGAGGAGGATATTGATTTTCTTCAGGCCGCAGATGCAAGCGGCAAGCTTAAGCAGTTACGTGACCGTCTGGACAAGGTATTACAGCATGCACAGCAAGGCGCACTGCTGCGTGAAGGAATGAATGCGGTACTGGTGGGTGCGCCTAATGTGGGTAAATCAAGCTTGCTTAATGCATTGGCTGGCGACGATATAGCCATTGTTACTGATATCGCCGGTACAACCAGGGATACAGTAAGGGAACAGATTACTCTGGACGGGGTACCTGTCCATATTATTGATACAGCCGGTCTGCGTGAAACAGAAGATGTGGTTGAACGTATTGGTATTGAGCGCAGTCAGCAGGCTGTACAGCAGGCAGATGTAGCGCTGATATTGATTGACCAGCGTGAAGGACTCAATGCCACTACTGCGGCAATTCTGGCGCAGTTACCGGCCAGTTTGCACAAAATCGAAGTACACAACAAGATTGATTTAACAGGAGAAGCAGCCAGCTGGGTTTCACGTGAAACGGGAAAATTGCGGACATTCACGGATGCCGGTCAGGTCATTGCTTTGTCGGCCAGAACCGGTGAAGGGCTGGACTTATTGCGTCAGGCTTTATTGCAGCAGGTAGGCTGGCAGGGTGAGAGTGAAGGGCTTTTTCTGGCACGAACACGCCACATTCAGGCACTTGAACAGGCCAAAGAGGAGCTGTTAAATGCCAGTATGTGTCAGGAAAATCAGATTGAATTGTTTGCAGAGCATTTGCGTCTGGCGCAGAATGCATTGAATGAGATTACTGGTGAATTCAGTGCCGATGATTTGCTGGGCGTGATATTCAGCCGTTTTTGTATCGGTAAATAAATTTTACACAGTTATTACTACTAAATGAAAGCACTAACTATCACTTTTAACGGATAGTTAGTGCTTTTTTGTTTTAGTGGTTAAAGAGGCTGTATTAAAGCAAATCTTGGCACTGGTTGTCCGTCAACGCTTATGGTTTCATTAAACACGCTTTTGGGACGCACCCAGGTTGAATAATCGCCGTACAGGCACTGGTAAATAACCAGTTCTTCTTCGGTTTCACTGTGGCGTGCTGTACCGGTAACCTGATAAAGCCTGCCTTTATAGTGCTGATAAATGCCTCGTTGCATAGGTATTTCCTGCATAGTCAGATACAGCCGGAGAGCGCCGGCTGTCAGAGGTGTTATAACTAAAATCTCTTTAATTACAACTCGGTATTCTTTTGGCTGAAAGCCGATTAATTATACAATGGTTTGAATGAATTATAACAAGATGCCATATTAAGGAATACTGTAAATGAATAATGACCCGCGAGCCAAAATGCCAGATGCACCATTGGCCGATAATGAACGGCTGAAAGGTGAAAGTAATTATTTATACGGGCAGATTGCTGCCGATTTACATGACGGGATTACCGGCGGGTTTAATGGTGATGATTTTCAGCTGATTCGTTTTCATGGTATGTACGAGCAGGATGACCGCGATGTCCGCGCTCAGCGACAGGCAGCCAGACTGGAACCGTTGAAAAATGTAATGATGCGCTGCCGTCTACCCGGCGGAATTATTACACCGAAACAATGGCTGGGAATCGATGAATTTGCTACTGCACATACACTTTATGGCAGTATTCGTCTGACTACACGCCAGACATTTCAGTTTCATGGCGTGCTGAAACCTGATATTAAACCGATGCATCAGTGGCTGCATCAGCTCGGTCTGGATTCAATTGCTACCGCCGGTGATATTAATCGTAATGTGTTGTGCACCAGTAACCCCATTGAAAGCAGCTTGCATCGTGAAGCCTATGAGTGGGCGTGTAAGATTTCTGAGCATTTACTGCCGCGAACACATGCTTATGCTGATATCTGGCTGGATGGTGAAAAGGTGCTTAGTTCAGAACCGGCTGCACCATTGTCAGATGGCGTGAGTAATGATGCGGTCGAACCGATCAACGGTAAGACTTATTTGCCACGTAAATTTAAAACTGCTCTGGTTATTCCGCCTCTGAATGATGTGGATTTACATGCCAATGATTTGAATTTTGTCGCCATTGGTGAGGGCGGTCATCTTGTTGGTTTTAATGTACTGGTAGGCGGCGGGCTGTCTATTGATCATGGTAATCAGCGTACGTTCCCGAATACTGCTAAGGATTTTGGTTTTATTCCGGTGGAGCAGGCTGTACGCTGTGCTGAGGCTGTGGTTACTACTCAGCGCGACTGGGGTAATCGCAGTGATCGCAAAAATGCACGTACACGTTACACTTTGCAGCGTGTAGGCGTAGAAGTATTTAAGGAGGAGGTTGAACGCCGGCAGGGTTTTAAATTTGCTGCCAGTCGCTCTTATGGACTCACTGAACGCGGTGATCGCATTGGCTGGGTACAAGGGGAAGACGAACGCTGGCATCTGACCTTATTTATTGAAAACGGCCGTTTACTTGACTATCCTGACCGGCCGCTGAAAACCGGTATGCGTGAATTAGCCAGAATTCATAAAGGCGATTTCCGCCTGACAGCCAATCAGAATGTGATTATTGCCGGTGTGCATGCTGAAGATAAGGATGAAATTGAACGGATTGCCCGTAAATATAAACTCATTGACGATGAAATCACGGAACAGCGTAAAAACAGTATGGCCTGTGTGGCTTTTCCAACCTGTCCGCTGGCGATGGCTGAATCTGAACGGTTTTTATCCGGTTTCATTGATCAGGTCGATGCGCTTATGGCGCAATATGGTTTGTCTAAGGAGCATATTATTCTGCGGGTAACCGGTTGTCCGAATAACTGCGGCCGTGCGTTACTGGCCGAAATCGGGCTGATAGGCAAAGCAGTCGGCCGTTATAATCTGTACGTTGGCGGTAACCGGGCTGGCACGCGTATTCCGCGTTTGTTCCGCGAGAATATTACAGTTGATGAAGTGCTGGCTATCTTGCAGGATTGGATTGCGCGCTGGGCACAGGAGCGTAATAATGCTGAGGATTTTGGTGATTTTGCTATTCGTACCGGTATTGTTAAACCGGTAGTAGATGCCGCAGTAGATTTCTGGGATGCAGATAAAGTTTCAGTGTAAACGACTAATCAGAAAAGAGAAATTTCTGTGATTTAAGTAAATAGTCCGGATACTTGATAACAGGTCCGGACTATTTTATATCTATGGTGTCAGATTACGGCTGCTGATTGGCATAAATCTGATCAAATATACCGCCATCGCTGAAAAAGCGTTGTTGAGCTTCTTTCCAGCCACCAAATTCTTTATCAATGGTCACCAGTTGCAGGCTGGGAAACTGGTGCCGGTATTCTGCCATGATTTTTGGATTCACCGGTCTGAAATAACTTTGTGCTATCAGACGCTGGGCACTGTCGCTATACAAATATTGCAGATAGGCAGTGGCCAGCCGGCGTTTATCCGGGGTAAGAACATTACTGTCAACAACGGCTACTGGCGGTTCACATAAAATTGAAAGTGACGGTGTGACGATTTCAAATTCGTCAGGAGACTGCTTGAGTGCCAGTCTGGCTTCATTTTCCCATGCCAGTAATACATCGCCGAGCTGGCGGTGGGTAAAGGTGATGGTAGCGGCACGTGCTCCGGTGTCCATCATGGGTACATGCCGGAGTAAAGCCTGCAGATATGCCTGAGCACTGGCATCACTACCGTTTGGCTGATGCTTCGCCCAAGCCCATGCAGCGAGAAAATTCCAGCGTGCACCACCGGATGTTTTAGGATTAGGTGTGATAATCTGAACATTGTTATGAATCAGATCTCCCCAGTCGCGGATGTGTTTGGGATTGCCCTTACGCACCAGAAAAACAATGGTAGAGGTATAGGGGGTGCTGTTATGGGGTAAACGCTGCTGCCAGTCCGGTTGCAGTAATGTTTTTTTGCCACGGTTCAGAGCATTGATGTCTCCGGCCAGTGCAAGTGTGACCACATCGGCTTTAAGACCATTCTGTACAGCAATAGCCTGTTTACCGGAACCTCCGTTGGACTGGCGGATATGCACTTTCTGACCGGTTTGCTGATACCAGTAGTTTTCAAAATCAGTATTGTAGTGCTGATACAATTCACGTGTAGCATCGTAGGAAGCATTCAGCAGAGTTGCTCTGCTGCCGGAGTTGTTATCGCAAGATGTCAGACCTGCAATTATTGCTGCCAGCAGACCGTAGCGCCAGAATATATTCATGCCGGAAAATAGGTTTTAGACGATGTTTTAATGTAGCAATGCTGATGCGGGTACGGAAATACTGTTTTTTTGTTTCTTTATAACCAAAAGCAAGATAGCAGTCTGATAATCAGATGGAATGTAAGCAGTGGGGGCTGTGAATTTGAAAAAGTTGGCTTAGGCTGTTATAAACCGCTTTTAATTTTTTTATCTGTTTAATTGAGAAAGTTACATGAAGAGCCGGAATGCAGATGTTGCAGCTGAACAAAAGCTGTTAACACGGGAAGATGTGCGTACGCTGATGCTGTCATCCTTTGGCGGGGCGCTGGAATTTTATGATTTTGTCATTTATGTTTTTTATGCCAAAGTGCTGTCTGAACTGTTTTTTCCGGCAGGTTTAAATCCATTCTGGGCGCTGCTGAATACTTACGGAATTTTTGCTGCCGGTTATCTGTTTCGTCCTCTGGGCGGTATTGTAATGGCGCATTTTGGTGATTTGTTCGGGCGCAAACGTTTGTTTGCTTTGTCTATTATGATGATGGCTTTACCTACGTTGTGTCTGGGTCTGATGCCTACTTTTGCTACTATCGGCTATGCAGCTCCTATACTGCTATTAGTATTACGCATGATACAGGGTGTGGCTATTGGCGGAGAAATTCCGGCAGCCTGGACTTTTGTGTCTGAACATGTACCTGAAAAACGTATTGGTATGGCAAATGGTTTTCTCACAGGCGGGTTGTCGCTGGGAATATTACTGGGCTCTCTGATTGCGCTGGGTATGGCAAAACTTTTCAGTAGTGAAGCTATTTTGAACGGAGCATGGCGCATACCTTTTATTATTGGCGGGCTGTTTGGGCTGCTGACTCTGTATTTACGCAGCTATTTGCATGAAACGCCGGTTTTCAAAGCAATGCAGCAACGCAAGGAGCTGGTAACGGAAATGCCAGTTAAAGTTCTGGTTTCTAAACATAAAACTGCTGTATCTATCGGCATGCTGCTTACCTGGTTTCTGACTGGCTGTATTGTGGTGATTTTGCTGGCTATGCCGCAGTTATTAACCGGTAGTTTCGGATTTTCCAGTACGCAAGCATTTGAAATGCAGAGTATGGCTATTGTGATGCAAATGCTGGGCTGTGTGATTTATGGTTTGCTGGCTGATCGGCTGGGTACCGGACGGGTACTGATTGGCGGAATTGTGTTTACAGGTGTAATGACAGCGTTATTTTATCCGGCACTGGGCAAATACAGTGATAGCCTGATTTTTATTCTGTACCTGTTGCTGGGGTTGGCTGCTGGTGTGGCCGGTATTGTTTCAGCTGCCATGATACGAATGTTTCCGCCGGCTATACGGTTTACAGGGATTTCTTTTTCCTACAATGTGGCTTACGCTATTGTCGGCGGTTTAACCTTGCCTCTGGTGCAGTGGTTAAGCCGTTTTAGTCCGATTGGCGCAATGTATTATATTCTGCCTTTATGTGTAGTAGGTATACTGGCTGCCGGAGTATTTCAAAGTCGTTACCGGTGATGCTGTAGCTGCATCGTAACAGATATAAAAAAGCTGCTTTATCCGCAAGTATATATTGCATCGGGATAAAGCAGCTTTTTGTCTATAATTCTATATCAGGCATTGCCGGCGTTAGCCTGTTCAGCCTGATACATAGCTTCGAAATTGATCGGAGCCAGCATTACCGGTGGGAAGCCGGAACGTGTAATGGTATTAGATACAGTTTCACGTGCATAAGGGAATAGAATATTCGGAGCAGCTACAGCCAGCAGCAGTTCTACATCCTCATCCGGGATGTTGGCAATGCGGAAGATACCGCTTTGTGCCACTTCATTCAGAAACAATACACGTTCTTCAGTCATTTTTGCAGTAACAGTAACAGTTACTGTTACATTATAAAATTCATCTTCCAGTTTTTCAGAAGCAGAAGTAACACGCATTTCAATTTGAGGTTCTCCGCTTTCCAAAAAGATCTGTGGCGCATGCGGTACTTCCAGTGATAAATCTTTCAGATAAATTTTTTCAATACTGAATACCGGTTGTTGTGAGGTTTGTTCTGGTGTTTTTTCTTTTTTGCTCATGCTTTTCTTTCAACAAGGGAATAAAATTAATATTGCGGATTTCATCTGGTTGTACCGGATGAAAAGTGAAAAAAGATAGTACGTGCTTAACCTGCGAGCAGAGCGTCTAGTTTACCTGCTTGATTCAAAGCATTCAAATCATCAAAGCCGCCGACATGTACCTCACCGATATAAATCTGCGGAACAGTCCGGCGGCCGGTACGCTGCATCATCTGCTCTCGGATTTGCGCATCCGTATCAATCCGGATCTCATTGATATCGGTTACACCTTTTTGTTTGAGTAATGCTTTGGCCATCTGGCAATAAGGGCATACCCCGGTGGTATACATGGTAATCGGTTGCATTGCAGTTTCCTTGGTTGCATACAGATATAGTTAGAAAAGGGTAGCATACCGCGAACTGGAGATACTGAACAGGTGCAGGCTTTCTTTGGCAGTATGCTGCGGTATAATTGATCAATATTCATATAACAAACGGACATGTAGAGATGATTCGTTTTGAGCAGGTTTCAAAAACGTATCCCGGCGGTTTTACTGCCCTGAAAAACCTGAGTTTTTCTATCAGCAAAGGTGAAATGATTTTTATTGCAGGCCATTCCGGTGCGGGTAAGTCAACGATTCTTAAACTGATCAGCGGTATCGTTAAACCTACTAAGGGCAAGGTATGGCTGAATAATCAGGATTTGGGGCGATTAAATGATAACCAGCTCGGTTATTTGCGTCAGCATATCGGTATCGTTTTTCAGGATCATAAATTATTATTTGACCGCAATGTGTTGCAAAATGTGATGTTACCTCTGCGTATCACCGGTTATGAGCGTAAACAGGCTGAGCGGCGGGCGCGGATAGCGATTGAAAAAGTTGGTCTGAGCGGACGTGAACTGGCTGATCCGATTACTTTGTCCGGCGGCGAGCAGCAGCGGTTGTGTATTGCGCGTGCTGTGGTACATCAGCCCAGCCTGCTGATTGCAGATGAACCGTCTGCCAATCTGGACAGAGCCTATGCACTGGATATTATGGAATTGTTTAAAACATTTCATGAGGCCGGTACTACGATTATGGTGGCAGCACATGATGAAACATTAATGGCAGACTATGGACACCGTATTATCCGCTTACAGGAAGGCAGGTTATACGCATGATCCAGTTTATTTCTCTGCATAAAGAAGCAGCATGCAAGGCATTACGTCAATTACTGCGTCAGCCGGTAGCAACCCTGCTGATTTTACTTATGCTGGCCATTGCCATGACTTTACCGCTGGCTCTGTATCTGGGTGTACAGAGCGGTCAGCAGGTACTGGGGCAGATGAATGAAGTGCCCACTATGACACTTTATATGCAGATTAATGCCACAGCCAATGATAATCATACCGTTGAAAAAGCCTTAAAGGCCAATAAACAACTTGAAAAAGTAGTATTTGTGAGTAAACAGCAAGGGCTGGAAGAGTTGCAGCGCAGCATGGGTAATCAGGATTTGGTTTCAATGCTTGACAGTAACCCTCTGCCGGATGCATTCACGGTTACACCGCAGGCAGGTTCGCCGGAAGAACTGACTGCCTTACAGACTCAGCTTGAGCAATTACCTATGGTTGAAAGCGTAAAAATGGATGCTGAGTGGATGCAGACGCTGTATCAGATTAATCAGTTTATTCATCAGTTGTTGTGGTTTCTGGCCATTACACTGGGTCTGGCTTTTGCTCTGGTTGCTTACAATACTATCCGGTTACAAATTCTCAGCCATCGGGAAGAAATCGAAATTACCAAACTGCTGGGCGCTCCGGCATCATTTATCCGCCGGCCGTTTCTGTATCTGGCTATCTGGCAGAGCCTGCTGGCTGCGGCAATCAGCATTGGTTTGTGTTACTGGCTTAACTATCAGACCCAGCCTTTACTTAGTGCGATTTTGCAGCCGTATGGCGTGCATGTTGTCTGGCGTTTTTTCAATCTATGGGAAATACTGGCTATTATGCTGGTAGTCTGCGGATTGGGTATGCTGGGCGCATGGCTGGCTACGCGTCAGCATTTGCTTAGCTTTAAATCAGTACGGTAAAAAATTATCCCCGCAAATAGCGGGGATAATTTTAAGGAACCACTCATTAGTGTCGATACTGTTTACTTTTGCTGACGTGCCTGCGCTGCCTGTGCCAGTAAGGCAAGCATAGTTTCTGTTTCTTCCCAGCCAATACAGGCATCGGTAATACTCTGACCGTAATTTTCCGGGTTATCCTGTCGTCCGGCCATCAGATTACTTTCTACCATTACACCCATAATGTGCTGTTCACCTGCCTGAATCTGTGCGGCAATATCCTGTGCTACCTCCATTTGCCGGCGGTAATCCTTGCGGCTGTTGGCATGGCTGCAATCGATCATCAGATTAGGAGTAACCTGATTTTTGTTCAGTTCATTTACCGCCGCCTGTACATATTCATGGCTGTAATTAGGCTCTTTACCGCCACGCAGAATGATGTGGCAGTCAGGATTGCCGCTGGTGCGTACAATGGCTGAATGGCCGGCCTTGGTCACTGAAAGAAAATGATGCGGATGGCTGGAAGCACCAATGGCATCAATAGCAATTTTCAGATTGCCGTCAGTACCATTTTTGAAACCTACCGGACAGCTTAAACCTGAGGCCAGCTCACGGTGTACCTGACTTTCGGTTGTACGGGCACCAATTGCTCCCCATGAAATCAGGTCGGCAAAATACTGCGGAGTAATCATGTCCAGAAATTCAGTAGCTGCCGGCATCCCCATATTGTTTAATTCCAGCAGCAGTTTACGTGCCAGACGCAAACCATAGTTAATATCATAGGAACCATCAATATGCGGATCGTTAATAAATCCTTTCCAGCCTACCGTAGTACGCGGTTTTTCAAAGTAAACCCGCATAACAATCAGTAATTCTTGTGCATATTTTTCACGTAATACATTCAGACGCTGAGCGTATTCAATAGCAGCTGCCGGATCATGGATAGAACACGGACCGATAATCACCAGTAGACGTTTATCCTTGCCATGTACCAGATCAGCAATAGCATGGCGTGTATTGTGTACTACCTCAGAGGCCTGCTCTGTAATGGGCAATTCGTATAAATGAGCAATGGGTGGCAACAGTTCCTTAATTTCTTTAATTCTGACATCATCAATTGGGCGGGATGCTACCTGATTCATAGTAATTCCTGTCTGACTCTATTATTTTAAATTTTTCGTGATTTATCCATCAGGCTATAATGAATATGCTTAAAAAGCAAGGACAAAACTTTGGCAAAGATATATTATTGCTTAAATTCGGATTTAAATAACATTTAATTATTTTTTATGATGATTTTTTATAAATTATCAGAATAATATACTAATAATAACCATTATATTGTCTTTACGGAATAGAGCGGATTGTACTGATATAGTTTTGATTTCAGACAAATTTCAGGTACAATCGCCCACCCTGTGGTTCGTAAACCTCCCACATAAAAAAACTAGGAAATCAAATATATGCGTGCGCAAAATAATCTGGGCACGGTGAGCCTGCTGGGTAATCAGCATACGGAATACCGTAGTGATTATGCCCCGGAGCTGCTGGAAGCCTTCGACAATCAACACCCTGATAACGATTATTTCGTTAAATTTATCTGTCCTGAATTCACCAGTCTGTGCCCGAAAACCGGCCAGCCGGACTTTGCTACCATTTATATCAATTATTTACCGCGTTTGCGTATGGTAGAAAGTAAATCGTTAAAACTGTATCTGTTCAGTTTCCGCAATCATGGTGATTTTCATGAAGATTGTGTCAATATCATCATGAAAGACCTGATTGCCCTGATGCAGCCCAAATACATTGAGGTATATGGTGAATTTACACCGCGTGGCGGTATCGCCATCCATCCGTATGCCAATTATGGTGAGCCTGATACACGTTATAGCGATATGGCTGCACAGCGATTACTTCAGTTTCAGGTGAAATAAGTCTTCTTAAAATGACACAAGTATCTCAGGCTGCCGGTTTACATCATCTGGGCAGTTTTACTGCCTGGCGCAGTTACCGATACGACTGATAGGAATAAATATGTATGAATTTTCTGATGCGCAACGCTATAAGGCATTGCGCTGGCTGACGTTCTGGCACATGCTGGTAATCGTAGCCAGTAATTATCTGGTACAGTTCCCTTTTACTTTATTTGGATTACACAATACCTGGGGTGCTTTTACCTTTCCGTTTATTTTTCTTACCACTGATTTAACGGTAAGAATTTTTGGTTCAGGTCTGGCGCGCCGAATCATTTTCTGGGTAATGCTGCCATCATTACTGTTTTCTTATGCCATTTCTGTCCTGTTTCAGGACGGACACTGGATGGGCTGGGCGGCATTAAGCCATTTTGATTTATTTGTTGCCCGCATTGCCCTGGCCAGTTTTACAGCCTATGTGGTCGGTCAGCTGATGGATATTCTGGTATTTAACCGGCTGCGGCAGTGCCGGCGCTGGTGGCCTGCTCCCAGTGCTTCTGCTGTTTTAGGCAGTGCTGTAGATACATTGCTGTTTTTTGCTGTTGCATTTTACCATTCGCCGGATGCATTTATGGCCGAGAACTGGTTACAGATTTCCCTGACCGATTATGCGTTCAAAATCAGCGTTGCCGCACTGTTTTTCCTGCCTACTTATGGCATCGTACTGCGCTATTTATTATACAAACTGACTGCTTTGGCACCACGTACCGTAAACGGGTAAAAAGAATTATCAATCAACATCTGATTACAATTTATTCTTTATCATCAGGCCGCTTAAAAGCGGCCTGATTGACACACCGGCTTCTGTTATAATACGCGCCTATTTTCAAATACATGGCTAAGAGAACATCATGGAAGCGGAGCAGATTAATCAATTAAATAATATTCTGGATGATATGGCATCCCGTAGTCACGATTTACGGAGGTATCTTTGACTACGCTGGCAAAAAAGACCGCCTCGAAGAAGTAATTGGTCTGTCAGAAGATCCTGAGTTGTGGAACGATCCGAAAAAAGCTCAGGAAGTCGGTAAAGAACGCAAAGTGCTGGAGGGCATCGTACTCACACTGGATCATCTGCACAGCGGTATTGAAGATAACCGGATGCTGCTGCAGATGGCTGTGGAGGAAAATGATACAGACGGTTTTGAAGCGGTTCAGGCAGATATTACCGCCTTACAGGATGAACTGGCACAGCTGGAATTCAAACGTATGTTTAATCAGCCTGCCGATGTCAATAACTGCTTCATAGATATTGTTGCCGGTGCCGGCGGTACAGAGGCGGAAGACTGGGCTGGGATGCTGTTGCGCATGTACGTGCGTTATGGCGAACGCAAAGGCTTCAAAGTAGAAATACTTGAAGAAGATGAAGGCGAAATTGCCGGTGTGAATCGTGCTACTATCAAACTGGACGGAGAGTACGCCTACGGATTGCTGCGTACTGAAACCGGTATTCACCGTCTGGTACGGTATTCACCTTTTGATTCAAATAACAAACGGCATACTTCATTTGCATCGGTATTTGTCTATCCTGAAGTTGATGACAGCTTTGAAATTGAAATTAATCCGGCTGATTTGCGTATTGATACCTATCGTGCTTCTGGAGCTGGTGGTCAGCACATTAATAAAACTGATTCAGCTGTACGTATTACCCATGAACCAACCGGTATTGTGGTGCAGTGCCAGAATGACCGTTCTCAGCACCGTAACCGCGAAGAAGCAATGAATATGCTTAAGGCAAAATTGTTCGAGCTGGAAATGCGCCGGCGTAATGAAGAAAAGCAGAATCTGGAAGCCAGTAAAGATGATGTGGGCTGGGGGCATCAGATTCGTTCTTATGTATTCGACTCTTCGCGAATCAAGGATTTACGTACCGGCTATGAAGTCGGCAATATCAAGGCAGTTATGGATGGCGACCTTGATGGCTTTATTGAAGCCAGTCTGAAACAGGGTGTTTAAGAAACAGTCACGAGGCTGTCTGATGCATTTAGGCAGCCTTATTTTTTAAGGTATGTAGCATGAGTTGTATTGATGTCATTATTCCCTGCTACAACGCAGAAAACACACTGGCGCGGGCTGTAGAGAGTGTACTGGCACAGCCGGAGCTGGGTTGTCTGTGGCTGATTGATGATGCCTCTACCGATAATACCGCCATCCTGATTCAGCAGTGGCAGCAGCGTTATCCGCAAAAAATTCGTGCAGAATATCTGGTATCTAATCGCGGACCTGCGCTGGCGCGTAACTGGGGGGCATTATTGTCTGCCAGCAGCCATATTGCTTTTCTGGATGCCGATGATGCCTATCAGCCTCATGCCTTACAGGCAGCATGTGCTGTATTTCACTTTCGCCCGCAGAGTGGTTTATTGCGCCTGCCGGTAACCGGATACAATATTCCGGAAGAATACCGCGAGCATGAACAGTTTGATCTGATCTGGCGTACGTTTGAAATGATTACCGCCACCAATACCGTTTTTAACCGTGCCTATTTTCTCGCCTGTGGTGGTTTTCCGGCTGACTCACTGTTTCGGCAGCTGGGCGGGGAAGATGGTGCTCTTGGTCTGGCTACAATAGAAAGCTGCATGGTTGCTACTCTTTTTGATAAAGCCGGCATGACCGACATCGGTGTCAATTTTTATGGTCATGACAGTATGTATGTACGTAAACTATTTGATTCGATGCTGTCAGGGCAAGCTCGTCCTGATTGTGATGAGCATGCGATGCAGCAGGCCAATACCGTTACTCAGACTATTGTGCATCGCTTACTCGATTTGCGTCAGATACTGAATCATCCGAAACCGGGAAAGCAGGCATTACAGCTTTTTACTGATTTAACCGGTTAATGCTGTCGCATCGGATTAACTGAAAATTGTCTTTTGATAACTCTGGAAGTAGAAGAAACATGATAAATCCGTTATATGCGCTGTCTCCGCTGGATGGGCGCTATGCATCGTCTGTGGCTGATTTGCGCCCGATTTTTTCTGAATATGGTCTGATGCATGCTCGCGTACAGGTTGAGCTTGGCTGGCTGAAAGCATTGGCAGCCGAAGCAGGAATCAGTGAAGTTCCGCCATTCAGTCCGGCCACCATTGCAGAAATTGATCGTGTTATTGCTGAATTTTCAATAGCAGATGCCGAAGCAGTTAAAGCTATAGAAGCCACAACCAATCATGATGTGAAAGCTATTGAATACTGGCTGAAACAGCGTTTTGCCAATGTGCCTGAAGTTATGGAAGTCAGTGAATTCATTCATTTTTCCTGTACCAGTGAGGATATCAATAATCTTTCACATGCTCTGATGCTGAAACAGGCACGTGATGAAGTACTGCTGCCTAAGCTTAATGAACTGATAACTGTATTGCGCAATCTGGCGCATACTCATGCTGCTTTGCCTATGATGTGCCGCACCCATGGGCAGCCGGCTACTCCCAGTACACTGGGTAAAGAAATCGCCAATGTCGTGGCTCGTCTGCAAAGACAAATGGAATTAGTTCGGCAACAGCAGTTTCTGGGTAAAATCAATGGTGCTGTAGGTAATTACAACGCTCATCTGGTTGCCTATCCTGATATAGACTGGGAAGGACATTGCCGCCGTTTTGTCGAATATAATCTGGGGCTGACCTTTAACCCCTATACTATTCAGATTGAACCACATGATTATATGGCGGAATTTTTCCAGACGATTAGTCGTATAAACACTATTCTGATTGATTTTAACCGTGATATCTGGGGCTATATCTCTATTGGCTATTTCCGGCAGAAAGTTAAAGCCGGAGAAGTTGGTTCTTCTACCATGCCACACAAAGTCAATCCGATTGATTTTGAAAATTCAGAAGGTAATCTGGGTATGGCCAATGCTGTGCTGGGATTCCTTGCTGAAAAACTGCCGGTATCCCGCTGGCAGCGCGATTTAACTGATAGTACTGTATTGCGTAATATGGGAACGGGCTTCGGTTACACTATATTGGGACTGACAGCGCATTTGCGTGGTCTGAATAAGCTGGAAATCAATTCTGCTGCATTTGCCGCAGATCTGGATACAACATGGGAGCTGCTGGCTGAGCCGATTCAGACAGTAATGCGTCGCTACGGAGTTGCTAATCCGTATGAACAGCTTAAAGAACTTACCCGTGGTAAGCATGGAATTACCCCTGAAAGTTTGCAGACATTTATAAATCAGCTGGCTATTCCAGACACGGCAAAAGCACAGTTACTGGCGCTTACTCCTGCATTATATGTAGGCAAGGCTCAGGAGCTGGCAGAACGAATCTGAATATAATGATTAACAGGGGAAAGCAGCGAAATTCTTTCCCCTTATCTTAAAGTAATTCAATAAACTGACTTTTAAATATTATTGTAAAAATGCAAGATATATTATGGCATAGCTCAAAAAATATAATCACAGACAGCTTAGCCCGCTCAGTCAGATTAATGCAAATAACTTTTAACGAATAGAATTATAATTAGTCAATACTATAATAAAATTCAAAAATATATTTGATTTAAAATAATAAAAATAATTTGTTAGCTATTACTATTATTAAAAATGTAACTTAAACAAGTTAAGCTCAAGCTGTCAGTCACATTATTAGTTATGTCTTAAAATGTACTGATAAATATTATTCGGACAACTCTGTCGTTGTAAAAATAATTCCTTAGCAAACATTTGATTAATGATATTCAAAGAAGAGGAATTTAAATTTAATCAAACCTTCATACTATAGACATTAGTTTATTTCTATTGCATTTCATTTAGCAATTAATTGCAATTTAATAAACTCTATTCAAAATTAACAACTTACTGGCAAAATAAATTAAAATAACTAATTTATTTTATATCTTATTGTCATTTATTTTATCCTAACACTCAATAAGTATTTCATTATTTGGTTTGTATATTTTTTATTCGCATTAAATTATCCGGGTAAATTTATTGATTTGGATAATTCGATAATTCAATCAGATTATTATCCGGATCACGAATATAAATCGAAGTAATTTTTCCACAAGCTCCGGTACGAGAAGTTGGCTCTAGTTCTAATGGAATATTATGCTGATGTAAAACAGCCATTACTTCATCCAGAGTCTGTTCTACAATAAAGCACAAATCAGCAGAACCGGGAGTAGGGTGTTTCGCTTTAGGTTCAAACTCATGTCCTTGCTGATGTAAATTAATCTTCATCTGACCAAAATGCAAAGCAGTACGATTATCTGCAAATGTACTTACTTGCATGCCAAGTACATCAGCATAAAAATCGCAGGAGGCCTGAATATCTTTAACAGTTAATACCAGATGATCCAGTCTTTTAATCTGCATTATTAACTCCTTACTATAAAATTAGAATAGTAATGTATTCAAAATTCAGTATAAGCCCAGCTTACCAGAGTGTGTCAATAGAGAAAAATGACGCTTACAAATAATTGTTTAAATTGACGTTTAGTATTTTAGTCTGAAAACATTCAGCATATAAAAATACAAAATATTTTTAGGTTTTTTATTAGCAAATTGTTTAATTTTATGATATTTGATTTAAATTATTATCGTATTATTAGAGTTTGTATTTTCAATTGTCTGGGTTCAGATTAAACACAGATTCCAGAAATAGATTAAAATCTGCATGAAGTAGTTAGTCACACAGCATAAATAAAAATGCCAATGCTATTGAAGCATTGGCACGTGTGAATAAAATCTTTATTCCATACGCAGTTCAGCAGACCTTGCGTGTGCAGTCAGGCCTTCACCATGTGCCAGAATGCTGGCAATTTGTCCTAACTGTCGGGCACCCTCAGCAGAAACCTGAATCAGACTGCTGCGCTTTTGAAAATCGTATACACCCAGCGGGGAAGCAAACCGAGCAGTACGGCTGGTTGGTAATACGTGATTAGGGCCGGCACAATAATCTCCCAGACTCTCACTGGTATATTGCCCCATAAAAATAGCACCGGCATGCCGGATTTTCGGTGCCCATTTTTGCGGGTCAGCTACAGAAAGCTCCAGATGCTCAGGTGCCAGATAATTGGCAATATCACATGCTTCATCCAGATTCTGAGCCTGAATAATGGCTCCGCGATTAGTCAGTGAAGCTTCAATGATATCCTTGCGTGGCATCTGTGCCAGTAACTCCTCCATCTGAGCTTCTACTTCCTGAGCATAATCTGCATTGGTTGTAATCAGTATAGCCTGTGCAATTTCATCATGCTCTGCCTGACTGAATAGATCCATAGCCACCCATTTGGCCGGAGTAGTACCATCAGCAATCACCAGAATCTCACTGGGGCCGGCAACCATATCAATACCAACAACACCAAATACCCGCCTTTTGGCTGCAGCAACATAAGCATTGCCGGGTCCGGTAATTTTATCAACCTGAGCAATACTTTGTGTTCCATAAGCTAAAGCTGCTATGGCCTGAGCGCCACCTATAGTAAAGACTTGAGTGACTCCGGCTACATAAGCTGCCGCCAGAACAATATCATTTCTCTCTCCATATGGCATCGGTACAACCATCACAATTTCAGCGACACCGGCTACATGTGCCGGCATGGCATTCATCATCACTGAGCTTGGATAAGCCGCTTTACCGCCAGGTACATAAATGCCTACTCTGTCCAGAGCAGTAATTTGCTGCCCCAGTAAAGTACCATTTTCATCTTCATATTGCCATGATTGCTGTTTCTGGTGTTGGTGATAGCTTTCAATCCGTTTAGCAGCAGTTTGTAAAGCTGTCTGCACATCTGCCGGCAGACGGGCAAATGCTGCGGCCAGATCTGTCTGACTTAATGTCAGATCAGCCATAGACTGAGCCTGTGTGTGATCAAAACGATTAGTATATTTAATTACAGCTGCATCACCGCGTTGTTGCACATCTGTACAAATAGCGGCCACAGCTGCATCCACTTGCGGATCCTGTGCAGTTTCGAATGCCTGTAATGCAGTTAGCTGGGCTTGAAAATCAGCATCCAGCGTAGAAATATATTTCATGCCTATGTATAACGGGCAGCCTGAGCTGCCCGATCCTGATATCATTAATTAAAAATTATTGCCGAAATTATCATCATCTTCATCGATAACCGGTGTTTTTGATTTAGCGGCCAGTTCATGAGCCGGAATAGTATTACCATCTACTTCAATATCATAAGGTTTTACTACCCGTACCCGTAAGCCACGGCCGGCCTTACGGCTGTCTACCCACTCACTGCTAATTGCCGAGATAGCATTATTGGCATTGTCAAAACCATAGTCTTTAGCATTAAAGCCGCCATCGCTGGTTACCAGCTCGCGAGCAACTGAGCTTACTGTCGCCCAGCCTTCAATATCACAGGTTCTTTCAATGGCCTTTTGTACCATCGGCACCAGACGGTTCCAGTGGTGCTGGCTGGATGTTTCACCGGAAGAACGACCAGATTTGGATGAGCGGTTATTGAAACCGGATTTTGCCGGACGACCACGACCACGACTACTTTCCGCAGGAGTTACCGTCGTTTCGAATACCGTCTTGCGGGGACGGCCACGGCCGCGTTTAGTCTGATCATCCCGGCCCTTTTCATAACTGGTGAATTCCGGAGCTCTGGTTTCAATCTGTACCAGCACCGGTTCTTTAGCTTTGCTTTTTTCTTCCGGCTCAATGGTTACACTTACTTTTTCTGCCGGCATGGCTGTGCTGACTGCCGGAATGGTAATAACCAGTGGCGCATCATTATTCTGCTGGAAAGCTGTCGGCTCACTAACCGATGTGTAAGGTTTGCTTTCTGTTTTAGGCGCAAGGCTACTATTGCGTTTTTTCAGACGCAGCCATAAATGATTGCCGTGCATCTGAGTTTCAAAAATATCGATGGCACTGATCAGATAAGAAAGTTTGGTATAACCATAATTACGTGCATCGAAATCGGAATTAACCTTGTTGATATACTGACCGATAACGCCCAGTGATGTCCAGCCATCATCATCTGCATGCTCCTTTACTGCATTGCGGAACAGATTCATCAGTGCAGTATCCTGTTTCAGCTCAGCCGGAGTTTTGCGTTTATTGCGGAAAATCGGTGTCTGGACTTTATCTTCACCCATATCTACTGTGGTATGGCTAAGTAAATTCTCAGTATAAATAAATTTATCACATGCTTTACGGAAAGATTCAGGCGTTTTTTTCTGCCCGAAACCATAAACAGTCAGACCATTTTCACGAATACGGGAAGCCAGACGGGTAAAATCACTGTCACTGGATACAATACAGAAGCCGTCAAAAGTATTACTGTATAATAAATCCATGGCATCAATTACCATAGCCATATCAGTGGCATTTTTTCCCTTAGTATAGGCAAATTGCTGTACAGGGGTAATAGCGTGTGGTAACAGTGCATCTTTCCATTTGGATAGGCCGCTGCTCCAGTCGCCATAAATGCGTTTAACGCTGGCAATACCGTATTTGGCAATCTCTTCCAGTAAAGATTCAACAATACTGGCTGAAGCATTATCAGCATCAATAAGTACTGCCAGTTTGGCCGAATTTTCCGTAGTCATTTATAGAATTCCTGTTAATAAAAATTTAAATTTCGTGATTTCGTGCACTAGTAAATACATTAATAATTGGTTGTATAGCTGCATATTTCAGCTTTAAGGCCGCCTTATTTACGACCAGCCGGCTGGAAATATCTACAACATGCTCTACAGCCTCTAGGTTATTTGCCTTTAACGTATTACCCGTCGAAACCAAATCAACAATTGCATCAGCCAACCCTACCAGAGGTGCCAGCTCCATTGAACCATATAATTTAATTAAATCAATGTGTACGCCTTTGCCGGCAAAATGTTCAGCAGCAATATTAGGGTATTTACTGGCTACGCGTAAGCGGCAGCCGGGTTGTGAAGCTGCCGCGTAGTCAAACCCTTTGCGTACGGCTACCATCATTCTGCAACGGGCAATATTCAAATCCAAAGGTTGATATAACCCGTCACCATCATGTTCAATTAAAACATCTTTTCCAGCGATTCCAAAATCAGCTGCTCCGTATTGCACATATGTAGGCACATCTGTTGCCCGAACAATGATTAAACGGATATTGTCATGGTTAGTATTAATAATCAGTTTACGTGACTCTTCCGGGTCTTCAATAGCATTAATTCCTGCCGCAGCGAGTAATGGCAAGGTTTCTTCATAAATTCGACCTTTAGATAACGCTATGGTTAATTGTACAGTCATTTTTTTGTCAGTGTTGAATAATATACATAAAAGCAAACTTATTAAGCGATAAATTATTTTTGCAGAAAAATAAGTTTGCAGAAATTATAAAAATAATAATTAAATAATTTTAATCCAGTAATTGTTTTATGTCATGAGCCAATTGTGCCGCTGTCTGGCTGTGTGGTTCATAAACTACGGTACGGCCTTGTTTATCAATTAAATATGTTCCTGTGCTGTGATCCATTAAATATTCACTGGAACTACTGCCTGCTACTTTATGTACAGCAATTTTATACTGATTAATAACGTTATTAAGCTCTTGCTGATGTTGTTTATCTACAGTTAAACCAATAAAGTCAGGATTAAATGCCGGAGCATAAGCCTCCATAACCTGTGGTGTATCACGCAGCGGATCAACCGTAATAAACAATACCCGTACCTGTTTTCCCTGCTCACCTAGCTGATTTATTGCATCTGCATAAGCAAGCAGATTAGTCGGGCAAACATCCGGACAATGGGTATAACCGAACACTAATACTACTATTTTACCCTGAAAATCACGCAGATGTACTGTTTTACCGTCAGAACCAAGCAAGGAAAAATCTTTACCACCCAAGCCGGCATCGCGTACATCACTGCCTTCAAAATTATACTGATGCAGTGGTTTGGCTGAATCAGCACTTGCTGGCTGAGCATTGTTAACTGCCGACTGAGGCTGGCAGGCACCCAATAAAATCGCGGATGTTAATACAGCCAGAAAATTTTGTATGTTAAGCATAAAGTTAATAATAATACAAAAATGAACTTTAAATAAATATTTAAAATTCAGAAATTTTTTAATTTTAAAATTAATAAGTAAAATATAAAAAAATCCAAAAATAAAATCAATATTTTATTCAGAATCAGTTAAAAAAATTTTTTACCATAAAAAAATTCTTTACAGCCATGGAAAATCCGTTATAATGCGTCTTCTTCGCTAGCCCAGGTGGCGAAATTGGTAGACGCAGGGGACTCAAAATCCCCCGCCGCAAGGTGTGACGGTTCGAGTCCGTCCCTGGGCACCAGATTCTAAAAACCGCTGATAACAGCGGTTTTTTTATTTTCGCAGTTAACAGCCTGTCAGACTAATGATATGCAGAAATTTATCAAACTTGATAGCTAAATCATGAGAAAAACATAATAGCTTATTTGGCATAATCATTATAGCTAGTGAGTCGTATTATTAAATATAATACGACTCTTTTGGTTTCCGGTGGTTTTATCATTTACCGGACAATCATAGAAAACCCCATATCAGACCCAGACAGACGTCTATCACTAATTATTGCAATTGAATTCTAAAAATGATTTTTAAGCAGGCTGACAGTAAAGTAAAAGACATAGAAATACTCCACCAGCTATTGCAACGGTCTGATCTAACGCAGCAGACGCGTCAGCATATTGAACATCATCTGCGGTTAATCCGTTCGGGAATCAAAGGTGAAGCAGAATCTGCTTATCAGCTGCAGTTTCATTTTGGCAATCATTCCGAATGGGTAATTATTAATGATTTAAGATTAAAGTATCAGGGAAAAGTAGCACAAATTGACCATTTACTGATTAATCGTCATATGCAAATATTTGTATGTGAAAGTAAAAGAATAACTGGCAGCCTGATTATTAATGAGCAGGGTGAGTTTTCCCGTATATATGAAGGTAATGAACAGGGAATGTCTTCTCCTCTTGAACAAAACCGACGTCATATCAGTCTGCTGAATAATTTATTACTTTCAGATAAGATTCAGCTGCCCAGCCGTTTTGGCAGAAAATTGCGTCCGTCATTATATAGCCTGATACTCGTCTCTAATGATGCCTGTATCCGGCGCCCCCGAAATCCAGTTTCTGGATTGGACAGCGTAATAAAAAATGAGCAATTGCAAACAAAAGTACAGCAGTTAAGCAAACCCGCGGGTATCTTAAGTTTTATCCGTACGGCACCAATTGCCAGTATGCAAAAATTTGCCCGTCAGCTGGTGCAGTTGCATCAACCTGCACGTTATGACTGGCCAAGTTATTTTGGTTTGAATAAGTCATCTGATCAATTGATAACTAAATCAGCTCATATAGCTCATCCACAAAATGAAAATTTGAGTTCAGCAACTTATTATTTTTGCTCCATGTGTCATAAAAATATTTCATCAGGCGTAGTTGATTATTGCCGGAATCATAAAAATATATTTGGCGGTAAAATATATTGTTATCAGTGTCAGCAAAAAATTAAACAACAATGAATAGTGATGATTTCAGTATGTTATTGAGAAGTTAGATACACTAAATATACTGGTTTAAAAGTAATGTATACCATGAACATTATTATTTTACTGAACAATTTTTTACATAAAATACTATTGGTAAAATTTTTCAGAAGTACCATATTCAAATATATAGTAATGTAAGCTAATTGATTTATATAGCCGGTATATTATATATAGTGGTTATATATATTTTATGAGTATCCTTACCTATTTAATCAATATGATTATTATTTTTGAATTAAAATAATCAATTGAATTATTTAATAATTATTGAGAAACAACAGGAATCCAGACAATGAATATTACTGATATATCCAAACAGCGTTATACGACCAAACATTATGATAAAACAAAAAAAATTCCGGCAGAGCAATTGGCGCAACTATTTGAAGTTATCAGAAACAGCCCTTCATCAGTAAATTCACAGCCTTGGCATTTTTTTGTAGTGGATAATGACGATGCTCGTGCCAAAATCATGCCGGCAATTGTAGAAATGAATCATCCGCGGGTAGCTGATTCATCACATACCTTAATATTCTGTGCTAAAACCCCCCTGGATGAGCAGCATTTACAGAATGTACTGGCTCAGGAAGAAAAGGATGGTCGTTTCGAAGAAGGTGAAATCAAGGAAATGATGGATAAAGGTCGCCATTTTTATGTTAATAAAAATAGCGCGACACCACATAGCCAGCTTGAGTGGGAAAGCAGACAGTTATATATTGTATTGGGGCAGTTATTATTTGCAGCAGCTGCTATTGGTATCGATTCAACAGCAATTGAAGGCTTTGATGATCAGAAAATGGATGAAATTCTTGGTCTGCAACAGCAGGGGTTGAAAAGCGTACTGGTAGTCAGTCTTGGCTATCGTGCCGCTAATGACAGTAATGCTACCCGGCCAAAATCACGCCTGCCTGAAGAGCAGATATTTACTCGCTTGTAATTATTAGTTCCAGACTATTACCGATTATCGGGCAAAACAATAAATATACTGATATCCGTATTTTATTGTTTTGCCTTCTAAGAAAATTGTACTTATGTGCTGAATTATATATTTGTCGGTAGCACCTTCGAATATAAGACTTAGCTAACCTTATAATTGATTTGATTTAGTTTAAAATGGGATCTATTCAGAAATAACGAGACAGCTAAATTCCTGATTACTAAATGATAACAACGAAGAGAAAACTTGCTGAATAATATTGTTTAATAACGCTGAAGCTTAAAGAAAATAATCATTTAATTTTTATCTTTTTCTTTTAAATTTCTGCGAAATAATAGTCAAAACTTTCGCTTGAATCTAAATGGTATATTTTGCATCAGCAGATAAAGTGTATTGTATTAACCAAGGTGATACTGATAGTTTACAGTTTCTAATTCTTACTTTGAATTGTGTTGATATTATTAATAATTAATACAGTTATCCTGTCTGGTTTAAGCATAATAAAATCATCTTTAAAATAAAAAATCATAGAATAAATTATCTTGAAAAATAAAATTTAATAAGACTGGTTTATATTCAGATAAATAACCGTTTATTCCAGCTAAACCGTATTTTCTATTCTTTCGAGTAAAAATTTTCTATCTTTAGATGGTTTAATTAGCATATCATCAGTAAATCATAAGCCAAGCTCTAATAAATAAATGTATCCCGCAATATCTTCATTTAAAAATATTACTTTTGCATAATATTTTATTTTTACAATCTATTTAAGATTTTTGAGATTAAATTTATCGCTTATTTATACTTTTAAAAGTGTCTTAAATACTAAAACCATTTTCTGTATAAATATTCAAGCAGATAATTTATTTATACCCAGCTTAAAGTGCACAATACCTTGTTCACAGACAAAATAAGGTATTTTGATATCATGCTTTTCAGTTTGAATTTCTTGTAACCGCTGGCAGGCAAAACCAGCCCCTATTAATTTCGGTTGCCAGAATTGTAATGCTGAAAGTGTGGCATCGTAATAACCCCCGCCCTGTCCCAGACGATTACCTCTTTGATCGATTCCCAGCAACGGTACAATCAGAGTATGTAAATAGCGAGCCCGAATGCGCTGACCATGAAATTGAGGAATTAAACCGCGCTTTTGTTTTAAACCGTACTGAGCCATAAAACGGGCTGTGGCTTGCTTACGAGAGAGGATAGGGCAGGGAGTAAACCATAATTGTCGTTGTCTGGCTGCAATATAAGGCAAATAAACTGTTGCTCCGCGTTTCTGAGCAGTAATAATAAATGACCACAGTGATAATTCACTGCCTACTGCCCAGTATACGGCTATCCGTTTTTCACGTCGGATCAGAGGATAGAGTAGGCGGTTAATTCGGGTAGTAGCATGCTGACGTATATCATCCTTTAACTGCTGACGCTGCCGGCGCAATAAACCACGCTGTTGTCTTTTATCTGTATGTATCTGCATAATTTGGCCTGTTAATACTCAGGCAGGATACCCTAAAGCTGCATACTTGCCGTAACTGCTTTTTTTCTGTATCATCTGAGTGTTTTACCTCGGTAAAAATAAACAACGCTCGCACTGTACGCGAAAGGGTGCTCTGTTACAGAGTTCTATGCGTGGCAGTGTCAGGCTTTAACCCTTTTAAGGATAGATTATTATGTCACAAATTACTATGCGCCAGATGCTGGAAGCAGGCGTACACTTTGGTCATCAGACACGTTACTGGAATCCGAAAATGGCTGAGTACATTTTTGGTGCGCGTAACAAAATCCATATCATCAATCTGGAAAAAACCCTGCCGATGTTTGTAGAGGCTCAGGATGTAGTGCGTCGTCTGGCTGCCAATAAAGGAACTGTACTGTTCGTAGGTACTAAACGTCAGGCACGTGATATCGTTAAGGAAGAAGCTACCCGCGCCGGTGCTCCTTACGTTGATCATCGCTGGTTGGGCGGTATGCTGACTAACTACAAAACCGTAAAACAGTCTATTAAACGTCTGGAAGAAAAAACTGTTGCGCTGGAAAATGCTACTGAAGCCGGTTACGGTAAAAAAGAAGTATTGGAAATGCAGCGTGAAGTTGCTAAGCTGGAACGTTCTTTGGGCGGTATTAAAGATATGAAAGGCCTGCCTGATGCGATTTTCGTTATCGATACCGGTTATCAGAAAGGTACTTTGGTAGAGGCAGCTAAACTGGGTATTCCAGTTATCGCTGTGGTTGATACCAATAACAGCCCTGATGATGTTAAATATGTAATTCCGGGTAATGACGACTCAGCTAAGGCAATTCGTTTGTACTGCCGTGGTATTGCTGATGCCATTCTGGAAGGTAAAGCTCAGTCTTTACAGGAAGTGGTTCAGGCTGCTCAGGCCGCAGAAGAGAAACAGGCTGCAACTGCTGCTGAATAATTAGTTATCTCATATCTTTGTAAAAGAAGGGGACGTTAGTGCCCCTTTTTTTAAAACAATTTTTCAGCCTGATATCTGTCTGGCTGAGCATAATTAAGTTTAAGGAGTAAAACATGGCTGCAATTACTGCAAAAATGGTAGGTGATTTGCGTGCTGCTACCGGTTTGGGTATGATGGAATGCAAAAAAGCTTTGGTAGAAGCCGAAGGTAATATGGAAAAAGCCGAAGAAATTCTGCGCATTAAATCCGGTGCAAAAGCTGGTAAATTGGCTGGCCGTACTGCAGCAGAAGGTGTAGTTGCTGAATACGTGGATGGCAAAGTAGGTGCAGTTGCTGAAATTAACTGTGAAACAGATTTCGTTGCCAAAGATGCCAGCTTTATGGCATTTGCTCAGGCTGTGGCTAAAGCTGTTGCCGTGCACAACCCTGCTACACTGGAAGCATTGGCAGAAGCCAAAACAGATGATGGCGTTACTGTTGAAGAAGCTCGTAAAGCTGTCATTGCTAAGCTGGGTGAAAATATCACTGTACGACGGTTTGAACGGATTGAAACTGATAATAGTCTGGTAACTTATATGCACGGTACCAAAATCGGTGTACTGGTAGAACACAAAGGTGGCGATACACAGGCTATCCGTCAGGTAGCCATGCACATTGCTGCATCCAAACCACAATGCGTTTCTGCTGCTGAAGTGAACCCGGAAATTGTGGCAAAAGAACGCCACATTTATGAAGAGCAGGCTGCAGCTTCCGGCAAACCGGCAAATATCATTGAAAAAATGGTTGAAGGCCGGGTACAGAAATTTCTGGCTGAAGTAACTCTGCTGGGTCAGCAGTTCGTTATTAATCCTGACCAGACTGTGGAAAAATTCCTGAAAGAACAAAATGCTGAAGTAAGTCGTTTTGTTGCATTTCATGTTGGTGAAGGTATTGAGAAAAAAGAAGTGGATTATGCTGCTGAAGTAGCCGCTGCTTCTAAAGTATAAGGCTGTTTATGCCACGGGCACTCTGGATTCAGGCTACTGAATCAGGGTGCTTTTTTTTGAGTTATCTGTTTACTCAGGTTGAGATAGCTGAAATAAAAGTTCCCATTTTTTAAAATTTATCGATCGCTGTTAAACATCTAATAGCAAACTGACAGAAAGAATGATCATGACCAAACCAGCAAAATACAAACGTGTATTATTGAAATTATCCGGAGAGTCCCTGATGGGGCCGGATGCTTTTGGTATCAATCGCGATACTATTATGCAAATCACTGCACAGGTTAAAGAAGTGGTCGATATGGGTGTAGAAGTGGCTATTGTTATTGGCGGCGGTAACATCTTTCGCGGAATGGCGCAATCAGCCAAAGGCATGGAACGTGCTACTGCCGATTACATGGGCATGATGGCAACGGTGATGAATGCACTGGCTCTGAAAGAAGCATTTGAAAGTCAGCAGGTTAAAGCCAGAGTGCAGTCAGCACTAAGTATGCAGCAGGTAGCAGAAACTTATGCACGCCCAAAAGCCATCCAGTATCTGGAAGAAGGTAAGGTGGTGATTTTTGCAGCAGGAACCGGTAATCCGTTTTTTACTACAGATACCGCAGCAAGTTTGCGTGGAGTAGAAATGAATTGTGATATTATGTTAAAGGCAACCAATGTTGATGGGGTTTATACTGCTGATCCTAAAACCAATCCTGAAGCCAAACGTTATCAGCAAATTACTTTTGATGAGGCGATTAGCCAGAATCTGAAAGTAATGGATGCCACAGCATTTGCTTTATGTCGTGAACAGAAACTGAATATTGTGGTATTCGGCATCTTCAAACCGGGAGCACTTAAACGGGTTATCTGGGGTGAAGATGAAGGTACATTAGTCCATGTATAAACATCAGACTGCTTAACTAAACTTGTGGTGACGCGTATAACTGCGTTAGTATGCGCGTTTGCCATTTTCTGACAGCAAAAATTTGAGAAAATTGAAATAAATGCTGTCAGGCCAGACAGGAATATTCATGATTAACGAAATTCAACGCACTGCTGAAACCAAAATGCAGAAATCACTGGATGTATTGCGCGATAATCTGTCTAAAGTTCGTACAGGGCGCGCTCATACCGGTTTACTAGATCAGGTTGAGGTAGAATATTACGGAAGCATGGTATCTGTTAGTCAGGTTGCCAGTGTAACCTTGCTGGATGCCCGCACCATCGGGGTGAAACCCTATGAAAGTAAAATGGCTGCTGTTATCGAAAAGGCTATTCGTAACTCAAATCTTGGCCTGAATCCGGCTGCAATGGGTGATCTGATTCGCGTACCCATGCCAATGCTTACCGAAGAGCGACGCAAAGATCTGATTAAAGTAGTCCGTGGTGAAGCTGAAGATGGTCGGGTAGTCGTGCGTAATATACGACGTGATGCCAATAATGACCTCAAACGTCTGCATAAAGACAAAGAAATCAGTGAAGACGAAGTTCGTCGCGGTGAAGAAGGTATTCAGAAGCTTACTGATAAATACATTGCTGAAATTGATAAGATGCTGGCAACTAAAGAAGCCGATCTGATGGCAATCTGAACTATATAATTGCAGTAAAGGATGTATTTTGGTTACTAGTAGTACTCAGAGTGTGCCCGAACATACCGAAATCCCGAGGCATATTGCCGTTATTATGGACGGTAATGGACGTTGGGCTAAAAAACGTCTGATGCCACGGATTATGGGGCATAAAAAAGGGCTGGAAATGCTGGAAGAAATGACAGCAAACTGCGCACGTATGGGTGTGGAGTATCTGACAGTCTTTGCTTTTTCTACTGAAAACTGGCGTCGTCCTCTGGACGAAGTTAATTTTCTGATGGGGCTGTTTTTGCAGTCATTGCAAAAACGGGTACAAAAATTGCATAAAAATAATCTGCGTCTGCGTGTCATTGGTGATCGCAGCCGTTTTGCAGCAGAAATCGTACACGGGATTGAAGAAGCAGAAGCATTGACAGCAGCCAATACCGGGCTAACTCTGACTATAGCTGCTGATTATGGTGGTCGCTGGGATATTTTGCAGGCGGTTAATCAGGCTATTCAGGCCGGAGATACCAAACTGACTGAAACCAGCATCCTGCCATATCTGTCACTTGGTTATGCTCCCGAACCGGATTTATTTATCCGTACAGGCGGCGAAACCCGTATCAGTAATTTTCTTCTATGGCAACTGGCTTATACCGAGTTATATTTTACGCCAGTTCTGTGGCCGGATTTTGATGAATCTCAGCTGGCTAATGCTATACGTTCCTATCAGGAACGGGAGAGACGGTTTGGCAGAACCTCGGAGCAGTTGCCACTTACCCAACAGCGACTCTAAATTTATTTATGCTCAAACAACGTATTCTTACTGCTTTGGTTTTACTGCCCTTAATGATAGGTATGTTGTTCGGGGCTAACAACAGTTTATGGGCTGCATTTAGCGGTCTGATTGCCTTACTGGCTTTATGGGAATATGCCCGTATTGCCCATTTCACTAACATACAGAATGCCCTCTATCTGCTGGTCAGCGCAGTAGGCGGTGGATGTCTTTATTTTTATTATCAGCAGACGGCATTACCACTCTGGACACAGATAATGGTTTTGCTGTTCTGGCTGATTATCGTACCAGTCTGGTTAAAATTTAAATGGAAGATCAAAGCCAACTTGTCTGGTGTCATGATTGGCTGGCTATTAATGGTACCTTTCTGGCAGGCGTTAATTTCCTTGCGGCCGGATACTAAAGCTGCCGGTGCTCTTTTATCGATCATGGCGTTAGTGTGGATTGCCGATATTGCTGCCTATTTTGTCGGAAGGGCTGTAGGTAAACGTAAACTGGCTCCAACTATCAGTCCGAATAAAAGCTGGGAAGGTGCTATTGGTGCTGTTATTTGCGTTGCTATCTATACAATTGTCCTGCAACAGCAAGGCTGGTTACCCTTTATTCTGCCTTGGTGGCAAACCCTGTGTCTGGCTTTTGTTCTGACTGCAGTCAGTATCTGCGGTGATTTGCTGGAAAGTTGGTTAAAGCGTGCCGGTGGTGTAAAAGACAGCAGCCAGCTTTTACCCGGACATGGTGGTGTGTTTGATCGGATAGATTCCCTGATTGCTGTACTGAGTGTTTATGCCGCTTTGATAGCCTGTTTTAGTGTAAAGTGATTTTTTGATGAGTGGTTATAATCCTGTATCTATAACTATTCTGGGAGCGACTGGCAGCATTGGCCAGAGTACTCTTGATGTTATTGGGCGCCATCCTGAACGGTTTTCTGTTTTTGCGTTAACCGCCCACCAGAAAATTGATCGTCTGGCAGAACTGTGTATCCGTTTTCGTCCAGTTTACGCTGTGGTTGCTACCGCTGCGCAGGCGGATGTTCTGCGAGTACAATTACAGACGGCTGCTGTTACCACAGAGGTTTTATTTGGAGAGCAGGCCCTGTGTGATGTTGCACAGGATAGTGAAACTAATGCTGTAATGGCTGCTATTGTGGGTGCCGCTGGCTTAAGACCTACATTAGCAGCAGCAAAAGCCGGTAAGACTATTTATCTGGCAAATAAAGAAACTCTGGTAGTCGCCGGTGCCTTATTTATGCAGACTGTTCAGCAGTACGGTGCACGGCTGTTACCTGTAGATAGTGAGCATAATGCTATTTTTCAGGCATTACCTGATAATTATCAGGGAAATTTGGAGCATGCTGGCGTAGCATCGCTGGTTTTAACGGCATCAGGTGGTCCTTTTCTGCATACTGCACTGGCAGATTTTGCGGCTATTACCCCTGAGGCTGCAATATGCCATCCAAACTGGCAGATGGGTCGCAAAATTTCTGTTGATTCAGCTAGTATGATGAATAAGGGCCTTGAGTTAATAGAGGCTCACTGGTTATTTAATGCTGCTGCTGAACAGCTGGAAGTGATTATTCATCCGCAAAGTGTGATACACAGTATGGTTCGTTATCGGGATGGTTCTGTACTGGCTCAAATGGGTAAACCGGATATGCGTATTCCGATTGCACATTGTCTGGGCTTACCAGACAGAATTGATTCAGGGGTTGAACAGCTGGATTTTACCAGTTTAAGTGGTTTACACTTTTTGGCACCGGATTTCGTGCGTTTTCCATGCCTGAAGCTGGCTTATGATGTATTACACAGCAATCATCCGGCCAGTTCATGTGTGCTGAATGCAGCTAATGAAGTTGCCGTAGCTGCCTTTCTGGACAGAAACATTCAGTTTGTTGATATAGCGTCAGTTGTTGATAACTGTCTGCAATATTTTAGCGGGCAAACTGCGTCTTCTATAGAAGAACTATTGCAACTTGATACACGGGTGCGTAGTGTAGCTAGTGCATGGATAGCTGGCCGGTCTGCCGGATGAGAACAGGATAAACCATGTTATTAACCATATTTGCTTTTATTGTAGCAATTTTACTGCTGGTAAGTTTGCACGAATTAGGCCATCTGATTGTGGCTCGCTGGTGTGGTGTTAAAGTACTGCGTTTTAGTATTGGTTTTGGTAAACCATTTTTTTGTTTAAAACGCGGCAATATCGAATGGTGTCTGGCACCCATCCCTCTCGGGGGTTATGTCAAAATGGTTGATACCCGTGAAGGAGATGTCAGTGAAGCTGATTTACCTTATGCTTTTGATAAGCAGCATCCTCTTAAACGTATTGCAATCGTTGTTGCCGGCCCGTTGACCAACTTGATATTAGCAGTACTGCTGTATGCAGCAAGTTTCAGTATAGGCGGTATTACTCAAATTCGCCCTTGGGTGGGTATGGTTGAGCCAGCTACAGTAGCTGCTGATGCAGGTTTTCAGCAAGGCGACCGTATCAATAGCGTTAACGGACAGGCTGTCACAGACTGGACGGATGCTCAGGCTAAAATTATGCTTAATCTGGATAGCGGCAAAGTTCAGGTTGATGTTATCAATGCAGCCGGACAACCGCAGCAGCGGCAACTGAATATTGCCGGTACCGATGCTGCTGCTAATGTTGCCAAAACTGGATATCTGGGTATTGCACCTTTCAAAGTTATTAATCAGATAGGTATGGTTATACCGGATAGTGTCGCAGCTAAAGCTGGTCTGCGTACAGGTGATATCTTATTAACCATTAACGGACGCAAACTTACTGGCTGGCAGGATTGGGTAGACAGTATCCGGGCCAGTGCCGGTGCAAAACTTGACATTAGTTATCAGCGAAGCGGACAGATTCTGCAAACTAGCCTGCGACCGGAATCAGTGCTTGAAAAGGGAGCAATAATTGGTCAGGTTGGTGTAGGTGCCATGCGTGATAAAACATGGGATGCCCAGATTCGCCAGCATTATCAGCCTGGTTTTTTTGAATCTGCACGATTGGCTATGCAACGCACGTGGGATTACATTACACTTACTCTTTCCATGTTTGCCAAATTACTTACTGGTCAGGCGTCACTGCATTATCTTTCCGGTCCATTGACTATTGCAGATGTGGCTGGCAAAACTGCTGCTATGGGCTGGCAAAGTTATACAGAATTTCTGGCTCTGGTCAGCGTAAGTCTTGGCGTACTCAATTTATTACCCGTTCCCGTATTAGACGGGGGGCATTTACTGTATTATGCCATCGAGTGGATTCGTGGCAGACCCCTGAGTTTGCGTATACAGGAAATGGGGTTGCGTTTTGGTATTGCTGCCATGTTAATGTTAATGCTGGTGGCTTTCTTCAATGATATTACCCGTTTGTTTGGATGAATGATGAAATTAAAACAGATTACTGTCAGTTTAATGGCTCTGGGCCTGTCTTCACTGGCTTTAGCAGTAGAACCGTTTACCATAAAAGACATTCGGGTAGAGGGTTTACAGCGTACAGCTCCCACAACTGTTTTCAGTTACCTTCCGGTTAAAATCGGTGATACTTTTACCGATACGGAGGGTGAAGAGATTATCAAAAAACTGTATGCGACAGGTTTTTTTGATGATGTACGGGTTGAAACCATGGGTAATCAGGTCCTGTTAACTGTAGTGGAACGGCCAATTATCAGCAGCTTTGATGTTACTGGCGGTAAATCCATCAATAATAATGATATTAAGAAAAACCTGAGTGGTTTTGGTCTGGGGCAATCACGCGTATTTAATCCGGCTACATTGGAGCAGGCAATAATAGGTTTGCAGGATGCCTATCGCCAGCGTGGTAAAAATGCGGTAAAAATTACTCCCAAGGTTACCAGACTGGAACGTAATCGTGTTGCACTTGAGCTGAAAATAGATGAAGGTGCAACGACAACCATCAAATCAATTAATTTTAGTGGTAATAAACACTATTCTGCCCATACTTTGCGTAAACAGATGTCATTAAGCCAGAAAAGCTGGACAAGCTGGTTAACCAGAGATGATCGTTATTCAGATACCCAGTTACAGCAGGATCTGGATAAAATCAATAATTATTATCAGGATCATGGGTATCTGAATTTCCGTATTGCTGATGTTAAAGTAAACAGCAGTGAAGATAAAACTGCTCAGATGATTAACATCACAGTAAATGAAGGCGAACGCTATCGCTGGGGTAATGTAACTGTTGGCGGTGATACCCGTGAAGTACCAGCAGAATCATTACAGCAACTGGTTAAAATCAAACCGGGAAGATGGTATAACCGCTCACAGATGATTAATATTATCAGAGCCATTCAGGACAAAATGGGTAGCTCAGGTTATGCTTTCTGTCAGGTAGATGTTCGTTCTGTAACTAATGAGAATACACATGTTGTCGATTTTGTACTGAATGTTGTTCCTGATCGTAAAGTCTATGTTAATCAGATCAATATTACAGGTAACAACAAAACCCGTGATGAGGTACTACGGCGAGAATTGCGGCAAATGGAACGCGCTCCCTATGATGTATCGAAAATTAATCGTTCCAAAGAGCGTGTTCAGCAATTAGGCTATTTTGATAATGCTCAAGTAGATGTTAAGCCTGTAGCAGGTACACCAGATCAGGTTGATCTGGATATGAGTGTCAAAGAGAGATCAACCGGTTCTATTAATGTTGGTGCCGGCTGGGCGCAGGATGACGGTTTGCTGCTGTCAGCAGGTATTGCACAGGATAATTTGTTTGGTACTGGTAAATCGGCCAGTCTGCAACTATCCCGCTCCAAGGTTAATCAGGTTGCGGCTCTTTCCTTTACTGATCCGTATTTCACTCCTGATGGTGTCAGTCTGGGGTATAACCTATACTACCGTGGTTATAACCCCAGCAAATCAGACAGTAACTCAATGGACTATAAAACCACAACCATCGGCGCAGCAATGACCATGGGCGTACCGATTACCGAGTATGATCGGGTTAATTTTAGTCTTGGTGCAGAGCATCTGGCCGTTAACTTATATGGCGAATATGCGCCGCAGCGTTATGCTGAATTTGTTCAGAAATATGGTAAAGATAACTGGATATTAAAAGGTACTGTCGGCTGGGGTCGTAACACTACAGACAGTTCATTATGGCCTACTCGCGGCTACATAATGAATGCTAATATTAACAGTGGTTTACCCGGCGGCGATTTACAATATTACAGCATTAGTCATGACCAGCGCTGGTATTTCCCGATAAATAAAAACTTTACCCTTATGCTATACGGACAGCTTGGTTATGCGGATGGCTATGGAAAAACCAAGGATTTGCCATTTATGTATGCTTTTAATGGCGGTGGTTTAGGTTCAGTACGGGGTTATGAGTCTGGTACACTTGGTCCGAAATACTTTAACCGATACAGTGACGGTTCATATAGTAGTGATTCCAGCAGTTATGGTGGTAATTATATTGCTACTGCAACTGCAGAACTGTTGTTCCCGTTTCCGGGAATTAAAGATCAGCATACTGTTCGCCTCAGCATGTTTGCAGATGCCGGTAGTGTGTGGGATAACAAAACTTATAACTATTATGATGAAAAAAATCCTTATGGCGGCTCCAAAACACATAAATCAAGTATTGGTAACGAAGTACGCTATTCTGCTGGTTTAGCTGTTACCTGGTTGTCACCTATGGGACCACTGAAATTCAGTTATGCTTATCCAATTCATAAGAAATCGGAAGATCAGATACAACGCTTCCAGTTCCAGTTGGGAACTACGTTCTAATCGCAGCTAGATAAGGACAAATTTATGTTTAAAAAAATTGTTTTAACATTTGCTGCTGTGCTTTCCTGCTCTTTTGCATGGGCAGAAAGTATACAAAAGCTCGGCTTTATTGATACCAGCCGTGTTTATCAGCAATCTGTTCAGGCTCAGTCTATTCAGAAAGATCTTGATAAAGAATTTGCGCCGTTGCAGAAAAAACTGCAAGTCATGCAAGCTGAAGGGCTGAAATTAAAAGAAGCAATTGAATCAGGGAAAGTTCCGGCGGCCGAACGAGAAGCAAAAATAAAACAAATGCTGCAAATGGATGAACAATATAAAGAAGCAGCTGCAAAACTGGCAGAAGATTACAACCTGCGTCGTAATGAAGAGTTTGCCTCACTTCAGCAAAATGCCAATAAAGTTATTATCGAAATGGCACGAAAAGAGGGTTATGACCTTATCATTCAGGATGCCATATTTGTCAACAGTAAATTTGACATTACTGATGCCGTTATCAAAGCATTAAACGCACAAAAACAGTAGGCAGAATTATATGGCTGTAAACCCAATAACCGCAGCCGCTCTAGTTGAACAACTGGGCGGACAATTGCGTGGCAGTGATGTCATTGTTACCAGAATCACTTCATTACAACAGGCACAGGCAAACGATATCAGCTTTCTCAGTAATCCCCGCTTGCGTGCAGAGGCATTGGCCAGCAAGGCTGGAGTACTGATAGTTACCGAAAAATCTGCCGAAGTTTTAACTGATCGTACACTGATTGTTACTGATGATCCTTATCTCTACTTTGCCCAAGTTGCCCGTTTGTTTCATCCTCGCATTCAGGCTAAAGCATCTATCCATCCCAGTGCAGTAGTTGCACCATCTGCAAAAATTGCAGCCAGTTGCGAAATTGGTGCTCATGTTGTTATTGGCGAGCGCTGTATCATTGGTGAAAACACACGCATTCTGGCTGGCGCTGTTATTGAAGATGATTGTACGGTTGGTAATGACTGTGTTATTCATGCTAATGTAACCATTTATCATGGTTGTATACTGGGTAACCGGGTAGAACTGCATTCGGGATGTGTTATTGGTGCTGATGGGTTCGGTTTTGCATGGGACAAACAGAAAAATGAATGGTTTAAAATTGTTCAGACCGGTTGCGTGATTCTTGGCGATGATGTCGAAATTGGAGCCAACACCACAATTGACCGCGGAGCAATTGAAAACACCATCATAGAAAATGATGCCAAAATTGATAATCAGGTGATGATTGGCCATAACGGCAAAATCGGTGCTCATGTAGCTATTGTAGCCTGTACAGGCATTGCCGGTAGTACAGAAGTTGGTGCTTATTCAGTTATCGGCGGTGCAGCAATGATTGGTGGTCATTTACACATTCCGCCGAAAACAACTATTGGTGCTGCTACAGCTGTCAGTCACAGTATTAAGGAAAGCGGATACTATGCTTCTATTTTTCCGTTACAAAAACATAGTGACTGGGTAAAAAATGCTGCCCATATTCGTCATTTACATGAAATGAGTCAAAAAATAAAAGCCTTGGAACATCAATTAGCCGAATTAAACGGCAATTCATCAAACCAACAGGATTAAAGCAATGGATTGGTCTTTACCTTTAGATATTCGTACCCTGCAGAAATTATTACCTCATCGTTATCCGTTTTTACTGATTGATCGTGTTATCGCTTACGACAGTGAAGCCATGACTTTGAGTGCAATTAAAAATGTCACAGCTAATGAACCCTTTTTTCTTGGTCATTTTCCTGATTTTCCGGTTATGCCTGGTGTGTTGATTATTGAAGCTATGGCACAGGCATGTGGAACACTGGCTATTTTAAGTCATGGCGGTCGTGACGATGATGAAATTTATTTTTTTGTAGGCATCGATAATGCCCGTTTCAAGCGTCAGGTTGTCCCCGGCGATCAGCTGAAATTCGAAGTTAAATTATTGGCAAACAAACGTGATATCGGTAAATTCAAGGCTGTTGCTTTAGTAGATAATCAGGTTGCAGCAGAAGCTGAAATCATGTGTGCCAAACGCAAGGTAGAAAAATAAAAAATACATCACTAAAAATATTAATCATCTATGATTAAACTAGTCGTTAACCACGACAGCAGGAAATATACATGACGCAGATTCATCCCACAGCCATTATTGATCCCAAAGCAGAACTCGATAGTAGCGTATCTGTGGGAGCCTATACCATAATCGGTGCAAATGTGCAGATTGGAGCCAATACCGATATCGGACCGCATGTTGTTATTGACGGGCACACTACTATTGGTGAAGGCAATCGAATTTTTCAGTTTGCTTCACTGGGAGCAATCCCGCAAGATAAAAAATACCATGGGGAACCAACAAGACTTATTATTGGTAACCATAACACCATCCGTGAATTTACCACTTTCAATACGGGTACCGTTACCGGTATTGGTGAAACTCGTATAGGTGATGATAACTGGATAATGGCTTATGTTCATTTGGCTCATGACTGTGTTGTCGGCAATCATACAGTTTTTGCCAACAATGCATCACTTGCAGGACACGTTGTCATCGGTAACTATGTAATACTGGGTGGCTTCTCACTTGTACATCAATTTTGTCAAATTGGCGATTATGCTATGACAGCTTTTGCTGCCGGTGTGCATAAAGATGTGCCCCCGTATGTTATGGCTGCTGGTTATCGTGCCGAGCCAGCCGGACTTAACACTGAAGGTTTACGCCGGCACCAATTTACATCAGAACAAATTGCCAACATCAAACGTCTGTATAAAATTCTTTACCGCCAGGGATTGGCTTATGCTGATGCTAAAGCCAGAATTATTGCTGAAGCAGATTCAGCACCTGAGTTACATGTGTTTAAAGAATTTTTTGCACAATCAACACGTGGCATTATTCGTTAGATCAGGCGAAATACAACAGGTAGATAATCAACAATTAATCTACCTGTTTTACATTTAAAGATAGAAATCCAGATACAGATATTTAATAGATGGATTATTTAATAATCTAGAAAATTTTTACATCAAATTTACTACATAACAATATCTAAATTTTACAAGTTATTTTAATAAGTACCTCAGAAAAATCTGCTGAATAATAAACTCTGTTATTCCATAACTCTGGAAAGCAATATTGATATATTGCTTTTATTAATACTTATATCGTGAAAATTTCATTATAAATATAAAAGGGAGAATCAATCGTTTGAATGGTTATAAATATATTTTTTGAAATATTGGACATCATCAGTTCAGCACTTTTCTAAAAACAAATAAAAAAGAAAAGGGCGGTGATAAAAGACTAAGGAAAAAATGACATCATGTATATTTTATTAGTGCCTATATTATCGATTATATGAATAGTCTCCACTCAGTAATATGATATTCCTTCCCACTAGAAATAATATACGCAACTATATTGATATCAGTAATTATGAATAATTATTTAATATGCGCAAACGGATACAAAAATAGTTTAGGTATTTAATTATGATGTCAAATTTTATTGTAGTATTATTTAATTAAATGTATTGAAATAAAAATAATCTATTAAAAAATGGACTTTCCTCGATAGAAAGTCCATTTAATAGAATTATATTGAGATATTTAATTTACGATTTATCTTCCGTAACAAAGCCAACTTTTACCAAACCTGCATCCCGAGCAGCGGCTAATACCTGAGCAACATGATCATAAGCAACGTGTTTATCAGCAGCTATCGCCAGTACTAGTTCTGGATCTGCCTGAGCCTTTAGATGTAAATCATTTTTTAGTTGAGTTAGGGAAAGTGTTTGTTCGCCTAATTTATATTGCCCGTCAGCACCAATCGATAAGCGTAATGGAGATTTTGGTTCTGTTTGCTCCGTAGGATTAGCGGTGGTAGGTAAAGTTAACGGGATGGAATGAGTTAATACTGGCATCGTAATCATAAAGACAATCAAGAGTACCAGCATTACATCAACCAGCGGCGTTACATTAATATCAGCTGATTCATGTACCTCATCATCACTGAAATGACCGAATGCCATCACTATTCCTCATTATTTAATAATTGTGCATGTAAATCATGAGCAAAACCATCAAGATCACGACTTAAATTTTTCTTGCTGCGTACCAGACCATTGTAAAACAGTAAAGCCGGAATCGCTGCAAATAAACCTATGGCGGTAGAAATTAATGCCTCACCTATAGGACCAGCTACAGCAGCAATACTCATCTGTCCGCTATGGCCAATATTAATTAAAGCATGATAAATACCCCATACAGTACCAAATAATCCGATAAATGGAGCACTTGAACTTATTGATGCCAATACAGTCAGTCCACTCTCATAGTGGCGCATAATCTGTTCCATACTATTACGAATCTGACTGGTAAGGTAGCGGTTAAAAGGCATGGCCGCAGCCAAAGAATGATTAGCTTTATCATGATAAAGCTTACTTGCGTGTAATGCATCACGAGTCAGTAAAGCCACCGGTGAATGGTTTTCAGCCAGTTCATGTTGCAATTGAACCAGATTCTCAGCTGTCTCAAAGCAATTTAAAGCTATGCGATTATCCCGCCTTGCGCACCATAAACTCCAGCATCGAACCAAAGCAATAATCCAGGTTATAATGCTCATCAAGACAAGAATAGCCAGAACAGTTAGCAAAATCCAACCGCTTTGAGCATAAATTGAAGCAATATTACCATCCATAAGAATAATTACCTTCAAAGTTAATAATGATTTAACTAAATCATTTAAAATACAAAAATTACATTACTTATCGTTATTTTTTATCAATCTGATATTTTGAATTTTATATTAAACTGATAGTTATAAGAGATTGGAATACCACCGCGCGTAGCTGGTTTAAAACGATATCTCAGTATTGCCTGCTTAGCAGCCCGGTCAAGACGGCTATAGCCACTACTTTTACTTATAGTGACATTAAGTGCTTTTCCGTCTGCACCTACATAAACCTTTATACCCACCACACCTTCTTCCCCATTACTCCGAGAATCATACGGATAATCCGGGTTTAATGCAGCCAGATAACCTCCCTGATATTCTTTTGGCACAACTAAGCTACCAGCAGACTGATCACTGCTGTTTTTACCATTTGCAGATTTGGAATCTGATTTTCCGCCAGTATTTGCAGAAGTAGCATCTGGAACATTGTTGCTAGGTGCAGGCGCTATTGGCGATGATTTTGCTACTGCAGGTATCAGCTTCGGTTCATCCTCTTTGGGTGGAGTAACTTTAAATTGACTTTGTACTTTGCTAGTTGCTACAGGTTTTATCAGAGTTTTTTCAGGTAGCACTTTTCTAGGCGGTGTTTTTACCGTCTGTTTATGCACAACATGCTGTTGAGATTCGGGTTGTTGAGGAACATCGTCAGCAATCTTGCCAGCCATATCCGAGCTTATACCTAAATCAACAAAATTCAGTGCTTGTATATTATTATCAACTTTAATCTGCTGTTCATTAAATGCTATTGTCCAAAATAAAATAGCATGTACGCCCAGCACTAAAATAACAATTAAAAAATTGACTTTGCGTTGGTTTTCCATATCATTGCATGATAATAGAAACCATTATTATTTGCAATATAACTTAACACTAAAACATAAGAGTGCGTTAATCAGTTAGATTGGGCAATTTATAAGCTTGTTAAAGCGTAAACAGATCGTATTTAAAGCTTTAATTAATACACCTATATACAATTATCAAAACAATATAATTATGACTTGATTCTACTTAATATTTAAAAACAAAATATAAGATTAATTAAAATAGAAAATTATCTGATTATCGGAATTAATTTAGAACTATTAATTAAAGGTAACAGAAAAACCGCTTTATCTTTATATATATCTATATCTCTAAATTTAGCTAATACTATTCTGACAAAATCAAAATATAAAAAAACAGCAACAGACTAAAGTTAGAAAAATAGCTATAGGATACATCTATATAGTATAGAGTTCATAAAGTACAAGATAAAAGTTAAGTTAATTATTTAATTGATATATTTTAACAACAAAAAAGTTTACTGAAGCTCTATTATAGAAACGATAGCCTTAAATATATCTAAATTAAATTTGGTTTAATCAATAAAGCCTGAGTCGAAGTAGTTCACAATAATTTAAAGTGAGTATATGAAAGTGCCAAATACAAATAAATATAAGAAGAGTCATCTAGTCACAAGTAAAAGGAAATAGAGGGTATAAACAAGTCAACATCCCTATCGGCAGATAGCGGAGTCAAATAAAACAGCAAAGACTGAGTCAAAGGCACCAAAAATAAACACAGGAAAAACAGTTGAATGAGGAGAAAGTCAAAAATAAATGCAGGCAGGAGTTGACAGGGGATTTGTGGAGGCGTATAGTTCGCCTTCTTCGCTGATGACGCGACACGAAACAAACGAACAGTTTAAAGTAGAACGCAGTCGAAAGCAACGCTCTTTAACAGAACAGATTACCGATAAGTGTGAGTGCCAAGCGGCCTCACACTGATTCAGAGAGACAAGATAAAAACATTTCTTGTCAATAACTTTGAAGCAGACCAGTGAAACCGGAGGGAACTTCGGGATTACAAAAAGCTAAGATTAAACATAAGAGTTTGATCCTGGCTCAGATTGAACGCTGGCGGCATGCTTTACACATGCAAGTCGAACGGCAGCACGGAGAGCTTGCTCTCTGGTGGCGAGTGGCGAACGGGTGAGTAATGCATCGGAACGTACCGAGTAATGGGGGATAACTGTCCGAAAGGATGGCTAATACCGCATACGCCCTGAGGGGGAAAGCGGGGGATCGAAAGACCTCGCGTTATTTGAGCGGCCGATGTTGGATTAGCTAGTTGGTGGGGTAAAGGCCTACCAAGGCGACGATCCATAGCGGGTCTGAGAGGATGATCCGCCACATTGGGACTGAGACACGGCCCAAACTCCTACGGGAGGCAGCAGTGGGGAATTTTGGACAATGGGGGGAACCCTGATCCAGCCATGCCGCGTGTCTGAAGAAGGCCTTCGGGTTGTAAAGGACTTTTGTTAGGGAAGAAAAGCCGGGTGTTAATACCACCTGGTGCTGACGGTACCTAAAGAATAAGCACCGGCTAACTACGTGCCAGCAGCCGCGGTAATACGTAGGGTGCGAGCGTTAATCGGAATTACTGGGCGTAAAGCGAGCGCAGACGGTTAATTAAGTCAGATGTGAAATCCCCGAGCTCAACTTGGGACGTGCATTTGAAACTGGTTAACTAGAGTGTGTCAGAGGGAGGTAGAATTCCACGTGTAGCAGTGAAATGCGTAGAGATGTGGAGGAATACCGATGGCGAAGGCAGCCTCCTGGGATAACACTGACGTTCATGCTCGAAAGCGTGGGTAGCAAACAGGATTAGATACCCTGGTAGTCCACGCCCTAAACGATGACAATTAGCTGTTGGGACACTAGATGTCTTAGTAGCGAAGCTAACGCGTGAAATTGTCCGCCTGGGGAGTACGGTCGCAAGATTAAAACTCAAAGGAATTGACGGGGACCCGCACAAGCGGTGGATGATGTGGATTAATTCGATGCAACGCGAAGAACCTTACCTGGTCTTGACATGTACGGAATCTCTTAGAGATAGGAGAGTGCCTTCGGGAACCGTAACACAGGTGCTGCATGGCTGTCGTCAGCTCGTGTCGTGAGATGTTGGGTTAAGTCCCGCAACGAGCGCAACCCTTGTCATTAGTTGCCATCATTAAGTTGGGCACTCTAATGAGACTGCCGGTGACAAACCGGAGGAAGGTGGGGATGACGTCAAGTCCTCATGGCCCTTATGACCAGGGCTTCACACGTCATACAATGGTCGGTACAGAGGGTAGCGAAGCCGCGAGGTGAAGCCAATCTCAGAAAGCCGATCGTAGTCCGGATTGCACTCTGCAACTCGAGTGCATGAAGTCGGAATCGCTAGTAATCGCAGGTCAGCATACTGCGGTGAATACGTTCCCGGGTCTTGTACACACCGCCCGTCACACCATGGGAGTGGGGGATACCAGAATTGGGTAGACTAACCGCAAGGAGGTCGCTTAACACGGTATGCTTCATGACTGGGGTGAAGTCGTAACAAGGTAGCCGTAGGGGAACCTGCGGCTGGATCACCTCCTTTCTAGAGAAAAGAAGGGGCTGATTGGCATTCACACTTATCGGTAAACTGAAAAGATGCGAGAAGAGACTGAATAAACTGGGTTTGTAGCTCAGCTGGTTAGAGCACACGCTTGATAAGCGTGGGGTCGGAGGTTCAAGTCCTCCCAGACCCACCACTTATTTAAGGACAGAGGGGGCATAGCTCAGTTGGTAGAGCACCTGCTTTGCAAGCAGGGGGTCATCGGTTCGATCCCGTTTGCCTCCACCACCACTCTGAGGAGGTTGGGTTCAGTAAAATACTTTGGAAATTAAAGGCAGTTCAGAGAGCTGATTTTAATTTGCGAAGTAACGCATCGATCTTTAACAAATTGGAAAGCCGAAATCAACAAACAAAGATTGGAGCATAGAACTGATTCTGGAGACAGAAGAAGAGAAGTGCTGCAAGAATTGGGTGATGATTGTATCGCTGAACAACGAGCACAAAAGGCGTTGTTCAGACAACCAAAGCAGTAAGCTTTATGAGAGTAAAGGCCTTAAGTCAGAGATACTAGTCAACGGTATGCTGACGAAGTCAGGAGGTTCTTGAAATGATAGAGTCAAGTGAATAAGTGCATCAGGTGGATGCCTTGGCGATGATAGGCGAAGAAGGACGTGTAAGCCTGCGAAAAGCGTGGGGGAGCTGGCAATAGAGCTGTGATCCCGCGATATCCGAATGGGGAAACCCACCATGTATAAGCATGGTATCCTGTACTGAATACATAGGTACAGAGAAGCGAACCTGGAGAACTGAACCATCTAAGTACCCAGAGGAAAAGAAATCAACCGAGATTGCGCAAGTAGTGGCGAGCGAACGCGCAGGAGCCAGTATATGATAGTCACTGAGATAGAAGAACAAGCTGGGAAGCTTGGCCGTAGAGGGTGATAGCCCCGTATTCGAAATTTCAGAGGCGGTACTAAGTATACGAAAAGTAGGGCGGGACACGAGAAATCCTGTCTGAAGATGGGGGGACCATCCTCCAAGGCTAAATACTCATCATCGACCGATAGTGAACCAGTACCGTGAGGGAAAGGCGAAAAGAACCCCGGGAGGGGAGTGAAATAGAACCTGAAACCTGATGCATACAAACAGTGGGAGCGGAGCAATCCGTGACTGCGTACCTTTTGTATAATGGGTCAACGACTTACATTCAGTAGCGAGCTTAACCGATTAGGGGAGGCGCAGGGAAACCGAGTCTTAATAGGGCGTTGAGTTGCTGGGTGTAGACCCGAAACCGAGTGATCTATCCATGGCCAGGTTGAAGGTGCCGTAACAGGTACTGGAGGACCGAACCCACGCATGTTGCAAAATGCGGGGATGAGCTGTGGATAGGGGTGAAAGGCTAAACAAACTCGGAGATAGCTGGTTCTCCCCGAAAACTATTTAGGTAGTGCCTCGAGCAAGACACTGATGGGGGTAAAGCACTGTTATGGCTAGGGGGTCATTGCGACTTACCAACCCATGGCAAACTAAGAATACCATCAAGTGGTTCCTCGGGAGACAGACATCGGGTGCTAACGTCCGGTGTCAAGAGGGAAACAACCCAGACCGCCAGCTAAGGTCCCAAATGACAGATTAAGTGGTAAACGAAGTGGGAAGGCCCAGACAGCCAGGATGTTGGCTTAGAAGCAGCCATCATTTAAAGAAAGCGTAATAGCTCACTGGTCGAGTCGTCCTGCGCGGAAGATGTAACGGGGCTCAAATCTGTAACCGAAGCTGCGGATGTCAGTTAACTGGCATGGTAGGGGAGCGTTCTGTAGGCCGAAGAAGGTGTGTTGAGAAGCATGCTGGAGGTATCAGAAGTGCGAATGTTGACATGAGTAGCGATAAACAGGGTGAAAAGCCCTGTCGCCGAAAACCCAAGGTTTCCTACGCAACGTTCATCGGCGTAGGGTGAGTCGGCCCCTAAGGCAAGGCAGAGATGCGTAGTCGATGGGAAACAGGTTAATATTCCTGTACTTGATTCAAATGCGATGTGGGGACGGAGAAGGTTAGGTCATCGATCTGTTGGAATAGATCGTTTAAGCCGGTAGGTGGAGCACTTAGGCAAATCCGGGTGCTCAACACCGAGAAGTGATGACGAGTGTCTACGGACACGAAGTGACTGATACCACGCTTCCAGGAAAAGCCACTAAGCTACAGTTTGAATGAAACCGTACCGCAAACCGACACAGGTGGGTAGGATGAGAATTCTAAGGCGCTTGAGAGAACTCAGGAGAAGGAACTCGGCAAATTGATACCGTAACTTCGGGAGAAGGTATGCCTCTTATGGTGAAGGATTTACTCCGTAAGCTATGAGAGGTCGCAGAGAATAGGTGGCTGCGACTGTTTAATAAAAACACAGCACTCTGCAAACACGAAAGTGGACGTATAGGGTGTGACGCCTGCCCGGTGCTGGAAGGTTAATTGAAGATGTGCAAGCATCGGATCGAAGCCCCAGTAAACGGCGGCCGTAACTATAACGGTCCTAAGGTAGCGAAATTCCTTGTCGGGTAAGTTCCGACCCGCACGAATGGCGTAACGATGGCCACACTGTCTCCTCCTGAGACTCAGCGAAGTTGAAATGGTTGTGAAGATGCAATCTCCCCGCTGCTAGACGGAAAGACCCCGTGAACCTTTACTGTAGCTTTGCATTGGACTTTGAAGTCACTTGTGTAGGATAGGTGGGAGGCTAAGAAGCAGGAACGCCAGTTCTTGCGGAGCCGTCCTTGAAATACCACCCTGGTGACTTTGAGGTTCTAACCCGGATCCATAATCTGGATCGGGGACCGTGCATGGTAGGCAGTTTGACTGGGGCGGTCTCCTCCCAAAGAGTAACGGAGGAGTTCGAAGGTTACCTAGGTCCGGTCGGAAATCGGACTGATAGTACAATGGCACAAGGTAGCTTAACTGCGAGACCGACAAGTCGAGCAGGTGCGAAAGCAGGACATAGTGATCCGGTGGTTCTGAATGGAAGGGCCATCGCTCAACGGATAAAAGGTACTCCGGGGATAACAGGCTGATTCCGCCCAAGAGTTCATATCGACGGCGGAGTTTGGCACCTCGATGTCGGCTCATCACATCCTGGGGCTGTAGTCGGTCCCAAGGGTATGGCTGTTCGCCATTTAAAGTGGTACGTGAGCTGGGTTTAAAACGTCGTGAGACAGTTTGGTCCCTATCTGCAGTGGGCGTTGGAAGTTTGACGGGGGCTGCTCCTAGTACGAGAGGACCGGAGTGGACGAACCTCTGGTGTACCGGTTGTGACGCCAGTCGCATCGCCGGGTAGCTAAGTTCGGAAGAGATAAACGCTGAAAGCATCTAAGCGTGAAACTCGCCTGAAGATGAGACTTCCCCAGGGATTTAATCCCTCTGAAGAGACGTTCGAGACCAGGACGTTGATAGGTCGGGTGTGGAAGAGTGGTAACACTTGGAGCTAACCGATACTAATTGCTCGTGAGGCTTGACTCTATCATTTGAAGAACTTCGTGCAGTAAATGCACAGAATGATAAAGCTTACTGATGAATACACATCATCACCGAGATTAAGGCTTTCTGATTTGACAGTTTAATGTCTGGCGGCCATAGCGGGTTGGTCCCACGCCTTCCCATCCCGAACAGGACCGTGAAACGACCTAGCGCCGATGATAGTATGGATTGCCCATGTGAAAGTAGGACACCGCCAGACTCCCCATAGAAGAACCCGGTTGATTAGTCAACCGGGTTTCTTACTTTAAGTACTGAGAAGTACCACAGAAGAAAAAACAATACCGCAGCAGCCTGATGGCTGCTGTTGCTGTATCTAGGTCAGAGAGGGGAAGGACTGCTGACGCAGTGCTTCGTAAAGGACGATAGCGGCGGCGTTGGACAGGTTCAGTGAGCGGATGTGCTCTGACTGCGGAATTCGCAGACACTGCTCAGCGCGTGCCTGTGCGAATGCTTGGGGCAGTCCGGTGGTTTCGCGACCGAAGAGAAAGTAGATTTGCTGACAGGTAGACTTGTGAATTAGTCTGAGTTTCGGTTATCCCGATGAACATTTTAAATTTCACTGCTATAAGTACTATGTACTATAGCTTTGGATACAAGCTTTAGTGGCTGAAATATAATTTAGGAAAAATTAAAAACTTTTGATTACTGTTTATATAGATGATTGCTCTATAAACGATTCGATAACTATTTAACTGTTCTGAAATAGATTCTGGTCAGACTTAAATATTGTTTCACTTATATAATTATTGTGCTGCCCTGTAGTAGTAAGCAGTTATTGTGAACCATTTTTTGCATATTGTTTATTCCGTCCGTGTTTTCTTCTGACAGACTCTTCCTGTTATGTGATTAGTATGATAAGTTTTGACTGGGAGATTTATAGGCAGAAATTTTAAGCCAATTGTTTGTCGGGTAGTAAAAGTCAGTACGATTATTTCTCATTGAATGAGTTTATTCAGTACATTTAATACCCAAATGGTAATAGGTAATACAATGATAGGTTTGATGATTGTTACCCACGAGACAGTAGGGCAGGCAAATATGCAATTAATCCGGCATATTTTTGGCTCTGTACCTGATAAAGTTACTTTAATCGGGGTACGTAGTAGTGATTCAGTTGAAAGTATACATGCTGAGGTTGTAGAAAAACTGGCTTCTTTGGATTATGGTCACGGTGTATTGATTCTCACTGATATTTTCGGCGCTACACCTTGTAATCTGGTGCGCCGGTTAATTCAGAGTGACAATGTAATTCTGCTAACTGGTCTTAATGCTCCAATGCTGGTTAAGGCACTTCAACATTTTACTAAAGCAGATGATGTACATAAATTTGCAGATGAAGTTAAAGCTGCTGCTATTGCCGGCATTATGACTATTTCTAATCAGGATGAGCTTTGAAATGGTAAAAAAGGAAATTGAGATTATTAACAAGCTTGGTTTGCATGCACGGGCGTCAAATAAATTTACTCAGGTAGCCAGCCGGTTTCAGTGCGAAGTATGGGTAACCCGGAAAGATCGCCGCGTTAATGGTAAAAGCATTATGGGACTAATGATGCTGGCTGCGGCACAAGGTAGTGTAGTTGAGCTGGAAACTGACGGTGTTGACGAAAGCCAGGCAATGCAAGCACTGGTTGAGCTGATTAATAATTATTTTGGTGAAGACGAATAATGAGTATCGTCCTGCATGGTGTTGCAGTAGGGGCCGGTGTTGCTATCGGTCGTGCTCATCTGGTGGTGCGCGGTATGGATGATGTGCCACATCAGGAGTTGTCGATTGAAGAAGTGCCCGCAGAAGTTGCCCGTTATGAGCAGGCAATCAAAACAACTCGCCGTCAGTTAGAGCAGTTGCGTACAGATATTCCGCAAAATGCACCTTCAGAACTGGGAGCGTTTATTTCTCTGCACCTGATGCTGGTAGGTGATGTAAGTCTGTCCAGAGAGCCTGTAGATATTATTGAAGCACAATGTGTTAATGCAGAGTGGGCATTAAAACTGCAAACGGATAAACTTTCAGATCAGTTTGATGCAATTGAAGATAATTATTTACGCGCACGCAAGCAGGATATGCTGCAAGTAGTTGAGCGTATTTTTAAAAATCTGATAGGTTTATCGACAGAAGTCGTGACTGAAGCGGAAGATTTTGAAGAAGATACGATTCTTGTTGCCCACGATTTATCGCCGGCAGATACGGTGTTTTTTAAAGACAGCCGTATTGCTGCATTTGTTACTGATGCCGGCGGGCCAACCAGTCATACCGCGATTCTAGGGCGTAGCCTGGATATTCCCTCTGTGATTGCACTGGGCTATGCGCGGGAATTAATTAATGAAGATGAGCTGATTATTGTAGATGGCACAATGGGTGTAGTTATTATTGCACCTGATGATGTTATTTTAAAGGAATATCGCCGACGTTTGCGGGAATTTCGCAGCTTAAGACGGCAGTTAAATAAACTTAAGAATACGGCAGCAACAACATTAGATGGAATCAATATTGAGTTGTTGGGTAATATTGAAAGTGCTAATGACATAAAAGCACTGCATAGTCTGGGTATGGATGGTATCGGACTATATCGCAGTGAGTTTTTTTATCTGAACCGTGATGCTCTGCCTACAGAAGATGAACTGTATACCGAATATGCTGATGTGGTTAAAAGGCTGAAGGGTAAAACATTAACCATACGAACAATAGATTTAGGTGTAGATAAAAATCCGCGCTGGTTTGGTCCTAGTCATACGATGAATCCGGCTTTGGGATTGACCGGTATCCGTTTATGTCTGGCTGAACCTGTGATGTTCCGTACTCAGATGCGGGCAATTATGCGGGCTGCGGTTTTGGGGCCTGTGCGCATGATGTGGCCAATGATTTCATCAGTGACAGAGATACAGCAGTGTTTGACTCATTTAAATACAGCCAAACAACAGTTACATGATCGCTTTGAAACCTTTGATGAAAATATTCAGGTTGGGGCGATGATAGAGATTCCGTCAGCTGCACTAACAGTTAATTCTATTTTGAAGATGATTGATTTCGTTTCAGTCGGTACTAATGATTTAATTCAGTATACGCTGGCGGCAGACCGTAATGATGAAAGTGTGAGTTATTTATATCAGCCGGGTCATCCTGCGGTACTGAAATTACTGTTGCATGTTATCCGTACCGCTGCACGTCTGAATAAACCAGTATCCGTGTGCGGAGAAATGGCTGGTGATGCTCAATATACACGGTTATTGATGGCGATGGGGCTGCGCCGGTTTTCGATGAATGCAAATAATATTCTGGCGGTGAAAAATCAGATTATTCAAAGTGATCTGCTAATGCTTGAAACAGAAGTACAGAAAATATTACGTAATGATGATCCAGATAAAGCATTAAAATTACTGAAAAAATTAAATTCTTCACATGAATTATCTGAAAGTGCGGATTAAATAAATTGTTTTGTCTGACTTAGCACAGTTTAACTGCGTTTAATGATGATTTTTCTATAATATTTTTGTCAGTATTGTTTTTGCCTGACAATCAGTATTGAGTAAGTAGTGTTTTCCCGCAAATTGTCCACCGATATTCCCTCCCTTGGTATCGGTGGTTTTTTTTATTTATTTTTATTTATTTTTATATATGCTATATAAATATTAAAAATGATTCATGCAATTAATATGATATTGTAGTGTTGATGGATTAAACTCAATAACTATATTGCCAGAATGATTAATTGCAAGTTTGTGTCTTGAGTAAACTGTTATAATAGTGGCCTATTTTTATACAATAAACTGATAATTCATGATGCAAGAACATTATTGTCCCGAAAAGATTGAGCCGGCTGCACAAGCACGCTGGCAGGAATACCGTTTATTTAACGCTAAAGATTTTAGTCCGAAACCTAAATATTATTGTCTGTCGATGTTCCCTTACCCCTCAGGTAAGTTACATATGGGACATGTGCGTAACTACACTATTGGTGATGTACTGAGCCGTTATCGCTTGCTTAATGGGTTTAATGTGATGCAGCCGATGGGCTGGGATGCATTTGGTTTGCCTGCTGAAAATGCTGCAATGAAACATCAGGTAGCACCGGCACAATGGACTTATGACAACATAGCTTATATGAAAAAGCAGTTGCAGAGTTTGGGTTTTGCGATTGACTGGGAACGGGAAATTGCGACCTGTACACCGGAATATTATCGCTGGGAACAGTGGCTGTTTGTGCGTTTATTCCAGAAGGGCGTTATTTATAAGAAAAACGGAACAGTAAACTGGGATCCGGTGGATCAGACTGTACTGGCTAATGAGCAGGTTGTGGACGGTCGAGGCTGGCGTTCTGGTGCCATTGTAGAAAAACGTGAAATCCCGATGTATTACTTCAGGATTACAGATTATGCTGAAGAACTGCTCAATGGTCTGGATACACTGGAACATTGGCCTGAGCAGGTAAAAACCATGCAGCGCAACTGGATTGGCAAGTCACGCGGGATGCAGGTACGGTTTGCACTGGCTGAAGACAGTAAAGCAGGATTAACCGGTGAGTATGCAGATTTTGTACAGGTATATACCACACGTCCTGATACGCTGATGGGAGCAACTTATGTTGCTGTTGCTGCAGAACATCCGCTAGCGACAGCTGCCGCTGCTGATAACCCTCAGTTACAGCAGTTTATTGCTGAGTGCAAGGCCGGTTCTGTGGCTGAAGCAGACATGGCCACGATGGAGAAGAAAGGTATGCCTACCGGACGCTTTGCTATCAATCCGCTTAATGGCGATGTACTGCCGGTCTGGGTGGCCAATTATGTGCTGTGGGGATATGGTGATGGTGCGGTAATGGCTGTTCCGGCGCATGATGAACGTGATTTTGAATTTGCCACTAAATATCAGCTACCAGTAAAACAAGTAATTGCCTCTACGCAGAATACAGATGCTTTTAATGCAAGCGCGTGGCAGGAATGGTATGGCAGTAAAGAGCAGACACAGTGTGTTAACAGCGGTGAACTGGATGGTCTGGATTTTTATGCGGCATTTGAGCGTGTTGGTGAAATTTTACAGGCTAAAAATGCCGGTGCACCGAAAACACAATATCGCCTGCGTGACTGGGGTATTTCCCGGCAGCGTTACTGGGGTTGCCCGATTCCGATTATCCATTGTGATGATTGTGGTGATGTCACTGTTCCGGAAGAACAGTTGCCAGTTGTATTACCGGAAAATGTGGTACCGGATGGTGCCGGTTCTCCGTTAGCCAGAATGCCGGAATTTTACGAAACTACCTGTCCATGCTGTGGTAAACCGGCTCGTCGGGAAACTGACACTATGGATACTTTTGTTGAATCGAGCTGGTATGCGGTACGGTATGCATCACCACATTGCAATACCGCAATGGTGGATAAAGAGGCTGCTAATTACTGGATGAATGCAGACCAGTATATCGGTGGTATTGAACATGCTATTTTACATCTGCTCTATGCCCGTTTCTTTACAAAGTTAATGCGCGATGAGGGGCTGCTAAATGTAGATGAGCCATTTGCCCGCTTACTTACTCAGGGTATGGTGGTATGTGAAACGTATTATCGTGAAGGTGCTAATGGCAGCAAAGAATGGATTGCACCGCAAGATGTAGATTTGCAGCGGGATGATAAAGGCCGGCCTCTGGCTGCAACCCTGAAAGCAGATGGTAAACCGGTGTGTATCGGTGGCATTGAGAAAATGTCTAAATCCAAGAATAATGGTGTGGATCCGCAAGAGCTGATTGATCGCTATGGAGCGGATACTGCGCGATTGTTTATGATGTTTGCCGCACCGCCTGAGCAATCACTGGAGTGGTCAGATGCCGGGGTAGAGGGTGCGCATCGCTTCCTGCGCCGTTTGTGGCGTACTGTATATGATTATTTACAGCAGGGTGCAGGTGTAACTGCATTTACCGGCAGTCAGGATAATTTGTCTGCCGACCTGAAAGCGCTGCGGTTGAAACTGCATAGCACAGTCGCCAAAGTAACCGATGATTATGGTCGCCGGCAGCAATTTAATACCGCAATTGCTGCGGTTATGGAATTGCTGAATCAGTATGACCGGACTGATTGCACTACAGAAGCAGGGCGCGCCGTGGCACAGGAAGTGCTGGAGTGCGTATTGCGTCTGTTATGGCCGATTGTGCCTCATGTGTGTGAAATATTATGGAATGAGCTGTCTCCGCAGAAAACACTGTGGGATGCTGCATGGCCATGTGTTGATGAAGCCGCACTGGTACAGGATGAAATTACCCTGATGGTTCAGGTAAATGGTAAGCTGCGCGGACAGATTACAGTTTCTGCCGATAGTAGTAATGATGAAGTACAGGCAGCAGCATTGGCTGATCCGGCCATACAGCGATTTGTGGATGGTAAAACACCGAAAAAAGTTATTGTTGTGCCAAAACGATTAGTCAATATTGTTGTCTGATCGCATCATCCGATGAAAAAGACATGTTATTAACATGTCTTTTTTTATTACATAAATTAATTACGGCGAAATACGCCTAGATTATTTGGCGCCTGTACCATAAATAATTCAGGGTAGAGTATAGGCGATGAGATAGTCTCCCATCTTCGTACCGAATGAGCTATGACCACCAGCCATTTGTACTACATATTGTTTACCATTAACGGCATACGTCATTGGTGTAGCCTGTCCGCCGGCAGGCAAACGTGTCTGCCATAATAAATCTCCGTTACTGGTATCGTATGCACGCAGATAGTTGTCCTGAGTTGCACTGACAAACATAATATTACCCGCTGTGGATATTGAGCCACCCAGACCCGGAACGCCAATTTTTAATGGTGGTAATTCAAATAATTTCGGCAGACTGTCACGAATCGTGCCAATACGCTTTTTCCACACTACTTGGTTAGTCTGCAAATCAACACCAGCTACAAATCCCCATGCTGGTTGTTTACAAGGTAAACCTATTGGTGAAAGAAAAGGGCTAATTTCTACCCCATAAGGAGCGCCATACATCGGCTGGATACCATTCTCAGTACCGGCACCCTGTTTTTGCTGAGCCCTGTCGGGATTAGCCGGAATCAGGCGGGAAACGAAGGGCAGTCCGATTGGGTTCATCAGAGCAATTTGCCGATCCTGATTGACAGATATACCACCCCATTCAAATACCCCCAGATTACCAGGAAATACCAGTGTGCCATTTTCAGAAGGTGGTGTATAAATGCCATTATAATTTAAGCGTTTAAACTGGATGCGGCACAGAAGCTGGTCAAACATGGTTGCTCCCCACATATCTTTATCAGTCAGTTTGTCTTTCGGCATCAGACTTAAAGCTGAGAAAGGCTGAGTAGCTGCATAATGTTCACCCTGTGTCGGTTTACCATGTTTCAGAGTCTGTGGTACCGATTGTTCAGTAACTGGCACAATGGGTTGACCGGTTTCACGGTTGAGGACAAAAATATTACCGGTTTTGGTCAGCACATAAATAGCAGCAATCCGTTTACCGGATGGTATTGTAATGTCCATCAGTGAAGGCTGAGCCGGTACGTCCATATCCCAAAGATCATGGTGAGTAGTCTGAAAATGCCATAGCAGTTTACCGGTTGAGGCATTCAGTGCCACAAGAGAGTTGGCATAACGTTCTTTTAACTTATTACGGTGACCGCCCCAGATGTCCGGTGTGCTCACTCCTGTGGGTATATATACAATATTACGCTGCTGGTCGTAGGCCAGAGGTGCCCATGCATTGGGTGAATTATGCACGAAATTGGTCTTTTCACCCGGCATCGCATTCGGGTTTTCCGCACCAGTATCAAATACCCATTTTAATTGACCGTTATTGACATCATAACCACGAATTACCCCGGAAGGTTCTTTAGTTGAGAGGTTATCCGTTACCGAACCACCGATAATAATCGTACTAGGTGTTACAACAGGCGGTGAGGTCGGATTATATCCTCCCAAAAAAGCATAAGGCATTTTGGCTTGCAGATTAATTTCACCGTTATGACCGAAATCCGGACATTTCTGACCAGTCTGTGCATTGACGGCAATTAAACGGCCATCATTAACCGGTAATAAAACTTTTTGCGGACAAATAGCGGATGCGGTGGTCTCAGAACTGTGTGCTGTCGTAGCATCATAATAGCTGACACCACGACAAGTCAGATGCTGAAAAGTTCTGTTACTGCGCAATTCAGGGTCAAAACGCCATAAACGTTTGCCGGTAGTGGCATCCAGAGCATCCAGAAACTGGTGTGGTGTACAGATAAAGAGTTTCTTGCCGATTTTGATCGGTGTTAGTTCATTAGTGGTTTCTGCTGAATCATTAGTAGTTTTGAAATCACCGGTACGGTAAGTCCAGGCTACTTTAAGCTGTTTAACATTAGCGGTATTGATTTGAGTTAATGGTGAATAACGTGTTCCGCCCTGAGTACGACCATACGCCGGCCAGTCTTCTGCTGCTACACCATTATCGTCTGCCGCTGGTGCCGGCTGGAGGCGAGTAATGGTGCCATTAATTTGCTGCGGATCATGACTGATGCTGTAGAACATCACACTTAGTATCGCAATTAATGCTAATGTAATAATTAATTTTCCACTTCGTGAAGCAGATATATGCCGTGTTGGCCACGGAGTTAAAAGCCATAATCCAAACAGAAATAGCAAGTCAAAACGTGGTGCTAATGCCCAGAAATCGGTGCCGGACTCCCATAAACCCCAGATTAGTGTGATAAATAGAGTAATTGCATATAGCCACAGACAGCTACTGCGCTGATAATGGTATAGAGTTGTAAACAAACATAGAATTAGGGCAATAATGGCATAAAATGCTGAACCGCCCAGCCATATCAACCATATACCTCCTATAAGCAGATAGATAACAGTTAGCCAAAGTACTATCAAAGTCATTATTCTGGCGAGAGAAAACGATGTATATGCTTTCATAATGCGTCTGTTAGCTTATTTTTATAATAAAAATTAAAGATAAAAATTATTATAATAAACAATATATAAGATGCAAATGTATATATTAATGATTAAAAAATTTACAGTCGGAAAATTTCGAATCTGATCTTGAATCAGCAAACAGTTTTTAGAAATACAGTAATATTTTTAGCAGATTTTATTGCAAATACGGGTAATTTTTAGGAAGCAATAAAAATTAGTTTATTTTTTCAATCTGTGTAAATTGTAATGTCTAAGTGAATTCAGAATGGCTTTTCAATATTTAAATTGCTGTAACTAAGAAATAATATGGCGTAATTAATTCCGAATAATCTGATTTATTTGTTCAGATAATAAATTTTAGATCAAATAATGATTAATTTATTGTATGGATAATTAGTAAATAAACGGAGTAATTACTTTTGCTTGAATTTTTTATCTTGCGGTTACTTGAATTTTTAATTTTATTTTTGCGATTATGCAATATATATATAATTTTCTAAGGCTTATTAAATTGTTTTGCTGTATTTTTATTAATAAAAGTTTACTTATAATAAGAATAATATATTTATATTACTGATATATAAGGATAAAATTTATATTCTTTTTGGGGCTAAATATTGCATAATATATATATATTAATTATTGATTAATAAAGTAAATTTTTTTATTAAAAATATAAATTAATATGTAGAAATAGATTTATTCTTTTCAAGAATTTTAATTATGAACAATGTAAAAAATTGATTTGGGGAATAAGAATGAATAACTTTAAGCAGAAAAAATTAAATTCAATTATACATACATTAGTATTTAAACTTTCACTAGGAACCCTGGCACTACTTCCAATATCAGTAAATGCAACTACAGTTATTGATGATAATAATATCGGGAATTACAAAAAAACTGGAATTGATATCTTCGACAATGTAGAAATAAAGATAAGTAAAACAAACGACTCTGAACCACATATTGATATTGATCAGAATAGTAGAGCATGGATTGGTATTCGATCGTCTTCCAACAAATACACAACTATTACTGGCGGCGACTCATTTAAAATTAGAAGTCAGATATCTAAGAGTTATACAGATTTTTATGGTATTCACCTAGGAAATCAAACTAATTTAGTTTCAGAGACTGATCTTGACATAAATATTGGAAGTGGTAAGGGTATTTATCTAGCTGATGGAGCAATGGGCGAGTTTAGAGGGAAAGTAAATATAGAAACTGGAAACAGAAGTATAGGAATACATTCTTATACCAGTTCAGTCCCACGCCGTACAAAAAGTTTATTTAAGAATGAAGTAAAAATAAATACCAATGGTGAGGGAAGTCGGGGTATTTGGTCTCAGAGAACTCAGAGTCTAACAGCAGAAGGAAATGAACTAATTTTTAACAATAAAGCGGTGATTGATGTAAAAGATTCTTCTTCAAATCCTAATACTGCTGGAATTTATGTAGATCAATTACCACCAAAACCAGGCGCCTTCACCGGCAAAGGCGATTTTATACAATTCAATAAAGGGCTTAAACTTACTGTTGATGGTGGTACCGCAATTTCAATGAACCAGCACAAGGGTGAATTAGAGATTAGGGATACTGATGGTTCAAATGATATCCGTATTGTTGTTAAGGATCCTGAAGGCTTTAATGCGATACAAGCAATAGCTGGCAAAGTGATTATTGATGGTAAATCGGAAATTATTGGAGATATTGTTTCAAGTGAAAATGATGAGCTTCGGGATAAAGGAGTAGTTAAATTAACTCTGGCTGACGGATCAATGTTATTAAGCTCTTTGGACAATGATGGTGGTGCAGGTGAGATTAATCTTGGCCTTTTCGGTAGTCACAGCCAGTGGAAAATGACCGGCAGCTCAAATATTAACTCTCTGGAACTCAGTGATGATGCCAAAGTCAGTTTTGGTTATGATTATGCTACTCCCGATGCTGTTACCAGCCTTAACGGGAACAACGCAATGGTATTAGAAACTGATTCGTTAAAGGGTAATAATGGCGTATTTAAAATGCGAGCAGCGATTGGTAAAAATATAGATAATGATTTGCTGAAAATAACCGGATTACAACAGGCAAAGGGTAATCATAAAATTGCTGTTATTGATGCTAAAACTGGCTCCGCTACAGTAACTGGCAAAGAAAAAATTAAACTGGTTGAAACCAATGGTGGCGATGCTAAATTTAGTTTATCGTCCTCAGCAGTAGATATTGGTGGCTATGAGTTTAATACTTTAGACGAATTTGACAATTCTAATCCTGACGGTAAAGATTGGATATTGTCTGCATCTTCAAATTCTGATGGCAATCAAGGTGGGGAGACATCAGGCGGCTCAGATAGCAATAATGACAACGGGTCAGCAGGAGATTCAGGTTCAGGTATGAAACCAAAACCAAAACCAGATTCCAAACCGAATTTAACTAATACAGCGAAAAATGCGGCCAATATTCTTAATTCAAATTATTTAATGAGTTATGTTGAAACACAAACTTTATTGCAGCGTATGGGACAAATCCGTACCGATGATACAGCGAGCGGTAAAGTATGGGGGCGTATATATACAGGGAAACTGAACTCATTTAATGATAATCGGTTGTCTGGTTTTGATATGGATTATTATGGATTACAGATGGGGCTGGACCGTAAACTGAATTACGATAAAGTGAACCTATATTATGGTTTAATGGGCGGATTAAGCCGTGGTGAAGTTGATCACAACGTTGGTGACGGCAGTACTAAAAGTTATTCTCTAGGATTATATGGTACGTTACAAAGCCAGAATGGTTTTTATCTTGATGGTTTAGTCAAGTATATGCATATGACCAACAAGTTTAATACTTTGACAGGTGGTGGTTACCGAGTGAATGGTGACGGTCATACCAATGGTTTTTCTCTGGGCGCTGAAATGGGCAAACGTATCCGTCTGACTTCTGCAGAAGAGGCAGAACAGGGTTGGTATTTAGAACCACAGGCTCAGCTTACTTTTTCGCATCAGAATGGTGCCACTATTAATGCAACCAATGGGTTAAGAACCAGACTGGGTAGTTATAATTCATTAATAGGGCGGGCGAGTCTTATTTTAGGCTATACCATTCAAAACAATAAAAATCCGGTAGATATTTATTTTAAAACAGGTTATCTGAGGGAGTTTGATGGAAAAACTTCTTATACCTTTAATCGTATTGCAAAAGAAAAATATGATTTTGGTGGTAACTGGTGGGATAACGGTATAGGAATTAATGTGCGGCTGAATGGGAAACATCATATTTATGGTGATATGGTTTATTCTGCAGGAAACAAATTTAATCAGAAGCAGATTAATGCGGGATATCGTTACAACTTTTAACCAGAATGTTATTGCTGACTAAAGCTAAAATTTAGCAAAGACTGATGTTTAAAAGCAGGCTTAATCATGGTGGTGCCGGATAATTCCGGTGCCACCATTTTGGTGTTTAGTTGATTATTGGTCAATGTATATAGGAAATATGGCTATTAATATTAATTTATTGAATGTAATTATGAATTAGTCAGAGAATACGCAGTTATGTATTTTAAATGGATGCGTTTAGTAGTGATATCAATGGTTGAGTATAAACAATTTAATTATTTAAAATGCATAATTAATTTTTCTTTGATTGATACTTATCAGCTGTTGCCGGATACCTGTTGCTGTTTAAGTTACAGCCTGTCTGAATAGGTGAATAGTATTCAGAGTAAATCTTTTTCATACTGCTCCATCCAGTTTGCGATGGAAACCAAAGCCGGTTTTAGAGTTTTTCCCAGCGCTGTTATCTGGTATTCAACTTTAGGCGGTACTTCGGGGTAGAGCTTTCTGGTAATTAATCCTTTTTGCTCAAACAGCTTTAGCTGTTTTGTTAATTCTTTCTGAGTAATTGGTGCGATGGCTCGCCTTAATTCGCCGAAACGAATGGGTTGATCAGTAATAATCAGGCGATACAGGATAGGAATAGCCCATTTTCCTGAAATTAAATTAACAAATTTAACCATAGGACAATGATAAATATCAGGGGTATTTTTTTCAGTGTGCATAACTATTTTCCATTAGTATCTATTTGGTACCTACTTTCATAAGTAAACCCGTTAAATTATACTGAATTTTATTTTTGAAAGGGAATCTATGAACAGATTAACGGGTAAATATACACTGATTACAGGCGGAAGCAGTGGAATAGGGCTGGCAACTGCCAGAGAATTTATTGCCGAAGGTGCGACAGTAGCCATAACCGGCAGAAATAAAGACAGATTACTGGCAGCGAAGCAGGAATTAGGTGCAGATGTAATAATATTGCAAAGTGATACTTCTGATGTTGAAGAACAAAAGCTTCTGGCTGCACAGTTAACCAAAATGTGGCCCAGATTAGATGCTGTATATATTAATGCGGCCGATGTCACTCATCTGCCGGTAACTGATTGGAATGAAAATACTTTTGACAGGGTAATGAATACTAATTTCAAGGGGCCGTTTTTTCTGATACAGGCGCTGTTACCTTTGCTGGCTGATCCCTGTTCGGTTATTTTGTGCGGTACGGTAAGTACCAAAATCGGTTTACCGCAAAGCAGTATTTATGCGTCCAGTAAAGCTGCTCTCTGTTCATTAGCCAAAACACTGTCGGGAGAGCTGTTATCCAGAAATATTCGCTTCAACTGTTTAGTTCCCGGCCCGACAGACACGCCGGCGCATATGAATTTAAATACCACTGACGCGGATGCTGTCAAACATTTACAGCAGGAAATTAAGGCATTGGTACCGTTAGGACGTTTGGGCAAACCGATAGAGCTGGCTAAAGCCGCTGTTTTTCTGGCATCGGATGAATCATCTTTTATGCTTGGTGCGGAAATACTGGTAGATGGCGGGGTAGGTAATATCTAATTTTAGTTTTTTGATAAAAATAATGATGTTATTTGCGTAAATTAAGTAGTAAATCTCTAAAGACGTTCGGATCTTTAATAAAGGTAATTTCTCCTGCCTGCGGAAAATGGTAATCAAGCAGGCGGGAAACCCAGAAGCGAATACATGCAGCTCGCTGTGCAATTGGAAAGTAATCTTGTTCAGCGGAAGTCAGCGGGCGTATGCTTTCATAGCCGTGTATAAATGCTTGTTGCAGATTTTGGTCGATATGATTGTCTGCACGACGTGCCCAGTCGTTAACGGCGATGGCAAGGTCATACATGAAATTACCGTTACATGCATAATAGAAATCAATAAATCCAGCTACCTGTTCATCATCCAGCAAAACATTATCGCGGAATAAATCGGCATGGATGATACCCGCAGGCAGATTTGTGCATTCATGTGCATCAAAGAAAGCAATTTCTGCTTGTAATAACTGCTGATCTTCCGGATCCAGAAAGGGTAATAAACGGGTACTGGCCTCATGCCACCAGCCAGTGTAACGCGGATTGTGCATTTTCTGCGTGAATTCGCTACCGGCCAGATGCATTTTAGCCAGCATCGCTCCGGTATTGAAACATTGCTGTACGGATGGGCTGCTGGTATCGCTGCCGGTTAGGCAGGTTACCAGACAGGCTGGTTTGCCAGCCAGAGTGCTGTCCAGACGACCGTCAGTTCGGGCAATAGGAGCAGGACAGGCTACGCCGTGAGCACTCAGATGCCGGGTTAAATCTAAAAAGAAGGGCAGCTCATCCTGTGTCATGGCTTCAAAAACAGTCAGTACAAAGCGCCCTTGTGTGGTGGTTACAAAATAATTGCTGTTAGTAACGCCCTGAGCGATACCTTGTAAACCAATAAACCGACCTAAGTGATAATCACGCAGAAAGCTGCGCATTTCATCGTCGCTAACGCTGGTGTAAACCGACATAAATGTAACCAATAAACAGAATTAAACGAAAAGTTTAAACCTGAGACAGGATGTTTAAACAAATTGCAAGCATGATGGCAATAAAGGGCTGATGTCAAGTATTTATTGGAATGATTGCTTATGAACGGTAGTTTATAGAAAACTTGTTATCTGATGATGTTTAAATTGAATGATGTGTATGTCGTATAAAGGGTTGAAACAGGAATTGGGTAATTTGTAAGCCAATATTCCGGACGGTACAACTATATCGGAAAGTATTTTATCTTTATTGCATATAATAAAATAGAATAAGTGAATGCATAAGGGCTATTTCACAACTTATTTACTTTTGCGTATTCTTAGCTGGCACTAGGTATCAAACGCGGGCAGAAAGCTTGCCGGCGCAGGAGTATAAAATGAATTTATCTTTGCTCGCGAACATTATGATGTTCGCATTGTTATTATGGATACTGAGCCGTACGCATTCAACCCAATGGAGTTTATCCAAAAAAGTATTATTGGGTATGATTCTTGGTATTGGATTGGGTTTAGGGCTGCAACTGATTTACGGAGCATCCAGCCCGGTAATCCGTACTTCTGTACAATGGTTTGATGTAGTCGGCAACGGCTATGTACAGTTATTGCAGATGGTCGTTATGCCGTTGGTGTTTGCCTCAATTCTGAGTGCTGTGGCGCGATTACATAATGCTGCTCAGCTAGGCAAAATCAGTCTGATGACTATCGGCGTGTTACTGTTTACTACGGCGATGGCTGCGCTGATCGGTACTTTGCTGACCAGCCTGTTTGGTCTGACTGCCAACGGTCTGATTCAGGGAGAAGCTGAAACTGCGCGCTTTAATGCAATTCAGGCTAATTATGTTGGTAAGGTAGCAGATTTAAATGTACCGCAGCTATTACTGTCTTTTATTCCGAAAAATCCGTTTGCTGATTTAACCGGAGCCAATCCGACCTCTATTATCAGTGTGGTTATTTTTGCTGTATTTCTCGGTATGGCCGCATTGAAGTTATTAAAAGATGATGCTGCTAAGGGTGAGCGGGTGTTACGGGCAATTGATATCTTACAAAGCTGGGTAATGAAATTGGTACGGATAGTAATGATGTTAACTCCCTATGGAGTCCTGGCACTGATGACTAAAGTAGTGGCTTTTTCAAATATGCAGGAGATTATTAAGCTGGGAGGCTTTGTACTGGTTTCATATCTGGCACTGGCTTTGATGTTCGGAGTACATGGTCTGTTACTGGGCATATTTGGGATCAATCCGGGTAAATATTTTCAGAAAATATGGCCGGTACTGACTTTTGCATTCACCAGTCGCTCCAGTGCTGCTTCTATTCCGCTTAATATCGAGGCTCAGACGCAGCGTCTTGGTGTACCGAAAACTATTGCCGGTTTTGCTGCTTCTTTTGGTGCAACTATTGGACAGAATGGTTGTGCCGGTTTGTATCCGGCTATGCTCGCCACCATGATTGCGCCAACTGTAGGTATCAATACTCTGGATCCATGGTGGATTGCAACACTGGTTGGGATGGTGACTATCAGTTCTGCAGGTGTGGCCGGTGTTGGCGGCGGCGCTACATTTGCGGCGCTGATTGTGCTGCCGGCAATGGGTTTGCCGATTACGCTAGTGGCTTTATTGATTTCTGTAGAACCATTGATTGATATGGGGCGTACAGCATTGAATGTCAGCGGTGCGATGACAGCAGGTACGTTAACCAGCCAGTGGCTGCATCAGACTAATAAAAAAATATTAAATAGTACAGAGCACGGCAGACTGGTACATTAATGCAGTAGGTATTTAAAACCATTTGTCATAATTAGCAGCCGGTCTGTGTCAGCAGAGCGGCTGATTTTTTTCGTTTAAATCTTTAAGATGGGTATGAGCGGATTAAGGTTTTCAGATAGATAATTAAACAGGGCAGTTAATCATTTAACTGTCCTGTTTGGATAATACTATGATGATGTCGCAAGTAATCAGGCTGTAGAGGCTGCCTGTCAGGCTTTTGCTGAAGATTTATCTGTTTTGTAAAACGATTTGTAGCATACGCCGGATAGGTTCTGCGGCACCCCATAAAAGCTGGTCACCTACGGTAAAGGCACTGATATATTCTCCGCCCATGCCCATTTTGCGGATGCGCCCTACTGGTACAGTTAATGTGCCAGTTACTGCTGCGGGTGTCAGCTCATGCATAGATGCGGTTTTTTCATTAGGTACAACTTTTACCCAGTCATTGGCAGCAGCAAGAATTTTCTCAATTTCTGCTATGGGTAAATCCTGTTTCAGTTTTAAGGTGAGTGCCTGACTGTGGCAGCGCATTGCGCCGACACGGACACACAAGCCGTCGATAACGATTGGCTGTGCACTGCGACCTAAAATTTTATTGGTTTCTACAGCACCTTTCCATTCTTCTTTAGACTGACCGTTACCCAGATCAGCATCAATCCATGGAATCAGACTGCCGGCAAGAGGAACGCCGAACTGAGCCCGCGGGTATGCTTCGCTGCGTAAAAAATCGGCAACTTTTCGGTCTATGGCTAAAATAGCACTGGCCGGATCGGCCAGTTCTGCACTAACCTGATTTTCAATGGCACCCATTGCACTAATCAGTTCACGCATATTCTGGGCGCCGGCGCCGGATGCTGCCTGATAGGTCATGCTGGTAGCCCATTCCACTAAATCCTGTTCAAACAGGCCGCCCAGAGCCATCAGCATCAGTGACACTGTACAATTACCGCCAACAAAATCTTTGATACCGTTTGACAGGGCGCTATCAATCACTGCGCGGTTCACAGGATCAAGTACGATGACTGCTTTATCGCTCATGCGCAAAGTGGATGCAGCATCAATCCAGTACCCCTGCCAGCCCTGATCACGCAGTGGCTGGTGGATTGCTTTGGTATAGTCGCCACCCTGACAGGTAACGATAATATCCATTTGAGCCAGAGCATCCAGATTACGGGCATCCAGCAGTGTTTTTGCTGTCTGACCAAAATCAGGTGCGGCTGCACCGGCTGCTGATGTTGTGAAAAAATACGCATCTGCAATAGTTTGAAAATCATTTTCTTCCTGCATGCGCTGCATTAATACTGAACCTACCATGCCGCGCCAGCCAACAAAACCTACTTTCACCGGGTGCTCCTTAAAACAATTCAATTTAATTAAAATTTCTGTTGCCAGATACCAGAATACTATCCGGTCTTTTAACCATAATCACGACTGTTTGTAAACAGATAATTACTATTCTGGTAAATTTCAGGCTGTACAGCTTATCTTTTGCCGGATTTATAGTGTCAATTCAATACTGTTATCCCATTATATAGAATCGGCTGACATTCCGGTGTACACTTTCGCCTTTGTTTTTTAATTGGCATTTCTGATGAATTTACTGCGTACTCTGGCTAAAGTCAGCAGCATGACTATGCTGTCGCGTGTTCTTGGTTTCATCCGTGATACCATTATTGCCCGCAGTTTTGGTGCGGGAATGGCTACTGATGCTTTTTTTGTGGCATTTAAACTGCCTAATCTGTTACGGCGTATTTTTGCAGAAGGCGCATTTTCACAGGCTTTTGTACCGATATTGGCTGAGTACAGGGAAACACGATCACCAGAAGCTACCCAGGCTTTTGTGCAGCATGTGGCCGGACTGCTTTCATTTGTTCTGATTATTGTAACGGCGATCGGAATTTTGGCCGCACCTGTCGTGATTTATATTTCTGCTCCCGGTTTTCAGCAGGATGCCGATAAATTTGCTCTGTCGGTACAACTGTTACGGATTACTTTTCCATATATTTTTCTGATATCGTTGTCTTCATTGGTTGGCAGTATTCTGAATACTTATCATCAGTTTATTGTTCCTGCCTTTACGCCGACTTTTCTGAATATCTCCTTTATCGTATTTGCTCTGTGGCTGGCACCTTACTTTCATCCTCCAGTTCTGGCGCTGGCATGGGCAGTATTTGTAGGTGGATTATTACAGTTGCTGTATCAGCTGCCTTATTTATTTAAACTGGGTTTTCTGACTATGCCCAGACTCAATTTTAAGGACAAAGCAGTTAACCGGGTACTCAGACAAATGGCACCGGCTATTCTGGGGGTATCGGTAGCGCAAATATCGCTGGTGATAAACACGATTTTTGCTTCTTATTTGCAATCCGGTTCAGTATCCTGGATGTATTATGCTGACCGTCTGATGGAATTACCGACTGGTGTGCTTGGTGTGGCACTGGGAACCATTCTTTTGCCTACTTTGTCTAAACACTCAGCTACTAATGATATAGCAAGTTTTTCTGCATTGCTGGACTGGGGATTACGCCTGTGCATGCTGTTAACTTTACCGGCTGCTGTGGGTATGGCTGTGCTGTCATTTCCTCTGGTGGCAACTTTATTTATGTACCGGCAGTTTAATGAGTATGATGCAATAATGACTCAGGGCGCGCTTATTGCTTATGCTGTTGGTTTGATTGGTCTGATTCTGATTAAAGTACTTGCACCGGGATTTTATGCGCGCCAGAACATTAAAACGCCGGTAAAAATTGCTATTTTTACTTTATGTATGACTCAGCTGATGAATTTGCTGTTTGTCTGGAAGCTGCATCATGTCGGGCTGGCTCTGGCTATCAGTCTTGGCGCATGTATTAATGCCGGATTACTGTTTACTCTGTTACGGCGACAGAAATTGTATACCCCCAGCCCCGGCTGGCTGCGTTTTCTATTGCGTCTGACCGTGGCTCTTGTTGTTATGGGTCTGGGGTTATGGTTATTACAGCGTTGGCTGCCGTTTAACTGGCACAGTAGCGGGTTGGCAAAAGTAGGGCAATTAAGTATTTTGATTGTTACCGGTATTATTTTATATTTCGGATCACTATTTGCTCTGGGGTTCCGCGTACGCGATTTCCGGCGGGCTGAAGCAGAATAGTGGTATTTCAGCCTCATACCGAAAATGAAAAGAATTCATGCAAATTTATTTGTGTTCAAATTCTTTTAATTCTTCTGCAATAAAATATTTCACCAGTTCGCAAAACAGGGACTTGATTACATTTCCGTTCAGTCCCTGCTCATCCGCCCATTGTTTGCGTTTTTCAAGCATGCTGTTAAAACGTTCATTCGCTTGTACGTCTTTAGCATTCATTTTAAATTTACTGGCCGCTTTGACATATTCAAAGCGGGCGGAAAGTAACTGAATTACCGCATAATCAATATGATCTATTTCTGTACGAATGTCATTTATGCCGTGGCAGTCCTCAGGTTTATATATTTGATTATATGCCATTGTATTTATTAATTTTTATTTCCATGATATCTGTATTGTAAAACTGATATTAAGTGGTAGTACAGTTAAAAAATGATAATTTTACAAATTAATATTATTATTAAATATATGATAAATTAAATTATTTAAATATATGAAATGTAATATTTTATTATGCTAATTATTTTAACCCAAAAGCATAAATTACTTTAATGAGTATAACTGACCGAAATAAATGAAAAAATCCATGATTGACTTTTGCTGTTTTCTGGTTACAAAAAATATGAGAAACCAAACGTAATACTGAATAAATGCTAATGAGAATAATTCTCAATATCCTATTGAAAACATTATTTTTTTATTTTCTTTTAATGTAATACGCGCTTTTAATAACGTTCGAAATTAGTTACAATACATCAATTTTACCAATATTTGCATAAGGTCAGCGCAGTTATGTTGGCGAATTATTTCCCCATATTAATATTTGTTCTGGTTGGCTTTGCCGCTGGTGTTCTGTTTATCTCTCTCGGTTTATTGCTAGGACCGAACCGGCCATACAAAATGAAACAGGAACCGTTTGAGTGCGGTTTCGAAGCTTTTGAAAATGCACGAATGAAATTCGACGTGCGTTACTATCTGGTAGCCATTTTATTCATCCTGTTTGACCTTGAAGTTGCCTTTATGGTGCCCTGGGCAGTTGTCTTTAAAGAGCTGGGCGCATACGGATTCTGGTCAATGATGGTGTTTTTGCTGATTCTGGTTATCGGCTTTATTTATGAATGGAAAAAAGGCGCTCTGGAATGGGAATAGAAGGCGTTTTAAAAAAAGGATTTGTCACAACTACTGCCGATACCGTACTCAATTATGTGCGTACCGGTTCGTTGTGGCCGGCTACTTTTGGTCTGGCCTGTTGTGCCGTAGAGATGATGCAAGCTGGTGCTGCCCGTTATGACCTTGACCGCTTTGGTATTATTTTCCGCCCATCACCGCGTCAGGCCGATCTGATGATTGTCGCCGGTACGCTGTGCAATAAAATGGCTCCCGCTTTGCGGCGTGTTTATGACCAGATGGCCGAACCGCGCTGGGTACTGTCTATGGGTTCCTGTGCCAATGGCGGCGGTTATTATCATTACTCTTATTCTGTGGTTCGCGGCTGTGACCGGATTGTACCGGTTGACGTATATGTACCGGGCTGTCCGCCAACTGCTGAAGCGCTGGTATACGGACTATTGCAATTGCAGCTGAAAATTAAACGTACCGCCACTATCGCGCGTGTATGAAAGTGAGGGAAATATGGCAGATTTGGCAATACTGAAAGCCGTGTGCGAAGCCACTTTCGGCGATAAGGTACGTTACTGTCTTGACCGTGGTGAGCTGACACTGGATTGTGCAGCAGCTGATTATCATCGGCTTATGCAAACGCTGCGTGACCACAATGAATTGAAATTTGAAACACTGATTGATCTGTGCGGAGTCGATTACCAGAGCTATAAAAATGAGCCATGGGAAGGCAAGCGTTTTGCTGTAGTCAGTCATCTGCTGTCAGTAGCCAATAACTGGCGTGTGCGTGTGCGTGTCTGGGCTGAGGCTGAAGATTTTCCTACAGTAGATTCTGTTGTTGATATCTATAACGGTGCCAACTGGTATGAGCGTGAAGCATTCGATATGTTTGGCATCCTGTTTAACAACCATCCTGATTTGCGCCGTATTCTGACTGATTACGGCTTTGTCGGTCATCCGTTTCGCAAAGATTTCCCTGTTTCCGGCTATGTTGAAATGCGTTATGACGAGGCCGAAGGCCGCGTAATTTATCAGCCGGTAACGATTGAACCGCGTGAAATTACACCGCGCGTGGTGAGAGAGGAGCAGTACGGTGTCTAAGTTACGCAATTACACCATTAACTTCGGGCCGCAGCATCCGGCAGCACACGGCGTATTGCGCCTGATTCTGGAAATGGACGGTGAAAATATCGTTCGTGCCGATCCGCATATCGGTCTGTTGCACCGCGGCACAGAAAAACTGGCTGAATCACGCACCTATTTGCAGGCATTGCCATATATGGATCGGCTGGATTACGTATCCATGATGTGTAATGAGCAGGCATACTGCCTGTCAGTGGAGCGCCTGCTGAATATCGAAGTGCCGGTTCGCGCTCAGTATATCCGTGTGATGTTTGCTGAAATTACCCGTATTCTTAATCATTTGATGGGTGTCGGTTCTCATGCGCTGGATATTGGTGCCATGACGGTATTTCTCTATGCTTTCCGCGAGCGGGAAGACCTGATGGATATCTATGAGGCGGTATCAGGTGCGCGCATGCATGCGGCTTATTTCCGCCCGGGTGGTGTATACCGGGATTTACCGGATTTCATGCCTAAATACGAATCCAGTAAATACCGTAATGCCAAAGTTCTGCAAAAACTGAATGCCAGTCGTGAAGGTACTTTGCTGGACTTCATTGAAGACTTTACCAACCGCTTTCCCGCCTGTGTGGATGAATATGAAAATCTGCTCACGGATAACCGTATCTGGAAGCAGCGTACAGTCGGTATCGGTGTAGTATCCCCGGAGCGTGCTCTGCAAAAAGGATTTACCGGTGTGATGCTGCGCGGTTCCGGTATTGAGTGGGATGTACGTAAGAAACAGCCTTATGATGCTTATGCTCAGGTAGATTTTGATATTCCGGTAGGGATTAATGGTGACTGCTATGACCGTTATCTGTGCCGTATTCATGAAATGCGTCAGGCCAACCGTATTATCCGTCAGTGTGTTGACTGGCTTAAAGCCAATCCCGGTCCGGTAATTATTGATGACCATACTGTGGCTCCGCCGCACCGTACCGCCATGAAAGACGGTATGGAAGAATTAATCCATCACTTTAAGCTGTTTACCGAAGGTATGCATGTACCTGAGGGTGAAGTTTATGTGCCCACCGAGCATCCTAAAGGCGAGTTCGGAGTATATCTGATTTCTGATGGTGCCAATAAACCTTACCGGATGAAGATTCGTGCTCCGGGGTTTGCTCATTTGCAAGGGATGGATGAAATGGCACGTGGTCACATGCTGGCTGATGTGGTGGCTATTATTGGTACACAGGATATCGTATTCGGGGAGGTGGATAGATAATGTTGTCCCCTAACAGCTTAAAACAGATTGATATAGAACTGGCAAAATATCCGGCTGATCAGCGCCGTAGTGCCATTATGTCTGCCTTGCGTATTGCGCAGACCGAGCTGGGCTGGCTTCAGCCGGAAACTATTGAAGAAGTGGCTGATTACATTGGTATTCCGCCGGCGCAGGCGTTAGAAGTTGCTACTTTTTATAATATGTATAACCTGAAACCGGTAGGTAAATATAAACTTACTGTGTGTACAAATCTGCCCTGCGCTCTGCGTGGCGGAGTAAATGCAGGTGAGTATCTGCAAAAACGTCTGGGTATCCGCTATGGTGAAACCACAGCCGATGGTAAATATACTCTGGTTGAAGGCGAATGTATGGGTGCCTGTGGCGATGCGCCGGTAATATTAGTCAATAATCATAAAATGTGTAGCTTTATGAGCGAAGAAGCCATTGAAGCAAAACTGGCGGAGTTGAACTAATGGCAATGTACCAGAATGGCGTGATTTTTGATCAGGTTGATACTTCAGACCCTAATTGCTGGACACTGGAAGCTTATATTGCCCGCGGCGGATATCAGGCATTGAAAAAAATTATCAGCGAAAATGTATCGCAGGATGATGTAATTGCCGAGCTTAAAACTTCCGGTCTGCGCGGTCGTGGCGGTGCCGGTTTTCCTACCGGGCTGAAATGGAGCTTTATGCCCCGTTCTTTTCCGGGTACCAAATATATCGTGTGTAATACGGATGAGGGTGAACCGGGTACATTCAAAGACCGCGATATCATCGACTACAATCCGCATGCCCTGATTGAAGGCATGATTATCGGCGGCTACGCTATGGGTGCTGCTGTCGGCTATAACTATATACACGGCGAAATCTTCGAGAGTTATCTGCGTTTTGAAACGGCTTTACAGCAGGCGCGCGAAGCAGGATTACTCGGACAAAATATTCTGGGCAGTAATTTCAGCTTTGAGTTGCATGCTCATCATGGTTATGGTGCCTATATCTGTGGTGAAGAAACTGCTCTGTTAGAGTCTCTGGAAGGTAAAAAAGGACAACCGCGTTTCAAACCGCCGTTTCCGGCTTCATATGGTTTATATGGTAAGCCGACAACAGTTAACAATACTGAAACTTTTTCTTCTGTACCGTTCATTATCCGCGACGGCGGCCAGCTGTTTGCTGATAAAGGTATTCCTAATAATGGTGGTACCAAGCTCTTTTCAGTATCCGGTCACGTAGAACGCCCGGGTAACTACGAAATTCCGCTGGGGACGCCGTTTAAGGATTTGCTGGAAATGTGTGGTGGCATGCGAAATGGCAAAAAACTTAAGGCGGTTATTCCCGGAGGTTCTTCTGCACCGGTATTACCGGCAGACATTATGATGGAACTGACCATGGATTATGATGCCATAGCCAAGGCAGGTTCTATGCTGGGTTCCGGTGCGGTCATTGTCATGGATGAAGATGTATGCATGGTCAGAGCACTGGAACGACTGAGCTATTTCTATTTTGAAGAATCATGCGGGCAATGTACGCCGTGCCGTGAAGGAACCGGCTGGCTGTATCGCATTATTCACCGTATTACTTCCGGCAAAGGCCGGCCGGAGGATCTGGATTTGCTGGAATCACTGGGTAGTAATATTTCGGGACGTACCATCTGTGCACTGGCAGATGCGGCTGTTATGCCGATACAGGGCTTTATGAAACATTTCCGCCCCGAATTTGAGCACTACATCGAACACGGCAAACCCATGAAAGAACATCGCTGGTGCTAAGGCACTATCTGCTTAGTTAGGATTGCGAACCTATGTTACAAATTCAAATTGACGGTAAACAACTTTCTGTCGAGCAGGGCAGTACGGTGATAGAAGCCGCCCATAAGGCCGGTACATTCATTCCGCACTTTTGCTATCACAAAAAATTGTCCATCGCCGCCAACTGTCGTATGTGTCTGGTTGAGGTGGAAAAATCGCGCAAGCCATTACCTGCCTGTGCTACGCCGGTCACCGATGGTATGGTTGTTAAAACCAATTCGCCCATGACTAAAGATGCCCAGAAAGGGGTAATGGAATTCCTGCTGATTAACCATCCGCTGGACTGTCCTATTTGTGATCAGGGTGGTGAATGCCTGTTGCAGGACTTGTCAATGGGTTATGGTAAAGGTGCCAGCCGTTATACTGAGGCCAAACATGCTGTGGCCGGTAAAGAAATGGGGCCGCTGGTTTCTGCTGCTGAAATGAGCCGCTGTATTCACTGTACCCGTTGTATCCGCTTTACTGAAGAAATTGCCGGTAAGCAGGAGCTGGCCATGATGAATCGTGGTGAATGCTCTGAAATTACACCTTTTAACGGTAAAACACTGGAAACCGAATTGTCTGGCAACGTGATTGATTTGTGTCCGGTGGGCGCACTAACCAGCAAACCATTTCGTTATGACAGCCGTTCATGGGAATTAAGCCGGCGTAAATCTGTGTCTGCTCACGATGCACTGGGCAGTAATCTGATAGTGCAAACTAAAGACCATACCGTGCGCCGGGTACTGCCACTGGAAAACGAAGCCATCAATGAGTGCTGGCTCAGTGACCGTGACCGTTTTGCCTATGCAGGTTTGTATCAGCAGCGTTTAACTCAGCCGCAAATTAAACAGGACAACCAGTGGCATACAGTTGACTGGCAAACTGCGCTGGATTATGTGGCTAAAGGTTTGCACGGTGTCAGCCATGATTTCGGTACCGATGCAATTGGTATGTGGGTCAATCCGGCCAATACTGTTGAAGAAATGTACCTGACCCGTAAACTGGCTAATGCGCTGGGCATAAATGCCGTTGACAGTCGCCTGCGTCAGCTTGATGAACGTTTTGGTGCCGCTACTAAAGGCGCTCAGTGGCTGGGACAGAGTATTGAACAGCTGGCAGAAAATGAGGTGATTTTGCTGGTTGGCGCACGCTTACGGCAGGAACAGCCCTTATTAACAGCCCGTATCCGTCAGGCGGCTAAAAACGGAACTAAAGTAGCAGTGGTGGCTGCTGCTGATGAAGAACTGTTCATGCCGTTACTGGCACAGCTTAGCCTGCATCCTTATCAATGGATTGACTGGCTTAGTGATGCGCTTAACAGCGAAGTAGGTCAGGCCTTATTAAAAGCTGAAAAAGCCAGCATTATTCTGGGTGCGGATGTTTTGAACCATCCGGATGCAGCAGCAGTTTATGCAGCCGCACAGGATCTGGCTGAAGCTACCGACAGTATACTGGGCGTATTGCCGCAGGCGGCCAATAGTATTGGTGCTGAAATCGTAGGCGTGGCTGCCGGTAAAGCAGAAAATACCATTGCTGCACAAATTAAGCAGCCTAAACAGGCAGTAATGCTGCTCAATGTTGAACCGGATATGGATGTAGCCAACGGAGCTGCGGCCATTGCAGCCCTGAAACAGGCTCAGACAGTAATGGCATTCACTGCTTACGATAGCGACGTATTGCGTGAAGTTGCAGACGTATTATTGCCAATTACGCCATTTACAGAAACCTCAGGCAGTTTTATCAGCATGGAAGGGCGATTACAGTCTTTTCATGGTGTTGTACAGGCCTACAGAGAAGCCAGACCTTTATGGAAGGTATTACGTGTACTGGGTAATGTACTGGAATTACCGGGCTTTGAATATGAAAATACCCAGCAGATTCTGGCTGATGCGGTTACCAGAGATCTGATACCGGCTTTGCTGAACAATCGTATTCAACCAGTCGCTACCAGTGATCCCGATATCAGTCTGGTACGTGTTGGCGGCGTTAGTCTGTATGCAACTGATGCGATTGTGCGCCGTTCCGAACCCTTACAGAGTACAGTTCATGCCGCAGTTCCGGCTGCACGTGCCAACAGTATGACGCTGGCCCGGTTTGGTTTGATTAATGGCGATACTGCACAGGCTAAACAAGGCAATAGTACCGTATCGATTACCATCACTACGGATGATAACTTGCCGGAAAATGTACTGTTTTTGCCATTACATCAGAGTAACTGGCAATTAGGTGCTTTATTGACCACTGTTGAATTGAGTAAAGGATAATCATGCAAGCGTGGTTTCAACAATTACTGGGCAACGACTTCGGTTTACTGGTGTCTGTCATCGTCAAGATTGTCATCATCATGCTGCCGCTGATTATTACCGTAGCCTATCTGACTTATTTCGAACGTAAAGTTATCGGTTATATGCAGCTGCGGGTTGGTCCGAACGTTACCGGACCGTATGGCTTAATCCAGCCGTTTGCCGATGTATTAAAACTGCTGTTCAAGGAAGTTACCCGTCCGTCACAGGCTAATAAGGCACTGTTCTATATCGGACCGATGATGTCACTGATGCCGGCTTTTGCTGCCTGGGCAGTTATCCCGTTCAGTGAAACATGGTTTCTTACCCGAATTAATGCCGGTTTACTTTATATTCTGATGATTACTTCACTGTCTGTTTATGGTGTCATCATTGCTGGCTGGGCTTCCAATTCTAAATATGCTTTTCTCGGTGCCATGCGAGCTTCTGCGCAAACTATTTCCTATGAGATTGCCATGGGATTTGCGCTGATTGGTGTGATTATGGTTTCCGGAAGTATGGATTTTCATGACATTGTGATGTCTCAGGCAAAAGGTTATGCCGGTGGTTCCATTTTCTCATGGAACTGGCTGCCTTTATTCCCGCTGTTTGTGGTGTATCTGATTTCCGCTGTGGCCGAAACCAACCGTGCGCCATTTGACGTAGCCGAAGGTGAATCGGAAATTGTTGCCGGTTTCCATGTAGAGTATTCCGGTTTTGCTTTCGCGTTATTCTTTCTGGCCGAATACATTTTCATGATTCTGGTTGCTGCTCTGACGGCTCTGCTGTTCTTTGGTGGCTGGTTATCTCCCTTTCCGCAAAGCTGGGGTTTCATTGGTACCCCGAGTGTATTGTGGATGTTTCTGAAAATGGCACTGGTGTTGTACTTTTATCTGTGGATACGTGCAACATTCCCGCGTTACCGTTATGACCAGATTATGCGTCTGGGCTGGAAAGTACTGATTCCGGTAACCATTGTGGCAGTAATTGTACTGGGTTTGTGGATGATTTCACCCCTGAATTTATGGCATTAAGCAGGGAAAGGCTCTGATATGGCAAATATAATTAAAACCTTTCTGATGACCGAGTTGCTTTCGGGTATGAAAGTAACTCTGAAAAACTTCTTTGCGCGCAAGGAAACCATATATTTTCCTGAAGAAAAAACTCCGCAATCAGTTCGCTTTCGTGGTTTGCATGCACAACGACGTTATCCCAATGGTGAAGAACGCTGTATTGCCTGCAAACTGTGTGAAGCTGTCTGTCCGGCCATGGCAATCAATATAGAATCTGAAAAGCGTGAGGATGGTACACGCCGGACCACACGTTACGATATTGATCTGACTAAATGTATTTTCTGTGGTTTCTGTGAGGAAGCTTGCCCGGTTGATGCTATTGTTGAAACTCGGATTTTCGAATATCACGGTGAAAAACGCGGTGATTTATATTTCACTAAACCCATGTTGCTGGCTATTGGCGATCGCTATGAAGAAGATATCGCTAAATGCAAAGCCGCAGATGCACCATATCGTTAAGAGGTGGTCATGAATTTACCATTAATTCTGTTTTATGTATTTGCCGCCGTGATTTTGTTTGGCGCGATAAATACAGTTATTGCTAAAAATCCGGTACATGCGGTTTTGTTTCTGGTCCTGACATTCTGTGCCAGTGCCATGATGTGGATTCTGATGCAGGCTGAATTTCTCGGCATTGTACTGGTAGTGGTATATGTGGGTGCGGTGATGGTACTGTTCCTGTTTGTCATCATGATGCTCAATATTGATGTTGAGCAGATGCGCGCCGGCTTCTGGCGGCATGCACCTGTTGCAGCACTAGTGGGTATCCTGACTGCTGCCTTACTGATTGTTATTCTGGTAAATCCTCAACTGCATCTGGCGAGTCTGGGTAAGGATTCTCCGCTGCCTGCAGATTACAGCAATGTGCATGATCTGGGGATGCAGATTTACACTACCTATCTGTTACCGTTTGAGCTAGCGGCTGTATTGCTGGTGCTGGGGATGGTGGCCGCAATAGCTCTGGTTCACCGGCAGACATACAATCCTCGTCGTACCAATCCGGCCGAACAGGTTAAAGTACAGGCAAAAGATCGTTTCCGTATGGTGAAAATGCAGCCTGAAATCACTGCACCGGTAACTGAAGAAGCAAGTAAAGAAGCAACTGAAGGGGAGCAGAAAGCATGATTACCTTAACCCATTATCTGGTGCTCAGTGCAATACTGTTTGCTATTTCTGCCATGGGTATATTTATGAACCGCAAAAACGTGCTCGTATTACTGATGTCAATAGAGTTAATGCTATTAGCGGTAAATTTTAACTTTGTGGCTTTTTCCCGTTATCTCGGCGACACCGCCGGACAGATTTTCGTCTTTTTTATTCTGACAGTTGCTGCGGCAGAATCTGCTATTGGTCTGGCAATTATGGTTCTGATTTTCCGTAACCGTCAGAGCATTAATGTACAGGATCTGGATAGTCTCAAAGGCTAACAGGTGAGAGGAACGAGAGAAAAATTATGAGTGTTTATCTGATTATTGCTTTGGCTCCGCTCATCGGTTCATTACTGGCCGGTTTATGCGGTAAGCTGATCGGACGTAAGGGTGCACATAGCGTTACCATAGCAGGCGTAGCCGTTTCGGCAGTACTGTCTGCCTGGGTACTCTATGGTTTTATGACCGGAACCCGTCAGCCCTTTGATGAAAATGTGTATACATGGCTGACCATGGGCGGTCTGGACTTCTCAGTAGGGTTTCTGATTGATACCCTTACTGCCACTATGCTGGTGATTGTGACCAGTGTATCGCTGATGGTGCATATCTATACTATCGGCTATATGAGTGATGATGACGGCTATCAGCGCTTTTTCAGCTATATCTCACTGTTTACTTTCTCCATGCTGATGCTGGTAATGAGTAATAACTTCATTCAGTTGTTCTTCGGCTGGGAGGCTGTGGGGCTGGTGTCTTACCTGCTGATTGGTTTTTACTTTAAACGTGACAGTGCAATTTTTGCCAATCTGAAAGCATTTCTGGTTAATCGTGTCGGCGACTTCGGTTTTGTACTGGGTATTGGTCTGGTACTGGCTTATTTCGGCGGCAGCCTTCGTTATGCTGATGTTTTTCAGCATATTGATCAGGTCAAAAATGCCACTATCGAACTGATTCCCGGTCATCCGTGGTCTTTGATTACCGTTACCTGCATTTTGCTGTTTGTGGGCGCAATGGGTAAATCGGCACAGTTTCCGTTGCATGTCTGGTTACCGGATTCAATGGAGGGTCCGACACCGATTTCAGCTCTGATTCATGCGGCAACCATGGTAACAGCCGGTATTTTTATGGTATCTCGTATGTCACCCCTGTATGAGTTGTCTGATACTGCTCTGGGTGTGATTATGGTATCCGGTACCATTACTGCGCTGTTTATGGGCTTTCTGGGTATGATTCAGAATGATATTAAACGGGTGATTGCTTATTCAACCTTGTCACAGTTAGGTTATATGACGGTAGCCTTGGGTGCCTCTGCCTATAATATTGCTGTTTTCCATGTCATGACCCATGCTTTCTTCAAAGCTCTGTTATTTCTGGCTGCCGGTAGTGTGATTATGGGTATGCACCATGATCAGGATATGCGTCATATGGGCGGATTGCGTAAATACATGCCGGTAACATGGATTTGTATGCTAATTGGTTCATTATCGCTGATTGGCACACCATTTTTCTCCGGTTTCTATTCCAAGGATTCAATTATTGAGGCAGTAAAAGCGTCAACGCTGCCATTCAGCAGTGTGGCCTATGTAGCGCTGGTAGCCAGTGTGTTTGTCACCGCATTTTACTCATTCCGATTGTATTTCTTGGTATTTCATGGCGAAGAAAAATGGCGCAAAGCCGAACATAGCGAACATCATCATGCAGAAGAACATCATGGTCTGAAACCACAGGATAATCCGCATGAGAGCCCGCTGGTGGTAACCATTCCGCTGATTCTGCTGGCCATCCCTTCAGTATTTGTAGGTATGTGGGCAATGAAGCCGATGCTGTTCAGTGATTTTTATCAGCATGTGATTTTTATTAACAGTGCTGCACATCCTGCACTGGCATCCGTAGAGGAAGAGTACCACGGCATATTTGCTATGGCTCTGCACAGTCTGACAACTCCTGTGTTATGGCTGGTGATTGCCGGTGTTGTACTGGCGTGGTTCTTCTATATGAAAAAACCACAGATTCCGGCCAGAATTGCTGCATCTATACGTCCGGTTTATACCCTGCTGGATAATAAATACTATCTGGATACTATTTACTATAACGTGTTTGCCAAAGGCAGCCGTCTGCTGGGAACGTTGTTCTGGAAAGTTGGCGACGTTTTCATTATTGATAAATTAATTGTTAATGGTGCTGCACGCGTTGTCGCTGCTGTAGCAGCGCTGATACGGCGTATTCAGACCGGATACATCTATACCTATGCTACAGCAATGGTTGTGGGTGTGTTTGTACTGGTGGCATGGACTTTCTGGCCGTTGCTTAAAACAATGTTTGGCGGTTAATTGCGGGCATTCAACTTGGTATCTTTAGGCTATAAATATGTACGATAACTTACTCAGTTTGGCGATTTGGCTGCCTGTAGTGGCTGGCGTCGCAGTGCTGGCTACCGGCTCAGACAAGCACGCAGGTATAGCCAGAGTGCTGGCCTTAATCGGGGCGCTGGTTTCTTTTCTCATAACCTTACCGCTGTTTTTTAAATTCGACCGTTTAAATGGCGGATTTCAGTTTAAAGAATTTCATGTCTGGATTGAGAGTCTCAACATCAACTATGCATTAGGTGTGGATGGATTGTCAGTTCTGTTTGTGATTCTAAATAGTTTTACTACTTTACTGGTTGTTCTGGCCGGCTGGCAGGTAATCCAGAAACGGCCTGCGCAGTATATGGCCGCTTTCCTGATTATGTCAGGACTGATTAATGGCGCATTTGCAGCAATGGATGCCATCGTATTCTATGTATTCTTCGAAGGCATGCTGATTCCGATGTATCTGATTATCGGTATCTGGGGTGGTCCGAGACGGGTATATGCATCAATCAAATTCTTTCTGTATACCTTAATGGGTTCATTACTGATGCTGGTTGGTTTTGTCTATCTGTCTAATCAGACCGGCAGTTTTTCTATTGAAGAATGGCACAATATCAAGCACCTTGCGATGACGGCGCAAATTCTGCTGTTTATCGCTTTCTTCCTGTCTTTTGCGGTTAAAGTGCCGATGTGGCCGGTGCATACATGGTTGCCGGATGCTCACGTAGAAGCGCCGACTGGTGGTTCAATGGTACTGGCGGCAATTACTCTGAAAATAGGTGGTTACGGATTCCTGCGCTTTATTCTGCCTATTTTGCCGGATGCAGCACGTTATATTGCGCCGGTAATCATCGTGCTCAGCCTGGTGGCGGTAATTTACATCGGTATGGTGGCACTGGTACAAACTGATATGAAAAAACTGGTGGCGTACTCTTCCATTAGCCATATGGGATTTGTCACTTTAGGCTTTTTCCTGTTTACCGGCGGCTATCTGAATGACTGGGCCTTTAAAGGTGCCATTATGCAGATGATTTCGCATGGTTTTGTTTCAGCCGCTATGTTTATGAGTATCGGTGTGATGTATGACCGGATGCACACCCGCGATATTTCAGCTTACGGCGGTGTTGTAAACAGTATGCCGGTATTTGCTTCTTTCATGCTGTTCTTTGCTATGGCTAATGCCGGTTTGCCCGGTACATCAGGATTTGTAGGCGAATTTATGGTCATTGTCGGTGCAGTGAAAACCAATTTCTGGGTTGGTGCACTGGCGGCGTTAACCCTGATTTATGGTGCAGCATATACCTTGTGGATGTTTAAACGGGTTGTTTTTGGTGCCATCAAAAATCCGGAAGTTGCGCAATTAAAAGATGTAAACAAACGCGAACTGCTAATTCTGGTGATTCTGGCTGTAGCGGTACTGGGATTTGGTTTGTATCCGGAACCGTTTATCGCTGTCGTGCATCAGGCAGCAAATGATTTGATAGTCCAAGCGGCACAAAGCAAACTGTAAGGAAATGTGAATGAACTGGACAGATTTAACAATATTTCCCGCTGCACCGGATATGGTGCTGACTGTAGTACTGTTTACAGTATTGCTGGTGGACTTATGGCTTAATGACCGGCAACGCTGGATAACCTGTACCCTGTCAGTTATCGGTCTGATACTGACCGCCGCGGTACAGTGTCTGGTATGGAAAGAACAGCCGCAATATGCCTTCCATGATATGTTTGTACTGGACGGCATGGCTCAACTGGCCAAGTTATGCATGTATGTACTGGTTATTGCCTTATTTATTTACAGCCAGACTTATCTGCGTGCTAAACATATTTATCAGGGTGAATTCTATACGCTGACCCTGTTTGCACTGCTGGGCATGAATATTATGGTTTCAGCCAGCCACTTCCTGACTTTATATGTCGGGCTGGAGCTGCTTTCGCTGGCGCTTTATGCTTTAATTGCCTTGCAGCGTGATAGTGGTCGTGCTGCTGAAGCTGCATTGAAGTATTTTGTGCTTGGTGCACTGGCCTCAGGTTTACTGTTATACGGTATTTCCCTGATATACGGTGCAACAGGTACATTACAGCTGCAGCAGGTGCTTGCTGCCAGCCAGGAAACAACCAATCCGTGGTTATTGAAACTCGGACTGGTATTTATTGTTGCCGGTATTGTATTTAAACTGGGTGGTGTACCATTTCATATGTGGGTGCCGGATGTGTATCAGGGTGCGCCGACTGCAGTTGCTGCACTGGTGGGTACAGCACCGAAAATTGCAGCCACAGTCTTCGCTTTCCGTATCCTGGTTTACGGTCTGCTGACTCAGTGGGAAAGCTGGCGTGAATTACTGTTGCTGCTGGGTATTGCCTCACTGTTTGTGGGTAATCTGGCTGCTATCATGCAAACCAACATTAAACGTATGCTTGGTTTTTCAACAGTAGCCCATATGGGTTTCATTATGCTGGCTCTTCTGTCCGGTCAGTCTGGCTGTGCTGCGGCTATGTATTATGCAATAACCTATGCTTTAATGGCCTCTGTAGCATTTGCTATTCTGGTTCTGCTCTCCGGCAAGGATGTTGAATGCCAGAATATCAGTGATCTTGCCGGTCTGAACCAGAAAAATGCATGGTATGCATTTTTAATGCTGCTGGCGATGTTTTCAATGGCCGGTATTCCGCCATTGATGGGCTTTTATGCCAAGCTGGCCGTTATTAAAGCGTTATTGGCCAGCGGCTATCTGTGGGTTTCTGTGTATGCAGTAATCATGTCGCTGATTGGTGCTTTCTATTATCTGCGTGTGGTTAAAACCATCTATTTCGATAGTCCGGATTCTGTTGCTGAACCGGCATTCAATATGACTTTTCTCGGTAAAATCGTTTTATCTGTTAATGGTTTATTATTGCTGTTATGGGGTATTTTGCCTGATGGTGTAATGAACTGGTGTGTACAGGCATTACTGCATAGTTAATCTGAATTTAGTCTTTCAACAGCAGCCACTACGGCTGCTGTTTTTATAACAGCCGTACACACTTATCAAAACAAATGCGCACAGGTAAAATAACTATTCAACCGTTGACATAACAACTGCATAATAAGCATGAATAACTCAGAATTTGATATCCGCCAGACTGAATGTGTGGTAGTAAAAGTAGGTTCCAGTCTGGTGACCAATGGCGGACATGGGGTAGATCAGAATATCCTGAATAACTGGGCACAGCAGATTGCGCAATTACGTGCGAATGGTATTCAGGTAGTACTGGTATCCAGTGGTGCTATTGCAGAAGGTATGAAACGGCTGGGCTGGCAGGTACGTCCCAAAGCAATTAATGAATTACAGGCTGCCGCCGCAGTGGGGCAAATGGGACTGGCTCAGGCATATGAGATTGCGTTTGAATCACTGCATATCCGGACAGCACAGATTCTGCTGACACATGATGACTTGAGTCATCGTACCCGCTATTTAAATGCCCGTAGTACTATCCGCACTCTGCTGGAGCAGGGAGTAGTACCGATTATTAATGAAAATGATACAGTTACCATTGATGAAATCAAACTTGGCGATAATGATACCCTTGGTGCTCTGGTAACTAACCTGATTGAAGCTGATGTACTGATTATTCTGACAGATCAGGATGGTTTGTATGACAGAGATCCGCGTAAGCATACTGAAGCCAGACTGATTCATAAAATTGCTGCCAATCATCCAGACCTGGAAAGTATGGCTGGCGGAGCAGGCAGCAGCGTGGGCACCGGAGGTATGTATACCAAAGTACTGGCTGCAAGACGGGCTGCTTTAAGCGGTGCTGCAACCTGTATCGCCAACGGGTATGCTGAAAATGTATTAGTCCGGTTACTGGAAGGTGCACAAACGGGTACTTTATTTACCCCGGCCGGTAGCCGGTTGAGCGCACGCCAGCAATGGTTACTTGGGCAGGTACAACTGGCTGGTAAGCTAACCGTTGATGAGGGTGCGGAACAGGCACTGAAAACACAGCACTCCAGTCTGCTGGCTATCGGTTGTGTTGCTGTAAGTGGTCATTTTGATCGTGGCGCATTAGTGGCAGTATGTGATCAGACCGGTAAAGAAATTGCCCGCGGACTGGTTAATTATAATGATCATGAAATTGGGCGTTTATTGCGGCAGCCGTCTCAGGCTATAGAAGAATTATTGGGCTATGTGGCAGAACAGGAACTGATCCATCGGGATAATATGGTATTACGTCGTGATTGAAGCGGATATTGAAAAATTCTGCCAAATCCGATAAAGAGATAATATATACCAGCAGGCTGTAAGCTTAAACAGCAACCAATCTAAGATTTGTTTTTAATAAAGCAGATTAAAGTAGCCTGATAAATACATATACCGTCATTAAATTTGTCTGTGTTATCAAAAAGTGCCGTTTTCAGTATCAGGTAAATTTATGGATATCTGAGCATAATCTGCCATGTAGACAGATTGCCACTATATAGGTAGTAAATATCTTCTCAGGCTATGGGTACTGAGTTTATCGCTATGGTGCGATTATTCTATGACAGAATCATAATAACAAATGTCTCCTGTTTTTGAATCAATAATTTTCATGTAACCACCTGTAAGTATTTCTCCTGTTGTGAAAAAACTAGGTTTTTCTATTAACACCACTTTACCCTGGAGCTGATGTCTACAATATAAATATCCATCTTTAGTAATTTTATGATTCTTATCGTCAAGTCCAATGATACCGTGGTCGCAGGAACATTCTAATTTCGATTCTCCAGAATGTGACTCACACCTATCGGGTCGCCAGGCAAACTCCAATATTTCCTGATAACTTAAATCAAATAAATGATATTTAGCAAATTTCAGGGGATAATATAAAATAACAGACATAAACAGTAGAAAACATAACTTATTTATAATATACTCTTTTCTGTTAAATCTCTGCTTATTCATATATATTAGTAAATTATTGTCAAATAGATAATATATCATTAACAAAAATGAGTTTGCCACAATTGCCATTAAAATTAATGTAGTGTTGTGCCTGATCAACTAAACCGGCGCTTATTTAGTTAGGGCTGTAAATAAATTATTTAAAATAAATTCATGCTAAGCAGTAAATATCTTCTTTAAAAGAAAACCGGCGGATGCTGAAATTATGAATTAATATTAGATCCGGAATAATGCATAGTATTGAATTGTTTTATGTAATATAAAATGAAAAAGATGATAATAATGCATATTGGTTATTCTGCATATACCAGAATAACCAATATGATTTGTATTGTTTTTTACAAAGAGAAATGATTCAGTTTGGAAATAATTACCGGCTTCTTTATTTATTAAGCCTTACCAGTTAATCTTTAATCCGACAGAACCATTTACCGGTGCTTTGGTATGTGCATCACCACCATTAGACCATGTATGGCCGATTTCACCATAAGCTTTTACTTTGTTTGTAATATCGTAAGTACCGCCAATTGCCAGCTCAGTGCTGGCATGAGAGGCACCGGCATTTAATCTGGTTGTGGCTACATTAGTAATGTAACTGGTATGGTCGGCACCATCAGGTGAGTAAAAGAAATTTACCCGGGCATAGGGTCGCAGACTTCCTTTATTCAGTTGATAGCTGCCTTCGAGTCTTCCGCCAAGGCGGAAGAGCCAGGCATTATTGTGTCCGTGACTGACTGTAGTACGTCCGCTGATATCAGAATCATTTAAATCCAGCCACTGATGGATAATCTGAGCCTGCGGTTCAAGCTTCCAGTTGCTGCTGCCCAGAGTAAACGGCTGACCTATTTCTACTGAAGCCGTAACGCCATGACCTTTCTGTTTACCGGACGGATTGTTATCCGGTTTAATATCGACATGATGGCGGGCACCCTGTATTACAAAATCTGCATAAGCACCATTTTCACGGGTGTAATTACCATATGCGCCGATAAAGTAAGATTTGGTTGTGTTTTTACCTGCTCTGGTATCAATACCACTGGTAAAGCCGTCAACATCGAGATTGCCGTGCAGATAACCGACATATCCGCCGGCACGCCAGCCGTTGTTGCTCCAGATATCACTGCCCAGTTGTAAACCGGCATAATTACCGGTAGTACGGGCATTGGCCGGCCCGTTTTGCTGAATATCAGAACGGCTGGCAATCACTCTGCCCCAGCTCATACGTTCATCGGGCAGAGGAGTGGAACCGATACGCTGATGCATATTAGCGAGCATCAGGCTGTCGGCCTGTCGTAACTGAGAGGCAACTGCGGCAAATAATGGTACTTCTTTACGGTATAGTGGTCTGAGTTTTGATGGTTTAGTTGTCGTACCACTATCACCAGAGTTGCCGTTACCGGAGTTGTTACCACCAGAGTTGTTACCACCAGAGTTGTTACCACCAGAGTTGTTACCACCAGAGTTGTTACCACCAGAGTTGTTACCACCAGAGTTGTTACCACCAGAGTTGTTACCACCAGAGTTGTTACCACCAGAGTTGTTACCACCAGAGTTGTTACCACCAGAGTTATTGCCCCCGGAGTTATCGCCCCCGGAGTTATCATCCCCCGGGTTTGTTTGCTTTTGAGAGCGTAAATACCAGTTATTCCCGTTTTGCTGCAAATCACCTTTAAACAAATGGTATTCATATGCACCTCTGTCTAAATGATCGCCTTCCAGTGCAAAAGCATCTCCGGTACTGTTACCATTAATATGTACCAATTCAATGCCATTGGTATTTCCGGTATCGCCGCCAAGACCATCAATGCTGGCAAATCTGATGGTGGTTTTACCTGTCACATTACCCTGAACAGTCAGTTTATCGGCAGTATTGTCAGCAATGCTGTCATTATCTTTTAAAGCAGAATTAAGTTTCAGATCCAGAGTCAGTTTACCGCCATTACCCTGATAATTTCCGTTAATCGTTAAATTGTCTCCGGTGAAATTACTATTGAGATTAATATTGCCTGAGTTAAATACATCGCCATTAATCTGTGCCTGTCTTAGGGAACCGATAAGATTGATTGTGGTACCATTCCCGATATTAAGCTGATTAGTATTCAAATCTCCGCTCAGAGTGAGCATACTGTTTTGAGCAAGATTTATTTTTTCCCAGTTACGAATAGCAATATTTCCAGCAATACCATTATTATTACCCGTGGTAGAACCAGTCAGAGACTGATTAATATTCAGTATATCAGTCATTCCGTCATTACTGCTGGTATCGTCCCCGCCATCGACTACAGTAATATTACTGATAATGGCTCCGCGATTGATAGAAAGAGTGTCACTACCGTTACCCAGATCAATACTCCCGATGACGTTTGAACCGCTATTCAGCGTAACATTGGCATTACCATCACCATCACGAATAGCCCGACCAGAAGTTGCTGAAACACTGGTACCGGTATTAAGGGTAATAGTTGTTGTACTGTTTGGTTTATCCAGAACAACAATACCTGCTTCCGTACCTCCGCTTATTTGATTGGCCAGGGTAAGTGTAGTACTACCTGAACCAGAATTGTGTATCTCAATTGCGCTGATTCCTCCGCTAATTCTTCCATCTAACTGAGTAATTTTGACATCCGTGGCCTGTTCTCCGTTTTCAGCCCAGATTCCATATCCGTTTGTAGCTGTAATTGATCCGTTAGAAGTAATTTCTGTTGCACCATACGCATGATTCATTGCATAAATACCGTTAGTTCCGGCATTGATAACCGCTGATTCAATATTTAATCCCGTAGCCTGGTTTGCATTTACTACACTGATACCGGTATTACGGGTTGCTGTTACGGATGTCTTATTGTGGATTGTCGTTGCGCCTGTACCATTATTGGTTGCATATATGCCATTATCAGCACCTGATATAGCATGAGTGTTAATAGTCAGGTCTTTTGTATTATTGCCATTATTAACAAAGATTCCGTTACCGGATGTAGCGGAAATATTACCTTCAGACGTAATTTCAGTAGAATCTGTACCAGAATTGATAGCGAAAATACCGGTATTTGTACCTTGAACACTTTTACTGGTAACAGTTAATTTCTCACCATGATTTTCTGTATAAATACCATTACCATTATTTGCATATATATCGCCGTTAGTGGTAATGGTTGTAGAACCTTTACCACTATTGTATGCATAAATACCGTTGGTATTGCCTTTTACGGTATCTTTGGTTGTAATAGCTATGTTTTTGGCTGATACATTCGCATTATTAACCCAGATAGCATCGGTAGTGCCTGATTCAATAACTTGGTTAACGATAAGTGTCGCTGATCCTGTACCATTGTTGTATGCGTAAATGCCATGTGCTTTACCAATAACAGCTCCGGTAGTAATAAATAAATCTTTTGCTGCAGTATTATTCATAGCATAAATGGCATCATCATTATCAGATATAATGGTGCCATTAGCTGTTATTTGTGTGGAACCGCTGCCTCCGTTATAAATGCTAATACCTTTGCGCTGTTTGCTATGAATAGAGGCTGTTGAAAGTTTAGCATCGGTACCGGCATTATTAATATAAATACCACTGACAGAGTCAGATAACATATCTTGGGTGGCATTAATGATAATCGAACCTGTCTGGCTATTATTTGTTGCATCAATATTAGTGATGTTTTTATTGTTTGCGTTTACGGTTAAATTTCCTGCGCCATTTTGATTAACGATGGTAAGTGTCTGATTTAATTCATCGGTAGATGTATTGATAGTCTGACTGGAAGGATCCCGGTTTTCAATACGGTTATTGCTGATAGTGGTATCCGCATATGTACTGATACCAGGTGTATTTGACCTGAATGTTGTACAAAATTTGCTGTTTTGAAACGAAAGCGGACATTGTGCATAAGTCAGACCAGAGGTTGCTATGCTGATACCTATAATGCTTACCAGCCTGGGCTGTGCTGCTTTACCCACTTTACGAGCTAGTTCTGAGGTAACAACATATGCCTGTACTTGTGCATTCCAGATAAGTTTGTAGATTTTATTCATATTAATAAAATAGTCAGGTTAAAAAATAATGATGCTTTAGTTACAGCAATTAGTTACACAATCATTTAATCGGACATTAAGAAATAAGACATATCCAGTATTAATTCGACAATAAAAAATCAATTAAGTCAAAAATTTAACTATTTGATAATTAATAAAAAAATGTTATTATTTGTTAGTTATATAAATAATAATAATGATTAAATAAAATAAAAAAATTAGGATTTCTATGAGATATGGCAGATAACTGAAGCCTTAGCCTGATATTTTATGTTTATGGTATATTTATTTATATTAATATATTTGTTGAAATGTATGTTTTAGTAAGCAGATTTGGGAGTAAACAGTTATATTTTATGAAGATGGAATTAGATTAAAATAATAATCAGGTAATTTAAATCTTTGATTTGTTGTAAATTGGTTTCAAAAGTATCTGCAGTATTTTTAATAACGTTATCGTTATACCCGTAGAACAACGTAACCGGTTACATATTATTTAGTAAATGCAGACGGCTGAAGATTTATAGTAAACTGATTGAGAAAATCATACTATTAATCACGATAAATCAAAATTTATTAATTACTGATGTTCATAATAAGAAATTAAATGGTGGAGTTTGCTCAATACAATTAATATGGGATGGCTGTGTATATTGCTTCTTAATGTATTGTAAGCTTATATTGTATTGCTAGCCTTGCAATAGTCAGTCCGGCACTCAATGTAGGCAACAGAATGTTGTGGCACAGGTTTTGGCTGAGTTGCTGGCTTTATATTTTCTTAATCTGTCACAATAGATAATTAATCTGGTCAGGAAATATATATGGCAGAAGTTATGGTATTGGTTGTAGAAGATGAAGCTGCAATTTCTACCCTGATTCAATTTACTCTCGAGCAGGCCGGCTTTGTTGTTCAATGTGTACCTAGTGTAGAAGCAGCACAGCCGTTATTGCAATCCAGGCTGGCTGACATGCTGCTAGTGGACTGGATGTTACCCGGACTTTCCGGTCTTGATTTTATTCGGCAGCTGCGGAATGATATTCGCAGCCGTGATTTACCCATTATTCTATTAACAGCACGAGGTGAAGAAACAGATAAAGAGCAGGGGCTGAATCTAGGTGCAGATGACTACATTACTAAACCTTTCTCACCACGAGAACTGATTGCGCGAATTAATGCACTTTTGCGCCGGCGTGCACCGCAAAAAACCAGTGTACCACTGCGTATTTATGGTCTGGAACTCGATCCGCAGGAGCAGCGTGTACAAGTAAACGGACAAACCATTCCCTTCGGCCCCAGTGAATTTAAGTTATTACATTTCTTTATGACACATCCGGATCGTATATACACCCGCAGCCAGCTTCTTGATCTTGTCTGGGGTGATCATGTGTTTGTTGAGGAGCGTACGGTAGATGTTCATATTCGCCGGTTAAGACGAGGACTTGAAACAGTGGGGCATGACCACCTTATACAAACAGTGCGTGGCAGCGGTTATCGCTTTTCACCATAGCCGGAAATACTTCTTAAATTTATCTTCTGTGAAATGATATGCTTCTGTCTGAACTGCGTCATCATTTATATTTAATACTGGCAACCCTGATAGTGGTTGTCGTAGCGTCATTGCTGGCTGGCGGCCTGCAATTCATGCTGATCAGCTTGTGCTGCCTGTTTTTTTTGTGGTTGGCGGGTTACTGGTATCATTTATTTAAACTGGTTCGGTGGCTGGAAAGACCGAAATTACGTAATGTGCCACAGGGGATCGGGATCTGGAACAATATTTTCAATACTTTGATGCTACAGGCACGTAGCCGTAAAAAGCGCAAACAGAAACTGGGTGTCGCCTTGTTACGCTTTAACCGCATTGCTGAAACCATACCAGAGGGCGTATTAATCCTCGGGCAGGATGGACATATTCAGTGGCTGAACCATCTGGCTGCAATACATCTGAATCTGGTTGCTGAACAAGACAATAACAGTATGCTAGCTGATCTGATTGAAAATAGTGATTTCCGGCGATTTTTGGATGAGCCAGTAACAGAGTCGTTGAATATAAAGCTTACACTTGAAAATATAAATAGCGGATTACCACGTGTATTAAATATTATCCGTACTCCGTTTGATGAACAGGCAACACTGATTATTACTCAGGATATTACTGCTGCCGAACAATTGAATGCTACCAGAACAGCATTTGTGGCCAATGTTTCACATGAACTGCGTACTCCTTTAACTGTAATCAATGGTTTTCTGGAAACTTTAACTGATATGCCGGATTTGCCGCAGGAACAGCGTCAGTCATTTATTGCACTGATGAGTAAAGAAGGAACCCGCATGAATCATCTTCTGGCAGATTTATTAACCTTATCACGACTGGAAAATCAGGTTACTGCATCTTTATGTAAACAGTCGTTGTGCCTGAGTATTCTGGTTGAGCAGGTGGTATATGAAGCTGAAATTTTGTCTGAAAATAAACATCGTTTTATCTGTGAAATAGCTGCAGATATCTGGGTAGAGGGAATTCAGCAGGATTTATATAATGCATTCAGTAATCTTCTGTTTAATGCTGTACGCTATACTCCGCAATATGGAACTATTACTATCCGGCTCTATATGGAACAGAATGTGCCGGATTGTAGTCAGCAAATTGTATTTCAAGTGAGCGATACGGGTCATGGTATCGCTGCGGAGCATATTCCTCATCTTACCGAACGCTTTTATCGTGTAGATTCAGGCCGCTCACGCGAGAGCGGTGGTACAGGTCTTGGGCTGGCCATTGCTAAACACGCTCTGGCAGAACATGGCGGTAAATTACAGATTGAAAGTATTACCGGGAAAGGCAGCACTTTTAGTGCCATATTACCGCAAATGAATAATAGCAAAGTACTTGACAGCAGCCGCACTCCTGCCTAAAATGCGCGCTCTTGGGTCGTTAGCTCAGTCGGTAGAGCAGCGGACTTTTAATCCGTTGGTCGAGCGTTCGAATCGCTCACGACCCACCATTTTTCCTCCATATTTTTCAATATTTTACGCATTTTATCTAGGGTTACTACTTCTTCATCTAAACAAGCACCTGTGACAAAACTGTGACATTCATTTTCCATGATATTGTCAATCTTTGATGCATGCTGAATTAAATGCTCTGGTGCCAAATGAGCATATCTTTGCACCATCTCTAAAGATTTCCAGCCCCCCATTTCTTTTAGTGCATACAATGAAACTCCATCTTGGACTAGCCAACTAGCCCATGTATGTCTTAAATCATGCCAGTTAAAGTCTTCATCAATGCCTGCATTAGCCACACCAATTCGCCATAGTTTGTAATTAAGAGATTTAACAGGTTTATGACGTGAATTTAAAAAAACGTATTCATCGTGTTTACCTAATTGTTTAACTAGAATTTTTATGGCAGTATCATTTAATGGTATCACTAACGGTTTATCTGATTTCATATCTTCAGGATAGTATTCGCATGTTCGTTTTAAAAAATCGATTTGCGACCATCTCAAATTAAAAATATTTCTCTGCCTTAAACCAGTAGCTAAATCATATTCAGCCATATCAGCCATATACGGAACCAAATTATTTAACAGTCGTTTGGCTTCCGCTGGCCTTAGCCATTTCATTCGGTGTTTAGGCTCCTTAAATAGTTTGAGTTTTGGTGCCTGCTCCAGCATATCCCAATCTTGAACACACGCATTTAAGATTGATCGAATCAAGGCTATATATCTATTTTTAGTACCATTGGTAATATCCTTTTGATTAATTATTGACATAATCATTTGTTTATCAATCAGATGTATATAAATTCCTCTCAACTCTTGCAGCTGTCGAAGTCGGCATATATCATCCTTTATACTTTTTTTAATCCCTTTTTTTTCCTTAATCCATCTTAGGGCTGCCTCATCCCATAGGTATTTTGGTTTTTCATCTAAATTTATTTGTCTCCATGTTTCATACTTCAATTTATCGTGTAACTCTTCTGCTAATTTTCTGTCTTTAGTCCTAGTACTTCCGCGAATTCGTTTACCGCTCTGTAATGTAATGCTGTAATACCAAACTCCGTTTTCTCGTTGATATAATGACATTTTTTTTCACTCTCTCGTTGGAGTGACGCTTGCAATTGCATATTTTCAATTTGATGCATGAAATCGTCAAGGTCACTTTCTTTTATTACATAGGCACGGCCAAATTTAACTGCACGTAAATAACCGTCTTTGATATATTTTCGAATAGTCAGTGGGTAACATTGACATATTTTTGCAACTTCATCAGCTGTGTAAGTTTTTAAGCCTGTAGGTTCCACAATATTTTTCTTAATAGATGATTTCAAAAACACGGTAATTAGACGTATCCATGAACCGTTTTAGTCGTTGTATACCTGTCTCTAGAATCAGATAATTATTTTTATCAACATAAAGAAACAGGCAATATTTTTTGCCTGCTTCGGTTGGACTAGGTAACAATCTAAAATGCGAAAATTCTTCCGGCGTATAAAAAACAGATATTTTTCTGTCTCAATAGTTTTAATATCATTAATCAGCATAATAAATAATCCAAGTTGTATTTATTAACGTCAGACATACCATTGATTCTATGAATTAAAAATTAAAACGACCTAGCTATCTATAACAGCTAAGTCGTTAAATTTTGAATCTATTGATTAGTTAAACAATAGAAAAATAGAAAAATAGAAAAAATACTACCAACAGCACAACAAAGAGCAAAAAAAATCGAGAGATAGAGAATAATAGTAATTTCTTTGTTGTTTGTAGAAATGTTACTGAAATTCCATTTTAGTCGCGCATACACGCAATTCTCAAGCTGGTTAACCTTTTCCTCGTTTTTTTCTAATATTTCTATAAGTAAAGCCCGCTGGTTCTCTTTAAACATCAGAAAAAAATAAATATTAAAAGCAATGACTAACTAATTAGTCAGGCCTTTTTTATCTTAAATTTCTATTATTCAAAATAAATATTATATTTACATAAAAAATGAAGTTCAAACCTTCATTCACGCATTCAATATTTTAAAAACATAAAAAAAAGCGTTTTTATTTTATTTATATTTTAAAAGCATATAAAATTTTAAAAAAATTCGTTTAAAAAATCATATAAAAAACATATTTTTGTATATTATGAGCAAATAACATTGTACATAAAGTGCAATTTAGATTGCACATGAAGTACACGCTATATACATATAACAACTACATAGACCACTTCAAATATTTAAACGCAGAGCTAGAATCTTTTTTATTTATTTTAAATAAAGCTATCTAATTGCTTTTATGACAAAGGTTACAACTCCTACAACTCCTACAATTTCCATATTATCTTGTGGACAAAAAATGTAGTTATTAAATTTGCCAATAGTGCTATCGAAATTGAAATAGGCTATTTCATTTACTAATTCATACCGTCTAATAGTAAATGCAGTACCGATATTCGCCATCACGATGTCTGAATTCCTGGCCTCTAATGATCTATCTATGATGAGAATATCACCTGTACTAATACCGGCATTTTTCATTGAATCGTTGCCACATCTGACCGCTATGGTTGCAGGCTGATTTTTAATTAAATAAGACGGAATATCAATCGATTAGCGTTGTTGATCTGTTTCGTATAAATCAATCATTTTTAATTACTTAAAATAAATCGTTTACATCATCTTTGCTTGCCCAGGAATGTAGCCGTGTTTTATTCGTTTCTTGTGTGTCTTCAGTTTGCGATATATCCGGGGACTTGGTATGACCTTTAATCGTGTTTACTTTTTAGGTTTAGCTTGTTCTAGATCGCTTTGTATAGTTTTTAAGTATTTACATACATTCGCTGGGCTTGTTCGTACACCGTTTAATTCAAGAAATCGAACTATGTCTATATTAGATACTTTTTCTTGTTTCAATTTAATAATATCTTTTTTGAATTGCTCAAGCTTAGAAACTCTTTTCTTAACAGTTTTCAAAAATTCTTCAGCTGTAATGCCCAGGATCAAATCTCCATAAAATTTACTAAAATAAACTAATATTAAATATAGCGAATACTATAATAAACTAAAATTGAATAAAAATATATTTAAATTGAATCAAATAATACTAAGATTGAATGAAATAATACTGAAATAAACTAAAATACACCAAGATACACCGAAATAAACCACAATAAATTAGAATAATCTTATTATTCATTCGAATCCGCGCGAAAAATTCCCCTCAAAAAAAGAACGCCCATTAATAATAACGACTTTTAAACTATATGCAGGATAGGCAACAACCGGTAAAGCGGGGTCGTTGCCAAATTCAGCTTACGCTGAAACGCCTACGGCTAAACAAAAAAGTCAGCTTGATTACTGGCTTTTTATTATTAGGAAATACTTGTTTGAACGTGGAACTAAACTAACTAAAATCGCAGTAGTATGATTAAGAAAGATGGTTAATTCTATCCAGTGCCGCTTTGGCTAGAAAATTGGAACGGTTGTCATGGGTTAATAAAACATGTCGGTCAACCTTTTCCAGAATATATTATGGACAGCTTACATTAAAGCGTTCTGGTTAAATGTTAGATGATCAATATTCATCTCAACACCAAACCATTGTGCTCCGGCATAATCCGAGTTATTAATAAGGTTATCCAAAGATATCTGCTCAATTACTGGCTCTTCACCATCTTCGAGAATACTTTCAAGATGAAATTGGATGGCTTCTTTGGTATTGGTAATGTTTGCTTCAGGGTGTCACCATATAAGAAGCAACCTGGTAAGACTGATACAGTTACACCATAACCAGTGTTGCCATCTTTCTAGATTGCAATATGATGCGTAAAATTTTTCTAATTAATTTTTAGATAACAATAAAATTACCAGATCAAATGATCTGATAGTTTTTTATAATTAACGCTAACGCTAACGCTAACGCTAACGCTAACGCTAACGCTAACGCTAACGCTAAAAATATAATCATTTAATTTAGTAACGTTGATATTATTCTTTAATTTATATTTATACTGACTGAAAATTGCTTATGCTCTTAAAGGAATAATTAATGACAAATACCAATCAACAAAGCATCATTGTCAATGAACATATTCATTTAGTGCCATCAGATCGACAATATTCATCTAAGTTATACAATATTATTAATATTAATCGTGATAATTTTAGTCAATTTATGGCTTGGCCTAAGTTTGTCAGTAATGAAGCAGACACATCAAATTTTTTAGATAATTGTTCAGTTGAACATCAAAAAGATATTACCAAAACTTATGTAATTTTACTGGATAATAACCCTGTCGGCTTATTATCTTTTAATCGAATAGATAAAAACAATAAGACTGCCTATATTGGTTATTGGCTTGATAGCCAAGCAGAAGGCAAAGGTGTTATGACGCAAGCAATCCAAGCACTCATTTACTACTATGCATCGCAAAAAATAATTAAACGATTTGTTATTAAATGCTCAGTGGATAATCCTAAAAGTAATGCGGTTGCTAAGCGATGCGGTTTTAGTTATGAAGGAACACTTAAACAGGCTGAATATTTAAATGGAATTTATCATGATCAAAATATTTATGGTTTAATTTCAATGTACCTTTAAAATAGTCACCAAATTATAACAAAATAATTACTCACTAACTTTATATTAAATATTTTATTACTGATTAAATTAAAGAAAGATCACACAAAAAACCGACTAATTGAAGTGACCTCATAAAGTTGGACACTTTTATTAAGCGGCTTGTAAGGCCTGATTTCGATATTCAACCGGAGTCAGACCTTTTAATTTGGCTTTAATCCGTTTGGTGTTGTAGTATTCTATATTCTTCTATTTTTTTTCAATCAATTCATCTGCATCTTGAAAGCGTTGTCCATGATACATTTCTGATTTTACTAGACCAAAAAAGTTTTCAGCTACCGCATTATCTAAACAAATTCCTTTTCTGGACATACTTTGTTTGATGCCATTATTAGCTAGTAGCTTCTGATAATGGCGATTTCTATATTGCCAGCCTTGATCACTATGTAGTAAGGGTTTTTCACACTGTTTTAATCGTAATATCCCTTTTTGAAGCATATCTGTCACCAAGGTCAAACGTGCATTTTTAGCCACTTTATAAGCTATTACTTCTAGATTATATAAATCGATAATGGGGAATAGGTAAATTTTCTGTTCATTTACCTTAAATTCTGTGACATCCGTTACCCATTTTTCATTCGGTCTCGATGATTAAAAATCTCTTTTAAGATAATTAGCTGCTGTTTTACCTGTCTCTCCACGATAAGAATGATATTTTTTAGGTCTTACTGTCGATTTGAGATTAAGCTGACCAATTAATCGTTGTACCGTTTTATGATTGAGCTTCATTCCTCCATTTATCAACGCTAAATGAATTTGGCGATAACCATAACGCCCTTTATGTTCATGGTAAATCGATTCAATACGTTTTAACTCATTTTCATAAGCAGACGGGGTTTTCAACTTATTAACATAATAATAAAAACACTTTTTGCCAGTTTTGTTGCTGATAGTAAATGTCTTAAGGAATACTGATATTTAAGAGCTAAAACAACTATAGAAATAATTGATACTTTCAGTTGATTTTTGAGACTAGCCTTATTAAAGACCAGCTTGTTTAAGAATATTCTTTACTGTTCCAAGCGATAAATCTTTCATGGGGTGGGAACGGTAACTCGGACTTTTTTTGTTAAATGCTTAAATTGGTGGTAGCTGCCTTTAACTGCGACTTCATACCACCCGTTTTCTTTAAGCATTTCAATAAGTTTTGAGCTATGCATATCTCCTTTCCTTGCTGTGTGTATTTTTAAACATCAAATGTAAAAAGTAAAAGATACTGTAACAAATAGGGTGATTTACAGTTGGTTTGAAAGTTGCTCAAATGCAGTTAGTGATATGAGAAAATTTATGGAGAGAATATTAAGAAAACAAATCGACTAACATAATGGTAGTTAAGAAAATAGTCGATTCGTTATTATTAATGAACTTTAGGATATACTAATAACTGAATTCATTAGTCAAAGTGAATGTTATATGAGTCTTACTTTATAATTGATTAAATTGTTCGTACTCTTTCTGTTTATAATATTGTCTGACTTCATTAAAGGTGACGTCGGGCTTAAATGATGTTTTTAATAACTCAGGTGAATGAATAATTATCTCAGATCCTTTACGTTTGATTTGTGCTGAATAAGTTAAATTAAATGGTTCTGGAAAATATTCAGTATATATATCGCAAATTGCAGGAGTATTATCGTAAGTAATAATCCACGGTTTTGTTAAGTGTTTTATGCTTTCGTACAGATGATAATGATCGTCATGCTCAAAAAAATTCTGATACAGTCCTTTACCTTTTACATAATATGGTGGATCAATGTTTACAAAAATCGGTTCATTGATGTTTTGAATATATTGCTGAATAAACAAAATTGCGTCTAGATTTGTTAAATGAATATCTTTTTTTCTAGAAGCTATCGCACTGATTTGTTTAATCAAGACAGTTCTATTAAATCGGCAATCAAGCTTATATTTTCCAGATTGTTTTAAACCGCCTATTACACCAGCATTTAAGATCCCTGACCGATTAGTGCGATTCAAAAATAAAGTGGCGAATCCAAGTTTTAAATAATCGTGATGTTTTTGTCGATATATTTCTCTTTGATGCAACCACTCATCAATATTAATTGGTGTTGTCAGAATAAGCTCACAAAGCTCATCCGTTCGATTAAGGACACTGTACCAAAAAGCATAAATGGCTTGATCCAAATCATTAATATAAACTTTTTGGGCGTGACCATTTAATAATAGATACCATGCAATAGCACAACCTCCGGCAAAAGGTTCAGCATAGTATGCCCCTTCAAGACCGTTTAGTTTGATTGTTTCAAGGACATAAGCTGTTAATTTTGATTTTCCACCCGGGTATCTTAAAGGAGATAAAAACATTAACTTTCTTTCTTTTTTTCTTTCATTTCCACTAAAACTTCAAATAAAGGTATGAGTATATCCCAAAAACTATTTAAAAATTCACGATTGATTTTATCAGTTGTGTTACCATGAATATATTTATTTAAGGTATCAATACTATAATCATTATTATAGTTGAGTATTTTTTGTAAAATTGACGTAGCTTTCTTGGATTCAAGATTTAACCCACTTAAATATTTGAGTTTTTCTGTTAACGTGATATCTTCGAAGTTTTTCTTTTTTTCTCTTTTCAAATCTAATTGTAATTGTCTGACAGATATGTAATTATCAACAGAAATATCTAAAAAGATTCGAATCCCTGCTGCTGATAAATGCAGATAAGATTTGGTTGGCAATTTCTTCAGTTCCTCAAATAAAGCATATAGTCTATGGTTATCTGTTGTAATTATATGTTTTTTATAAGCAAGATTTCTACGTTGAACATTTCCAGTTCGTACCTGATTATCCCCATCAGTTGGTTTTTCGGTGTCGCCACCAGTTGGTTTTTCGGTATTCCCACCAGTTGGTTTTTCGGTGTCGCCACCAGTTGGTTTTTCGGTGTCGCCACCAGTTGGTTTTTCGGTGTCGCCACCAGTTGGTTTTTCGGTATCTCTACCAGTTAGTTTTACGGTATCCCCACCAGTTGGTTTTCCGGTACCACTTTCCTGAAGAGGTTTCACTTTAGGTAAAAATTCTAAAATTTTTTGCAAGTAATCGTCTACTGTACGTGTATTAACGATAAACCCTAAACTTTCATTTTTATTAATCATTAATTTTAAAAGATGTGCATATGCAATATAAAAGCTATTAATGTCGCCATTAATTTTAAATTTGTAATCATCAAAATTTATGTACCAAGCTTTCTTAACTTCAGAATGATTAAACCACCGTTCTAATGTTGATATTTTAATTTTTGTTCCATATAACACTTCATTTTTTTCATCTGATGTTAAATGACAAGTAACTTTTTCATCCTTTTTTAGTTCAATAATATGATTAGCATATATAGCACCTTTAATTGTACTTTGGTCAAAACCTGTTAGTTTTTCTAGCTCATTTGGATCATGATGGTATTGATTATATATATTAACTATAAAACGATGCTGTTGAGCTCTATCCCAAGAAACTAAGCCATTATTTGTTGATGTATGCCGTTTCGTTACATACCAGATTGCATCTTCAAAAGAAGGTGCTAAGAAAACATTTATTTTTTCAATTTCGTCCTTGTTAATTGATTCTGACAAATTGGTCACAGTTTCCCGGATGTTAATGGGCGAGTTTGCTGGATTAAGTAATAGTTTTAGCGCCATAACTCGTCTATTACCTTCTGCCACAGTAAATCCTGCTTCATTATTTTGCCAAATAATTATAGGATCTAAACCTATAAATCCATTTTTAGCAATGGAAGTTATTAAATTGATAAATTTTTCTTTGCCATTATTATCTTTAATCAGTTCTTCTACACAATCTCTGAGAGTTTCTAATTTCCTAGATGGGTTAAATCGTGGATTGGTATCCCAAAGTTGCAAATCATCTACTGATTTATATTCATGTTTTTCATACCACTTTTGATTTATTATTGTCATGCCCAGCTCCTCAAATCTAGCTGTTTAAAACTCAAGCATTCAAGCCTTTTAATTGTTTGAGCTTAAAAAAGTGTAAAAGGTTACAAATTAATAAAAATTAATATAAAAAAATATAAACAATTATTATATATCTTTTATATATTTTACTAAAATAATAAATTGAGTAAGTTAGATATTTAGCAATAAATGATCAGAATAATATGTAAGCATTTTGATTAATATTTACATATTGATTTGTTAACGTTCAAGATCATTTCGCTCAATATTATGAATTTGCTTTTGATTCAAATCTTTTATAGTTTTATCATATCTTTCTTGAGTCTGAGTAGTAAAACCAGTCTTAGTTACATCTGTAGCAAATTTACTTAGCAGCCTGGCTTCGGTTTTGTGTCCACATTTGTATAGCTCTCTGGCTAGCTTGGCATATTCGCTGACGATTTCCGAACGTGTTGCAACTGCTTCTTTCAGGAAGATATGTGCCGGTCTGTTACCGGTTTTAATAGCTTCAATTAATTTTTTAGCCTGTTCTTTGTGAACATTGCCTGCATAACCACGTTTTTGCATGGAACGCAGTACAAAATTTTCTCCTTTCCTGGTTACTCCTCTGTGCTGGCGACGAGTAGCTGCGCAAGGTACGCCTTGTTTGCGCATCTTTTCAGCAAATCGAAGCCGCCATTCGAACAGATCATTTTTACGGGGATTAAGTCTTTGGCCAAACTCATCACGTATCAGTACACACAGGTGTACATGTGGGTGAGCCGGTGCATCAGGGCGTTCACTGTCTGTATGCAACGCAAATGCGTATTGGTGGCCTTAAACTGTTCAGCGGCAAATTCCCTTGCTGCATTCTTTACGGCCTCTGGTGGCGTTCCTGCGGACATAGAAAGCACAATATTAATTGCTTCCCGCTTTTTACTATGTTCCGGTATTCCTAGTTTCTGCCAGTCATTGATCTGGCCATATACTTCTTTTTTGCCTTGGAGTTTCTCACCATCCTGATTTTCTATATCTATTTCACCATTCCGGCTTATGTAATTGAGATGGCCGCGAATTCCTTTCAATCCGGTACTTGTATTACTTTTGCGCTTGGAAATTTTAACCATTACTTCAGGTTGCTTAAGAGCCGCAGCACGCAAATTGGCCAGACCATAGCCAGCTTTTAGCGATGGCGTAGGTTTCTTTTTGAATAAAGAAAAACCGACAGAATCTTTCGTTCTGACGGCGCGGGTTTTGTATAACCAATCGTCTATGGATCTGCTCATTCAAATTTTCTCCTACTTGCCTGGATTACTTCACTTACACTTTCTGTGTGTTTCTCAATGAGTGTACGAAGTTTCTGAATTTCATCTGTGGTGATTCCGCCTGATTCACCAATGTTCAGCTGACGAGCTATCTGATTAAGATTGCGCCCGATGCGTAACAGCTGGTAATTGGACTGATACAGTGCCTGCATTTCATTATTTGACAGGGTAGGGTGTCCGGTAATGTAGTGATTGATAATATCCACAACAAAGGCATTAGATGTCATTAAATGTTGTCCAGATACTGCGTTTAAATATTCAAGCTGGTCATTGTTTATTTGTATTTCCAGTCTTTTTTTATTTCGTTGGCTGTCTGCATTGCTGTAGTTATTTACACTATCCTTTGGCTCAAGATTTAGCTGCTCTAATAATAAAGTTTTGGCCAGTTTTGAAATACTAGGCTTACCGGCATTTATCTAGGGTTACTATTTTTTTCTCTCTAAATTATCAGTTGTGACAAAACTGTGATACTTCTATGTCATGATATTGTCAATCTTTTATGCATGTTGAATTAAATGCTCTAATACCAAATGAGCATATCTTTGCCTCCATTTCTAAAGATTTCCATTCGAAAGTCATATATAAAACGCTATCTTTAACTAGTCTGGTAGCCCATGTATGTCCTGAATCATACCGATTGAATTCTTACTTAAAACCTCTGCAGGTGAGGTATTACTGATTTCAGTGCGACCAGTAATAGTATTTACATTTCTAGATCCGAGCTGTGCAAACTCATTTTGTATTTTTTAGGTAATAATCAAAATTCGCTAAACTTGTTTGTAGACCGCTTAATTCCAGAAACCAGACTATGTCTATGTTAGATATTTTAGCCTGCATCAATTTAATAATGTTATCTTAGAACTGCTCAAATTTAGAAGATTTTTTCTTGATAATTTTTATAACTCTTCAGTTGAAATACCTATAATCTAATTCTTACAAGCCAAGTGCAGGAGAGAAAGCGACAATTATTAATAAACCAAAGGAATAGAAAATGAATAAGATTAAATGGATAACTCAGGCGATAGCGCAGCCTTGTGAAGTACAAAAAAGTTTATTTCCTGATTTTGTGAATGTTGCGGACGAGCTGGCTGTTGAGTGGGAAATGGCTTTAGATGAATTAAACGATCCTTTGGTCGCATCTTCTTTCACGTCTGAGCAAAAATTGGCAATTAAACAGTTAGATGATAATATGTTATCTATAAGTGGAGCACCTAACATCCAATACTGGAAAAACGATGCGCTTTGTCAATGTGCTGAGTGGCAGAATATGAGAGAAATGGCTATGGCAATATTACTCATCATGGGATGGGAAATTACCGTACCGGCAAAACCTGTTGCTCTATATATTAATCACAGTTAAATATAAGATCCTAGCCTGTTGTATACCGGTATGCGCCTAATACACTCTCTTGGATTGCCCGTGGGGATTGAGCGTAGGTTGTAGCGCAGAACAATTAGCCAATAATAGGGCTAATGGGAAAAAGATGAAGCATAGGTTTTAGATAAACTAAGTAAAAAAGATAATATTATAGTTATAGGTACTCAAGTTCATGTAAAAACTCCGGGTCTAGGTAGAGGGCAAAGGATTGATATTCTTATTTGAGATTTACATACAGGGAAAATAAAAGCTATTGAGGTTAAATATAATGGTGCTACTAAATGTAATGATGGAACTTCAACTAAGGCAGGAAAAGGGGCTTGTTCGCGACACGGTGGAATAGCACGATAGAAATTTAAGCAATAGTGTGAGAATAATATTTTTAAAGTAGTATTTTGCACTTAAAAATATTTAATTTTAAAAAGGGACATTGCCGTTTTTATACAATTATTTTGGTTGCACAGGCAACCAAAATAATTAGTAAAAGTATAAAGAGATTTAAATTCTGATAAGTTTAATTAAAAGTACATTTGAAGCTGATTTAATGTAGATTCATTTTTAACATTAACTACCAGCTAAATAAATATCATTTTTTATTTTTAGCGTTCAATATCAGAAACTTCAGATGTTAATTTGCTGATAATTCTGGATCCTGTTCTATATTTATTTTCATACAATTTTCTGTTTATTTTGGCATATAGTAATTAAAAAGTTGATTTTTATGATTCTGAGTCATCCCATTTCTGCAGCAGTTCCAATGGTATAGTGTTAACTACTTCGGAAAATCGTTTGCCGACCATGCGTTCAGCCTGACGTAGCAGCGGAATGGTTGGACTACTTGGTTCATGAGCTTCAAACCAGTTACGGATGTCTTCAATACGTTGAAGTGCATCAAAGCGGTCGGTAATCGCAGCCGGCAAAAACTTCTCTGACTCATTTATTATTGTTTCTTCCGGAGAAGAAAGAGTCATTTCTGCAGTTTCAGTGATTGATGTTTCACTGGAAACTATTAGTGTATCTGCTTGTATATTGTTTTCGTCAATAGTTTCGCGTTTTGGTGCAGCCCGGGTTTCATTATCCTGTAATATTTTCAGTAATTTTTTTAGCGGATTTAAATCTGGTGCTGTATTTTTCAGAATTTCATCAGCCCAGGTTTGCAGCTTATCAAGGATCGGTATAGTTTCATCCAGTGCTGTCAGAGCCTGACTGGCACGTAAACGTAAATCCACCAGCTGTCGCCGAACCGAATCAGGTGCCAGTGCATCAGCAGGGCGCGGTATTGATAAAGATCGTTCTACGTCCCTGATTTGCAGCCGCAGTGCTGAATTGCTCGATAAAGTAATACTGCGGATATCAGCCATTACTCCTTCCGGATCGATGAGTGCCGCCAGAGCATTGCTGCGTACCAGAGCCGCATCTTCTTCATCACCTGTTTCATCAGATTCAATCTGCGGATAGATATCTTGCGGATAAGTACTACAGGCTGATTCCAGTAACTCTAACCCATCGCGCAATCCTGTAGCACCATTAAGCTGGATTTTGCTGCGAAGCAAGATAATGTAAATCCGGATGTCTTTGGTACGCAGTAGCAATCTCAATGCATCACGTTCGATTTCATTCCAGTTTACGCCTTCCGGTTTGTTGACGAAATCACCGTATTGCGCTTCTGGCTGTTCAGTAGAATTAGAGAGTAATAGCAGAAATTCCGGATCGTATTCAAGGTTGCTGCCACAGGGCTGCTCATCAGACACAGGCGCAAGAAGATCGGCATATTTTGGATTTGTTTTTGATTTTTTGTTACTCATTATTTCCTCACAACTTTCTGATGCCGGCATATTGTTCAGGTTGATAGGTCATGCCGGTAACCGGAAGATCGTCTATTGATTGTCCCAGCCATGTTGTCCAGCCCAGACGCTGGTCAGCCCCAATTTGTGCCGGTGGGGCTGAACGCGGATTAAGCTGGAGTTGAATTTCCCATTCATACTCATAACCGACAAAAGCCCTGACCCACTCGATTAGCCTCGGTAAATCACGCCCGTTAGGTAAAAAATGTAAGTAGTTGTCCAGATTTAAGGGACCAATTGTTAGGCGAAATTTATGCTGGCGATCCGGTACCATTTGTCCTACCAGAGCACCTTCACCCATAACAGATGCCGGTCCGGGAATTCCTAGACGGGTACGCTCTTCATCAGCAACCGGGATCCAGTGTAATACGTATTCCTGAAGATTAAACGGGACGCCAAAATAATATGCTAATGTTGAGGTAATACCATCCGGATTACGTGCTTCACGTACCAGATGTGCCCCGGCTGCCAGTCTGGGATGAGAGGGAAGCGGGCTGTCAGTAATTTCATCAAGGCTTTGTCCGCTCAGGCTGGCAATATAAAATGAGAAATCCTCTGCATCGCCTCTGTCCAGCCCACCACCGGCTGATTGCGCACTTTGCCAAGCATTGTAAAATTGTGTCAGATAACGATGATGAAACAGATCTGTAAAATCAACTAATGTTGTGTCACGATTACTGTCCCGCCGACTCAGGGCAGTTTCGGTATAGTGCATCGGTAACGGACCGTTTGCTCCCCATAAACCGAGTCCGTATAGCCGTATTCGAAAATTTCCTTCTGAAGTTAGGGATGCATCAGCAATTTCGCGAGGCGCGAATACTAGAGAAGGTGATTGCCCAAGCCGAAATGGCTCCTGCTGAGGAAGTGCGGCATGTCCTATTGGCATTTTTAGCTGAGACTGTGCCCCAAATCGACGCATGAGACTCAGATATCCGTAACGCCATGGTGTTTCACTTGCCCTGTTAAGAGTCTCATGCCAAGTGCTATCGGATGTATTTACCGGTTCAGCTGGCTGATTCATCAGATGGCACCCCTTCCGCCCATACGTACTGGCCAAAGTGCAATTTGTCCGCGCTGAATGCTATGTAATGCAGTTTGTGTAAAAGTATTAATAGCGACATGACGCGACAAATAATGCTCTAGAATGAGACCGAACAAATAAGGACTAACACCGGAAAATCCATCTTCATCAATGGTTAGTTCACATTTAATACCACGTCCGTAAACTAAAGGACCTGCTCCTGGTAAACGTCGGGTAACCGGTTCCGTTTTTGCACCGATCAGGCTTTGTATCTGGCGTAATTGTGGACTGTCATGTGTCGGTACGAACAGCCGTAACATATCCCTTAATGCCTGCCCTCCCGGGCGGTGAGCCATATCTGATAATGGCAGATAATTGAAGGATAATTGCCGGATCAGACGCCAGGCAATTTCTCGTTCTGCAAAAGGTGCGCGTGGCGGGCGTGGTGGCCGAATCAGACCGATACTTTCTACTGGTACTGAATCATCAATAGACAAGTCGTCAATGCCATTACGGGGAACCAGAGTGGCCAGATCACGATTGGTAAGTAAAGCTGTAGCTGACAGGTATCGCAAATATTCCGGATAAGGCGCATCATTTTGGTCAACTAGAGACAGAAAAATTTCAGTGCCGATATAATTAGTGCGTGTACCGTATTTGCGTGCATTATTGGACAGTTTGCGTTGTTCCCTGCGCAATGAAAAATAGCGGCCATAATTACCTTCATCATTATTAAGAGTATGATAAAGCGGGCGGAACGTTAGCTCTTCTGTCGTTTTGGCTCTTAATCCGTGTACGGTTTCGATGGTATAAAATTCATAATCAAGTGGTCGCGAGCGATCGGGTACCAGATGTAGTTCGGTACGTGTTGTATCTAGCTCAATACGATCGGTACGTTTACGGAACAGATTAATTAACGGTGTGCAGAACAGAGCAAACTGATCTGCGGTTGTTTGATTGATCAGCCAGCTATCAGGAATGCGGTTGAGTAAAATAACAATCTCAGCTTTATTACCGTTGATTTTACGTAAACCTGTGGCCAGACCTGTAGGTGTAAAAAAGTAAAATCTTTCCGGACAGCTGAAATATTCATGCAGCAGATTATGCCCGTGGAAAACATCCCAGGTAAGGGGGAGTAAACCCTGACCCGGTTCTAAACCCTCATGTACGACCGCATCACGTATATTAATATCCAGTGAACCGGTAAATTGTCCGGGCTGACCAGCTATAGTTGCAACAGCACTGGTGTGCAGCAATTCAAAAAGATGTGAAGCAATTCTTTCTTCTCCACACAGATAAATAGGCAGCCGATCCAGTCCTTGAATCTGATTAAAATTGATTTCACCAAAAGTATGCAGAGTTAGGCGTAAGGCTCCGGCAACTTTGGTATGTGCCGGTAAATAACGATTTAGTAAAGGCATATCAGGTGGTGCAGCCGTTAATCGCGCCTCAGTAATCTGTATTGGCCATAGAGTAACCTCCTGACTATTGCGGAATTCACAGACGGTATTCTCTCCAACTGGAATGCCGGCACGGAAAGATGAGTGTCTGGGTACCTTGAATCCATTTATGAAATCACCTTCCGTATGGCTCGGATGTAGTTGTGCTACGGCCATGGACGGTGTTGGTGTTACATAATTCGGATAAATGACTTCCAGAAGACGCTGTGTAAACCGGGGAAATTCCGCATCAATTTTTAACTGGGTACGGGCAGTCAGAAAACAGAAGGCTTCGATCATCCTTTCTACATAAGGATCAGCGATATCTATACCCTGCATACCCAGCCGTTTGGCAATTTTGGGGTGCTGGCGTGAAAATTCAGCTGCCATTTCACGCATGTAGGTAAGTTCTTTATTGTAGTAATCGAGTAATAATGGATCCATGATTGTCTATCAGATGATGCTAATCCTGTTGGTTTCTAGATCAAAAGCGCTTTGCACAATGAATGATGTCGGATATGGTTCAGTCAGAATCCGGCCGCGTATTTCAAACAACAGAACGTTATAGTTCAGTTTTGTTTCATCTTTCATAAGTGGTGCAACACCTAATGAAGATGCCTCCAGCCTGGGTTCGAAACGCAGGATTGCCCGGCGAATAGCTTTTTCAATATCTGCCCATTTGCGTTCATGCATATACTGACCGGCGATAGGCGGAACACCATAATTCACTACTGATGAGGCAACCTGCGGGTATTTCCCCACATCTATTTCATCTTCCAGATTTGTGGTGTTGAGCAGGAGCATCAGATCACGCTGAACAATTTCACGTAACCGGCTGGCAGAGACTGTATAGTTATCTGAAAGTTCAGTTTTGCGTCCCGGAGCATCATCGCGTAAACGATCAAATAATGTCGGTAGCAGGTGTTCTCTGGGACGTAGTGGAGGAAATTGTTCAGCCATTTATTGCTTCTTTATTATCTGCAAATGTACATGAAGTCATTTCTAGGATACCAATATCATTTTGATCTGTTTGCCAGGTTTTTTGTCCTAAGGGACGTACTGATGTTTGTCCATGCTCTTGCCAGATTGTTTCCCTGCATAACATTAATGATTCACCTGCTGATTCAGATCCGCAGCAGCGTGCAAGCAGAAAAGCATGGTGTTCTGATCCGTCTTTCAGTGTTATCAGTGCCGGTTTCCAGAGTAAATCGAGAATAGTTTTAGGTTGTTCAGAAGAAATAGCACTTAGTTGTTCGAAAGGCAGCCATGTATAGATACCTCCGGTTACCAGTTCAATAGCAGGACCCAACCATGTGTCACTGTCTGCAATCCATGCAAATTCACCGCCCGGTTCAATAACACCGGAAACATCTTTACCGGATCCCAATGCTCCTTCTCTGATTTCATCAGCTTTTTCTTCATCCCCTGACTGATTCAGGGCAATTGCGTCAAGTAACTGATCCACCCATGCTGGCGGTGGCTGAATAAATCCCGGACGTTTGCGACCGGTAAAACATTCTTTCCGATATATTTCACAGGTAATCAGTCCTCTGTAAGCATGTGCTTCCTGTTCAAATCCGGATTGCATTTGCGCGCAAACCTGCAGTTGTTTCAATGCTCGCTGCCAGTCACCCAGAAGGCATAATAACTGAAATAGCAACCAGCGCTGAGCAGGGTCTGTCGGGCTGACTTTGATCTGTTGTTCAGTTTCCTGAATCAGCGTAGTGATTGACCGGTCTGCCATCCATTGTTGTAGCGTCGATGGATTATCATGATTACTGCTGGTGATTGTCATCGGTAGAATCCTTTTGATAATTATTAGAAAATTGAGTCATACGGTAATGACTGTCCACACTTACAGTATGATGGTCTTTTCTGGTCAGTGCTGGCGGTATATGAGTATGACCGGTATGCTGTTGCCAGCCTGGTGCAAACAGGCGTAAGACTTCTGGTATTTCTTCAATGTGAAAGAGTTCTGCCTCTCTCAGACTATCCAGTCCGTTAAAAATATCATCTATATTTAACGGCCCGGAAACTATATCCTGTAACGTCATTAACGGATCAGTATTGCCAGACAGATCAGCTAGATTAATGGTGGACACTGAACTTGAAATATTGTTTTGCAACAGTCTTTTTTGCCAGACATAGTCATTATCGGATAATTGCGGTGTGTCCAGAGCATGACAATACTCCTGTAATAACTCATGAAAAATAGTTTCGGCCGGTGATTCTTCCTGAGATGAATCCTTGACTTTGAATGCCGTGCTTTCCAATAATTCATACGGCAGATTGGGTATGATCAGATCAAAAGGATTTTCTTCCGCATTTTCTTTTTGCTTTTGAGGATCAAACCAAGTCAGCTCTAAAGGCATTATTTCTTTAGTTGACGGAATAATACTGGTTGTTTCAAACTCTGGTTTTGTATCTGTCTGTTCTTCAGGATTGATTTGCCAGATAGATAATCCCCATTCAAGAGTATCGCCATCATGCAGTTGAAACCAGTGATTTGATGTCAGGGTGATTTCGTTTACAGCGCAATGTACTTCTGAAGACTTGTTTAACAGCTGCCATCCGTTCTTTGAATATTGAAAGCATAACGCCAAATCTTCGTTTTCAGGAGCTTCCTCAACATGGAGCTCATATATCGCATTTTTCATAAAAAAAGCGAAATCTTTCAATTCATAGATTTCACCAATCTTGATCCCGCGAAGGTAGTCAAGACGTAATAACAGCGTACTGTTCATAACGCTTTCCCGACAATAACACGCCAAGTCCTCTTTGTCTGAATTATGGATTTATTAACATTTATTTCATAACTTTATAAGAAGTAATAAAATATTATATTTAGAAAAGAAAAATAAATATTTTTTTTGAAAAAAATGTACACACTTTATGCATATATCTGTTTATTATCTTATATTTTAAATTGTTAAGCAAGATTTATTCTTGTATCCTATATATAAACATATTAAAATTAAATTAATTTAATATTTGTTAAATTATATTTATAATGCAGTGAAGATTAACTTTTATTAGAGATTTTACATGCATAAACAATTTGAATCGGGGAGTAGGTAAACCAGTATGGATATTTCGCGCCAGGCATTGTTTGGTAAACTGAACACAACACTTTTTCGCTCCATTGAATCAGCTACGACTTTTTGTAAGCTGCGCGGAAATCCCTATGTTGAACTGGTGCATTGGATACACCAGCTTATGCAATTAAATGATGGCGATATGATGCGAGTGTTGCGTCATTTTGATATTGATCTGGCACAAATTGAACAAGATATTTCCCGCAGTTTGCTGCTGTTGCCATCGGGAGCAAGCTCTATAAGTGACTTTTCCCACTATATTGATCAGTCAATTGAACGTGCCTGGGTTTATGCCACATTAACATTTAATGATAACAAAATCCGCAGCGCCTGGTTACTTGCTGCTCTAGTGATGACTCCTGAGCTCAGGCGTGTACTGGTTGGCATTTCTACTGCATTTGCCAAAATTCCTCAGGAAGGACTGGCAGATATTTTACCCGATGTTGTTGCCGGATCTCCGGAGTCTGCGGATCAAGCCTATGACAATTCTGGTTTTACTCCGGCCTCTCCCGGAGAGGCCAGTCAGTCATTAACCAGTACAGGTCAGGATGGCCAATCTGCTTTAACTCGTTACTGTGCGGATCTGACGGAGCAGGCAAAACAGGGAAAAATAGATCCGGTGATTGGTCGTGAACACGAAATACGCACGATGATCGATATTCTGTTGCGTCGCCGGCAGAATAATCCGCTACTGACCGGAGAAGCCGGTGTTGGTAAAACTGCAGTGGTAGAAGGATTTGCTCTGGCTATCGCGCAAAAAGAGGTTCCGCCAAGTCTGGCTGAAGTACGCCTGCTGGCTCTGGATGTCGGTGCCCTGCTGGCTGGTGCCAGTATGAAAGGGGAGTTTGAGTCGCGGTTGAAATCCGTGCTGGAAGAAGCGACCAATTCTGCTCAGCCGGTGATTTTGTTTGTCGATGAAGTGCATACTTTAGTCGGAGCCGGAGGTGCTTCAGGAACCGGAGATGCTGCCAATCTGCTTAAACCTGCGCTGGCCAGAGGTACGTTACGCACGATTGGAGCCACTACCTGGAGTGAATATAAACGACATATTGAAAAAGATCCGGCATTAACCCGGCGTTTTCAGGTTTTACAGGTTGCAGAACCGGAAGAAGTTGCAGCCATTGATATGGTGCGAGGTCTGGTTTCAACATTTGAAGCACACCATGGTGTTATTGTGCTTGAGGATGCTGTTCGTGCTGCTGTTAAGCTGTCTCACCGCTATATTCCTTCACGGCAGCTACCGGATAAGGCAATAAGTCTTCTGGATACAGCCTGTGCCCGGGTTGCACTGTCTTTGCATACACCTCCCAGCAGGGTGCAGCATCTGAGACAGCAGTTAAAAGCAGCTCAGACAGAACATAAATTATTATCCAAACAGCAGCGTATAGGTGTTTATGCAGGTGATCTGAACGAGATCGAAGCCAGAATTTCAGCCTTATCTGAAGATTTAAAAACAGAAGAAGCACACTGGAAAGAAGAGTTGGAAGCAGTTGAAAAAATTCTTGCAGCACGTGAACGCTGTCAGAATAGTGACGAAGCGGATGCATTGTCTGAATTATCAGAGCTTGAATCAGTTTTGCGCCAGCATCAGGGCGATATGCCTTTGGTTTTTCCGGAAGTAAGTGAAACAGTGGTTGCAGCTATTGTTTCCGACTGGACCGGCATTCCGGTCGGACGCATGGTCAAAGATGAGGTAGGGGCAGTACTGAATCTGTCCGAACATCTGGGACAACGGGTAATCGGGCAAAACCAGGCACTGTTGCAGATCGGAGAGCGCATACAGACATCACGTTGCGGTTTAACTGATCCCAATAAACCGGTTGGTGTATTTTTGCTGGTCGGTCCTTCTGGTGTAGGTAAGACAGAAACTGCTCTTGCACTGGCAGAGGCCATGTATGGTGGTGAACAGAATCTCATCACAATCAATATGAGTGAATTTCAGGAAGCGCATACCGTATCAACACTGAAGGGTGCGCCTCCGGGTTATGTTGGTTATGGCGAAGGTGGTGTTCTGACAGAAGCGGTACGTCGTCGGCCTTATAGCGTGGTATTGCTGGATGAAATAGAAAAAGCACATCACGATGTTCATGAAATTTTTTATCAGGTATTTGATAAAGGCATGATGGAAGATGGCGAAGGGTTAAATATTGACTTTAAAAATACCGTTATTTTGCTAACCAGTAACGTTGGTTCAGATCTGGTTTCTCAGCTTTACGATGACCCTGCTCTTGCTCCTGACTGGCGTACTTTGAAAGAAGCACTGATGCCTGAATTGCGCAAGCATTTCCCTGCAGCATTTATAGGTCGTCTGACAGTTATACCTTATCTGCCTCTGGCTGATGAAGCACTGGGCAGTATTGCCAGAATGCATCTGGATCGTATTGTACAACGAATGCAGGAACAGCACAGTATTGCATTACATTATGACGAAGCACTGGTCAGCCATATCATTCAACACTGTCCGATGCATGAAACGGGCGCAAGGTTACTAATTGGCTATATTGAACAGCATATTCTGCCGGCATTATCACGTTATTGGTTGCAGGCATTGTCCGAAAAGAATGTTCTGGAATGCATTGATATCAGCATTGATCCGAACCGTAGCGAAGATCCTATTGTTTTTCAGGCACGGTTAGCTGGTGAAATATCTACAAAGTAGCAAACTAAATGGCCGGTTAAGGCCGGTATTATTTGACAATAGTAAAGGAAGCAAATATGGCGGTAGTTAACAGCAGCGCCCAGAAATTTATTCAGCGCAATCGTGCGCCAAGGGTGCAAATTGAGTATGACGTTGAAATTTACGGTTCCGAGAAAAAAATCGAGCTGCCATTTGTCATGGCTGTGCTGGCAGACTTGTCCGGTAAACCGGCAGAAGAATTGCCACCGGTTGCAGAGCGCAAATTTCTGACCATTGATATCGATAATTTCGATGAACGGATGAAAGCCATTCAGCCACGTGTGGCATTTGCCGTACCAAATACCTTATCAGGTGACGGACACCTTATGGTTGATATCACTTTTGAGAGTATGGAAGATTTCTCACCGGCACGCGTGGCACAAAAAGTTGATGCTCTGAAACAATTGCTGGATGCACGTACCCAGCTGGCTAACCTGCAAACCTATATGGATGGCAAATCCGGTGCTGAGAATTTAGTTAACCGGCTGTTACAGGATCCTGGTTTGTTGCAGGCACTGGCCAAAGCACCAAAACCACAGTCAGCAACTGAAGAAAAAACCGGGGCATCTGCACCTGGGGATAGCAAGTAATAACCCGCGCTCAGAGTCTATTTGTAAGTATTGAGGAGTATTTATGGCTACACAGTCAAAACAGCAATCCGATGTCGCAGTGGCAGAACGCCCGGTTGCGCAATCCGAATTCAGCAATTTACTAACCAAAGAATTTAAACCTAAAACTGATCAGGCTGCCAAGGCTGTTGAACAGGCAGTTAAAACTTTAGCAGAACAGGCACTGTCTCATTCAGTAACCATCAGTGATGATGCTTATAAAAGTATTGAAGCTATTATTGCTGAAATTGATCATAAGCTTTCCGAGCAGATCAATCTGATTCTGCATCATGAATCTTTCCAGAAACTGGAGTCATCATGGCGCGGTCTGTTTCATCTGGTATCCAATACTGAGGTGGATGAACATTTGAAAATTCGTTTCATGAATCTGTCTAAAGATGATTTGCGCCGCAGCATGAAACGTTTTAAAGGCATTGCATGGGATCAGAGTCCTTTATTCAAACAGATTTATGAAGAAGAATATGGTCAGCTTGGTGGTGAACCTTATGGCTGTATGATTGCTGATTATTATTTTGATCACACACCACCGGATGTGGATCTGCTTGGTTCAGTTGCCAAAGTAGCAGCTGCTTCACATATGCCGTTTATTGCCGGTGCGTCACCAGCTGTACTGCAAATGGATTCCTGGCAGGAATTGGCTAATCCGCGCGATTTAACCAAAATTGTTACCCAGAATCTGGAATACGCTCCGTGGAACTCGCTGCGTGCCAGTGAAGATTCACGTTATCTTGGTTTGGCTATGCCTCGTTTCCTTGCGCGTTTACCATATGGCATTAAAACCAATCCGGTAGATGAATTTGATTTTGAAGAAGATACAGACGGATCAGATCATCGCAAATATGTATGGAGTAATGCCGCTTACGCCATGGGTGTTAACATTAACCGTTCATTTAAACACTTTGGCTGGTGTACCATGATTCGCGGCGTTGAGTCAGGTGGTACCGTTGAAAATCTGCCATGTCATACTTTCCCGACTGATGACGGTGGTGTGGATATGAAGTGCCCGACCGAAATCGCCATTTCTGACCGTCGTGAAGCAGAGTTATCAAAGAATGGTTTTATTCCGCTGATTCATCGTAAGAATACAGACTACGCAGCATTTATAGGTGCGCAATCTCTGCAAAAACCTCAGGAATATTATGATCCGGACGCTACAGCCAATGCTAATTTGTCTGCACGTTTACCTTATCTGTTTGCGTGCTCACGTTTTGCGCATTTTCTGAAATGTATCGTACGCGACAAAATTGGTTCATTCAAAGAGCGTGAAGATATGCAGCGCTGGCTGAATGAATGGATTATGAATTATGTCGACGCAGATCCGGTGAATTCATCACAGGAAACTAAAGCGCGCCGTCCGCTGGCTGCTGCAGAAGTAGTAGTAGAAGAAGTTGAAGGCAATCCGGGATACTACGATGCCAAATTCTTCCTGCGTCCGCATTTCCAGCTTGAAGGACTGACCGGCTCTCTGCGTCTGGTTACCAAGCTGCCGTCTGTGAAAAAAGAAAATGCATAAACAGTAACATCATAGAATGAATTTCGGATTGCAATATTGTATGGCCATATTGTATTGCCCGAATATGTAGTAGGTAATTTTAACTTTAAAAAGGAAGCTAATAATGGCTCATGATATATTTTTAAAAATTGATGGTATTGAAGGTGAAGCATTAGATGACAAACATAAAAATGAAATCGAAGTGCTGAACTGGACATGGACAGTTCACCAGGAGTCTTCAATGCATACTGGTAGCGGTCTGGGTTCTGGCAAGGTTACAGTAAATGATCTTGAATTTGAACACTACATCGACCGTGCAAGCCCGAACCTGTTCAAGTACTGTACTACAGGTAAACACATTGCCAATGCTGTTTTGACAATGCGTAAACCAGGTGGTACTCCTCTGGAATATTTGAAATACACTTTCAAGGATTTAATTGTATCTCGAGTAATGCCTAGTGGTAGTCGTGACGGTGAAATGGCTCCACGTGAATTCGTTAGTTTATCATTCACTTCCATCGTGCAGGAATATGTTGTTCAGAATCAGCAGGGTGGCAGCGGTGGTACTGTTACTGCAGGTTACGACTTCAAAGCAAACAAAGACGCAGCTTAAACCTGAGTATACCGGTACCAGCCAGTTTGAATTGGTTGGTGCCGGTATTTGGTGTGTTGCACAGGACGACGTATGGTTACATATGTAAATACTTTTCTTCATCGGAGCATTGTGCTTATTTTCTTGTCGATGACCTTGCTGACAGGTCTTATCGGCTGTACCAGCACAAGACCATCGATTAAGGAGCAAACCAGTATTGATTTGCGCATTGAAGCTGCGGAAAACGTCAATCCTGATGAAAAAGGTCGCGCTGCACCTATACAGGTGCGAATTTACGAATTAAAGAATGATAACGCTTTTACTTCAGCAGATTTTTACTCATTACAGGATAATGATAAATCAATACTTGGTGGTGATCTGCTGGTGAGTGATGAATTTATTCTGCGTCCGGGGGAAGTTAAAACCATTCGCCGCAGAACAAATCCGGAAACTACAGTGATCGGCGTACTGGCCGGTTATCGCGGACTGGCTCAATCACAATGGCGTGAAACTTACCACCTTGCTGAAGCTCCGTATGCCAGATGGTATAGGGAGTGGTGGCCGCTGAAAAAAGTAAAGCTGGATATTAACATTGGGCAGAGGGCCGTTGTGGTCACTGAACTGGATTAAAGCAGAGGAATTTCTCTAAATGAGTTGGTACAACCGAGTGGTCTGGAGCGAAGGACAATTTCTGCTGCCGCAGATTTTCCAGCAACAGGAACGTTATCTGGAACATTTTGCACATCGTCGTAGTGCGCCGTTGTCGCCGTTCTTCTGGGGATTCTCCCGTTATGACATCGATCACGAAGCATTAAATCTGGGAAAACTGGTACTTAAAGATGTTGCCGGTGTATTTGCGGACGGCACACCCTTTGAAGCACCTGGAAATACACCATTGCCGCCGCCGCTGACAATTCAGCCGGAACATCTTGATCAGATTATTTATCTGGCTTTGCCGATTCGTACGCCAAACGGAGAAGAAACCAGTTTTGAAGATAATCCTGAATCATTGGCCCGTTATGCAGTATTTGAAAGCGATGTCCGGGATGCCAATTCAATCGGACTGGGTGCAAAAACTGTACAATTAAGTAATTTGCGCTTACGGTTAATGCCTAAAAAAGCACTGACGGATGCATGGATTGGTCTGCCGATAGCACGGATAAGCACATTGCGTTCAGACGGTGGCGTAGAGATTGACAGTACTGTCATTCCGCCGGTGACTCAGTATACAGCCAATACTTTATTACAGACCTGGTTATCACAGATTCATGATCTGACACATCTGCGTGCTGATTCTCTGGCAGAAAGGCTCACTGGCGGTCATGGTAAAGGTGCGGAAGCAGCAGAAGTATCAGATTATTTATTATTACAAATTCTGAACCGATATGAACCATTGCTCTTTCATATACTCAAAGTAGGGGCAACATCGCCAGAGTTTATTTATCGACAGTTACTTAGTATGGCTGGTGAATTGTCCACATTTGTCCGGCCCCATACCCGGCGTCCGGTAGAACATCCGCCTTATCTGCATGAAGCACCTTATTATTGTCTGAAACCTGTTGTAGATGATGTACAGCATTTACTCAATGCCGTTTTAATTCGCAGTGCACAGCATATTCGTTTGGAAGATGCAGCTTATGGCGTCAAGAATGCTGTAGTAGAACCAACCGAACTGCGAGGCTTTGGTTCAATGGTACTGGCTGTTAAAGCGCAGATACCGCCGGATATACTTGTTCATCAGTTTTCTGCTCAAACTAAAATCGGACCTTCCGATCGTTTACCGGAATTAATTCGTTCTCACTTACCGGGCATGGTATTACAGGCACTGCCGGTACCACCCCGTCAGATTCCGTTTAATGCAGGATATGTCTATTTTGAATTATTGCGTGAAGGTCCGTTATGGGAGCACATCGCACATTATGGCGGATTGGCCATGCATATTGCCGGTGACTTTCCAGGCTTGCTGATTGAACTTTGGGGAGTACGTGATCAATGAATGAATTCGATAGTATTCTCGGTGATTCAGGTACCACGGGGCAACAAGCAATTGCATCCTCTGCTTCAGAATCATTATCGAAGCAAAACGGATATGAGTTTGATCAGCATAGCGAAGCACCGTGGTTTAGTGATCAGCATACAAAGAAAATCATGGCTAATATTGATGCCGGTCCGGACAGTAAACAACGACTGGCAGATATTGAAGCTGCTGATAATCCATTGCTTGAAGCCGCACAGCCATTATTGCTGACACTGGCAAACATGCCAACACAACTTGATTCTTATGATAATGGTATTGAGAGCTTACGCGAATTGCTTATACGCGAAGTTCATATTTATCAAACATTGTGTGATCAGGCAAATTTGCGCCGTGAACATGTACTGGCAGTACGTTATTGTTTGTGTACAGCACTGGATGAGGCTGCAAACAAAACCTCCTGGGGTGGTGGCGGTGCATGGGCACGGAAAAGTCTGCTGATTGTTTTTCATAACGAAAGCTATGGCGGCGAGAAAATATTTTTACTTATCGGTCGTCTTTCACCTAATCCTCAGGAATATGGTGATGTACTTGAAGTAATTTACCGAATCCTGAGCTTAGGCTTTGAAGGCCGGTACAGTGTACGGCCGGATGGCCGGAAACAACTTGACCTGATCCGTCAGCAATTGCTATCCATTATCAGCAGCGGACGAGATCCGGTTGCCCGGGATTTGTCGCCGCACTGGCTGGCTGACGCCGCAGGCAGACTCCGCCGGCTGCACTGGATACCGGTTTGGGCAAGTGCAGCATTTTTTACCTGTTTTTTACTGGTTATTTTTGTTTGGTTCAAATTTCAGATCGTTGGTACTGATACAAAATTGCAGCAACGGATTGCGGCTATAGGCAAAGCTGTACCTCCGCCGGCTGTTACCACTACCGGTGTGTTGCGTCTCAAATCATTATTGAAAGATGAAATTGAGCGCGGGGTCGTTAGTGTTAATGAAAATGCCCAGCAAAGCCAGGTGACTTTCCTTGGAGATTTTATGTTTGTGCCGGGTAAAAAAACGGTTAATCCAAAGATAATGCCTGTACTGGATAAGGTTGCCAGTGAAATAAACAAAGTATCCGGTACAGTTATGGTAACAGGACATACCGATAACCAGCCTATTCATACTGCTGAATTTCCCTCTAACCAGGTTTTATCTGAAAAAAGGGCTGCTGAAGTCGCTTCCTTGTTAACACAGAAAGGTGTGGCTGCATCGCGGTTGAAAATTATCGGTTTAGGTGATACCGCGCCGGTAGATGACAACAATACAGCGCAAGGCAGAGCAAAAAATCGCCGTGTAGATATTGTTGTAACGGAATGAAATAGTGATAAATTCTGATATCGCTGTGTATGGCATTAAGGTATCAATTATGAGGCGTGTCAAAATTTTTGTTGGTGCAAGTCCGATTGGAGAGCAGAAGACTTTGGCTTATCCCATGAAAAGGTGTGATGATGAAAATGTTGAATAATATATTGAAACATTTTTTATGCATTTCGCTGGGCTTAAGTAGTTTTATTTGTTTGGCATCAGACATGAATGCTGATGAACGTGCTTTTATTGAATTCATTAAGCAGCAACTTTCTGTACAGGTATCTGTGCAGCGCATTCCTGCTGAACAGATACATACTATTGTCAGTCGTAATCTAGATCTGCGGATGGAGAAATTGCTAACCAAAGTGGATGGTATTAACCTACATACTAGGTCTGTAGACAGTACCGTTACGCCAATTCAGCTGGCTCTTCTAGAACTCATCTATCCGGATGAAGCAACGGCAGTGCAAGCTTTACGACAGCTGGGAAAAAAACGTTATTTCCAGCATAGCAAAATACTAATACCGTTTTCCATAGTTCAAATAGGTCATCGGTTGCTAATCGTATTTACTGAAAATGCAGGAAATAGCAGTGCGATAGCAGTTATAGAAAAATTCCCTACAGAGGGGTTATATCCTCGGGAAACTTTATTAAATATCCAGCAAAATAGATAGCAAAAGCAAATAACATGCAAAAAATTCTAGATTTTCTTTTTTCACGTCGCATGCTGGCGATTCTCGGTATTATCATTTTGGCACTGGTCATATGGTTTGTCGGGCCATTGTTAGCATTTGGAGAATTTCATCCGTTTGCATCCATACCTATGCGCGTGATCACAATTCTGCTTCTGTTTGGATTATTGTTTCTCTGGTTTAAGAACTGGTCACTTTCAATTATCTGGGTTGCAGCAATATGTGTATTAATCTGGCAAGCCGCACCACAGCTGGCATATGGTAAAACTCATCCTTTTGCTCCGGCCTGGGTTCGTGCTGTGCTGATCGGTCTTGTCTTGTTCTGTTATGCCCTTTATGGTTTATACCGTCTTTGGCAGGCATTGCGGGTAGACGAACAATTACTGCAAAAAATTCTTCGTCCGCGTAAAGAAAAATCTGCTGTTGCAGAATCGCGCGAGGATCAGCGGGCTGTTACCAGTATTGTTACCCGTGCCATTGAGCAGTTAAAACAGATGAGAATTGGTAAACCGGGAATCGGTTTTCGCCGTCTTTTCGAAGGTAAACGTTATCTGTATGAATTGCCATGGTATATGATTATTGGCGCACCGGGTGACGGTAAGACCACTGCATTGCTTAACGCAGGTCTGCAATTTCCTTTAGCAGAACAAATGGGGCAGTCGGCGGAAGCAATCGCTATTCCCGGCAAAGGAGGAACCCTGCATTGCGACTGGTGGTTTACCAATGAAGCAGTATTAATTGATACTGCTGGCCGGTACGTTCGCCAGGATGACGGAGATTCAGCAGAAAATGCGTCCCGTAATGCCGGAGAGTGGCGCGGCTTTCTTGGTTTATTACGTAAATATCGGCCGCGTGCACCTATTAATGGTGTGTTACTAACCATCAATGCAGCTGATCTGGCGGGTAAAACCGAGGCCGAACGTATTACAGCGGCAGCGGCATTAAGAGCACGGTTGGCGGAGTTGCGCACAGAGCTTGGCATTCGTTTTCCGGTATATCTTATGGTTACCAAAATGGATTTGCTGCCAGGGTTCACCGATTACTTCAATTCACTGACGACAGAAGGCCGTGCTCAGATATGGGGCTTTACGCTTCCGTACGATCAGAAACAGCAGAAAAACAGTCGTGATCAGTTACGTCCGAGCTGTGAAAATGAGCTGAAACTGCTGGCAAAACGTCTGGATCAGGGCATAGATAACCGTTTGCAGGAAGAATATGATGTGCAGCGGCGCTGTAATCTTTATGCGCTGCCTCAGGAATTTGCAGCACTGTCTGAACCATTACTGGATATTATTGAGCGCGTATTTCTTGATTCTAAATTTGATTCTACCCAGCTACACAATACGCTCCGTGGTGTTTACTTCACAAGTGCCGCACAGGCACCCGCCAATGCTAATGCCGATCGTCAATCACCATTACAACGTTTATGGCGTGCTATAAAACGTGATCCGGCACTCACAGAAAAAAACAGCCTTTACGCTAATACAGTAACACCTACCGGCAGTCGGAGCTATTTTCTGCATGATTTACTGACTAAACTGGTATTTCAGGAACCTAATCTGGTGCAGCCGAACCTGCAATGGGAAATGCGTTACCGGATAATGCGTTTTGCCGGGCATACACTAGTACTGATTATTTTTCTTTGGCTGGTTCAGGGTATGTATACCAGTTATGGTAAAAATAGTAGCTACCTGTCTGCAATCAGTTCTAAAACGACAGTACTGGCGGAAAAAGTTCGTGCCTATTCGCGAAAACCAACTGCTGAAGCCGTACCGGATATATTGAATTCAGCCCGGGAACTGGCTGCTTATCCGGGGCTTGATCCGGATAAACCGCCAACCAGTTATCGTTATGGTTTGTATAGCGTGCCTCCGGTTATTGAGAGTGCCGCAGCCACTTATGATCAACTGCTTGATCAATTATTACTGCCACCTATTGTCCGTGGTGTGGAAAGTACATTATCTAATGCAATTGCACAGAAAGATGCTAAAGAAACCTATGATGCCTTGCGTGTCTATCTGTTACTGAATTTGGATACTGAACATCAGGATAAATTTAATGCTAATGAAATTCAGGCATGGATACTGAAAAAATGGGAACAAAACGATACAGCTGCTGTGTTTGGCGGTAGTGCCAGTATTTACGAACATCTTGGTGCATTATTTGATGGCAGCCGTGTGGTACATTCTCCATTTGCCAAAAACGATGCTTTGATTCGCAGCGCACGGGAATTACTTGAAGGTAGTTCCAGCACTGAACGTATTTATGATCGTGCCAAAGTTACCATGACTGATGAGGCACCGGAGGATTTTACTATTGTCCGGGCTGTGGGTGCAGATGCAGGTTCTGTTTTTATTCGTGCCAGCGGTACTCCTCTGGATCAGGGCATTCCGGGGCTTTTTACAGTTCAGGGATATCGTGAACTATTTGATAAACGTATCTCTGAATTTGTTGCAGCCGCCTATGCAGATGATGAATGGGTTATGGGAAGAGAGACAACTGCTTCTCAAAAAAAAACTGCTGAGCGTGCGCAGCAGCTGGCACGGAGGGTTAACGGAGATGAAGATCCTTTAATCAAAGAAGTACGACGTCTTTACCTGACGGAATACACCTCACGCTGGCAGACTTTTCTTGAAGATATTCATAGCGTGAACAGTACTGGTGCGGACAACAGCACCAGTCTGGCCTTTGATTTGCAAACCCTGCGGACATTTGCAGCGCCGGATTCGCCATTGATGCGTTTGTCCAAAGCAGTTGTTGAGCAGACTACCTTAGTCCCGCCTATAGACATCAAATCCAATCAGAAAATTCTGGCTGAACGGGCAGAACAACGATTGTCAGGTAATGCACGTGAGGCAGTACAGACAGCTAAATTATTGAAAAATGTACAGCCCAATGAACAACTGGAAAAAACACTGGTTGATAGCCGTTTTGCAGCTTTGCGTGAAGTTGTGACCGGAGTAGCTGACATCCAGAATAGTAATGCCGGTAGTCGTCCGCAAAAACTGGATAATGTGCTCAGTCTGCTCAATGAGTATTACAATCAATTAATGATAGCGGACAATGCACTGGCAGCCAATACATTACCTCCGAAAATTGATGCAGCCGAAAAAATACGGCTGGAAGCAGCTAAAATGCCGGCGCCTCTGAAAAATATTCTGCTTGATCTGACTACACAGGGCGCGCGTAAACTCAATCTTGCATCCGGAGAAGTTCTTAGCCGGCAAATGGAAGCCATGATAGGTGGTAACTGTCGTAATGTAATTGATGGTCGTTATCCCTTTGCGGCCAGTAATCAGGAAGTGAGTGCCGACGACTTTAACCGTGTCTTTGCCAGTGGTGGTTTGCTGGATGATTTTTTCAACAAACAACTGGCTTCACAGGTAGACATAACCACAAATCCATGGCGTTATAAACAAACTGAAGGTAATTCCACACCACTACCCGGACCAAATCTGGAGCCATTCCAGCAGGCTAAACGTATCCGCGAAGCTTTTTTTCAGGAGCCGGGTGCACGTAAAATGTCATGGTCTATGGATATTAAAGTGGTTGAACTCGATCCTACTATCACCGATCTGATCATTGATATTGACGGACAGTCTCAGCGCTATATGCATGGACCGGTACGGCCGCTTCATATTAACTGGCCTGGTCCGCGTAATGGATCAATGGCTGAAATCACTGCTAATCCGCGTATTCGTCAGGATAGCTCAACCATCATTACCAACGGTCCCTGGGCATTATTTCGTCTTCTTAATCAAGGTCGTGTCATCAGCAGCATGAGTGACAGTCGTCATTTAGTAGAATTTAGATTTGACGGACGTCGTGTTGTGCTCGAAGTAACTTCCAGTGTTGATTTCAATTTGCAAAATGTCAACAACCCATTGCATGGATTTACCTGTCCCCAGGGAGGAGTCACACCATGATAGGTATTCCGCGCGTTTCATCACCTGCAATATGGGGTAAATTACCAGACCGCGGTGATTATGTGCGTTATCAGGTGCGTAGTCATGAAGTTGAGGATTGGAGTGTATGGCTGAACAAACAGGAATGGTTGCATACTAAACAAACGTCTTCTGAAGAGGATAAACGGGCATGGTTGCGTCTGACTCCTGATTTCGGGCAGACCGGCATCACATTCCATGCCTTACCATGGAGTTTTGTGCTGGCGCCAGGTGTTTTACCGTTTTCGGGACGGAACTGGCTAATCGGCGTAGTAAGTCCGTCCGCAGACAGTATAGGCCGGTCCTATCCGCTGGTGATTTATCAGACAGTTAACCAACATTGGCTGCAACGCTATCTGGATGCACCATTGGGCTGGCTCTACTGGCTGGCACAACTGGTTGCCGGCTACGTAACACCGGGCGGAAATAACAAAAAAGATCTTGCCGGACAGCTGGATAGACTATGGGAACTGCATAGCCCGAAATGGGGCGGCTGGTTTGCCCGGGCACAGATCGGTAATCAGACTGTCTGTCGTGAGTTAACCGGTCATCAGCATATAAGTAATGACAAATTACAGGGAGTACGCTCTTTACCATGGGCCAACTGGCCGGAGCTTGTATGGCAGCAGTCACCTACAGAAGGGTGGTTCTGGCAGCAGAATGAAAAGGGTGAGTTTTTAGATGCCAGATGTCTGGGTTCAGCGCTTTGGAAAGAATGAAGTTGGCAGCTAAATCAGCAAAATTCCGTTTACTGACACAGGGAGAAATTGCGATGACGATAAAGTTATTTAAAACACAGCAATCACTATACTTCAGTAAAGACTCATATGAGTAATTATTAGCCGTATTAGTATGAAGATACCGCTGTTACACCAAATAGTGAGGTATATTTTCCAGAAAAGTAATGTTAAATAATATTTTTATATTGCTGAAAGTAGCAATAATATTCTTAGGTTTATGCATGAAATGATTTATATATTGGCAATACTAAATGGAAATGTCTGTTAAATTAAGAATTTCTTTTATTTGGAATACAAAGTATGCGTATACATTAGAATTGTGGAGTATTTCTGTCTGTATTTAATATGGAACGACATGCTGTATTCTTTCTGATTATTATATTTAGATATATAGTGAATCTAACAGCTGGTCTAAAATGACGAGAGAAAAATTTAAAATAGTACGGATTAGAAATCTTACTGTTTGGATGTCTATGCTGATTGTTTGAAATTATTTTTAAAAGAACCTGCAGATAAAAAAGCATTGTTTAAATCAAATAAATCTTTAGTCGGTGGTTGAGAGTTTGATATTTTAATAGAAGAAATAGTTCAGACAGGAGAATGTCTGCGTTTTGAATATCCCTTCCATGAGAATATTACTTATCTAGTTAGCTTTATATCAAAATCTAGAGAAAATATTTAAATAACAAATATTTATAAATTAAATACAAACCAGCACAATAACTAGTGATTATTTTCCAAAGAATTGCTGATACCTTATATACTGTAGCTGTTATCAGATTTTTGCATTATTGTCTGGTGTAATCGGTAACAGAGGTAATCTGATACAAAATGATTAGTGCCTAATCTCAGCTTAAGCTGATTGAAAAAGGCGGTATTAGCTGTTTTAGCTTATCGGCCAGACTCAGACAGATGTTTTCTCTGCAATAAGACAGAATCCTTATTCTAAAATCAATAGTTCATGAATATGAAAAAATCGTTACCACTATATACTATAGATATTATTTAATTTGAATTTTTATTTTATATATTTATTTTGGAGAATAAATATACATGGATGTAGAAAATATAATACAATCATTCAATTGCCGGAAAATAACACACATAAAATACGGGAAATCAAATTTAACTCAATTAGATATCTGTTATTTTAAAAATAAAGTAAATAAAGAGCTATTAACAGATCTACTTATAAGCAACACACATTAAAACCAAAAAAAACAGATTATACAAAAGAATAGTAATAAATTCTTTTAAAACAAATAGCTGCAAATACAAAACTCCGTAAATAAAATAGACTTATATGTTGCTGATTTATATTTAATTTGTTAATGTATAATATACAATGTATACTATACATTACTAAAAATACCAAAAATAGGAGGATATATGATTTATAGAGCTAAGTGTTTAGATTGCAAATATGAATGGACTAGTAGAGAAGGGTTTGGAACTCCTGATTATTGTCCAAAATGCAAAAAAAGAAGAATCACAGTTAGCCCTATTGACTGTTAGGTTTCTTTATAAAATAGAGAAAGAAAATACTATCATCTTCTTTCTCTTTTTTCATCCATAAGAGGTTTTACAAAGCCTCTTATTTCATCAAGAAGCGGTTTAAGGTGTGAATATGTTTCATCATATTTTTGTCTGGATCTGTCGGCATTCTCTTCTAATCTGTTAAGTTCACATTTATCTAAAGAATTAGAAGCAGGATCTTCCTGTATTTCTTTTATTCTTCTCAATAGACATCTTTCTTCATTTTTTAAAGATAAAGCCTGATCATTCAGTTTTTTAGCTTCAAGAATCATTTTTTTTGTTCGGAATCTAAATCATTTATTTCTAAAGCTTTATTTAAATATATTTTATTTATGTGTAAATGACCTGTGTTAATTATCTCGGAAGCAATTGATAATGATGCTTTTCCTACAAAACTGGCTGCTTTTAATAAAAAATCACCAAATCCCATTGTTTTCCTCACTTATAATATTACTATTTTTGGATTAAATAAGTTCAATTATCTACCAAAAATAAAAATTTACAAGCGGAATACTAATTCATTTTTTCCGTGAAAACTAATGAATTATTTTAGTATGGGTATATTGGTGGTAATATTACTGATTATGCAAATAGGTCATTTCAAGCATTCTAAAAATCATCTTGAAAAGAGCTTTATATTTGTATAAATGATAATCATTATCTGGGTAGCATATAAATAGCTTATGATTAATTTTTGTTGTAAATAAAGTTCATTAAGACAATTGACTTAATATTTTAAAAAAGTATGCATTTATTTTTGTAAAAATTATATATAATAATGTTTTATTCGGTTAAGAGTAATAATGAATCTGACTTTTTATTATTTGTGATAAAGATTGCTTTTATTCTTGTATGGTCAAATTGGCACCAGATTTGATCTGAAAATGTTAATCAACTTCGGGGACGTAGCTATGCGTGCTTATTTAACCAGCGCAACAAGTTTGGTATTTTTAATGTAGAAATATTTTACAGAGTAGTTTTTTATCCAGAATATTTTAAGCCTGAATTTTTAAAAATATTCATAATTTTCTGTAATGATTACAAAAAGATTATTTCAGAAAATTAACTAATATTGTTTTTGATTACGGAATGATACCGTAGTAAATAAGAAGTAACTTTTTATTAATCAGGCCAGAAACTGTGCAGTGGTTGTGCAGCATTATTATATCGGACAGGATTATCTGTCTGCTAGCAGAGTAACCAATACTGAAACATACGTCAGTGCGGTCAGTATAACTGCATACGGCACAATAACGATGGGGAAAGATTATGAGCTTTAAAGCAGATCCGGATAAACTAAATCTTCCGGGAAATTCATCTTTACAGACACCGGGTTTTGTTGGCGGACAGAGTGCAATACCAGATGCAGGAGAGCTTGTTCAGGCTGGTGCGGAGCAGCTTGCCGGGCAATTGGCGGATAAAGCCAATGCAGCACTCAGTCAGGTACAAGATATCGTCAGTACGGCAAAAGATACTATTGATGCAATAGGAAATGTGGCAGATCCGTCTGCACTTATGAAAGCTGCTCAGGCTGCGGCCGGCGATGCAGCCACTCCATTGAAGAACATGTTCGATAATATGCCAACTGATGCTCAGGATATTAAAGATGCGATTGCCGGTGCAATCAGTGGTGCGGGAACACGGACTGTTACCGTCAGTGGCGCCGCTGTACCGAAGGGCATGCTCACTTTTGCCAGTATGTCCGGGCAGGAAACACTCAGTGAACTGTTTAGCTATACCATTCAGCTTAAAACGCCTGATAAAATGAATATTGGTTATTTTGCACCCAGTTCGAACCTTCCGCTAAAACCAATGGTCGGAAAAGATCTGTCTGTTGAAATTGAACTCGACGGCGGAGGTAAGCGTTATATCAGTGGTTTGGTAACTGCAGCAAGGGTTGTGGGGCATCAGGGCAGGGGAGTAGTGTATGAACTGCGTCTGGAACCCTGGCTGGAATTGGCCACCCGCACCAGTGATTACAAAATATTTCAGGATAAAAGTGTTGTCGATATTCTTGATGAAGTATTAGGAGAATATCCGTTTGAAATGGAAAAACGTCTCACGGAAACATATCCTAAACGCAATTTTCAGGTTCAGTATGGAGAAACGGATTACGACTTCCTGCAACGGTTAATGCAGGAATTCGGTATCTATTATTTCTTTGAACATAGTGCCGGAAGTCATAAACTTGTACTGGTTGATGCCATAGGTTCGCACAAACCTTGTCCGGATTCTCCAACAGTAAGCTTCCATCAGCAGGGATTAAAGCTTGATAAAGAATTCATTGATACTATTTCGGCCCGAGAATCACTGCGTACCGGTAAGTGGGTATTGGATGACTTTGATTTTCAGAAACCCAAAGCCAAACTGACCAGTGTGGTTGCCAGACCGCGCGAAACCGGACATCCGGATTATGAACATTATGAATGGCCGGGTGATTACTTTGACAAAAGTGAAGGTGAATTCCTTACCAGAGTACGGATGGAGGCTCAGAAATCTCTGGGCAGCCGTGTCTATGGCGGCGGTACTATACGAACTCTGATTACCGGCTGTACTTTTAATCTTGAAAACTGTCCGACAGTTGAAGCCAACCGTGAATATCTGATTGTAGATTCCTCCTTTATGATTCAGGATATCGGAGAGCATAGTAGTCAGGGCCAGCATTTTCAATACAGCACCAGTTTTGAACTGCTGCCTACCAGCGAAGTTTTTCGTCCGCAGCGTACCATTGAAAAGCCGCATACCCATGGTCCGCAAAGTGCCATTATTACCGGTCCTGCAGGCGAAGAAATCTGGACAGATAAATATGGTCGGGTAAAAGTACAATTTCTCTGGGATCGTTATGGTAAGTGGGATGAAAACAGTTCCTGCTGGATTCGCGTCAGCCAGCCATGGGCAGGGAAAGGTTTTGGTGGTATTCAGATTCCGCGTATCGGACAGGAAGTAATTGTAGATTTTAAAAACGGAGATCCCGATTTACCCATTATCACTGGCCGGGTATATAACGCCGACACCATGCCGCCATGGGGATTACCGGGTAGTAAAACACAAAGCGGTATGTTCAGTCACTCTATCGGTGGCGGACCGGCAAATGCAAATGCATTGCGCTTTGAAGATAAGCCTGGTCAGGAAGAACTCTGGCTGCACGCTGAAAAAGATCAGCGCATAGAAGTGAATAATGATGAAAGCCATTGGATAGGAAATGATCGTTCCAAAACTATCGATCATAATGAAACGATTAAAGTAGCCAATGATCGTGATACTAAAATTGGTAATAACTGTACAAGAGCCGTGAAAGCTAATGATGCTGTACTTGTCGGCGGAAATAAATCTACAAGTGTCGGTAATAATTATGTAATAGAAGCCGGTGAGTTAATACGATTATGCTGTGGGCAAACTATACTCGAACTTCATGCAAACGGACAATTTAATGTTACCTGTGTTACTTTCAATATTACTGCCAGCGACAACGGACAAATCAATACTAAGGGAGGAGTGCTGGATTTAAATATGAAAGAAGGTGCAGCGGCGGCAAAGGGGCCTGGTAGTAAAAAAGCAATTGATGATGCAGTTGCCAAATCTTTTCCGTCTAAATAATTAAAAGGACAGTTATATGCTATATAAAACAAACGACACCAAAATAGAAATTCCTAGTAATGATTTAAAAGATATAACTTTAAATATTCTTAAATTTAAAGATCTTGATACATCACTGGTTATGAGCAGAAGCGAACTGGGTGAGGATGAAACCCTTGAGTCCAGTCTTGATGATCAGTTAAAGCGTCTGGAAAGCTCAGTAAAAGGATTAAAATTCCAGCAGAAAACCAAAACTGTTTTCGGAAAAAATCAGGATATTGAAGCCTTTGAATTACGCAACCAGTTTATCAAAGGGAACGAAAGAGTTTATCAGTATCAGCTGGTATGCCTTATTCCGGGCACTCGTACCATGTTTGCCATGAGTTATGTAAAAAATACCAGCCTCGGTGAAGAAGAGGCCGCACAATGGCAGATAATAAAACAAAACTTTGAATTTAATACCTGATAGTTTAAATAAATTATCTGAAAAAACTGAATTTAATAAAGCAAAGTTTTTACATTAGCCAATAAAAAACATACTCTGAAATTCGAGCCTGATTGGTAAGGGAATTATTAAATGGGAGAAGCATACTGGGCAGCCCGTGAGGGGGATGTTCTTTTACATACTTCATTACTGGCTGATATTGTAAGTGCGGCCGTTGAAATAGCCTGTTATGCAGCCATAGGCGCTGCATGTGTTTTCGTCACAGCAGGAGCAATAGCTTTAGCAGGAGGTGCCACTATCGCAGCGGCAGCGGCAGCTGGTGCAGCTGCGGTAACAGGTGGTGCCGGTGTAGCTGTATGCCTTGCAGGAGAAATTGTCTCTGCTGCTGCTTCATATAAGTTAGGAAATCCTATTTCGAAATTTGCAGACTGGGTCGCCAGCTTCTTGCCACCATCCGAAGATGGCAGGATTAAAACCGGTTCTCACAATACTCGTACCAATAGCAAACACTCAGCCCGTGCTGCCGGCATAGTAAAAAAAGCAGAAACCACACAGGCACCGCAACAGCCTGAAGGTTTTATTAATATAGCCGGCAACATACTGCAAAGCGCAGAGCAGGCAGCCAGTGAATTTATCAGACCTACCGTTGCTTCTCCGGATCCAAGTACAACCGCGCCCAGAAATAAAGATCAAATCATCTGTGAAAAACATCCCAAATCTGTACCTGGGCCTGTTGCCAACAGTGATGATGAAGATGATGAAGTAGAACTCGGTACCGGCACGGCCGAATATCTGGCCGAAGGTTCTAAAAAAGTCTATATCAACAGCCAGCCGGCAGTACGCAGCAATGACCGCAGTACCTGCGAAGCCAAAGTCACCGATGACTGCGAAGGCAGCGTTAAAGTTTCCAATAATGTACGTATCGGTGGTGAATCTGTTGTTGTCCGTGAAATCAAAAGCGGCAAACACCCCATTGCGCAGATAGTCGCTATTGCGACACTAGTGTTAGCCCCTGGAAAATTTTTATCAAAACTAGGCCCATTTTCAAAGTGTGTTATTCAATCAGGTATTATTGGTTATATTGTTTCAAAAGCGTTGGGACCTTCTACAGATAATCCGGTTCATCTGCCAACCGGTGCCAAACTGCTTGATGGCTCCGAAGAGCTCGACTTCTCCCTGCCGGCTCACCTGCCCTTCGAATGGCAGCGTTTCTATAGCAGCGTCGACACCCGCACCCACAACATGTTCGGTGCCGGCTGGAGTGTTGACTATGAAATCGAAATGGAAATCGATCCACAGCCCGATGGTTCCTGTGCCGCCGTCTATATCAACGAAGAAGGGCGGCGTATCGAAATCGAACCCATCCAGCCAGGTAAAGGCATACGCGGTCTTAACGAGAATTTATCCGTCCGCCGCGGCGAACAGGACCGCTGGGTAATTGAAGATGACAACGGCTTCTACCGCCTGTTCGAACCTGATCCCAACAACCCCAAACGTCTGCTGCTGAGCATGGTGCAGGACCGTAACGACAACCAGTTACTTATCTACCGCGATTCCCATAGCCGCATCGTCGAAATTGCCGATAACGACAACGCCGCCCGCATCAGCCTGCACTATCAGGATCAGCGCCATCCGCAGCGCGTAACCGAAATCCGCCAAGAGCTGAGCGACGGTAGCCGCTTACTGAACCGTTACCAGTATACCGAACAAGGTGACCTGCAACAGGTCTTCGATGCCGAGAACCGCCAGACCCGCGAATTTGCCTACAACAGCGACCGGCGCATGACCTACCACCGCCTGCCCACTGGCTTGCAGTGTTATTATCAGTGGAGCCACTTCAGCACAGCAGATGCAGAGACCGCATGGCGAGTAACCCGGCACTGGAGCGAAGCCGACGGTCAGCGACTGGAAGACTATCGTTTCCATTATGATTTAGATAAACGCCTGACCACAGTAGAAGACAGCCTCGGCCGCATCAGCAAATATTACTGCAACGAATACTATCAAGTTACCCGCTACACCGATGCCCTCGGACAAAGCTGTGAATTAGAGTGGGATGATTACCAGAGGCTGGCCTGCATAACCGATCAGCAGGGCGGACAATGGCACTACAGCTACGATGCACAGGGTCGGTTAACCGAAGAAACCGACCCACTGGGCAGAACTACCCAGACCCAGTGGTTGCCGCATTGGGCGCTACCGACCATCAGCGTCGACCCCGATGGCAGCAGCTGGCGCTATTACTACGACGAGCGTGGTAACCTGCTCACCGTCACCGACCCGTTACAGCAGCATACCCGCTACCAGTACGACCGGCACGGCCAGATTGTCTGCATCACCGATGCACGTGGCGGCAACAAACATCTGCGCTGGAACGAAAACGGCCAGCTTACCCAGCATGTAGACTGTTCCGGCTCCATCACCCATTTCTATTACAATACCGCTGGTAACCTCACCAGCATTACCAATGCCATTGGTAACAGCAGCAAATACCAGTACAACGCAGCCGACCAGCTCATTGGCGCCACCCTACCGGACGGACGGCAAGAACACTACAACGTCAATGCCGCCGGCCAGCTACAAAGCTATACCGATCCGGCCGGCCACACCACCCGCTACCGCCGCGACCAGCGCGGACTGGTGCATACCCGCATCGATGCTGCCGGCCGTCAGCTCGGTTTCAGCTACGACGCCTACGGACGCCTTACCGCCCTGACCAACGAAAACGGCGAACAGTACCGGTTTCAGTATGATGCCGGCGACCGCTTAATTGAACAGACCGATCTGGACGGACGCAGACAGCAGCTGAGCTACGACCCGCTCGACAACGTCAGCAGCGTGCGCTTTGCTGCTGGCAGCCCGCATCAAATCGAACACCGCTTCAAACGCGATGCCATTGGGCGCTTAATTGGCAAATACACCCCCGACGGCACCACCGCCTATCAGTATGATGAAGCCGACAATCTACTCAAAGTCGGCTTTAAAGCCGCCGGTTTAGCGCCGGAAGCCGAACCGGAACTGATCAGCTTCAGCTACGACATAATGGGCAACCTGCTGAGCGAAACCACTGCACAGGGTGTTCTGCAGCATCAGTATGACAAACTGGGCAACCGCATCGCCACCACCCTGCCGGACGGACGTACCATCAACAAACTGTATTATGGTTCCGGCCATCTGCACCAGATTAACCTGGACGGTCAGATTATCAGCGACATCGAGCGTGACCACCTGCACCGGGAAACCCTGCGCAGCCAGGGCAGAATGAATACCAGTTTTAAATACGACCGAACCGGCCGCCTGACCGGCAAACAGACCAGCCGTCCGGGAGCGGGCATCCTGCCGGATATCATACTGGACCGCAGCTACAGCTACGACAATCTGGACCGGCTGGCAAGCAAAAAACACAACCGGCAGGGACAGAGCGATTACCGCTACGACGTGACCGGACGCATCGAAAGCTGCCGCAGCGAAGCGTACTGGGAAACCCTGCAATACGATGCCGCTGCCAACCTGCTGGACAGCAAATACAGAGAAGACTACAGCAATCACAACCTGATTCGCTGTAACCAGCTACTGCATTTCAGAGGACGCCACTACCGCTACGACGAGCACGGCAGAACTGCCAGCAAACAGACCATCGGCACAACCCAGCACTACCACTACGATGCTGAACACCGCCTGAGCGAAGTACGCATCGAACAAACAGGCCGCAGTCAGCGTTACGGCTACGTCTACGACGCCCTTGGCCGGCGTATCGAAAAACATCAGATAGACCGCGAAGGCCAACCCTACAACCGTACCCGCTTCCTGTGGAACGGCTTAAGAATGATTCAGGAAACCGGCCCGAATCACCCCACCAGCCTGTATATCTATACCGATCAGAACAGCTATGAACCACTGGCACGTATAGACACAGACGGCAACCAAGAACAACATATCCGCTACTTCCACACCGACCTGAACGGCTGTCCGGAAGAGTTGACCGACGAAAACGGTAAGATACTGTGGGAATGCAGCTTTCAGCTGTGGGGAAAGCGGATTCATGAAATCGAACACGAACCCATAGAGCAAAACCTCAGATATCAGGGACAATATTTAGACAGGGAAACCGGCTTACATTACAATACGTTCAGGTATTATGATCCGGATATAGGTAGATTTACCCAACCAGACCCGATAGGCTTAGCTGGCGGGTTTAACCTGTATCAGTATGCGCCTAATGGGTTAACTTGGATTGATCCGTGGGGGTTAGATACCAGCCCAACTCTTCCTTCTACTATAATAGTTAAAGACAGTGGTGTTATCATTGAGCACTATTATCATGGTAGTGATCACCTTCCAGCGCATGCTCACGTGAAAGGTGAAGGTAGAATGATAAGGATTGGAGCTAATGGGAAACCTTTAAAAGGCGAACCTGAGTTAAGTAAACAACAGCGCAGAGTTGTTGATCGAAATATATCAAAAATTAGAAGGGATTTAAATAAAATTAATCGTTGGTTTAAACATAAAAATCATCGTAGCAAGGTATGTGGGAGAAAATAATGCAATCATTTATATGGATTTTTCATGGAAATGAAGCTCAGTTTTGCTCAGGTGTTTATGAGGAGTTAAAACAGGCAGAAGACTTTATAAAAAAATATTCTTTAAGTGGGATTTTAACAAAGATGCCTCTAAATAAAAGTGTATATGAATGGACTATTGAAAAAGGTTTTTTTGAACCTAAAAGGGATTATCAACATAGCGGTAAGTTTATTCAAAATTTTACTAGTGCTTATTTGGAGCATTATCATTATCAAAATGGGGAGAAGATGGAATAAAAATGCTAATTTTATAATTGAATTTATTATAAAGACGAAAACCAATATTAAGTATGGCTTTTAAATAATATTAAAGGCCGTAACACTGGATTGGAGGTTCACCATGTAGGACAAAAAGCAATTATGCAAAATCTTGTAAAAGGATATGATCCCAAAACGGCTCCTGCTATTTTAGTTCCCGAAGCTGGGCATAGATTCCTTAAAGATGAAGTTGGAATTGTTTCACGTAGTAAAATCAACTCTAGAACAGGAAAACCGTTTAGTAGTGCTAGAGAGTTATTAGCTAGAGATATACGTGAGCTAAGAAAGGTTTACCCACAAATACCCAATAGTGCTCTTCAGAAATTAATCGCCAAAAATAAAGAAATGTACCCAGAAATGAATAAAGTAAAACCTAATAGAAAAAGAGGTTGTTAAATGAATGAAATAGGAAAAGATGAATTAGTAGTTACCTCCCTGTTATCTATACTTTTGGATGATACACTTGAATATTATAAAATTCATTTAAGTGATCCGAGTAAATCCACAAACGACAATGATCCTTATGCAAGAGCAAGAAGTATTATCACAAAGCTATCAGATAAAGACCAAGAAAAGATTTTTAATTTTCTGCGTATAGTAATAGTAGATACAATGTCAACGATTTTTGGAACCATAGATGGTTCATGTTTTCCCCTAAATATTAGTGGTGATTTCGTTCTTGAGTATGATGGAGATGAAATACAAGGTTCATTGCAAGATGAGTTAATTGCAAAAGCAGAAGAGATTGGTGTCTATGATTAATGAATTAATCATTAAAAGTAAAAAATTTCTTTTACGACACCCCCGACCTGTTGGTAAGCAAAAAGCATAGCAAACACGGACAGACCGATTACCGCTATGATCACACCGGCAGAATCGAAGGCTGCCGAAACCAGAGATACTGGGAAACCCTGCAATATGATGCTGCTGCCAACCTGTTGGACAGCAAATACAGAGAAGACTACAGCAACCACAATCTGATTCGCTGTAACCAGCTGCTGCATTTCAGAGGACACCACTACCGCTACGACGAGCACGGCAGAACTGCCAGCAAACAGACCATCGGCGCAACCCAGCACTACCACTACGATGCTGAACACCGCCTGAGCGAAGTACGCATTGAGCAAACAGGCCGCAGCCAGCGTTACGGCTACGTCTACGATGCCCTTGGCCGGCGTATCGAAAAACATCAGATAGACCGCGAAGGCCAACCCTACAACCGTATCCGCTTCCTGTGGGACGGGCTGCAGATGATTCAGGAAAGCAGCGCGGACAAACGGCAGAGCCTGTATCTGTATACTGGTGAAGGCAGCTATGAACCACTGGCGCGGATAGACAGAAACGGTAATCAGGAACAACACATCTACTACTTCCATACCGACCTGAACGGCATGCCGGAGGAGCTGACGGATGAAGCCGGTGAAATCGTCTGGGAATGCTCATATCAGTTATGGGGCAAACCGATACAGGAGATTGCTCATACAGAGATACAACAGAACCTGAGGTATCAAGGACAGTATTTAGATAGAGAAACCGGACTGCACTACAATACTTTCAGGTATTACGATCCTGATACAGGTCGCTTTACCCAGCCGGACCCGATTGGGTTGCTGGGTGGTATTAATCTGTATCAGTATGCGCCGAATGCGCTGATGTGGATTGATCCATTGGGGTTAACTGCGGATGACATAATAAGATATAAGCCTCGTGATTCGTTAAGTGCTCAATCTGGAAACCGGCGTACCGCAATAACTAGGGCTTGGGCACAAGAAAAAGCATTATTGCAAAATGGCGGAAAAGGAACTCGAGCTTGGACAGCTGAAGAAAGAGCGCTAATTTTGAATACACCAAATAGTAAACTTGCCTCAGTTATGTCTAAGGCAGGTTATACTGGACATCATATAAATTCTGTTGAGGGAAATGGCTCTCTAGGAGCAAAATGGAAGGGGGATCCAAGAAATATTGTTTTCTTACAAAATGGTGATCATCCAAGTGGTATTAATGAACATATTCATGGGCCACGCGGACATAGGGGAACTACAAGAAATCCGACCAATGGACGTTTGATAGATCGAGGCGCTACTTTAAGACAACGATGCTGAAGGTGAAAATGTATGTTTATTGATGATGCTTTACGTAAATTTGTAGAAATATTTCAAAATAGTAATTCAAGTTCTGGGGTAATGCAGTATTCTAATATGAAATTGAAAGCTGATAAAATTGACCTTCCATTAACTGGTGAGATTCTATATTATTATGACCATATAATACTTGAAGATAAGCCAATTTTGGGGAACGATTTATTTCTTCGGTTTATTGAAAGAAATAAATTAAAAAATATCCTTGATGGCTGGGATAATGATCCAGAATGGAAAGATAGTTATATTATATTTGCTGACCGTGATGGTGATGTGTTGTTGTGTGATTCATCTGACATTAAATCTCCTGTTTATGGTAGTGTACAGATGAAGATGTATAAATTAACTGACTCATTAAGTGATTTTTTGAATATTTATTCAAAACTTATTGAGGTGGAAGAGATTGAATTTGGCGGTGATGTAGCCGATGATGATTTTAATCACAAACCTGAATATTTATTAAGAATTGAAGAAGAATTAAACAAAAATCTTTCTTCTAAATTGTTTGTAGATAATTTTATGTATTTTTTCTTTGGATAATCGACTATATAAAAACGTATAGTTTCTCCAATATCCATTATAGCTTTTTGATTTACTGCAGAGGTGGGCACCCAGCCCACCTTATTTTCTGCATTTGAAATTTATATACAGCGTATTTAATCTTTTAAATTTTATCTTGTTGTTACTTGTAATTGCGATTAATAATTACGATATTCACATATCTATATATCCCGCAATAGATATGATTTTTAATGAATAGTAAAAATACTTGATCAAATTGAATGGAATTAATTTATAAATATTATGTTTGAGAAATTAAAAAAATTTTGATTTCCTGTAAAAATACTGACAGTAAAAAACGATGAATTCGATGGATTATTTTTTAGAACAATTAGTTTATTCTAAATGGGTGTAAATAGGATTTATAATTTTAATTTATATATTTAAGAAATAATTTATCTGATTTGGATTATGAAATCATACCCCAAAAGGCTTATAAATTCTGTTAAAGGAAATGGCTCTCTAGGAGCAAAATGGATGGGAGATCCGAGAAATATTGTTTTCTTACAAAATGATCGTCATCCTAGCGGTTTTAATGAACATGTTCATGGACCAAAGGGGCATAAAGGAACTACACGAAATCCAACCAATGGGCGTTTGATAGATCGAGGCTCTACTTTAAGACAACGTAATAAATGCTGAAGGTGAAAATATATGTCTATTGATAATAGTCTGCGTAAATTTGCAGAAACATTTCAAAACAGTAATGAAACTATAGGGATAATGCAGTATTCTAATATGAAATTAAAAGCTGATAAAATTGACCTTCCAATAACTGGTGAGATTCTATACTTTTATGACCATATGATACTTGAAGATGGGCCAATATTAGGAAACGATTTATATATTCGATTTATCGAAAGAAATCAATTGAAAAATATCCTTGATGGCTGGGATAATGATCCAGAATGGAAAGATAGTTATATCATATTTGCTGACCGTAATGGTGATGTGTTGTTGTGTGATTCATCTGACATTAAATCTCCTGTTTATGGTAGTGTACAGATGGATATGTATAAAATGACAGACTCGTTAAGTGATTTTTTAGATATTTATTCAAACCTTATTAAAGTGGAAGAGGTTGAGTTTGGCGGTGATGTAGCTGATGATGATTTTAATTACAAACCTGAATATTTATTAAGAATTGAAGAAGAATTAAACAAAAATCTTTCTTCTAAATTGTTTGTAGATAATTTTATGTATTTTTTCTTTGGATAATCAACTATATAAAAACGTATAGTTTCTCCAATAATCCATTATAGCTTTTGATTTACTGCATAGGTGGGCACCCAGCCCACCTTATTTTATGGAAATAAAATAAGAGTATATTTTGTACTTGTTGACAAACATTGAAATTATCACATATTTCTAGTACAACGCTGCCAACCAGCTTATTGACGCCACCCTGCCGGCCGGGTGTACCATCAGCAAACTGTATTATGGTTCCGGCCATCTGCACCAGATTAACCTGGACGGTCAGATTATCAGCGACATCTAGCGTGACCTGCTGCACCGGTAAACTCTGCGCAGCCAGGGCAGAATGCACACCAGTTTTCAAACGACCGAACCAGCCGGCTGGCAGGCAAAAAACACAATCGTCAGGGACAGAGCGATTACCGCTACGACGAACACGGACGTACCCGCAGTAAACAGACCGCCAGCGGTACCCAGTATTAACCATTACGATGCCGAACACCGCCTGACCGAAGTGCGTATCGAACAGCTAAACCATACTGAACGCTACGGCTACGTCTACGATGCCCTCGGCCGGCGGATTGAAAAACACCGGCTAGACCGTGACGGCAAACCATGCAACCGCACCACCTTCCTGTGGGACGGGCTGCAGATGATTCAGGAAAGCAGCGCAGACAAACGGCAGAGCCTGTATCTGTATACTGACGAAGGCAGCTATGAACCGCTGGCGCGGATAGACCGGACCGGTAATCAGGAACAACAAATCTACTACTTCCATACCGACCTGAACGGCATGCCGGAGGAGCTGACGGATGAAGCCGGTGAAATTGTGTGGGAATGCTCATACCAGCTGTGGGGCAAACCGGTACAGGAGATTGCTCATAGATAGATACAACAGAATCTGAGGTATCAAGGACAGTATTTAGACAGAGAAACAGGACTGCACTACAATACTTTCAGGTACTATGATCCGGATATAGGTAGATTTACTCAGCCAGACCCGATTGGGTTGCTGGGTGGCTTGAATCTGTATCAGTATGCGCCTAATGGGTTTACTTGGATTGATCCACTTGGTTTGAGCTGTAGTTTTGATAGTAAGTCGAATCGTTGGCGTAATAATGAAACAGGACGTTTTAACAAACGTCCGACTGATCTGTCAGAATTAGTTCATAATGGTCAGATTAAATATAATGACGTTACTAAATGGGCTAACCAAGGTGGTATTTCTAATCAGTGGATGTCTTCATCACAATTCCCATCAGGAGGTTTTAAATATCAAACAAACTCCAATGGAATTACATATTCAGTACATGGACATGGTACAAACCCTAATGCTGTAGCTAGATATCCGAGTTCAAATGCTGCAAAAGGCCCCACAGCTTCAATTACGACACGTCCTACTGGTGGGGCTCATTCGGCACAAACCAATACATTATCTAATGGAACAAAAGTGAATAGTAGAGGAAGAGATGATGTGCAAATGAACCAGTCACATATTCCATTAATAAATTCTCCATTTTAATTTTTAGGTAAATAGCAATGATTCGAAAAATATTAAATGACATAAAAAATGGCCCAACCATTTTAACACTATCTCAAATAATAGGTATAATAAAGTCTCTTCAATTACTTAAAGTTGAGGAAATATTAAAAAATGACAAAGATTTTTTGGAAATATTAGATTTATTAGTTGAGTCTTATTCTGATTCTGCAATATTTGAAGTTAATAATAATAATAAATTTTTTTTAGAAAAATTTAGTGATTGGCTACTTAAATTAGGAAAAAAATATCCAATTGGTAGAAATAAAGATGATTTAAGCTCATATTCAGATATTTTTTTAAAAGAAATGTAAAATAAAAGCAGAAGTGATACTAAAAATCTTCTTGATATTTTTAAATTTCTTTTTTTACATATTTTCTAGACCGAAGAGGGACAGAAGAATACAACTACAACCTGATTCGCTGTAACCAGCTGCTGCATTTCAGAGGACACCACTACCGCTACGACGAGCACGGCAGAACTCAGACCAAACAGACCATCGGCACAACCCAGCACTACCACTACGATGCTGAACACCGCCTGAGCGAAGTACGCATCGAACAAACAGGCCGCAGTCAGCGTTACGGCTACGTCTACGACGCCCTTGGCCGGCGTATCGAAAAACATCAGATAGACCGCGAAGGCCAACCCTACAACCGTACCCGCTTCCTGTGGGACGGGTTAAGAATGATTCAGGAAACCGGTCCGAATCATCCCACCAGCCTGTATATCTATACCGACCAGAACAGCTACGAACCACTGGCGCGGATAGATAAACGAGGTAATGACCCAGAAAGGGTAATGTACTTCCACACCGATCTGAACGGCATGCCGGAGGAGCTGACGGATGAAGCCGGTGAAATCGTCTGGGAATGTTCATATCAGTTATGGGGCAAACCGGTACAGGAGATTGCCCATACAGAGATACAACAGAACCTGCGTTATCAGGGACAGTATTTAGACAGAGAAACCGGACTGCACTACAATACTTTCAGGTACTATGACCCGGATACAGGTCGCTTTACCCAGCCTGATCCGATTGGATTGCTGGGTGGCTATAATCTGTATCAGTATGCGCCAAATGCGTTTATGTGGATTGATCCGCTGGGATTAAGCGGGGAAAATATATTTATCCATTATACGGATAAGGCTGGTTTAGAGAACATAATGAATACTGGAGTTATTGAACCAAACTCAAAAGGTAAGGTTTATGTTACGGATATATTAATGACACCTCGGGACGCAATGAGAGATATTTTCATTAATGATCCAATTCATACGGGACGTGGCGACTATGCAATTATATTTAAGGTTGATAATTTGCAAATGGGTAATATTATACAGAGCTCTGAGTTGGAGTATATTCATTCAGGCCGGTTGAAACTAGGTGAGGTATTTCATGCAGGTAAAAATCCTTATGATATTTTCTCTCATTTATCTTATGAGCAACGACTGAAGATGACTCAGGAACAAATTAAATCTAGAGGAAATGGATGTGGCTGATAACCAAGAAAAATCATTGACTTTAAGTCAAGGTGAAGTAAACGCCTTAAAAAAAGCGATTATGTATTTAAAATTTTCCTGTGAGGAAACAGAGTCTGTAATGTATGCAGGTAGTCCTCTCATAAACTCTGTTTTTTCTAAATTATTAGTAATTGATGATTTAGGGGAGTACACTATTGATTTTTTTAAAAAAAGGCATCCTGAGAACGAGAGATTCGTTTTAACTAAATTAGATAAATTAGAGCTAGAAAATGGTCGGAAATTTGAAAGTGAAGTGAAGGAAAATTCATTTAGGGAATGCCTTTATCCATTCTCAAGAAAATAATCTTCGTATTATGAATAATAAATAATAGTCGGTTAGAAAATTAATTCTTACCGGCATGCCTTTTAATCCATAACCGTCAAATCATCAGCGACATCGAGCGCGACCTGCTGCAATGGGAAACCCTGCGCAGCCAGGGCAGAATGAATACCAGTTTTCAATACGACCGCACCAGCCGCCTGACCGGCAAACAGACCAAACGTCCGGGAGCGGGCATCCTGCCGGATATCATACTGGACCGCAACTACAGCTACGACAATCTAGACCGGCTGGTAAGCAAAAAACACAATCGTCAGGTACAGAGCGATTACCGCTACGACGTAACCGGCCGCATCGAAAGCTGCCGCAACGAAGCGTACTGGGAAACCCTGCAATACGATGCTGCGGCCAACCTACTGGACAGAAGACGTGGCGAAGAAGAAAGCAATCAGAACCTGATCTGCTTTAATCAGCTGCTCAGCTTCCGCGGACTGAAATACAGCTACGACGAACACGGGCGTACCCGCAGCAAACAAACCGCCAGCGGTACCCAGTATTACCATTACGATGCCGAACACCGCCTGACCGAAGTGCGTATCAAACAGCTGAACCATACTGAACGCTACGGCTACGTCTACGATGCCCTCGGCCGGCGGATTGAAAAACACCGGCTGGACCGTGACGGCAAGCCATGCAACCGCACCACCTTCCTGTGGGACGGGCTGCAAATGATTCAGGAAAGCAGTGCAGACAAACGGCAGAGCCTGTATCTGTATACCGATGAAGGCAGCTATGAACCGCTGGCGCGAATAGACAGAAACGGTAATCAGGAACAACACATCTACTACTTCCATACCGACCTGAACGGCATGCCGGAGGAGCTGACAGATGAAGCCGGTGAAATCGTCTGGGAATGTTCATACCAGCTGTGGGGCAAACCGATACAGGAGATTGCCCATACAGAGATACAACAGAACCTGAGGTATCAAGGACAGTATTTAGACAGAGAAACCGGACTGCACTACAATACTTTCAGGTACTACGATCCGGATACAGGCCGCTTTACGCAGCCTGATCCGATTGGATTGCTGGGTGGGTTTAATCTGTATCAGTATGCGCCTAATGGGTTGACTTGGGTCGATCCGTGGGGATTGACTGACACCCCTCTAGAAAAGGGCTTACCACTTTCTGATGCTACTAAAATTTATAGGATTAGTACTAATGGTCATTATGGATTTGATTTCAATCCTCGAGAAATAGAAGCTATTAATAAAGGAAAATTAGCTCCACCAGGTGTTTCTGTTATTAGGGCTAATAGTGTCGATGAAGCCACTAAAATATGGAATGAAGCTTTTCCTAATAGGCCTGCGACAAGTGTGGGTGAAGCAAAAGTCGTAGATCTTAGAAAAATTGGATTTGATGTTATTCATGATCCATCTAAAGGTAAGTTGGGAGTAAACCATGCAAGATTAATTCACTCAGAAGGTATTAATGGTTTTAATACTAATAAAAGTAAACTATTTGGCATTTTCAAAGGATGTAAAGAGTAATGATGAAAGACTATATTGTTTCATTTAGAGATAAACAGAGATATGCTCTTATAGAATATAAAAAAATTGAAAAGTTTGATCATTATTATGAAGGAGTGATTATTGAATCTAATTTTCCGAAAGAAGTAATTTTTTTTATTAATGAATGTAATTCGATTATTAATGATATGGCGATATCTCTTTTGGATGAGATTGAAGAAAAATTATATTCTTATGATATTGGTTTGGAAAAAAATTGTTCTAGAATTTTTGATATTGAATTTATTGATAAAAATAAAATTTCTTTTTTTACAAAATACCCATCAAGTCAAGGTTATTTAGATAAATATCCGAATAGTTAATTAATATAAAAATCGTAATATTTATGAGTCACTGGCGCGGATAGATAAACGAGGTAATGAGCCCGAAAGGGTAATGTACTTCCACACTGACCTGAATGGTTGCCCGGAAGAGCTTACCGATACAAACGGCGAATTACTCTGGGAATGCAGCTTTCAGTTATGGGGGAAACGGATTCATGAAATCGAACATGAATCAGTAGAGCAAAACCTCAGATATCAGGGACAGTATTTAGACAGAGAAACCGGCTTACATTACAATACTTTCAGGTATTATGATCCGGATATAGGACGCTTTACCCAGCCTGATCCGATTGGGTTAGCCGGTGGCTTGAATCTGTATCAGTATGCGCCTAATGGGTTGACTTGGATTGATCCGCTAGGACTTGCAGCACTTTATGATATAGGTACATATGGCAGCTTAAATGGAACAAAACATGTAGGTGATAACCTACAAGCCCATGAACTTATTCGCCATGAATATCTGAAACAATTAGGTCTGGCTGATAAAGCACGATTGTCTTCGAATCCTTCGATTGCGCTAGATCTTGATCATCATACTAGAAGTCCTTCTAAAGATTCACGAGGAATTGGAGGAGTACATTACCATGAAGCACAAATTAGGGCAGAGAAAGGATTAGGTCGTAATCAATTCGCGTCAACAATCAAAGAAGAATTGGATATAACATCTGAAGCTCTGAGAAGAGCTGGTGTTCCTGAAGAGAAAATTGGTATACTGAGAAAAAAATCAGAGAGATTTTATAAAAAAATTAGCGAATGTTAATGTAGATATCATGCAACAAGTATATGAACTTATACCTTCATCAAATGAAAATAGTGGTATCAAATTTGGTGGAGGAGCATTTATTGATGGCCAGTGGCCCCAAAATCCATTAGGTGAAAATTTAACATTATTATTCACAATTGATAATGATAAATTATCTGACTCTATTAGTGGAATTAATCTTCCTAAAGCTAAATATATTTCCGTATTTTCAACATATAATGAAAATAGATATTTCTTGGACGATATTGTTTATTCCGGTGATGATGCAGAACTTGATCACTTAAAATCAGGATTTACAAGAGTAACGCTAACAGACATATCAAAGCTATGCGAAAATAGTAATAACCTTGTTCCTCAATATCTTGAATTAAAAAAAACACAATTAGAGAATAGTGATTATCCAACATTTTCTTTTTTGTCAAATAAAATACCCAATGGAATTGTTGCTTGTGAAAAATTAATGCATGAATATGATTTTATTGGTCAATTATATTCATCAGATATTCCAGTTCATGATGGTGGAGCATTATTTTTATCTGATGCTATTGGGTATTTATTTTTAAAAAAGAAAATTGATGATTTTAATAATGCGGGTCTTTTTTTTGCTCAAACGGCATAATTATTTTAACATAACTATCTAACTGCACCGCGAAGTATCACGCACTCAGGGATGCCTGAACACCCAGTTCAAATACGACCGCAACAGCCGGCTGCAACGCAAACAGATACAGCGCAATCAGAATCCCATCCTGCCTGATATCCTGCTCGAACGCAGCTACCAGTACGACAACCTCGACCGATTGGTAAGCAAAAAACACAGCAAACACGGCCAGACCGATTACCGCTATGATCACACCGGCAGAATCGAAGGCTGCCGTAATCAGAGATACTGGGAAACCCTGCAATACGATGCCGCTGCCAACCTGCTGGACAGCAAATACAGAGAAGACTACAGCAATCACAACCTGATTCGCTGTAACCAGCTCCTGCATTTCAGAGGACACCACTACCGCTACGACGAGCACGGCAGAACTGCCTGCAAACAGACCATCGGCACAACCCAGCACTACCACTACGATGCTGAACACCGCCTGAGCGAAGTACGCATCGAACAAACAGGCCGCAGTCAGCGTTACGGCTACGTCTACGACGCCCTTGGCCGGCGTATCGAAAAACATCAGATAGACCGCGAAGGCCAACCCTACAACTGTACCCGCTTCCTGTGGGACGGCTTAAGAATGATTCAGGAAACCGGCCCGAATCACCCCACCAGCCTGTATATCTATACCGACCAGAACAGCTATGAACCACTGGCACGTATAGACACAGACGGCAACCAAGAACAACATATCCGCTACTTCCACACCGACCTGAATGGCTGCCCGGAAGAGCTTACCGACGAAAACGGTAAAATACTGTGGGAATGCAGCTTTCAGCTCTGGGGGAAACGGATTCATGAAATCGAACACGAACCCATAGAGCAAAACCTCAGATATCAGGGACAATATTTAGACAGAGAAACCGGCTTACATTACAATACTTTCAGGTACTATGATCCGGATATAGGACGCTTTACCCAGCCAGACCCGATTGGGCTGCTGGGTGGGTTTAATCTGTATCAGTATGCGCCTAATGGGTTGACTTGGGTCGATCCGTGGGGGTTAATGAAATGTGGCCTTACAGGGAAGGAAGTTGGCAATGCAACTAACTTACCTATCATTAAGCGTGGTAGCCCTGAATGGAAGAAAGCAACTGAAATAATTCAGAGAGATGGTAAATCCAATTTTAGAGTGAAGGATAAAGCTACTGCTGAACAACTGTTAAAAGATGTTAGAGGAAAGATAGAGATTCAGCCTACTTACTCTGAAATTCCATACAAAAAAGGTTATGAACATCACCCTAATGAATCGCATACAATAAATGCACCAGAGAATAATATACCCCACATAAAATGGAAGGATTGGAGTTTGGGTAAAAAATCTGGTGGAGCTGGGCATATATTTTATGAATAAAAAATTATTAACCATTGATGAAAAAAAATATCCTATTGCATGGAGATTTAATTCTAAAGATTGCTTGCTATCTTTTGATGAAAAAAGACAGATTATTTTTCTTGATACGGAGGAATCTAGTAATTTTTGGGATGTGACATTCCCATTTAACCATTTAATGAAGATGCATTCGTCATTTTGTTCTGTTATAGAAAAAATTAATTTGGATTTTGATCATCCTAACGAATCTTCTTTATTTTTCAAAAATAAATTAACAGACATTTCATTTGCTTTTTTCTTTTGGGGGAAAAAAGCGAGTGCTATTGTACCAGTGGATATTTTTGTAAAATCATGGGATGATTTTTTTTACCCAAGTGATGAAACAAGTATTCTTTTAATTCCCAATGGAAATAAAATGATTTTCTCTTATGAAAAAACATTTTTTTACGCAAATATATCCTTTTGATAAAGATTCAGAAAATACCAGTTGCTGATGTTACCAACTTTATTTTAGCAGATTATAGTTAAGTAAAACTGCAACCTGAGTGTAATAATCAATCTACTTACGTCCACCATTATACCCACAAAAAATTAATTGTTTAGACCAGCGAACAGAATAAATGCCCGTAGCACGTCACCCAAATCAAACAAGCACAGCGTGACGGCAACACCGACCAAACTGAACGCGACAACCTGTACCGCGAAATATTACGCACTCAGGGACGCCTGAACACCCAGTTCAAATACGACCGCAACAGCCGGCTGCAACGCAAACAGATACAGCGCAATCAGAATCCCATCCTGCCTGATATCCTCATCGAACGCAGCTACCAGTACGATAACCTCGACCGATTGGTAAGCAAAAAACACAGCAAACACGGCCAGACCGATTACCGCTATGATCACACCGGCAGAATCGAAGGCTGCCGTAATCAGAGATACTGGGAAACCCTGCAATACGATGCCGCTGCCAACCTGCTGGACAGCAAATACAGAGAAGACTACAGCAATCACAACCTGATTCGCTGTAACCAGCTCCTGCATTTCAGAGGACACCACTACCGCTACGACGAGCACGGCAGAACTGCCAGCAAACAGACCATCGGCACAACCCAGCACTACCGCTACGATGCTGAACACCGCCTGAGCGAAGTACGCATCGAACAAACAGGCCGCAGTCAGCGTTACGGCTACGTCTACGACGCCCTTGGCCGGCGTATCGAAAAACATCAGATAGACCGCGAAGGCCAACCCTACAACCGTATCCGCTTCCTGTGGGACGGGCTGCAGATGATTCAGGAAAGCAGCGCAGACAAACGGCAGAGCCTGTATCTGTATACCGATGAAGGCTGCTATGAACCGCTGGCGCGAATAGACAGAAACGGTAATCAGGAACAACACATCTACTACTTCCATACCGACCTGAACGGCATGCCGGAGGAACTGACGGATGAAGCCGGTGAAATCGTCTGGGAATGCTCATACCAGCTGTGGGGCAAACCGATACAGAAGATTGCCCATAGAGAGATACAACAGAACCTGAGGTATCAGGGACAGTATTTGGACAGAGAAACCGGACTGCACTACAATACTTTCAGGTACTATGATCCGGATACAGGAAGCTTTACCCAGCCCGCTCCTATTGTGTTGCTAGGCAGCATTAATATGTATCAGTATGCTCCTGCTTGTTAAACTGAAACGACTCCTGGGTGATTTCCATATAATTCTAAAACTATTTTATTCTCAAAATTAATATCAGACAGAATCTTTATCTTGTTATTAATAAACTCATTCCAGGAAAGTTATTAATAACAAGATTTATATCAATTTATGCTAAAGAGGTTTTTTGCATAACAGACTGACTAATATCCGATTATGCAATAATTTAAAAAAATAATTTAAATTAATTAGAAAAATTTAATTTTCTGATAAATTTCCTAATACAAATATATAATATATTGTATTTAAATATAAATAATAATATATGAAAACATACACTAGTTAACATTATAATGTAATATTATATTTTCTATCTAAATTGCATAAATATGCAATTATAATTATGTTTATAAAATAATTTTAAAAATTTATTTTGCATTATTTGATTGGAAATGATATTATTCTTCCACGGTTGAGATTGGCATAAAACTATTCGAAGAAATAGATTATCCGAAAAGTTTATTTTTAAACTTTTATTTCTGAATCGTACTTTTTTATTAAATAATAGTTTATTCAAAATATATAATAACAAAGAGGAAAATTAAATGATAAATTTAAAAAAACCAGCTAAACAAACTACTGTTAAAACAAAATATCCGCTTGTACTTGTACATGGTCTTTTTGGTTTTGACCGAATTATGGGATATCCCTACTTTTTTAATATCGCTGATTCTCTGAGAAAACTGGGATGTGAAGTTTTTACTGCAGCTGTTTCTGCTACCAATACGACTGAAGAGCGTGGTGAACAGTTACTGGTTGAAGTTAAAAATATTCTGAAAAAGACTGGTGCTCAAAAGGTAAATCTGATCGGACATAGTCAGGGTGCGCCTACCTGCCGTTATGTTGCTGCACTGCATCCGGAATTGGTGGGTTCTGTAACGTCTGTAAACGGGGTAAATTTTGGTTCTGAAATTGCAGATTTGATGCTGGATATCCTTTCAGGCAAGCTTGTTGGTGCTACTGCTGATCTGATTGTAGAGTCTTTTATGAAACTGATCAGTTTATTAAGTACTAAACCTTTATTGCCTCAGGATTTTGAAGGTGCTCTGAAAAGTCTGTCAACTGAAGGCACTAATGCATTTAATAAAAAATATCCGCAAGGTCTGCCAAAAACATGGGGTGGTCAGGGTAAAGAGCTGGAAACTAATGGTGTTTATTATTATTCCTGGAGCGGTATTATTAAGTCAAACGTAATTAATGAAGGTTTGAATACTGTAGATCCATCCCATGCTATCCTTATAGCATTAGGTGCGTTCTTCAAAAAAGAACGTAAGCAAAATGATGGTCTGGTTGGTCGTTATGCCACTCATCTGGGTAAAGTTATTGGTTCTGATTACCAGATGGATCATTTAGATGCAATTAATCAGATTGCTGGTGCACATCCTACTAAACCGGATCCTGTAAGCATTTATCTGGATCATGCCGCACGGTTACAATCTAAAGGGCTGTAATCTGAGGGAAGCTGTTTTATTTTAATAATAATAATAAATGTCATTCTGACAAAATCTGAATTATCTTGCCCGGCCTGATAATTATAATAATAGGGCTGTATACAAGTACTGAATCCTGTTTTTTGCAGGATTCAGTTTTTTTATATAAAACTATTGTGTGTATTTATATTATATATGCATTATATAAATATATTTAGTTATGAATACACTTTATAATTTAAATGAATAAATTAATACAACAGAATTATAAGGCAAAAGTGTAATTAAATTCATTATATGATAAAAAATAATTTAATTTTAATAAACAAATATTAACTTAATTTATAAATATTGTGATATTATTTTTTTTATTTGTGTTAAAAGGTTAATTTATATGATGAAATCAATACACCCGCCGTTAAAGTTAAAAACTATTCTGCTAGTTGTTTTGGGATCATTGTCGGCTTATAGTGTAGCTGCTAATACTTGTCATGCTATAGACGGATGTAAGGTGCCAGATCCGGAAAATAATAAAATTATTATTACAGCTGATCAATATTATAATGGCATTCCTACTGAGAGTGAATTTAAAGAGTTGTTTACTGGAGCTCCCGGAGAAGATGGTCAAAGACTATCGATGTTCCGGATTCATGAATCAAATAATGCTGCACAATCATTAACGGCAGAATTTTCTCCAAATACTGAAATTACAATAGATACATCGTATTTAAATAATAAAAAGTACGGAGATCATCGGGAGGATATAGACCATATAGGTGTCAGTTTTGAATCTGAAACGGGCAATGCACGGTTTGTGATGCCTAAGGGTGTTCATTTTAGCTTGCAGGGGCAGCCGAAAGAATTTGACGAAGGTATTACAGGAATTGAACTTAGCGGAGGGCTATTGGATTCGCAGGCTGATTTTACTATCTCTGCTCCTCATTCTGATGCATATTATATAGCGGCTACTGGGGCTGGTACAGCTGCCAGCACAGCGAATATTCATGATTCAGAAATAAAGTTAGATAAAGATAGTGATTATTCATCTGCAATTTCTATAGAAGTTTCGGATAATAATAATGCACTCGTCAATGTCAATAATATGAAAATACAAGGTGATGGATATATTAATTTTGGCATAGATATAGTGAATCAGAGTCCAGAGAATCATGCTGTTGCCAATGTTAGCAACACAGAAATAAATCTTACTAATCCGCTCAGTTCAGGTTTTTATCTGAATAACGGAAGTGAAGTAAATGTTAAAAATAGTACTATAAAGTCAGGTATTGGCATTATGCTGGCAACTACTCAGGCGGAAGCGGATAAACATACATTTACAATTAAAGACAGTAAGTTAATCGGGCAGGATGCTTTACTGGGTGTCAATGATCATCGTTATTATATTGAAGATGCTGAGGATGATGATGCTATAGGAGATGAGCAGGTTGCTGCATTACAGCCATTTACTTTAACTGCGGATCATTCTCAATTGGCAGGACGTATTTATATTGATCAGGATCCGAAGCGGGCACCTGAAATAACTTTTAATCTGAATAATGGTTCTTCATGGACAATCAATGGTGATAGTGTCCTGGATGAGCTGAATATTCATGATTCAGTTGTTTCTTTCAGTCAGGGTGGTAAATTTAAAACTCTGACAATAAATGGCGATTTAAATGGTAGCAATAGTCTGTTTAATATGAATACCAGTCTGGCCGATGGACAATCTGATAAGATTAAAATTCATGGTCAGGTTCATGGTGAACATAAAATCAGTGTGGCAGATAGTCGTAAACAGCCCAAAAAACCGAATATTCAGATAACTTTGGTTGAGTCTGAAGGTGGTGACGGATCATTCTCTATGGTTCAGAATTATGTTGATATTGGCAGATATCGCTATTTCTTCCATCAGGACGGAAATGACTGGATTCTGAGTAATGATAATGGTGCCGCATCAGCCGGAGGCGGTCATTATGGCCCCCGGCATGAAATCAGTGATTTTGCCAATTCACTTATCAGTATGCGTCAGGCGGCCAGCCAGTTTGTATATCAGATGCAAAAACCTTTAAATGCACGCTTCAACAGTCTGAAAAATGAGTCACATGTTAATAATATGTGGTTGGACAGTAATTATACCAATACTCATTTTGACAGTACTGGCTCAAGCTATGGGTTGACTACCTCTGGTTTTAAGCAAAAATCATATAGTTTGCAATTAGGTTATGATCATTTGTTACCGTTGGGTAATGACGGTAATCAGACTTATTTGGGTGCTTTTGTGGGGCAAGGGCATTCTAGTGTAGATTTTAATGGTAATTATAAGGACGGTAATCTGAAAGCACTTACTACTGGTGTTTATGTCGGCTGGTATAATACAGCAGGCTGGTTTGCCGATGCGGCTTATCGTTATAGCCATCTGAAAGCTAATGCCAACAAAATGGATAAGGCTACATGGCATAGTAATAGTCTGAGTGTTGATGCGGGTAAAGATTTCAGCCTTTCTGATAAATTGGTAATCACACCTAAAGCTGGTATAACTGCCGGTCGTTTATCCGGTGATGATTATACGAAGAGTACGACTTTTTATCGTAGTCAGTTAGGTGCGGCAGTTAAAACTACTCTGGCACTGAATAAGGTGAATCTGCATCCGTATGCAGGTGCTTACTGGTTACATGATAAAAACAGTTTGGGACATGCTATTGTTGATGATAGCAATATGCGTATAACCGGAGCTGGTAACAGTGGTCTGTATGAAGCAGGGCTGGGTGTGGATTTTAATTCAAATAATCACGCTGATTTCAAGCTTGATTATGCGAGCGGGCAGCATACAGAGCAGAAATTCGGCATTAATTTTAATTATCGCTATTCCTGGTAATTATGCTGAATTTTGTCAATGCGCCGGTTTTACCCGGCGCATTTTTTATTGAGCCAGATAAATCTGTAATGGTAGTTTCTGTTGATGCAAAACAGCTCTGATTGGCATATCGTTACTATTGATTCCGGCCAGTGCCTGTTGTAGTACCTGTTGTTGTTTTTTGCCGGAAAGTTGCAGATATAAATGTTTACTGTTTAATATTACCGGTAAAGTCAGGGAAATACGATCATGCGGTGCAGTCAGGGGTTTCATGTCTATTACCATTCTCTCAGAGTGCATATCCAGGCCTTTGGATAAATTTTCAGCATGAGGAAAAAGTGATGCAGTATGCCCGTCGTCTCCCATGCCTAATACCAGTACATCTATGGGTAAGGGTAATAGTTGCTCCAGACGTGCCTGAATTTCATCCACACCATCATATGGATTTTCAGCTACAGTTTTTAGGCTGATAAAGTGTGCTGCTTTAGCTTTATTTTGTAGTAAATGGGTATGAATCAGCCGTTCGTTGCTGTCTTCGTGGTGTTTATCAACCCAGCGCTCGTCCACGAGAGTAATATAAACTTTCTCCCATGCCAGTTGCGCTTTGCTTAGTATCTGAAACAGCTCTACCGGATTCGGACCGCCTGAAACGGCAAGAGAAGCGCAATCGCGCAGATTAATTGCATTTTGCAGGTTGGCAATAATAGCTGTAGCCAGAGCTGTATTCATCGCAATAGGTGTGTCATAAAGATGTAACTGATACATGTTCATCTCCTGAAAGATATATCTGGGTTTTATTGGTGATACAGCGATAAGGTTGTTAAATTTTATATTAAAATTATTATTCGCTGGTAATGGGTTAATGAGTTGTATTTCAATGTAATTTTTGTTAAAACAAATAATAGACTGTTGGTATTTTCGTATGCGCTAACGGATATGGTATAGGCTGACGGTTAATATTTTATTGTTATTTTTATGCTATTTCAATAAATAATAAAGAAATATATATTCGATATTGGCTGTTTATAGATTGCTACGGATAAATTTATGTTCAGGTGTGCTCTTCTGTTTAGCTGATATCAGAAATGTTGCTATCGTTAATTTATCCGGGCAGGTTTATGTGCTTTGGTTACAGTTTGGTAATAATTTATTTCTTTGGGATGATGTTTAAAGTTTTTGCTGCCGGATGGTGTTAAGTTATTGCTGCTGGTTGAAGAAATTTGTTATGACAATATGGGATTGCTGTAACTGAATCAGGTGTTTTAGATGTCAAACTGGCTGTTTTGACTTAAAATAGGCGGTTATTTTTAATTTTTTATTGCCTGAATTTTATACTATGCTCAATGGTGTCAGGCGGGCAGTTGTTTGTTGATAACAATTGCATATAGTATGAGGATGCATATGAGTGAACAGCAGAATGCGCCGGTAGCTGCCGCGCAAGAAGAACAACTGGATGAAAACCAGATTATGGCACACCGCCGTGAGAAGTTGACGGCGATTCGTGCTGAGGGAATTGCTTTTCCAAATGATTTTAAACGAGATGCTTTTGCTGGAGATTTGCATCAGCTTTATGATGAGTTTGATAAGGATGTGCTGGCAGAAAAGGCAATTCCGGTAAAAGTTGCCGGACGTATTATGCTGAAACGTCATATGGGTAAAGCCAGCTTCGCGACTATTCAGGATATGACCGGCCGTATTCAGCTGTATATCAACAATCAGGGTGTTGGTGAGCAAGTTCATGATACATTCAAGCACTGGGATTTGGGTGATATTGTGGGTGCTGAAGGTGAACTGATGAAAACCAATCACGGTGAGCTTACGGTACGGGTGTCTGGTCTGCGGTTGCTGACTAAGTCTTTGCGACCATTACCTGATAAGTTTCACGGTTTAGCTGATCAGGAGCAGAAATATCGCCAGCGCTATGTAGATTTAATTACCAATGAGCAAACGCGTGACACTTTTGTGAAACGGAGTCGGATTATTCAGGCGATACGGAATGTGATGGTAGGTGAGCGCTATCTGGAGGTGGAAACACCGATGATGCATCCGATTCCGGGCGGAGCTACAGCAAAGCCGTTTGTCACGCATCATAATGCTCTGGATATGGATTTATTTTTACGTGTGGCACCTGAGCTTTATCTGAAACGGCTGGTTGTGGGTGGTCTGGAGCGTGTGTTTGAAATTAACCGTAATTTCCGCAATGAGGGCATGAGTACACGCCATAATCCGGAATTCACGATGATGGAATTCTATGAGGCTTATGGTGATTACCAGCGTATGATGGACATGACAGAAAAGGTAATCCGTGCTGCTGCTATTGAGGCAACAGGCAGTGCGGTGGTGAGTTATAACGGTAAGGAGGTAGATTTAAGCCAGCCGTTTGCTCGTATGACTATTGTAGAAGCAATTAAATATTTTAATCCGCAGTATACGGATGAACAGCTGACGGATGAAGCCTGGCTGAAGGCTGAAATTAAAAAACTGGGCGGAGCTTTACCTATGGCTCAGGGTCTGGGCAGTTTGCAGCTGGCTTTATTTGAGGAGTGCGCGGAAGCGCAATTATGGCAGCCTACATTTATTGTGGATTATCCGGTAGAAGTATCACCACTGGCACGTGCATCGGATACTAAACCGGGTTTAACCGAGCGTTTCGAGTTGTTTGTGGTCGGACGCGAACTGGCTAACGGCTATTCGGAATTAAATGATCCTGAAGATCAGGCTGCGCGTTTCAAAGCGCAGGTAGCACAGCTGGATGCTGGTGATGATGAAGCAATGCATTACGATGCAGATTATATTCGTGCTATGGAATATGGTTTACCGCCAACCGGCGGCTGCGGTATTGGCATGGATCGTCTGATTATGCTGCTGACAGATGCTCAAACAATACGTGATGTTATTCTGTTTCCGCAAATGCGTTTAGAGTAGTGAGAATCGTCTTTCTGTAATTTAAAAGCCGCCAGATTAATTCTGTGCGGCTTTTGGTTTTGTTATTCGGTTATTTATGCGGAAGATTTGATTGTGTGCCGGAGTGAGCTGTTTGTTCGTTATCGGTTTCTACAGTGTACTCACCCTCGATAATGTCCCCCTGTTCCGGTTGTGTTGAACGGGAGAAGGATTGGGTTGTGCCGGTCAGAGGCTTGCCGCTAATAGGTAGTAATAACAAGGCAGCAAATATATCTGAGACAAATCCGGGGCTAATAAGCATGATGGAGGCGAATATGTAGCGCACTGGCCATAATAGCTGGTAAAGCGATACATTGTTGCCAGTTCGAATGGTAGCCATTGCAAGAAATAAGCCGGACACGCCAATATTACGCAGCATGAAAATACCGCAGACAATTGACAGTAAGATGATAAGCAGTGTCCAGCCGCCACCAATCAGATTGCTAACCAGAATAATGGAAAGGACTTCCAGTACTGCCAGTATCGGTAATGCCCAACCTATGTAACGCATGTAAGTTACCCTTTTAAGCTATAACATTTTTAACAGATGGTTGCAGGATCGAAGAATTCAATATAGCAGTTGTGAAATGGATTTCTCTGCCTGTCTGAAAAGAGGGGCTTACTAGTCAATGAGGCAGGAAAAGCTATGTTAATATCAAGCTAAGATTAGCTAAACAAGTTATGCTATACAGATTCTTGTTAAGATTTTGGTAAATCAATGATACAGATATGGAAATTGAGCGGAATATTATGGCGTTCCGGTTTAAGCGTGTTGCTGGGCGGCTGTTTGTTGCTGTGTGGCTGTGCCAATAATAATCCGGCTAAAGCGCCGGTAATGAATGGCAGGGCACAAAATGGTTATTACCGGGTACAGCGCGGAGATACGTTATATCGCATTGGTTTGCGATTTAATCAGGATGTGAATACGCTTGTTCGCTGGAATCATCTGGCTAATCCTCATGCTATTGAAGTGGGGCAGTTGATTCGGGTACGTAAACCAGATTCTGTATCAGGCGTTTCTGCGGGAGTAAAACGACAGCCTGGTCGTGTTACACCTAAACCGGATACCGGAACGACTACAACAGCTGCTCCTGATATTCGTTTGCGATGGCCGGTGCAGGGTAAAGTAATCAGTACATTTAATGGTCAGACGCAAAAGGGTATTGATATTGCCGGTAACCGGGGTACTCCGGTTAAAGCAGCGGCAGCGGGTGTCGTAGAGTATGCCGGAGAGGAACTGCGCGGATATGGCAAACTGGTACTGATTAAACATAGTAACAGTACGATGACGGCCTATGCGTACAATGATTCCTTGAAAGTTGTTAATGGGCAGAAAGTTCAGGCCGGACAGACAATCGCAGCTATGGGAGACAGTGGAACCACTGGTGTAAAACTGCATTTTGAGGTTCGGGTGAATAGTAAGGCGGTTAATCCTTTACGTTATCTGTCAAATTAGTGTCAGACTACTGAAAGCAGATGTTAACAGGTACGTTGTACTGATTAGTCTGGTAAGTTGAGAACGGTGGTTTTATTTTATAATTGGGCAAAATTGAAGGAAGTATTATGAAAGAACATCGTGCCCGCAAACGTTTTGGTCAGAATTTTCTGCAGGATAAAAGTATTATTCAGGATATTGTGCGTGCGGTTCGTCCTCAGCCTGAGGATACGGTAATTGAAATTGGTCCGGGTCTGGCCGCAATTACGGAACCTCTTGCTATGGCTGTCAATAAACTGCATGTGATTGAGATTGATCGTGATATTGTGGCTCGATTACGTACGCTGCCATTTGCATCAAAGCTATTAATTCATGAGGGCGATGTCCTGCAATTTGATTTTAATACTGTACCCGGCAAAAAAAAGATTGTTGGTAACTTGCCGTATAATATTTCCACGCCGTTGTTATTTCGTTTTGGTCAGTATGCTGATGATATTATAGATATGCACTTTATGCTGCAAAAAGAAGTGGTTGAACGTATGGTGGCAGTAGCAGGCAGTAATGATTACGGGCGTTTAAGTGTCATGTTGCAGTATTTTTTTGAGATGGAAAATTTACTTGATGTGCCGCCTCAGGCCTTTATACCTGCACCAAAGGTAGATTCAGCTGTGGTACGAATGATTCCGCAGTGTGGTCGCATTGGTATTGCTGAGGATTTTAATCATTTTGCTGCATTGGTCAAACAGGCTTTTCAACAGAGACGTAAAACTATTCATAATAATCTGAAAGAATCTGTAGATGATGCAGCATTGATGGCTGTAGGTATTGATCCCAGCAGCAGGCCAGAGCGGGTTACGCCAGAGCTTTATGTGGCATTAAGTAATCATTTGTTGCACAATGGCGCTTCTGTCTGAATGATTAATGCAGACAGTTACAGGATGTGGGGAATACATGATTGAATTTAAGAATGTTCATAAATGGTTTAAAGATTTGCATGTTATTAATGGTGTGAATCTCACTGTTAGTCAGGGGGAAGTGGTAGTGGTATGCGGTCCTTCTGGCAGCGGTAAATCTACGCTGATTCGTACTGTAAATCAGCTGGAAAAAATCCAGCAGGGTGAAATCTGGGTTGACGGAATTAATGTTGCTGATCCGAAAGCTGATTTAAATCGGGTACGAACTGAGGTTGGTTTTGTATTTCAGCATTTTAATTTATATCCGCATCTTACAGTTCTGGAAAATATTATTTTGTCACCGATGAAGGTGAAAAAAGAAAGTCGCGCGCAGGCTGAAGCCAAAGCTAAGGAACTGCTGGCTAAAGTAGGGCTGGCGCATAAGTGCGATGCTTTTCCGCAGCAGTTGTCGGGCGGTCAGCAACAGCGGGTCGCCATTGCCCGCGGTCTGGCTATGGAGCCAAGAGTAATGCTGTTTGATGAGCCGACTTCTGCTCTGGATCCGGAAATGATAGGTGAAGTGCTGAAAGTTATGAAAGATCTGGCGCTTAGTGGTATGACAATGATGGTGGTCACGCATGAGATGGGTTTTGCCCGTGAAGTAGCTGATCGGGTAGTATTTATTGATCATGGTGAAATTGTTGAAGAGGCTACTCCGGAAGAATTTTTCCAGCGTCCGCAACATGAAAGAGCTCAGCAGTTTCTTAATCAGTTGTTAACTCATTAGCTATTAATTGTTTTGTTGTGATTAATTTAAATTAGACAGTCATATAATTTCGCTGATAAAAAAGTAATCAGATTTTACAGCCCTTATCATTAAGACGATAAGGGCTTATTTCATTTGTATTGTATTAACAAATTTATATTTTAATTTTATTTATTATTCAGTTTTAGTAACCTAATCGCTGACATATAGTCGATACAAGTCCGGCCTGATTCAGAGTATAAAAATGCAGGCTGGGTGCTCCCTGCTGAAGCAAATGGTCGCACATTTCAGTTACTACATCCAGCCCAAGTGCTTTAATTGATGCTGTATCATCTGCATAAGACTGAAGTTTTAGGCGTAACCAGCGCGGAATCTCTGCGCCACAGGTTTCTGAAAAGCGTGCCAATTTGGAAAAGCTGGCAATAGGCATGATGCCGGGGATAATGGGAATATCTATTCCTCTGCCTTGTACTTCGTCTACAAACCAGAAATAACTGTCTGCATTGAAAAAATATTGGGTAATTGCGGAATCGGCGCCGGCCTGACATTTACGTACAAAATGATTGATATCGTCTTCAGCACTGCGTGATTGAGGGTGAAACTCCGGATAGGCAGCAATTTCAATATGAAACCAGTCACCAAACTCCTGGCGGATAAGAGCAACCAGCTCATTTGCGTAGCGCAGTCCCTGATGTCCAAAGCCCACGCCTGACGGAACGTCACCACGTAAGGCTACAATATGACGGATGCCCATGTCTTTGTAGGTTTGGAGCAGGCTGATCATTTCTTCACGGCTGGCGCCAATACAGGCCAGATGGGGAGCGGCTGCTACTCCATCATTCATAATATCGGTAATTGTTTGCAATGTACCGGCTCGTGTAGTTCCACCTGCACCATAAGTACATGAAAAATATTCAGGTTGATATTGGCTTAACTGTTTGCGGGTGATGGCCAGTTTGCGCCGTCCCTCTTCAGTACGCGGCGGAAAAAATTCAAAGCTCAACTGGGTAAAACTCATGATTAAACAGTTTCTCCGTAGGTTATGGTTAGATATCTAACCATAACGTTTCAGACATGCTCAATCAATGTTTTATTGCAAATTTTCTTTGAAAAATCCGCTAAATAATATGAATAAAATTCATAATAAAATTTGCAGAGAATTTATTATCCGGTTTATCTGAATTATTTTTCAGCCTGCCGGCGCGAAAACTGAATACCAAGCTGTTTAAGTTTGCGATAAAGATGAGTTCGTTCCAGCCCTACTTTCTGAGCCACTTTACTCATGTTATGTCCTTCCTGAGCAATGTGGTATTCGAAATAGCGTCGTTCCAGATCCTCTCTCAGTTCACGCAGAGGCAGATCAAAATTGAAGCCGTTCATGGTTTCATGAGGCTGGTTATGTTTGAACTGATTCAGAATAGTACTGACGACATTAACGTCAATTTCGTTATTTTCTGCTGTGAGCATCAGGCTTTTAACAACACTGCGCAATTGTTCCAGATTACCCGGCCAATCGTACTGACGCAATTCATTCAAGGCAGCAGTAGTGAATTTTACTGGCGGAATTTTCTGGCTTTCTGCCAGTTCGGTTGTTATTTGTTCCACCAGAAATACCATATCATCCAGCTGCGAACGCAACGGAGGAATAGCAACAATTAGTGATGACAAGGTGTTAAGCAGTTTGTTATCCTGTAACGGATCGGTAATCATTTCTTTAATTGATCTGCTGCAAACGCAGATAATGCGAGCGTTGTAGCGGTCTGCTTTAGTCAGAATGAAACCGATACTTTGCTGGGTACTTTTACCATACTGGGCTATATCGCCCAGATAAAGTATGCCACCGGTGGCTTTCTGCAATAATTCAATAGGAGCATCAACGATTTGTTCTACTTTGGAGGGTTCTACCCAGGGAGTTGAGCTTTTATGAAATGAGCGTGCTACCAGTTCAAAAGGAGAGCCCAGTTCACCGGTGAGTAATACCGGAGTACTGAATTTAGCTATACGTTCCAGTTGCTGATTTAATTCTTTAATTGCAGGGCTGTGACCGAGCTTATCCAATGTCAGATTGGAAGCGGCCTGCATTTGCCCGTATTTTAAAGCACGGTCTACGGTACTAAGCAGTTTTTGCAGGGAAATGGGTTTTTCCAGAAAATCCAGTGCGCCAATTTTTGTGGCTTCTATGGCAGTGTCAATGCTGGCATGGCCGCTCATCATCACTACCGGCATAGTTAACTGTCCGGATTTTGCCCATTCTTTAAGTAAGGTAATCCCATCGCAGTCAGGCATCCAGATATCCAGTAATACCATCGCAGGGCGTGTTTGCTGGCGTAGTTGGCGGGCAGTATCGGCATTTTCGGCTGTGGTGACGGTATAACCTTCGTCCTGCAAGATTTCCGATAATAAATCGCGGATACCTATTTCATCATCAACAATTAAAATATCACTGCTTCGCATTTCTATTCACCTGTAATGGTAAGGTTATTTTGACACAAGCCAGTCCGTTTTTCTGATTACTGATTTGGATCCGCCCGCCGTGTTCTTCAATGATTTTTTTTACTACCGGCAATCCCAGTCCGGTACCACCGGGTTTGTCTGTTACATAAGGGTCAAATGCATGTAATAACATCTCCTGACTAAATGTTTTACCATTATTACTTACGTAGAAAAGAATATGTTCGCTATTTAATTCAGTTTGTATGCTTACTTCAGGAGAGTCAGATGCTGCGGCTGCCTCTACTGCATTTTTCAGCAGATTATGAATAACCTGACGTAAAGCTCCGCTGTCAGCGTTAACATTCATTACTATCTTACTCAAATTAACTGTAAATGTACAATTACTACCTTCATAAAGTACCAAAACCTCGCGTATTAGTTCATTTAAATCAAGGTTTGTGAATTTTAATGCCGGTGAACGGGCATAATTGCGGAATGCCTCAACCATATCTTTCATTGCTGCTACCTGACGGATAATGGTATTAGTAGCACGGCTTAAAATTTGTTTATCCGCTTCGTTTAATTTATCACTGAGTTTCCACGCCAGCCGTTCGGCAGATAGTTGAATTGGTGTCAGCGGGTTACGGATTTCATGTGCCAGCCGCTGGGCAACCTCACCCCATGCTGCTTCTTTCTGAGCACTTACCAGAGCTGTAACATCATCAAACACCAGTACAGTACCGCCTCCGCTGTCTTCGGGCAGAGGTGTGGCCTTTCCAAGTAATATCAGAGCCTCATCTTTGTGATTATAGGTAATTTGCGCCGGTTTGTTCTGATATTCTGTAGTCAGTATCTGTTGAAATACATCAGCCAGCATTGCTGTTTGCGGGCTTTGTTCTGTAAGCTGGCTGATATTTTGCCCGAGTATCGGATTCAGATTCTGGCCAAGGATGTTCTCCGCCATTTGATTAAAGGTAATCAGGCATCCTTCTGGATTGAGGGTAACTACACCAGTGGTCAGGCTATTAAGTATATATTCCAGATAATGTCTGGCCGCTTCCTGTTGTTCACGTGAATGCCGTAGCTGTATTGTCATGTGATTAAACAGACCGGTTAATTTTCCCAGCTCATCATTGCGATAAATGGTTTGTTGTACGTCCAGATCACCTTTGGCCACTGCACGAGCACCATCGGCAAGTGACAGAATAGGGGCAACAAATTGCCGGGCAAAATATAACGCCACCAGCAGAGCCAGAATAATGGACAGCAGGGTAGCCATTAGTAATGTAGCCAGAAAAAAGGTTTGCAGACTTTGTTTAGTAAAGCTCAGCTCCCCATATTTTGCCCGTGCCGCTTCAATCAGAGTTGCATCCCGTGCTACTTTGGCCGGAATTGGCTGGCGGAAAAACAGGGCTTTATCGCTGTTGTGTCCGGGTAAAAGCAGCCAGCCCTGTGCATAAAGAATATTATTGATACTTTCAATCTCACGGACAGAGCCTGAATTATGCAACTGCTGAATCAGATTCGGGTTAAGTTCAGGAGTGGACAGGTGCTGAGGATTATATTCGGCTTCAAGCCGTTTATTGTTTAAATTATAAATATCTAACTGACTGAACTGTCTGCTTTTGCCATTTTTCTCTAGAACGGGTACTAGTGGTTGTTCCAGACCATTGGCTGCAATCAGTGCGATCTGAATATTGGCTGCCCGGCGAACTGTGTTGTCCAGCTCATAATCCAGAGCCGATTTACTCAGGCTGATACTGCGGTTTAGTGCTTCTTCTGTATCGTTACCAAACCACGAATGAATACTGTGCGAGATAAACTGTGCAGATACTCCGAACAGAAATAAACCGGGTAATACAGCTACCAGGGTAAACATGGAAGCCAGACGCAATGCAATTTTGGAACCGAACTCCTGTCTGTGCCGGCTTTGCAGCAATTTCCACCAATAAGAACCGGCCATCAGCATCAGTGCCAGTACCAGTAGTGAGGCAAATCCAAAAGCAAACCAGAAATATTTTGAGAAAACATTAGTGTTGCCGGTAGCGACAGCCAGAACATACAGGGTCACTACACAGAGTACTGCCATGACCAGAATCAGCCGTCTCATTGTGGTCAGTCCGCGTTAATGACTAGACGATGCCAGCCGGAATCCAATTGCCAGCTATGGGAAGTGAGAGCATTAATCTGAAATGGCTTGGGTAACTGGCTGATACTCAGACTAAGGCGAACATCAGCACGCACTTCATTCGCAGAGACACCACTGAGTGTGCCATTGCTCAGGACGCGCCAGTTGGCTACAGCACCAACGGCTCTAAGTGCGGTATCAAGGCTGTTGTATTCGGTAGAGAACGTGGAACCCATGCTGACACGGTAGCGGTTAGTCAGCGGGTGATAAGCGAGTTTGTACTGTATAAGGTTATCACCGCCAATCAGGTTATTAATCCGATTACGGTAAGAAGCGAGCGTGGGGGCTGTTAACTGATAGTTCAGATCAAAATTTAATGGTACGCCTTGAGTCAGAGCCTGTTTCAGTTGGTCGGGCAGCTGGGTATTAAAACGTGTATTGATGGAAAGCTGACCATTACTGGTAATATTAGCCTGAGCACGGGTGGTGCTTATGCCTTCGGCCAGTGCTGCAGTAATGCTCAGGCAGAGGAGACAGGCAAAAAGTAGACTAGATTTTATCGATAAGCGCGTAAAAAAAGCCATCTTGTCTGCTGTTCGGTAATAAAATACGTGAGAGACGCTCGCGGGCATCCGCATGTCGGGTTAAAAAACGGGTTACTTGTTGCTGGTTTTCTTCTGTAAAAATCGAACAGGTGGCCAGAAGCAGGCGCCCACCTGATTTTAAAGTAAGCCACAGATTATCCAGTAAAGCTTCCTGCTGTAGTGCAGTTTTTTGTCCGTCCTGAGGCTGACGTAACCATTTGATGTCAGGATGACGTTTTACTACACCTGAAGCCGTACAGGGAACATCAGCAAGAATGGCATCAAAAGTGTTGCCATCATACCATGAGTGCAGATCTTTTGCGTCGGCACAATGCAAATGTGCCTGCTGATGCAGGCGTTGCAGATTCTCCTGTACGCGCTCAAGACGCTGCGAATCTATATCCAGTGCCGTTACATCGCAGTCTGCCCATTCAAGCATATGTCCTGTTTTACCACCCGGTGCAGCACATGCATCCAGAATGCGCTCACCGGATTGCGGATTCAGCAAAGGAATGGCTTGCTGAGCACCAAAATCCTGTACAGACACATGTCCTGAAGCGAAATCCGGTAGCTTTGATACGGCTACTGCCTGTTGCAGCATAATGCTGTGTGTGTCGAGAATTCTGGCTGGTATACCGGCTGCGGCCAGTTTGGTTTGATATTGCTCAGCATCAGTATAGCGACGATTGACTCGCAATGTCATAGGCGGATGCTTAGTCATTGCTGTAACCATATTATGCCAATGCTGAGGATAATGCTTTTTAAGATAGTTTACCCACCATGCAGGCAGATTGAAACGGGCTGTATCCTGTTTAAGTGCATTGGCTAATAAGTCCTCATGCTCGCGTAAAAAGCGCCGTAACAGAGCATTAACCAGTTTCTGGTAACGACCACCGTGCAATCGGCGTGCATGATTCACAGCTTCATTCACGACGGCATGATGTGCATTGCGAGTAAAATGTAATTGGTATAAAGCAATGATAAGAAGATGGCGAATATCTGCCGGTGGTGAAGCTGTGGTCATTTGCTGTACAAGTTGTTGCAACAGACCTAAATAACGCAGGCTACCATGAGTAAGATCTTGCAAGGCAGCTCTGTCAGAGGCTGACAGTTCAGAATGTTGCTGTATTACCTGAATCAGAATTTCATTGAGATTACATCCGTTTAGTACTTCGCCGATGATATTTGCTGCCAGTTGCTGGGCGCGAGCCATACTCATGCATCAGTCTCCGCTGAAGCAAGTAATGTACCCTGTTGCAAGATATTACCGGCTTGAAATGCGGTTACAGACATAGCTTTGCTACCCGCTTTCTGAATCTCTTCAATACTGATGGAGTCTTTGCCACAGGCTACAATCAGTTCATGTTCATTACTGTGTAAAATCACTCCTGGTATGCCTGTGTATGAAACTACTTTAGCGCGCCGGATTTTAAGCGGTTTATCCTGCCAAACAGTCCATGCTCCGGGTACTGGATTGAAAGCACGAATTTTTCGTACGATTTCTGCAGCAGGTCGGGTCCAGTTAATTTGTGCTTCAGCTTTGCTTAATTTATGAGCATAAGTAACGCCTGTTTCACTTTGTGGAATTGGCTGTAGTTGGTTAATTTGTTGTAAATCAGCAACAATTGCATCAGCACCCAGCTGCATTAATGCATCATGTACTTCACTAGCTGTATCGTCTGTTTTAATAGTATATTTATGACAACTGATTACTGAGCCGGTATCCAGACCGGCATCCATTTGCATGATACATACCCCGGTTTCCTGATCGCCGGCTTCAATTGCACGCTGAATCGGTGCGGCACCACGCCAGCGCGGCAACAGCGACGCATGAATATTGAGACAGCCGTATCTGGGAATATTAAGCACTGCCTGTGGCAGTAATAGCCCGTAAGCAGCTACAACCATGACATCAGCCTGCTGATTTTCCAATATTGCCTGAATTTCGGCCGTTTTTAATGTAGTTGGCTGCATTACGGTAAGGCCGTGTGTCAGTGCTGCTTTTTTAACTGCACTGGGTTGTAACTTTAACCCGCGGCCGCTAGGGCGGTCTGGCTGGGTTAGTACCAGAGGCACGTTAAAACCGGCTGCAACAATAGCATTGAGTGCAGCCGCAGCAAAATCAGGGGTTCCGGCGAAAATAACAGAAGGCTTCATGCAATAAATCCACAACAGGCATAACAGCTATCGCTATGCCAATAAAAAATTCCGACAACAGGTTTTGTTACATTCTTTCGCGTGCGCGTTTTTTAAGCTTAGTTTTGATACGGTTCTGTTTCAGTGGCGACAGATATTCTACAAATACCTTGCCGGCAAGGTGATCCAGTTCATGCTGAATACAGATGGCTAGTAATCCGTCTGCTTCCAGTGTAAATTTTTCACCATGTTCATCATAGGCTTCAACGGTAATGCGCTCAGAGCGGTGCACCATCTCGTAAATACCGGGAACAGATAAACAGCCTTCTTCGTACTCGGTATCACCTTCTCTGTAAGTAATAACCGGATTAATAAATACACGCAGCTGATTACGTTCTTCAGACAGATCCATTACTACTACACGTTCATGCACATCAACCTGAGTTGCCGCCAGTCCGATACCGCGTGCCTGATACATAGTTTCCGCCATATCCTGTACCAGCGTGCGAATTCTGTCATCAAATTTTGTAACAGGTTGCGCAACAGTATGTAAACGCTCATCAGGATATTGTAAAATGTTTAAGAGGGCCATTATGTGTTTAATTCCTTGTTCAATCAATCTGACCTGAGTACATGATGGCAATATGGATTTTTTAAAGATTGTTGATATGGATTCAGGTAAACTGATACTAATATCCATACTATGTCATATCACAATCATTTAAAATAGCAATCTCCCTAAGGATACCTTACATGCATAAACATATTATAACTCTGCTGTGTGCACTAAGTATGGCAATATCTGCACCGGTAATGGCCAAATTAAAATTACGTCCGGATGCACCGGCACAATATGTAGTGAAAAGTGGTGATACTTTGTGGAGCATATCCGGTAAGTATCTTTACAGCCCTTGGCAATGGCCGCAGCTGTGGGGTTCTAACCGGGCTCAGATTCAGAATCCGCAAAAAATTTATCCGGGACAGGTTTTAAGTCTGCGCTATGTTAACGGGCAGCCTCGTCTGGGTTTTGATAACAGCGGAGGTATTCCGACCATTAAACTGCAGCCACAAATACGTAATCTGTCTTCTGGTTATGGCATCAGTACCATAGATGTCGATTTTTTCCGTATGTTTATGCAGCACCCGCAAGTAATTAGTAAAGAACAAACCAGAGAGGCACCACGTCTGATTGCCGGACCGGATAACCGGGTTATTTATTCTACAGGTGACCGTATCTATGCGGATCGTCAGTTAGAGCCTGGTCGCTATCTGATTTACCGTATAGAACAGAATATTACTGATCCTGATACCCATAAATATCTGGGACAGCTGGTACGCTTTAGTGGTGAAGCAGCAACGCTGGCCGGACAGAACACTGCTCTGGCTGAACGCAGTCCAAAGGATGTAGCCAGCTTACCTGAAGATGAGTATTATACCCGTAAGACACCACTGATTAAGGTTCCTACGCGTACAGCTCAGCCACTGGTTATTACCAATTCAGCGTCAGAAATTAATAAGGGTGATTATCTGTTAAAAATTACAGATGAGCATGATCCGTTCCAAATGATGCCTCATGGGCCCACTACTCAGATTAAAGGTAAAATTGTTTCTGTAATGGACGGTATTCAGGAAGCAGGTCCTTATCAGACAATTACTTTGAATTTAGGTACTAATGACGGAGTTGATAAAGGTACCGTAGTTAGCCTGTATAAAAAAAGTCGCCAACTTAAGGCTGATTTATCTAATGAGCCTAAGAAATCACGCAGTGTGGTTAAATATCTGAGTATTCCGGCAGAGGAAGTTGGTCTGGCACTGATTTATCGGGTAAGTGATAATTTGTCTTCAGCTCTTATTATTAATGCATCTCAAGCTGTGCAGATAGGAGATTTAGTAATGAACCCGGGTCATGATCTGGATGATGTTACACAGGACTCAACTTACCTAATCAATTCATTCAAAGAAATTCACTAATTGAAACAGCGAATAATATATTGGTAAAAAATGTATTACTGATGAAATGAATCGAATAAAAGTGCGGATATATCCGCACTTTTATTTTATATAGTTTTATCTATTGCTCTCTATAAGCATAGATATCAAAATTCTCTGCTGCTAAAAATAGCAGTTATGCTTATTATCAGATATTTATCAGGATAATAAATATCGGATAAACAATTGTTTGTTTCTGAATAGCCTTTGATGAGAATTCGTTTTGATTATTTTATGCCATTTGATTTAAATAAATTATCTATATAATTTAAATTATTGTGAAAAAATAACAATTATTAGCTTACTTCTTTCCAATATTGATATTGCATTAAGAATACTTAAATCCAGTCAGTTTAATTTCTGGTAGAAATGTTTTAAAATAGATCAATTATTCGGTTAAAATATCTAGACATATCAGCTATCTGTATAGATTAGTTCTGTTGTGGACAGATTTGGCGGCTTGGTATAGCAGACAGGTAATCTGAGTTTCAGCAATGTATAAGATACATTTCTGACATGTATTTTCGTTTATTTTATATTAAACTGAAATTAGTGTTCAAAGTGAACGGGTATTATTCTATTGATAGAATTTATATTAGATACCCTTAATCTCCGATCTATCAGCCATATTTAGCCAATTATCATGTTAGGGTAATTGGCTAAAATTTAGTGAAATTATTTACTTTTAGCCTTTACACACTAAGATATTCAAGCATCTTGCATTATCTTTCATTTTCCTTGTTACAATGCCAGCCTGTTTTTATTTGTAATTTTTTATATGGAACAATATGAGTTGTTTCTTCCCCGTTGCGGAAAGCCCGCAAAATCATCAGTCACTTTTTTATGCTAACGATTTGAGTCAGTATTCAGTATTGTGTGACTTTGACGGAACCATCAGTGAAAAAGATGTTACTGATACCTTACTGAATCATTTTGGTAATGAGAAATGTGCCTTATTGGAGCAGCAGTGGCAGGAAGGTATTATTGGTTCGCGGGAATGCATGCATCAGCAGATTGCTAATATACAGGCCAGTAAGGCTGAGTTGGACAGTGTGCTGGCACAAATTAAAATTGATCCTGCTTTTAGTGAGTTTATCAGCTTTGCACAAAGCAGAAATTTAAATGTACATATTGTCAGTGATGGACTGGACTATGCCATTCAGTCCATCCTTAAGCGGTATAATCTGAACTTTTTACCGGTTTTTGCCAATCGCTTATTGCATAATCAACAGCAAGACTGGGCACTGGATTTTCCTTATGCCAATGATCGCTGCCTTAAAGCCAGTGGTAATTGTAAATGTCAGCACCGCCGGAAACTGACTGGTTTTCAAAAGATTTTTTATGTTGGTGATGGTACATCGGATTTTTGTGTGGCAGATAAAGTAGATATGGTATTTGCCAAAGATAAATTAATTGATTTTTGTCAGCAACAGCGGATTGCGTATTATCCAATCAAGAATTTTGGTGATGTTACTGCCATTTTGCCGGAGTTGCTGAAAGCTCCGACCGAGAATAGCTGCCTAATTCCAGCATAAGGCATTAATACCTGATTTATAATTATGATTCAAGACTCTTCCTATTTTTTACCCGGTAATCGCAATGGTGTTCTGCTGGTACATGGTCTTACCGGTACACCCAATGAAATGCGTATTCTGGCCAAAGGGCTGCATCAGGCAGGTTTTACTGTCTATGCCATGCAGTTGGCCGGCCATTGCGGTGATGAAGCTGATTTATGTCAGACTACCTGGCATGATTGGTATGCCAGTGTGCAGGAGGCTGCGCAATTTCTAAAACAAAAAGTCGATTGTCTGTTTGTAGCAGGATTATCGATGGGTGCGCTGCTGGCATTGAAACTAGCGGCCGATCAGCCTGAGCTTGTAAAGGGTGTGGGTGTCTATGGTGTAACATTCAGCTATGATGGCTGGTCTATTCCATTCTGGGCAAAACAATCTTTTGTGCTATTACCGTTTTTTAAAAAATTTCATTTATTTCAGAAAACCTCATTTATAGAGAAACCACCGTATGGGCTGAAAGATGAACGTATTCGTGCAACTGTTGCTGCCAGCATGTTCAGTGGCGATAGTGCCAGTGCCGGTCTGGCCGGTAATCCGTTTCCGGCACTGGCAGAAATGCAGGCACTGGCCAAAATAGTGCGGCGACAGTTGCCACAGGTTACAGCTCCCTGTCTGATTATGCATTCCGGTCATGATGATATTGCCAATATCAAAACTAATGCGCGTCTGGTAGAAAAATATGTCAGCGGAGTAACAAAATTTATCGTTCTGGATGACAGCTATCATCTGATTACCATTGATCGGCAGCGGCGCGAAGTAATCAATGAATCAGTTGCCTTTTTCGAGCATATAGCGCAAACAGCGTAAGTGAATATCTATCTCGTAGCAAAGGAAATATTATATGACGATGCTTGTATTCATTTTATGGTTTGCCAATATCTGTTTTGATACGCTCGGGCAAATAGCATTTAAATATGCAGCCATTGCGCCAGATAACCGCAATGGCTGGTATTACTGGGTTGATCTGTTCAGTAATTACTGGTTGTGGATTGGGATTGGTTCCTATGTCGCTGAATTTTTGCTTTGGCTGGCATTTTTAAGTCAGGTACCATTGTCACAGGGTATTTTGCTTGGTTCAATTAACATTATCGTACTGATGCTGGTAGGACGGATTTTGTTTCAGGAAAAGCTTACCCGTTTCCGGTTGGCCGGTATGTTTTGTATTACCATCGGAGTAGTACTGGTAGGAGCGTCATAATGCGTAAATTTTATATAGTTGGTTTTGCGCTCTTATTATTGTTTGATACATTGGGGCAGAGCAGTTTTAAATTAACTGCTATTCATGCGCAGCCGCTTGCTGCGGATTGGGACTGGATTTCCCGTGTATTTACTCAGCCGTGGGTATATATTGCCATTGCCGGCTATATTGGTGCTTTTTTTACCTGGATGATGTTGTTGAAAAAAGCACCGGTTGGTCCGGCATTTGCTGCATCGCATTTGGAAGTAGTTACAGTAATGCTGGTTTCAGCTTTTCTGTTTCATGAGCACATTACAAATATTCGTATCCTCGGCGCGATATTTATTGTGGCTGGTATTATTTTTTTAGCACTGGCTGAAAAAGAAATCATAGAAACGGAGGAGCATAGTAAAGATGATGAGCCGTGTTAACTTTTCCGGTTCAGAAGACTAGTATTATATATGTCATACTACTATGAGAACCCGCCTACTGCCGGATTACCGCTAAAGTGGTCTGACTGGTGGCCGGCAGCTCAGTCACTTACGAGCAGAGTCAGCGAACAATTGCATCTGCCGCCTTTACAACTTACCTGTTCAGGTACTGCAGCACTGATTATTGCGTTAACAACACTGGCGCAGCAACAGCCACAGCGTAAAACCGTAATTGTACCGGCATATACCTGTCCGCTGGTTGCGCTGGCCGTTCATCATTGTGGTTTACAGTTACAGTTATGTGACTTAAAACCCGGTAGTATCGATATGGATATCGCTCAGTTAAGTACTCTGTTAAATGAGCAGGTATTGGCAGTGATACCTACACACTTGGGCGGCCGGGTGACAGATGTCAGTACCGTTAAACAACTGGCTCAGTCCTATCAGATTAGTGTGATAGAGGATGCAGCGCAGGCATTGGGTGCAGAAGTAGGGCAGCATGGTGATATTGTGCTGTTCAGTCTGGCAGCCGGTAAAGGGCTAACTATGTATGAAGGCGGTTTGTTAACCGCCAGTGATATGCAATTACGCAGTAATTTACAAGCTATGTCCGAAAAATTATTGCCACGCCGGTGCAAATGGGAGTTGCTGAGAACTCTCGAATTATTTGGATACACTGCTTTGTATAATCCTGCCGGTTTACATTTTGTTTATGGGCAAGGCAGGAGAAAGGCATTGCGCCGGCAGCAATGGATTGCAGCCGTTGGAGATGATTTTGATTTTGATATTCCAATGCATCGGGTTAGTCGCTGGCGTCAGCATGTAGCTGCTAATGCTTTCCTGCGTTTACCGGCATTTCTAGATATGTTGCAAAAGCAGGCCTACCAGCGTATTGAACAATTGCAGAGTATTTCCGGAATAGAGGTGATCGTCGATCAGCATGGTCGGGGTGTATGGCCTTTTCTAATGGTGTTATTGCCTGCATGCCAACATCGCGATGCTGTATTAAAACAGCTATGGACTAGTCCGCTGGGGGTAACGCGGTTATTTATTCACCCATTGTCTCAATACGATTATTTACAGCCGATTGTACCTGCTTCATCCATGCCGAATGCTGAAGACTTTGCTGCACGTATGTTCACTATTACCAACAGCCTGTGGCTTACTGATGCTCAATTTTCCCGGATATGTGAAGTTATTCAGGATGCTGTGCGCTGATTCTGAGCCAGAGCGGCAAGCAATTGCTGATTAACCGCATGATGTTTTTCTTGCCATGCAGTCAGTGTAGTAGCCGGAATGGGTTCCTGTTTGTCCATTGCACTCAGTAAGCGTTTTAGCGGGCTGGAATATTCCCACTGAGATACTTCACCAGTAATATCGCTGCCAATAATCCGCTGATTCATAGCGTTAATCACAGTTAATAAATGTTCCAGTTGCATGCGCCCCTGATCCCAGTTGGTTTGTACTACGTCCTTACCCAGAACATCTTTGTCTATCGAGATATATACGGGTTCATTAGTATGTTGCTGTGTCTGGATAAAAGTGCTTACCAGTTCTTCTGGTGAGGAGAATGCCCGAAAAGCCTGTTTCAGACCAATTGTTCTTGCCCAGCCAACCCGTACATCCATACACCAGTAAGTTAATTTACCCTGAAATAATGGCGCCAGCCGGTTTTCCCAGCTGTGTGCCACCCCTATATCATTTGAAGTAATACCTAATACATGTACATGGCTGACAAAAGGCAATTGCGCCACGTAACTGACCCACGAACCACAGTGAATTCCGAACAGATAACGCATATTATCCGGATGATTATCAAAAATAATGACTTGTATCGGATTGGAGGCACTGAAAAATTGCTGTAAACGCTTAATCAACAATAGTGAAATATGATGATAGTCGCCACTGCCGGTTAATACCGTACCATAATGTTCGGGTAATTGCTGATTCAGTTCAGCCTGTAATTTCTTAAAACTGGTCTGAGAGCAACCAAAACGAATAACTTCCTGCCATTGACCAAGTTCAATTCTTACTGCATCTGGTATAGATCCTGTACTGTGGTCAAAATCCAGAATTACCGTTTTATTCATGTTTTTTACTATCCTGAGTAGGCTGATTGCTATTTTCCTGCCAGATTTTATCCTGTTCGAAACGAGTACTGATTTTTGCCAGTAGCTTTCTTAAAACAGGATTGCGGACATACACCATATGTTTGGTAAAAGTAAATTGTGCACCTAAAGATGCTTTAACTTGCGGATCCGTCCAGCCGGCGACATAAACTTTAAGTCCATGCTCTTTGGCATAATTCAGATTGTAAAACCAGCTCAGATAATACAAATTCAGTTCCCGTGCCTGAGGATAAACAAAACCGATATACTTATCTACCAGCATACCGTTCAGAACAAAACAGATATTGTAACCAATTAGTTCTTGCTGATAATGGTAGGTAAAAATCCTGGCCTGATTGCTGCTGTCCTGTAACAGGCGCACAAAAAAATCTTTGGTTAATAAATCAAAATGGATTTCACTTTGATTATAAACATTCAAATATAACTGATAGTACTCATCTAAAACGGCCTTATTCTGAAAATAGGCATCACCACTGTGTATACAACCGATTTCTACCAGCGATTGCGTTTTTAATTTGCGCCGGAAGTTTTTACGCCGCTGATAAGACAGACGGCCTAGATATTCATCAATATCATTAAAATCTATCGGTACCCAGGCTAATGCCTGACCTTCTACTGCAATAAATCCTTCTTGTTGCAATACCTGTATCAGTGATGCAGCATATTCATTTGCCTGATGATTCAGTAATGGTGATTGCTGAGGAATATCTTTCACAATCAGCAGCGGATATTTTTTGCCATAATGCTGTTTAATTTCCGTAGCTAACTGCTGCACAGATTGTTGTTGAGTAAACAGCGCATATTCCGATACAGTAGTACCAATAAAACAAGTTTCAGGTTTCAGAAACTGCTGCCACCAGTTAAATAACGGCCAATGGCGAATTTTTTGCTGAAAATCAGATTCTGCGGTAGTCAGTAAATCAAACCGTGCAGCAAATGCCGGTACCCCGCTAGTTAATTGCCATGCTGTAAAATCCTGAGGCGGACTGGTCAGAAAAGTGTCGACCAGTTCATTCGGTTCCAGTTGAGTCAGATAATTCATAATTTACTAATACGGCAGCCAGCCTGAATATCAGCCGGCTGCCATTACCAGCCCTAAGCTGTTAACTCTTTTTTAGCACGTGTAATCAATTGATCCAGCAATTCAATACCCTGATCAATTTCCTGTTTAGTAATATGTAATGAAGGCGCAAAAGTAATGACATTTTTGTAATAACCGCCAATATCCAGTACCAGCCCCATTTTCTGACCCTGCCAGTCCAGATCGCCGGACATACCAATATCCACCATTTTGTCTACCAGAGCTTTATTCGGAGTAAAGCCGTCTTCTGTGCAGATTTCGGCACGTAAAGCCAGCCCCAGACCGTCTACTTCACCTATTTCCTTATGGCGCTGTTCCAGTGTTTTTAAGCCCTCAAGGAAATACGCTCCGCTTTCCATAACCATTTTTTCATAATCAGTTTCGGCCATCATCTTAAATACTTCCAGACCTACTGCTGTTCCTAATGGATTTGAGGCAAAAGTAGAATGAGTAGAACCAGCCGGAAATACCTGAGGATTAATCAGTTCTTCCCGCGCCCACAGACCACCAAGCGGATTCATACCATTCGTCAGTGCCTTAGCAAATACCAGCATATCTGGTTTTACATCAAAGTGTTCAATTGACCATAATTTACCGGTGCGATAAAAACCCATCTGAATTTCATCAACAACCAGCAAAATACCATATTGATCCAGAACCTTTTTCAGTCCTTTAAAGTAGTTGCGTGGCGGTACAATATATCCGCCTGTTCCTTGCAGTGGTTCCACATAGAAGGCTGCATATTCAGCTTGTCCCGCTTTCGGATCCCACACACCATGGTATTCTGTTTCAAACAGGCGGGCAAAATCTGCCACCAAATGTTCGCCATACTCTTCTGCCGTCATTCCTTTAGGGCGGCGGAACGGATAAGGAAACGGAATAAACATAGCGCGATCACCAAAATGGCCATAACGCCGGCGATAACGGAAGCTGGAGGTAATGGAAGATGCACCTAAAGTACGTCCATGGTAGCCACCTTCAAACGCAAACATTAATGAACGGCCTTCAGATGCATTACGGATAATTTTCAATGAATCTTCAATACACTGAGAACCACCGACATTGAAATGCACACGACCATCATGACCAAATTTACGTTTCATATCCAGAGCAATGGTTTTAGCCAGCTCAATTTTAGTAGGATGCAAATACTGGCTGGCACATTGCGGTAATGTATCAACCTGTTGCTTCAGCACAGCATTCAGCCGTTCATTTGCATAGCCAAAATTACAGGCCGAATACCACATCTGTAAGTCCAGATAAGGCGTACCATTTTTATCGTACATATAGCTGCCTTCGCAGCCATCAAAGATTTTTGGCGGATTCACATAATGTACCGTATCACCAAACGAACAGTACTTTGCTTCATCTGCCAGTAACTGTGCATCATCAGGACGATTTACAAGTATTTGAGCACTAGGCTTACTCATCATTTATTCCATTCATTTAAAATAAAACATCTTAATAAAAAGTACATAATTAATACTATTATATCCTGCTAAAGCATCAAAACCGTAACAAACAAAACCTAATAACCTGATAAAACCATTATCTGCTCAATATTCAATTATCTTTGCACTTAATTTAAAAAAAGAAAATGTGTAAAACATATTGGCTTAGCAATTCACTGACAATATATAGATTGCACCCTAACCAAATAAAATTTTATATTCACAAAACTAAACAATATTTAATGATCCGCAATAGACTTATGCAAAAAAAACTAAAATCAATTTTTACTAATATTTCTCAATCAGTTAGACTTAAATCACAATAAACACACAATATTACTGGCTACTATTGATCAGCCTAATCACACAACTATGAACACAGAACCTAATCGCATTCCTCATCCCCGCTGGCTTTTATTTGCTCTTGCTGTTGGCGGTTTTGCAATCGGCACTACAGAATTTGCCACCATGAGTGTTTTGCCCTATATCGCCAGTGGTTTAAATATAAGCGAACCTATAGCAGGGCATCTAATCAGCATTTATGCACTGGGTGTTGTCCTAGGCGCTCCGGTTATTGCCATATTTGGTGCACGCTTTAGCAGGCGCAGCCTGTTACTGGTGCTTATGGCATTTTTCTCTCTGACACATCTCGGCACGATGCTGGCTCCAGATTACCGCAGTATGATGTTATTTCGCTTTTTAAGTGGCTTGCCGCATGGTGCCTATTTTGGTGTTGGTGCACTGGTTGCTGCAGCTATGGTGCCTCCAGATAAGAGAACTCAGGCTGTAGGATTAATGATGATCGGTTTAACCATTGCTACCACCATCGGCGTACCTTTGAGTAGCTGGTTGGCTCAAGCAGTAGGCTGGCGGGTTGTTTTTCTTATCGTTGCCATACTGGCTGCTTTAACAGTGATACTGGTAGCTCTTTTTTTACCGGCAAATTGTATGCAAGGAGGCGGTAGCAATGCGCTGCGTGAACTTAGTGCACTGACCAACCGGCAAATATGGTTGACACTGGCTATAGGAGCCATTGGTTTTGGCGGCATGTTTGGCATATATGCTTACATGGCTTCAACACTTGAAGATATTACCGGTATGTCACCTAAAAACGTACCACTGGTGATGTGTCTTTACGGTGTAGGCATGACTCTTGGCAATATTATCGTGCCACGCCTGGCCGGTCGCCATGTGATGGGTGGATTAGCATGCTTACTGGCCTGGTCTGCTGCTATGCTGGCCTTATATCCTTTTGCAGTGCATCATCCTTACTGGATATGTATTCAGGTTGTACTAATCGGTATGAGCGGTGCTGTAGGTACATTATTACAAATCCGTTTAATGGATGTAGCTAAAGAAGCTCAGACACTGGCTGCAGCACTCAACCATAGTGCTTTTAATGCTGCCAATGCCTTAGGACCCTATTTAGGCGGTTTAACCATTGCCGCCGGTTGGGGATGGACAAGTACAGCATGGGTTGGCGTTGCTCTTGCTATCATCGGTTTAATCGTATGGTGGTTTACAGTAAAAGATGAACAGCGCACTGCTGCCGCAAATCTGCAATAACTAAGTTTATTCATGTATACAGAACAGTAAATAATATTGTAAAAACATGTAACTGATGTTGCAAATAACTGTTAACGTTAATAATCTGTTAATATTAAATTTACTTTAATTATTAATAACAACAGATAGGGGAAGTATTATGACTGCAAACCAGCAGCAATCTGAAACCAAAATACCTGATACTGAGCAGGGAGAAAGCCAGAATAACACTTGTCCGAATAAAAGTACTAAACATAATCAAGATAAAAATACCAAACATAAAAAACTATCCCAAAAGAAATACTACAAAGAGCTGGAAAAACTTCAGGGTGAAATGGTTGCCCTGCAAGAATGGGTAAAAGCCTCCGGACAAAAAGTATGTATTATTTTTGAAGGTCGCGACGGAGCAGGTAAGGGTGGTGCAATTAAAGCTGTTACTGAAAGAGTCAGCCCTCGTATTTTTCAAACTATTGCCTTGCCGGCACCAAGTGAACGCCAAAAGTCACAAATGTACATGCAGCGCTATATTCCTCATTTACCTGCGGCTGGAGAAGTCGTTATTTTCGACCGTAGCTGGTATAACCGTGCAGGTGTAGAACGCGTGATGGGATTCTGTACCGAAGAAGAAAGTAAGGAATTTCTCGAAGTTATTCCATTTATGGAAAAAGCTATAGTTAATTCCGGTATCATCCTGCTTAAATACTGGCTTGAAGTGAGTATGGAAGAACAGCATAGACGTATGCTTGGTCGAATTAACGACCCGCGTAAAATCTGGAAGCTTTCTCCCATGGATATCAAGTCCTACAGTCGCTGGTATGATTACTCCCGGGCTCGTGATGAAATGATCATGGCGACTGATACCTCATGGGCACCGTGGTACGTGGTTGATTCTAATGATAAAAAGAAAGCGCGTCTGAATATCATTAAACATATATTGAGTGAAATTCCGTATAAAAAGACACCACGGAAAAAGGTCGAATTACCAAAACGTCAGGATAAGGGTGATTATCAGGAACCTAATTATCCTTATCGTTATATACCAGAAGAATATTAATACAGAGCCAGCCAGATAGCAGACTAAACTGGCTGGTTTTATTATCAGTTCTGGATTTTTCTAATTTACCCGCGAAAGTCTCCCCATAGCAACTGCATTGCCGCAATAGCTGCCAAAGATGCTGTTTCTGTCCGTAATACTCTGGGTCCTGTGCTGATTGCATTAAAGCCATGATTAATTGCCAGCTCTTCTTCAGCCTGGCTTAATCCGCCTTCAGGACCAACCAGCAATACTACTGCCTGTGGCTGTGTAAACTGATTTAATGCTCGGGGCTGGTTTAAACTCATCAGCAGTTTTAAATCATCCACACCCAGAGCACACAATGCATCTGACAATCCCGTTATCGGTTGAATTTGAGGTACTACCGTTCTGCCGCATTGTTCACAGGCACCAATAGCAATATCCAGCCAGCGCTCAAGTTTTTTCATTGCCCGTTCGCCACTTAAGCGCTGGCTACTGCGTTCCGTCAGTACTGGCTGAATCATAGTTACGCCCAGCTCCACAGCTTTTTGAATAGTTAAATCCATACGATCACTACTTGATATGGATTGCATCAACGTAATATTTAATGGTGACTCTAAATTAATATCTGTACTTTCACGAATCAGTACATCCACATTTTTCTTACCCATTGACGTAATTTCAGCCTGATAGACCTTTCCAAGCCCATCAAAAAGCTCAATTACCTCACCTGGCTGGTAGCGTAACACCTGTACATGGCGAGCAGCCGTATCAGGTAAAGAGAATGCATCTGAAACTAAAACACTGGGCGGTAAATAAAAACGTGGCATAATAGTAGTAAAAAAATCAATCAATAATCCAGCGAATAAAAATAGCCGGATTAACATTTAAACAATTAAATGACTATTCTAATTGTTTATAGAAATACAAAAACGAGTATAAAAATACCTAATCTATAAGTCATACATTTAAATAAATCTGCAAATACCCATTCTTATATCAGCAATACAAATTATAAACAATGATACCTTTTCACAATCTAAAGAGTATTAATCTTTAGAACTAACGAATATGAATACACAACTCATTTAATAAACACACAGACAAAGCAAGTCATGAAAGTTTGAAAAATAATCAAACTGAGTCAAAGGAGTCAAAAATAAACACAGGAAAAACAGTTGAATGAGGAGAAAGTCAAAAATAAATGCAGGCAGGAGTTGACAGGGGATTTGTGGAGGCGTATAGTTCGCCTTCTTCGCTGATGACGCGACACGAAACAAACGAACAGTTTAAAGTAGAACGCAGTCGAAAGCAACGCTCTTTAACAGAACAGATTACCGATAAGTGTGAGTGCCAAGCGGCCTCACACTGATTCAGAGAGACAAGATAAAAACATTTCTTGTCAATAACTTTGAAGCAGACCAGTGAAACCGGAGGGAACTTCGGGATTACAAAAAGCTAAGATTAAACATAAGAGTTTGATCCTGGCTCAGATTGAACGCTGGCGGCATGCTTTACACATGCAAGTCGAACGGCAGCACGGAGAGCTTGCTCTCTGGTGGCGAGTGGCGAACGGGTGAGTAATGCATCGGAACGTACCGAGTAATGGGGGATAACTGTCCGAAAGGATGGCTAATACCGCATACGCCCTGAGGGGGAAAGCGGGGGATCGAAAGACCTCGCGTTATTTGAGCGGCCGATGTTGGATTAGCTAGTTGGTGGGGTAAAGGCCTACCAAGGCGACGATCCATAGCGGGTCTGAGAGGATGATCCGCCACATTGGGACTGAGACACGGCCCAAACTCCTACGGGAGGCAGCAGTGGGGAATTTTGGACAATGGGGGGAACCCTGATCCAGCCATGCCGCGTGTCTGAAGAAGGCCTTCGGGTTGTAAAGGACTTTTGTTAGGGAAGAAAAGCCGGGTGTTAATACCACCTGGTGCTGACGGTACCTAAAGAATAAGCACCGGCTAACTACGTGCCAGCAGCCGCGGTAATACGTAGGGTGCGAGCGTTAATCGGAATTACTGGGCGTAAAGCGAGCGCAGACGGTTAATTAAGTCAGATGTGAAATCCCCGAGCTCAACTTGGGACGTGCATTTGAAACTGGTTAACTAGAGTGTGTCAGAGGGAGGTAGAATTCCACGTGTAGCAGTGAAATGCGTAGAGATGTGGAGGAATACCGATGGCGAAGGCAGCCTCCTGGGATAACACTGACGTTCATGCTCGAAAGCGTGGGTAGCAAACAGGATTAGATACCCTGGTAGTCCACGCCCTAAACGATGACAATTAGCTGTTGGGACACTAGATGTCTTAGTAGCGAAGCTAACGCGTGAAATTGTCCGCCTGGGGAGTACGGTCGCAAGATTAAAACTCAAAGGAATTGACGGGGACCCGCACAAGCGGTGGATGATGTGGATTAATTCGATGCAACGCGAAGAACCTTACCTGGTCTTGACATGTACGGAATCTCTTAGAGATAGGAGAGTGCCTTCGGGAACCGTAACACAGGTGCTGCATGGCTGTCGTCAGCTCGTGTCGTGAGATGTTGGGTTAAGTCCCGCAACGAGCGCAACCCTTGTCATTAGTTGCCATCATTAAGTTGGGCACTCTAATGAGACTGCCGGTGACAAACCGGAGGAAGGTGGGGATGACGTCAAGTCCTCATGGCCCTTATGACCAGGGCTTCACACGTCATACAATGGTCGGTACAGAGGGTAGCGAAGCCGCGAGGTGAAGCCAATCTCAGAAAGCCGATCGTAGTCCGGATTGCACTCTGCAACTCGAGTGCATGAAGTCGGAATCGCTAGTAATCGCAGGTCAGCATACTGCGGTGAATACGTTCCCGGGTCTTGTACACACCGCCCGTCACACCATGGGAGTGGGGGATACCAGAATTGGGTAGACTAACCGCAAGGAGGTCGCTTAACACGGTATGCTTCATGACTGGGGTGAAGTCGTAACAAGGTAGCCGTAGGGGAACCTGCGGCTGGATCACCTCCTTTCTAGAGAAAAGAAGGGGCTGATTGGCATTCACACTTATCGGTAAACTGAAAAGATGCGAGAAGAGACTGAATAAACTGGGTTTGTAGCTCAGCTGGTTAGAGCACACGCTTGATAAGCGTGGGGTCGGAGGTTCAAGTCCTCCCAGACCCACCACTTATTTAAGGACAGAGGGGGCATAGCTCAGTTGGTAGAGCACCTGCTTTGCAAGCAGGGGGTCATCGGTTCGATCCCGTTTGCCTCCACCACCACTCTGAGGAGGTTGGGTTCAGTAAAATACTTTGGAAATTAAAGGCAGTTCAGAGAGCTGATTTTAATTTGCGAAGTAACGCATCGATCTTTAACAAATTGGAAAGCCGAAATCAACAAACAAAGATTGGAGCATAGAACTGATTCTGGAGACAGAAGAAGAGAAGTGCTGCAAGAATTGGGTGATGATTGTATCGCTGAACAACGAGCACAAAAGGCGTTGTTCAGACAACCAAAGCAGTAAGCTTTATGAGAGTAAAGGCCTTAAGTCAGAGATACTAGTCAACGGTATGCTGACGAAGTCAGGAGGTTCTTGAAATGATAGAGTCAAGTGAATAAGTGCATCAGGTGGATGCCTTGGCGATGATAGGCGAAGAAGGACGTGTAAGCCTGCGAAAAGCGTGGGGGAGCTGGCAATAGAGCTGTGATCCCGCGATATCCGAATGGGGAAACCCACCATGTATAAGCATGGTATCCTGTACTGAATACATAGGTACAGAGAAGCGAACCTGGAGAACTGAACCATCTAAGTACCCAGAGGAAAAGAAATCAACCGAGATTGCGCAAGTAGTGGCGAGCGAACGCGCAGGAGCCAGTATATGATAGTCACTGAGATAGAAGAACAAGCTGGGAAGCTTGGCCGTAGAGGGTGATAGCCCCGTATTCGAAATTTCAGAGGCGGTACTAAGTATACGAAAAGTAGGGCGGGACACGAGAAATCCTGTCTGAAGATGGGGGGACCATCCTCCAAGGCTAAATACTCATCATCGACCGATAGTGAACCAGTACCGTGAGGGAAAGGCGAAAAGAACCCCGGGAGGGGAGTGAAATAGAACCTGAAACCTGATGCATACAAACAGTGGGAGCGGAGCAATCCGTGACTGCGTACCTTTTGTATAATGGGTCAACGACTTACATTCAGTAGCGAGCTTAACCGATTAGGGGAGGCGCAGGGAAACCGAGTCTTAATAGGGCGTTGAGTTGCTGGGTGTAGACCCGAAACCGAGTGATCTATCCATGGCCAGGTTGAAGGTGCCGTAACAGGTACTGGAGGACCGAACCCACGCATGTTGCAAAATGCGGGGATGAGCTGTGGATAGGGGTGAAAGGCTAAACAAACTCGGAGATAGCTGGTTCTCCCCGAAAACTATTTAGGTAGTGCCTCGAGCAAGACACTGATGGGGGTAAAGCACTGTTATGGCTAGGGGGTCATTGCGACTTACCAACCCATGGCAAACTAAGAATACCATCAAGTGGTTCCTCGGGAGACAGACATCGGGTGCTAACGTCCGGTGTCAAGAGGGAAACAACCCAGACCGCCAGCTAAGGTCCCAAATGACAGATTAAGTGGTAAACGAAGTGGGAAGGCCCAGACAGCCAGGATGTTGGCTTAGAAGCAGCCATCATTTAAAGAAAGCGTAATAGCTCACTGGTCGAGTCGTCCTGCGCGGAAGATGTAACGGGGCTCAAATCTGTAACCGAAGCTGCGGATGTCAGTTAACTGGCATGGTAGGGGAGCGTTCTGTAGGCCGAAGAAGGTGTGTTGAGAAGCATGCTGGAGGTATCAGAAGTGCGAATGTTGACATGAGTAGCGATAAACAGGGTGAAAAGCCCTGTCGCCGAAAACCCAAGGTTTCCTACGCAACGTTCATCGGCGTAGGGTGAGTCGGCCCCTAAGGCAAGGCAGAGATGCGTAGTCGATGGGAAACAGGTTAATATTCCTGTACTTGATTCAAATGCGATGTGGGGACGGAGAAGGTTAGGTCATCGATCTGTTGGAATAGATCGTTTAAGCCGGTAGGTGGAGCACTTAGGCAAATCCGGGTGCTCAACACCGAGAAGTGATGACGAGTGTCTACGGACACGAAGTGACTGATACCACGCTTCCAGGAAAAGCCACTAAGCTACAGTTTGAATGAAACCGTACCGCAAACCGACACAGGTGGGTAGGATGAGAATTCTAAGGCGCTTGAGAGAACTCAGGAGAAGGAACTCGGCAAATTGATACCGTAACTTCGGGAGAAGGTATGCCTCTTATGGTGAAGGATTTACTCCGTAAGCTATGAGAGGTCGCAGAGAATAGGTGGCTGCGACTGTTTAATAAAAACACAGCACTCTGCAAACACGAAAGTGGACGTATAGGGTGTGACGCCTGCCCGGTGCTGGAAGGTTAATTGAAGATGTGCAAGCATCGGATCGAAGCCCCAGTAAACGGCGGCCGTAACTATAACGGTCCTAAGGTAGCGAAATTCCTTGTCGGGTAAGTTCCGACCCGCACGAATGGCGTAACGATGGCCACACTGTCTCCTCCTGAGACTCAGCGAAGTTGAAATGGTTGTGAAGATGCAATCTCCCCGCTGCTAGACGGAAAGACCCCGTGAACCTTTACTGTAGCTTTGCATTGGACTTTGAAGTCACTTGTGTAGGATAGGTGGGAGGCTAAGAAGCAGGAACGCCAGTTCTTGCGGAGCCGTCCTTGAAATACCACCCTGGTGACTTTGAGGTTCTAACCCGGATCCATAATCTGGATCGGGGACCGTGCATGGTAGGCAGTTTGACTGGGGCGGTCTCCTCCCAAAGAGTAACGGAGGAGTTCGAAGGTTACCTAGGTCCGGTCGGAAATCGGACTGATAGTACAATGGCACAAGGTAGCTTAACTGCGAGACCGACAAGTCGAGCAGGTGCGAAAGCAGGACATAGTGATCCGGTGGTTCTGAATGGAAGGGCCATCGCTCAACGGATAAAAGGTACTCCGGGGATAACAGGCTGATTCCGCCCAAGAGTTCATATCGACGGCGGAGTTTGGCACCTCGATGTCGGCTCATCACATCCTGGGGCTGTAGTCGGTCCCAAGGGTATGGCTGTTCGCCATTTAAAGTGGTACGTGAGCTGGGTTTAAAACGTCGTGAGACAGTTTGGTCCCTATCTGCAGTGGGCGTTGGAAGTTTGACGGGGGCTGCTCCTAGTACGAGAGGACCGGAGTGGACGAACCTCTGGTGTACCGGTTGTGACGCCAGTCGCATCGCCGGGTAGCTAAGTTCGGAAGAGATAAACGCTGAAAGCATCTAAGCGTGAAACTCGCCTGAAGATGAGACTTCCCCAGGGATTTAATCCCTCTGAAGAGACGTTCGAGACCAGGACGTTGATAGGTCGGGTGTGGAAGAGTGGTAACACTTGGAGCTAACCGATACTAATTGCTCGTGAGGCTTGACTCTATCATTTGAAGAACTTCGTGCAGTAAATGCACAGAATGATAAAGCTTACTGATGAATACACATCATCACCGAGATTAAGGCTTTCTGATTTGACAGTTTAATGTCTGGCGGCCATAGCGGGTTGGTCCCACGCCTTCCCATCCCGAACAGGACCGTGAAACGACCTAGCGCCGATGATAGTATGGATTGCCCATGTGAAAGTAGGACACCGCCAGACTCCCCATAGAAGAACCCGGTTGATTAGTCAACCGGGTTTCTTACTTTAAGTACTGAGAAGTACCACAGAAGAAAAAACAATACCGCAGCAGCCTGATGGCTGCTGCGATTATCTAGAGACTAGATTTATTACTTTATTACCTTAATAAATTTCAAGCTGGTTCTTATTCCGAATTTTGTAAGTTTTTTATAAATATTTCGTAGACTAATTTTACTAAATAGTGGTAATTCTGTAGATCTAGTCTTTTTAGTACTAGCAATGGCAAAAATAACTTCATACTCATTAGCATTAGGATTTTGACTAAAATTTTCTAAATCATTTAAATTATATAAGCCATTTAGTTTACGATAAACTTTTTCACGAAATTTCTCGTCAAATAATAATAACTCAGCTGATATATACCCTTGCGAAAATAAATGATTTAGATTGCTAGAACCACTATCATATTTTACATGAATAAGACGTTTGTCTATTGATGAATAAATATCACAAAATTCAACTTTACTATTTTGGCCTCCATGTATAATTAATTCTCTATCCATTAAATAGAAATCTTTATATTTTTCGCAAATACTGCTGTTATATTTTTGTTCATTAAACCCATCTTCATCTCTATCGTTAATTTCATATTCTGGTAAATTTAAATTTGCTTGAGGTATTTTAGATAAATCCTTGTTTAATTCTTCATTAAAATTATGATCTATTTGATACCATTTTCCACTATTTAAAATGTAATTCTTCTTATTTAGAGATGATTCACAATATATACATTTATATACTGACCATTGTTTTATATTTCCACTGGTTCCTTCCCATTCAATATAAATACTCCTTTTTTTGAATGTTTCTATTGTTATATCTATTGATTTATTGTCGAGAAAAGATTTATAACTTTCATAATCGATGTCCATAAATAATGGACTTTGTTTTGATGGTGCATATCTGAATCCATTAATGTTAGACCAATCAACTATATCCGGAATCACTAACAAAATATTATTTAAATTATCATTTTCTTTGAATTTCTGCACAAGTTGATCATTTAACTCATTAACTAATGAAATATCTCGGACTTCTTTTAAATTATCGAACCAACCAAAATTTTCTTTATAAGTATCTTTTTGATAAAGACTTTCAAGTTCTTCGAGAAGAGGCATTATTATTTCGAGTGAAAATGAAATATTTATTTTTAGATTATCTTTTCCATATACTCGTTTTCCCAAAAGGAATTCATCATTGGGCTTACCTGTTATAGCTTTAATTAAATCTTGTTCAATATCAATATCAAAGTTCGGTAGTGCTGTTTCTATATTGGTTTGACTTCGTTCTTGTCTCGTAATTCTATCTAAATGTTCACAATCTATATTACGCAATTTTTCAGCATCAATTGTATTTAAAGCTATACGTAGGCCAAAATTTTCTTCATAGCAATCATTTTGTAATAATGATTTTCCATGTCCAAAAGTCAATGCAAAAAATCTATTTTTACTTTTAATTATAAAAACAGCGGACGCGCTTGAGTTCTTTAGTTCGTCCAGATCATCATCTATTACTGATGTAAATAAACTAACCCATTTAGGTGAATTTAGTTGAATAGATTTAAAATATAAATGACCTATACCAGAATTAAGAGGGATATCTCTATAAGAAATATTTTTATTGTTATCGATAGCTTGTTCGGCTGATTCGATATTTTCTTTTAGCATTAAGATGCTTAGATTATACTTTTTCAAATCTACGTTCCTTTATAAATATTTATAATATTTAATATTTAGAATTCATTGTTAATTCTAAATATGCATTTAAAAACTATTTAAAACAAATATAGATTATATGGAATCTAATTGTTAATCATTTTAAAATACACTTAGAACCAAGATAAATATTTTTTAGTTATTGATTGCAAATATTTGCTTTTGTATTAAAAATATACCATTTTAAGAATTCAATATTTAATTGAAAAGAATAGAAACAATATATTTTAAATTGAATAAATATATGATTAATTTGCATTTATTTCTAAAAAAATTTACTTAATTATAATTGAACTTATTTTTTGTAAGGATATTATTATTTAAATAAACTTTTTTATTGTTATAAATTTAGTTAGATGTATAAAGTAAAATCTTATATGTTATTCTTATATATTCAAGTAATATACCTTACAAAAGTTATTGTTTATCTTATTCTCTTTAGTTGAAAATAATGAATCAGCAAGATAGTCAGTTCTCATCTAATTAATTATTTCTTTCGGTTATTTTAATGGTAGCAGGCGCACATCTGTGTAATGACCTGATTCAGTCGATGCTGACAGCTACTTATCCCTTACTGGAAGAAAAATATCAGTTAAGTTTCGCTCAGGTGGGTTGTATTAGTCTGGTATATCAGCTTACAGCTTCAATTTTACAGCCTGCAATCGGTTATTACACAGATAAGCATCCGAAACCTTATTTATTACCCCTAGGTATGGTTTCAACGACGTTTGGCTTGTGCATGCTGGGTTTTGCTAGTCAGTTTTATTTATTATTACTGGCAGCCGCATTTCTGGGAGTAGGATCATCTACTTTCCATCCTGAGGCATCCCGTGTTGCACGTAATGCTTCTGCTGGTCGGTTTGGCTTAGCTCAGTCGGCATTTCAGGTAGGCGGTAATCTGGGTTCATCACTTGGGCCGCTACTGGTGAGTTTGATTGTGCTGAGATATAACCGGCAAAGTAATATTCTGTGGTTTATCGTTATTGGTGTAATTGCTATTTTGCTTTTGTGCCGCATCAGTGCATGGAGTGCTCGTCATCTGGCTGCAAATAAACACAAGGCAGCAGCAAATTGTACTTTACCTTATGATAAAAGTAAGACCGTTCTGGCCTTATTTATTCTTGCCGTACTGATTTTTTCTAAATTTTTTTATATGGCCAGTATGAGCAATTATTATAGTTTTTATCTGATTGAAAAATTTGCTTTAACTAAACAATCTGCAGTGTTATTTCTTTTTTTATTTCTGGCCTGTGTGGCAATTGGTACGTTTGTCGGAGGTCCGGTAGGTGACCGTATTGGTCGGAAATATGTTATTTGGTTCTCTATTTTAGGTGCTGCACCTTTTACCCTGGCCTTACCTTATGCAAATCTCTGGGGTACGGCGCTGTTAAGCTGTTTGATTGGTTTAATTATATCTTCTGCTTTTTCGGCAATTGTGGTTTATGCTCAGGAGTTGATTCCCGGACGCGTCGGGATGATTGCCGGTCTGTTTTTTGGTTTTATGTTTGGGATGAGTGGAATTGCAGCGGCAGTTTTAGGATATGTGGCCGATAAAACCAGCTTACAACTTATTTTTAAATTTTGTTCTTTTTTGCCATTACTTGGAATACTGACAATTTTGTTACCGGATGTGGAGCGGTATAAACGCTAAAATACTCAAAGGCCATTGTTCATGGCCTTTTTATTGACATACGAAATCAGATTAAATGATTTTGAGTTGTTTTAAAGACAGTTTCAGGAAAGCATAAAAGATAGGCGCAAAAATCAATCCGATTACGCCAAATAAGCTTTCAGACAATACCATTGCAATCAGCAGTTCGCAAATGCCGGCGTGGATTTTGTTACCAATTATTTTGGCATTGAGTATATATTCGATTTTATGGATGATAATTAGATATAACAGGACAATTACCGCCATCCAGAAGGAAATAGTAAATGCAACCAGACACATAATAGTATTGACTATGAGGTTGCCAATAATGGGGATCAGTCCAAGAACGAAAGTAGCCAGTATCAGGCTTTTGCTGAAAGGCAGATGAATACCGAATAAAGGTAATATGATAAGGAGGAAAATAGCAGTCAGGATGGTATTAAAAAAGGATATCACTACCTGTGAGAAGGCAACATATTGAAATACCAGTACCAGACGATTTAACCCCTCTTTGAGTGCCTGCATATAAATTGTTGATGAGGAATGGGTTTCAGTGATATTGCGTTTGTTCTGCTGATAGCCGGCAATCAAACCGATAACCATACCAATGATGATGATTAGCAATGAATGAAATAATTGCTTAACTACTGACTGAAGATATAGAACATGCTCTTTGATAAAGTTTAGTGCATTGGTTCGCAATTCAATCAGATTATCAGGAATATATTTATTTAGTTCTTTGGGCAGTGAGCTGGCAATGCTGTTAAATAAGCTTTGAATATGAGTAAGGGTTTGTTGCGGATCTTTGGCTACGCTGATTACCCAGCTAACCAGGTAACCAAAGCCGCTAATGAGTACTGCCATAATGAGCAGTGAAAGTAATAATACGGAAAAAAGTTTGGCTTTATTGCCCCAGCGATGCATTTTTTTTGCCAGAAAATCTTCGAGTTTCTGTGTCAGGGTATAGGTGAGTAAGCCGGAAATAACACCGGACATTAAGTGTATTTCCATAAATATGATAAAAAAGACAGAATACAATACTACAAAAAACAGTCCTATTTTTTGTTGCTCATCTAAAAGCATAATTTTTCCGGGTTAATTTTTATAACAATAAAATTTATTTCAGACAGAATTCATCTTGCTGGCTGTCTTGCTGCCAGCGATATTCGATTCTAGTTGCGATTTGTCGGGCAACGGTTTCTCCTGCCCTGTCTTGCACAAAGGCTAAGGCCATATCCATACCTGCACTAATACCTGAAGATGTGTAATATTTGCCATCTGTAACCCATCTGGCTTTTTCTATCCATTGGGTTCGTAACGATGAGGTTTTTACCCATTCGAAAGAGAGTTTATTGGATGTTGCTCGTTTTCCATCAAGTAATCCCGATTTAGCCAGCAGGGCACTACCCGTACATACTGTTAATACATACCGGCTTTTTTGTGCCAGTTGCTTTAGCTGGTTGATATAGTCAGCTTCGAGGATAAGTGTTCTGGCTCCTGTTCCACCAGGAATGAAAAGCGTATCGATTTCGGACTGAGGCATCGTGTTAAAACTTTCGGTAGCAATCTGTACACCATCTCGATTGCTTATTAGGCCACCATGACGGGAATAAAACTGCATTTTCCAGTCTGGAACTTTTCCAAATATTTCTACGGGTCCAAAAACATCAAGGGTTTCGAAATCAGGATATAGAATAATAGAGATGTGCATTATTTTTCCTTAGTATAGACGGGTTGAAAAGATAAATTTCTGGATATTGTTTTGAATATGAGTAGCATATCATTTTTTACTTCTCAGATGCTTATTTGTACTTGGATAGTGGAACCTAAAATTAGGCTAATATCAAAATATAGGATATGAGTTTATCTAGATATAATTATAATTAATATTATTTTTCAGTTAGATATGAATTTATGAAGTATTCGAACTTAATCCGTGGATAATTTAGTTGTAAAAATATAAAAATGTTGTAATCAGAATAACTGGTAATGCTGAAATATATTGAAAATGAGCTGATTGGCAGAGGTGAACTGAGAAAAGACGGGTGAAGAGTTTGAAGCTTATAAAACTGAGAATAACAATAAGCATACATGGATAATAGTTTTTCCAATATTGCTTAAGTTTAGCTGATGTAATTTTGTTTTATAAATGCAGGATTAAAAACACATAGGCTGTCAGGTTTAATAAAAGGCCAGACTTTGCTGATGCTCTTCTGACCTTTTATTGAGCAATTCTGGCTTAGTTGTTTTCAATAATGCGGTTATTGAGTGGCTGAACCGGCCGGTTGTTATTTTTCGGCAGATAATGAGAAATTTCTTCGATTTCATCCTTGGACAGGGTAATCGGCTGACGGAATAAGATCCACGTTACCGGTTCACTGCATGGTGGAGTGGTCAGTGAACCGGTATAGCGATAGTAGCTGTGATTTTTCGGATAAATGTGTTCAGGGTTGAATAATATATCGGTGTTTTCACTGCTATTTTTGGCAAGTTGTTTAAATATGGATAATTTTTCAAAGTAGGAGTTTTCTTTGCCTTCCTGTACAAATACGGCAATGACAAGATTACTGTGATCAGCAGCCTGATGAACAAAATGTAATTCCAGCGGATAGCGGATACCATTAATCGTGTGCTCAGCCGGTTCATGAGCATGAAACTGAACCAGTTTGTATGTTTTGTTTTCGTAGCTAAATGTGCTGTTTGCATCAAAGTTAAACTGAAGTGAATGACCATTATCAATAATTTGCTTAATATCGGCATGTTGATAATTAAATTTCAGTGCCGGTAATTGCTTATTGTTTTTGCTGTCAAAAATATCAATCGGAGATTGAGTTTTGCCTGATGCACAAGTTTGTGCATCAGGCAGGTTACCCCAGTTTTCCGGTGCATTATCACCTTGATAACCCCAGTGGGTTTGTTCTGCCATGGCAGAGGTAGCCAGACCAAGGCTAAGACATAAAGCTAAAATATTTTTTCTCATGATGTAGTTTCTATGGGTTTATTATTTTTTAGTTTAGTCTTATTTGGTAAAGCTGGGTAGTATTTTTGTTGTTAGAATTTGATATATTATTAATATATTAAATATTTTTTATATGGTATTCTATTTCTGGTTTAAATCATGTTGAATCTAAATTTTAAATTACCGTCAATAGGAACTGCAGTTTGTGATGGTGTTATATAAAAAACATCTATTAATTTGCTATCAAATAAAATATATAAATCAAGTTTGCGACAGTATTTACTGTTAAATGGTAAACGTAGTATATGTAGAGCTCTTTAGATTAGTAAAATTAGTCTGATGCAGAACCTCAAAAAGTATTTTTGTATATCGCTAACTTTACTATTAAAAATTCCATTCATCTTTTGAATAAATATCTCCATCTGATATGAATTTTTTATATTCATCTTCAAAATCAATGAAAGCTACAATTTTGTATTTTCCTTCGTTATGTTTATATAACAATGCCCACCAATGGAGATGGGAATTATTATTTTGTATTTTGTGTAGTACGCCATTTTTTTGAAAATAAAAAATAGCTTCATCGTTCTTTATTAAATATGGTTTATTAATAGATTTAAGGTAATTATAAACTAAGAAGAAGTAATAATTAGCGTCATCGGCCATAACATAGAAATCATCACCCATACTAGTTTTTAACTTATTAATTGTATTTTCACTGGGAGTGACTAATATAACTATATCTTTGTCAAAAATAATTTTTGTTTTTTTATCGAATAGTATTAAATTGTTTTGTCCTGCTAAAGCCGTGTGGAAAGAAAAAAATATTAAGCAGAAAAATATAAATAATGTTTTTTGCATAATAATTAAAACCCCCTTCTAATTGTTGATTTATCTGGATATGATAGCAATCATTTTCAATTAAAGCATGATCTGCTTAAGCTCTTATTTGAGCTAAAATTGCTTAGAATCAGTTAATCCAGAATTGACATCATGCTAAACATATATAATTAGTTTATCATCAAAAAGTTAATTTTTATTGTAAATCTCTATTTATCAATTAATAATACATTTAAATTTTTTCTACCTTTTGGCGTAATTGTCAATTCACGATTATTATCATTTTGTTTAAACCATTCTTGTTGTAGCATTGATTGAAGTAGTAAAGCTCCTAATGGACCACCAATATGATCCCTATGCTCAGTAAAATCTATACAGCGCTTTCCAACACTAGCTGTATTAGATGCGTTGATTAATAGCTTATGTCCTTTAAAAAAATTTTTACCATGTTCAGTAACTATAAAAAAATTATCTTGTATAACAATAAATTCATTATTAATAAATGACTGCGTAAGTGCAACAGACCATGAACCGGCTAGATGTTTATAACATGTTCTTGCCTCTTTAAATTTTTCTTTAGTGTTAGTATTGGATAAAAATAAACACTCTTTCGGGGGAATAATATTAAAAGTTGATTCAATAAACATTGCGGTATCTTGATTTTTTATTTCATAGTAATGGTGTTTACCACACTCTCTATGATGGATAAGATCAACATCTTCTAGTTTTTTTAAATGAAAACGCGTAGCCTGTGGCGACAGATTCAGTCGATTTGCTAACCATGAGGCTGAAAGAGCTCTGCCATTCATTAATTCAGTGATAATTATAACTCTACTGAAATCAGACATTGCGTCTGAAAATCGTATTAAATCCTTACAATATAATTTATTCACTCTTTAGAATCTCCATGAAAAATCTATGATTTTTTTATTATTATTCAATTTGAAATCAATTAAGCACAGCGAATTAATATACGCTCTTTAGCTAATTTGTTTAAATTTCTTTTTAAACATTATTCCTGAAAAGTAAATAAGCTAATCAGATATTTTCACCAATAAAAACAAGAGAGAAAAGATTTGAGTAAATATGAAAAATGGATATTTCATTATTGCAAATTTGATGATTGGTTAAGGGTGAAATCACTTTCTTCTGCAGGCAATTAGCTAATGGTTTAATCAAATTAAGACGGGGACTATAAATGACTAAAGTAGTAGATAGTTCTAAACCAATATATTCTATTTATATTACATGTTGTTTAGGATTGTTCTTATCAACACTGGATACCGGTATTATAAACTTAGCACTGAATACGTTTTCCATCGACTTTGGTGTTTCTTTGGAATATATCGGATTATCTGTTACTTTATATTTATTATTTTTAATTATTTTTCTTGTTCCTGGCGGTTGGCTTGGTGACTTTTGGGGGCAAAAAATAGCGTTAATAGCAGGTTTCGTGCTTTTTGGTCTAACCTCATTGATAGCTGGTTTTTCTGAGTCTGCAAATCAGCTTATTATAGCAAGATGTGGACAAGGAGTTGGTGCCGCGCTATTGCAGGCAAATTGCTTGGGGCTGGCTGGTTTACAATCAAGTAAACAGAAAATAAGGTTAAATTCTTTCATAATGTTGGCGATAAGTTTAGGACCAATTTTAGGACCTTCTTTCGGCGGTGTTATTTTAAAATTATGGGGATGGCAATTTTTGTTTCTAATTAATGTTCCATTGTGTATTGTGGGATGTTTTTTTAGTTTGAAAATAACTAAAGCAGTAAACACACTAAAAAGAGAGACTTTTGATTTAAAAGGAATGATACTTTTTTTTATGATGTTAGTGGCTTGTGTTTCTCTTATTTATTCTGATAATTTAAATCTGTTATTGATTGAAAAAAATTTTATTGGTATTTCTACTTTAATCATTTTTTTTATTTTTTTGAGGATAGAGTCAAAATGCACCAATCCTTTTTTTCCTGTCAAATTATTATTCATCTCGTCAATTAGATACGTTTCAATTGGCAGTTTGATATTTGGGTTGACAGCGGGCATCATTTTTTCAGCGTCACCTCTCTTGTTTATCAGAGAAGCTGGTTATCCAATCGATTATATAGGATTAATCTGTACTGCCGCACCCATTGGCGTTATTTTAAGTGTGTTTTGCAGAAAAGTAATAAATTCAAGTTGTAATAAAATTATACTAATTTATGCTTTACCGCTTATGCTATTTGCTTTTGCCTTGCTTTTCTTTGTGAGTTTTAATATTTCAATTTTTAATTATGTTATAGCTGCTTTGTGCTATGGTTTAGGTGGCGGACTGTTTCAAGGTTCATTAATTCAGATAGCGATGGATCAAAAAAAAGATAAACAATCAACGATTGGAGGCTTATTAAGGCTTTTTCAAAATGGAGGAATTATTATTGGGTCAGCATGTTCTTTAATGTTATTAGAAGCAAAGATTTCGCCTTTAGTGAATATTTCTACCTATCAAAAATTATGGGGTATTACTTTTAGTGTACTCTCTATTATGTTTGTTTATTCATATGTCTCTTTATTTAGAATAAAAAAATAAATACAGTCTCATTTTTACTTATGAGGCTAACAATTCAAATAAATTCTTATTGAAGATAAATCATCATATGGAAAAATGCTCGAAGGAGCCGATCAATTACGTTCAATTGAGCAGGATAAATGATTATATAGGAATGCGTTGGCAGAGATGAACACTGGTAATAATGCCTTTGTGTATTACCTCGCTCGCAGATATTGTTAAATCACCCGTTATTACGTGAACGAACTTTGGTTATCGGTTGTTTGCTAAGTTGTTACATGCAACTGGCTGGAAAACAGGCTATTGTGTAGCAGCTGCTGTATTGATGCCAGCGTTTCGCAAGGTTCTTCAGTTTGATGTATTTGGTATCCATACGCCTGTACTGTATGCTATTGCTGTTTATCTGGCAGATGCTTCACATTATGAAAAGTTAGGCTGCTTTTTTCAGCAAAAATGCGATTTTATGCTGGCTGGTTTGCGTTATTCACGTTTTGAGGTTTATGTGCCTCAGGGAATATATTTTAGGGTACTCAATTACGGAGATGTCAGCACTGCGCCAGAAAATGAATTTGTGCGGAAATTGGTGATTACACATCGGGTAACTATGGTACTGCTGGCGGCATTTTATCATGATGGATTAAGCCAGTAGAATTATTGTGCGCTGGGTAAAATAAATTATGGTAGTAAAAAATTAGGACAGATGATTTATCTGTCCTTTTTATTTATTAGTTAATGATAAAGCAGGCTGGTGATAATCTGAATATATAACCAGCAGCCAAAGCAGATGAATGCACAGCCGCCAATGCGGTCTATAGCCAGACTCCAGTGTAAATAGTTGCGTTTAATTATGGGTAAGGAAAACAGCCATATCATTAAGCATAAAGTCAGTAAAACCTGTACCAGTAAAATAAGCATAATTTCATATTTTAATGTGGGTTTATGTACATTAGCCATAGCCATGGACATAACGCTGCCCAGATAAAAAATGATTTTCGGATTGGACAGATTGGTAATCAGACCTTTCCAGAAAAAATGCTTTTCCTGTATTGGTGTAGTAATGGAATTATTCTGGGGTATAACTGTACGTAGCATCTGGTAGCCGCAATAGATTAAGTATGAACCGCCAGCCAGCATCAGGATATTCTGTAACCAGGGCAGCTGCTGCAATAAGGCGCTATAACCTTCAATAGTCAGTAATAACCAGAAAGCCACGCCTGTAGTAATGCCAAGTGCTACGCAAAATGCAGCCCAGCGTGAATAATTCAGTGCAGTTTTGCTGATAAGCAGCATATCCGGCCCCGGAGATAGCTGTCCCAGAAGATTAAGCAAAACGATACTGGCAATCATGGATTGTGTTTGATTAAGCATAAACAGATTCAGAGTTATAACGGCTATTTGTTACGACGTTTGGCACGCGGATGAGTACTGTCATAAATTTGTGCCAGATGATTGAAATCCAGCTTAGTGTATTGCTGGGTAGTGCTGATGGATTTATGCCCAAGCAGTTCCTGTACGGCGCGAATGTCATGAGCATTTTGTAAAACATGGCTGGCAAAACTATGCCGCAGCATATGCGGTGATAAATGGCGGTCGCTGCCATGAGTAATTGACCAGACATTTAAACGGTTTTGAATTTGACGCGCACTCAGACGTGTGCCGCGCTGACTGGTAAAAACGGCATTTTCTCCCGCAATGGCATAACGGCAGGGCAGGTAGCGCCGTAAAGCATCAATACTTTTCTGACCCAAAGGAACCTGACGCTGTTTGTTCCCTTTACCACTAACATGAACCCAGTTTTCATTCAGCATTAGGTGATGCAAATCCAGTTGCACGAGTTCGCTCAAGCGTAAACCACTGCCGTACAGCAATTCGAAAATAGCCTGATCGCGCAGTGATAGAGTATCTTCGGCTGTGGGCTGGTCAAATGTGTGGTTTAGTTTTTCTGCCGGAACGGCTTTAGGCAGACGTGCCCCCGCTTTAGGAGCTTTAATGTTGTTAGTTGGGTTAGTTTCAATTTTTCCCTGACGTTGCAGGAAATTAAAATAGGCTCGCCACGTACTAAGCTTACGAGCCAGTGAGGCAGGCTTATCACCCATCCCACTAAGTTTTTTCAATGCACCGACCAGATGCAACCGTGTAATGCTTTCAGCAGTAAGGTTATCGGGCAGAAGCCGGATGAGCTGAATTAGGTCACGAGTGTAGGCAGTGCAGGTTAAGGCAGACAGACCACGCTGCTGTAAGTGCTGAAAAAATTCATTCCAGAGTATCCAGTTGGGGGTTGAAGTAGTCTGCATTTAATTACTCTGTGCAAGGAGATGACGAAAAGCTTCAGGTGTGCGACTGATACGCTGGCGTTCATAATTAAAAAAAGCCATACCGGTTTTTACCATGGCAATGGCAGCACCATCATTGACACGGGTTATACGGTACAAAATACTGAAACCGGTGTTGCTCAGATCAGATATACCCAAATCAAAGTTTAATTCATCACCATAGAAGCTTTGTCCCTGAAATTGCAGAGCAGCATCAAGCATAATCAAACCGGTACCACCAATATCCATTTCGCTAAAGCCGAACGAGGCCAGCAGGCGCAGCCGTGCTTCATGGCACAGGCGTAATACGGCATCATTGGCCAGATGATTGCCATAATTAATGTCTCCGATATATACCTTGATTGTGGTATGAAACAGCCAGTGTTCGGGTGGTTCGATATGAATACGGCTCATGGGTTTTCCTTACTGGATTCAGGCTAGATGGTAGCAGTTTTTGAGGTATTCTGTAGCCGACTGATGTTTGTATCAGGCAAATTTGTGCTAAGCTTTGCCAGTATTTCTTAGGTTGTATTGTTGTTTTTCAGTTTATTAACAAACGCAGTTATGGTTTGTCGGGCAGGGAGAATAACGATGTATCACAAAATTATGGTACCGGTAGATGAAAGTGCAGCTGCTATGCGAGCCTTGCAGGAAGCAATCATGCTGGCTAAATTATGTAATGCGGTTCTACGGGTAGTCAATGTTGTGGATCTGGCACAGTTTAGCTGGGGTGGTGTAGGAGCGCTGCCTTCTGAAGAAGTACGCAAAGCAGTTAATGCAGCAGGTAAAAAAGGTTTAGAGCAGGCAGAAAAACTACTTGAAGAATCCGGTATGCAATATGAAATTGAAGTGCTGGAAAGTGCCGGTGATAAAGTGGCTGATATGCTGATTCAGGAAGCGACGGAACATAATGTTGATTTGCTGGTGATGGGTACTCACGGCTTCAGTGGTTTTATGCATATATTAATGGGCTCTGTGGCTGAAGGTGTTTTACGCCAGTCTGATATTCCGGTGATGTTATTACGTGTACGTGATGATGATTGATTAACAATTTGTTATTTCTATTGAAATCTGGCAGGCAATGAGCTCGGTTATTGCCTGCTATTTATTTATGTAAAGTATCAATTCTAATCAGGATGGATGATTTACTGGCGAAGATTCGGATTATGGTGCAGTGATTCGAGGGCAATATTAATAAAATTAGGGGCAATACTGGTAATATCTATATTATCCGGATCAGTCAGCCATAAATTGGTTAATCCCATAAACAGAGCCTGAAAATACAGGGCGGCCTGCTGGATATTGATATTTGCCGGCAAAATATGCTGCTGACAGCACATATGAAATACAGCACACAGGTTTTGCCACCATAAATTTTGGTATTTTTGCAACAAAGCCACAATCGCATGGTTGTCAGCGGTGTGCTCACAATTCAAATGCAAGATATGACAGAATTTACGATAATTATTATCACTAGCCATACGCTGAAACATGTGTTTCAGCGCCTGCATCAGATTGTTCAATGCATCAGGAGAACTGGTGTCAATGTCATGCTGCAATTGGCTGCTCAGTTTACTGAAAACCTGTTGGAATAACGCATCGAATAAGTCTTCCTTATTTTTAAAATGCCAGTATAAAGCACCGCGAGTCACGCCGGCTGCGCTGGCAATTTCTTGCAGTGAAGCACGGCTGACACCGCGCCGGTAAAATATATCCAGTGCAGCAGCCATGAGAGCCTCTTTGGTTTGCAGGGCTTCTTCTTTGGTCTTGCGCATAATAAATTTCCGTTTATCTGTAAATTAAATTAGGCAAATCTGTATTTAATTCAGATTAGCACAAGATTTTTTGATTAAAATAACTTAAGTATTAAATTATTGCATCTGGTATACATACATTGTTGCATGTATAATGCGCAGCGTAAAGTTATTCTTATTTAATCGTCTGTTGTCGCATTGCTGGCTGCCTGATATTTAGATTTCGGCAGCCCTAAGTGTTGGCACCAGCGCTATTTTTGTCATATTTTTAGCACAGCATAGTAAAAAGTTATTTAATTTTTAAAGTATATATGCACATATTGAGGTGAATATGGGAACGAATCGAAAAGCAGATAAATGGCGCATCAGTGCGATAGTACTGGCAAGTGCGCTGGCATTAGCTGCATGTGGCAAAGGCGATAAAGCATCAGCACCACCCGCACCAATGGTCAGTGTACTGACTGTACATCCGGAAACGGTGACTGTAGATACCGAGCTGACTGGTCGTCTGAAGCCGATTCGCGAGTCACAAGTACGTGCCCGTGTAGCTGGTATTTTGCTGAAACGTCTGTTTACAGAAGGTACTTATGTTAAAGAAGGCCAACCACTGTTTCAGATCGACAATGCGCCTTATGTAGCTTCTTTGCAATCGGCACGTGCCAGTCTGGCAACCGCACAGGCTAATGCGGCGAAGGCTGATGCCGATATTGTCCGTTATCGTCCGCTGGTTGCAGCTAACGCAATCAGTAAACAGGAATTTGATCAGGCAATCGCACAACAGCGTCTGGCGCATGCACAGATTGACAGCGCACAGGCTGCAATTAAAAGCGCACAGATTAACGTTGGTTATGCCTATGTACGTGCTCCGATTTCAGGCCGTATTGGTAAGGCGCTGGTAACTGAAGGCGCTTTGGTCGGCCAGAATGATGTTACTCAGCTGGCGCTGATTCAGCAAACACATACTTTATATGTTGACCTGACCCAGACTGCCGCACAGGCAATGAAGATCCGTCAGGATATTGCTACCGGTAAGATGAAAACCATCAATGGTGCCGTCGAAGTGGCCATCAAGCTTGATGACGGTAGTGAATATCCGCAAAAAGGTCGTTTACTGTTTACAGATATGACTGTAGATGAAGGTACCGGTGAAGTTAAAGTACGTGCTGAAATTCCGAATGATGATGATATGTTGCTGCCCGGACAGTTTGTACGTGTAGAGATTCCACAGGCTGAAATTCAGAATGCCATCGTTTTGCCACAGCAGGCAGTAACCCGTGGTGCCAGTGGTGATACGGTTACGGTGGTTAATGCTGATGGCAGTCTGGCTGTACGCAATGTAACCGTAGTACAGCAAAAGGGCACAAACTGGGTAATCAGCGGAGGTCTGCGTACTGGCGATAAAGTAGCAATGGATGGTCTGGCACTGGTACAGTTAACCGGTGCGAAGAAAGTACAGACTCAGCCGTGGAAACCTGCACCTGCTAATGGTGCGCCTGCGCCTCAGGCTAAGGCAGCTTCTGCATCTGCACCTAAAGCTTCTGCGGCATCTGCCTCTCAGGCTCAGTAAGGAATCTGTAATATGTCACGATTTTTTATTAACCGACCGATTTTTGCATGGGTGGTGGCGCTGTTCATCATCATTGCCGGTATAGTGTGTATTACCAAGCTGCCTGTTGCCCAGTATCCGACAGTAGCTCCACCCTCCATCAGCCTGACTATTTCCTATCCGGGTGCTGATGCCCAGACCATTGAAGATACTGTATTGTCACGTATCGAACGTGAAATGAACGGTCTGGAAAACCTGGAATACATGGAAGCAAAATCGTTATCCAACGGTACGGGTACATTAACCCTGACCTTCTACCCGGGTACCGATGATGATATTGCACAGATGAATGTGCAGAATGCGCTTTCACGAGCAGAACCGCGTTTGCCGGCTATGGTCAAACAGACTGGTGTACAGATTGCTAAATCACGGAGTAACTTCCTGATGGTAACCATGTATACCAGTGATAGTCCTAATCTGACCCCGGCAGATATGGCAGACTATGTGGTACGTAACATTCAGCCGGAATTACAGCGTATTGACGGTGTAGGTAATGTAATGGTGTTCAGTTCTGAACGCGCCATTCGTGTCTGGCTGGATTCAGACAAGCTGCGCAGTGTTAATCTGACCCCGGCAGCAGTTAATGCCGCAGTAGCTGCACAGAACCAGCAGATTTCTGCAGGTAGTCTGGGTGCTTTGCCTTCACCTGATAATATTCAGACTACAGCGACTATCATTGTCCCAGGTCAGCTGAAAACAGTTGAACAGTTTGAAAATATTATTGTTAAAGCCAATACCGATGGTTCACTGGTACGTCTGAAAGATGTTGCTCGTGTAGAGCTGGGTAAACAGGATTACTCTACTGGTGCCCGTTTGAATGGTAAAGACGTGGTGGGTGCAGGTATTCAGCTGACGACTAAAGGTAATGCACTGGCTACAGCCAATGCAGTTAAGGCCAAGCTGGCTGATTTGCAAAAATATTTCCCTGCCGGTATGAGCTGGTCTGCACCATATGACAGCTCCACTTTCGTTAGTATTTCCATTGAAAAAGTGGTACATACTCTGGTAGAAGCGATTGTACTGGTATTCCTTGTTATGCTGGTATTCCTGCAAAACATTCGCTATACCCTGATTCCGACGATTGTGGTACCGATTGCTTTGCTGGGTGCTTTTACCATCATGTACTTTGCCGGTCTGTCGATTAACGTACTGACCATGTTTGCCATGGTACTGGTAATCGGTATTGTGGTCGATGATGCCATTGTGGTGGTGGAAAACGTAGAACGTATCATGGCCGATGAACATTTGCCGCCAAAGCCTGCTACAGAAAAGGCTATGGGGCAGATTTCCGGCGCTGTAGTCGGTATTACAGTGGTACTGATTACCGTATTTATCCCGATGGCGTTCTTCTCCGGTTCTACTGGTAATATTTACCGTCAGTTCTCTATTGTGATGTCGGTAGCCATTTTCTTCTCTGCTTTTCTGGCATTGTCGCTGACACCGGCCTTGTGTGCTACTTTGCTTAAACCAGTTAACGAACATGAAGCGGAGAAAAAGGGTTTTTATGGCTGGTTTAACCGCAAATTTACCAGCGGTGCCAAAAAATACGAATCCAAAGTGGCTTATGTACTGCATCGCAGCGTACGTATGTTCATCATCTATGCTGCTATCACAGCCTGTGCGTTATTAGTAATGGTACGTCTGCCGACTTCATTCCTGCCGGAGGAAGATCAGGGTTATTCCATTGCTTTGATTCAGTTGCCGCCGGGTGCGACTCAGCATCGTACACTGGATACTTTCAAGAAGATGGAAGAATTCACTCTTCATCAGCCTGAAGTGAAAAACATGGTATCCGTACTGGGCTTCAGTATGACCGGTCAGGGGCAGAACGTTGGTCTGAGCTTCCTTGTATTGAAAGACTGGTCAGAACGCAGCGGTGCGGAACACAGCGCCAATTCACTGGCTAACCGTATTACCGGTGCTATGATGGGTTCAGTACGTGATGGTTATATCTTTGCTCTGGTACCGCCATCCATTCCTGAGCTGGGTACCAGTACCGGCTTTAGCTTCCGGCTGCAAGACCGTGGCGGTAAAGGTCATGAGGCGTTACTGGCCGCGCGTAATCAGCTGCTGGGTATGGCGCGTGAAAGTAAAGTGCTGACACAGGTACGTCCGGACGGTATGGAAGATGAACCGCAATTGCAGATTGATATCGACCGCGATGCTGCTAATGCACAAGGCGTGTCATTCGGTGATATTTCAACTGTATTAAGTACTGCTCTAGGTTCCAACTACGTTAACGACTTCCCGAATAAAGGACGTATGCAGCGCGTAATTGTACAGGCAGATGTGGCTTCCCGTATGACACCTGAAGACCTGAGCAAGCTTACCGTTAATAATGCACAGGGACAGCCAGTACCATTATCCGGCATCATGAAGACACGCTGGATTACCGGCCCGGCACAAACTGTCCGCTACAATGGCTATACCGCTATGGCGATTACCGGTAATGCTGCTCCGGGATACAGTACTGGTGATGCCATGAATGAAATGGAAAAAATTGCCAGCAAGCTGCCGGATGGTTTTGGTTATGAGTGGACAGGTCTGTCTAAAGAGGAAAAAGATGCGGGTAACCAGTCTACCATCCTCTATATGTTCTCACTGCTGGCTGTATTCCTGTGTCTGGCCGCACTATATGAAAGCTGGACAATTCCATTATCCGTAATGCTGGTAGTACCGCTGGGTCTGCTTGGTGTCGTGCTGGGTACATGGATGCGCGGTATGGAGAACGACGTTTATTTTCAGGTGGGGTTAATTACCGTAATTGGTCTGAGTGCTAAAAACGCCATTCTGATTGTGGAGTTTGCCAAGGAGTTGCAAGAGCAGGGTAAAAGTCCGCTTGAAGCTGCACTGGCTGCCGCTCACCTGCGTTTCCGTCCGATTCTGATGACATCCATTGCGTTCATTATGGGTGTAGTGCCTCTGTACTTTGCCAGTGGTGCCTCTTCTGCGAGTCAGCGAGCCATTGGTACCAGCGTATTGTGGGGAATGTTAGTGGGTACCTGTCTGGCTCTGTTCTTTGTACCTGTATTCTATTCAACTGTACGCAGTCTGTTCAGCAGGAAAAAGAACGACAAAAATGGCGGTACTCCTGACAATGACAAAAATCTGCCGATGACAGTAAACAGTGATGGCTGTGTCAGTGTGCAGTCTGCCAACCAGACAGACAAAGAGGATAAAGCATGAAACACATAGTGAAACCTACTCTGCTGGCTGTATTAGTTGCCGGAGTAGTGTCTGCCTGTTCGATGGCACCCCGCTATCATCAGCCGAAAGTAGAGCTGGCAGAAACCTTTCCAGATGCAGCAGCCAATGACCGGTATACCGGTTCTGTGGCTGCCGCCAATCTCGGCTGGCAGGACTACTTCGCTGATGAGCGTTTGAAACAGATTATCAATCTGGCTTTAATTAATAACCGTGATTTGCGTGTGGCCGCATTAAACGTGGAAGCGGTTCGGGCTCAGTATGCTATTCAGCGCGCAGACCGCCTGCCTGCATTAGGTGCGACAGGTAATGGCGGACGTTCGCGTGTTGCGCAGGACTTAAGCGCTATGCGTGATGCTACGGGTCAGCAAACCAGCTATATTGCAGAATCATATAATGTCGGTTTAGGTGTAACCGCATTTGAGCTGGATTTATTCGGACGGGTTAAAAGCCTGTCTGATGCGGCTCTGAATCAGTATTTCCAGCAAAAGCAGGTGCGCGATTCTACCCAGATCAGCCTGATTGCCAGCGTGGCCAAAGCCTACTTTGCTGAGCGTATTGCTCAGGCACAAATGGACTTATCCAGCCGTGTATTAAAATCACGTGAAGAAAGCAAGCGTCTGACTGATCTGCAATTCAGATCTGGTGTAATTTCACAGGTACAGGTAGATGTAGCAGAAGCACAAATCGAAACAGCCCGTGCCGATTATGCTGCGGCTAAACAGGCGCGTGAACAGGCGCACAATGCCTTAACTTTGCTGGTGGGTAAACCATTGCCGGACGATTTACCGGCAGCAGCACCACTGAGCCGCCAGTTTGTGAATGTGGAGCTGCCGGCCGGCTTGCCGTCGACCATCTTGTATCAGCGGCCGGATGTACGTGCAGCTGAGTTTGCGCTTAAATCTGCTAATGCCAACATCGGTGCGGCACGGGCAGCATTTTTCCCGCGCATCAGCCTGACCGGCAGTATTGGCTCCGGCAGCAACGATATTGGTCATCTCTTCAATGGTCCGAACCGTACATGGAGCTTTACGCCACAGATTACCCTGCCGATTTTCACATGGGGGCAAAACAAAGGTAATCTGGATCTGGCAACAGCGCGTAAAAACATTGCTGTAGCCCAGTATGAGCAAACTGTACAGGCTGCTTTCCGTGATGTGGCCGATGCACTGGTGGCGCGTGATTCCCTTAAAAAGCAGTATGAGGCAAAATCACGTGGTGAACAGGCACAAACTAATCGCTACAAGCTCACGCAGTTACGGTATAAACACGGCATAGCCAGCTCACTGGAACAGCTGGATGCAGAACGTGACAGTTATGCTGCACAGCAGGCACTACTCAATACACAGCAGACTCTGCTGGAAAACCGTGCCGATCTTTATAAAGCACTGGGTGGCGGACTGAATCAGCAAACGGTCACACCTGCAGAAAACACTAGCGTTACCACGACAACTACTACCACAACCACAGTGCGGTAATTGTCTGAAATCCGGATGGCAGTATTACTCTGCCATCCGTCTGACGGCATAAGCAGCTTACTGAAAATACAGTTCAGGCAGTAACCTGAACCGGTAATCAGTCGGTATCAAATCTGTACTTACTACAGTTTGCCTGATTCAACAGCAACATTTTCAGCTGTTCATGTCATACAAAATGATTTAACCCTTGAATAGATTCCGCTTTTCATGGTATAAATCGCGTTTTACAAAATTATTAGAAGTTTGGAGTTAACCATGGCACGTGTATGTAAAGTGACCGGTAAGCGCCCGATGAGTGGCAACAACGTGTCACACGCCAACAATAAAACCAAACGCCGTTTCTTGCCTAATCTGCAATCACGTCGTTTCTGGGTTGAAAGTGAAAACCGTTGGGTACGCCTGCGCGTTTCTAACGCCGCCTTGCGTACAATCGACAAGGTAGGTATTGATGTAGTATTGGCCGACCTGCGCGCTCGCGGTGAAGCTTAATCATATTGTGATTTAAGGATAGAGCAATGCGCGACAAAATTAAACTGGAATCTTCTGCTGGTACTGGTCATTTCTATACCACTACCAAAAATAAACGTACCATGTCCGGTAAATTTGAAATCAAAAAATTCGATCCGGTAGTGCGTAAACATGTACTGTACAAAGAAACCAAACTGAAATAATTATTTCTTACTGGTTTGAAAAACCTGAGCAGTTTATTGCTCAGGTTTTTTTATTACAAATAATCAAAATCAGATTATCTTTGCCGGTAAAGATTAAATAATCAAACAATGGATAACAACATGCCTGAAATCCTGGAAGTATTACAACACCGAATCGAAGAGCTGGAAATTGAAAGTGCGCTACAGGCGGAAACTATCCAGAGTCTGAGTGATACCATAGCACGAATTCAGCAAACTCTGGATTTACAGCAGGCACAACTGCGTCTGCTGTACCAGCGTCTGCCAGACAAGATAGAAAATGGTAACGAACCATTTAATCCGGCTAATGAAATTCCGCCCCATTATTGATTAATTTTGTCCGGAATATTACAAAGCAGAAAATTTCAATTTCAGATGTACCGCGTTTTGATTAATTGGAAATCTAATTAATATAAATGTTGAAGCAGAGTTTTAAATAAACAATTTTTATAAAGAATAAACAATCATACAATTTCTAGTGTTGTTTTAAAATTTAAATTTATTTTAATAGAAATAATATTCTATATGAATATTATTAAACTTTCCCATCAGTTATCTTGACGGGAAAGTCATGCATATAAAATATTTAGTTAGTAGCTTTTATCCAGTCCCATTTGCCAGAAATCAGCTTCTAATTGCGTCGCTTTAGTAAAAATTTTGCTCAGTTGCTGAAAGCGCTGTGAATCAATATCGGCTAAACGCTGATTAATCCAGTCAATTTCTTCCTGCATGGCAATCTGAAATTCATCATTTGCGTACATTTCTACCCAGCTTTGATAAGGGTTATTAATTGTTTGATACCATGGCTGATCTTTAAGCCAGCAGGGAATAATTCCATATCCGATTAAGCATGGTGCTAGTGCAATATGTAAATCCAGTAATTCCCCTTGTTGTCCGGCATCGAGTATATAGCGTGAATATGCAATATTTGCTTTGGCTTCGGGCAGAGTACTAAGCTCCTGTTCACTGATACCCCATTCCTTACAATACTGTATATGTAATTCCAGCTCAGTATCCATAATAGCCTTGAGACCTGCTAATGCCTTGCGTATTTCAAATACATCATGGCTTTTATAAACCGCGAGTCCCCATGCACGCGCAAACTGAATTAAAAAAAGATAATCCTGTTTTAAATAATGCTGAAAACACGATTTATCCAGTATTCCTTTACCTAGCTGGCGGATAAAATCATGCTGAATATAACGGTTCCATTCATCCTGACAGGCTTCTGTGAGTGATTGAAATGATGGCATAAAAGCTCCTTTAATAAATAATATATTAAGGAGTAACAAAACAGACTTATTATTCGAAAAAAGCGTGTTTTATACTCCCTTCGGCGGTACTAACCGCATCAGGTTCTACGGGTGTAATCTCAGCCAGCGGCACCCCGGATAAATTAACCGGTAAAGGTTAAAAGAAAGTCAGACAACTAGCAGAAAAAATATTGAACCAGCTATAAGATGTACTGACAACTATAGTATACAGTTGTTTTCAATAAATATATATTGAATAAATATTCTCTAGATAGAATATTGGGTATTATTCAGAGATCAAATTTTTATTTTATTATTCAAATTTATGTCTGAAATAGAATTAAGGCTGATAAAAAATATGTTGCTTCTTGAGCGGAAAGTTTACCTGCCGTTATTGTAGCGGGCGGATGGTAGAGACTACATTTAATTATCAATGGTAAGTGTTCTGGTAAGATTACATCTTATACTTTGTTTTTATATTCATTAAATAACTAAATTTTTTAAAATCATATAATCAGAAAATGTAGCTAGTAAACTGCATGTTAGCTTTATAGCATGCAGTTTACTGATAGAGAGTTGAAATTTAACTACAATAGTAGTGAAAATTTTTATATCTAAATATTTATTCATAAGAAAATTTATTTAGATATCCTTTGAAATTTTTCTGATTGTTATCTGCTTTAGTTGATGTATAAACTATTTTATTAAGTGTAGATTTTAGTATTCAAACTTTTGCTTCGGAAAGTGTTTTATATTTTGATATCAGTTGAATACAGTCGGATAACTGTATTTTTCCTTTGATTTCATATGCAGTTATCTCAATACGATTTTCTTTTTTATTACAATAATAGTCTATTTCTGCGCCGCAAAATTTAGGTTGCCCTAATTTAAATGCAGGATTAAGACAAATTTTTAGCTTGATATGCATGTTTTTAATTATCTGATATGAGGTTATTTGTTCCCAGGGAATAACTTCATCAAAACAAGGAAGAACTAATCCTTGCGGCGTCATGGTAAGTAGTGCAGAACCTATACATTTATACAATTTGTAACATCTAGATGAAAAATAAATACTTATCAGAACTGAAGATATTTTACTTCCATAATCCATTTTATGACCAAATCTTATTATCAAATATGTCATAATAATGAAAAAGATTGCTATTAATGCGCGAAAAAATAATCGAATATATCCGCCTTGTATTATGGTAATGGTTTCTTGATTATGATCATAATTCACATGATGGTTTGGTTCACGCTGGTTCATTTTTATTACTTTCCGTGTATCAATTTGATGTAAATGTGCTGATTCATTATTAAATAGATTGCTTAGAGAAAGCTGTTTCACTGATATTGATAGGTTAACTGCATAAGCTATATTGTTCCTGTACTGATATTAAGATAGTTGTTGAACTAAAAATAGATCCTCTCTTAAAATAAATATATAAATATGCTTTTGTCTTTAAAGTTGTTAACTTATAACTCTTTAAATTTTGATATTTTTTTGATTAAATATCAAAAGATATTTTAAGTTAATTTATTTTAACAATAATATAATACAAATACAATTGAACTAAATTGGCTCTTTGTTGGGCTTGTATTGAGTCGTTTGGGTTGTACTATTATTCAAATTATTTCCTAGAACCGAAATTGATTGTTGCATATACATACACTGATATACAAATTAAAAACTCTGATAAAGTAAAGAATGCAGGACTTTGAACATATTTAATATACTAAAATTCGCTAATTTTAAAATTTATTCATAAAGAAATTACTTAAATATTGGTAAAAATTTTATTGATTATTATCAGTCGTAATTTATCTACTGATTATTTTTTGTCATATTATATTTTTGCGTAACATGGTTTGAATTCTCCCGGTTTGAATGTTGGATTGAGATAAAGATTTAGCTTTTTGTACATTTTGCCAGTTATCTCAAAAGAGTTTATTTGCTCCCATACAATGGCTTTATCAAAACAGAGAAGAATCAATCCCCGAGGCTTCATGGTGAGTAGTGCTGAACCAATGGGTTATACATTCTGTAACATCTGACTAAGCTAAAAGCACTGATCATTGAGAAGATAATGACACTTATCAGCCACTCTGAATCATGTGCTTTATCAGTTGTAATACAAGCATATATTGTTAAGATAAACGGATCTGCCAGCAGGGATCGCATAAATAATCTGATAATTCCGCCCTGTTTTAGGATAATGAGTTCCTGATGATCATTAATGATGCTTTTTTGATAATCTAAATTAATTTCTACTAATTCCTGTACATCGTTTTGGTAATTCGATTACCGAATGCTTAATTCCTTATTAAACGGATCTTCCGGAAGCCTGGTTGCAGTAATGCTAATGAGTAAAATATTCAATGATTTAGGCTGGTAATATTTAATACTAGACAGCCGTTGAGCTAAATTCGGGTATCGGTTGTAAACAGAAGGTGATTATTTAAGTAGTTTGCTAAGTTACAGTGTTTCTGACTTTCTTACATAATATGTAACATAATCTAAGTCAGATAATTTATATCTGTTTTGTAATAATAATTTTCCAATGCCTGAATAATTGGCTCCTGCAAAAGATACGTCTAAGGTAAAGTGCTATTTAGGAATCATTTTTAAAGCATCTAAATCTGCCATAAACTCTTTGGAACGATTCCATTGATAAATTGTCCAGTTAAATGAATGATAAAAAATATTTAGATGGCAGATATATTCGATAAAATAAATAATTTTTAAATAAATCAATTGTTTCAATTAACTTATCAATTTGATGATTAAAACTTGCTTATGCATTTAAATGATTTCTGGCAATGTTATTTAATTTATGTGCGATTATGCTGCTAAAGTTAAATAATTAATAAAAGATTTTATATCGGTTATATTACCTCCTTCTCTTTCTATTATTGCAAAAGATAAATTTTTCTCTTTTCCCTGTCTCGTTTTGTGCTAATAAATTTAGAATTCACCCAAAGCCATTCTTATATATTGAATAATCAGTTTGATAATAGTAATTACAGCTATTGTTACAGGAATCCACCAAAAAGAAATTTTATTTTCAGAATTAAAAAAAAGAAAATAAGACAGTACCAATATAATCAGGTTAAAAATTCCCAAAATGTTAAATATGACCCATTCAATAGGAAAATCAGCATGTCCATGTTTATTTTCATAAAACAGAAACATATAGCCGGCCATCTGAAGAAGCAGAATAATAGGAATGATAATGAATTTAATCATAATCTATTGATTATTTTGGCTTTGCATAAATAACTGCAGCTCTATTCGGGCATGAGCAACTGTTATGTAGTCTGATATTAAAGACTCACAATCCGGTAACTTTATTTTGCCTCTGATTTCATATGCAGTTATCTGGATATGATTATTTCGTTTGTTATATTTTATTTTTGCGTAACATGGTTTGAATTCTCCCGGTTTGAATGCTGGATTGAGATAAAGAGTTAGCTTTTTGTACATTTGGCCAGTTATCTCAAAAGAGTCTATTTGCTTCCATGGAATAGCTTTATCAAAGCAGGGAAGAATTAATCCGCGTGGCTTCATGGTAAGTAGTGCTGAACCAATGCTTTTATACATTTTGTAGCATCTGAATAAGCAAAAAGCACTAATCATTGAGAGGATAATGACACCTATCAGCCACTCTGAATCATATGCTTTATCAGTTGTAATACAAGCATATGTTATTAAGATAAACAGACCAGCCAGCAGGGATCGCAGAAACGATCTGATTATTCCGCCCTGTTTTAAGGTAATGGTTTCCTGATGTTGACTACTGATATGTTTCAGATAATTTAATTTAGTTTCTGCTGTTTCCTGTATATCATTTTGATAATCTGATTGCAGGATGTTTAGTTCTTTACTAAATAAATCTTTCAGAAGCGTGGTTGGACTAATGTTGATGAGCAAACCACTCAAACGGTTTAATTCGCCATATTTAATGTAAGACAGTCGTTGAGCTAAAGTCGGGTGCCGGGCATAAACAGAAGGTGATTTTTTTAGAAGTTTGCTAAGCGATGGTGTTTCTGAGTGTTCTACATAGTGTGTAACATAATCTAAAGGCAGAAAGTTTATATGTGTTTTATAGTAATAATTTTCCAATGCCTGATTAATTCGTGTTTGCAAAAGATGCATTTTACTTAAGGCTAAAGCAAATTGCTCTTTATGGGTAACTTTTAAAACATTTAAATCCGCCATAGCTTCTGTGGAACGATACCACCAATGAATTGCTTTATTGAACGAACAATAAAAATATTTGGCTAGCAAATATGGAGGGTAGAATAAATAATTTTCGAATAAAGAATAGGATAAATAATTCTGGTATAAAAAATTAGCTGTTTCAGTTAACTTATCAATCTGACGATTAAAATTTGCAGATACATTTAAATCATTACTGGCAATATGACTTAATCTCTGCGCAATTATGCTGGATAATTCTGCTAAGGTTAAATAATTAATATAAGTACTGTCCAGATATAAAGTATTTCCTGTTAATACTATTCTGTCCGGATACAGACGAACTGCTTTATTACTTACCCTGAAGCCATTTCCTATGCAAAGTACAATATGGTTTGGCATAGCGTTTAACCCAAGCTTTTGTACAATTTCCCTAATTAATTTCCATAATTCCGGATTGGTTTCAGTCGTGATCAGCACACCGCTTACTCTGGCTGTTCCTGTATTATCCTGTTTGTTATATCTGTGTAAATAGAAAAAGCATAATCCTGCTACAACAAACAGAGGGATGATTGCCTTCTCCGGTCTTGTACCATCAGTAAGTATTATGAAAACGAATAAAAAAGACAGAATAAGACTGATGGGCAATATCAGCAAAATTGCCTGTATCATATGCGACGCACGAGTAAAATTAATGCGCAATTGTTTTAATGATTTATCTGCTTTTCTGCCCAAATGCTGAATCAGGAATAAAGCAACTACTCCGGAAAAAAGACACATAATACCGCTAACTATGCCGCCTGTAGCGAGTGGTTTGGCATATGTAAGTGCGAAATTATGCTTTTTAATTTCTTGCTTTATTTGCTGACGCTTGCAGTTATTCTCATAACTTTCAGGCTGCTGTAGTAACTCTTGCTGTTGTAATGAAAGCTGAAAGATTTCCTGATTGATGCTCTGGATTTGTGATGAGGAGGGATAATAGTAAATGCTTAGGCGAATGCTAATAAGTGGTAATAAAATGATGAAAAAAAAAGATAGATTTTCTCTTTGAGCGAAAAGATATGAAGGTTTGTACTTTTATGCAAGATAATCACCTGCTATATTACTTTCTTGCGTAATCTTACAGAAAAAAGCAATATGAATCAGTTAACAATAATTCAGAATCTTTAATTTACCAAACTAAATACATTTCTACCATTAGAATACATAAAAACAAATGATTTTATATACTTTAATGTCTCATTTTTATTAAATTTTCTGACCAAGTTAGGAATTTGCCTATTTATTATTCGGTTTTTCTGTTTCGGCCTGCAGAATAGCTGCTAAACCACCATCGTCTGCCAGAAAATCAAATGCCTTTACGGTTGGTTCGGTTAGTGTCCAGAGAATTTCTTTATAATTAAATCCCTGATCGATTTTTAACCGAATTAATCCGTGTCCGTCCAGATAGATAAGATTGCCCAGTACATGATCAAGGCTATATTGTGTTACTAACTGGTCAAAAAATTCCTGCGATGAGGGATTCGGAAAACAATCGGTAAGTTCGGTAAGAATCTGATACTGAAGAGTACGATCAAGTTGCATGGCTGTCTGTGATAATCAATATAAATAATGGAATAATTGTAATATAGCCTGATTAAGTTCTGGTAGCAGGCTGCTGTGTTTTGTAATCTGGATGTGTAATTTTAATTATGATGATTGTTTCAGGAAGTATTTTGTATTTGTCTGGTTCTCATTGATACATTTAGAATGTTAAAAAAATAATAATCTGAATTAGACAGTGATAAACCGACAGTAAGCGGTGATGAGAGATACTTATTATATAGAAATTAGCAAATTTTATTTTGATAATATAATTGATAAAATAAATTTTTTATTACTCTGAAAGATAAATTCAGAATATAAAATAACCTAAATCAAAGTTTGTATAATTTCATACAAAGGTAATTTTGAATAATTATGAGAAAGTAATGTTTTTATATTAATAAAAAATTATATTTTTGCAAGGCCGATCTGTCCGGATTTAAAACATATTTATGCTTACTGTCATTTATAAGAATACTGTAAAAAGCAGCTGAGCAGTATTAGAAAAATATGACTTAAAATTAATAAGAATAATTCCTATTTTCACTTGTATAAAAGAATCATTATTGATTACAATGCGGCATCTTTATATTAATTTGTGTCAAAAGGGGTTAACTTAATATGCGCCGCTCACCCAAGATTATTGCGCTGGCTGTAGCTTATATCGGCTTTCCTGCAGTAGTTTATGCCGAAGGCGAAGCTCATTTGCCAACAATTCATGTTGAGGGTAAACGTGTTACGCCAAGTGTATTCAAAGATACTAAAGTCAAGGCAGATACTATTAAGAAACAAGGTGCGGTGGATTTAAAAACGGCATTAAAAGATGTTCCGGGTGTAGAGGTATTGGATACTCAGGGTACACGACAGGGTAATGACAGTGTCAATATTCGTGGTTTAAGTGGTAACCGGGTTGGTATGACCATTGATGGAATTGAGTTGCCTGAAGCAAATGAAATGAAGCATACGGGACAGTATGCGATTTTCGGTCGTGGTAATTTTATGGATGTTTCCGCGCTCAGTAGTGTTGATATCAGTAAAAATGCCCGTGGTTTTGGTTTGGGCGGTGTTGTTGCTATGCACACACTTACCCCTGATGAGATTTTGCAGGATAAAGATCAGGGTGGTTATATTGATACTCAGTATAACAGTGTGGATAAATCTACAGCGGTAACAGGTGTCGGTGCAATGAGAAGTGACCGCTGGCGCGGAATGGTACTGGGTACTTACCGTAAAGGTGATGAAGTGGATAACCGGGGTAATATTGGCGGCAAAGGGGCTTTGCGTACTAAATCAGACCCTGTTGATCACAATAGCCGGTATTTTCTTACTAAGCACGAATTTGATATTAATGACAAAAATACCCTGAATTTTACTGCTGAATATTTGAGCCGGAATCAGTGGACTGATTCATTGTCTCAGGTAAATAATACCTATACTGATGTACGCGGTATAGATGACAACAAGAAAACACGGTTTTCACTGGGACATGATTATCACAGTGATGAGGGATTGATTCAATCAGGTAAAACTCAGATTTACTGGCAACAGACTAAAACAGATTCAAGTACCCAGCGTGACTATGTCAAAGGTTGTACCAGTATGGTTCCTGACCGGAATAATCGTTGCGTTTTTGACTTTACCAATAAAGATAAAGTATGGGGATTGACAACAGACTGGTCATCGCATTTTGATACAGGTAGTCTGAGTCAGGAATGGCGCTATGGTCTGAGTTTTGCGCACCATGAATTAACTAGTGACTGGCAAGGATATTATGCCAGATCGAAGCCTAATGCCGATAACACTACTATTCGGGCCAGTGCGTATATAGATGCAGATCTGCAATGGGGCAATTTGGTTGTCAGTCCAGGTTTATCGGCTGCTTACTATAATATGAAGCCTAATTCCAATGGCTTTGTAACCGGAATCAATGGTGAAATCGGTGAATTGCGCAAAAAACATCAAAGTGCATTAACACCTCGTCTGGGTATTTCGTATCAGATTACTCCATTGCTGGTACCGTATTTTCAGTATGCCCGTGGTTTTAATGCGCCATCTTCTCAGCAGCTGGCTTCTTCATGGAATCCGGGAAACTACAGTTCCTGGGGTAATCCGAATCTAAAAGCGGAAACTGCAAATAATTTTGAGCTTGGTTTACGCGGTAAAAATGATGTTTTTGAATACGGTATAGCCGGATTTGATAATCACTATAAAAACTTTATTGATTATGTAAATATTTCTGATGTGGTGAAGCTACCGGCTGATGCTGTATGGAGCCGTCCGGGCAGTAAACAGACGCTGGTATTGCAGGCACAGAATTTCAGTAAGGCACATATTTACGGCGGTGAAGCATATGCACGCTGGAAGTTCGCGCCAGACTGGAAAGTAAATGGTTCAATAGCCTATTCGCGTGGCTCGATTCGCCAGGAAGGCGTAGACAGACCGCTTAACTCAGTGATGCCGGTTAAAGTGAAACTTGGTCTTGCCTATGATAAGGAAGTGTGGGGAGCTAATGTTGATTTAACCTATGTGGCGAAAAAAGATGATAGCGACATTCAAAATGTTCCAAAAGGAACAAGTTACTATAATCCATCCAGAAATTACGCGCTGGTTGATTTGGGTGGCTATTGGAAACCAACTAAGCATCTGAGTTTCCGTGCCGGTGTGAATAATGTTTTTAATAAGAAATACTGGAACTGGGCAGATATTGCTTACATGATGCCGAATGTAAACAGTCAGTCGGGCACTTCTGGGCAAAGCGACGGCAATGCGACTAAGTTAACCAGAGACAATGCTGATTTCTATTCAGCTCCGGGACGGACATTTAATGTAGGGTTGCGCTACACCTTTTAAATAAATCTGAAATTAAAATAATTAGCTGAATTATTTGCTAAATCACTATCAATAATAACTTTGTAAAGGAACGAGACATGAGTTTATGGCAACAATATCTGGATAAAAAGGCAACTGTCGAAGGAGGAATGTACTTTCCGCGTCAGGCAGCAGCTGATCTGGGTGTGAGTGAAGGCGCATTAATGGCAGATGCTCCGGACTCTGTTTATCTGGGCAGCCGGATTCGCGATCTGGTACTTAAGCTGGAAACCCTGGGAGAAGTTTTGAGTGTGGTGCGTAATGATGCCGCAGTACATGAAAAAGTTGGTGTTTATGAACATGTAACGCTGACTGCGCGTACAGGGCTGGCGCTGAATGTGGGCGGGTTGGATTTACGTTTTTTCCTGCATAACTGGCATCATGCTATCGCTACAACTGTGGTGATTGGTGAAAGAACCATGCGTTCGATTCAGTTTTATGACGAATACGGCATGAGTATTGAAAAAGTTTTCATGCGTGATGAAACTAAACTGGACGCATGGCAGGCTCTGATTGATGAATTCGCAACCAGTGGCAAACCGGAATTTCTGCCGGCACCGGAAATTAATGTAACGATACCGGAACCATTGTCACCAGAGCGCGAGCAGGCCTTTCAGGAGCGCTGGAATGAGCTGAAAGATGTACATCATTTTGGTGGTTTGCTGGAGACTTTTAAAATTGACCGCCAGCAGTCTTACCGTCATGCACCGGCAGGCAGCACTAAGCAGGTCGATTGCAGTGTATGGGAAGAAGTTCTGCAGTATGTTCAGGCAAATAATCTGGAAATTATGGTATTTGTCGGTAATCGTGGTTTAGTGCAGATTCAGACCGGTAAACTACACAATGTAGTACGCTCACATGGTTATCTGAATGTACTGGATGCTAAAGTACCGGAAGAAGGCTTTGATTTACATCTGCGTGATAGTGATATTGTAGAAACCTGGGTGGTACGTCGTCCGATTAGTGAAGGTTATGTGACCTGCATAGAAGGTTTTGACAAAAATCGTCAAACTGTGGTGCAGATTTTTGGTCGCCGTGAAGAAGGTAATGATGAAATGCAATCATGGCATCAGCTGATGGATGGCTTGTTAGCAGGCTAAGTAGCCGGGGCAGATATGCATTTTGTAGTTATGGTGAAATCATAAATTACTAGGAATATGGATATCTGCCATTGTAATATGAGTAATTAAAGGGTGGATTATGAAAAAATTACTGTTGGCAGCGGCTATGTGCGCTGCTTTTCCATTTGCGTTTGCTGCTCGTATTGTTACGCTGACGCCTGATGTGGCAGATATTGTGGTGGAGTTGGGTAGTGCTAAAGAAGTAGTAGGGCGCGAGAGGGCTTCTACTAATCCGGCTTTAAAGAATGTGCCCAGTATCGGCTTGTTTCACGGGCTGAGTGTGGAACCGATTGCGGCTAGAAAACCAACTCTTGTTCTGGGTTCGTGGATGGCTCAGCCAACCAGTATTTACGCCAATCTGAACCGGGTAGGTGTTAAAGCGGTGAATGTTGCGCCAAAGGATGATATTAATGGCTATGCGGCCGGTATTCGCCAGATCGGACAGCTTATTGGTAAGAGTAAAGAAGCCAATGCATTGGCAGATCGCTGGCTCAGTCAGGTGAAACAGATGCCAAAAACCGGTAAGCGCTATCTGATTAGCTATGATGGTCGTTATGTTTCCGGCCGGGGTACTGCTGCGGATGAACTCATCAGGCGGGCTGGTGGTATTAATGCAGCCGCTGCTATTGAAGGTATGAAACCGATGTCACGCGAGGCATGGCTGGCCGCGAAACCGGATATCATTCTGATTGCCGAACGTAACCAAAAACTGACAGGCGGCGTGCAGGGCTTGATTAAACGACCGGAAATTGCTGCTTCTCCAGCCGCAAAACAAAAGAAAATCTATTTTATGCCGTCAAATGATATTTTTCGTTATGGCCTGAATACTCCGCAGGTTATTCCTAAACTTTATAAACTGGCACAATAATTATGACGCAAGTGCAGCAAACGGCCGGTACGCCTGATCACAATAGGGTGAAAAGTGCGTTCTGGCCTAAATTGGTTTGGTTTATCGCCGCTATATTATTCAGTTTACTGTTGAGCTGGTTTTGTCTGGGACTGGGTATGGGTGGCTGGCAATGGCCGCAATCCATGGATGAGATAACACTAGGTATCCGGCTGCCGCGAGTACTGGTCGCGCTGATAGTGGGTGCCGCACTGGCCGCTTCTGGTGCTGCATTGCAGGCATTATTTGATAATCCGCTGGCGGATCCGAGCCTGATAGGTACTTCCGGTGGTGCCGCACTGGGGGTTATTGCCGTCCTGGCGGGTGGCTGGGGTGCAGTAACAGTACCAATGGCTGCGTTTCTGGGGGCTTTGCTGGTATGTGTTCTGATTCTGACGGTACATCGTCTACTAGGCGGAGGAACATTGGGGCTACTGGTGATGGGTTTTGTTATCAGTGCCTTTTGTGGTGCATTGGTAAGCATGATTCTGTTTATGTCGGATGATATGGTTTTACGCAGTGCAACCAGCTGGCTGGCTGGCAGTTTGGCTGAATCTGGTTTTACTTCACCATGGTATGCTCTGGTAGTAATGCTGCTGGGGTTGTGTGTTCTGGTGGCAGTGGGCAGGCGACTGGATATTCTGATGCTGGGAGAAGAAACAGCCATTAGTATGGGTGTTGCTGTCGGGAGTACCCGAATATGGGCAGTGATAGGCTCAGCTCTATTAACCGGAGCAGCGGTATCAATGGCCGGTATTATTGGTTTTCTGGGTATGATGGTACCGAATGTGGTTGCCCGTAATCGTGGCGGTAGCCGGCGTAAAATTATTCTGTTATCTGCCTGGCTGGGAGCAATATTTTTGCTGCTGGTAGACAGTGTATCGCGCTGGCTGAGTTATCCGGTTGATTTGCCTGTGGGTATTGTAATTTCTTTACTTGGCGGACCATTTTTCCTGTGGTTGTTTTTACAGCCATTGCGTCGCTAGGATCTGGATATGGAAAATTTATTTACCATTCGCAATGTACATGTACAACCACGTGGCCGTTGTATTTTATCGGTACCACAACTTGATTTACCGGCCAATCAGCATATCAGTATTATCGGGCCGAATGGTGCAGGTAAGTCAACTTTACTGCGTGCACTGTTAGGCCTGCATGGTGCCGGTGTCAAATTATTTGGAGAACCGGTTGACAATAGTTTAAAGCGCCGGCAGATTGCATGGGTGGGTCAGCACGGACAATATAATTTGCCGCTTACGGTAGTTGAGTATGTACAGCTTGGCTGCTCTCCTCAGGGCGGTTGGTTTAAGAAAGCCCGGGCACCCGCAGCAAAGCTCCAGCAGTTACTTGATGTTTTCGACTTGTGCACACTGGCACAGCAACGCATAGGCAGTTTATCCGGAGGTGAACAGCAGCGTGCTAATGTAGTACGTGCGCTGCTTCAGAATGCACCATTACTACTGCTTGATGAACCATGTAATCATCTGGATATTCGTCATCAGCACCAACTGATGCATTATTTACATGAGCATCACGATGATTTTTCTGTTGTTATGGTACTCCATGATTTAACTATGGCAGCAAATCATTCTGATTTTATTGTATTAATGAATGAAGGACAGATAGTTGCTTCAGGAACACCTCAGGATGTTATGCAATCTGCTTTGCTGAGTGAAGTATATCAATGGCCCATCCGGCGTATTGAAGAGGATGGTAAACTGTTTTTTCGTATGAACCATCAAGCGTTGCATTCGGCTGCCGCATAATATCACAATGAATCTCCATGGTTAGTATCAGCACGGTTCATGCTGAATCAGAGATAAAATGACCAATAATAACTTGGTATTTGTTTGCTATGTGTTCTGGTATTTGCAGTAAATACCTGATTGCCGGCAGATGAAAGTGTTAAAAAATTCCGGTATAGTGTGTATGACACAATTATCTAATACCTTTAAATCAGGAACTTTATATATGCAAAACGCCATACGTAATTTTTTATTTGGTTCTGTAGTTGCGGTGGCGTTAGCTGCCTGTGGTGGTGAATCTGCCTCAGGTACTGCTTCCAGCTCCGGTGAGAGTACAGGTCAAAAGGTAGTAATGGGGCTGGATGACAGCTTTCCGCCTATGGGCTTTCGTAATGAAAAAAATGAGTTGGTTGGTTTCGATATTGATATGGCTCGTGAAGCAGCCAAGCGTGCCGGCCTGAATGTTGAGCTTAAGCCAATCGACTGGAGTGCCAAAGAATCGGAGCTTAACAGTAAACGTGTTGATATGCTGTGGAACGGATTAACCATTACTCCACAGCGGCAGCAGCAATTATTATTATCCAAACCGTATATGGACAATCATCAGATTATTGTTGTCCGTCCCGATAGCGGAATTAATACTAAAGCTGATCTGAATGGTAAAATTGTGGCGGTTCAAGATGGCAGTAGTGCTGTTGATGCAGTAGAAGCTGATCAGAATACAGCCAAATCATTCAAAGAATTGAAGAAATATGCAGATAATGTGACAGCATTAATGGATGTATCCGCCAAACGTGTAGATGCACTGGTTGTAGATGAAGTAGTCGGTCGCTATTATGTTTCAAAAAAACCTAATGAATATAAAGTATTAGGTGATAATTTTGGTACGGAGCAATATGCTGTTGCTTTCCGTAAAGATGATCAGGCTCTGGAGCAAAAAATTCAAGGGGCTCTGGATAGTATGAAAGCAGACGGTACATCTGCTAAAATTGCTACGAAATGGTTCGGTAAAGACATCATTAAATAAATGTTGTTTTACTTTGGAATCAACGCTGCCTGAATAGAATTTATTCAGGCAGCGTTATTGTTGTTTTAAGGAATACACATGAATTATGTGTTAAATATGCTGCCTGAACTCTGGACAGGAGCAAAAATTACTCTGAGCCTGTTTGCCATTACTCTATTACTGTCTATTCCGTTAGGGTTGGTATTGGCATTATTGCGCCTTTCCGAAATCAGGGCGCTGGATTATATTGTTAATTTTTATATCTGGGTGATGCGCGGCACACCTTTAATGTTGCAGATTTTCTTTATTTACTTTGCTTTACCGGCAGTAAATATTTTACTGCCGGCATATACTACAGCGGTAGTAGCGTTTGTGCTTAACTATGCTGCTTATTTTGCAGAGATTTTCCGTGCCGGAATTCAGGGGGTAGGTAAGGGACAGTATGAAGCAGCAAAGACATTAGGGATGAGCTACGGCCAAACCATGCGTCGTATTGTTTTACCACAAATGTGGAAAAAAATTCTGCCGCCGTTAAGCAATGAAACGATTACACTGGTTAAAGATACATCGCTGGTATATGTGCTGGCATTACAGGATGTGATGCGGGTAACTTATCAGCTGGTACAGCGTGAATTTAATCTGATGCCGTTTTTTGTGGCGGCTGCATTCTACCTGATTATGACCCTAATTCTGACCTGGGGCTTCCAGAAAATGGAGAAACGCTATGCACGCTACGACGACTGATTTAATGATAGATGCCCGCGGTATTTATAAGGCTTTTGGTAATACTGAAGTACTCAAAGGCGTCGATATTCAGGTAGCACGCTCAGAAGTAGTTGCCATTATCGGTTCTTCCGGTTCAGGCAAATCTACATTATTGCGTTGTCTGAATTATCTGGAAAAGATAGATGCGGGCAGTATTGCCATTGAAAATGATTTTCTGGTACAGAACAATATCCACAATCGTGCCCATTATGTATCTGAAGGTCTGATAAAAAAAATCTGTACTCGGATGGGTATGGTTTTTCAGCAGTTCAATCTGTTTCCGCACATGACCGTATTACAAAATATCATTGAAGCACCAATAACTGTGAAAAAAATGAAGCGTGATGAGATTGTTCCGCTGGCACAGGAGTTGTTGCGCAAGGTTGGTCTGGCTAATAAACAGGATTATTATCCGTCTCAATTATCCGGCGGACAAAAACAGCGGGTTGCTATTGCCCGTGCACTGGCTATGCAGCCGCAAATTATGCTGTTTGATGAACCTACTTCAGCGCTTGATCCTGAATTAACCGGCGAAGTATTGAAAACGATGCAGCAACTAGCTGAAGACAGAATGACTATGGTTGTGGTCACTCATGAAATGGGTTTTGCTCGTGAGGTGGCTGATAAGGTGTTGTTTATGGATAAGGGTGTGATTGTTGAGGCTGGTGAAGCCAGCAGCTTTTTTGCTAATCCTCAGCATACACGAACACAGGAGTTTTTGAGCTCGATGCTGAAGTAAAAATATTTTATAGATGTTAATTTATTGAATAAATATAAAATCGTTATATATAAAACCATCAGAACACAAGTGTGTCTGATGGTTTTTAGAAAATACAGTTTATTCTGTATCAGCAGCTTTAGCTACGGTTACCATAGCAGGGCGTAATACACGGTCGGACAGGGTATAACCTTTTTTCATTACCGAAACTACTGTATTGGGTTCTTGTTCACTTTCTACACTTTGCAAGGCCTGATGACGGTGCGGATCAAGTTTGTCGCCGGCTTTGGGATCGATCTCTTTAATATTAGACTGATCGAAAGCTTTTTGTAATTCGGTCAGCGTCATTTGTACGCCCATTTTCAGTGCGTCAAAGTTACCGCTTTGATCTTGCAGAGCCATTTCCAGATAATCTTTAACTGGTAGCATGGCACTGGCAAATTTCTGTCCGGCAAATTTGTGTGCGCTTTCCAGTTCATCCTGATGACGTCTGCGCAGATTTTGTTCATTGGCGAGTGAACGTAACTGTTCGTCTTTGAGTTGTCCTTCAAGTTCGCTAATACGTTCCTGTAACTCTTCTACGGTAGCTTCAGGAGCGACAATTGGTTCTGTGGTTTCGGTATTATCATTAACCTGTGTTTCGTTTTCGGTATTGTTTTCCGGTTGCATATTTTTTCCTCTGCAAAAGGGTAAGTTATTTGATTAAATTGGGTCGTTGTATATCGATTTCAAGCGACTGTAACAGATTTGTAATTACTTTTATTTATTAATTTTAATGAGTTGATTTTTATAAAAATTAAATATATTTATATATCAATATCCAAGTATTTTATTTTGGACATAAAAGTAAATATTTCATTGGAAAAATTCAAGTTATATGTACTGGTGATGAGCGGACAGAATAGAAATACTGTCCGCAAAACAGGATAATATCTAGCCGGTATTACGCAACCCTTGTGCAATACCATTAATTGTCAGATGGATGAGCTGGAGTATCTCACTATTATCCGGCTGCTGGCGTAATTGTTGCAGCAGATGTATCTGCAACCAGTTAAGTGCATTCAGATAGGGAATACGCAAGGCCAGAGAACGTGCCAGAGTGCGGTTATCACTCAGATAATGCTGACGTTGCAAAATATTAAGCAAAGCCTGTCGGCTGCGTTCAAACTCTTCAGAAAGCATGGTGTAAATGGTTCTGGCAGCTTGCTGATCACTGGCAAGATCTACATAAGCCTCAGCAATAGTGAGATCGGCTTTGGCCATGACTTGATCCATGTTGGAAAGCATGGTTTGAAAAAACGGACTGTTTTTAACCTGCTGCTGTAAGCGTTGCAGATTGGTGCTGTCCTGTTCAATCAGTTCCGCTACTGCACTACCGAAACCGTACCAGGCCGGCAGCATCAGGCGGTTCTGGGTCCATGAAAATACCCATGGTATGGCGCGTAAGTCCTGAATTTTAGCCAGGGTTTTCCGGCTGGCGGGGCGGCTGCCAATATTCAGGCTCGCAATTTCCTGAATCGGGCTGGTTTGCAGAAAATAATCAATAAAGCCTGGGAAGGTAATTAATTGCCGGTAATGTGTGAATGCGCTGGCAGACAATGCATTCATCAGCTCGCTGTCAGGCTCGCTGTTGTGCATGGGTAAAACAGTAGCTTCAAGAGTAGCAGCAATGAGTGCTTCAAGATTACGTTCTGCATTGGTCGGATCAGCATATTTGGCAGTAATAACTTCTCCTTGTTCAGTAATGCGTATTTGTCCGGCTACGCTGCCAGCCGGCTGTGCCATGATTGCGTCGAATGAGGGTCCGCCACCGCGACCGACACTGCCACCGCGGCCATGAAACAGGCGCAGACGGATATGGTGCTGACCAAACAGTTGTACCAGTCTCGACTCAGCCTGATAAAGTGACCACTGGCTGGTTACATAACCACCGTCTTTATTACTGTCGGAGTAGCCCAGCATAATTTCCTGCAGGTTATCACGACTACGCAAAAAAGCACGATACCAGGGCAGATTAAACAATTTATCCATAATACTGATGCAATTATGCAAGGCATCAATGGTCTCAAACAGAGGAACAATATTAATCCGGCTGGTCGGTTTCTCATTACTGATGCTGAGTAAACCGGTTTCTTTCAGCAATAACGCTACCACCAATATATCGCTAACGGTTTCGGCGTTAGAAATAATGCACTGATTGATAGCGCTTTCACCATAGTTATTTTTAATATTCGCCGCAGTCTGGAATATAGCCAGCTCACGCATGGTGTGCGGACTATACTGAATATAAGGGCTGTATAGCGGGCGCTGGGTGCTTAATTCACGTAACAGAACGCGCTGTTTGGCTGCTTCACTTAATGTCTCAAATGTTTCAAGACCGGCGTGTGTAAACAGCTCGGCTACAACTTCGGCATGTTTGGCTGCATGCTGACGCAAGTCGATGGACATCAGATGAAAACCGAACAGGGAAACAGAACGAATCAGGTCCGCCAGTTTGCCTTGTGTGAGCAGGGCACTGCCATTTTGTTGTAGAGAGCTGGCTATATTATTAAGCTCCTGCAAAAGTTCCGCCGGTTGTTTATATGGAGGCAGACCATGATGCTGGTTGTGTGGAGCAATATTCAGTTGCCGGGAGGTAGCATTCAGGCGTGCCTGTATATAGGTAAGAGCACGGCGGTATGGTTCTTCGCTATGAGCCGTTGCGGTATCTGGTGACTGCTCGGCCATATGATACACGCTGCTGTCAATCTGAACGCGACGAGAAGAAAGCGGCAGCAGCTGGTGCAGCTCATCCAGACATTGATGATAATGCTTTAACAAAGTGTCACCCTGAAAGATGAAAGCTTCCTGTAAAGTATCTGCATTAACATACGGATTACCGTCACGATCTCCGCCAACCCAGCCACCGATACTGAGTACATCAGGAAGAGTTATTTGCGGATACGCGCTGGTGAGCTGCTGTTGCAGTTTGCGGTAAAGAGCTGGTACCGCTTTAAAAAAACTCAATGGAAAATAGTTAACGCTATTATAAATTTCATCACTTACGCTGATTTTGAAATGGCGCGTTTCATCAGTCTGCCATAAGGCCAGCAGAATAGTTTCAGCCTGTTGCTTTAGCTGTTCGTTATAGTGATGATCAGAATGGTCGTATTCACTGAGAATGGTGCGGATATGACGCTGAAAGCACAGAATGCACTGGCGCTGTACTTCAGTCGGATGAGCGGTTAGCACTGCACTGATACTGGTTTGCTGCAAAATCTGTTCCAGTTGCGCAGCACTAATCTGCTGTTGCTGAATCTGGTTGATAACATGAGTAAAACTGGTGCGTCCGGGATGCTGTCTGTCATTTTCATATGCCTGTCGCCGCCGTTCATGGTGGGCATCTTCGGCAATATTCAGTACTTGTGCAAACAGGCTGCATGCGCGAATCAAATCTTGCTGTTGTTGTAAATCCAGAGTGGGCACCACCTGTTGAATGATGGTTTGTGGCTGATTACCACTGAGGAGCTGGCGCAATACAGTTTGTACAGTAGCTGTGGTTTCATTTTGCAGGACGTTAAATAGTGCTTCAGTCAGGAATTTGATATCTGCCGACAGGGGCGCATCTTTACGCTCGTCCAGAAGTGATGTTGGCATTGTGTTCTCGCTTTTGCAGACTTGTGTTTATATTGATAACCTGAGTCCATGATATTACGTGGTGATGATACGGGCAATACTACTGATTCGATCAGAGTTATAACCTCAGCTTCTTAGGTTACAAAAATATATTCTTTCTCAATCACCCGAACAGCCTTTTATATTGTTGGCTGATTCTGATTTAACAGAATGATGGAATTTGTTTTTTACATTCTGTTTTTTTGACTTATTAATCATTTTCTTGTTGTGGTTGGTATTTTGCGCTTGGAACATAGCCCGAACAGGATGCTTCCAATGTGTGCCGGTGTTTCTGATACAGCTACCGGTATTGTTTGTGCCTGCCAGGTCTGTGGGAGAGAAGGTTATGCTGTTTTTAAAACAGCCATCTGTACTGCCCGGTTTTTCGCTTAGTCTCGGCATAAGTGTGTTATCGCTGTCAGTACTGGTGCTGTTGCCATTTACGATGCTGGTATGGACTGTTACTGATCTGGGCTGGCATGGTTTTATACAAGTTATTTCTGAACCAAGGACACTTGCTGCGGTATGGCTGACTTTGAAAATGTCTTTACTGGCAATGCTGGCCAGTGTACTGCTGGGAACTTTGGTGGCATGGGTATTGGTACGTTACCACTTCTGGGGTAAGGATCTGGTTAATGCATTGGTGGATTTGCCGTTTGCTTTACCTACTGCAGTAACAGGGGTGGCTTTGGCTACCTTATATGCACCTACAGGGTGGATAGGTGCGTTATTAACTCGGTTTGGATTGCAGATAGCATTTACACCGGCAGGTATCTGGCTGGCATTGTTGCTGGTAAGCCTGCCATTCGTCGTACGCGCAGTACAGCCGGTGCTGGCAGAATTATCAGGAGAATATGAAGAAGCTGCGGCTATTCTGGGTGCTTCCAGATTAACCATTGTATTCAGGGTGCTGCTGCCGGAAGTTTTACCGGCACTGGTAATGGGGGCAGGTATGGCTTTTGCACGCGCTACCGGAGAATACGGTTCCGTAATTTTTATTGCCGGTAATGTGCCATTTAAATCAGAAATTCTGCCGCTGATTATTGTCAGTAAATTTGAATTGTTTGATTTGCCTGCAGCGGCAGCAGTCGCATTATTTATGCTAATAATTTCCTTTACCATTTTGTTTATGCTGAATTTATGGCAATGGCGTCTGAGCCGGCGTATGCAGGGACGATACTGATGAGCACAGTTAAAACCAATGAGTTGCTTACCGAACCGCGCTGGCTGCGCTACTTGCTGATAAGCATAACGCTGCTGTGTCTGGGTTTGCTGTTACTTTTGCCGCTGTTATCGGTATTCAGTTTTGCGCTGGCAAAGGGTTGGCAATTGTATCTGGCTGCTTTGACTGATGAAGAGGCACTCTCAGCTATTCGTTTGTCCTTGCTGATTACTGTTATTGTTGTGCCGGTGAATGTGATACTGGGTGTGGCAATGGCCTGGTTGTTAACCCATTTTTCATTTCGTGGTAAACAGTTATGGACAACCTTGCTGGATCTGCCATTTGCAGTCTCACCGGTCGTGGCGGGTCTGATGTTTGTTTTACTCTTCGGTAGTAACAGCTGGTTCGGTGGCTGGATGGAAACACATGGAATACAGATTATTTTTGCAGTACCGGGTATGGTGCTGGCGACTCTGTTTGTTACCTTCCCTTTTGTGGCGCGTGAGCTCATCCCTTTAATGCAGGCTCAGGGAAGTAGTGAAGAACAGGCTGCACTGATACTGGGTGCCAGTGGCTGGCAAATGTTCTGGCGTGTCACATTACCCAATCTGAAATGGGCTCTGGTTTACGGCATTATTCTGACTAATGCCCGTGCAATGGGTGAATTCGGGGCTGTCAGCATGGTTTCAGGCCATATCCGCGGTGAAACCAATACAATGCCTTTACTGGTAGAGATGATGTATAACGAATACAACATGGTAGGGGCATTTGCTGTTTCCAGTTTACTGGCCTTGCTGGCTTTATGCACGCTGGTATTACAGAAATATCTCGACTGGCGGCAGACACGTTTGTTCAAAGATGCACGGCGCGAGCAGATTGCAGTAAGCGACTGAATAAGTAAAGTACCGTGCTGGGTAGCGATTATGAGTATTCGTATTAAACAGTTAAATAAATATTATGGTGATTATCAAGCCTTGCAGAATATTAATCTGCAGGTACCAACCGGTTCACTGACGGCATTGCTTGGTCCGTCCGGCTGTGGAAAAACCACCTTGTTACGCATCATTGCCGGGCTGGAACGCGCAGATTCGGGTGAGCTGTTTTTTGCTGATGATGAGGTCAGTAATCTTCATGTGCGTGAGCGCCGGGTCGGGTTTATGTTTCAGCACTATGCCTTATTCAGACATATGACCGTATTTGATAATGTGGCTTTTGGTTTACAGGTACTGCCTAAACGCATTCGCCCGAATAAAGCAGAAATAGCTGACCGGGTGCATGAATTATTACAACTGGTGCAGCTTGACTGGCTGGCTAAAGTATATCCGCAGCAACTATCCGGAGGTCAGCGCCAGCGTATTGCTCTGGCACGTGCTCTGGCTACCAGACCAAAGCTGCTGCTGCTGGATGAGCCGTTTGGTGCACTGGATGCCAAGGTGCGCAAGGAATTACGCCAGTGGCTGCTGGAAATTCATCATCAGCTGGGGATTACCAGTGTACTGGTTACACATGATCAGGAAGAGGCGCTGGAAATGGCCGAGCAGATAGTAGTGATGAATCAGGGAAAAGTTGAGCAAAGCGGAGCTGCCTCATCTTTGTATGATAATCCTGAAAATGTATTTGTTACCGAGTTTCTGGGTGAGGTTAATGTATTTGAAGATGCCTGTATTGAACACGGACAATTGTGTCTGGGGCATTATCATGAACCTATTACCACAGGAGAAAAAGCCCGTCAGAATGTAGCTGTTTATATCCGGCCTCAGGAAGTACAGGTATTAACTCATATTCAGGATAATATAATTGCCAGTGCATGCGTAGAAAAAATACATGCTATCGGTGCACAAATAAGGTTATGGTTGCGCCGGGAGGATAATAATCAGCGTATACAGGTATGGCTGTCGCCGGCCGAGTTTCGTACGCTGTCATTGCAGCCGGCTCAGACAGTATGGTTCAGACCTCAGCGGTTGACTATGTTCAGATTGCCGGAGATGGTGGATTACGTGATTTAGTTAGATTAATTTTATTCGGAAAGCCTTTAAATAATTAAATTAAAATAAAATCTGCCTCGGTTATATATGTGTTTTTATTTATATAATTTCAAATATTTTAAGTTAGTAAATATTAATCGTAGGTATTTTTTATCTGCAAAAAAAAGATTAATTAAATGGCAGCTAAGCTATCAATACCAATAAAGATATAATTCAAAAAAAATTATCACAATAAATATTGAATAAATAAAAAACGGCTACCGAAATGATATTCGGTAGCCGCTTTAATTAAATCATCTATGATTTAATTACCCCAATAGGCAGCAAAATTATTTTGCTGAACAAATTGTTGTATCTGATCTGGCATGCCGGAAAGAGAACTATCCTGTCTGGCGGTAAAACCGGACATAGCCGAAGCCAGTTGCTGAGCCTGACTGGCTACAGCCGGACTTTCATTTGCTACAGGAGTAGAATTTCTGGTCAATAAATCACGGTTAAGTAAACTTTTTGAAGTTATACCATAGCCGGATTTACCGGTTTGGGCAGACAAGTAATTTCCTTTAATAATATCTAGATAGCTGATGGTTTTATCATCAAATATAAAGTTGAAAGAATGGGCTCGTGCACTAGAATCAAAGTATCTACTCAAAGTTACAGAATCATCAGTACCATATGCCCGCACGATCAGATCATAACCGGAACGGCTAAATACAGCATTGGTAAGATTTGTTCCCTCAAAAACAATATCATTATATTCACTGGATATATCATTCCCCCTATCATCAATAATATCCTGTCCGTGACCACGCTGAAACAGATAACGATCTTTTCTATCACCACCATCCAGATAATCGTTACCGGTACCGCCATTCAGTATATCAAATCCACCATCTCCGTATAGGTAATCATCACCATTACCGCCATTCAGAATATCATTTCCGCTCCAACCATGTAATGTGTCATCACCATCATCACCATTCAGAATATCATCTTTGTTTTGACCATATAACTTGTCATTACCATAACCGCCACTGATAATGTTTTTGCCCTCCCAGCCATTAATGCCATTAATTGTGTCATTACTGCTATCACCATGGGTAATATAGGTATAATAATTCTGAAAATCTTGATAGGTGATAATTCTATCTTCAAAAATGAATTTATAAGCTTTGGCTGGTTTATAACTGTCAATATAGAAATAATCATTAATAGTAACAGAATCATTCGAACCATAGGCATGAATAATCAGATTTTCGCCAGAGCTGGTAAATACGGCATCAGCAAACTTAGCACCTTGGAAAACAACTTCATTAACATCGCTGGTGAGAAATTTATCATCAATAATGTCTTGCCCGTGTCCACGCTGAAATAAATAACGGTCTGCGGAATCACCACCATCAAGAAAATCATTACCGGCACCACCATTAAGGGTGTCGATGCCATTGTTACCATACAAACTATCGTTGCCATCACCGCCATTCAGGACATCATCCTTATCTTCTCCGTTCAGAATGTCATTACCGGCACCGCCATTCAGAATATTTTTACCGTCTCTCCAGCCATTAATTGTATTATCAGTATCATCACCATCTGCAGTAAAAGTAAAATTATTTTTGATATATTGATAATCAATGGATTTATCGTTAAAAATAAAGTTGAAAGCATTAGCTAGACCGTTAGTGAAATAATCAGTCAGAGTAACAGAATCCTCTGATCCATAAGCCCGAACAATCAAATCTTTGCCGGAGCGGATAAAAACTGCATCGGCAAAATTGGCACCTTCAAAAACAATATCATCGACTTCATTTGAGTAGTTATAGTATCCAGTATCATTAATAGTATCCTGTCCGTGTCCGCGTTGAAACAGATAACGGTCTTTTTCTCTGTCACCTCCATTCAGAATATCATTACCGGCGCCACCATTCAGTATGTCATAACCACTATCGCCATATAAGGTATCATTGCCGTTACCGCCATTCAGGATATCATTGTCGTATCCACCCCATAAGATATCGCTGCCATCATTTCCGTTCAGAGTATCATTGCCACTTAGCCCGTATAGAGTATCATTACCCACACCTCCGTTCAGAATATCGTTACTATCGGTACCCACTATTGTTTTATTAGTAATCACTGTGGGCGTAAAAGTGTAATTATTTTTAAGATATTCATAATCGATAGTTTTATCAGTAAAGATAAAATTAAAAGCTCGTTTGGAACCGTCAGTAAAATAATTAGTTAGCGTAACAGAATCATCTGAGTGATAAGCGTGTATGACTAAATCGTTCCCGGAACGGGTAAAAGTAGCATCATTAGAATAGGCATCTTCAAAAATAACGTCATTAGCATATACTGGCTGGTTACCATTGTATCCTTCATTGATAATATCCTGTCCGTGACCATACTGAAACAGGTAAGTGTCTTTTTCATTATAACCACCGTTTAGGATGTCATTGCCTGTACCTCCGATCAGAACATCAGAACCTTTTCCTCCATATAATTTGTCATCGCCATCACCGCCATTAAGTATATCGTCACCACCTGCTCCATTGAGTTCGTCATCGCCATCATCTCCATTCAGAACATCATCTTTGTCTTGCCCATATAGAAAATCATTACCGCCACCGCCGCTAAGAATATTTTTACCATCCCAGCCATCAATTTTGTTATTGGTATTATCACCAATAGCAGTAAAAGAGTAATCGTTATTAACAAGGTCGGAATAAGTAATTATTTTGTCATTAAAAATAAAATTATAAGCATGGCTATTACTATTAGGAAGATAACTATTTTTGTAAAAATAATTATTTATAGTAACAGAATCATCGCTACCATAGGCATGGATAACCAGATTATTATCAGAACGGGTAAATACTGCATTTGCAAAATTTACTCCCTCGAATATAACATCATTCACCTCTACAGATTGATTGCTATAATAACTTTCTTGGATGATATCCTGTCCGTGTCCGCGCTGAAATATATAAGTGTCTTTTTCATTGTGGCCACCATCAAGAATATCATTGCCGGCACCACCATTGAGAATATCTGAACCATTACCACCATTTAATCTATCATTGCCAGCACCTCCATTAAGCGTATCGTTACCGTCTTGTCCACTTAAATAGTCATCGCCGTCATCGCCGTTTAAAATATCATCTTGTTTATTTCCATATAGAACATCATTACCGCCACCACCATTCAAAATATTTTTGCCTTCCCAGCCATTTTCGTAGTTTCTACGACTATCACCTATAAAAGTAAGGGGAAAATTATTTAATATATATTGATAATTAATGGTTTTATCATCAAAGATAAAATTAAAATCCTGTTTATTGCTACAATTGAAATAATTAATTATAGTAACGGAGTCATCACTACCATAGGCATGGATAATCAAATTATCTCCATACCGGCTGAATGCAGCATTTGCTGAATAGGCTACTTTAAAGATAAGATCATAACTGTTTGCTGTATTATCGGTAGTATATCCGTTATAGATAACGTCTTGTCCGTGTCCTTTTTCGAACTGAAAAATGTCTTTTTGTCCGCCTCCTCCGTAGAGTATGTCATTACCCGTCCCGCCGATAAGAATATCATTACTACCATCACCATATAATGTATCGTTGCCGGCACCACCATTCAGAATATTTTTGCCTTCCCAGCCTCTAATAATATTATTTTGATCATTGCCATTAGCAGTAAAGGTGTAATTATTTTTGAAATATTCATAAGTGATCGTTCTATCATCAAAGATAAAATTAAATGCGCGACTGTCTAATGTACTATCTATTTTACTATTTGCGCCACTGCCTAATATGTAGTCAAAATAATCAATTAAGGTGACAGAATCATTTGAGCCATAGGCACTGATAACCAGATTATTGCCAGAACGGGTAAAGACAGCATCCGCAGATTTCGCACCCTGAAAAACAAGGTCATTAATTGCAGAAGTTTGATTAGGTTTACTCATATCGTTAATAATGTCCTGTCCGTGCCCTTTTTGGAACAGGTAACGATCTTTTTCAAAATTTCCGCCATTAAGAATATCATTACCGGCACCACCATTTAATGTATCACAACCGTAGTCGCCATTAAGAATATCATCACCGTTTTCTCCGTTGAGTTCGTCATTGCCATCGCCGCCATTCAGGATATCATCACCATTTCTACCCCACAGAACATCATTACCATAACCCCCGTTCATAATATCCTTACCTACCCAGCCGATAAGGGTATTGTTACCGGCATCACCATTGGATGGAATACCATAATCGGTTTTGAGATTTTCGTAAGTGATGGTTTTATCATCAAAGATAAAGTTAAAGGCACGGCTGCTTTTATTCAGATCAAAATAATCCGGCAAGGTAACGGAATCAGTAGTGCCGTAGGCACGGATAATCAGATCATTACCGGCACGGGTAAATAGGGCATTTACTGAATTGGCACCCTGAAATACCAGATCATTGCGCTTTTGTTGTAAGTAAGAAATGGCGTAATCATCTCCTTTATCATTGATAACATCCTGCCCATGTCCCCGCTGGAAGATATACTGATCTTTTTCGTAATCGCCGCCATTGAGAATATCGTTACCGTAGCCACCATTGAGAATATCAAAACCAGTGCCGCCAGTTATCGTATCATTGCCGTAACCGCCATTAAGCACATCATTACCGGCATCGCCGTAGAGAATATCATCTCCACCATCACCATTAAGAATATCGTTGCCATTACCTCCGTTCAGGGTATCGTTGCCGTAACCGCCATTGAGCTGATCATTACCGGCATCGCCATAGAGAATATCGTCTCCATCATCGCCGTTGATAATATCGTCGCCATCAGCTCCATTCAGCGTATCATTACCGGTACCGCCATAAAGGGTGTCGTTACCATTACCACCATTTAAGATATCATTGCCGGCTTCGCCGTAGAGAGTATCATCTCCATCATTGCCGTTAAGAGTATCGTTACCGTCACCTCCATAAAGAAGATCTTTACCCTGCCAGCCATTAATGATATTGTCATTATAATCGCCGTTTACACTAAAGGTATAATCGCTCTTCAGATTTTCGTAGGTTATCGTTTTATCATTGAAAATGAAGTTAAAAGCGCGGCTGTTTTTATTATAGTCAAAATAATCATTTAAGATAACAGAATCTCTGGAGTTATTAGTGTAGATAATCAGATTATTACCGGAGCGTTTAAATAATGCCTCAGCGGAATTGATATTTTCAAAAACAATATCATTGCGTTGTTGTTGCCAATAAGAGTCAGAACTATCATATCCCTGATCACTGATAGTATGCTGTCCGTGGCCGTTTCTGAATACGTACCTGTCTTTTACCCAGTCATTACCCTGAATAAGACCATTAGTGTTTGCTGAATTAGGACTTTCTGCAAAAGCTGCTGATTTCAGAGAGTTTATTTCAGTTCTTGGCTGGGAATTATTTTGCTGTCTGTATAAATTGTTTAAAGTTTCCATAATCCTGAATCTCCTTGATTAAAGTTTATATTCTTAAATAAAGTTTGCTGACTAGTCAGAATCAGCACTGATTATGATATTTAAGTTTTAATCATTATAAATCAAAGCTTTATGTATCATAATCTGAGAGTATATATACTCTGTATAACCGGTATAAAATTTGATTTATATCAAACAATTTATATTTTTTTAAAATACTATGATTTTTTTATTATGTAAATATCTGTTTTTATTAAAAATTATGCATAATTAATTTTATTTTTAAATTATTTAATATATTTATGAATTTAAATTATGACAAATTGAATTTTAATTGCTTTGTAATGTATAAAAGGACATATCCGGATATATATGCGGATATGTCGTTGCGATTTACTGATGATTAATGGTCGCTGACACGTTCAATAATTGCGCCCACTCCGCCTAGCTTCTGTTCTATATTTTCATAGCCGCGATCAAGATGATAAATACGTTCAACTGTAGTTTCACCACTGGCTACCAGACCGGCAAGTACCAGACTGGCAGAAGCGCGTAAATCGGTAGCCATAACAGTTGTACCAGATAATTGTTCCACACCTTCCACAATTGCAGTATTACCTTCAGCGGATATCCGGGCACCCATGCGATTAAGTTCGGGTACATGCATAAAACGGTTTTCAAAAATGGTTTCTACTACTTTACTGTTACCGCTGGCAATACTATTCATTACCATAAACTGTGCTTGCATATCGGTAGGAAATGCCGGATAGGGGAGGGTGCGGATATCGATAGCTTTGGGACGCTGTTGCATGTCGATGCTGATCCAATCGTCACCGGCTTCAATAATTGCACCGGCTTCACTCAGCTTTTCCAGAATGGCCTGCATGGTTTTAGGTGCAGCATGTTTAAGAACGACTTTGCCGCCGGTCATAGCCACTGCACACAAAAAAGTTCCGGCTTCTATGCGGTCGGGAACGACACGGTGACTGCATCCATGTAACTTTTCTACACCGGTAATGGTAAGAGTAGGTGTACCTATTCCCTGAATATTGGCACCCATTTTAACCAGACAATCGGCAAGATCGGTAACTTCCGGTTCCATGGCAGCATTTTCCAGAATAGTCGTTCCGTTTGCCAGTGTTGCAGCCATTAACAGATTTTCTGTGCCGGTTACGGTAACCATATCCATAACAATATGTGCACCTTGCAGACGTTTTGCCCGGGCTTTGACATAACCATGCTCAATACTGATTTCTGCCCCCATGGCTTCAAGCCCTTTGAGGTGCTGGTCTACCGGTCTCGATCCGATGGCACAGCCTCCGGGTAGGCTGACCTGAGCCTCACCAAAGTGTGCCAGTGTGGGACCCAGTACCAGAATAGATGCACGCATGGTTTTAACCAGATCGTATGGTGCACAGGTATTATTGATACTGTTACAGTTTATTTCAAATTCCTGAATATTATCTGTAAGTACACGTGCTCCCATGCCCTGTAACAGTTTTTGGGTGGTTTTAACATCACGAAGCATGGGCACATTGGCCAGATGCAGGGTATCACGAGTCAGTAAGGAGGCACATAACAAAGGTAAAGCGGCATTTTTAGCGCCGGAAATAACAATTTCACCGTGTAATGCGCCGTTAGCACGGATTTTTAATTTTTCCATATGGATTCTCAATTATGGCAATAGTGTCTGTTTGCCGGATTAATGCTGTTTGACAGCCCATTCGTCAGGAGTGGCGGCAGTGGTAATGGATAGTGCATGTAATTCATTACTGGCAATCTGCTGCGCTAACCCGTCTTTAATCATACGATGGCGTGCCAGCCGGTTTTTTCCGTTAAAGGCACTGGATACAATCCGGGCAAAGAAATGATGACCATCACCTTCAACCTCAAGATATTCACAAGGTAGAAGGTTTGCAATCATGGTTTTAACTTCTTCTGGTGTTAACATAACGTGCTCCGGAATAGTTATTAATAAGGCGGCTATTATAGCGTTTTGCTGTGTCTAATTGCGTAATTTCCAGCCTGATTTCAGGATGCCGCAGACAAGAAAACACAGGACGATAGCAAAGCTGCCGACTACTGTTAGTGCAAGCCAGGGAGAGGAATCACTCTGGCCGAAAAAACCAAAACGGAAGCCGTCAATCATATAAAAAACCGGATTGAAATGGCTGAGTGAACGCCAGAATTCAGGCAGGCTGTTGATAGAATAGAATACACCGGACAGAAATGTTAAAGGCATGATAAGAAAGTTCTGAAAAGCGGCCAGCTGATCAAATTTTTCTGCAACAATGCCGGCAAGTAAGCCAAACATACCCATAATGGCACATCCGAGCAGTGCAAATGTTATTATCCAGCCAATATGATGTGGCATGGTTAATCCGAAAAAAGCTGTTACTGCTATGACTCCAATACCTACCATCAGTCCGCGCAGGATGGAAGCGCCGACATAAGCGCAAAAGAAAGCAATGGTACCCAATGGCGGCAACAGAATAAATATCAGATTACCGGTAATCCGTGACTGAATCAGGCTGGAAGATGAGTTGGCAAAAGCATTTTGCAGCATGGACATCATAGCCAGGCCCGGTATCAGAAATACATTGTAACTGACTCCCGGTAATATATCAGGACGCCCCTGCATTACATGAGCAAATATCAGCTGATACAGCAAGGCGGTGAGGATAGGAGCAGATAAAGTTTGAAAACCTACTTTCCAGAATCGCAATACTTCTTTTTTAAAAAGGGTGTAGCAACCAATTGTATTCATTTTGTGCCTTTCGCATGGTCACTGGTCAGGCGCAGAAAAACGTTTTCCAGATCGTTTTCCAGAATATTTAGATTGATAACGTTAATTCTCTGAGTCTGCAGAATTTGTAATAAGGCTGTTAGCTGGTTGTAGTCAGCGAGTTTAAGCAGATAATGGTTATTATCATCTTCTTTAATCAGATAATGACGTAAATTATCCGGTAATGTTTGATCTGTAGTTAATGCCAGCCGTAATTCTGTTTCGGTATCCAGCAAATTGCGTGTGCTGTCCAGTGCGACAATTTCGCCATGTTTCAGCATGGCGATGCGATTGCATAATGATTGTGCTTCTTCCAGATAATGTGTGGTTAGAATAATGGTATGGCCGTCTGTATTCAGCCGGGTAATAAACTGCCACAGATTCTGACGTAATTCTACGTCTACTCCGGCTGTGGGTTCGTCCAGTACGATAACGGGCGGTCGGTGTACTAATGCCAGAGCAACCATAACGCGGCGTTTCATCCCGCCAGACAGATTACGTGTGTTTGTGTCGGCTTTATCTGTCAGTCCGAGACCGGCGATAATTTCATCTATCCAGTCATCGTTATTACGCAGACCAAAATAGCCGGACTGAAACTTCAGTGCTTCACGTACGTTAAAAAAAGGATCGAAAACCAGTTCCTGCGGAACGACACCCAGAAGTTTACGGGTAGTGTTTGCTTCCAGTTGTACATCATGACCACAAATGCTGATTTGTCCGGAAGTCAGGCGGCTTAGTCCGGCCATTGCGGAAATGAGAGTAGTTTTGCCGGCACCGTTAGGACCGAGTAAACCAAAAAATTCACCGGGCTGGACGCTAAAGCTGACACCTTTTAAAGCAGTAAAACCATTAGCATAGGTTTTTACTGCTTGTTTAATACAAAGAGCAGGGGAAGTCATAAAATTGAATATTTGTAAGGTTATAAGTGATATTTGCCGCTGTTTATCAATGCTTTGATGGTGTTATTTCTTCACTTAGCGGCTGATCTTCATCGGCTGGCAGATTATAATTTTCACTAGCCCATGCTCCCAGATCAATCATTTTGCAACGCTCTGAACAGAACGGACGAAAGCGGCTGGACGGAGTCCAGTCAACATTTTTCCCGCATATCGGGCAAATTACAGTGGTGATTTTTTCAGTCATTATTTGATTACCGGATCAAAGCTGCACATGACCAGAGTAAATGGTATATCAGTGGTTAAAACCTGGCCACGTGCCTGTTGTTGTGATGCCTGTAAAAAGCGAATATGGGTAAAATATTTATTAGCAGATACTTCTGGCAGTGCAGTGGCATTCTGGGAAACATTAATTCCTAGTAGGTGAATGTTCTGTCCAAGACTGTTATGCTGATAACTTCCGCTTGTTGCCAGACAGTCTACAGACAGACTGTTTTGACGCAGAATTTCCAGTAGCAATTTGATGGCTTCATAAGTAGGTAACAGACTCTGGATCCACTGGCGTAACTGTAATTCACGTTCTGCCGGCTTTTTTTGCTGCCAGTAATAATAGGAAGGCAAATCATACGGACTGGTACCGCCGGGTACGAACATGCGCTGCTTGATTGCCATCAGCCATTCATTTTCGCGTAAATGCTGTCCGAATTTTTGCTGAACACTTTGCAGATTTGTAATTGCAGTTTGTATATCTACCAGGACATTTTTACCTTCTTCACCACGTTGTCTGGCCAGACTTTTTTGTCGTTCCAGTTCTTGCAGAATATCCAGTTTCAATTCGGCACGTGCTGCTGCTTCCATGATTTCGAATAGTGAGAATAATGCACAATGATGTGCCCAGATTTCACTGCGTATCACTACTTCATGGAAATGTTTGAACAAATGTGCTATGCGCAGGAAATTACGGACGCGCTCAGACAAAGGATGTTCGAAATGGATAATATCTGTCATAACTTGGCTGGTGTTAGAGCTTGATAGAAATGATGCAGCTGGATAACTTTCCGGTTTAGTTCCTGCCAGTTGCCATCGTTGATAATGATGTCATCGGCAATGGCTTTCCGGCTATTACTGTCAGCCTGCTGCGCCATGATAGCACGGATTGTTGATTCGTCCAGATTACTGCGCTGCCGAACTCTTTGAATACATATGTTAACCGGTGCTTCGATAATGAGTATACGTTGTACCAGTTGTTGAAATTCCGGTTTTTCTGCCAGTAAAGGAATTTCAATAATTCCATAATGCTGATTCAAAACGATTTGCTGTTTTGCTTGCTGAAGACTTTGCAGAATTAACGGATGGAGAATATTTTCCAGCAGAATACGATTCTGTGAATCGGCAAACACCCAATTACGCAGTTTTGGCCGATCCAGAGTGCCGCCAGTAAGAAACAGATTATTCCCGCACTGTCTGCGGATTTCAGGTAAAGCCAGACCACCAGGAGCAGTAAGCTGGTGTGCGATTTCATCTGCATTCAGTACTGGTATGCCCAGAGCAGTAAAACAGCTTGCTACGGCAGATTTTCCACTACCTATGCCCCCGGACAGACCTATCCAGAACGTCATGTACTAAACCCGGAAAGACGCAGCCACCAGTGAATCAACTGATTAATCTGACTGTTTGTCATCCACACAATCCAGCCTGCAATGGCCAGTGCCGGACCAAAAGCCATAGGCTGGCTGCGGGCAACTCTGAGAATAAGTGAAGCAATAATACCGACAATTGCTGCCATAAATACAATTAAAGGCAATGCAGAAGCACCCATCCACGCACCAAGGGCAGCCAGTAGTTTAAAATCACCATAACCCATACCATCTTTACCGGTTAGTAGTTTGAATAACCAGAAAAGTGACCACAAGCTCAGATAGCCTAATGCAGCACCCCAGACAGCAGAAGCTAAGGGAACAAATTCACAATACCAGTTAAACAGTAAACCCAGCCAGAGTAGAGGTAAGGTGATTTGGTCAGGTAACAGCTGGGTTTCGGCATCTATAAAGGTCAGTGCAATCAGTGCGGCAGTCAGTATCAGACCGCCCGCAGCAATAGGTGTGACATCATAACGCCAGACTACTGCAGCAAATGCAATACCGGTTAATAATTCCACGCAAAAATAGCGTGGGCTGATGGATGCTGAACATGAAGCACAGCGTCCGCGTAGCAGTATATAACTGACAAGAGGTATATTCTGCCACCAGCGGATTTTATGCTGACAGTGCGGGCAGGCTGAATGCGGAACACAGAGATTAAAGTGACTGGTGTGTTCTGCAGGCAGTTGCAATGCCATTCGTGCTTCTGCCTGCCAGCTTCGTTCCATCATAATGGGTAAACGATAGATCACTACATTCAGAAAACTGCCAACAGCACATCCCGATATTAATGCAATGACGCTAAAAAACAGAGTATCAGTTAACATCAGGTATTAACCTACAGCATTACCGATATTAAATAGCGGTAAATACATGGCAACCAGAATTATCCCGACAATACCACCAAGTACAACCATAATAATCGGTTCCATCAATGAAGACAGTTGTGCAACGGCAGTATCTACATCTTCTTCATAGAATTCTGCGGCTTTATTGAGCATGTCATCCAAAGAACCTGATTCTTCACCGATTGAAGCCATTTGCATCACCATGTTCGGAAACAACTCTGTTGCCTGCATGGCTGAGGTAAGAGAAATACCCTGATTAACTTTGGCACGGATTTCCTGAGTAGCTTCTTCATAGCGAATATTACCGGAAGCTCCGGCAACTGAATCAAGAACTTCTACCAATGGTACGCCTGCTGCAAATAGAGTTGCTGTTGTACGAGACCAGCGTGCAATGGTGGCTTTACGAACGATTTGGCCGAAAATAGGCATTTTTAACAGCATATAATCAAAACGTTTTTTCAGATCATCTGAGTTCTGATACCACTTAAATAAGCCAATTACACCACCTATCAGTGCAATGATGACAAATATGCCGTAATGTACAAAGAAATTGGAAATATTCATCATGAACTGAGTCAAACCAGGTAATGGTACGCCCATACTCTCGTAAACTTTACCAAATGAAGGTAATACGAACATCATCATGACGATTACCAGTGCGATTGCTACGACTACTACCACAGCTGGGTAGGTCAAGGCACTTTTAACTTTTTTCTTGATACCCTGAGTTTTTTCTTTATATACCGACAGCTTGTCAAGAATAGCCTCTAGTACACCACCGGCTTCACCCGCATGCACCAGATTACAGTAAAAATGATCGAAATATTTCGGATGTTTAGAAAAAGACTCTGCCAGAGATGTACCTTGCTCAACATCAGAGCGGATTTGCAACAGTAGCTGGGTCATTGCCGGGTTGGAATGGCCTTTGGCTGCAATATCGAAAGCCTGCATCATAGGCAGACCAGATTTCATCATGGTGGATAACTGCCGGGTAAAGACGGTAATATCTGCCTGACTAATTTTCTTTTGGCGCTGTTTTTTGACCTTGGCAATCTGTATTACACGAATTTGACGCCGGGTTAGCTTGGCGCGTGCATCAGCCTCGTCTTTCGCGACAACTTCTCCGCGTACAATCTGTTCAGTTTTAAGGTTTTTGCCTTCAAAACTGAAACTGGTTCCGGAGGATTTGGTTTTGGATACTGCTACGGGTTTATTCATAGTGTTCTCTCACAGTATTGACTTAATTGTATAGGCGAACAATCAGTTTTAATCATTAGTGCTAGCAAGAATCTCGTCCAGAGACGTAATGCCTTCCATGACTTTCAGTAAACCGGCATGGCGTAAATCAACTAGCCCTTCCTTGAGCGCCTGAGTGCTGATATCAACTTCATTACCATTATTCATGATAATACGTTGCATTTCATCACTGACCGGCATAACTTCATATACGCCGGCACGTCCTTTATAACCTTTACCCTTACACCTTTCACAACCTACTGGCCGGTAGAATGTCCATTCTTTGGCGAGATCTTCATCTGAAAAACCTGCTTTTTTCAGTGCAAATTCAGGCGGACGCTCTGCCGGTGCCTTGCAGGTACATAAACGCCGCACCAGACGCTGTGCCATAATCAGATTTACTGAGCTGGCAATATTAAACGGCGCAACGCCCATATTCAGCATACGGGATAATGTAGCAGGGGCATTATTGGTATGCAGAGTTGAAAATACCATATGGCCGGTTTGTGCAGCTTTAATGGCAATATCTGCGGTTTCCAAATCACGGATTTCCCCCACCATAATGATATCCGGATCCTGGCGCAGAAATGATTTTAACGCTGCAGCAAATGTCAGTCCTTGTTTATCATTAACATTTACCTGGTTAATACCAGGCAGGTTAATTTCCGCAGGGTCTTCAGCAGTGGAAATGTTAACACTGTCGGTATTAAGAATATTAAGGCAGGTATACAGTGATACGGTTTTACCGGAACCGGTAGGGCCAGTAACCAGCACCATACCATATGGCCGGTGGATGGCCTCAAGCAGTAATTCTTTCTGAAATGGCTCAAAACCAAGTTGTTCAATATTCAGAGTAGCCGCATCCGAATTCAGGATACGCATTACAATTTTTTCCCCGAACAGAGTGGGCAGTGTGCTGACACGGAAATCAATCGGCTTGGCACCTTTACGGAACTGAACCTGAATACGTCCGTCCTGAGGAATACGTTTTTCTGAAATGTCCAGTTTGGCCATTACTTTAATACGTGAAGCGATCTGGCCGCGAATATTCAGTGGCATACGTACCACTTCACGCAACTGTCCGTCAACGCGAAAGCGTACTCGTGCCATTTCTTCATAAAATTCAAAATGGATATCTGATGCGCCGCTGTTTAATGCATCACCTAGTATTTTAAAAACAAATTTTGCAATTGGTCCATTTTCGCCATCTTCGTCATCTGCAGACATGGCGTTATTTTCTACAGCACTGGAGTCACCAATTGAATCCATATCTTCTAGAAGGTTGGTGGATTCCTGACCAAGATTTTCCAGTAATTGGCGTAACTGACTATCGCGGACTATAACCAGATTCAGTACGCAGCCGGCATCTGTGGCAATTTTCTGGTAATGCTGAATTGATGTAGGATCAGATACAGCCAAAAACAGTCGATTACCGCGCTTGAATAGCGGCACGCAAATGTATTGCTGCATAATTTTCAGATTAATTAAATCCAGCGGTACCAGACTTTGATTATATGGCTCCAGATTCAGGTAAGGAATACCGAATACACCGGACAGAAAGCTGGCCAGTTTATCAGCATTGATGGCTCCAGATTGTAGTAGTGCCGGTATAACCGGACGTTTTTGTTCCAGTTCCTGACGCAGTTTTTCTGCTTTTTCTGCGTCAATAATCTGGTGCTTATATAAAACCCTGATCAGTCCAAGACTCATACAAATTAATTCCCGTCTCCATAACTTCTGAGTTTACATTCTGGTAAATGCTGTACCTGTTCAGGTTTGACTGAAATATTACTGCATACAGCACACTTTTTTCTAACCTGTATCAGATAAAAGACCAGAGTAAATTCATGTTAATGTTTAATTGTGCTAATTATAAGTGAATTTGTGTATTTAAACAGCCTATATATCGGTTTAATTACAAATTTCCCAGTAATCTGCATATAACTGTAATTCCATTTGCTGGTGCCACTGGTTGGCAATTAGCCGGTAAACCACGCGAATATGTTCCGGTAAGGTGGCTGTACAGCGGAAAAACATAACTTCATATTCACAGTTGTTCTTGTGTAACACTGCTTTAATATGGCCGGTACCCACTATTTGTTGTCTGATTACTTTAAATTCATCGCAAAAACGAGGTTCAGGAAAATTCTGGCCCCATACCAGAGCCGCCAATTGCTGTGCTGTGGCTAAGTTCAGATATTGATTGTCTAATGAACCATCAGTCTGGTACGTATAGTTTAAATCCGCCGGCCGGATGAGTTGCCGGCAGACTGCCTCAAATTCATTTTGGAAAGCTGCCAGATGTATTTCGGAAATACTTAAGCCTGCAGCCATAGCATGTCCGCCAAACTTCTGGATAATATCCGGCCGGCGCTTACTGACCATATCCAGTGCATCACGCAGATGTAAACCGGTAATAGACCGGCCGGAGCCGCGTAATGTACCATCTTCCGCCTGAGCAAAAACAATACTGGGTCGATGAAAGGTTTCGCGTAACCGGCCTGCTAAAATTCCGGTTACTCCCTGATGCCAGTTATCATGATAAGCAACGATGCTATAGCTGTTTTCTGTATTGAAGCCGGCCAGTTGTAGATTAGCTTCATCCTGCATGCTGCGCTGAATCTGACGACGTTCATGGTTCAGATCATTCAGTTGTTTGGCCAGATCGGTTGCACTTTCCATATCATCGCTCAACAGACAGGCTATACCCAGACTCATATCATCCAGTCTGCCGGCAGCATTCAGACGGGGTCCGATAGCAAAACCCAGATCAAATGCATGTGCCTGTTGCGGATTGCGTTTGGCCACTGCAAACAAGGCACGAATTCCTGCTTGCATTTTATCAGCTTTAATTCGTCTGAGCCCTTGAGCTACCAGCAGGCGATTATTCTGATCGAGAGGTACTACATCGGCGATGGTGCCCAGTGCCACCAAATCAAGCCATTGAGCAAGATTGGGTTCCGGATGTTTACTAAACCAGTTTTGCTGGCGCAGATGGTAACGCAAAGCCATTAGTACGTAGAACATCACACCCACACCAGCCAATGCTTTACTGGGAAATTGATCACCTGGTTGATTAGGATTAACAATAATACATTCAGGCAGTTGTTCACCCGGCAGATGGTGGTCAGTAATCAGGACGTCCATTCCTAGCTGTTGTGCGCGTTGTACGCCGGCTACACTGGCGATACCATTATCCACGGTAAGCAGCAGGTTCGTACCTGTCTGAGCTGCAAGCTCAGCAATTTGTTCAGTTAAGCCATAACCATGTTCAAAGCGGTTGGGGACGAAAAAATCAGTTTGCGCTCCCATTGCCTGTAATCCGCGCATCCCTAAGGCACATGCTGTGGCTCCGTCTGCATCATAATCGGCAACAATCAGAATTTTTTCCTGCCGTTCGATTGCCTGAGCCAGTCGTTCACTGGCGGCCTGAATATTTTTCAAATTCTGAAACGGTAACAGCGCAGATAAATTGTATTCAGTTTCACTTTTGTTTTTAATTGCTCGTGTTGCATACAGTTTGGCCAGCAGAGGATCAACACCCTGAGCAAGCAGAGTTTGCAGAGCATCAGTATCTACCGAACGGGTAATAATATGTGCCGGCTTCATAAATTCAATCCGGTAAAAGGTTGGGTTTTAATCCGGAACAAACGAAATCTGGGCTTGCGAATCTGAAGCAATCCGGCTTCACAGCGGATATTCAGCTGGCTGATATGTCTGTTTTTTAATCCTGACAGCAAAGGTTGCCACCAGTCTTGTTCCCATTGATGCATTATTTGTGCATAGGTATAAACATCACCCTGATTTACTGGTAAGCATAAACTATCATTAAACAATACAATTTCCTGCTGGCCTGAATCTGACAGAGTATCCATTAATGCTGCGTAATTTAGCAGTAATTCATGCGCATGCAATGCCCACGAACTATTGGTATAAAGTAGTGTGTCGTGCTTTGCTGTGCCAATAAGGTCTTTTTCAAACCATAAACCATTAATCGTGGGCAGACCGCGTGTGCTGCGCTCCTGATTCAGTGGATGCTGATACAGCAACATTTGCAGCTCAGTTTGCTGTTGCAGAATCAGAGTTGCATCTTTACCCGAAGGTTTGGCGGTACCGTCTATGCAGCCTGACAAATCAAGTAAAGATGACAGGGTAAAATCAAGTACCTGTGGCGTGGTAACTAGCCATAAATCCGGTCTGACCGGAAAAAACCGCCAGCCATCTCGCTGTAACCATGTACTCAAAACTTCACAGAAAGATTTTGCCTCTTCTGGATTCAGACCAAGAGCATTTCCGTCAAGATACTGAAGCTGATGCATGCCGGCTGTCTGGTTTATAGGTGTGACAATAAAGCCGCAATATTCCGGGTTTAGGTTTAATTGCTGCTGAGCCTGTTGAACCCATGAACCTTCCCACAGATATTGCTGATATAACTGACTTCTGTTTATGGTTTGTAATGTATATTTGCTCCATTGCCGCAGGGTATTCAGTGCCGGTAGCTGTAAGTCAGGTACCGCAGCTTCCTGATGAGGCCATAATAAACCCGGCAGAACGAGAGTTATACTTAAATCTGCAGACATGAATACACAATATTCCCAGTATAAAAATCAATATCACTTTGAGTTTTTATCAAATCAGATTGTTAATTTGATACTATACTTTTCATTCATTCCATCATGGAGTTATTAAAATACAGCCTGACGAATTTTTTCAACATCAACATCTTGGATATATCTTTGTATGTTTGGATAAATCTTGTAATGATGATTCAATTCCGGCTTCATTAATTCTTCGATAACCTGTTTTTTAGTCCAATTCTGAAAAATTAACCGATACATCGCAATAACTACTCCTGTGCGATCACTGCCATGCCAGCAATGAATTAATACTGGTTTAGGCGAGTTTTTAATAGCTTTAAGAATTTGAATGATTTTTTCATCGGTTATATTCTCAGCCCGCATATCAATCCGGATTTCAGACATGTCCGTATTAGCAATTTTGTCCTGATCACTATGCCATGAACGCAAGTTAATTATTGTTTTAATCCCTATTTTATTAAGCTGTTCAGCCTCTTTTAAAGAGGGTTGTTCAGATCGGTATACATCATCAGATACTTTATAAAAATTGCCGGGTAACTGATTAGAATTAGCATAAGACTGACAACTGCTGATAATGAAACACACGCAGCACCATAAAAAAATATTTGCTATTCTTGTCATTCTAAAACCATAGAAAGATAACGGTAAAAGTATGCGGATGAATTTAAGGCTGTGGCTGTAACCAACTCTTTAATAGCAATGCATTATCAATACTCAGCAACGCAGTATCAGCTAATGCTGCCTGTGCCAGTAAAGTAGTCTGTCGCAGTAAACCGTCACGGATGAAATGTATCCGTACTGTTTCACCAGCATGAATACGTGCCCATTGCTTATTAAAATCGGTAATAATTTCATCATTAATAGCAATCAGCTGGTCACCGGCACTCATACCTGCATTCTCGGCACTGCCTTGATTAAATACTTGTTGCAGGCTGACACCGAATGAGGCTGGCTGAACGCGGGCACCCAGATCTGCACTGGGCTGTTCGGCAACGGAATAATGCTCAACATATGCGCCACCATGCTGGCGAGGCAAGGCAGCCCAGTGGAGCTGTACACCAGCCTGCTGTAATTGTTCTGCCAAAGGCAAGTCTGCCGTGGTCATAATGTATTGCTGATAAACTTGAGTTAAGTCTATTCCGGTAGCTTGCTGGGCTATTTTCAGCCATTCATTTTCAGCCAGCCCCATACCCCGCTGACGCCAGTCCTGATACAGGGCACGCATAATATCATCCAGATTTTTTTGCTGGCCAGTATGCCGGCGGATATAGTGATCCAGACACAGAGCTGCCAGTGCGCCTTTCTGGTAATAGCTGACAATACTGTTGGCACTGTTTTCATTCTGTTTGTAATATTTTGTCCATGCAGTAAAGCTGGAATCTGCCAGACTTTGCTTTAAACGGCCGGCACCCTGTTGCACGCGGGTAATGGTTTTGGCCAGTAATTGCAGATACTGCTCTGGTGTAATCACACCGCTGCGTACCAGAAACCAGTCATCATAATAGGAAGTGATACCTTCAAAAGCCCACAACAGCTTTGTATAAGCTTCATCATCCAGTTTGCTGTTTAAAAATGCAGAAGGAATAATAGATTTTACGTTCCATGCATGAAAATATTCATGGCTGAACAAACCCAGTAATGTAATATAAGCGTCGTTATTTTTTCCGTCTTTTTGCGGCAGATCATGCCGGTCGGCCATGAGGGCAGAGGAGGATTTATGTTCCAGTCCGCCATAAATGCCATTTCCGACAAAAAGTAAAAAGCTGTAGCGTTCAAACGGTGCCGGTGCGGCAAACATAGCAATTTCACTGGCACATATTTTGCTTACATCATCTACCAGACGCTGCTGATCAAAAGATGAGAAATGGCCGCTGATAACAATTTCATGTTCAATGCCGCCTGCACTAAATGGCAGACGCAGCAAATAGCCCATTTCTACCGGATAATCAATTAAAGAGCGGTAATTATTCACTTGATAAACATGGGGTTGTGATGTTTGCGGCATGGTAGTGGCAATATCCCAGTTTTCAGGCAGGCCGGTAATGATTAACTGGCAGTTCTCCTGTTCACGCTGATTATGACGTAAAAACAGACAGGCACCGTCAAAGAAACCTCGTTCAGTATTTAAAAAAGAGCCGCGCACAGAAGTATCGAAAGCATATACCAGATAAGTGATCTCCCATTTACCTGCCTGTCCGTTGCAAGCCCAGGTATTTTTATTTATCTGTTCAGCTGATGCCGGTGTATTGTTGCAACTGGCTGATAAAGTGACAATATGACGGGCAAAATCACGAATCATGTAACTACCGGGTACCCAGCTAGGTAAACTCAGACTGAAATTCTGATTATCCAGTTGTGTAAAACTAAGGCGTACTTGCCACAGATGCTGAGTCAGAGAATGGGGTTGCAAATGATAGTTAAGCATAATTTGTGCCTCAATGAAGCGGAAAAGAAATATCAGCGTTGTCTGTCAGAGAAAAATTGCCAAGATTAATATTAACTTGGTTGAATTTGTTCTGGTGTTTGTATGGCAAACAGGTACTGATTCTGTTTGCCACAATAGGTTCAGGCTGTCTGAAGCCTATATAAGCGGATTCAGACAGCCTGTACTTCTGCTGGTAAAACGGGTTAAGCGAGTGGTGTAACTTTCATGCCAAACATAGCACGTGCAGTATTCAGCATCTGGCAGCTAAAGCCCCATTCATTGTCGTACCACGCCAGTACTTTTACCATATTACCATTAGTAACTTTAGTTAATGTACTGTCAAATATGGAAGCCTGAGTTGTATGATTAAAATCGGTGGAAACCAATGGCAGAGTATTGTAGCCCAGAATATGTTTCATACTGCCTTCACTGGCTGCTTTAACTATAGCATTAACTTCTTCGACACTGGTGTTACGAGCGGCTTCAAACGTTAAATCAACCAGTGAAACATTAATTGTGGGAACACGTACTGCAAAGCCATCAAACTTACCCTGTAATTCCGGTAATACCAGTCCTACAGCCTTGGCTGCTCCGGTTTTGGTTGGAATCAGATTTTCAACAGCACTGCGGGCACGGCGTAAATCTTTATGGCGAACATCAGTCAGTACCTGATCATTGGTAAATGAATGAATGGTTGTCATTAAGCCTTTTACCATTCCCAGTTCGTCGTTAATGGCTTTTGCCACCGGTGCCAGACAGTTGGTTGTGCAAGAACCATTGGATATTACTGTCATTTCCGGTGTTAATACCTGATGATTAACTCCGTATACCACGGTAGCATCCACATCGGCACCGCCGGGTGCGGAAATCAAAACTTTTTTAGCACCACTTTGTAAATGAATGTTGGCTTTTTCTTTGGTAGTAAAAGCACCGGTACATTCCAGCACCAGATCGATACCCAGTTCACCCCAGGGTAATTCTGCCGGGTTACGGGTAGAAAAAAAACGGATGCGGTCGCCATTAATAATTAAAGCATCATTATCAGATGAAACATCTGCGGCAAAACGGCCATGAACTGTATCAAATTTTGTCAGGTGTGCACTGGTTTCCAGTGAACCGCTGGCATTTACCGCAACAATTTCCAACTGGTTGCTCAAGTTATAGTCATAGATTGCACGCAATACCTGGCGGCCAATACGGCCATAACCATTAATGGCAACTTTTAACGTCATGCTTGTTCCTTTTTAAATCAACAAAACCAATCAGGCAAATTCGGGATGTACAGAGCGAAATGGTTTAAACCGTACCAAAAACATCTTGTATTATAGCTGAACCAGTCTGTTTCCACATCTGTATCAGCGCATACCTGTTCCAGCTGACTGTGCTTCCAGCATTTGCCGAAATGCATCTGACATGCTGTTAATATCCACCCAGCCCATGGCGCTGAATAATAATAGCAGTATGCCTCCGGCCAGACAGGTAATTAAGAAATAGATAATGTATCCCAAAAATACTTTAAATATATTTTGCTGACTGATGCGGACAAATCCAAAGATCTGTACTACCAATGTCCATAGCAGCCATAAAGACCCCGGAGTGGCTAATACCTGTGGCCAGTATAGTGTGGCCAGTGTAGGCAGGATCAGCACCTCAGTGGCCAGTACATAACCATACCAGTGTCCTGGCTGCTTATTGTAATAGCCCAGAATGATCTCCATTACCATGCTCAGAACACCCCAGCGCACCACTGTTAACACAATGACAAAGATAGTTATACCGGTTTGCCGTCCCAGAATCTGTGACATATTGGCCATATTCATCAGACCGAGCGCAAGTAAAACGGTAACGAAGATTAATGGATTGTAACGATAATGTGTTTTGGGATAAAAGCGCAGGCGCAGAGCAGCACAGGCGTCCAGAAAAAATTGATACATCAGGTCAATACCACAATTAGGGTTATAAATAAGGATAGCTGTTTTAACCGGTAGCCATTCTATCGCATCATAATCAAGTACAGGGCAGAAGACTGGTATGTCTATTTTACCAAGCAAACATGTTTGTTGTTTTGTATGATGGCTGATATTAGTGTGTAATCAATACACAATATAGCTTTACCGATAACATCACGATTGTTTTGTATTGTGAATTTCTGCTGCTTTCAATGTGTTTTCCATTAAGGTAGCTATGGTCATAGGGCCTACTCCGCCCGGTACCGGTGTAATCATAGAAGCACGTTCTCTGGCTGCATCAAACTCTACATCCCCGCACAACTGTCCGTTTTCCAGACGGTTAATTCCCACATCTATTACTACAGCCCCGGGTTTAATCCATTCACCTTTAACAAAGTTCGGAATGCCGACGCCTACAACCACAATATCAGCAGCAGCAACTTCCTGTGCCAGATTCCGGGTGGCGCTATGACAGATTGTGACTGTCGCACGTGCCAGAAGTAATTCTAACGCCTGCGGTCGGCCGACAATATTTGAAGCGCCTACTACAACAGCTTTTTTACCGGTGACTGGTACCTGACAGGCATCCAGTAATGTCATTACCCCTTTAGGTGTACACGGACGCATTAATGGCATTTTTACCGCCAGCCGGCCAACATTATACGGATGAAAACCATCTACATCTTTATGAGGCACAATCCGTTCCAGTACCTGCTGACTGTCAATATGTGCAGGCAGTGGTAATTGCACCAGAATTCCGTCTATACCATTATCTGCATTCATTTCGTCAATCAAGGCTAGTAATTCGGCTTCTGTGGTATGTACAGGCAGCTCGTAACTGCGGGATTCAAAACCAATGGTTTCACAGGCACGCTTTTTATTGCGTACATATACTGTACTGGCCGGATCTTCACCAACCAGAACCACAGCCAGACAGGGGCGGCGTAGCTGATTATCCAGACGCTGCTGTACACGAATGGTTAATTCTTGCAGGATTTGTTGAGAAATTTTTTTACCATCAATGAGTTGAGCGGTCATGAGAAAATTCCAGAGAAAAAGATTATGCTGATGGCAGGTAACTATCAGCTAATATTTACAAGAATAGCATTGTCGCATTTTTTTTAAGCGGTTTCATCTGCTTTTATATATAGCTGTTCATATAAATCAGCCATATTTCAAAAATATGGCAAAAAAATTTACTTTACCTCTTGACGATAGTTTTTCATGGCTGTATAGTTCGCCTCTCTCGTCGGGGTGTAGCGCAGTCTGGTTAGCGCATCTGCTTTGGGAGCAGAGGGTCGTGAGTTCGAATCCCACCACCCCGACCATATCGACCGAATCCTTGTCCGGATAGATTTGAGAGTACGCGCCCGTAGCTCAACCGGATAGAGCACCGGCCTTCTAAGCCGGGGGTTACAGGTTCGATTCCTGTCGGGCGCACCAAAGTTTGAAAAGTTTTATGGTGGCTGTAGCTCAGTTGGTAGAGCCCTGGATTGTGATTCCAGTTGTCGTGGGTTCGAGCCCCATCAGCCACCCCAATATAAAAGCCCAAGCCGTTTGCTTGGGCTTTTAATTTTTATGGTACCCTTCGGGAATACACTATCGCCTGCTAAACTTGCTATCTATTACGTCTTACTATAATAGTTGCTTATAAAACTGCTATCCTGCTATGAATAAAGCTGCAACTGAACTTCCCATTTTAACCATAGCCTTGTGTGCCGGCGAAGCATCTGGTGATTTACTGGGTGCCCATTTGATGAATGCGATTCGTACACGATATCCGCGGGTACAGTTCGTTGGTATTGGCGGACCGCGGATGCTGGCAGCCGGAATACAAAGTCTCTATGATCAGGAAAAACTGGCAGTACGCGGTTTTGTTGAAGTTGTCAAAAAACTACCGGAAATTCTGGCCATTCGTCGCGGCCTGATTCGTTCACTGAAACAAATCAAACCACAGGTATTTGTCGGTATTGATGCACCGGATTTCAATCTGGGTGTTGCCGAAAGTTTAAAACAGGCCGGTATTGCTACCGTACATTATGTCAGTCCGTCTGTCTGGGCATGGCGGCGTAAACGGGTAAAAAAGATTGTTAAACAGGTGGACGAGGTATTATGCCTGTTTCCGATGGAACCGGAACTATACCGGCAGGCAGGCGGACGGGCACGTTTTGTCGGACATCCTCTTGCTCAGACTTTGCCACTGGTTATTGACAGAAAGGCGAAAAGGCAGCAGCTGAAACTGTCTGAACAGGCTCCAGTGTTTGTTTTAATGCCGGGCAGCCGGGTCAGTGAAATTGATTTCATGGCACCGATTTTTTTACAGGCTGCTGAAATTATTCACCAGCGTTATCCTCAGGCTCAGTTTTTACTACCACTGGCTACGGCGGCAACACGGCAGCGTATGCAGGATATTCTGGCTCAGCCGGTGTGGCAAAAATTGCCGATACGTTTAATGTCTGCACATGCAGAAATGGCCTGTCAGGCAGCCGATGTTGCACTGGTTACCAGCGGTACAGCCACGCTCGAAGTGGCTTTATGCCAATGCCCGATGGTAATCAGCTATAAAATCTCACCTTTAACCTATGCATATGTCAAACATAAAATTAAAGTGCCGTATGTTGGTTTGCCTAATATTCTGTTAGACAGAGGTGTGGTACCTGAATTACTGCAAAGTAATGCAACACCACAAAAACTGGCAGAGGCTGTGATTCACTGGTACGAATCGCCACAGGAAGTACAGGATTTGCAGGCAGACTTTTCAGCACTACATCAGCAGCTGCGTTTGAATACTGATGAACTGTCTGCACAGGCGGTATTGCAGCATGCAACGGGGCAAATATGAATACAGAGCTGATGGTATTACCCAGCCATGCCGGTGTAGACGAAGCCGGTCGTGGTCCGTTAGTTGGCAGTGTATATGCAGCAGCAGTTATTTTACCGGCAGATTATGATTTACCCGGTCTTACTGATTCAAAAAAACTGTCCGAGAAAAAGCGTGATGAGCTGGCAATATTAATTAAGCAGCAGGCAACTGCATGGTCTGTAGCTGCAGCAGACGTGGCAGAAATACACCAATTTAATATTCTGTTTGCAACTATGCGTGCCATGGCTCGTGCTGTAGCCGGTTTGCATATTCAGCCGGCTAAAGTGTGGATAGATGGCAATCGCATTCCTGTTGATATGACTTTGCCGGCAGAAGCAGTAGTTAAAGGCGATCTCAAAATAGCCGCTATTTCAGCCGCCTCTATTCTGGCCAAAACGGCACGTGATGCAGAGATGTATGAGCTGGATAAATGTTATCCGCAGTATGGTTTTGCCCGTCATAAAGGCTATGGTACAGCCGCACATCTTGCTGCATTGCAACAGTTTGGTGTACTGCCACAGCACCGGCAGGATTTTGCACCTGTGAAAGCCTTGCTGGCGCAGGGAAAATACTGTCTCTGAGGCTATTCAACCGCGGGATTGTACTTTTATGCTTAATCTGTACATCGCTGTTATATTAATATTTTATGATTTCTGTTGAATTAATATCAAATAATTAGCAGCAGTTAATAATTATGCAAATCAGCGGTGAGGCATGCATTATCGCAATGATGATATGTAGCAATAATGCAAAAACGCTTTCCGGCAGGAAAGCGTTTTTAATCCATAACAGATAAATTAATCAACAAACTGTTTTTTAATTCGTTCACGTCGTTCCTGCGCTTCTACCGACAAAGTTGCAGTAGGGCGAGCGAGTAGCCGTTTCAGACCAATAGGTTCGCCGGTATCCTGACAAAAGCCATAATCGCCTTCGTCTAGTTGGCGCAATGAAGCCTGAATTTTACTTAATAACTTACGTTCACGGTCACGGGTGCGCAATTCTAATGCATATTCTTCTTCCAGTGTTGCGCGGTCTGCAGGATCAGGCGTAGTAGCCTGCTCCTGTAAATGTCCGGCCGTATTGTTGGCATTATGAATCAGCTCATCCTGGAGTTTTAACAGCAAATCACGGAAGAAAGCTTGGTGTTCTTCATTCATGTATTCTTCTTCAGGGCCATTCCAGGCCTGGATGTCTTGTTCTGTGAGTTTGGCCATTGTACAGTCTTTCTTTTGCATAGCTCGATTAAGCAATTAGCTCAGGAACTGACAGCTTAATCTGGATTTGAAAATAACAGATACTGGATTTCAGGCTGTTAAAAAAGTTCGGGCATAATAGCATGTTTTTATAATTTATTAATAATTTTGCATTCGACAACATTATCCGAATATCAGCCAGTATGAAATCTTACTGCTTGCCTGCGGCAGCCACCATTCGAGACAAAGCCAGAGCACAAGCAGAATAATTGTCGCAGAAAAATCATATTTACCAATACGCATAAAGGCAAACGGACGGGTTAACGGAGCATAGATACGTTGCAAGGTAAATAGCAGTATTGAATAAGGTTTGCTCAGACTTAAAAACATTCTTATTACCAGCCCGATGAATAATACATAGCACAGTGCTTTCAGGGAAAACAGAATGCAAAGAGCCAGACTGGCTGCAATAGTGCGAATATCCGGTAATACCCATCTAAGGCTGATAAACAGATTTAACGTACATGCCAGGTAATAAATAATGACAGTAGCCAGAATGCAGGCAATATCCCATTGGTACAATGGTGGTATAATTTTACGCAGAGGGCGTACCAGCCAGTTGGTACTACGTACACAAAACTGAGCCAGAGGATGCAGAAAAGGTAATTTAGCCCACTGTAACAGAAGCCGGGCCCAGCATATAATACTCAGTGCACTGGCTAATAAAAATAATGTTTTACTAATCACATATTGCCTTTAATGTCCGACGGATATTGAACTTTCTTTTTATAGAAAAAGATTCGGGCGGATTATATTATGGAAAAATTTGAACAAACAAATTCTGACTTAAGATTATATTGTATACAATATAAGAGATAAATAATGATATTTGATAAATATGATTTGTTTATTTAAAGTCGGGTTTACCGCTGTAATAATACAATCCATTGATTGTGGGCGGAATTCATAGTCTAAAAATCTGATCTGAATTGCAGTGCTATGATATGAGCAGCTTTTCTTGGTTTTGAATTTTGCTTTGACTGTTAAAGTATATCTGTAGCAGCTAATAAAATTTTTTCTTCTGCACTCCGAGTAAATATTGGTTTACTTTAACTATATTAATAATCAAATCATGTATTGTTATTTTATTCATTTTGTACCCTTCACAAGAGTACATTTGTTTTGCTGATTAATATATTTGATGTATTTTTATTGATGATTAATACAGTGCCAATAATTGCATAGAGAGAAAGTATTTTAATTTTACTAATTAATCAAAACCAATAAATTAAATATGTAAAACAAATCTTTGTTAAGTAAAAGCCAGAAATATAGATTTGGATTAGTCGATTAACATTGAAGTATTTTTAAATACTTAATATAAACAAGATAAAATATCAATAAATGAAGTACATTATAAGTGAATATGTTAAAAATATACTCTTTAATGTACTTCATAAAAACGCCTGAAGTTTTTAATAAAATGTAACTCTATATCAAAATAATAACTTTTAAAAAGGTGCAAGTTGTTGCTGCATTTCTTCTGCTCGCGCAACACTGGCAGCAACACCGTCAATTACAACCTGTGTCAGCTGATGCCGGTCAAAAACTGAAGTCGCAGCAAATGTGGTGCCACCTTTAGATGTTACATTTTTTTGTAGTTGAGCAAATTCGGTGCCAGACTGTTCTGCCAGATTTACCGCACCTTTGAATGTATCAAGTGTTAAACGATGAGCCTCTTCAGGGCTGAAACCCTGTTGTATGGCAGCCTGTTGCAGGGCATTAAGAAAATAGAAGACATAGGCCGGACCACTGCCACTAATACCAGCGATACGATTAATGCCACTTTCTTCTTCCAGCCATACTACTTCGCCTGTTGTGCGCATGATATTTTCTGCTATGGTTTTGTCTGCTTTACTTATGCCTGCCGGTGCATACATACCGGAGATTCCCTGACCAATCTGGCAGGGGGTATTGGGCATAATACGGATAATACGCTGGTGATTACCCAGAAACTGACTTAAAGTACTTATTGTTAAGCCTGCTGCTATGCTTAATACAAGCGCACCGTTAAGCCGGATACCGGTAGTAGCCTGCTGCATATCTTGCGGTTTAACTGCCAGTACCAGGATATCTGTGGCTGCCAGTTCAGTTAATTTAGCACTGGTACGTACCTGATATCGTTCGCTTAGATATTGTCGTTTATCCTGATTACGGTCAATTACTTCAATCTCATAACCGCCTTGCTGAGTCATACCGGCTACGATAGCTGTTGCCATATTGCCACCGCCAAGAAAATATACGTTCATAAGATTTTCCTCAATTTTTATTAAAAATAATTAACTTAATCGATAATATTGTCTTAATTGAATAAATTTAAACAATATTGGTTTGTAAAGACTTTTATATTCAATATTAGCTTAATTATAGGTTCAATGTGTAAAGGATAAAGTCAATATGGATTGCATCTTCAGATTCAGCAGCTGAATATTAATTAATTAATATCTTATTCTACTGATTTTATTGATTTTAAAGCTGAAAAGAAACAAATAAAATTACTGGTGTTAATTTGACTGTTATGTTAATAATGTATTTTTATCTGATAAATAAAGAATATTTATGTTAAAAATAAAAGCAATAGGTCGTAAGGCTTCTTATAGTTTAGTCTTGGTGTTATTAACCAGCATACTGAGTGCTTGTAATACGGCTGGCACCAGTAGTAGGGATAGGGTTAGTAGTACGGATAGCACCAGCAATCAATCAGATGGTTACTATGCAAACATGTCAGCAGGATATAAAACTTCGTTTTCTGAGGAAAGCCTGTCTCTTAGGAAGAGTAAACCATCTTCGTCCAGCGTGGAGTATAATTCCAGAATAGGATTCAGGGGGGCAGACTATCAGAGTCCAGGCTTAAGGGCTGTATTTGAAACTCAGCAGCCGGATACTGCGCAATATAAAAATTATTCTGATAACCCGGTAAAACAGGTAGTTACTGAACCTGTTAGTACATTCAGTCTGGATATGGATACAGCCAGTTATGCAAATAGCCGACGGTTTATTGCACATGGCCGGATGCCGCATCCTGATGCAGTGAGAGTAGAAGAATTTATTAATTATTTTCCAAGTACTTCGAATGAGAAATTAACGTCAATAACAGGTTCTCCTTTTTCTGCCGGTTATGAGCTCGCACCCAGCCCATGGAACACAGATAAGGTTCTGTTAAGAGTTAATATTAAGGCAAATGATGTCAATTTTAATCAGTTACCCCCGTCGAATCTTGTTTTTCTGGTAGATACATCTGGTTCGATGTATGGTGAAGACAGACTGGATTTGCTCAAAGAATCATTAAAATTACTGGTAAATAAACTGCGGCCGCAAGATAAAGTTTCTATTGTTGCTTATGCCGGAAGTGCCGGAGTGGCACTGGAACCCACCTCTGGTAGTAATAAAGCCAAAATTCTGGCTGCTATTGATAAATTTGAAGCCGGAGGCAGTACTGCTGGCGGAGAAGGGCTGCAACTGGCTTACAAGATGGCAGAGCGGGGCAAAGTAAACGGTGGAATCAACCGGATATTACTGGCTACTGATGGTGATTTTAATGTTGGTATTAATAGCACAGAAGAGCTGAAAGCATTTGTCAGCAGAGAAAAAGAAAAGGGTATAACATTATCTACACTTGGTTTTGGTGATGATAATTTCAATGATGCAATGATGGTTCAGATTGCTGATGCAGGTAATGGTAATTACAGCTACATCGATAGCCTCGAAGAAGCACAAAAGGTATTGCAGGAGGAGATGAGTGCCACTTTGGTTACGGTAGCTAAAGATGTGAAAGCTCAGATCGAATTTAATCCGGCTCAGGTACTTGAGTATCGCCAGATTGGTTATGAAAAACGGCAGTTAAAGCAGGAAGATTTTAATAATGATAAAGTTGATGCAGGTGATATTGGTGCGGGGAAAAAGCTGACGGTTTTATATGAACTGACGCTGGCCGGTGGTAAACCAAGTATTGATCCTTTACGTTATCAGAACAAAAAATCAGCACCAGCTATAAATGCAAACAATAATGAAATTGCTTTTCTTAAATTACGCTGGAAAGCACCACGTGGTCAAAAAAGTGAACTGGCTTCCCTGCCTATAGAAAAGAAAGCTCTGGCCAGTTCTTTTGCTAGCGCCGGAGTAGAAACACGGTTTATGGCCGCTGTGGCTGCATACGGACAAAAATTGCGTAATAATCCTGAATTGTCTAAAACATCTTATCAGCAGATAGCAAGCTGGGCAAATAATGCCAAAGGTGAGGACAAGCAGGGCTACCGCGCTGAATTTGTAAAATTAGTCAGAAAGGCAGCTGCTCTGGACGATAAAGACAACTAAGGTATGATTCAGTAGCATATATTAAATTCTATTTCTAAGAGAAAATAAACAGAGTTATTGAACCGGATAGTTTAATAACCAAAAAAAGCCAGTTTTTTAAAGCTGGCTTTTTCGTTTTTATTGCTTATGAATTAGTCTTATTTACTCACTACAATTATCAGATTTGGTAGATACAAACATTTATGCCCTTGAAGTAATTTAAAGGTTGTAATTTATTTCAGTAATAAAAATAATTGTTTTTAGTTTAATTCAATTCAACTCTTGTCTGGTTTATATTCTGCAATCAGAATCTGTATTATTCAGGTCATGATATGCAGTATGTATTCTGAATGTATAAAACCAATAAATATTGAGAAAAAATAAAATACAAGGTTTGGTTGTTAGATGAATATCTGAGTATTTTGTAAATAAATTTAATATCGTATTGTTTTTGCAATGCTAGAGATAAATCCGGACAAATTATGTTGTAATTAATTTGTATACAGGTATGAAAAGCAAGATACCGGACTGAGGTGTTGATATAAGTAATGATTTATCCGAACCAATATAATCTGAGTATAATCAGTTTTGTCAGCATGTTTAGCTGATTATCAGGTTTTTATGAAATTCGCAGGGTAAACACTCATCGGATTGTAAATGGCATTATTATGAAAAATATACTTTCAATTCAGTCTCACGTGGTATTTGGTCATGCAGGTAACAGTGCTACAGTTTTTCCTATCCGTCGGTTAGGTGTCAATGTCTGGCCATTAAATACAGTACAGTTTTCTAACCATACTCAGTACAAGCAATGGAAAGGTATGGTAATGCCGGCTGCACATTTACTGGATATTGCAGATGGTATTGCCGCAATTGATGAATTAAAAAATTGTGATGCTGTACTAAGTGGTTATATGGGTTCAGCTGAGCAAGGCAATGCGATTACTGATATTGTCAGAAAAGTGAAACAAGCTAACCCGCAAGCCATTTATTTTTGTGATCCGGTAATGGGACATCCGGAAAAAGGCTGTATTGTGGCAGGTGGTGTAGCTGAATTTTTGTGTGATGTGGCTTTGCCGCTGAGTGATATGATTGCGCCGAATCTGTTTGAGCTGGAAGAATTGAACAACAAACAACGTATTCATAATGTGGAGGAAGCAGTTGCAGCCTGCCGCGCTTTATGCAATAAAGGTCCGCAGGTGGTTCTGGTGAAACATTTGAGCCGTGCCGGCTATCAGACAGATCGTTTTGAAATGCTGCTGGTCACTGCTGAGGAAGCATGGCATATTCACCGGCCACTGGTAGATTTTGGTGAACGGCAGCCGGTAGGTGTGGGAGATATGACCAGTGGTATTTTTCTGGCTGATTATCTGTCTGGTAAGACCTTGCTGGAGTCATTTGAGCATACTACTGCTGCAGTATACGGCGTTATGCTGGAAACTCTGAAACGCCGGCAGTATGAGTTGCAGGTGGTCGCTGCTCAGGAAGAAATAGCTCATCCTGCACATTGCTTTCAGGCTGAGAAAATAGCCTGATTGATTTATATATTTATCATAATGATGATAATTTTTGTGCTGCCGGTAAGAAATCCTTACCGGCATAATTTTATTTCTAAGAATTATTTTCTGTCTGAGTGTAGTTGCGCTGCCCGAAAATTGCACTGCCTACCCGTACATGAGTAGCTCCGCAAGCTATAGCAATACTTAAATCCGCGCTCATACCCATTGATAATACATCAACAGCAAAACCGGCCTGGTGCAAGTACTGTAACAGGTTTTGCATCTGATGGAACTGTTGTTGTAATTCAGTGTCTGTGCTACCGGCCTTGGCTACACACATAAGTCCGCGCAGTTTAAGACGCGGTAATTCGCTGATCATATTAGCCAGTGTCAGTAATTCGCTTTTATCTGGGCTAATACCATGTTTATTGCTTTCTGCTGAAATATTCACCTCAATACAGACATTGAGGGGCGGTAAATATTCAGGACGCCGCTCATGCAGCCGCCGGGCAATTTTTTCACGATCAATAGTGTGTACCCAGTGTGCCCGTTCTGCCACAATTCGGCTTTTATTTGACTGAATATGCCCTATCATGTGCCAGACAACATCCAGCTCAGCGAGCTGACTGGTTTTTTCGCTGAATTCCTGAATATAGTTTTCACCAAAATCACGCTGACCAGCCTCATATAAAGTAATGATATCATTGGCAGGAAAGGTTTTACTGACAGCAATCAGCTGTACCGGCTGTGGTGCCGCAGTTTGCCGGCAGACATCATTTATGTTTGCCAGTACCTGTTGCCAGTGTTGAATTAAGATGTCTGTATTTTTCATAATTAATGGTGTTTTTCAATTTTTCTGATTAAATCTAAGTATATTTGTAAAAATTTTGACATAGTGACAAATATTTTCATTTTAAAGATACGACAACTTGATTAAAATAAGAACCATATTTTGTGCCTGTATCATGCAGGCAAGCATAATGGAGTAAATATGCAGATAACCGATTTATTGGCCTTCGGCGTTAAAAATAAAGCTTCCGACTTGCATCTGAGTGCTGGTCTGCCTCCCATGATACGCGTTAATGGTGATATCCGCCGTATCAATCTGCCTGAATTGAGTGCAGAAGAAGTAGGCAAAATGATTGCTTCTATCATGAACGATTATCAGCGCAAGGAATATCAGCAAAACCTGGAAACTGACTTTTCGTTCGAATTGCCCAATGTATCGCGGTTCCGTGTGAATGCCTTTAATACTGAACGCGGTCCTGCAGCCGTTATGCGTACCATTCCGAGTAAAGTTCTTACACTTGAAGAACTGAGGGCTCCGGCAATTTTTCAGAAAATTGCAGAACTGCCGCGCGGGCTGGTACTGGTAACCGGTCCTACTGGTTCCGGTAAGTCAACTACACTGGCAGCAATGATCGACTACATCAATAATAATGATGCCGGTCATATTCTAACAATTGAAGACCCGATTGAGTTTGTACATCAAAGTAAAAAATCGTTGGTAAATCAGCGTGAACTGCATCAGCATACTCATAGTTTCGCCAATGCCCTGCGTTCGGCACTGCGTGAAGATCCGGATGTGATTCTGGTAGGCGAAATGCGTGACCCTGAAACGATTGGTCTGGCTTTAACTGCTGCCGAAACAGGTCACTTAGTGTTTGGTACTTTGCATACCACAGGTGCTGCTAAAACCGTTGACCGTATTGTGGATGTATTCCCTGCAGGTGAAAAAGAAATGGTTCGTTCCATGCTATCAGAAAGTTTGCAGGCAGTGATTTCTCAGACTCTGCTTAAAACCAAAGATGGTAACGGCCGTGTGGCAGCACATGAAATTATGATCAGTAATCCGGCAGTACGTAACCTGATTCGGGAAAACAAAATTGCTCAGATCAACTCTACTTTACAAACTGGTCAGAAATTCGGAATGCAGACACTCGATCAGTGTTTACAGCAATTAGTGCGTGAAAACCGTATTAGTATAGATGTTGCACGTGCCAAAGCAGTAAGTCCGGATCAGCTGGTAGGCTAATTGTTTGTTGTTTTTATATAGGAAAGTGTATTGATATGGGTACGTTGAAAGGTTCTGCTGAGGAGTCGTCCGCTTTATCTGATCTACTTGCAGATATGGTTAATCATTATCAACATCCTGCAGCAACCGGTGCTGCCGATACTTCTGCTTCCGGTACAGCTGCCAATACATCCACAGTGACAACAGAACAACCGGTTTTGCAGTCTAATGCTGTTGCAAAAGAGGTTACGGTAACGACAGCAAACCAAATATCAGCGCCGAATACAACAGCCACAACAGCAACTGCCGGAAATATGACAAAATCTGCTGTTACAGCAGTATCACAAACTGAAAAAGCTGTATCTGTACCGGTTGCAGAACGTATTCCTGCAAAGACTTCCGTTACTTCTGAAATCAATACAATGACAAAACCTACAAGCACAATGACAGATTCACATACACCCGATATCAGTGCAGCAGCTTCTGCCAGTACTCATGCTTCCCTTACTCTGGAACGGGAAACTATCCATCTTCATCCGGTACTGGAAAAAATGGCTGTGGAAGCTGTGCGTTTAAATGCTGCTGATATCTTTATCAGTCCCGGATTCCCGCCATCATGGAAAATTGATGGTAAGATCACACCGGCGCCTACTAAGCCTTTAACTGCTGATGAAACTGCCAAAATTGCTATGTCAACCATGACCATGGCGCAACGTCAGCGGTTTATCCAAGAACTGGATCTGAACTATTCCATTATTGCTAAAAATGGCGTGCGCTTCAGGGTAAATGCCTATCATGAACAAGGTCGGGTAGGCATGGTACTGCGCCGGATTACCACCGATATTCCAACTACTGAAAGCCTTTTTCTCCCACCGGTGCTAGACGAGCTGGTAATGAAAAAACGCGGGCTGATTATTCTTGCCGGTCCTACCGGTAGCGGTAAATCCACTACTATGGCTGCTATGCTGGATTATCGCAATGCTAATTCTGCCGGCCATATTCTGACTATTGAAGATCCGATTGAATATGTTCATAAACCTAAGAAAAGCATTATTACTCATCGCGAGGTAGGCGTAGATACGCTGAGCTGGGATAATGCTATGCAAAGTGCACTGCGTGAGGCTCCTGATGTAGTCTGTGTGGGGGAGGTGCGCAGTGATGAAAGCATGGAGTATGCATTAAAGCTGGCTCAAACTGGCCACTTATGCTTTTTTACTCTGCATGCCAGCAGTGCAAATCAGGCTATTGAACGTATTCTGAACTTTTATCCGGAAGAGCAGCATAAACAAGTATTGATGGATTTGGCACTGAATCTGGTATGTATTATTGGTCAGCGCCTGGCTTCGAAAAAAGATGGTAAAGGCCGTCGTGCTGTGGTTGACTTGCTTATTAATACTGCTACTGTTCAGGACTATATCTACAAAGGTGAATTAATGCAGATAAAAGAACTGATGGCTAAAGCAGGTAATGATGGCATGCAAACTTTCGATCAATGTCTGTTCCAGTTATATGCTGATGGTATTATTGATTTTGACGAAGCCTTACGTCAGTCTGATTCACCCAATGACTTACGTTTACGTATTAATCTGTATGAACAGGGTGAAAAGGGTGCGGCAATCTTTGATACTGGGGCAGATTTGAATCTGATTTAAACTGATTAAATTTATTAATCAGCTATGATTTCGAATATTCAGGCAAAGCTATATGCTTTGCCTGTTATATTATCGGCTTGATCTATCAGCTTGTAATTTTAACTGTATTTACTACGGAATAATCAATCACCATGAAAGCCATGATTCTTGCTGCCGGACGCGGTGAGCGTATGCGTCCACTGACAGATACTTGTCCGAAACCATTGCTGAATGTTGGTGGTATACCTTTAATTGCCCATCATTTACGGCGGTTAAAGGCAGCCGGATTTACTGATATTGTTATTAATCATGCCTGGCTTGGACAGCAAATCGAAGATACTCTAGGTTCAGGGCGTACTTATGGCGTGAATATCCGTTATTCTGCGGAAGCTGAGGGTGGGTTGGAAACAGCCGGAGGGATTGCCACGGCCTTACCTTTATTGGGGCATGCCCCTTTTCTGGTCATAAACGGAGATGTTTTAACTGATATTGATTTTGCACAGGCGTTAAAGATTAGTAAAAAGTTACAGCAAACAGGTAAGCTGGCACATCTATGGCTGGTTAATAATCCGGTACATCATCCGGAGGGTGATTTTAGTCTGACGGACCAAGGAGATGTTGTTGAACGGCAGCCAGAAAACCCGGCATTTACTTTCAGTGGTGTAGGTGTCTATCATCCTGCTCTTTTTAATGAGATACCAAGATATACCCGGGCTAAACTGGCACCTTTGTTGCGTACAGCTATGCAAACCGGGCTGGTGAGCGGAGAGTATTATGACGGCTATTGGCTGGATGTAGGTACAGTAGAGCGATTGAAACAAGCAAATCAATGGCTTGTTGAAAAAATATCATGAATCACTAACAGGTATGATTAATATACGGTAACATAATTTACTCAACTGGCAGAGCGAATATCCGTTTTATAAGATAGTGTTACAACCTGTCAGAATAAATTATTGTTTTTCAGTGATTAAGTAGTAAAGCATGCAAAAACAGCCGAAAGAGCAAACTCATATCCGAATTCTGGGCGTTGATCCTGGCAGCCGAGTTACCGGCTTTGGAGTGATTGATGTCATCGGTAGCCAGCATATTTATGTGGCTTCCGGTTGCATTAAAACGACTTCAGGTGCCCCATTAGCTGAACGTATCCGCATAATCGTTCAAAATTTACGTGAGGTGATTACAACCTATCAGCCAACGCAAACTGCTGTAGAACAGGTTTTTGTCAATGTTAATCCTGCTGCAACACTGGTACTGGGACAGGCTCGCGGAGCCGTATTGGCAGCATTAACCTTGGGAGAGCTGCCTGTATTTGAATATACTGCATTACAGGTCAAACAGGCTGTAGTAGGTAAGGGGAAAGCTGCTAAAGAGCAGGTACAGCATATGGTGGTGCAAATGCTGTCGCTGTCGGGTACGCCTCAGGCTGATGCTGCGGATGCTTTAGCGGTAGCATTAACTCATGCTTTACGAAATTATAGTCTGGCTTCAAGAATTCAACAGGGGCTAACCATTAAATCTGGTCGTTTTCGTTGAATTCTGTCTGCCAGACGATATTCTGCTATTCGTTAAAGTACCTATTTCTATGTGCAGAACAATACTATTAGTAACTTATAATTTTTGTTGATAAAATCTATAACGCTGTTGGTGGTAAATAGATAGTAAATTCGTTGATAGGCTGAAGTAAAACGCTGTAGGGATGCTGTTGTTCATCCTGATTAACTAAATTCATTCTACTTAACAGGCCAAATTGTGCTGACTCAAGTTTTGCCGGCTTTACGTCTAGTCGATCATGCCATACACGGTAAGTACCCAATTTGCTATTACGCCGATAGTAGAAGCCGGCCAGTGGATGAGTCAGATATACCAGTGCAGTTTCATTATCAGGAAATCCCTGAAAATGAAATTTTTGGTCTGGCTGCTGGCTTAATTGTACCTGTGCAGGTGCCCAGTCAGACTCTGTATGCATTTCATAGTGCTGGTAACATTTGGAAAGTGGGTCAAAGTGACAATTGAAACTTATTTTGCCCCGATGCCAGGGTAATTTCCATACATTCCGGGGTACCATAATCGTCCAGGAATCCAGAGTTGTGCCTAAAAACCAGACACAGCGTTCACCAGTAGTGGTATCTATAATATAAATTCTATAGTTGGTTTGCCCCATGGTAAAAACAGGGAACGGATAAACGGCTGAAGTGAAATCAACATCCATAAAAGGTACTACTGATAACAAGCCTTTTTGCTCACCATTAATTATGACACTATCCAGCTGAAAACGTGATGGAAATAATCCTGCAAATCTCTCTGCATCAATCGCGTAAGTAATAATAGCAAAATGTTTTAATTTACAGTCTACATCTATGCCTGATGGAGCCGGACGCGGATGCAGAAAATCTTTAAATTTAAGAGGCGTTAGCATATCAATACCTTTAATTCTTATCTGGAAATCTAATCAGTATCAGGAGTTATAAATTTTCCTAAATTTAGTATATATATTAAATTTACAAAAGTAAACATTAATTAATATAAATTATTAAATTTATTTTAAATATTTACATTATAAAAAATAATAATTTCATATCATAAATTAATTTTTTTATATATAAAGAATATTAGATAAAATTATATTTTTAAAAGCTAATTAATTAGCTTATGGTAAACGGGGAATTATCTATTTAATATGTTTGTCATAATTGTAAAATTATTTGATTTGAATATTATGTGAATAAATAATAATAAAAAACAAAATTTGTTTATTTTTAATAATTTTGTCATAATCAAATGTAATAAATATTAAAAATATAATATGGATACACAAGAACGCCTAGCCTGGATTGAATTGGCATTGACTCCGTTTGTAGGTGCTGAAACTTTTCTTCGCATAATTAAATATTTTGGTTCCGCGCAAAATGCTCTTAGTACATCGGCTGCTGAAATATCGCCTTTTTGTCAACGGCAAATCAGTAAGTATTGGCATAGTGATGTAGCAAAGCAGGCAACTGAAGCAGCTATAGAATGGGAGCAAGCGCATACTGATGCACGTTTATTACTACTGGCAGATAATGATTTTCCGGCAATGCTGACCAAGGGTTTAACACCGCCTCCATTATTGTTTGTTCGTGGTGATAGCCAGTGTTTGCATCAACCTGCTTTATCAATTGTTGGCAGTCGGCATGCTACACCACAAGCCATGCGCATTACACATGATTTTGCAGCCGCACTGGCACGGAAAGGTGTAACAATTATTTCAGGCATGGCTAGTGGGGCAGATACAGCAGCACATCAGGGTGCTTTGCAGGCAATGGGTACAACAGTGGCAGTTTGGGGTACAGGTATTGACAGAGTATATCCGGCACGTAACAAAAATTTAGCCACACAAATTGCTGCTCATGGCTGTATTATTTCTGAATTTCCTTTAGGTACTCGTCCTTCTCCAGGAAATTTTCCGCGACGTAACCGCTTGATTGCTGCACTTAGTCAGGGTACGCTGGTAGTTGAAGCCGCAACTGAATCGGGCTCATTGATTACTGCAAGACTGGCCGGAGAAATGGGGCGGGAAGTTATGGCGATACCGGGTTCTATTGATAACCCTTTAAGTAAAGGCTGCCACGCATTAATCAAACAGGGTGCCAAATTAGTAGAAAATCTGGAAGATATTTTGCAGGAATGTCCACGCCTCTTGCAAAAAAAAGATTTGCAATCATATAGCAATCGTCCTCATCTGCAAACTGATGATATAAGTAAATCATCTACAAATACTGATAGTTCAGAAGATTCATTATCAGTTCATTCACCAGATTGTATACTTAACCCGATGGAGCAGCAGGTGCTGGACGGACTGGGTTACGGCATAATGCATCCGGATATGTTAGTTACAGCACTTGGCATGGCTGCTACAGATGTGTATGCTCATCTCGTGACATTGGAGCTTGGTGGCTGGATTACCACTCTGCCAGGCGGCTGTTATCAACGCATTAAATCTTGAGAGGAAAGCAAATGATTGATGTAATAGCGTTTTTGATTGAGCACTTTCAAGACGTTGATGCATTTCCACCGCGTAAAGACTTAGGCGTATTGTTGGAAGAAGTCGGTTTTAATGATGAAGAAATCGGCGACGCTTTATCCTGTCTGGACGATTTGCGTTTTGAACCATTAATTCCGGCAGAAAAGTTACGCAATAGCACTGGATCACGCATTTATAATAATGAAGAGCTCGATGCGCTTCCGCTTGAAGTGCGTGGACTGGTACATTTTCTGGAGCAGAATGGTGCTCTTAATCCTGAGCAGCGTGAATTTGTACTCAATGCCCTGATGAACTTACCTTACGAAGATATTACGGTGGATCATGCTAAAGTATTAGCTTTACTGGTGTTATGGGCACACCGCTCAGAATTACCGGTGCTGATAGGTGATGAATTAATGGCTGCGCTCAATGGTGAAGCCGTCATGCAGTAAGTTACTGAAGCGATACAGTTGCATGAAAGCTTTCAGTCAGCGTGTCTGAAAGCTTTTTGCATTGTTCAAATGTATTTATTAGAATAATCCAGACTAACAACATATCACAAATATTTAAATTACGAATGTGAGCCTGAACTAATGGCAAAAAACCTGTTGATTGTTGAATCTCCATCTAAAGCGAAAACGCTGAAGAAATATTTAGGTAGCGATTTTGAAATTCTCGCTTCCTACGGTCACGTGCGTGATCTGGTTCCCAAAAGCGGTGCAGTGGATCCAGAAAATGACTTTGCTATGAAATACCAGTTAGTAAGTCGTAATGCCAAACATCTCGATGCAATTGTGGCTGCAGCTAAAGAGGCTGATGCATTGTATCTGGCTACCGACCCGGATAGGGAAGGTGAAGCCATCTCATGGCATTTGCAGGAAATACTGAAATCCAAACGCGGTCTGAAAAACCTGCAGCCAAAGCGGGTAGTGTTTCATGAAGTGACCAAAAAAGCTGTACTGGATGCAGTAGCTCATCCGCGTGAATTGTCACAAACGCTGGTAGATGCGCAGCAGACGAGACGGGCACTGGATTATCTGGTAGGTTTTAATCTGTCACCTTTATTGTGGAAAAAAATTCGTCGTGGTTTATCTGCTGGCAGAGTACAAAGCCCGGCATTACGCATGATTTGTGAACGAGAAGAGGAAATCCGCGAGTTTACTGCACAGGAATACTGGACTGTACACCTTGACAGCCATAAAGCACGTACTAAATTTACCGCTAAACTAACTCATTGGCAGGGACAGAAGCTGGAACAATTTGACATTCCTGATGAGGAACGTCAGCAAGGTATCGTTTCTGCTTTGGCCGGTCAACCAGCTCATGTATCTAACGTAGAAAAGAAAAAGCGCAGCCGTAATCCTGCTGCTCCATTTACTACCTCGACTATGCAGCAGGAAGCAGTACGTAAGCTGAGTATGACCACTGATCGTACCATGCGTACCGCACAGCAGTTATATGAAGGTGTGGATGTCGGACAAGGAGCTGTGGGTCTGATTACGTATATGCGTACCGATTCGGTTAGTCTCTCAGATGAAGCTGTAACAGAAATACGTCATTATATTGACAACAAAATCGGTAATGAATTTTTACCTTCATCGCCCAAAATATACAAAACCAAATCTAAAAATGCACAGGAAGCGCATGAGGCTATTCGTCCTACCTCAGTATATCGTACGCCAGAAGCAGTAAAACCATTTCTGACTGCCGACCAGTTTCGCCTGTATCAGATGATATGGCAGCGGGCAGTGGCCTGTCAGATGGCGCCTGCACGCTTTGATACTACCAGTGTTGATATTGTTGTGGGTAAAGGTATCTTCAGAGTAACCGGACAGGTACAAATTTTTGCCGGTTTCCTCAGTGTCTATGAAGAGGGTGTGGACGACAGCGAAGAAGATGAGAATGCCAAAAAATTGCCGGAACTACATGAGGGTGACAGTTTGCCGGTTGACAGGATTTTTGGCGAGCAGCATTTTACCCAGCCGCCACCACGTTATTCTGAAGCCAGTCTGGTCAAAGCACTGGAAGAGTATGGTATTGGTCGCCCATCAACCTATGCCAGTATTATTTCCACACTAAAAGAGCGGGAATATGTTACTCTGGAGCAGAAACGTTTTATGCCCACTGATACCGGTGAAGTGGTTAATAAATTTCTGACCGAACATTTCGGTCAGTATGTGGATTATAACTTTACTGCCAGACTGGAAAATCAGCTGGATGATATAGCCGGCGGTAAACGGGAATGGAAACCCGTAATGCAGCAGTTCTGGAAAGGCTTTGATAAAGAAATCAAAGCTAAGGAAGATATACCCCGCGCAGAATTAACTGCCGAAAATCTGGATGAAATCTGTCCTAAATGCGGTACCCACCAATTACAAATTAAATTTGGTAAGCGCGGGCGTTTTATTGCATGCAGCGGTTATCCGGAATGTGACTACACCCGCAATGTTAATGAAACAGCCGAGGAAGCAGCAAAGGCAGCGGAAGAACCGACAGTTGTAGAAGGGCGGGTTTGTCCGAAGTGTGAAGGACAACTGGTATATAAACGCGGACGTTACGGCAAATTTATCGGTTGTTCCAATTATCCTAAATGTAAATATATTGAACCGCTTGAAAAGCCAAAAGACACTGGTATTGAGTGCCCTAAATGTCATAAAGGCAGTCTGATTGAGCGTAAAAGTCGTTATGGTAAATTATTTTACAGTTGTAATACTTATCCGGACTGTGATTATGCTGTCTGGAATCCGCCGGTTAAAGAAAGCTGTCCGCAGTGTGGCTGGCCAATAATGACCATCAAAACAACTAAGCGGCGTGGAACTGAAAAAGTGTGTCCGCAAAAAGAGTGCGGTTATACCGAGCAGATTGAACCACCTGCACCAAAAGAATAAATCAGGCTGCTTTAAAAAATTAGATGTATCAAGACTTTCAGAATGCCTGAAAGTCTTTTTTTATCGGAGTGAGTATACGTGGCAAAAGTACAGTATCAGCATCGCAATCAGGTACGCATTATTGGCGGTACTCATCGCGGACGTAAATTAACATTTCCGGCAGCCGAAGGACTGCGTCCGACTGCAGATAGCGTGCGTGAACGATTGTTTAACTGGCTGGGACAGGATTTAACCGGGATGGCAGTTCTGGACCTTTTTGCCGGTAGTGGGGTAATGGGGCTGGAGGCTGCCTCACGAAATGCTGCCAAAGTTACTATGATAGAAAAAAATCGTCAGGTTGCGGCAGCAATAAAAAGTAATGTGCAGCAATTGAATTTTGGGCAGATAGAGCTTATCTGTACAGAAGCACACAGTTTTCTCATAAATAATCACCAGCAATTTAACATAGTATTTCTCGATCCGCCGTATGTCTGGCAGCAATGGCATGAACTGCTGGAGGTTGTTTCATTACATTTGCTTCCGAATGCGCGCGTATACATGGAAAGTAACACATTACCTGTACTTCCAGCTGGCTGGGAGGTACTTAAACAAGGAAAGTCAGGTATAAGTCGTTTTGAATTATTAACTTATCATAAAATTGATACTGAGTAGGGAGAAAGACCGGATTGCAGGAGAGAAAACAAAATAGTGCTATAATCCGCGCCCAACGGTTTAGAGTTAAATTTAACGATAAAGGAAAAACATGTCACTCTTGATAACAGATGAGTGCATTAACTGCGATGTATGTGAGCCTGAGTGCCCGAACAACGCTATTTATCAGGGTGATGAGATTTATGAAATCACTCCTGAGCGCTGTACACAGTGTATCGGCCATTATGATGAGCCGCAATGCCAGCAGGTTTGCCCGGTAGACTGTATCATTATTGATGAAGAACATCCGGAAAGCGAAGAAGAGCTGGAAGCAAAATATCAGCAGCTAATGGCGGAAAAAGAGTAAATTTTTCCAGGCATGAAATGTATTTGAAACAGTTGATTACTATTTTAAGCAAAAAAAAATGCTGAATAGACTTGACGAAGTGGCAAATGAACATTATCATGCCGTTCTCTTTTGGAGGGATTCCCGAGCGGCCAAAGGGGGCAGACTGTAAATCTGTTGCGAAAGCTTCGAAGGTTCGAATCCTTCTCCCTCCACCAAAATTCCAGTCTTACTTGTAATTTTTTTAAGTGAGTATGCGGGTGTAGCTCAATGGTAGAGCAGAAGCCTTCCAAGCTTACGGTGAGGGTTCGATTCCCTTCACCCGCTCCAGATAAGTAAATACCTACCGTACGCCCATGTAGCTCAGGGGTAGAGCACTCCCTTGGTAAGGGAGAGGCCGACAGTTCAATTCTGTCCATGGGCACCATTAGAATTGATAAACCTAATCATCTTTAGATAGGAAGTAGCCATGGCTAAAGAAAAATTCGAGCGGAGCAAACCGCACGTAAACGTTGGCACCATTGGTCACGTTGACCATGGTAAAACCACTTTGACTGCTGCAATGTGTACCATTCTGTCCCAGAAATTTGGTGGTGCAGCCAAAGCTTATGATCAGATTGACAATGCCCCGGAAGAAAAAGCCCGTGGTATTACCATTAATACATCACACGTAGAATACGAAACCGCAGAACGTCACTATGCACACGTTGACTGCCCGGGACACGCTGACTACGTGAAAAACATGATTACCGGTGCAGCCCAGATGGATGGCGCGATTCTGGTGGTTTCTGCAGCTGACGGTCCGATGCCACAAACCCGTGAGCACATCCTGTTAGCCCGTCAGGTAGGTGTACCTTACATTATCGTTTACATGAACAAATGTGACATGGTTGACGATGAAGAATTGCTGGAACTGGTAGAAATGGAAATTCGTGACCTGTTGTCAAGCTACGAATTCCCGGGTGATGATGTTCCTTTGATTAAAGGTTCAGCTCTGAAAGCACTGGAAGGTGACCAGTCAGACATTGGTGAAGCTTCAATTATGGCTTTGGCAGATGCACTGGACAGCTACATTCCTACACCGGAACGTGCGGTAGACAAACCATTCCTGTTGCCGATTGAAGACGTATTCTCAATTTCAGGTCGTGGTACCGTGGTTACCGGTCGTGTAGAACGCGGTGTAATCAATGTAGGTGACGAAATTGAAATCGTTGGTTTGAAAGATACCCAGAAAACCACATGTACTGGCGTTGAAATGTTCCGCAAATTGCTGGATCAGGGTCAGGCAGGTGATAACGTAGGTGTATTGCTGCGTGGTACCAAACGTGAAGAAGTAGAACGTGGTCAGGTACTGGCAAAACCGGGCAGCATCACTCCGCACACCAAATTCAAAGCAGAAGTATACGTACTGAGCAAAGAAGAAGGTGGTCGTCATACACCGTTCTTTGCGAACTACCGTCCGCAGTTCTATTTCCGTACAACAGACGTAACTGGCGCAGTAAGTCTGGCAGAAGGAGTGGAAATGGTAATGCCGGGAGAGAATGTAACGATAGACGTAGAACTGATTCATCCGATTGCGATGGAAGAAGGCTTACGCTTTGCGATTCGTGAAGGTGGCCGAACAGTTGGTGCCGGTGTGGTTGCTAAAGTTATCGCTTAAAGTTTTGTAGGCCAGTAGCTCAATTGGTAGAGTATCGGTCTCCAAAACCGAGGGTTGGGGGTTCGAGACCCTCCTGGCCTGCCAAAAAATCAGACTAATCGGCCAATGGTCGGTTAGTCTTTTTTGTATTAATTAAAAGGTGGTTATATGGACAACAAAACATCGAAAGATGTAGGAGCCAAAACCAAAGCACAATTAAAAGCTGAAGCTAAGCAACAGCAGGAGTTGGAAGTCAAACGTAATAAATGGTTTGATTTATTGAAATATCTTCTCTCCGCTATATTGGTTACCGCTGGTATTCAGGCATTCTATGCTCTTGATGCGCAATTGCCACTTTATATCCGTTATTTATTTCCATTGGTAGGTGTAGTAGCAGCCATTGTAATTGTATTTTTTTGGAGTACGGGTGGACGCAAACTTACTGCTTATGTGCGCGACTGTGTATCGGAAGCCAGAAAAGTAGTTTGGCCAGAGCGTAATGAGGCATTACGCATGACCCTGTTTGTGCTGATATTTGTTGCTATCTTGTCGTTATTTATTTGGGGTGTTGACAGCCTGATTTCATGGTTGTTATTTGACATCTTTATGAGGAGAAGCTGATCATGGCAAAACAGTGGTATGTTGTACACGCTTATTCCGGTTTTGAAAAAAATGTACAAAAAACCTTAAAAGAGCGCATTGAGCGTGAAGGAATGGGTGAATATTTTGGTCAGATACTGGTGCCGGTTGAAGAAGTTGTGGATATAAAAAACGGGCGTCGCAGTATTACTGAACGTAAATTTTTTCCTGGTTATGTTCTGGTAGAAATGGATATGACCGATGCTTCGTGGCACTTGGTTAAAAATACACCACGTGTGACGGGCTTTATTGGCGGAACAGCCAATAAACCATTGCCTATTTCAGCTCGTGAAGTGGATGCTATCTTGCATCAGGTGCAAAGTGGGGTAGAAAAACCAAAACCAAAAGTCCTCTTTGATGTTGGTCAGCAAGTGCGGGTAAATGAAGGTCCGTTTAAAGACTTTAATGGTGTTGTAGAAGAAGTCAATTACGAACGCAATAAACTGCGTGTTGCTGTGCAGATATTTGGACGTGAAACACCGGTTGAGCTGGAATTTTCTCAGGTAGAGAAAATTTAACTGCAATAATACAACATAAACTAACCTGTGCTTGTAAGGAAAAGGTTTTTTCTTTATAATCACGGGTCTTGCTTTTGGGGAGCAGCATTTGCTGCGTCATACCCGTTTATTTGGAGTTTAAATCAAGTGGCAAAAAAAATTGTAGGCTATATCAAACTGCAGATTCCTGCAGGTAAAGCCAATCCGTCTCCTCCGGTTGGTCCGGCACTGGGTCAGCGTGGTCTGAATATTATGGAATTCTGTAAAGCCTTTAATGCGGCTACGCAGAATGTTGAACCGGGTCTGCCGGTTCCGGTGGTGATTACTGCGTTTGCAGATAAATCATTTACCTTTGTAATGAAAACGCCACCGGCTTCTATTTTGCTGAAAAAAGCAGCTGGTCTGCAAAAAGGTAGTTCAAATCCATTAACCCAGAAAGTGGGTAAAGTGACTCGTGCACAATTGGAAGAAATCGCCAAGACTAAAGAGCCTGATTTAACTGCTGCTGATCTGGATGCGGCGGTACGCACCATTGCCGGTAGTGCCCGTTCAATGGGTTTAGATGTGGAGGGTGTGTAAATGGCTAAGCTTTCAAAACGCATGCAGGCTATTCGTGCTGCTGTGGAAACCAATAAATTATATGCTATTGATGAAGCACTGAGTCTGGTTAAAGCTAATGCTACAGCCAAATTTGATGAATCTATCGATGTATCTTTCAATCTAGGCATTGATCCACGTAAATCTGATCAGATTGTTCGTGGTAGTGTAGTACTGCCTAAAGGTATCGGTAAAACTGTACGTGTAGCTGTATTTACTCAGGGTGCTAATGCCGAAGCTGCAAAAGCGGCTGGTGCTGATGTGGTTGGTTTCGATGATTTGGCTGCTGAAGTAAAAGCAGGTAATCTGGACTTTGATCGGGTAATTGCATCTCCTGATGCTATGCGTGTGGTAGGTCAGCTGGGTACTATTTTGGGTCCGCGTGGTTTGATGCCAAATCCGAAAGACAGTACTGTTACACCGAATGTTGCTGAAGCTGTTAAAAATGCGAAAACTGGCATACGGTATCGTACAAATAAAGATGGTATTGTACAAGCAACTATTGGTCGTGCTTCTTTTGATGTCGCTGATCTGCGTGAAAACTTTAACGCATTACTAGACGCCATTGTTAAAGCTAAACCTGCTGCAGCAAAAGGTCAGTATTTGCGCAAAATCGCCGTATCCAGCACGATGGGTACAGGTCTGCGTGTTGACAGTACTTCTGTAAATAATTAAGAAGTATCGTTAATTTTGGCAGTTTGGTCTCATATCAGACTGCCTTAAAAATTCATATAAATGTCTTACATTTATATGTTGGGCTACTTAGAAATAAGTAGATGTCCAAGACCGTAGGGAATTTGTGGTAGTAAAACAAATTTTAAAAATTAACCCTACGCAGACGGTAGTCCCGGATAATCTTGTGTAAGCTTTGCTTACGGATGTCTTTTTGGGTTGCCGCGCTGGGTGGAGTGGTATTCATATCGCTCTGATTAAAAACAGTGGGAGGTAGACCTTGAGTCTCAATATTGAAACCAAGCAAGCAGCCGTAGCCGAAATCGTAGCAGCCATTGCTAACGCTCAAACTATGGTTATTGCCGAGTATCGTGGTATCAGTGTTGCCAGTATGACCGAACTGCGTGCCAATGCTCGTAAAGCAGGTGTATACCTGCATGTGTTGAAAAACACATTAGCCCGTCGCGCTGTTGAAGGTACATCATTTGCCGCTCTGGCTGATCAGATGGTTGGTCCGTTGGTTTATGCGGTATCTGAAGATCCGGTTGCTGCTGCAAAAGTACTGCACCAGTTCTCGAAAAAAGATGAAAAAATTGTACTGAAAGCAGGTTCATATAATGGTGATCTGCTGGATGTTGCTCAGGTAGCAGAACTTGCTTCTATTCCGAGCCGCGACGAATTGCTCGCGAAATTGCTGGGTATTATGCAAGCTCCTGTTTCAGGTTTTGCCCGTGCACTTGCTGCTTTGGCTGAGAAAAAAGCCGGCGAAGAAGCTGCCTAAATTTCATCTGATTTATATTTAAATTTTTATTCTCAATTATTGGAGTTTAATAGCATGGCTATTACTAAAGAAGACATTCTGGAAGCAGTTGGTAACCTGACCGTTATGGAATTAAACGATCTGGTTAAAGCTTTTGAAGAAAAATTTGGTGTATCTGCAGCTGCTTTGGCTGTTAATAATGGTTCTAATAACGGTGCTACAGCTGCCGAAGAAAAATCTGAATTCGATGTAGTATTGACTTCTGCCGGTGCTCAGAAAGTTGGCGTGATTAAAGTTGTTCGTGCTATCACTGGTCTGGGTCTGAAAGAAGCTAAAGATCTGGTTGACGGTGCACCTAAAACTCTTAAAGAAGGTGTTTCTCAGGCTGAGGCTGACGACATTAAAAAACAACTGGAAGAAGCCGGCGCTTCTGTCGAAATCAAGTAATTTCAGTTGCGTTTTACAGGCTGGTAGCTTAGGCTACCAGCCTGCTTTCGCTTGTCTACCTCAAGTGATATTTTATAAATATTTACAAAAAAACCTTTAATTTACCTAATTTTACTCTTTTGATATCAACAGCTATCTGAGTATTTATAAAACCTTACTTGCCAAACCTCCCTACTGGAGACTGTACATGTCCTACTCTTTTACTGAAAAAAAACGTATCCGTAAAAGCTTTGCCAAACGTGCGAATGTATTAGAAGTGCCGTTTTTATTGGCTACGCAGTTGGATTCTTATACACAGTTTTTACAGATGGAAACACCCTATGACCAACGCGCTGATGTTGGTCTTCAGGCTGCTTTTCAGTCTATTTTTCCGATCATTAGTCATAACGGTTATGCCCGCCTTGAGTTCACCCATTATGTATTAGGTGAACCAGTGTTTGACATTCCGGAATGTCAGCTGCGTGGTATTACTTATGCAGCTCCGTTGCGGGCACGTATCCGGCTGGTGATTTTGGACAAAGAGTCATCCAAACCTAATGTAGTTAAAGAAGTTCGTGAAAATGAAGTTTATATGGGTGAAATTCCGTTGATGACACCCAGCGGTTCATTCATTATTAACGGTACAGAACGCGTCATTGTTTCACAGTTGCATCGTTCTCCGGGTGTATTCTTTGAACATGACAGAGGTAAATCACATTCATCTGGCAAATTATTATTTTCAGCACGGATTATTCCTTACCGCGGATCCTGGCTTGACTTTGAATTTGACCCGAAAGATTTGCTGTATTTTCGTATCGACCGTCGTCGTAAAATGCCAGTAACTATTTTACTGAAAGCACTTGGGTTTACACCGGAACAGATTCTGGACATGTTCTATGACCGTGAAAGTTACCACCTGTCTAAAGATGGTGTGCATACTGATTTGATTCCGGCACGTCTGAGAGGTGAAACTGCCAAGTTTGATCTGGTAGATAAAGACGGCAAAGTACTGGTACAAAAAGGCAAACGTATTAATGCCAAGAATATCCGTGACATTATTGCTGCAGATATTAAATGGCTGGAAGTTGAACCGGAAAGTCTGATTGGCAAGGTACTGGCTGCTGATGTGGTTGTACCAGATACCGGTGAAATACTGGCTAAATCCAATGATGAAATCACGGAAGAGTTGCTGGCACAGTTTGATATACAGGGAATCAAAGAAATTTCAACGCTGTATATTAATGATCTGGATCAGGGTGGTTATGTTTCAAATACTTTGCGTACTGATGAAACTGAAGGTCAGCAGGCTGCACGTATTGCAATTTATCGCATGATGCGCCCGGGTGAACCGCCAACCGAAGACGCTGTTGAGGCATTGTTTAATCGCCTGTTCTTTAGTGAAGACAGCTATGACTTGTCACGTGTCGGCCGGATGAAATTCAACACCCGTACCTATCAGCAAAAATTGCTGGAAGCACAGCAAGAGTCATGGTATGGCCGTCTGATGACACAAACTTTTGCCAATGCTGATAAAGAAGGCAATCATGTACTGACTATTCCGGATATAGTATCTGTAATTGCTACACTGGTTGAATTGCGCAACGGACATGGTGAAGTAGATGATATTGACCATTTGGGTAACCGTCGCGTACGTTCTGTGGGTGAGTTGGCTGAGAACCAGTTCCGTAGTGGTCTGTCACGTGTAGAACGTGCCGTTAAAGAACGCCTGAATCAGGCAGAATCAGAAAATCTGATGCCGCATGACCTGATTAATGCCAAACCGGTTTCTGCTGCAATCAAAGAGTTTTTCGGATCCAGTCAGTTGTCTCAGTTTATGGATCAGACTAATCCATTGTCTGAAGTCACCCATAAACGCCGTGTATCTGCATTGGGACCCGGTGGTCTGACCCGTGAGCGTGCCGGCTTTGAAGTGCGTGACGTACATCCGACTCATTACGGTCGTGTATGCCCGATTGAAACACCTGAAGGTCCGAATATTGGTTTGATTAATTCGCTGGCAGTTTATGCCCGTACCAATAAATACGGTTTTCTGGAAACACCTTATCGCCGAGTTGTCGACGGTAAAGTAACCAATGACATTGATTATTTGTCAGCTATTGAAGAAGGTCGTTTTGTTATTGCCCAGGCGAATGCCGATCTGGATAAAGACGGCCGGATTATCGGTGATTTAGTAACCTGCCGTGAAAAAGGTGAAACCATAATGGCAACACCGGATCGCGTACAGTATATGGACGTGGCTACCGGTCAGGTGGTTTCAGTAGCGGCTTCACTGATTCCGTTCCTTGAGCATGACGACGCCAACCGTGCTTTGATGGGTGCCAACATGCAGCGTCAGGCAGTACCTTGTCTGCGTGCTGAAAAACCATTGGTTGGTACTGGTATTGAACGCTCTGTGGCTATTGACAGTGCTACAGCTATTGCGGCCAGTCGCGGCGGTGTTGTGGAATATGTGGATGCAAACCGTGTCGTAGTACGTGTTAATGATGACGAGGCTACTGCTGGTGAAGTGGGTGTGGATATTTACAATCTGGTGAAATTTACCCGTTCTAACCAGTCAACCAATATTAATCAGCGTCCTGCCGTACAGAAGGGTGATGTTATCCAGCGCGGTGATGTTATTGCGGATGGTGCTTCTACTGATTTAGGTGAGCTGGCACTGGGTCAGAATATGACTATCGCCTTCATGCCATGGAATGGTTATAACTATGAAGACTCAATTCTGATTTCAGAACGTGTCGTTGCCGGTGATCGTTATACTTCAATTCATATTGAAGAATTGAATGTGGTATCCCGTGATACCAAGCTGGGCGCCGAGGAAATTACCCGTGATATTCCGAATTTGTCTGAGCGTATGCAAAATCGTCTGGATGAATCCGGTATCGTTTACATTGGTGCTGAAGTAGAAGCCGGTGATGTACTGGTAGGCAAGGTGACACCTAAAGGTGAAACTCAGCTTACACCAGAAGAAAAACTGTTGCGTGCTATTTTTGGTGAAAAAGCCAGTGATGTAAAAGATACTTCACTGCGTATGCCTACCGGAATGAGTGGTACTGTTATTGATGTTCAGGTATTTACCCGTGAAGGTATTGAACGCGATAAACGTGCTAAGGCGATTATCGATGCAGAACTGAAACGCTATCGTCAGAATCTGACTGATCAGTTGCGCATTTTCAATGATGATGCTTTTGACCGTACTGAACGCCTGATACTGGGACAAAAAGTCAATGGTGGACCATTGAAACTGGCTAAAGGTGCAGAAGTTACTAAAGAATATCTGGCTTCATTGCCGAGTCGTCATGACTGGTTTGATATTCGTCTGAGTGATGAAAGTATTGCGAAGCAGGTGGAACTGATTAAGGAAAGTTTGCAGGCCAAGCATGAAGAATCAGATGCTCTGTATGAAATCAAGAAGAAAAAACTGACACAAGGCGATGAATTACAGCCGGGTGTACAGAAAATGGTTAAGGTGTTTATTGCCATTAAACGTCGCCTGAAAGCCGGTGACAAAATGGCCGGCCGCCATGGTAATAAAGGTGTGGTATCCCGCATTCTGCCGGTTGAAGACATGCCTTACATGGCCGACGGACGCGCTGTGGATATCGTACTGAATCCGCTCGGTGTACCAAGCCGTATGAATATTGGTCAGATTCTGGAAGTACATCTGGGTTGGGCTGCCAAAGGTATTGGTGAGCGTATTGACCGTATGCTGACAGAAAAACGTGCTGCTGATGATATTCGTGCTTTCCTTGAAAAAGTGTACAACAGCAGTGGTAAGAAAGAGGATTTATCGCAGTTTAATGACGACGAAATCATCAATCTGGCTCAGCATTTGCGTAAAGGTATGACTGTAGCTACACCGGTATTTGATGGTGCGGAAGAATCCGAAATCAAAAATATGCTGGCACTGGCTTATCCAGAGGATGATCCGGAAATTCAGAAACTGGGCTTTAATGATACCCGTACGCAGATGACACTGTATGATGGTCATACCGGAGAAGCCTTTGACCGTAAGGTGACTGTAGGGGTAATGCATTATCTGAAACTGCACCATCTGGTTGATGAAAAAATGCATGCCCGTTCTACTGGTCCGTACAGTCTGGTCACTCAGCAGCCGCTGGGTGGTAAAGCTCAGTTCGGTGGTCAGCGTTTTGGTGAGATGGAGGTTTGGGCACTGGAAGCTTATGGTGCTGCCTATACTCTGCAGGAAATGTTGACTGTGAAATCAGATGACGTCACCGGTCGTACCAAAATGTATGAAAACATTGTTAAAGGCGAGTACAAGATTGATGCCGGCATGCCGGAATCATTCAATGTGTTACTGAAAGAGATTCGCTCTTTAGGCCTGGATATGGATTTGGAACGTTACTAACCGACACCGGTCGTATACAGTGTGTGAGGCATACTGTATACGGCATCGTCAGGAGCAAATATGAAAGCTTTATCAGACTTATTTAATCCGCTGCAAAATGCCAGTGCCGAAGAAGAATTTGACGCAATTAAAATCGGCATTGCTTCGCCGGATACCATTCGTTCTTGGTCGTACGGTGAAGTAAAAAAACCGGAAACGATTAATTACCGTACTTTTAAACCGGAACGTGACGGTTTGTTTTGTGCCAAGATTTTTGGCCCGATTAAAGATTATGAATGTTTGTGTGGTAAATACAAACGCCTGAAATTTCGCGGAGTAACCTGTGAAAAATGTGGTGTGGAAGTAACTTTGTCCAAAGTACGCCGCGAGCGCATGGGACATATCGAACTGGCTGCACCGGTTGCGCATATCTGGTTTTTGAAATCTTTACCATCCCGTCTGGGTATGGTATTAGATATGACTTTGCGTGACATTGAACGTATTCTGTATTTTGAAGCTTATGTGGTAACTGATCCGGGGCTGACTTCATTGCAGCCGCGTCAGCTGCTTAGTGAAGAAGAATACATTACCAAATATGAAGAGTCTGGCGGCGATTTTGAAGCCAAAATGGGGGCTGAAGGCATTCGAGATTTACTGCGAGCCATGGATATTGCCCATGAGGTTACTGTATTGCGTCAGGAACTGGATTCAACCAGTTCAGATACAAAAATTAAGAAAATTGCTAAACGACTGAAAGTTCTGGAAGCATTCCAGCGTTCCGGTATGAAACTGGAATGGATGATTATGGATGTGTTGCCAGTACTGCCACCGGATTTGCGTCCGCTGGTACCGCTGGATGGCGGCCGTTTTGCTACTTCTGATTTGAATGACCTGTATCGTCGCGTCATTAATCGTAACAACCGTTTGAAACGCCTGCTTGAACTACGTGCGCCGGATATCATCGTACGCAATGAAAAACGTATGTTACAGGAAGCGGTAGACTCATTACTGGATAATGGTCGTCGTGGTAAAGCCATGACTGGTGCTAATAAACGTCCGCTGAAATCACTGGCAGATATGATTAAAGGTAAGGGCGGTCGTTTCCGTCAGAATCTGCTGGGTAAACGTGTCGATTATTCTGGTCGTTCTGTGATTACAGTTGGTCCGTACCTGCGTCTGCATCAGTGCGGTTTGCCGAAGAAAATGGCTTTGGAACTGTTCAAACCATTTATTTTCCATAAACTTGAACAGTTAGATCCAACCGTAACTACCATCAAAAAAGCCAAAAAAATGGTGGAACAGGAAGAGCCGATTGTATGGGATATTCTTGAAGATGTTATTCGTGAACATCCGATTCTGCTCAACCGTGCACCAACCTTGCACCGTTTGGGTATTCAGGCATTTGAGCCGATTCTGATTGAAGGTAAGGCAATTCAGCTGCATCCGCTGGTATGTACTGCATTTAACGCCGACTTTGACGGTGACCAGATGGCTGTGCACGTACCACTGAGTCTGGAAGCACAGATGGAAGCACGTACCTTGATGCTGGCTTCGAATAATGTATTGTCACCAGCCAATGGTGAACCAATTATCGTACCGTCACAGGATATCGTATTGGGTCTGTATTATATGACCCGCGATAAAATTAATGGTAAGGGCGAAGGCAGCCTGTTTGCTGATGTAAAAGAAGTACACCGTGCCTACCAGACTCGTCAGGTAGAGCTGGGTACTAAAATTACTGTACGTTTGCGTGAATGGGTGAAAAATGGTCAGGACGAATTTGTACCGGTAGTTAACCGTTATGAAACTACTGTCGGCCGTGCTCTGCTGTCAGAGATTCTGCCAAAAGGTTTGTCTTTCGATCATATTAATAAAACGCTGAAGAAAAAAGAAATTTCTAAGCTGATTAATGCTTCATTCCGTCGCTGCGGATTGCGTGATACTGTCATTTTTGCTGACCACCTGATGTATACCGGTTATGCATTCTCAACTCGTGCCGGTATTTCAATCTGCGTTGACGATATGCTGGTGCCTGAAAGTAAACCACAATTGCTGGCAGAAGCTAATGCAGAAGTTAAAGAAATTGAAGACCAGTACCGTCAGGGTCTGGTAACCAATGGCGAACGTTACAATAAAGTAGTCGATATCTGGGGTCGTACCGGTGACAAGATTGCCAAAGCGATGATGGATAATCTGTCTACTCAGAAAGTAGTTGACCGCGAAGGTAATCTGGTTGATCAGGAGTCATTTAACTCAATTTACATGATGGCTGACTCCGGTGCCCGCGGTTCTGCCGCTCAGATTAAGCAGTTGTCAGGTATGCGTGGTTTGATGGCGAAACCGGATGGTTCCATTATTGAAACACCGATTACTTCTAACTTCCGCGAAGGTCTGACAGTATTACAGTACTTTATTTCTACTCACGGTGCCCGTAAAGGTCTGGCTGATACGGCATTGAAAACTGCTAACTCCGGTTATCTGACCCGTCGTCTTGTTGATGTGACACAAGACTTGGTGGTAGTAGAAGATGATTGTGGTACCAACGACGGCTTTGTGATGAAAGCAGTGGTACAGGGCGGTGATATCATTGAATCATTACGTGATCGCGTACTGGGACGTGTTACTGCTGAAGATGTTGTTGACCCGACCAGTGGTGAAACTTTAGTTGAAGCAGGTACGCTGCTGAACGAAAGTCTGGTTGATCTGATTGATAATTCAGGTGTCGATGAAGTTAAAGTACGTACTCCGATTACCTGTAAAACACGTCATGGATTGTGTGCCAAATGTTATGGCCGAGATCTGGCGCGCGGTAAACTGGTCAATGCCGGTGAATCTGTTGGTGTGATTGCTGCTCAATCTATTGGTGAGCCGGGTACTCAGCTGACTATGCGTACCTTCCACATTGGTGGTGCCGCTTCACGAGCTGCAGCCGCAAGTCAGGTAGAGGCTAAATCTGGTGGTACGGTTCGCTTCTCCAGCCAGATGCGTTATGTAGCCAATAACAAAGGTGAACTGGTCGTTATTGGTCGTTCATCCGAAATTGTGATTCATGACGATATTGGTCGTGAGCGTGAACGCCATAAAGTACCTTACGGTGCATTGTTGCAGGTAAAAGATGGTGGTGTGGTGAAAGCCGGTCAGACACTGGCTACGTGGGATCCGCATACCCGTCCGATGATTACCGAGTTTGCCGGTCGTGTCCGCTTTGAAAACATCGAAGAAGGCGTTACTGTAGCCAAACAGACCGATGATGTTACCGGTTTGTCTACACTGGTAGTTATTGATGGTAAACGTCGTTCCTCTACTCAGTCTAAACTGTTGCGTCCGACAGTAAAACTGCTGGATGACAAAGGCGAAGAAATTCGCATGGCAGGAAGTGAAACCGCTGTTTCCATGGCCTTCCCGGTTGGTGCGGTGATTACTGTACGAGAAGGACAGGAAGTAGGTAAAGGTGATGTACTGGCCCGTATTCCTCAGGCTTCATCCAAAACCCGCGATATTACCGGTGGTCTGCCGCGTGTAGCTGAATTGTTCGAAGCACGTACTCCGAAAGATGTGGGTATGCTGGCTGAAGTAACTGGTACTGTTTCTTTCGGTAAGGAAACCAAGGGTAAACAGCGTCTGATTATTACTGATGCAGACGGTGCTGCTTATGAAACCCTGATTTCCAAAGAAAAACAGGTGCTGGTACATGATGGTCAGGTGGTGAATCGCGGTGAAGTAATTGTAGATGGTGCAGTCGATCCGCATGATATTCTGCGTTTGCAGGGTATTGAGGCGCTAGCTCGTTATATCGTGCAGGAAGTACAGGAAGTGTATCGTCTACAAGGTGTGAAGATTTCCGATAAACATATCGAAGTGATCATTCGCCAGATGCTGCGCCGGGTAAATATTGCCGATGCCGGTGACAGTCACTTCATTACTGGTGAGCAGGTTGAACGCGGTGATGTAATGATTGCCAACGAGAAGTTGCTGGCGGAAGGTAAAGAACCGGTACGCTTTGACAATGTATTGCTGGGTATTACTAAAGCATCATTGTCTACCGATTCGTTTATTTCTGCTGCATCCTTCCAGGAAACTACCCGTGTGCTGACTGAAGCGGCTATTATGGGTAAACGTGACGATTTGCGCGGCCTGAAAGAAAACGTAATTGTTGGTCGTCTGATTCCGGCCGGTACCGGACTGACTTACCATCGCAGTCGCCGCCAGAAATGGCAGGAGCAGTTGGCTGCTGAGGCTGCAGAGAAAAGCGAATAAGCTTTAATATCTGTTGTAAATAAAACCGCTGAAAGCCATTCAGCGGTTTTATTTTGCACATGCTTTTATATAGTTGTTTTTTCAACAGATATAAAGCGTTTAAAGTTTGATTATCTTGACCATAATAAAGCAGGAATGTTAAAATACCCGTTTTGCCGGCATGGTGCCGGCATATATTGACTCAACAGGATAAAGAGAAAATATGCCTACTATCAACCAATTGGTACGTAAAGGACGTCAGGCTCCGGTTTACGTCAACAAAGTACCTGCTTTAGAGGCTTGTCCTCAAAAACGTGGCGTATGCACCCGTGTATACACCACTACTCCGAAAAAACCTAACTCAGCGCTGCGTAAAGTATGCAAAGTGCGTCTGACCAACGGTTATGAAGTGATTTCATATATCGGTGGTGAAGGCCACAACTTGCAGGAACACAGCGTAGTACTGATTCGCGGCGGTCGTGTAAAAGACTTGCCGGGTGTGCGTTACCATACTGTACGCGGTTCTCTGGACACTGCAGGTGTTAAAGACCGTAAGCAGTCCCGTTCTAAATACGGTGCTAAACGTCCTAAATAATCGGACGCATCGGCAGATCATCTGTCGAGTAAGTGAATATTTACATAAATATTCGCGGGCTATGCCCAGCTGAATAGTTTAAGGAAATTGAAATGCCAAGACGTAGAGAAGTCCCAAAACGTGACATATTGCCAGATCCGAAATTCGGCAGTATCGAATTATCCAAATTCATGAATGTGCTGATGATTGACGGTAAAAAATCTGTAGCAGAACGCATTGTATACGGCGCTCTGGAACAGATTGAAAAGAAAACCGGCAAAGAAGCCATTGAAGTGTTTAACGAAGCCATTGCCAATGCCAAACCGGTGGTAGAAGTAAAAAGCCGTCGTGTTGGTGGTGCTAACTATCAAGTTCCTGTTGAGGTTCGTCCTGCCCGTCGTCTGGCTCTGGCCATGCGCTGGGTACGCGATGCGGCTCGTAAACGCGGTGAAAAATCCATGGATTTGCGTCTGGCTGGTGAATTAATTGATGCGGCCGAAGGTCGCGGCGGTGCATTGAAAAAACGTGAGGAAGTACATCGCATGGCTGAAGCCAACAAAGCCTTCTCTCACTTCCGCTTCTAATGCAGAAAGGCAATTATCGTGGCTCGTAAAACCCCTATTGAGCAATACCGCAATATCGGTATTTCTGCACATATTGATGCTGGTAAAACCACCACTTCAGAACGTATTCTGTTTTACACCGGCATGACTCACAAACTGGGTGAAGTACATGACGGTGCAGCCACCACCGACTGGATGGAGCAAGAACAGGAACGTGGTATTACCATTACCTCTGCTGCTGTTACCACCTTCTGGAAAGGTATGGCAGGTCAGTTTAAAGAACACCGTTTAAATATTATTGATACCCCGGGACACGTAGACTTTACTGTTGAAGTAGAGCGTTCTATGCGTGTACTGGATGGTGCGGTAATGGTTTACTGTGCTGTGGGTGGTGTACAGCCTCAGTCTGAAACTGTATGGCGTCAGGCCAATAAATACAAAGTGCCTCGTCTGGCTTTTGTAAATAAAATGGACCGTCAGGGTGCCAACTTCTTCCGTGTGGTTGAACAGATGCAGACCCGTCTGCGTGCCAATCCGGTACCGGTTGTCATTCCGGTAGGAGCTGAAGACGGTTTCGAAGGCGTGGTAGATTTGCTGAAGATGCAGGCTATCGTATGGGATGATGCAACTCAGGGTTTGAAATTTGAGTATGCTGATATTCCTGCTGACCTGAAAGACGTTGCCGAAGAATGGCGCGAAAAAATGGTTGAAGCTGCAGCAGAAGCCAACGAAGAACTGATGGAAAAATACCTCGGCGGTGAAGAGCTGAGCGAGGAAGAAATCGTTGCTGCCCTGCGTGCACGTACACTGGCTGGTGAAATTCAGCCGGTACTGTGCGGTTCAGCATTCAAGAATAAAGGTGTACAGCGTCTGCTGGATGCTGTGGTTGAGTATCTGCCAAGCCCGACAGACATTCCGCCGGTAGCCGGTGAAAAACCGGATGGTGAAAAAGACAGCCGTAAAGCTAGCGACGATGAGAAATTCTCTGCGTTGGCATTTAAACTGATGAACGATAAATACGTTGGTCAGCTGACTTTCATCCGCGTGTATTCCGGCGTGGTGAAATCCGGTGATACTGTAGTGAACTCTGTTAAAGGCACTAAAGAACGTATTGGTCGTCTGGTACAGATGAAAGCCAATGATCGTGATGAAATCGAAGAAGTACGTGCCGGTGACATTGCAGCTGTAATTGGTTTGAAAGATGTAACTACTGGTGAAACGCTGTGTGATACTGACGCTCCGATTATTCTGGAACGTATGGAATTCCCTGAACCAGTTATTCATGTAGCAGTTGAACCAAAAACTAAAGCTGACCAGGAAAAAATGGGTCTGGCTCTGAACCGTCTGGCTAAAGAAGACCCGTCTTTCCGTGTGAAAACAGATGAAGAATCTGGTCAGACTATTATTTCCGGTATGGGTGAATTGCATCTGGAAATTATTGTAGACCGTATGAAACGTGAATTTGGTGTAGAAGCCAATGTGGGTGCACCACAGGTAGCTTATCGTGAAACCATCCGTAAATCAGTGGAATCCGAAGCCAAATACGTTAAGCAGTCTGGTGGTAAAGGTCAGTATGGTCATGTAGTGATCACTATGGAACCTTTGGAACCGGGTGGTGTAAACTACGAATTCATCGACGAAATTAAAGGTGGTGTGATTCCACGTGAATTTATTCCGTCTGTGGATAAAGGTATTCGTGATACCATGACTAATGGTATTCTGGCCGGTTATCCGGTTGTGGATATCCGTGTGCGTCTGACTTTCGGTTCATACCATGATGTGGACTCTTCGCAAATCGCGTTTGAATTAGCCGGTTCTATGGCATTCAAAGACGGTATGCGCAAAGCTTCTCCGGCACTGCTGGAACCTATCATGGCGGTTGAAGTAGAAACACCGGAAGACTACATGGGTGATGTAATGGGCGACTTGAATCGTCGTCGTGGCATCGTGCTGGGTATGGATGATGATGGTATCGGCGGCAAGAAAGTTCGTGCCGAAGTACCACTGGCAGAAATGTTCGGTTACTCAACCGACCTACGCTCTGCTACTCAGGGACGTGCTACTTACTCCATGGAGTTCAAGAAATACGCTGAAGCACCAAATAATGTAGCCGAGCAGGTAATTGCTGCACGTAAAGGCTAACTTATTTACCGATAACCTGAAAGTACCTGTACTTTCAGGTTATCATCGTTCTTTAATGATCTTTATTCAAGGAAACTTAGCTCATGGCTAAAGAAAAATTCGAGCGGAGCAAACCGCACGTAAACGTTGGCACCATTGGTCACGTTGACCATGGTAAAACCACTTTGACAGCTGCAATGTGTACCATTCTGTCCCAGAAATTCGGTGGTGCAGCCAAAGCTTATGATCAGATTGACAATGCCCCGGAAGAAAAAGCCCGTGGTATTACCATTAATACATCACACGTAGAATACGAAACTGCAGAACGTCACTATGCACACGTTGACTGCCCGGGACACGCTGACTACGTGAAAAACATGATTACCGGTGCAGCCCAGATGGACGGCGCGATTCTGGTGGTTTCTGCAGCTGACGGTCCGATGCCACAAACCCGTGAGCACATCCTGTTAGCCCGTCAGGTAGGTGTACCTTACATTATCGTTTACATGAACAAATGTGACATGGTAGACGACGAAGAGTTGCTGGAACTGGTAGAAATGGAAATTCGTGACCTGTTGTCAAGCTACGAATTCCCGGGTGATGATGTTCCTTTGATTAAAGGTTCAGCTCTGAAAGCACTGGAAGGTGACCAGTCAGACATCGGTGAAGCTTCAATTATGGCTTTGGCAGATGCACTGGACAGCTACATTCCTACACCGGAACGTGCAGTAGACAAACCATTCCTGTTGCCGATTGAAGACGTATTCTCAATTTCAGGTCGTGGTACCGTGGTTACCGGTCGTGTAGAACGCGGTGTAATCAATGTGGGTGATGAAATTGAAATCGTTGGTTTGAAAGACACCCAGAAAACCACATGTACTGGCGTTGAAATGTTCCGCAAATTGCTGGATCAGGGTCAGGCAGGTGATAACGTAGGTGTATTGCTGCGTGGTACCAAACGTGAAGAAGTAGAACGTGGTCAGGTACTGGCAAAACCGGGCAGCATCACTCCGCACACCAAATTCAAAGCAGAAGTATACGTACTGAGCAAAGAAGAAGGTGGTCGTCATACACCGTTCTTTGCGAACTACCGTCCGCAGTTCTATTTCCGTACAACAGACGTAACTGGCGCAGTAAGCCTGGCGGAAGGTGTGGAAATGGTAATGCCGGGAGAGAATGTAACGATAGACGTAGAACTGATTCATCCGATTGCGATGGAAGAAGGCTTACGCTTTGCGATTCGTGAAGGTGGCCGAACAGTTGGTGCCGGTGTGGTTGCTAAAGTTATCGCTTAATCAGGAAGAATATAGATATGAAAAACCAGAAAATCCGTATTCGTCTGAAAGCTTATGACTACGCTCTAATTGATCGTTCTGCTCAGGAAATCGTAGACACTGCCAAACGTACTGGCGCTGTGGTAAAAGGTCCGATTCCTCTGCCAACCAAAATCGAACGTTTTAATCTGCTGCGTTCTCCTCACGTGAATAAAACTTCACGTGAACAGTTGGAAATTCGTACTCATCTGCGTCTGATGGACATTATCGACTGGACTGATAAAACCACTGATGCATTGATGAAACTGGACTTGCCAGCTGGTGTTGATGTTGAAATTAAAGTTCAATAATTAATTGAATTACTAAAACGGACTGTATATTTTCCAGTCCGTTTTTTATTTATTCTTAATTCGGGTAATTGAACAGGTTAGAATAACCAATTCAGAGTATTAAGCAATATCTGTGCTTTGACTGGTAAGGTAAATATTTTGCGGTTAATGATTTTTCCATTAATGCGGAATTTATTAGCCAGCTTGAATTGGTGTGAAGAGTATTTAGTTAATAGTTTAAGCTCTAAAAAAACAATACTATACTGGGTATCGGCCGTGATGGGAAAAACAGATTAATGCAGTTTGCTAATATTTCACAGCAATTGTTGTTGAATGTGATGTTTAATTATATCTGCCATTTTTTTTATCCCTGTATCGATTTTTTCTTCTGAAACAGTTACAAAAGCCAGCCTTAAACAATTATTTTTTTCACCGTGTACATAGAAAGTTTCACCGGGAGCAAAAACTATTTTTTGAGCAATGGTTTCTTTGAGTAATTCAGTAGCATTAATATATTCAGGTAATTCAACCCAGATAAACATACCTCCTTCAGGTTGATTCCAGCTAACTTCTTTAGGCATATACTGTGCTAATGATTGCAACATATACTGGCAGCGGGCATTATAGAGCTGGCGGATTTTCGGAATATGATGATTGAGAAAATTATTTTTACTAAGAACCTGATAAGCAATGTACTGAGTCAGGCTAGGGGTATGTAAATCCGAAGCCTGTTTTAGCGGAAGCAGTTTACTGATGAATTGCTTATTCGCAACCAAATATCCTAAGTGGAGTCCCGGCGCTAAAATTTTGGAAAAAGAACCTAAATAAACAGTGTTTTCTGGTGCCAGCGTATATAAAGCAGGCAAACGCTGACCCTGATAATCCAAATCGCCATAAGGATCATCTTCAATCAGCAATAAATTATTCTGTTTTGCTTTTGCGGCTAAAGCCTCTCGCCGGTGTAATGGTAACCGACGTCCGGTAGGGTTTTGAAAATTTGGAATGCTATATAGAAATTTTGCAGAGCTTGCCAGTTCATTATCTATAGTTTCAGGAATTAAGCCTTCATTATCACTGGCAATAGCTACATATTCGGGATTGTATTGATTAAAGGATTGTAATGCCCCAAGATAAGTCGGAGTTTCTACCAGTACTGTATCGTTAGTATCAATTAGTGCTTTCCCGATTAAATCCAATGCCTGCTGTGAACCAGTTACTATCAGAATTTCATCACTACTGACTGATACATGATCACGTTCTGATAAATAATTAGCTATCCATTGCCGTAAAGGTGTATAGCCTTCACTTGGTCCGTATTGTAGTGCACCATAAATATCCTGGTTTTCCAGTAAGGCATTAGTTGCATCTTTGATTTCTGATAATGGAAATGTATCTGGAGCCGGTAAGCCGCCAGCAAATGAAATAACATCTGCCTGTTCGGTGACTTTAAGGATTTCTCTGATAGTTGAGCTTTTTAAATTTTGCGCACGTCGGGAAAATTTCCAGGGCATAAATCTGACCTTTTTAGATGATATTTGCTTAATTGTTAAAATATATTTATCTTATTTGATTTTAAAATTATTTTTTAATTATGGTTTGGATAATGCAACGAATTTTTTATCGTACTTATAAAGCGTAATATCAGCCGGAGAATATTCAATATCTGAAAAGCTTTTCGATGAGTAACATAAAATTAGTATAGCGCCTGTGCAAAAATACTGACAGATAACGCTATACTTGTACTTCATTATTACAATAAGTATGGATTATTCATAAGCATGCTGTTTCGGTAGCCAACAGACTGTCAATTGTTTCTCGCTCTCGAATCAGATGATGTTCTGTACCATTAACCAATACCTCAGCGGCACGACAGCGAGTGTTATAGTTACTTGCCATACTGGAAGCATATGCCCCGGCACTTTGTATTAACAGTAAATCACCTGCTTTAGCTGCAATGGTTCGGTCTTTAGCCAGAAAATCTCCGGTTTCGCAAATTGGTCCGACGACATCAGCAACAAATTTATCTACTGTTGTCGGACTGGCGTTAATAATATTGTGATAGGCCTGATATAGTGAAGGTCGCATCAGATCATTCATGGCCGCATCTACAATCACAAAGTTCTTTTCTTCACCTTGTTTAATGTATTCAACTGTAGTGAGCAAACTGCCAGTATTACCAATCAGACTGCGCCCGGGTTCCAGTATTAATGGCAGGTTACGCCCGGATAACAATTTGCTGACTGCTGCTGCATAAGCATTCAGATCAGGCACATTTTCGTTTTGATAAACAATACCTATGCCACCACCCAAATCAATATGCTCTATCCGGATTCCCAGTTCGTCTAGTTTGTCTACTAGTACTAATAATCGTTGTAATGCTTCGATTAAAGGTGATAAATCAGTTAGTTGTGAGCCAATGTGACAGTCAATTCCTGTGATTTTTAAGTGCGGTAACGTAGCAGCAAGCTGATATGCTGCTAATGCATCCTGACTGGCAATTCCGAATTTATTGGCTTTTAACCCAGTAGAAATATATGGATGGGTATGAGCATCAACATCAGGATTAATACGCAATGATACCGGGGCAATTTTATTCAGACGCTGGGCAATACTATTAATACGTTCCAGCTCAGCCAGTGATTCAACATTAAAACAGCGAATATTGTTTTTCAGGGCAAATTCAATTTCAGCACTGCTTTTGCCTACACCAGAAAAGATGATCTTGTCGGCAGCTCCGCCAGCCAGTAATACCCGCTCTAATTCTCCGCCTGAAACGATATCAAAACCGCAGCCCAGACTGGCAAAATAGCGCAGAATAGATAAATTTCCATTGGCTTTGACTGCGTAACATATTAAAGGTTTTAAATCGGCAAAAGCCTGTTGATAAAGATTAAAAGCATCAGTTATTGCTTTCTGGCTATAAACATATAATGGTGTACCATACTGTGCAGCCAGTACAGAGTAGGGTACTTGTTCACATTTCAGGGAATTAGTCATGTTTAGGTAAATTTTTCTGATCAATCGGATCAATAGTCAGTCCGGTTTGTACAGGTCCGTATTTGGCTTTATCTCCCTCTTTTGGCAAATAAAGATCACCCTTATAACCACAGGCCGCTAAACAACTGGTTGCAATTACAGTTAAAAAGAAGAAACGAAACATTAATCTGACCTATTGTAGTTAAGCTGGCAGTGAACAGCTGTACTGCCAGAACGGATAAAACTAGGATTTAAACATATTATATGGCAAGATAACAGTGTGAATGTAATAAAATGCAGGGGTATGGTAAGTAAGATGACCGAAAGTGAATTTTTACAATATAGTGATGATTTGTTTGGCTATATTGAGGAAAAAATAGATGAAGGCGGTTGGGATCTCGATTGTGAAGCTGGCGGAAATGTACTCACAATTGAAGCAGAAAGCGGAGAGCAGATTATTGTAAACCGGCATGCTGCTACTCAGGAATTATGGATAGCAGCAAAAAGTGGTGGTTATCATTTTGCCTGTAAGAACGGTCAATGGCTTTCAGCACGGGATGGCAGTGAATTTTTTGCGGTCTTAAATCAGGTACTGTCTGCCGCCTGTGACGATGACATATCTATTCCGGTTTTGAGCTGATTTCTGATAAGGGGAAATAGTGATGTTGCATACCTTGATTAAACATGATTTGAAGGCTTTACAGGCATTTGTGGCCATTGTTGAATGTCAGGGTGTGACTGCTGCACAGAAACGGCTGAATATGTCACAATCGGCAATCAGTATGCATTTGGCGCATCTGGAAGAAAGTCTGGGGGTGATATTATGCCGACGCGGTCGTTCCGGTTTCGGGCTGACTAAAGCCGGGCATCAATTATATGAAGCATGTACATTACTTTTACAGGCAACCTCTGAGTTTCATCGGGAAGTACAGAATATTAAATGGCATCGTTCTGTGCTTTCCGGTAAGTTGCGAATTGGCTTAGTTGAGTACTTACCACCTGATTTTCAGCATATTTTTAATCAGGTAATTGCCAGTGCCTATCAGCATTATCCGGAGCTGCGTCTGACTATTGATATTTGTGCGCCACATGATATCGAAACCGCTATTGCCAATAATCAGATGGATTTTGGTATCGGCTATTACTATAGTCTGCTGAAAAATTTGCAATATCAGATAGTTTTCGAGCAGCGTGAGCATGTTTATTGTCATGCAGAACATCCGGCTGCAAAAGTTAAAGATTTAACATTAAATCAGCTTGCTGAAGAATATCACTGGGTAAAACGTACCTATGCTGATTTTCCGGCTAATGCCGGCTTTTCTGCCGGAGTAACTACGGCTACTGCAGATAAAGAGCGGGCAACATTGTTGTTTATTCTCGCAGGCAGCCATCTTGGTTTTTTATCACAAGATATGGCTGAGCCTTACGTTCGTACAGGTGAACTGGTGCCATTACTGGCACAGCAGGCGACTAATATAGTAAATCATTTTGCTGTTACCCGTCCTACGCCTGATCCACGGGTAAACTGGTTTCTGGGAGAGTTAAGCGGTCTGTTGCCTTAAAGCAGTTAAGAACGAAGTATCCCTTTAAATTAGATAGCTAGCCGAAAAAATTACAAATCAATAAATAATAAGTAAATTTTTATTTAAAGTAAGTATTTAAACAAAAATAGAAGACTGATAAACGCTAAACCAATAATATGTATAACTTCTAAAAAAGATAAACATTTTTATAGGTTAAATGGGATTAAAAACGAATTATGTATGGTTTTTATCCTAGGAAAAAATATTTATCTCTTTATAGATTTTATTTACTATTGATCATGTTTTCAATTAATGAACATACTAATTTAATATCTTCAATAGTAGTTCGCCAGTTTACAAATGCTGCACGAATGCCTTTTTCATGATTAAAAGTGGTTGGTGTCATAAATACAAGGCCGGTTTTATTTAATTTTTGCAGAAATTCAGCGGTATCGCAGGCGGCAGCAACTTTAAAGCAGACAATATTTAAACGTACTTCAGCCAATAATTCAAAATAGCTGCTTTTACGTATATAGTTACCAAATTCTTGAGCCAGCTCAATAGAATTATCCACAATATACCGATACCCTTCTCTGCCATAGGCCAACAGGCTGAACAATACTGGTAATGCTTTTAGTCTTCTTGAATTTTCCGGCAAGATATTCATAAAGTTAAAATTTTCCAGTTGATTTTCCAGATATGGAGCACTGCTGTTTTTAAACTGGTTAAACTGTAAGCTGAAATGCTCTTTTCGTATAAAAAAGCAGGCGTTTTCATAAGGTACGTTTAACCATTTATGGCAATCTATGGCAATGCTGTCAGCCATTTCCCAACCATTGAGTAAATGTGGATAGTGTGAAGAGCAGGCGGCAAATGCTCCAAAGGCGGCATCAATATGTATCCAACAGTTATAGCTATGCTTCAACTCCATAATTTCCGCAATAGCATCAAAATCAGCTGTATTGGCTGTACCCGCATTTAAAACCAGAATAAATGGCTGATGTTTGAAACGATCTTCAATAAACAGTTTTAATTCGGCTACATTAATGGCTTCACGCTGATTTGAAAGAGTAGGAATGGTAATTAAGTTATTTCTGCCTAAACCAAGCATAGCTAATGATTTTAATACTGATGAATGAGGGGTAGCCGATATAACTGGCAGTGACAGATTTATTAAACCATCAGCAGCAATATCCTGTTTAAACTGAGTGCCATACCATTGTCTGGCCACAGCCAGCGCAGAAAAATTTGCCATGGTCGTGCCGGTGACAAATCCGCCGGTAAATTCTCTTGGCAGATTGAATAAATCCAGTAATAAATCAGTTGTCTGAGTTTCAATACGTGCAGATACATCCCCCTCGCCGCTGATAGCCTGAGTATTCTGATCGTAAATAGTGGCCAGAATATCGCCTATTATTGCAGCCGGTGTACTGCCTCCGGTTACATACCCCCAATATCTGGGACCGCCTGAAGCAACAATAAACTCTTTAAACTGAGTATTAAATTGATTTAAGGCCGCTAATCCGCCATAACCTTGTTCGGGTAGATTTAGTTGCGGCAAACTATTTTGCTGTTGCTGAGTTAATTGGCAACATGTTGGCATACTGTCGAGGTTGTTTAGAAAGTCGATAGATTGATGAAAAGTATTTTCTAAAAGCTCATGGATGGCAGTTAAATCGTTTTTTAATGTTTTATTCATATATATTTATTGTATTGGATTTATCTAGAATTGATTGTATAACTTTTTAATTATTGGAGAAATTTATTTTAAATCTAAGCAATGATATCTTTAGATAAGGCAATAAACTCTGCCTGGTTATGGTAATAGGCTTTTCTGGAAAGATTCAGGCAGACATCTTAAAATCTGAATCTGATTTGTATTCTAAAGTCTGTCTATCGTGAATGAATTTGATTTTATTCGTCAATATTTATATCGTCAGCAGCAGGATGAGCAACTTATTCTGGGTATTGGGGATGATGCCGCTATTATAAGACCTCGTAGTGGCTATGATCTGCATTTCAGTACTGATATGCTGATAGGCGGAACACATTTTTTTCCGGATGTTGCTCCGGGGGATTTGGCGCATAAAATACTGGCTGTTAATTTGTCGGATATGGCTGCTATGGGAGCCAGTCCGCGCTGGGCATTGCTTAGTGTGGCGCTGCCTGAGCTAAATAAAGAATGGTTAGCAGCGTTTTGTGATGCTTTGTTTGCTCTTGCTGCGCGCTTTGGGGTAACACTGATTGGTGGTGATACCACTAAAGGTAACTGGATATTTAATGTTAATATTATTGGTGAAACACCTAGAGGACAGGCTTTGCGGCGTGATGTTGCAAAAATCGGTGATGATATCTGGGTGTCCGGTCAGTTGGGGTTGGCTGCCGCTGCATTGGATATGCACTGGGGAAAAGTAAAATTACCCGTAGATGTATATAAGACGTGTGAACAGAAACGTCTGCGTCCGGAACCGCGGGTTGCACTAGGAAGACAGCTGCTCTCCCTTGCGCATGCTGCGCAGGATATTTCTGATGGTCTGGCTCAGGATCTCGGACATATTCTGGCTGCGAGTAAGGTGGGCGCACAGTTGAATGTCGATGCTATTCCCGGCTTACAGACTTTACGGCAGATATCTGATGATGAGCAGCAATTAAGGCAATGGATGCTGGCCGGAGGTGATGATTATGAACTGGTGTTTACTGCATCTCCTGTACAACGTGAAGCAATTTTAACAGCAGCTCAGACTACTGTTACACCAGTAACACGGATTGGTGCTATTACTGCATCAGGACTATTGCAGTTAAAAGATAATGCGGGCAATATTATCAGCTTATCTAAACAAGGATTTGACCATTTTGGCTGAACAAGATTTGACTACTGCACCGGTAACACCTACCTGGCGCTGGTTGTGCCGGCATCCGGTATGCTGGCTGGGTTTTGGTTTTGGTACGGGATTAGCGCCGAAAGCACCCGGAACATTCGGGACGCTACCAGCCATTCCATTGGCCGCATTATGGCTTATGCTGGGATTACCCCTGTGGCTGAATATCATTTTTGCTTTGTCGCTGTTTCTGGTTGGTATATTTATTTGTGATTATACTGAACAAGCATTGCGCCGGCAGGATTATGGAGGCATCGTCTGGGATGAAATTGCTGCTATGATGCTGATTTTATTTTGTATCCCGGCAGGCTGGATATGGTGGCTGGCTGCTTTTGTTATTTTCCGTTTTTTCGATGCTGTAAAACCATGGCCTATTCGCTGGTTTGACGCCCGGGTACACGGCGGTTTCGGTATTATGCTGGATGATTTGATTGCGGCAATTTTTAGTTTACTGGTGTTATTACTGGCCGGATACTGTATATCATCTTATGATTCAATCTTGAATATATTCAGATAAAATTGCATAAAACAGTTAAATCTTTAATCAATAATAATCCGGAATGCGTTATGCTATGCTAACCATAATGATAAAGTAATCTGCATGGGGCTGATGTCAGATATGATATTCAACAGGAAAAGGAAAACAGCATGAGTGGTCAGATTTGGTTGTATGTATTAATTGCTGCAATAATCGGTTTGGTGCTTGGTATGGGGCTGATGTGGCTGTTATTGCGGCGCAGTAGTCAGAATCAGCAATATCAGTCAGTTAAAGCCAGCTTTGACAGTTATCGTCAGCAGGTAGACCAGCATTTTATTCATACGGCCAGTGCTGTAGATGAGCTAAACCGCTGCTATGAAAAAGTATTGCAACAACTCAATATTGATGCAAAGCAATTGATGGAAAAAAATACTTTGCAGGAACTGCTACAGAAACGTGCTGATAAAAGTGTCACTTTGGCATTTATGACCAGTTCAGAAAATAAAAATCCGCAAACGGATGCGGATTCGACCTTGCCTTATACTGATGTGATGCAAGCGGCCGTCATCCCAATTAACGGCATGCCGGATCAGGTACCTGATCGTATCGGTCCTAACGTGATACATAGCCATGAGCAGCTGACACATCCTAAAAGCAAAAATGTTACACGTGACGGTGGATCAACAGAAAAATCAGTTGATTTACAACAGAGTAAATCCTGATTAGGGTTTAATGCATTAAAAAATCAGGCTGTAGCAAAATTTTTGCTACAGCCTGATTTTTATTTTAATTAGCGTATAAATTCGATATTTTCCGGTTTTTTCAATCTCTGTTTAAGTAGTTTAGGTAAAAGAGGATGAAAATACCAGTGCTGGTCATCCAGCCGGATACAGCCTGCCTGAGCCTCAATCGTCACATTCGTATCAGTTACGGTATCTGTGTCAGTAACACGTATCTGATGCCATTTGCCCCAGTCGCAAACCGGTAACAATGGCGCATATTGGATAACTTTGTCATTTTGTTCATCCATAGCTGTTTCTTTACGACAGTGACCATCACATAAATGAGCAGCCTGTTTCGGACATGGCTCATGAATGCTGATGCTTTGCGGCAGAATATCCAGTACCGCTGGGCACAGATCATAGCGGCGTGCCCAGTCAGATAATGCACGTTTTGCTGCACGCGGATGAGCAAATAATCCGTAAGGCGGATGTCGCAATATTTCTTCCTGTAGCCGAATAATTCTTGCCTGTAATTGTCCGCGCTGATTGGCTACAAAAGAAACCGTATACCAGTTAGCAGGTGAGGAAGATTTGGATAAATGTGTCTGTGTTTGTGGGTGCAACTGATAGTAACCATATAGCCATAATGCATGCAAAGAGCTGACAGCGGGAATAAAATTAATTTCTGTAGTATTTTTCCAGTAGCTTTGTGTATTTTGGCGCTGAAACTGTATACATATATCGGTAAAAGCCCGTTCCACTATCATTAAAGATTCAGGCTGATTCGGAGTATGTTGTAACAGAAGTCCGGAGCTGTCTGGCAGAGCATATAATTGCTGACGTAATTCAGGTTTAAGCCATGCAGGGAAATAACCCGGTTTAATCATTGCCCGCCACTGAGACTGCCAAAGGGCATTATCATGCTCACGCAAGCTGCGCTGTAAAAACTCAGTTAAAGCAAGAACGTCACCCATGGCACGATGGCGGTCGGCTGCGTTCAGATCAATCTCGAAACGAGCAATAATGGCATCCAGATTATGTTTGAAATGCTGCGGGTATAATTTTCGTGAAAAGGGGACTGTATCAAGTGTTGGTGCTGCAAAATTAATATTATTGCGTGCAAAAGCATGACGCAAAAAAGTGTAATCAAAGCGACTATTATGTGCGACCAGAAGGTGCCCGCGCAGTAAAGGTAGAAGCTCGCCAGCAATGTCGGTAAAGCTCGGTGCATCCTGCACCATTTCATTGCTGATACCTGTTAATTTAGTAATAAAATCACTGATTGGCTGCTGCGGATTAACCAGCCATTGATGTCGGCTGATACAACCCTGATGAAAACGTAAAATAGCGATTTCAGTAATCCGGTCCTGAGCGAAATGGCCACCGGTGGTTTCAAGATCGACTATGGCAACAGGCAGAGGCAGCGTACAAAAAACCGCTGCCAGCTCGGCAAATGCAGCGGCGTCATCGTTGGTAACAATACTCATGACGCAAATAACTAACGCTTAAAAAATAGTCATTCTATACTAAAATGCAGGTTATGGAATAATGCCTTTATACTAAGAAGTTTAATGAATTTATATAAACACTATCTATACAGGTCTCCAGAATTTAAATATGAATTTATCTGTCGATAAAACAGTATATTGCTTAATATTGCCATTTTTTAATTATGACTGGTCTTGACAGTAATGCCGATGTTACCTATACTGCACATCTTTCTCGCACCCGTAGCTCAGTTGGATAGAGTATCTGGCTACGAACCAGAGGGTCGGGCGTTCGAATCGCTCCGGGTGCACCAAGTTTCCGCGCCCATCGTCTAGCGGTTAGGACATCGCCCTTTCACGGCGGTAACCGGGGTTCGATTCCCCGTGGGCGTGCCAGTTAATAAGAAAAGCCAGCTTTTTAAGCTGGCTTTTCTTTTATCCAGATTTCTGTTCAGAATTCATAAATTTATTAAACTAATTTAAGTAAGAGTGACTGGTTTTTTATTCAGGTAGTCCGGTTATCTGAATTTTTCCATTAATGTTTAATGTGAGGCGAGTTTCACCGGCTGCAATATCCTGAACCGGAGCAGAGCCGGCTGTACGGCTTAGCATCATAGGTTGAACATAGGCTGCATAATTCTGGGTAGCTTGGCTATTGCCTAAATTTATATTCACTATTTTGTATCCATGACCGCCTAGTTCATAAGTAATTTGTGTTGCACGCTCCTGAAAACGGGCAATGGCCTGTCGGGTTAATTTTGTTTCATAGTTTTTCAGTGTTGTATCCGCAACCTGATAATTTATAGCTTCAATGGTTGCCAGACGCTGTACTGTAGCAGCGAACTGATTTAAAGCCGCTAAATTTGTACTTTTAATCTGTATCAGAGCACTGTCCTGCCAGCCATTATCGATGCGTTTATCTTTTTGATAATCAAATCTTGGCTCAACCGCACGCGTTAATTGTGTGGTATTAAAATCAGCATGCCGGTGTGCATTAGCCAGAATCTGATTCAGTTGACTGGTAACTTTATTGCTGATCTGCTGTCTGTCCGCTCCCTGTTGCTGAATCTTTAATACCAGCACCATTTCATCCCGAGTAACGGTTTGCGACGCCTGTGTACTCAGCTCTACTACACCATAATTTAATTTTATTTCTTCTGCCAGACTGCTACTTGTTGAATATACAGATAGTAATACTATGAAGATATATGAAATAAAGCGGCGGTTCATTGTACAAACCTTTGTCACAATATAATGAAAGCAGATTAGCAAGGTGACAGATTAAATACAATAATTATTTGATAATAATGGGAAAAGATGAGGAATATACAGAGAATTTAGAAATGAAGGTGGCGAGCCAAACCCCCGGCACTGGTCGCTTTAAGATGGGCTGCTTGCTTCCGCACCTGACCCGTTGTCCTAAATAACCATGCGGGGAGACCCGCCACAGCGCGGTATTATACCGGTAGTTGGACTAATTCCCAACTGTTTTCTTAATTTTAATACAAACAAAAATAGCTATTGTTAAAACAATAGCTATTTCAAATAATTAATCGCAAAAATTAAAGGCTGATTTTGGTTTTACGTACACCATAATCCGGTTGAAGCAGAGCGCATTGCGGATGATTATGACGGCTGAAACGACGCGCACGTCCCGGAATTTGCTGACAGCTGACACTTACGTCATTACTATCCTGAGTTCTGCCTGTCTGATTATTTGCATTAGCCTGATTGGCTTTAGCTGCTCGTTCGCGTTGACGCGGTTTATCACTCTCAACTTTAACCGAAGAAGTCTGTGACGCTTTATTTTCAGCGGGTGCCTGTTCCCACCAGCGCGGTTCAAAGCCTTCAATGCGTTCAATTTGCAGGTTATTCTGAGTTAATTCTTTTATTGCATTAAATACCTTTTGTTCCTGCTCATCCATCAGGGAAATAGCTACCCCTTCAGCGCCGGCACGGCCGGTACGCCCGATACGATGTACATAATCTTCGGCATTCAAAGGTAGCTCATAATTGATTACAAACGGAAGTTCAGCAATATCCAGACCGCGTGCCGCTACATCCGTGGCCACCAGAACACGCAAACTGCCTTCCTTGAATTGTGCCAGTGTTTCCAGACGTGTTTGCTGGGACTTATCGCCATGAATAGCTTGTGCACTTATCCCGCGGCGGTTTAATTCGCGATTAACCTGATCAACACTTTGCTTAGTATTACAGAATACAATTACCTGATTCATATTCAGATCACAGATCAGCCGCTGCAGAAGTGAACGCTTGCGTCCGTTATCCAGTGCAATAATATGCTGTTCCACATTGGCAGAAGTGGTATTTTGTGCTGCTACCTGAATTTTTTCCGGATTATGCATAAAATCCTGAGCGAGCCGCTGAATGGCCGGTGCAAAAGTTGCTGAAAACAGTAAAGTCTGACGCTGTGATGGCAGCATTTGCATGATTTTGCGGATATCGTCAATAAAGCCCATATCGAGCATTCGGTCTGCTTCATCCAGAACCACAATTTCCACTTTGTTTAGCTGGATATTTTTTTGTTGTACGTGGTCAAGCAAACGTCCTACTGTAGCAATAACAATCTCGCAGCCCTGACGTAAATCCTGTTTCTGAATCTCCATATTCATCCCGCCAAACAGCACGGTCTGGCGTAAAGAAAGATTTTTCAGATAACCCTGTACATTCTGATCAATCTGGTCAGCCAGCTCACGGGTTGGCGTCAGTACCAGCATACGCACAGGATGCATTGCCGGAGATGTACTGGTATTAGCATAGCGTTTCAGTCTTTCCAGACTGGGCAGCATAAAGGCTGCAGTTTTTCCTGTACCTGTTTGTGCGGCAGCAAGTAAATCCATACCTGCCAGCGCTTTCGGAATAGCCGCATACTGTATAGGTGTAGGTTCGTGATAACCCTGTTCTGTTAGCGCAGAAACAATTTCCTGAGATAAACCCAGGCTGGCAAAAGCATTCATTTTGACAACCTCCAGTTGTTGTCTGCATATACATACAACTGTTACGAATTGGATAGAATAGATGACTGTTCAAATATCATTATTTTTAGAAAAGCACCATAACGGCAGATGGTAATCATTGATGTTATGGTTATTGTGACAAAATAGTCACTAATGTAAACCAATAGTGTATCATCTTTATCAACCCGTTATAAACCTGACTGCTATCTGGCTAAAATTAAATAAAAATTCGTAAATTAGCATTTGAATGAAGTCATTACAGCTTTGTATAACCTTTTGCAGACGGGCATTCAGCTACTAAGTAACAGATAACAAAATCGTATAATTCAAATAGATAGCATAAATAAGCTTTTGCTAAACATCTAATCATAGGCTTATGAGATAATTAACTTTATTAAGTTAATCATACAGTACAAGCGAGCATATCAATATGTCAGATGAAAAAAGCAAGGCTTTGGCTGCGGCACTGGCGCAGATAGAAAAGAATTTTGGTAAAGGTTCCATCATGAAAATGGATGGCAGCCATACCGATGAAAATCTCGAAGTAATCTCTACCGGTTCACTCGGACTGGATCTGGCTCTGGGTGTGGGTGGTTTACCACGTGGTCGTATCGTAGAAATCTACGGACCGGAATCTTCCGGTAAAACAACGCTGTGTCTGGAAGCCATAGCACAGTGTCAGAAAGATGGTGGTGTATGTGCATTTATCGATGCCGAGAATGCCTTTGACCCGATTTACGCCCGTAAACTTGGGGTAAAAGTTGAAGAATTACTGGTATCACAACCTGACACCGGCGAACAGGCTCTGGAAATTTGTGACATGCTGGTTCGCAGTGGCGGGGTGGACATGGTTGTTGTTGACTCGGTTGCAGCTTTGGTACCCAAGGCTGAAATTGAGGGCGAAATGGGTGACAGTCATGTCGGCTTGCAGGCTCGTCTGATGAGTCAGGCTTTGCGTAAACTAACTGGTAACATCAAAAAAACCAATACTCTGGTTATTTTCATTAATCAGATTCGTATGAAAATCGGTGTCATGTTTGGTAATCCTGAAACCACTACTGGTGGTAATGCACTGAAATTCTACTCATCTGTACGTCTGGATATCCGTAAAATCGGCCAGATTAAAAAAGGTGATGATGTTATTGGTAATGAAACACGCGTTAAAGTAATCAAAAACAAAGTAGCTCCGCCATTTAAACAGGCTGAGTTCGATATTTTGTATGGCGAAGGTATCAGCTGGGAAGGTGAGTTGATTGATATCGGCGTTAAGCTAGGCATTGTTGAAAAATCAGGTGCATGGTACAGCTACAATGGCAGCAAAATAGGTCAGGGTAAAGACAATGTACGTCAATGGTTGAAAGATAATCAGGAAATAGCCGACGAAATTAATCTTAAAATTCGCAATAAAGTAGGTATCACTGCTCAGAATACCGAAGGGCAGTTGGATGATACTGATGGTGAAATGCCTGCCGAAGACTAAACGGGTCTGTTTTAAAAAGCTGCTTAGCTACACTAAGCAGCTTTTTTATTAGCTTATATGAGTTAAAAATCGACTGGAAAATTCTGGATAGTATATAGTTAAAAGAAAGGTAATTGCTTATGGAATAAGCAATACCATTGATAATACGGAAATGAGTTGCAGAGTCAGAGACCATTCCATTACTTCATGTATACATCTGATAAATGCTTTTAAAGCGGATTTAAGTTATGATATTGAAAAGGAAAATAGTACTATTTGTAAAAATTTCCAATCAGAAACCACACCTTTTAAACAACACCAAGCATAAATCATGATCACTTTAGCTGAATATCAGCAACAAATGACTGCCGGCTATACTCATATTCCATTAGTACAGGAAGTGCTGGCAGATATGGATACACCATTGTCACTTTACCTGAAACTGGCAAATAAACCATTCAGCTATTTGCTGGAGTCGGTAGTAAATGGTGAGCGTTTTGGTCGATATTCTTTTATCGGTTTGCCCTGTGATACCTATATTAAAATATCCGGACAAAACACAAGGGTATACCAGAAAAATCAGCTAATAGAAACGCATCAGGGTAATCCGCTGGAATTCATTAAAACATTTCAGAACAGATATAAAACTCCTGATATTCCTGACTTGCCAAGATTTACAGGCGGATTGGTAGGTTATTTCGGATATGAAACCATTTATCATTTTGAACAAATAGCCCACCGGCTGAAGCAGGCAGACAAACCTAATCCGATTGGTGTGCCTGATATTTTTCTGCTGCTTTCCTTAGAGCTGGCGGTTGTGGATAATTTATCAGGCAAAATTTATCTGATTGTTTATGCCGATACCAGTAAAAAAGATGGTTATCAGCAGGCCAGAGCACGTTTAGAAGAGTTACGCACCGCGCTGCGTCAGAGTGTGCAGTTACCATTGTCACTTGGCAGTGAATTAACTGAGCCTGTGGCAGAAACTGGCGAAGAACAATATAAAAATTATGTTAAACAAGTAAAAGAGTACATTCTCAATGGCGATTGTATGCAGGTTGTCCCCAGTCAGCGCCTCAGCATGCCTTTTTACGATAATCCATTGAGTCTGTACCGTGCTCTGCGTACTTTGAATCCTTCCCCTTATTTATTTTATTATCATTTTGACGACTTCTATGTGGTGGGGTCTTCTCCGGAAATTCTGGTAAGACGTGAACAAAGCAGCGTTACCGTACGTCCTATTGCCGGAACGCGTCCTCGGGGCAGAACACCAGACGAAGATCAGGCACTGGCACAGGATCTGATAAATGATCCCAAAGAAGTGGCCGAGCATGTCATGCTAATTGATCTTGGACGCAATGATGTCGGACGCATTAGTAAAATCGGTCAGGTAAAAGTTACCGATAAAATGATTATCGAACGCTATTCTCATGTAATGCATCTGGTATCCAATGTTGAAGGTGAATTACAGGATGGAACATCGAATCTGGATGTACTGGCTGCCACCTTTCCGGCTGGTACGCTTTCAGGCGCACCAAAAATGCGTGCTCTGGAAATCATCGAAGAACTGGAGCCAAACAAACGTGGTGTTTATGGCGGAGCAGCCGGTTATCTGAGTTTTTCCGGAGATATGGATTTATGTATCGCTATTCGTACTGGTGTTGTCAGAAACAATACACTATATGTACAAAGTGGTGGCGGTATCGTCTTTGATTCAGATGAAGAGCTGGAATGGCAGGAAACTCAAAATAAAGCCAGAGCAGTAATCAGAGCGGCGCATATGGTGCAGCAGGGTCTGGATAAGTAAAGCAGATAATTAGTTACTTAGAATTAACTATGGTTGATGCACTATTATTTATAACTATTCCATCAACCATAGTTAATGTCGTCGCCAATACTATGCAGTAAACCATCAGCTAATCATTTAAAACACAAATTAGCATTAAACAGGTTTCAATTTCACTTTAATATCTGCCGGCGGAGCATAATAGGGCGCAGAGGTAACCAGTAATTGCGCTCCCGCACGAACATATTCCGCTATATTTAATAAAGTAACGCCACCGGCAGCAGACAATAAACTCATTGGCGCTAATATTTGCTGTTTTGCCAACACCATTGCAAATTCTTCCGGCGTAAATTTATCCAGCTGTACAATATCTGCCTGTGCTGCCAGTGCTGCGAAAGCCTCTTCGATATTATCTGCTTCGACAATAATTTTCTTTTCCGGCGCAGCATACTTTAAACGCGTTACCATAGCAGCCCAATCATCCGGCTGTGCATAAAAATGGCGGTGATTGGCAAACAGCAAAACAGACTCAGCTGTGCCGGCACGATGTAATATTCCTCCGCCATCTATTACAGCCGCAATAGCCAGAGATTTCGTACCGGGAATACTCTTACGCGTGCAGGCAATTTGTACCAGCGGATTAATCTCATGTGCACTAGCCAGCATTTGCGCCATATATTGTGCTACACCACTGCACCATTCCAGTACATTCTGTGCCACCTTCCAGCCCTGATGCAGATTTTCAGCTTGACCAAAAGCGGTTAACAGCACGGTTTCAGCATTAACATCAGCACCATCTTGTTCTTGTATCATTACTTCCAGCCCAAGTTTCTGCAATAGCCTGGCCGCAATGGCCACACCACTAACCCTGCCAGCTTTCTGGCGACAGAATGTCATTTTTCCAGCCTGCCGGCCAAAACCTAAAGCACGGGTGGTTAAATCACCATAAGCGATATCATCGAGTAATAGTTTATCCAGCTCAGCATCAGATAAATAAAACATGGTATTTCCCCGTTAAATGAATGACTGCAACCTGCGCCTGTTTCTTATCAGTTATGTCGCTATAGCATGTACCGATAATTATGAGAAAAATAATTAATCAATAATTAACAGATAATGCTTGTTTTTGAAAACTATAGAGCTTAGTAAATAAACCATTATTGTCCATCAAGTCTTGGTAATTACCTTGTTCCGCAATTGAGCCTTTATCCAGAACAATAATATTATCCGCACCGATAATCGTTTTTAAACGATGAGCAATAACGATTACAGTCCTGTCTTTGACCAGACTGGCGATTGCTTCCTGAATATAAATCTCATTTTCAGGATCCAATGAGGCGGTAGCCTCATCAAGCAAAATAATAGGAGCATTTTTTAATAATGCTCTGGCAATTGAGATTCGTTGCCTTTCACCGCCCGATAATTTACTGCCGTTTTCACCTATTAAGGTATTCCAGCCATCAGGTAATCGGGCAATTAGTTCATCACATCTGGCTATTTTAGCGGCAAGTTTGACTTCTTCATCAGATGCATTATGCCTTCCGATGCGAATATTGTTCATAATCGTATCATCAAACAATACCACCTGTTGGAAAACAAAAGCCATTGAATGCATCAAGGTTTCAGGGTCAATTTGCTTAATATCGAGATTACCAATGGTAATCCTCCCCGAATTTACATCCCAAAAGCGCGCAATCAATTGTAATAAAGTACTTTTACCACTACCTGATGGTCCAACTAATGCTGTCATTTTTCCTTCCGGAATAGTGCAGCTTAAATTATTAATAACGTTTATTTGATTGTAGGAAAAATTAACATGATCAATATTGATAGTATGATTAGCAAAAGTCACATCTTCTTTTCCTTCCATAATAGACTCAGTTTGTAAACTCCTCATTCTATCGATTGAAACAAGCATATAAAACAGCTCGGGTAATAATGTCAAAATAGAAATCAGAGGGCTATAAATTCGTGAACTGATAATAACAAAGGCAATAAAAGTAATTGGATTTAAGCTGCCAGAAACCATCAGCGAAACACCGAGTAAAACCACTATGCCTAAACCGACTTGTAATGTCATAGTAGACAAAGTGACAATAATTCCTCCTATTCCTTCAAACTTAATTGATGCCCACATCATTTTTTTAAGGGCTTTATCCAGACGTTGGAATTTTTTACCACTTATTCCGTAACCTTTGATAATTTTAATACCATCCAGATATTCCTGAACTTCGTCGGAAACAATTAATTTAGCCTGAACATGTTTTTCACCAAATTTTTGTTCAAGTCTTTTACCAATAACAACAATAATAATAGAAATCGGCAGAGTACAAAAAATAGCACCAGCCATCCGCCAATCATAAAATGCCAATAAACAACAAGTTATCAGACTGCTGATTGAATAACCGATTAATTGAGGTATCACATGGCTAAGCATGTTTTCAATAACGGCACAATCACCCATAATATTAGCCGTAAGTTCAGAAAGATCTTTTCGGTTGAAAAAACTAAGCGGTAGTTTGCGGATTTTTTCAGCAACTTCAATTCGGGTATTGGCAGCCAGACTAACAGCATTAGCGTAAGTTTTTTCATATTCTCTTTTATAACAAAATAAGAATAATAAGGCTGAAACTACGCCTGCTCCCGCCATAATCCATAAGTAATTTATATTTACAGGAATTTGGTCAGTTAATGGCTTAATTAGCAGGATAATTATCTGTAATAAAATGACAAACGGTAACATTAATGTCAAATTAGAGATGATACAGGCGATAATAGCTTGATTAAGATTTTTATTCTCTGCATCAGACAACATCAATAATTTTTTAAACATATGCCACCTCATCATCTTGACCAGACTGATACATTTGCCAATTTAATGTTTGCTTATAGTATTGCCACATTTTGTAATAGGTATGATGCTTATCAATTAGCTGCTCATGCGTTCCTTTTTCAACAATTCGACCTTTATCTAATACCACAATTTGATTTGCATCTTTTATTGTTGATAAACGATGAGCAATCATAATAACGGTTTTACCCTGCATCAAAACTTTCAAGGCAAGCTGAATTTTGTATTCATTTTCAGGATCAGCAAAAGAAGTGGCTTCATCAAGAATTAAAATAGGTGAGTTTTTTAATAATGCGCGGGCGATTGCTAAACGTTGCATTTCACCGCCTGAAAGATGCAGTCCTTTAGTACCTATTACCGACTGATAGCCGTCTGGCAGCTTTTCAATAAATTCGTGACATTGTGCAGCTTTAGAGGCGGCAATAACTTCATCTAACCGGGCATCGGGTTTGCCGATTTTAATATTATCTAAAATAGTTTGTTTAAAGAGAAAAACATCCTGAAACACAAAACTCACTAACGACAATAAATACTCACTTTTCATTTGCTTAATATCTACACCACCAATCGTTATCGAACCTTCATCAGGATCAAAGAAGCGAGGAATAAGCAATGAAACTGTACTTTTACCACTGCCGGAAAGCCCAACCAGAGCAGTAGTTGTTCCTTGTTTTGCCGTAAACGAAATGTGATTTAGCGCATTATTTTCTGAAGCCTCGCTACCCTGAATCTTATTGTAGGCAAAAGTGACATCATTAAAACCAATATCATAATGATTTACTTCTAAACCGAATTCGGGTTCAGCTAAAGGTTTTACGTTTAAAACACTATCCATATTTTCAACGCTTTTAACTGCTTTTTGAAGGCCCTGAGAAACATACATCAGTTTTAAAAAAGGCGCTGGTAACGCCAGTGAGAAAATTAAATAAAAAATAGAAGCTAAGATAAAATTTGCATAATTATCTACAGAACCGAGTAAGAAAATTATTACCGGGAGAATAAAAAGATAGATGTTATTTAATATCAGTAGAAAAAATGCCATATGATATTTAAAACAATCAGTAAACTTAAGGCAAAATACTTGATACGCTTTGATTGACTCATAAAAGCGTTTAAATGAGAAAAAAGTTTGATTGAAAGCTTTTACAACAGCAATACCACGAATATATTCAACTGAAGCATTACTCATATCAATGAGTCGATTTTGAAACTCCTGCATATGGTTTTTAATATCTTTACGACGGTAGCCGCTTATCAAAACAATATAAGCCAAAATAATGGGTACTAGCGTTGCCAACCCTAAACGCCAGTCAAAAACAGCTAAAATAATTAAAATGATAATCGGAGTCGCAAACGAACCAACCATATCAGGGAGTTGATGAGCAATAAAAATTTCTATCTTTTCAATATCATCATCAACGATTTTTCGTAACTCTCCACTCGAATGTTCAGTATAAAATCCTAATGGTAAATATGATAAATACCGAACGAAATTATATTTCAAATAGTAAAGCGTTTTAAACGCAGCAATATGCGAGAAGCAGAGTGCAAGGAAATTAAAAAATAGCGACAATGCAGCCGCAATAAAAGCCAGCCAACCATAATGAATAATAAGCCCGTTATTTAATACGTCCTTATTGGCTAAACTCATTATTAATTCGTAAACAATATAATAAACCGAAATAAAAGGGATAAAAGCAGTAGCAACACTTAAAACTGAAAATAAACAAGATAAAATAATTAAAATTTTATTTTTAAAGGTGAGTTGCCAAAGTCGAAAAGCAGGACTGTTATTACACGGTTTCATTAAATGAGTACCTTATTAAAGTAATAATAATCATTATCATCTATAATGTATAAAATAACAATTCTTTTTATAAAACAAACAATATTATGGAGTGTGTTAATAAAATCGCAGGCCTTTAGTGCAACAAATTTTGCACTGGGTCATGATTTTGAGCTGATACGTGACCACAATGGAAAAGATTGCTCGACTTCTTAAAACTATCTTAATGACGAACAGTTGATTAAATAATTAACTCAGTTAAATTATCGAGCAGAGTTATTTATTGCATTATGAGAATTTATTTTTGATTCCGTTCTAAAATAGATTTCTGACTGAAACGAGAGGATATATTAAAAATTGTTCTACGATATTCAATGAACTCTATTTGATTGATTCATGACAATTTATTTTGCTTTTAGTTGTCAATAATTCCTAATAAAGATAACAGATTGTCAGTGATGTTCTCATTTCATAAGCTATATCTATCTGAATGAAATTCAGGTACAAAAAATGTAAGCTAAAACAGTTAATACTCAAAGTATTATTTCAATAGCTGTAGAAAAACTAAGAGGGTATAGAAAAAGCATACCCTCTTAGCTTTAAATTGATAGAGATAAACATTTATCAGCTAATATCCAGCACTGCATGGAATGCAGCTTGAGGAATATCTACACCGCCAAATTTACGTTGTCTGACTTTATTATCCTTTATATTTTTAGCAATTTTTCTCTTTTTGGATAGAGAGCCGGAATATCCTTTTCCGGTTACGCTTTTTCGTAAGGGCGGAATATCCTCACGCGCAATAACTCTGTTTTCAACCACAGACTGAACTGGCATGGGATATAACTTGCGCGGAATCACATGCTTCATTTTCAGAGCTATTTGCTTACCGCGTTCATAACTACTGCTGCGCGGTAAAATAAATGAAAATGCATCTACTATTTCATCATTCAGCCAGATATCCATTTTCACAAGATCAGACGCAATATAACATCTGTCGCGGTAATCAACTGAAGCATAACCATGCGTGATGGATTTTAGTGAATTGAAAAAAGTATAGGCAATTTCAGAAATCGGCAGCTTAAAAAATAGTTCCGCCATTTTATTATTGAGGTAGGTCATATCAACGAATATGCCTCGCTTTTCCTGGCACAGATTCATAATTTCGCCAATATTTTCCACAGGAATAATAATGGCTGACTCAATAAAGGGTTCTTCAATGGAAGCTATTTTTTCAAAACTCGGTAACAATGTCGGATTATTTACCGTTATTATCTGGCCATTCGTAAGCGTTACTCGATACTCAACACTGGGAAACGTAGAAATAATTTCAATACCATGCTCCCGTTCAAGTCTTTCCTGAATAATTTCCATGTGCAAAATGCCTAGAAAGCCACATCGAAAGCCACTGCCAAGTGCCAGAGAATTTTCCTGTTGATAAACAAAGGCCGAATCATTCAGAGCCAGTTTTTCTATCGCATCGCGCAGCTTTTCCTGTTCCTCATTTTTAATAGGAAACAAGCCTGCATATACCATGGGTTTAACATCTTTATATCCGGGTACGGGCGGAGTGTCTGGTGCATTAATATCAATTAATGTATCACCAACTTTCACATTGGACACCACCTTTATATTAGTAGAAATATAACCTACCTCGCCCGCAACAAGCGTTTCAACAGACCTCATTTCAGGCAGAAATACACCAATCTGTAATGCTTCAAACTCCAGTTCACTTTTGATCATTTTAATTTTCTGACCATTAGTCACCGAACCATTGAAGATACGGACATGCAGAACTACACCACGATACATATCGTAATGCGAATCAAAAATTAAAGCTTGAAGAGGACGATTCTGCTCACCACTAGGTGCCGGTATTTCTTTAACAATAGCATTCAGAATATTATCGACTCCGGCCCCTGTTCTGGCCGAAGCCAATATAATATTATCCAGATTAATCCCATCCAGCTCTTCGAGCTCTTTGGTAACACGTTCTACATCCGCATTTGGCATATCAATCTTATTGATAACCGGAATAATCGTTAAATTCTGTTCCTGCGCTAATTTTAAATTAGCAATAGTCTGAGCCTGCACTCCCTGTGTGGCATCAATCACCAATAATGCCCCTTCACAAGCGGCTAAACTGCGGGAAACTTCATAGGCAAAGTCAGTATGACCGGGTGTATCAATCAAATTAAGTTCATACTCAGCCTGATCTTCGGCCTGATAATACATGCGCACAGTCTGGAGCTTAATAGTAATACCGCGCTCTCTTTCAAGCTCCATATTATCTAATAATTGCTCTTTCATTTCTCTTTCGCTGACCGTTTTTGTCATTTCAATTAACCTGTCAGCCAGCGTAGATTTACCATGATCAATATGAGCAATAATACAAAAATTTCTAATATTATTTAGGTTCATATTCCCATTCTTTCAGATTTTATTCATTTAATAGGCATTAAATGTAATAATTAGAGTAACTCGAAGTCAAGCTTAATATCCCGTCTTTACTAATTGTGATATTTTGTTGATTTATAAAACTAAAGAGGTAAAAAATGGTGGATTTACAGGATTGTATTTTATCAATAGCCAATAATGGGCAGTTAAGCCTCAAACCCAAATATTCCGTAACCGAAGCGGCTCAAATTCTTGGATTATCAGCACATACTCTGCGCTATTACGATTCCCTTAATCTATTCCCGTTCTTACAGAGAGATCTGTATGACAAAAGATTTTTTTCAGATGCAGATTTACAATGGGCTAAATTAATCGAGTGTTTACGCAACGCCAATATGTCCATAAAAGATGTTCAACACTATGTAGAGCTCTGTTTGCAAGGAGACAAAACACTGGATCAGCGGCTGAATATAATTAGCCAGCAAGAACAAAAGCTGTTCGACACCATGGAAACATTAAAAAAGCAAATAGCATTGTTGAGATTTAAAAAAGAATACTATGAAAATGCTAAACTCAAAAAAGACCTTGATAAATAGTACTGTCATCTAATCACAAGTAAAAGGAAATAGAGGCTATAAACAAGTCAACATCCTTATCAGCAGATAGTGGAGTCAAATAAAACCGCAAAGACTGAGTCAAAGGCGCCAAAAATAAACTTAGTAAAAACAGTTGAATGAGAAGAAAGTCAAAAATAAATGCAGGCAGGAGTTGACAGGGGATTTGTGGAGGCGTATAGTTCGCCTTCTTCGCTGATGACGCGACACGAAACAAACGAACAGTTTAAAGTAGAACGCAGTCGAAAGCAACGCTCTTTAACAGAACAGATTACCGATAAGTGTGAGTGCCAAGCGGCCTCACACTGATTCAGAGAGACAAGATAAAAACATTTCTTGTCAATAACTTTGAAGCAGACCAGTGAAACCGAAGGGGACTTCGGGATTACAAAAAAGCTAAGATTAAACATAAGAGTTTGATCCTGGCTCAGATTGAACGCTGGCGGCATGCTTTACACATGCAAGTCGAACGGCAGCACGGAGAGCTTGCTCTCTGGTGGCGAGTGGCGAACGGGTGAGTAATGCATCGGAACGTACCGAGTAATGGGGGATAACTGTCCGAAAGGATGGCTAATACCGCATACGCCCTGAGGGGGAAAGCGGGGGATCTTAGTGACCTCGCGTTATTTGAGCGGCCGATGTTGGATTAGCTAGTTGGTGGGGTAAAGGCCTACCAAGGCGACGATCCATAGCGGGTCTGAGAGGATGATCCGCCACATTGGGACTGAGACACGGCCCAAACTCCTACGGGAGGCAGCAGTGGGGAATTTTGGACAATGGGGGGAACCCTGATCCAGCCATGCCGCGTGTCTGAAGAAGGCCTTCGGGTTGTAAAGGACTTTTGTTAGGGAAGAAAAGCCGGGTGTTAATACCACCTGGTGCTGACGGTACCTAAAGAATAAGCACCGGCTAACTACGTGCCAGCAGCCGCGGTAATACGTAGGGTGCGAGCGTTAATCGGAATTACTGGGCGTAAAGCGAGCGCAGACGGTTAATTAAGTCAGATGTGAAATCCCCGAGCTCAACTTGGGACGTGCATTTGAAACTGGTTAACTAGAGTGTGTCAGAGGGAGGTAGAATTCCACGTGTAGCAGTGAAATGCGTAGAGATGTGGAGGAATACCGATGGCGAAGGCAGCCTCCTGGGATAACACTGACGTTCATGCTCGAAAGCGTGGGTAGCAAACAGGATTAGATACCCTGGTAGTCCACGCCCTAAACGATGACAATTAGCTGTTGGGACACTAGATGTCTTAGTAGCGAAGCTAACGCGTGAAATTGTCCGCCTGGGGAGTACGGTCGCAAGATTAAAACTCAAAGGAATTGACGGGGACCCGCACAAGCGGTGGATGATGTGGATTAATTCGATGCAACGCGAAGAACCTTACCTGGTCTTGACATGTACGGAATCTCTTAGAGATAGGAGAGTGCCTTCGGGAACCGTAACACAGGTGCTGCATGGCTGTCGTCAGCTCGTGTCGTGAGATGTTGGGTTAAGTCCCGCAACGAGCGCAACCCTTGTCATTAGTTGCCATCATTAAGTTGGGCACTCTAATGAGACTGCCGGTGACAAACCGGAGGAAGGTGGGGATGACGTCAAGTCCTCATGGCCCTTATGACCAGGGCTTCACACGTCATACAATGGTCGGTACAGAGGGTAGCGAAGCCGCGAGGTGAAGCCAATCTCAGAAAGCCGATCGTAGTCCGGATTGCACTCTGCAACTCGAGTGCATGAAGTCGGAATCGCTAGTAATCGCAGGTCAGCATACTGCGGTGAATACGTTCCCGGGTCTTGTACACACCGCCCGTCACACCATGGGAGTGGGGGATACCAGAATTGGGTAGACTAACCGCAAGGAGGTCGCTTAACACGGTATGCTTCATGACTGGGGTGAAGTCGTAACAAGGTAGCCGTAGGGGAACCTGCGGCTGGATCACCTCCTTTCTAGAGAAAAGAAGGGGCTGATTGGCATTCACACTTATCGGTAAACTGAAAAGATGCGAGAAGAGACTGAATAAACTGGGTTTGTAGCTCAGCTGGTTAGAGCACACGCTTGATAAGCGTGGGGTCGGAGGTTCAAGTCCTCCCAGACCCACCACTTATTTAAGGACAGAGGGGGCATAGCTCAGTTGGTAGAGCACCTGCTTTGCAAGCAGGGGGTCATCGGTTCGATCCCGTTTGCCTCCACCACCACTCTGAGGAGGTTGGGTTCAGTAAAATACTTTGGAAATTAAAGGCAGTTCAGAGAGCTGATTTTAATTTGCGAAGTAACGCATCGATCTTTAACAAATTGGAAAGCCGAAATCAACAAACAAAGATTGGAGCATAGAACTGATTCTGGAGACAGAAGAAGAGAAGTGCTGCAAGAATTGGGTGATGATTGTATCGCTGAACAACGAGCACAAAAGGCGTTGTTCAGACAACCAAAGCAGTAAGCTTTATGAGAGTAAAGGCCTTAAGTCAGAGATACTAGTCAACGGTATGCTGACGAAGTCAGGAGGTTCTTGAAATGATAGAGTCAAGTGAATAAGTGCATCAGGTGGATGCCTTGGCGATGATAGGCGAAGAAGGACGTGTAAGCCTGCGAAAAGCGTGGGGGAGCTGGCAATAGAGCTGTGATCCCGCGATATCCGAATGGGGAAACCCACCATGTATAAGCATGGTATCCTGTACTGAATACATAGGTACAGAGAAGCGAACCTGGAGAACTGAACCATCTAAGTACCCAGAGGAAAAGAAATCAACCGAGATTGCGCAAGTAGTGGCGAGCGAACGCGCAGGAGCCAGTATATGATAGTCACTGAGATAGAAGAACAAGCTGGGAAGCTTGGCCGTAGAGGGTGATAGCCCCGTATTCGAAATTTCAGAGGCGGTACTAAGTATACGAAAAGTAGGGCGGGACACGAGAAATCCTGTCTGAAGATGGGGGGACCATCCTCCAAGGCTAAATACTCATCATCGACCGATAGTGAACCAGTACCGTGAGGGAAAGGCGAAAAGAACCCCGGGAGGGGAGTGAAATAGAACCTGAAACCTGATGCATACAAACAGTGGGAGCGGAGCAATCCGTGACTGCGTACCTTTTGTATAATGGGTCAACGACTTACATTCAGTAGCGAGCTTAACCGATTAGGGGAGGCGCAGGGAAACCGAGTCTTAATAGGGCGTTGAGTTGCTGGGTGTAGACCCGAAACCGAGTGATCTATCCATGGCCAGGTTGAAGGTGCCGTAACAGGTACTGGAGGACCGAACCCACGCATGTTGCAAAATGCGGGGATGAGCTGTGGATAGGGGTGAAAGGCTAAACAAACTCGGAGATAGCTGGTTCTCCCCGAAAACTATTTAGGTAGTGCCTCGAGCAAGACACTGATGGGGGTAAAGCACTGTTATGGCTAGGGGGTCATTGCGACTTACCAACCCATGGCAAACTAAGAATACCATCAAGTGGTTCCTCGGGAGACAGACATCGGGTGCTAACGTCCGGTGTCAAGAGGGAAACAACCCAGACCGCCAGCTAAGGTCCCAAATGACAGATTAAGTGGTAAACGAAGTGGGAAGGCCCAGACAGCCAGGATGTTGGCTTAGAAGCAGCCATCATTTAAAGAAAGCGTAATAGCTCACTGGTCGAGTCGTCCTGCGCGGAAGATGTAACGGGGCTCAAATCTGTAACCGAAGCTGCGGATGTCAGTTAACTGGCATGGTAGGGGAGCGTTCTGTAGGCCGAAGAAGGTGTGTTGAGAAGCATGCTGGAGGTATCAGAAGTGCGAATGTTGACATGAGTAGCGATAAACAGGGTGAAAAGCCCTGTCGCCGAAAACCCAAGGTTTCCTACGCAACGTTCATCGGCGTAGGGTGAGTCGGCCCCTAAGGCAAGGCAGAGATGCGTAGTCGATGGGAAACAGGTTAATATTCCTGTACTTGATTCAAATGCGATGTGGGGACGGAGAAGGTTAGGTCATCGATCTGTTGGAATAGATCGTTTAAGCCGGTAGGTGGAGCACTTAGGCAAATCCGGGTGCTCAACACCGAGAAGTGATGACGAGTGTCTACGGACACGAAGTGACTGATACCACGCTTCCAGGAAAAGCCACTAAGCTACAGTTTGAATGAAACCGTACCGCAAACCGACACAGGTGGGTAGGATGAGAATTCTAAGGCGCTTGAGAGAACTCAGGAGAAGGAACTCGGCAAATTGATACCGTAACTTCGGGAGAAGGTATGCCTCTTATGGTGAAGGATTTACTCCGTAAGCTATGAGAGGTCGCAGAGAATAGGTGGCTGCGACTGTTTAATAAAAACACAGCACTCTGCAAACACGAAAGTGGACGTATAGGGTGTGACGCCTGCCCGGTGCTGGAAGGTTAATTGAAGATGTGCAAGCATCGGATCGAAGCCCCAGTAAACGGCGGCCGTAACTATAACGGTCCTAAGGTAGCGAAATTCCTTGTCGGGTAAGTTCCGACCCGCACGAATGGCGTAACGATGGCCACACTGTCTCCTCCTGAGACTCAGCGAAGTTGAAATGGTTGTGAAGATGCAATCTCCCCGCTGCTAGACGGAAAGACCCCGTGAACCTTTACTGTAGCTTTGCATTGGACTTTGAAGTCACTTGTGTAGGATAGGTGGGAGGCTAAGAAGCAGGAACGCTAGTTCTTGTGGAGCCGTCCTTGAAATACCACCCTGGTGACTTTGAGGTTCTAACCCGGATCCATCATCTGGATCGGGGACCGTGCATGGTAGGCAGTTTGACTGGGGCGGTCTCCTCCCAAAGAGTAACGGAGGAGTTCGAAGGTTACCTAGGTCCGGTCGGAAATCGGACTGATAGTACAATGGCACAAGGTAGCTTAACTGCGAGACCGACAAGTCGAGCAGGTGCGAAAGCAGGACATAGTGATCCGGTGGTTCTGAATGGAAGGGCCATCGCTCAACGGATAAAAGGTACTCCGGGGATAACAGGCTGATTCCGCCCAAGAGTTCATATCGACGGCGGAGTTTGGCACCTCGATGTCGGCTCATCACATCCTGGGGCTGTAGTCGGTCCCAAGGGTATGGCTGTTCGCCATTTAAAGTGGTACGTGAGCTGGGTTTAAAACGTCGTGAGACAGTTTGGTCCCTATCTGCAGTGGGCGTTGGAAGTTTGACGGGGGCTGCTCCTAGTACGAGAGGACCGGAGTGGACGAACCTCTGGTGTACCGGTTGTGACGCCAGTCGCATCGCCGGGTAGCTAAGTTCGGAAGAGATAAACGCTGAAAGCATCTAAGCGTGAAACTCGCCTGAAGATGAGACTTCCCTAGGGATTTAATCCCTCTAAAGAGACGTTCGAGACCAGGACGTTGATAGGTCGGGTGTGGAAGAGTGGTAACACTTGGAGCTAACCGATACTAATTGCTCGTGAGGCTTGACTCTATCATTTGAAGGACTTCGTGCAGTAAATGCACAGAGAATGATAAAGCTTACTGATGAATACACATCATCACCGAGATTAAGGCTTTCTGATTTGACAGTTTAATGTCTGGCGGCCATAGCGGGTTGGTCCCACGCCTTCCCATCCCGAACAGGACCGTGAAACGACCTAGCGCCGATGATAGTATGGATTGCCCATGTGAAAGTAGGACACCGCCAGACTCCCCATAGAAGAACCCGGTTGATTAGTCAACCGGGTTTCTTACTTTAAGTACTGAGAAGTACCACAGAAGAAAAAACAATACCGCAGCAGCCTGATGGCTGCTGTTGCTGTATCTAGGCCAGAGAGGGGAAGGACTGCTGACGCAGTGCTTCGTAGAGAACGATGGCGGCGGCGTTGGACAGGTTCAGTGAGCGGATGTGCTCTGACTGCGGAATACGCAGACATTGCTCGGCGCGAGCCTGTGCGAATGCCCGGGGCAATCCGGTGGTTTCGCGACCAAAGAGAAAGTAGATTTGCTGATTGGGGTCGCTGTAGTCGAACTGAGTGTAGTTGCGTGTGCCGTAGGTTTCTATCAGGTAGACTTGTGCATTAGTTTGAGTTTCAGTCATGCCGATGAATGCTTCCAGACTGTCATGATAATGAATATCTACATGAGGCCAGTAATCCAGACCAGCACGCTTAAGCATCTTGTCATCTGTAGAGAAACCTAAAGGATGGATTAAATGCAGACTGGTATGTGTTCCGGCACAAGTACGGGCGATATTGCCGGTATTAGCAGGAATTTGGGGTTGATACAGAGCTATGTGCAGACTCATCTGATTAGTTTTTTATTGATACAAAAAAGATGATTAGTATAATCTATATTGAAAATTTAAGTGACTATTGCTTCGAATGAAGAATGTGACAGATATATCGCTTATTCGCTTAACTGTTTATAGATAGAAAATTTCTATACCATTTTAATTTAACATAGATTAATCTTATTTTTATCATTAAATCTACAGATATTTCATTTAAACAATAAAGTAATAATCCAGATTAGCCAGAGTAGAGCACAGCTTATTAAGGAATATTTGAGTTGCTTCAGTGCTCCCTGATATCTTTGTTCCAAAGTAAAATCTTGCAGTTTTTGTTTTTGCCAAATAGAAGTAAGAATAATACCAGCCTGCCGGTTATTTTCCTGAGTGAGTTCAGAAAAATAATGATTATCCAGCCATAGCCGCCAGCATTGATAAATAACCATACCGGCCCCAGCTGTGATCAGTGATCGTATTAAGCCGGCAGGTGCGCAAAATATTGCCCATAATAAAGGTATTAATGCCATCAATAACAAAAAGCGCCAGCTTGCTAATGTGTGGCTGACTAACACTTTACTAAGTTTATGTTCATTGGATTCTGGGTTATGCTGATATGCCATTGCTCAAGGAGTTCCATATGTTTGGAGCCTAGTACAATTTGCGGGCGTTGTTGCTGCACAAATGTACAGGCCTGTTCTACAGTTTTAAAATTATCAAAAGCCAGCAGCCATGCTACTACTACAATGGCACTACGTGATAGTCCCAATGAGCAATGGATTAAAACACTATTGTGCTGTGTACGTAATTTTTCTAATTCACTGACAGCTTGTTGCAATTGCAACATACTGGGGCAAACCAGATCCAGCATCGGTATACATCTATACACACGATTATATGTAGATTGGGCGCGTGGAAATTCGAATGTTAAATCCAGAATGGCTTTTTGTTTAACACTGCTGCAAGGATAACTACCCATAAAAATGTGCTCATTGATTGGGCTGATAGCAGGAATTTTACGGGTATACAGCCATCTGGAAATAGTCATCAGACATCGCCAGGGAAATAACAGAATATAAGTAGCCGCTGAATATTTGCCATGCTGTGATTTATATATTGTATTAACACCAAAATGATATGAACAACTGACAATAAATAAAGATAATGCCAGCCATAATAACCACGGAGTAGAATAAATTCCAAAACATAAGCACACAAGCGCTGCTGTTGCATAATACTTAGTCAGCTTTTTTGACTGTGTACACGGTATATGAATATGGGTTTTTGGTATTTTTTTAACCGGTATTAGCCAGTCAATAAACATACCAATAGCGACGCCGATGATTACATCAATAAAATGATGTTGCCATGTCGTCAATACAGAAATACTAATTAACAGAAACCAGCAATGAATCAGCCAGCGCAGACGTTTAGGAGTATGTTGTAAAAAGTGTTGCCACAGCAGCCAGCTTAGGATGATATAGAGTATTGAAGACTGATTATAAGATAAATTAAACTGCTCCAGCTGATAAAACCACCAGCCGGTAAAACCTTCAACTTTGGGACGGATAAAGCTAAAACGAAGAGGAAATAGTAAAAAACTGATACAGGCTATTGTAGAAGCTAATACTAACCGGCAGGCCTGACGAGTCTGTTCAGATACAGAGCGACACAAAAATAAAGATATACTATAAAGCAAAGCCAGACTACAGTAAGGAATAATGGTGAGTGGAATAAACGGGATGTATTGTTCCCAGCTATATACCACACTATTAATATCAGCTCGTGTGGCAGTAAACTGATTAACCAGTTCATACATTACCAAGAAAAACGGCGCCAGAATGATTAACCAGCCTACTGCCAGACAGTTTAATTGACTACGCAAATTCATGATGCACGGCGAATTGCCATGGATACGCTGAAAATCCCCCATTCATCAATAATTTGTGCACATTTATCAAAACCGGCTGCACTTACCAGAGCATCCATTTCACCTTGAGAACGATTACGCATAATCCACGGCTGACCCTGACGATGGCTGGTTAAAGACCATGCAATGGTTTTCAATTGTGGGTGCCAGGGTTGATTGGTGTAAATCAGGATACCACCGGCAGGGATAGCAGCTGCTAAACCATTTAGTGAATTGCGTAACAGAGAGTTATCCGGAAAAAGTTCATACAGTCCGGAAACAATACCCAGTGTCGGCTGAGGTGTAAGTGCTGCGAGTTGTTCCTGATTGAAGGCATCACCAATTTCAAATCGCGCTTTATTGCTTAAACCATAATCAGCAATCATCTGCTGACCTTTGCTGACATTAAGTTCACTGTAGTCGCGTAATAAAATTTCTTCAACTACATTGATATTAGATAATGCTTCAATAACATACCTGCCATGACCGGCAGCAATATCAACAACCCGAACCGGAAGATTTTCTTCCTGTAGTTTTGATACAGCTTGTTTAATCATATATTCCAGATTAATTTTGCGTTGCCGGATACCTCGCCAGCCAATGCTATTGAGATAGGCTTTGTCAAATTGTTTTCCCAGCCAGTTTTGACCCTGAGGCTGATTCTGATAAACATAATCCAGTGTACTGCCGGAATCAAAGCCAGTTTCACAACCCAGTTTAATGCCATTAGAAAGTTTACCAAGGGTTGTCATACCTTTATGTAAGGCACGATAACTGAAGGCACTGAAAGAAAGCGGAACCGGTCCGCCGCTTAATTCACGCCAGTTATCTGCACTCGGGCTCCAGCGATCTTCATGCTGATAATTAAAAGCGGCTACTGGCTGCTGATATAAGGTATCGATAAAGCTGCGAATTTTTGTAAAAGCTTCTTCTCGGTTAAGTTCGCCCAATGTGTCGTGATAAAAACCGGGCAGAATGTGCATTTCTTTGAGCGGATTGCGAATACGCTGATAGAAATCCAGTTGTGGTTGCCTGTGCACTACATAATCCTGACCGGATATCAGCAGTTGTGTAGGTAAAGTAATAGCAGCGGCATCTTCGATGACGCGGTCGGCTGTACGGTATAAATCCAGTAAAATATTTACTGCAATTGCACGGGTAATCAGCGGATCGTTATTAAAACTGTTAACACGTTCAGGATCATGGGTCAGATACTTGCCTTTGACATAGGAATTAACAAAGAACAGACCTTTCACATATTGTCCGAAACTAAGCAATGGCCGGGCAAACGGCACGTACAGTTTTACTTTAAATGCAGGAGAGGCTAATACAAGTCCGCGAATTTTCGGGGCATAATCATGTGCCCATGTTGCTGCCAGTACCGCTCCCACACTCTGGGCAATCACTATGATATTCGAAAGGGGAGTTTGGCTGTCTGCGGCAACAAAATGCATAAATTCATCCACATCCTGTACAGAACGAGCCAGAGACGGGCTGTAACCGCGAGGGCCGGGAGAGTGGCCATGCCCGCGGGCATCCCATGCATAAAAATCCGTATCCGGCATGTTCAGCTCATCCACAATGTGCTGCAAACGACCAGAATGTTCATGTCCGCGGTGAAACAATACAATAACTTTACGTATTGTGCCGGAGGTAATTGCAGGCCAGTGTCGATAAAATAATTCTTGTTTATCGCTGGTATAAAATGTACTTTCTTTTGCTTGGCGTTGTTCAGTCATCAGAATCTCTTTTCGTATATTGCGGACGCAATGCGAGTAAATTATTTAATAAATCTGCTTTAAACTGGTCCTTATCCGGCTGGTAATACATGGCACTACCAATATTAATGTCTATAAATAGGGGCAGCGGAATACGATTACCTTTAGCCATAATCTGTTCAGTTCCCTGTAGCCATACCGGAATGATGGGTACAGTTGGCATAGCAGCGCTTAAATACCAGATACCTGATTTGAGCGGTTGCATTTTTCCGGGTTCGCCACGAGAGCCTTCTGGAAATAGGATAAGGATTTTGTTTTGACGTAAGGCTTCTTCACAGCCCTGAAGCGGATTGTTCTGACCGCCATTCTGACGGGTAACCGGAATAATGTTGAGAATATTAATTGCAAACCAGGCCAGCCATTTATTACTCAGAAAGTAATCTGCTGCAGCTACCGGATGAATCTGATTTTGCTGTAAAGGTGAGTATAGACCCATCAGTGCAAATACATCCATGTGGCTATTATGATTAGCAACAATGATTGCCGGACCCTGTTTAGGCAGATTGTGATGCTGATGAATACGCAAACCCAGCCAGAAACGCATAAACGGCCATTCTATACATAATGCAAATAAGGGTTTGAGTAATGATTTAAGCATGATTTAGTAGTAAAAATAGCGAACGAAATGAAAAAATACCGGTGCAGTAAAAATCAATGAGTCCAGACGATCAAGAATACCTCCGTGACCGGGTAATATCGTGCCGCTGTCTTTAATACCAATATCCCGCTTGATTGCAGACATGACAATATCACCACAGAATCCGCTTATACTGATGATCAGACCGGCAAGTAAGGACATTTCCCAGCTCAGAGGTGTCAGTATAGGACCCAGCAGCATGGCTGCAATTGTCGTGCTGGCTATGCCGCCAAGTAGTCCGGCCAGAGTTTTGTTCGGGCTGACTTTAGGTGTTATTTTGATTTTACCCAGAGATTTACCCCACAAGTATTGAGTAATATCATTGAATTCTGTTAAACCCACAAGGAACAGTACCAATAGTGCACCAGTTTGCTGATGATCATTCGGCAGTACCAGCAAACTGGCAACATGGCTGAAAGCAAATACAGTGGTCATCAAACCCCACTGCAATTGAGACACTGTACGCAGAAAATGTTTGGTATCACCAGCAATAACCATTCGTGCCGGTAAAAACAGGAACATATATACCGGAATAAATATAATAAAAAAACCGTACCAGTTACTGCCAATAAACCAGTAATTAATCGGAATAGTGATAAACATCCACAGGATAGGCATACGGTCTGCATGGCGTGCCGGTACCAGCGTTAAATATTCTTTTAACGCCATAAAGCTGACCAGAGCAAAAAAACATATCCCTAACCAGGATGGACTGATTAATGCCAGAGAAAACAGTATAATAATAATCCACCACGTTCGAATACGCAGTGTGAGTTCATGCCAGTCTTTATCCCGTTTCAGGCACACTAATAAGCCATTGATAACTGTAGCCAGTAATAAAAGGCTGAAAATGACCAGTAAGGATTTTTGCAACAGCATATCAGTGTTCTCCGATCAGTGCACTGCGACAACGGTTAACACAAGTCCAGACCAGTAAGACAATTGATATACACCACAGCAAATTGTTCCATGATGTTAATTCTGGCCAGATAGCCAGTAATAAAGACCATGTACCGAAAATCAGGGCACGATCACTTTTACCCATGGGACCCGCATAGCTGCGGATGCCATTAATTGTTTGAGCAAGAATGCCGCAGAATTCCGTAAGTACTGCACAAAAGAGCATTACTAGTACCACAGTTGTATTACTGCCCGGTAACAGAATGAACGGCACATATAAGGCAATATCAGATAAGACATCACCCAATTCATTTAAGACAGCACCAAGCCGGCTTTGCTGGTTACATTCACGAGCAAGCATGCCATCCAGTGCATTGAGCGCCATTCTGATAAATAATGTAATCGGTAGCAGCCAGAATAATCCCGGATGCGGAAAAATAGCCAGTATGACACCGATTAATACAGAAAGACCAATTGCAGAAAGGGTAATGTGGTTTGCTGTAACGCCTTTTCGATACAGCCAGAACATGAGCGGGCGTAATAATTTTTGAAAAGCAGGTTTGATACTGTAAAGAGTCATGCTTTTATAAATTAAGTTATGTAATTTCTATATTATAAAATGTATTTAAAACTTTTGTTTTGTTATTTTTATTAAACATGTTAGGCTGCTGTACTGCTTTATTGAGCCATACTGCAAAACACGCGTTAATAAATATTACAGTGCGGGATTTATTTTCAGTGTTTTGATTAATAATTAGTGATCTGCTTATACGTTTTTAAATTTTTACTGTTACATGATGAATTTATAGATGAATTGCCGGTAATGCGTGATAGTATTACCGGCAATTTTCAGGATGAGATAGGTTTATTCACCTTGTGGGAGTGCCCACATCTGATTTTGATTGTATTTCTGCATAAATTGTTTAAATTCTGGTGATTGATAGGCTGCTTTTAAGTCTTTTGCCCACTGGGTATCTTTATTTTTTTCATTAATGGTAACCACCATTTCCATTTCCGGAATTACTTTTTCACGAAGTACGGCTTTTTTCGGATCAAGTTTAGACTGGTAAGCAATTCCACCGGAGGCGAAACCGAAATCTACTTCACCCAGTGTGCGCGGAATCATGACTGAATCCATTTCTTTAATTTTCAATTGTTTTGGATTGCTGACAATGTCTCTGGATGTTGCCAGTATCGGGTTAGTGCCGGATTTGAGCTGAATGAAATGATTATCGGTCAGAATGCGCAATGCACGTGAAGTATTGGCCGGATCACTGGGAATCAGCACAGTAGCACCATTAGGCGCCTGCTGAAAGGATGTGTATTTGTCTGAGTAAATGGCAGCCGGTATGGTAGGGATATGTACCAAAGGATACAGATGTGTACCTTTTTCACGGTTAAAGACATTAAGATAGGCAGTATGCTGATCCAGATTAAAATCAACCTGACCATTATTAACAGATTGATTATTCACTTCCAGCGTGGAAAAATTCATGGTTTTAATGGTGTAGCCCTGTTTTTCCAGAATAGGTTTAATGCCTTGTTCAAATACTGTGCTGTAAGGCATAGCAGAGGCACCAAAAACCAGCTCTTTTTTGGTCGTACTGTCTGCTGTGGAATCTTGCTGAGTTTTAGAGCAGGCAATAAGACCTGTTGTCACGAGACAGAATAAAACGAAATAGATAATTTTGTTCATAATGTGCCTGCTAAAAATTTAATATGGAATTTAAGTATATAATTGGAATTAGTTTGTAAATATACTGATTTTAAATAACTTTACTACTAAAAAGAATATGGGTTTATGCTATTTACCTATTGTTTGAATTGTTATGCTTACTGATTTAGAAAAAAACGCCATACGTGATCATTACCAAAGTATTGCCAGAAGTTTGCCTAATTTCCGGCCCCGGCAGGCACAGCGGGAAATGATTGCAGCTGTTGCCAATGCATTTTCACGCACTCAGCAACAGCAGGATGGTGAGGATGCACCGGAGCGCAATGGTGAGTCTATCGTTGTAGTAGAGGGGCCGACAGGAGTGGGTAAAAGTCTGGCATATTTACTTGCCGGCGGAATTATGGCGCAGACGCGCGGCAAAATACTGGTAGTAAGCAGTGCGACTGTTGCCTTGCAGGAACAACTGGTCGGGCGTGATTTACCGTTTGTAGTCAGACACAGCGGACTGAGTCTTAGTTTTGCTCTGGCTAAAGGACGCGGACGTTATTTATGTCCCTATAAACTGTATCAATTAACCCAATTAAACGCACAGGACAGTTTGCAGGGTTTTGAACCACAAATGGTACTCTGGGAGCGGAAGCCTAAAAAAGAAGAATTGGCAGTATTGCGTAATATGGCAGATCAGTTTGCTGCCCGTACTTTTAATGGAGACCGGGATACATGGCCGGAACAAATTGACGACGGTTTATGGCAGAAAGTAACTAATGATCGCCATGGTTGTTTGAAATCCGGGTGCCCGAACCGCGCCGAGTGTCCTTTTTTTCTGGCGCGGGAGACGCTGGAAACGGTGAATGTTGTGGTAGCCAATCATGATTTACTGCTGGCTGATATCGGCATGGGCGGTGGTGTAATTTTGCCGGCACCGGCCAACAGTTTTTATTGTATCGATGAAGCGCACCATTTACCGCATAAAGCTTTACAGCAATTTGCGGCTGAACATAGTTTGAATCAGACATTATGGTTTTTAGACCGGATTGGTAATATTGTAGATAAAGTAGCTGGTGTGCTGGATAAAAGTGAACTTGCAGTGCTGGCTGTTGAAGCTGCATCGGGTTTGCAGGAAAGTTTGCAGGAATGGCTGATTTGTCTGGCTGATGAACCCAGTCTGGCAGTACAGGACGGTATCGAAGAAAGCAGCTGGCTGTGGCCGGATGGTGAAATACCATCGAGTTTGAATATGCTGGTAAATAATACCGCTATCGCCGCACGAATGCTGCTGAAACATTTAAATGGTATGAATGAGGCATTATCTGCCTCCAGACGGGATAAGAATAAGGATAACAGCCTGCTTGATCAGCTCAGTACGGATTTGGGCATGCTGCTGGCGCGAACTGAACAGGTCGTGGATGTATGGGATTTAATGTCCATGGAAAAAGTTGAAGGCGAAGCACCACTGGCTAAATGGATTACCCGGATAGCTAAAGATAAGGTTGACTACAACTTTCATGCCTCTCCCATTACCAGTGCCAGTAAGCTGGCCAGTGGTTTGTGGCGGCGGGCAGCAGGGGCATTGCTGACTTCGGCCACACTGCGCTCACTGGGTACATTTGATTTACTGTTAAAACAAACAGGCCTGAGCTGGCTGCCTGATACTACTATGCTGGCACTGGACAGCCCGTTTCATTTTGCAGAACAGGGTGAGCTGTATATACCGGCACTGACAGCCAGCCCGAAAGATGCGGCAGCGCATACCAGTGAAATTGTTAATTGGCTGCCGAAGCTGATTAATGAAAGCGAACCTATTGGGACGCTGGTATTATTTTCTTCACGGCGGCAAATGCAGGAGGTCGCGCTGAAATTGCCGGATAGTCATTTGCCCTTATTGCTGGTGCAGGGAGAAATACCTAAACAGATATTATTAGAGCGCCATCATGAGGCAATTGCTGCCGGTCGTCCAAGTATTATTTTCGGTCTGGACAGTTTCGCTGAAGGTCTGGATTTACCCGGTGAGATGTGTGTGCAGGTCATTATTGCCAAGCTGCCGTTTGCTATGCCGGATAATCCGATTGAGAAAACCCGCAATCAGTGGATAGAGGCACGCGGCGGTAACCCGTTTATGGAGATTACTGTGCCGGAAGCCAGTATCAAGCTGATTCAGGCTGTAGGGCGGCTGATTCGGACTGAAACGGATTACGGCCGGGTTACTATTCTGGATAATCGTATTCTGACTGCGCGATATGGTAAACAGTTACTGGCGTGTTTACCACCTTTCAGACGTATCGGCTGAATATGACTACAGATGTAATCATCAATGCAACTGTATCCTGCTCAGTACAGGGAAATTGTCATACAAACCCTGTACAGCAATTGACAATCAATTGATTAATCTTTAATATTAGAAGCTTTCGTATATTTATCTGGATTAGCTTTTATGAAAACCTTTTCAGCTAAGCCCCATGAGGTGAAGCGCGATTGGTATGTGGTTGATGCTCAAGACAAAGTTCTGGGTCGTCTGGCTGCTGAAATCGCCCGCCGTCTGCGTGGCAAACATAAGCCAGAATACACGCCACATGTTGATACTGGTGATTACATTATTGTAATTAACGCTGACAAACTGCGTGTGACTGGTCAGAAACAGACTGACAAAAAATACTATCGCCACTCAGGTTTTCCTGGTGGTATTTATGAGCGCACTTTTGCTGAAATGCAAAACCAGTTTCCTGGCCGTGCGCTGGAAAAAGCCGTTAAAGGTATGTTACCTAAAGGCCCGCTGGGCTATGCCATGATTAAAAAACTGAAAGTATATGCTACTGCAGAACATGGTCATGCTGCTCAACAACCTAAAGTTTTGGATATCTAAGGACACGCAATGAACGGTAAATATTACTACGGCACGGGTCGCCGCAAAAGTTCAGTGGCTCGTGTTTTCCTGCAAAAGGGTAGCGGTCAGATTATTGTAAATGGTCGTCCGCTGGATGAATTTTTCGGTCGCGAAACCGGCCGCATGATTGTTCGTCAGCCTCTGGTACTGACTGAAAATCTCGAAGCTTTCGATATTAAAGTAAATGTAGTAGGCGGCGGTGAAACCGGTCAGTCTGGTGCAATTCGTCATGGCATTACCCGTGCACTGATTGATTACGATGCAGCTCTGAAACCAACTCTGTCTGCTGCTGGTCTGGTTACTCGTGATGCACGTGAAGTTGAACGTAAAAAATTCGGTCTCCGCAAAGCACGCCGTGCAAAACAGTTCTCAAAACGTTAATCTGTATTGCCACTACCAAAACAGTTTATATATTCAAAAAAGAGCCTTTATTGGCTCTTTTTTTTTTGTGAATAGGTCAATAAAGATATATTGTAAATTCTGAAACAGATTACTGGTATATTATCCGCAGGAGCAATCTATTGCTTAGCAGCTAGATGGCGCAGTAAGCCGGCAGTTCTAGTACAGGCTGTTAAAATTGCTGCTGGTTATGAGTATGATGAAATTAATCTGAACTGCGGCTGCCTCAGCACTAGCTCGCGGGTACGGCAAGGTGCTTTTGGTATCTGTCTGATGCGTGGTTGAACTGGTAGCACAATGCTTAATGCTATGCAGGAAACGGTTAATATTCCGGTTACGATTAAGCATCGCATCGGTCTGGATTAAGTCGAGTTTTACGGGCAAATATAAAAGCAAAAAATTACAAGTTATATAATTTAATAAAAATAAAACAAATCATAATTAGATAATTGTTTAATATTTTTGCTAAACAAATTATTTATACTTTTGGTATTAATTTTAAGATTAATATATCTGTTTTATTAATAATAATTAATGATTTGTATCTAGTAGAAATTAATCTATATAATTTTATTTAATCTAATTTCAGATCATACTCGATAAATATTTATTAAATTGATATGACGATTTTTAATTAAATAATGTATTAAATAATTTCCGAATAATTATAATTTAAGGATAATTCTTCTGTGATTTCTATATTGTTTGTATAAGATATAGTTTGCTAATTTTTTGATGATTTTTTTAGGTAGCAGGTCTGTTTTTACGCCATTTGTACCGGTTATAGCCAAACAGGTACTGGCTTGGGAAACGTGTTACCCATTTTTCAACATTATTATTAATAATCTGTGCATCATGCTCGCGGTTGCCGTTGAGTGTGCCTTCAAGCGGTGCGATATGAAGGGCAAAGCCGCGACCGTGCGGCAGGCGTTCGCCGCAGAAGAACAGGGGGGTTACTTCAGGCATGATAGCCAGACGGGAGGCCAGGGTCATGGTGTAGGCAGGCTGACCAAAAAAGGTTGCCCATACACCTTCTCCTTCGCCGGGTACCTGATCGGGCAGTACAATGGTAGCCTGCTTATTTTTTAATGCACGTACAATCTGTTTTACCCCCAGCATATTGGCAGGAGCGGTATAGCCGTTATCACGCACACGTCCGCTATTCATAACGTTTTCCAGCCAGCTTATTTTAGGCGGGCGGTACATGGCAGTAAGCGGAAAAGGCAGTTTTTCGCTCAGAAAACGGCCAGCAAGATCATAATTGCCCAGATGTGGTGTAATTAAAAGCAAACCTTCGTTGCGTTCAATAGCGGCTTCTATGTACTCCCAGCCGTGTACTTCTTTAAATAATGAGACGATATGCTTGCTTGAGCGGGTCCAGGCTATGGATAACTCAAGCCCGCTTTTGGCTGTTTCTGCAAAAATAGATTTAACCAGTTTTTCTGATTCTTGGTCGTTGGCGGCAAGTTTGCTAAAATGCAGATTTTTAGTTGTGCGTTTACGTTCACTGGTGGCGAAGTAAAAGCCAAGGCGCCCCAGTACGGAACCTAAACCCTGTAAAACAGGTAAGGGGATTAATGCCAACAGGAAAAATATGAAATAAACCAGCTTTTGCATCCGTTCTGTATCTCAAACTCGAAAATTTGGGCGACATTGTAACAAAAGCATTTATAACTGCCCATCATAATGCTTGATTAGCATCAGAAAGTATCCGCCAATTATGAGTGAATTTCTGTTTACTTCCGAGTCGGTATCCGAAGGTCATCCGGATAAAGTTGCCGACCAGATTTCCGATTCTATTTTAGACGCTATCCTGACTCAGGATCCTACTGCACGTGTTGCAGCTGAAACTCTGGTAAATACCGGTTTGTGTGTTCTGGCCGGTGAAGTTTCTACACGTGCGCATATTAATTATATACAGGTTGCACGCGATACAATTAAACGTATCGGTTATAACTCATCAGAACTGGGGTTTGATGCCAGTGGCTGTGCGGTGATGGTGTGTTATGACGAGCAGTCTCCTGATATTGCTCAGGGGGTTAATGAAGGGGAAGGGCTTGACCTGGACATGGGTGCAGGCGATCAGGGACTGATGTTCGGTTATGCCTGTGATGAAACGCCAACACTGATGCCGTTTGCAATTTATTATGCACACCGTCTGATGCAGCGTCAGAGTGAAGTGCGTAAAAGTGGTGAACTGCCGTGGCTGCGTCCTGATGCCAAGGCACAGTTAACCTGTGTGTATGACAGTGAAACCGGAAAGGTAAAACGCATTGATACTGTGGTGCTGTCTACGCAGCATGAGCCGGATATCGAACGTGATGAATTGGTTGCAGCTGTTAAGGAATATATTATTGAGCCGGTGTTACCTGCTGATATGCTGACTGAAGAAACGCAATATCTGATTAATCCGACCGGGCGTTTTGTCATTGGTGGTCCGCAAGGCGACTGTGGTCTTACTGGTCGCAAAATTATTGTGGATACTTATGGTGGGGCAGCTCCTCATGGCGGTGGTGCTTTTTCCGGTAAAGATCCTACCAAGGTTGACCGCTCTGCTGCTTATGCCTGCCGTTATGTGGCGAAGAATATTGTTGCCGCTGGTCTGGCCAGTCAGTGTCAGATTCAGATTTCCTATGCTATCGGTATTGCACAGCCTACTTCGATTGCGATTGATACTTTCGGTACTGGCAAGATCGATGAAAACAAGCTGATTGAAATTGTGCAGGAACATTTTGATCTGCGTCCGAAAGGTATTATTAAAATGCTGGATTTGCAGCGACCGATTTATGCGAAAACAGCGGCGTATGGTCATTTCGGGCGTGAAGAGCCTGAATTTACCTGGGAACGTACGGATAAAGCGCAACTGCTGCGTGAAGCCGCAGGTATTTAATTCTGGTTATGTAGAAACAGGCTGCTTTTGACGCAGCCTGTTTTTTTGCTGATGCGGCAGTTAGTCAGGATATGTATATATTGTGATGGTGTTGTATCGGTAGATTGTCTGTGGAATAAGCTGAATATGCTGCTTATGTCGTTATTGGTAATGTATTTGCTAAGAAAATTGCAGTTTTGTACAGAGTGGAAGATGCAATTTTGTTTAAGGCTGGTGTCAAAGGTTGTTGTGGAGAAGCTGGTAAAACAGGTATCTGGTTAATAAGGCGTAAAAAAATTCAAAATGTCTCTATATTTAATCTGTTATTAAATATAATTATGCTCTTAACACATAAGTATGGTTTTGAGTTGTTACTTTATGGTTTGTATAGAAAAATAATTATGTTTATGGTCTTTGCAGTCAATTATTAACAAGTTTGGATGATGGTTTGTCTGAGTTGAAAACCGGTTAACCGGTATTGCTGAATGCTGTCCGGGTTGTTTCATTTCTGCAACGACGGATGATGCGTTAAAGCAATTTGCTGTTCTGGTCTGTAGAGTCTGTTTCCAGTAATTGTATTTGACAGGTGATAGATGCGGGCTGGAAAAAACGATAACGGTATAGGGTATTTACTGTTACCGGCAATGTGCAGATATACAGATAGATAAGAGGGCTTTTCAAAAAATTTGCTAAGGTAGTGACTATTTTAGGGATGGAATATTTTCAGCTAAATAATAAGCTTCATTTATAATAAGTGGTATGGTTATTAAAATGGTTTATTTTTTGGATTTTGAGGTGTTCTAAGATGGGTTTTTCTCTTCCTGCTACCGAACTGGAAGCTACTTTAGGGGTGCTGGCAGTGAAAATGCCAAGCATGAATGTTCAGTTGGTGATGCTCAGCCGGTTAATCCGTCTGGTACATACGTCGATTCACGGTGAGCTGAATGAACGTTTACACAAGCACCATTTATCAGAAAGTCTGTGGCATGCATTGCTGGCAGTGTATTCACGACCGAATCATGAGATTTTACCATCAGAACTGAGCAGTATCCTGAATCTGACTCGTACCAGTGCAACGCGTTTATCGGATGATCTGGTGCTTAATGGCTGGGCTACGCGCTCTACTCATCCTTATGACCGGCGCAAAATTACGCTGAAACTAACTAAAGCCGGTGAGAATCTGATTCAAACGGTTAGTCCGGAAACCAATGAGGTACACCGGCAGGTATGGTCAGCCCTGAGTGAACCGGAATATGAACAATTACAGCAGCTGTTAACTAAGTTATTAACCGCTGCTTAACTTTTTGCTGAGATTTGCATGAAATTAACTGTATCTGCGCCCCGATTACGTCAGCTGGCTCTTGTTAGCCCTGTTGCTTTGCTGCTGTTATCTGCTTGTGCCAATTTTGGCAAACAGCCTGAGTTAGAAAATCCACAGGATGCCGGTCAGCTGCAATTGCCGGCAGGGCAGACTGTAGCAGTGAAACAAAACTGGTGGCTTGGGCTGAATCAGCCATTGTTAAACAGATTAGTGGAAACCGGCTTGTCCAATGCGCCGGATTTACGTATTGCGGCTGCGCGTATTGCAGAAGCTGAGGCTCAATGGCGTGGTGCCAGAGGCGAAGCTGGTGTTCAGGTCGGGGTACAGGCTAATGGTGTGGCCGCCTATCTGAATCCGAAGCCTGACTCAAATCGGGACGGTGATAACCCGAATCATGTTTTCAGTAATGAAATGGCTGCGGTAGCGGTTAATTATACTTTTGATTTCTGGGGCAGACAGCGTAATCTGATTAAGGCTGCGCTGGGTTCCCGTCTTGCAGCTTCTTATCAGCAGGAACAGGCACGGCTGGTACTGAGCCAGAGTATTGTGTCGCAATATACGCAATGGCAGCAGTTACAGGAACAGTCGGATATTCTGAAACAGCGTATTGCAGTGAATCAGCAGTTGCAGAAGCTGGTTGCAAACCGGATTCGCGCAGGTTTGCAGCCGGCAAGTGATGAGTATGCTTTTACGCAGACTGTGCTGAATTTGCAAAGCGCTTTACGTCAGACACAGGCGGATATTGAACGTACCCGTCATGGTATTGCGGCACTGGTCGGATTATCGCCGACCCAGTTGCCGGAAGCGGTACCGCAGCCATTGGGTAAGGTGCCGGCAGTTGCGACTGATGGTTTGCGGGCGGATATTTTAGGGCAGCGGCCTGATATTGCTGCACAGCGGGCGTTGTTACAGTCAAATTATTTTGGTGTAAAGGCGGCTGAGGCTGCTTTTTATCCTAATATTGAAATTAAGGGTCTGGCAGGTCTTGCGCATGTCGATGCGTTTGATCTGGTGCACTCTTCTTCACGGATGCTGGGCGTTGTTCCAGCCATTACTCTGCCGTTATTCACTTCAGGCAGTTTACAGGCGGCATTATCCGGTAAACGCTCTGCTTATAATGAACAGGTAGCTCAATATGATAAAACCGTATTGACTGCCTTGCAGCAGGCAGCTGATGCAATTAGTGATTATCAGCACAGTACTGTGGCACTGCCATTACAGCAGCAGGCATGGCAGGTGGCACAGAAAAATGCGGCTGCCAGCAGTAAGCGTCAGGCAGCCGGTCTGGACAATGCTATTACCAGACTACAGCGTGAAGACGCTGCTCTGAGTGCACGGGCTGATTTGGTTAAAACCATTGCCTGGCAGCAGCAAAGCTGGAATAGTCTGCATGCTTCTCTGGGCGGCGGTTTCCAGATGTCAGATGCTGAGGTTACTCGTTAATTTACTGTTATTTTTAAATTTTATTGAGCTATTTTCGTATGAGTGAACAAAAGCAAACTAACGAGGCGGTAACCACCTCACAACCGGCGGTTCAGCCGCAGTCAGAACGTGTACCGGCCGGCCGCAAACGTAAACTCGTGTTGCTGACCGTGATTTTTCTGCTGATTGCACTGGGTTGTCTGCTGATGTATCTGCTGGTTTGGCAGCATAAAGAATCTACCGATGATGCGTATGTAAATGGTCATCTGGTACAGATAACTCCGCAAATTACCGGTACGGTACAAAAGGTAAATGTGGATGATACGCAAACTGTGAAAGCCGGTCAGGTGCTGGTAGAGCTGGATAATAGTGATATGCAGCTGGCGTTTGAACGGGCACATGATGAGTTGATTAATGCGATTCGTCAGAATCAGCAGCAGACTGCTCAATCACGTCAGGCCAGTGCACAGGTTGCAGCGCAACAGGCACAGTTAAAACGTTTGCAGGCTGACTTACAGCGCCGCCAGAGTCTGGCCGGTACAGATGCCATCTCTGCTGAGGAGCTGAGTCATGCGCGTGATGCAGTACAGGAAGCACAGGCTAATCTGAAAGCTATGCAGGGACAGGAAAGCGCGGCCAAAGCTGTATTGGGTCACAATGTTCCGCTGCGTCAGCAGCCGGCAGTGATGACTGCTGTCAGTCATCTGAAGAGTGCATGGCTGGATTTGCAACGTACTCAGATTAAGGCTCCGGTTGACGGGCAGGTTGCCAAGCGTAATGTACAGGTAGGGCAGAAGGTAGCAACCGGTGCTGCACTGATGGCGGTTGTACCATTGAATAATGTGTGGGTGGATGCAAACTTTAAGGAAAGTCAGCTGGCTAAAATCCGTATTGGTCAGCCGGTGGAAATCAGTGCCGATGTATATGGCAGTAAGGTGACTTATCACGGTAAGGTAGCCGGTCTGTCAGCAGGTACGGGAGCTGCGTTCTCACTGTTGCCGGCACAAAATGCAACCGGTAACTGGATTAAGGTGGTACAGCGTGTGCCGGTGCGGATTGCTCTGGATCCGAAAGAGCTGGCTGCACATCCGCTGCGGGTAGGTTTGTCAATGGATGTTGAAGTGAATACGCGCAACCAGAATGGTCAGGATTTAACTGCGGCTAATGCGATTCCCACTAATGGAAATATGGCTGCAATTGACTGGACTCCAATCAATAATATGATTGAGGAAATTTTTGCTCAATATGCACCCTGATTGAGTTAATGCTGAACCATAATCCGACGGCTGCTAAAGCAGAAGGGCATATTCTGCCGCCAGCAGCCATTATTCATGGTAATGATTTTGCCTGATTTTTTTGTTATTCCGGAAGTATCGTCTTTGTGAATAGTATTGACTGTACTTGTAAGTACAGCTATCCGGATATGCTGCAGATAAAAAATATTTCTGCGATAAGGCTGCTTGAATGACGCATTCTCCTTTAAAAGGTCCGGCACTTGCTCTGGTTACGGTGGCTCTGTCACTGGCCGTTTTTATGCAGGTGCTGGATTCAACTATTGCCAATGTGGCATTACCGACTATTACCGGTAATCTGGGTGCAGCCAACAGTCAGGGTACATGGGTAATTACGGCGTTTGCTGTGGCAAATGCTATTTCTGTACCGCTTACTGGCTGGCTGGCACGCCGTTTTGGTGAAGTAAAAGTATTTGTCGTGGCTACACTGTCCTTTGTGCTGGCCTCATTTTTATGTGGTATTGCCCCCAGTCTGGCATTGCTGGTGTTTTTCCGTGTATTGCAGGGGGCTGTGGCCGGTCCGATGATTCCGCTGTCACAAAGTCTGCTGATGGCAGCTTATCCGCCGGAAAAGCGCCCGATGGCGCTGGCTATGTGGTCAATGGTGATTATTGTGGCACCGATTTTCGGCCCGATTCTTGGTGGGATTATCAGTGACAATTGGCATTGGGGCTGGATTTTCTTTATTAATGTGCCAATCGGGTTGCTGGCCGCGGGTATCTCATGGCAGATGCTGAAAAAACGCGAAACTGAAACCGAAAACCAGCCAATCGACCGGATGGGGCTGTCCCTGATGGTTGTAGGTGTGGGTGCCTTACAGATGATGCTCGACCGTGGTCATGAGCTGGATTGGTTCTCATCCAATGAAATCATTATATTAGCGGTTATTGCCACAGTATGTCTGAGCTATTTTGTTATCTGGGAATGGTATGCAAAATATCCAATTGTGGATTTACGCCTGTTTAAAGACCGTAATTTTACCGTAGGTGTGATTACGCTTAGTACCGCCTATATGACCTATATGGGCGCAATTGTATTATTGCCGATGCTGTTACAGATGCAGTTGGGCTATACCGCTACCTGGGCAGGGCTGGCAACGGCACCTATCGGTATTTTCCCGGTATTGTTGTCGCCATTGATTGGTAAGTTTGGTAACAGGCTGGATATGCGGGTGCTGGTAACCATCAGCTTTACTGTATATGCCATCTGTTTCTTCTGGCGTACCAATTTTAATGCCGGTATGAGTTTTATGGATGTATTCTGGCCGCAGTTTGTGCAGGGGATTGGTATGGCTATGTTCTTTATGCCGCTAACCCAGATTACTTTGTCCAATATGTCCGGTTCACAGATTGCCAGTGCTTCAAGTATTTCCAATTTTGTGCGTATTCTGGCCGGCGGTATTGGTACTTCAATGGTCAATGTGTTATGGGATAAACGTGAGGCTTTGCATCATACACAACTGGTAGAAAACATTCATCCTTATAACAGTACAATGAATGAATCAATTCAGGGGATGAACCAGCTCGGTTTAAGTGGTACTCAGCCACTGGGCTCGATTGAGCAGACCATAGGGCAGCAGGCTCATATTATGGGTGCCAATGATCTGTTCTGGCTGTATGGGATGACATTCCTGATTCTGATTGTACTGGTGTGGTTTGCCAGACCACCGTTTGGCAGTGGCGGTGGCGGCGGGGCACATTAGTTTGTCTGTAATCCGGTTCATACGGTCTGTGTCTTTGCAGGCCGTATTTATTTTTATCCGGAGTATTTTGCCTGTCACCACTTGCTCTGGTGTTATTGCAATAAGTTATATACAACAGTGAATGTAAAGTGACCGCAGCTTGTGTACAATAGAGCGCAGTTAATGATAGAGCTGGCGATAATCAGTTAGGTAACAATAGTAATGATGATGAAATTGGCGTTTGCTTTTTTGTATGTGCTGCAATTACTGCCATTATGTATGATTCATGCGCTGGCACGCTGTGTAGGCTGGGTAAGTTATTATGCGGTAGCACCAAGACGACGTATTGGTCTGATTAATTTGCGTCACTGTTTTCCTGAATGGACAGAACAGCAGCGGCGCAAAATACTGCGTGAACATTTCTACCATATGGCCATGTTATTACTGGAATATGGTTTGTACTGGTATGGAGATGCCGGCCGGTTGAAAAAGCTGGTGCGTTATCAGGATAAACATTATCTTGATGAAGCTCTCGCCGCGGGTGAAAAGGTAATTTTACTTTATCCGCATTTTACTGCTTTTGAAGCAGCTGTCTATGCTCTTAATCAGGATGTACCTCTGATTAGTGTTTACTCACATCAGAAAAATAAACAGATGGATGAGCAGATACTTAAGGGACGTCATCGTTATCATAATGTTTTTCTGATTGGGCGAACGGAAGGGCTGCGTGCAATTATCAAGAAAATCAAAACCAGTACCGCTCCGTTTCTTTATCTGCCCGATCAGGATTTTGGCCGGCGTGAATCAATTTTTGTGAATTTTTTCGGAATTCCAACTGCTACAATCGCCGGTCTGAGCCGGATTGCCGCTCTGACTAAGGCAAAGGTGATTCCTGCTATTCCAACCCGCGAGGCTGATGGTACAGTAACTCTGCGCTTTTATCCGCAGTGGGAACATTTCCCCAGTGAAGATATGGTTGCCGATACTCAGCGCATGAACGATTTTATTGAAGCAAGAATACGTGAACAGCCGGCACAATATTACTGGCTGCATAAACGCTTTAAAACCCGTCCGGAGGGTGAAGCGTCGTTTTATCGAAAAATCCGCAAATAACAAATCGTCTGCCTGCTACAGCAGACAGACGGTCAGATTTATCTTATAGCAATTATTTATTCAGACGCCGGATAATGCGACAGATTGTCCGATATAAGCATCATTGTGCAGTGCTTTCAGCATAAAATGTGCCACATCTGCGCGGGCTATACGACCACTTCCTGCTGGTACACCCTGTGCTGTTTCAAGATAATGAGCCGAAAGCGCATCATTAGTTAAGCCAAGCGGGCGCACAATGGTTGCAGACAGACCGGCTGCCTGAATGATTCCGATTGCCGCCCGATGGTCTGCCAGCGGATAACGTAAAAATTCCATTGCAGCCTGACCGCGCTCTCCTTCAAGTTCATTATCCACGCCGGCAGAGGCGCAATACACAATACGTTTAATGCCATGTTTCTGTAATTGTGTAACGATGTTGTCAAGCATGCGCTGCAAATCATCACCCGGTTTAACTCCCTGATTGGTATTCAGAGCAGAAGCGACAGCATCATACTGGCTGTTACCGCTAAATAGTGCCGCTACATCAGTAGCGTTAAATGCATCACAGTGGCGAATATGTAATTTAGGATGCTGTAAATCAAATTTTTCCGGTGAACGTAGTGCAGCAGTTACTTCATCTCCGCTGTCTAATGCCTGCTCAACCAATGCTCTGCCAACGCCGCCACTGGCACCAAAAATCAGAATATGCATAAAAATTCCCCCGCTGAATAGTTAAAATTAATTCAATAACCCAATGTTAGCAAAATAATCACGATAAATTGCTGCCTTGCGTTCCAGTGCAAGCGGATAAGCGCGCGATGAAGAAGGCAGTCTGGATAAAGTTAAATGCCGGCTGTCCAGTATAGTGTGACTGGGATGGCCGATAGTCGGTACAGGCGTATCTGCTGGTAATAGTTGTAATAATGTGCTGGTAGCTTTGTCTCCGGTAGTCATAATATGCTGACAGTGCGTAATCTGAGTCAGTACTGCCGATAAGTTTACCGGTGTAACAACTTCGAGGAATTTGTCGGCTGCATTATTTTGTAAACGTCTGATCTGATAAGCAGCGTCATTAATGGCTATACCGCGTTCTGATAAAAAAGTACGGATGAGTTTCTCGTTGAATGCTTTATTGTTATCAGTAAAAAAGTAATCTTTGTCCTGAAAAAATACCAGCCCGAAAATACGCCACATATCATTTTGCAGATTCGGGTAATAAAAATTCATTTTCCATCGTCCGGCAGGCGGAGGGAATGACCCGAGCATCAGCAGCCGCGCATTTGCAGGTAAAAAAGGTTTCAGCGGGTGTGTTTCAACAATAATTTCAGCCATAAGTATCTATAATATAACCCGTACTTACTAGCAGCGACCAAACAGACAGGCTACCATATGAGCCTGTTCATCTGTATAACCCGCTTCTCCCAGCCGTGCAGCCATTACCCATTCACTGGAAAAGCCTTGCTGACTACTGTATTCCTGCCATAAACGCAGTTGTTCGGTTTTATTACCATTTTTTTTGGCAAGTTGCAGACGTTGCCTGATTTCCGGTGGTATAGATTCATCCATTATTATTTCCTTATAGTTCAGATATCCTGTCCCAGATTTTCATAGCGACGGTGAAACCACAACAGGCAGGCACAACCAATTAATGTCAGTGGCACCCCGAGTAATGCCGGATATTGATACCCCCAGTGATGGCTGATCGCCAGCCCACCATTATAAGAACCAATGGCATTACCCAGATTAAATGCCATCTGTACACTGGCGGCTCCAAGCAAGGCACCGCCCGGAGAGTGACGCAGTAATAACAATTGCTGTGGTGCGGATACGGCAAACAGACAGAATGTACATACACACATCAGTATGGCTGATAACCAGCTATTCGAAGCAAACAGGAAAATCAGTAATAGTGCTGCGGCTGCCAGTCCCTGTAAGCCGGCTGCGACCTGACCCGGTGTATAACGGTCGGCCAGACGGCCACCGCACCAGTTACCGGCGACCATACCGGCGCCGGCCAGTACCATCAGTAAGCTGACCTGATTACCACTGAAACCGGATACCTGTGTGAGTAAGGGGCTAATATAGCTGAACCAGCAGAAAATCCCGCCGTTACCAAACATGGTGGCAGCCAGTATCAGCCATGGTGCAGCAGATTTCAGAAAACGGAATTGTCCCAGAATACCGGTATCGGGTAAACGATCCATTTGCGGGATAAAACGCCGTAAAGTGAATACCAGTATGATGGCCACTACAGCCACCAGAGTAAATACCAGACGCCAGCTTAAATGCAAACTCAGCCATGTACCTACTGGTACACCAATCAGATTGGCTACTGTCATTCCGGCAATCATCAGTGCTACAGCCTGCGCAGAACGTCCCGGCGGAGCAAGTTTGGTAGCAACAATGGAGCCGATACCGAAGTATGCGCCATGCGGCAGACCGGAAATAAAACGTGCTACCAGTAAAGTCATATAGCCCGGAGATAATGCAGCCAGTATATTACCAATGGCAATCAATGCCGATAATGACAATAAAATAGTTTTGGGTGGCAGACGGTAACTTAATACCAGCAGCCATGCACCGCAGCAGACACCGATTGCATAAGCAGCAATAAAATGTCCGGCCTGAGCGATACTGATATTCAGTGAAACCGCTACATCCGGCAGAATACCCATCATGCTGAATTCTGCCATACCCAGTGCAAATGTGCCTAACGATAATGAAAGTAAACTTTTCAGTAGCATAATAATTTACAGCTATAGTTTGTTCAGCAATTAGCGATAAGTTTAGACGCAGCTTGCCGGCTTGTCACTTTTCGCACTGGTAAATACCAGAATCATATAAACAAATTTTGTTTAGCCACGCGGAGCAAGCAAAATGATTGCAGCACCAAGCAGGCATACCAGTGCACCACTGATATCCCATTTATCCGGTACAGATCCTTCTACCAGCCAAGACCACAGCAACGAACAGCAGATATAAATACCACCGTAAACGGCATATGCCCGTCCGGCAATATTGCTTTCCACCAGCGTCAGCAACCATGCAAACAACAACAGTGACAGTGTGCCGGGTAATAGCCAGAGTACTGATTTGCCCATGCGTTGCCAGACCCAGAAAGAAAAACAGCCGCTGATTTCAGCAACAGCAGCCAGAAAATAATAAACAAAAGATTTCATGGTGAGTTTTCGAATCAGTCTGATTGATTGTGGCCACCTGCCTTGCAGATGCAGAAATAAAGAGAACCGCTTATACCATAATAGTCTTACCTGCACCGGACAATCTGATTTCAGCAGGATATCTGCCAAAGGTGAGTGCTGTTGCCAGTGTAACTGCAATACAAAACCTGATTCAAACCTTGCTGTTCTGAATTTAAATACATTATCAAAATAATTAATTGATTCTGCTGATGTCCGGTTATTTATTGGTATTAAATTGACCAGCAATAACCATATAAACATTGTTTATTCAATAAATTTTTATTTTAGAGTATATTAATATGTAAATAAAATTTATTGTCTATTCTCGGAGCAAAAAATGAAAAAAGCAATTGTCCAGTTTTCAACCATTAATGCATTGATGGCAGGGTTGTTTGATGGAGTATTTAGTGTGGGAGAAGCAAAAAAATATGGTGATTTTGGTTTAGGCTGTTCTCATGCGCTGGCCGGTGAGGTAATTGTTGACCATGATTTTCTGGAGGCCGACGGTGATAAGGCGGTTAAGGTAATGGGAGATAATGAGCTGTTGCCGTTCGTACAGGTTACAACATTTCAGCCTGATAAAGTTGTGGATATAACTGATGTCTGTAAAAGCAATTTGTATGCGCATCTGGCGCACTATCTGCCTCTGGATAATGTATTCGTGGCAGTAAGAATCAGCGGACAGTTTGATGAGCTGAAGATTCGTCGTCCGTTTGCTCAGCATAAACCTTATCCGTCTGTTGTTAAAGTTTTTGAACAGCAAGTCGTGGATACGGTAGAGAAGGTCACTGGCACATTAATCGGTTTCTGGACGCCAGAGTTTTTCAAAGAATTATCTGTAGCCGGTTTTCATCTGCATTTTATTGATACTACACGTAAACTTGGTGGTCATGTTATAGATTTTTCTGCAAGTAATGCTGAGCTGGCATATGAGTGCAAACAATCGATTCAAATTGCTTTACCTGAAAGTGAAGAATATTTACGCAAGAATCTGAAAATGGATAATTTAAATAAAGTTATTAAGCAAGTAGAAAATTAATCAGCGCGTGTTACACTATTATTGATTATCTGGAGTAAATTAAGGGGAGAGGACAAAATTTTCCGGTATTACCGGATAACTCCTGCCTGTATCTGCTCTGAAAGTGTCAGCCATGAAAAAAATAATTGCGCTATTCTGTTTGTGCTTATTGGCAGCCTGTAACCGGCAGCCGGAAGAATCTGGTGCAGCTTCTGCAGAAGCTGCCAGTAAACCTCGGCATATGCCTCTGGCTATTGATCCGGTATTGACTACGTCTGTAGATCAGCAATTGCTGGCATTACAGAAGAAACTGCCACAGCAACACAAACAGAATCTGTTTACAGCAGCTGTACGGCACAATCAGACTATTTATTATTCGTATACCATGCTGGACAGTAAGCGAAATCAGGCTAATTTCAATCCGGCATCAGTGAAAAAAGATTTAGAGCAGGCGTGCCGTCAGCCTCTGACGCGGCGTATGTTACTGGGGGGATTTAATTTTGTGTATGTTTATACTTTTCAGGATCATTCACAGGTAAGTGTGCCGTTGTCTGGCAAAGATTGTCGCTAAGATACTATATGCAGGCTGTTTAATGAAAAAAAGGGGCAGAGATGCCCCTTTATAGCGGTCTTTTGTCTATTGCTGTTTTAACCGGGCAAATGCTGCCGCCATAGCATTATCTGTGCCGGATACATTTTGTGTTTTACCATTTTGCCGGCGTGGTCGTTCGTGTTGGCGGGATGCAGGCTGAGCATCGTCGTTCAGACGCATCGACAGAGCAATACGTTTACGCGCTATATCAACATCGATAACCTTCACTTTAACCACATCGCCGGTTTTAACAATATCACGTGGGTCAGCAATATAGCGGTCAGCTAAGGCAGAAACATGTACCAGTCCGTCCTGATGCACACCAATATCGACAAAAGCACCAAATGCGGCCACATTACTGACTACGCCTTCAAGAACCATGCCGGGTTTAAGGTCGCTGATGTCTTCGATACCATCAGCAAATGTTGCGGTCTGGAATTCACCGCGCGGGTCACGACCGGGCTTTTCCAATTCAGCCAGAATGTCGTTAATCGTAGGTAAACCAACAGTAGCATCGATGTAATCTGTGGGTTTAAGTGTTTTGAGCACGCTGTGGTTGCCAATCAGCTGGTCAGCACGCAGCTGAGCCGTTTTGAGCATTCTAGCAACGATAGGATAGCTTTCCGGATGGACTGCACTGGCATCCAGAGGTTCATCACCGCCCTGAATACGCAGAAAGCCGGCTGCCTGTTCAAAAGTTTTACTGCCCAGACGCGGTACTTTAAGCAGAGTTTTGCGATTGGCAAAAGCGCCATTCTGGTCACGATAACTGACAATATTCTGTGCCAGTGTACTATTAAGACCGGAAATACGCGCCAAAAGGGCGACTGATGCGGTATTCACATCCACTCCGACAGCGTTTACACAATCTTCCACAACTGCATCCAGACTTTTGGCTAGCTGGCTCTGGTTAACATCATGCTGATATTGACCAACACCAATTGATTTAGGGTCGATTTTCACCAGTTCTGCCAGCGGGTCTTGCAGGCGGCGGGCGATAGAAACAGCACCGCGCAGACTGACATCCAGCTCAGGAAATTCTTTGGCTGCTAAAGCAGAAGCGGAGTAAACAGAGGCACCAGCTTCAGAAACAACGATTTTTTGCAAATGATAATCAGGCAGGGCACGAATCAGTTCACCGGCCAGCTTGTCGGTTTCACGACTGGCCGTACCGTTACCAATAGCAATCAGCCGGACTTTATATTGTTTTACCAGATGCATCAGTGCAGTCAGAGCACCTTTCCAGTCGTTACGCGGCTGGTGCGGATAGATAGTAGCTGTTTCCAGTAGCTTACCGGTATCATCCACTACCGCTACTTTTACTCCGGTACGGATACCGGGATCCAGCCCGATAGTGGTAAGACGGCCGGCCGGAGCTGCAAGCAGCAAATCTTTCAGATTTTGGGCAAATACACTGATGGCAGCCTGATCAGCATTTTCTTTAAGTCGGTTGAGGGCTTCAAGTTCTAATGAAAGAAAAATTTTGGCACGCCAGCTTAAGCGCACTGTGTCACGTAACCAGCGGTCAGCAGCACGTCCGATATCTGCGATACCAAACTGTTGTGCAATCAGTTGCTCATAAATACTCTGTTCGCCGGCAGGTGTATCATCAGGCTGGTATTTCAGACTGAGCGACAATATACCTTCATTACGACCGCGCAGTATGGCCAGAGCACGATGGCTGGGCATGCTGTGAATCGGTTCACGGTGATTAAAGTAATCTTTGAATTTCTCACCGGCACTTTCCTGACCTTCGATTACCGTGGCATGGATTTCACCTTCACGCCACAATTTCTCGCGCAAACGTCCTATCAGACCGGCTTCTTCGGCAAATTGTTCCATCAGAATCGCGCGCGCTCCGTCCAGAGCGGCTTTACTGTCAGCGACATTGTCGTTTAAATAATTTTGTGAGGTAATTTCCGGATCCAGATCTGGCTGAGTAAGCAGTGATTCAGCTAATGGTGCCAGCCCGTACTCGCGTGCAATTTGTGCCTTGGTACGGCGTTTGGGTTTATAAGGAAGATAGATATCTTCGAGTGCAGTTTTATTATCAGCGTTTTCTATGCTCTGGCGCAGCTCATCAGTCAGTTTGCCCTGTTCTTCGATGCTGGATAATACAGTTTGTTTGCGTTCCTGTAATTCACGCAGATATTGTAATCGTTCAGCCAGCGTCCGCAGCTGAGTATCATCCAGTCCGCCTGTGGCTTCTTTACGGTAACGTGCCACAAACGGTACCGTAGCGCCATCATCCAGCAGGTCAATCGCTGCCTGAATTCGTGCGGAAGCAACATTCAGCTCCGAAGCAATTTTCTCAGTGATGTTCATAACAGTCTAATAAGCAATAAAAAGGCAAGCATAGCCGGCTGAAGTGGCTTTGTCACCTGTTCATGTCAGTTAAAAAGCCAGTTAGTTATACCAAATGCTGAATAAGATGAGCGGTATCGATAAAAAAGCTATTTGTCTGAGACAAATAGCTTTTAAATATCCTTAGAATCAGGCAGATTTAACCGGCTACCGGATAGGTGCCCGGTATCAGAATATCTTTATTAACGGTTTTGATATCAGTGTGACCGGTAAAGGCCATGCTGATATCCATTTCGTTATAAATAATTTCCAGTGCACGTGTTACACCATCCTCACCATATGCACCCAGACCATACAGGAATGCGCGGCCAATTAGTGTACCCTTGGCTCCCATAGCAATAGCTTTGAGAACATCCTGTCCGCTGCGGATACCACTATCCAGCCAGACTTCAATATTATTGCCTACAGCAGAAATAATATTGGGTAATGCATGGATGGTCGAAGGAGCACCATCCAGCTGGCGACCACCATGATTAGACACTATAATTGCATCTGCGCCGGATTTCACAGCCATTTCTGCGTCTTCGGCATCAAGAATGCCTTTAATAATCAATTTTCCGCCCCATAGATTCTTGATTTCTTCAATGTCTTTCCAGCTGAGGCGCGGATCAAACTGTTCAGATGTCCATGAAGACAGTGATGTCATGTCGGCAACGCCTTTGGTATGTCCGACAATATTACGGAAAGTGCGACGCTGTGTATTCAGCATAGCCAGACACCATTCCGGCTTAGTAGCCAGATTCATCCAGTTGCGCAGTGTGGGTTTAGGCGGAGTGGATAGCCCGTTTTTAATATCTTTATGTCTTTGTCCCAGAACCTGTAAATCAGCAGTAACCACCAATGCTGAGCATTTGGCTTCCTGAGCACGGCGAATCAGATCGCGCATGAATTCGCGGTCACGCATAACATATAATTGAAACCAGAACGGAGCGCTGGTATTTTCGGCCACGTCTTCAATAGAACATATAGACATAGTAGACAGCGTAAACGGCACACCGAATTTTTCGGCCGCACGTGCAGCCAGAATTTCTCCGTCGGCATGCTGCATACCGGTTAATCCGGTAGGTGCCAGTGCCACCGGCATTTTTACTGTCTGACCTGCCATTGTTGTTTCCAGTGTACGGCCGGTCATATCGGTCAATACACGCTGGCGTAATTTAATTTCCTGAAAATCATTACTATTGGCATGATAGGTAGATTCAGTCCACGAACCAGTATCAGCATAATCATAAAACATCTTAGGTACTTTGCGTTTGGCAACTTTACGCAAATCTTCGATACAGGTTATTTTGCTTAATTTGTTTTGCATGTGGATACCTATTTTTCAAATTTTCTTTGAAGAAAACAGTCTTAGCTAGAGAAGATAATGTTATACATCAATTTTATTCGGTTGTAATCACCATCATTGATTTCCAACTGATTCTTAAATAGTTATTCATCTGCCGGAATCAGAATGAAGCTGGCAGACAGGAATCAGAATTCAGACAACGCGCGATAGTTTATATATCATCACCATAATCAGAATTAGCAGGCAGCTAATGCCAACCAGCATAGTCCATGGTCCCCAGCGTTGTGAGCGTCCGCAAAATCCGGCAGTTAGTATGGCACAACAGACACCAAGTAAAATCAGTAAAATATAAAAATCCATCTTTCGCTCCAGTTGTATTTCTTTATTGTAAATAATCGCTACGATTATTGTAACGGTCAGTTTGCCAATATGTCTGTTTTTTTACAGGACATTAAATATTCACAATTTCTGCTTATTGATATTTTTATCTGTATAAATGATTATAAACTGGTAATAATAATAAAATCAGAAATTTTGCGGCAGAAATGACAGATATAAATGGTATTTTTTAGTCTGCAAAGCAATGGCAAGATAAAATAAAACCCCGCTTGGAAGCGGGGTTAAATAGTATCAGGAAAAAATTAGTCTTTTTTCTCTTTATCTTTTACTTCTTCAAATTCAGCGTCTACAACATCATCGCTGCCTTTGCTTTGCGACTGTTCAGTCTGGGCACCAGCTTGCTGACCTTCGGCCTGTGCCTGAGCATACATCATTTCGCCCAGTTTCTGGCTGGCTGTACCTAAAGCCTCGGCTTTAGCATCAATTGCAGCTTTATCTTCGCCTTTAACAGCTTCTTCAGCTTCCTTGATGGCTGCTTCAATTTTTTCTTTTTCAGCAGCATCCAGTTTGTCGCCATATTCAGTCAAGGATTTCTGTACTGAATGAATCAAAGCTTCAGCCTGATTGCGACTGCTTACCAGTTCGGATAGTTTGCGATCTTCCTCAGCATTAGCTTCTGCATCTTTTACCATGCGTTCGATTTCTTCTTCGCTCAGACCGGAAGAAGCCTGAATGGTGATGTTGGCTTCTTTGCCAGTACCTTTGTCTTTTGCAGATACATGCAAAATACCGTTGGCGTCGATATCAAAAGTTACTTCTACCTGAGGCACACCACGGGGTGCAGGAGGAATATCACCCAGATTAAACTGTCCCAGACTCTTATTAGCAGAAGCACGTTCACGTTCACCCTGTAATACATGGATGGTTACCGCACTTTGATTATCTTCAGCTGTAGAGAATGTTTGAGTTGCTTTAGTCGGAATGGTAGTGTTTTTGTTGATGAGTTTAGTCATCACACCGCCCATGGTTTCAATACCCAGAGACAAAGGTGTTACATCAAGTAACAGCACGTCGTTACGGTCACCGGCCAGTACGGCACCCTGAATAGCAGCACCTACAGCAACAGCTTCATCAGGATTAACATCACGGCGCGGTTCTTTACCGAAGAAATCTTTAACAGCTTCCTGTACTTTTGGCATACGGCTTTGACCGCCTACCAAAATAACATCATTAATATCATTTACGCTCAGACCGGCATCTTTAATTGCAGTGCGGCAAGGTTCGATCGAGCGGGTAATCAGATCTTCTACCAGACTTTCAAACTTGGCACGGGTAATTTTCATCGCCAGATGTTTCGGGCCGGAAGCGTCCATGGTGATGTAAGGCAGATTGATTTCTGTCTGCTGACCACTGGAAAGTTCGATTTTCGCTTTTTCGGCAGCTTCTTTCAGACGTTGCAGAGCCATTACATCATTTTTCAGATCGATACCCTGATCTTTTTTGAATTCATCAATGATGTAGTTAATCAAACGCTGGTCGAAGTCTTCGCCGCCCAGGAATGTATCACCATTGGTGGCCAGTACTTCAAACTGTTTGTCGCCATCAACTTCAGCGATTTCAATAATAGAAATATCAAATGTACCACCGCCAAGGTCGTATACGGCAATCTTGCGGTCGCCTTTTTCGCCTTTATCCATACCGAAAGCCAGAGCTGCGGCAGTTGGTTCATTGATAATACGTTTTACATCCAGACCGGCAATACGACCGGCGTCTTTAGTAGCCTGACGCTGGCTGTCATTAAAATAAGCCGGCACGGTAATAACAGCTTCAGTTACTTTTTCACCCAGATAATCTTCAGCTGCTTTTTTCATTTTACGCAATACTTCGGCAGATACTTGCGGAGGTGATAATTTTTCACCATGTGCTTCTACCCATGCGTCGTTATTATTTGCTTTAACAATCTGAAAGGGCATAGATTTAATGTCGCGCTGTACTTCAGCATCATCAAATTTGCGGCCGATTAGACGTTTTACAGCATAAATAGTATTTTTCGGATTGGTAACAGCCTGACGTTTGGCTGGTGCACCTACCAGAATTTCGTTATCGTCCAGATAAGCAACAATTGAAGGCGTAGTACGTGCACCTTCCGCATTTTCAATTACTTTAGTCTGGCCACCTTCGGAAATGGCAACACAGGAGTTGGTGGTACCTAAGTCAATACCGATTACTTTTGCCATAATTAATAATCTCCTAATTATTTAATTTCGTACTTTGCGCCGCTATATTACGGCTGCAAACAGGGTGGTTAATTACCACCGCCATACTATTGCTAATGAATCGTAAATGGGTATGCCCGGCACGATTTCAAGCATAGTTTTGCAAAATTTATCTATTTAATCGCATCCGGAAAATCTGCTTTAACATCAATAGCGTTTACTTACACAGCTGTATGTTATATTCATTCAGGCTTAAACAGTATAATCATCTGACTTTCGTTAATACCGTCTGATACTTTTTTGCTTTATATCAGACGGTATTTTGCTATAAAAGTATACAATCACATTCAGGTTAGTGATTTCTGTCTGGCTGTAGTCTGTATCTTTATGATTTAGGAGTATGTTGTATGCCTGTAAAAATTGGGTTTAAACCCATTCCCGCGGCTATTGCGCTGATAATCGCTCTGATTATCTGGTTCATACCGGTTCCAGAGGGGGTTTCACCTCAGGCATGGCATTTACTGGCCATGTTTGTCGGAGTTATTGCTGCCATTATCGGCAAAGCAATGCCAATTGGTGCACTATCTATTATTGCCATTATGCTGGTTGCCTTAACCGGTGTAACCAATAATGATCCCAGTAAGGCTATGGGTGATGCCTTAAGCAGTTTTGGTAATCCGCTGATCTGGTTGATTGGTGTGGCAATTATGATTTCGCGCGGTTTATTAAAAACCGGTCTTGGTGCACGTGTGGGCTATCTGTTCATTAGGTTATGGGGTAAACGTACGCTAGGTGTTGCCTATAGTCTGGCCGTAGTGGAATTAATACTGGCTCCGGTTACACCGAGTAATACTGCTCGTGGCGGTGGCATTATTCACCCAATCATGAAGTCTATTGCATCCAGCTATGATTCTGATCCTGAAAAGGGCACAGAAAAACGTATGGGTAAATTTTTGGCTCTGGTAAATTATCATGCCAATCCCATCAGCTCAATCATGTTTATTACTGCTACCGCTCCTAACCCGTTAATTGTGAGGCTAATTGCCGATGTAACCAATAAAAATATTAATCTGACATGGGGTACATGGGCTTTGGCAATGTTAATACCGGGTCTGATAGCGATGTTCCTGATGCCACTGATTATTTACTGGTTGTATCCGCCTGAAATCAAGCAAACACCCAATGCCGTTGCTTTTGCTCAAGAGCGTCTGAAAGAGCAGGGGCCGATGACCCGTGATGAAAAAATCATGCTGGGTATTTTTGCAGTATTGCTGATTTTATGGGCAGGTGTGCCGGCCATGCTGTTTGGTGACGCATACATTATAGACGCGACCACTACTGCATTCATTGGTTTGTCATTGTTATTGTTAACCGGTGTATTAAGCTGGGATGATATTCTGAAAGAAAAAAGTGCATGGGATACCATTACCTGGTTTGCTGCATTAGTCATGATGGCTACTTTCCTGAATAAACTCGGATTGATTAAATGGTTCTCTGGTGTGCTGGAAAGCAGCATAGGCGGACTGGGTATGGGCTGGATGGGTGCCTGTGCCTTATTATTACTGGCTTATATGTATGCGCACTATATGTTTGCAAGTACTACTGCTCACATTACAGCCATGTTTGCTGCCTTCTATTCTGCCGGTCTGGCGCTTGGCGCACCTCCGATGCTGTTTGCACTGATGATGGCTGCAGCTTCCAGCATCATGATGACACTAACGCATTATGCTACTGGTACTTCACCTGTGATATTCGGTTCAGGCTATGTTACTTTAGGCGAATGGTGGAAAGTCGGTTTCATCATGAGTGTAGTCGAACTGATTATATTTGTGGCTATCGGTGGTGTTTGGTGGAAAGTTCTGGGTTATTATTAATCTGATTAATCTATTATTGCAGGCTGCCATAAAGCATGGCAGCCTGTTTTATTGTTTGAAATCAAATTCAATGAATTTTTAAAGAATTTCACTTGTTGCGTTTGTATAGAATGGGTTATGATGCCCTGCCTTAAGGGAGTAGTTGCACAGGTGGTTTCTTCAAGCCTGTGGTTACGGTCAACATATTTACAGTTTTTGCTGTATGGTCGTAACGTCCTTGCCTGTTGGCGGACTAACGAGACTTGAGATACATAAAACCGTTACGGCGGGGGTTTTATTGTGTCTTTTGTCTTTTGCCCGCCAACGGTATTCTGAAAATGATTCATGCTTTTCTTTCTTCTGTCATTCCAGTTGCGCTTGCTGAAATTGGTGACAAAACTCAATTACTGACTTTATTTCTGGCAACCCGATTTTCGCGCAAATATTCCATCATTGCCGGTATGCTTTGTGCCACCTTACTTAATCATATTGTTTCTGCATGGTTTGGCGTAGAAGTAGCACGTTTTTTTACACCGCAGTTAATGGGCTGGGTTGTAGGTTTCAGTTTTCTGATAGTGGGTTTATGGCTGTTAAAGCCGGATAAAGATGATGGCGTAGATACTCGTTTTATGCGTTACGGTCCGTTCGTGGCCACCGCAGTATTATTTTTTCTGGCAGAAGTGGGTGATAAAACCCAAATTGCTACTATTTTGCTGGCAGCTCAGTACCGTGATTTGTTTTCAGTAGTTCTGGGTAGTACAGTAGGTTTGTTATTAGCTAATGTTCCGGTAATATTTTTCGGAAACTGGCTGATGCAGCGTTTACCCTTAAACCGTATCCGTATAGGAGCCTGCATTCTGTTCTGTCTTTTAGGTATTATCACCCTGATTCAGACATGGTTATATTAAAAATTATCAGATAACTATGCAAAATTTATAACATTAAGCGGATCCAAATATTATGCAAAAACAGTTGAAACAACGGTGTGAATGGGTCAACGCCGACCCATTGTATGAACATTATCATGATTTTGAATGGGGAAAAATACAGAGAGACGGGCAAAAACTGTTTGAAAAGATTTGTCTGGAAGGTCAGCAGGCGGGCTTATCATGGATTACTGTATTAAAAAAACGCGATGAATACCGGCGTTGTTTCTATGATTTTAATCCGCATCAAATTATTACAATTACCGATATTGAACCACTATTACAGAATTCCGGGCTTATTCGCCATCCGGCCAAACTCAAAGCAATTATTAATAATGCCCATGCATATCTATCTATGCAGCAAAATGGGGAAGATTTTGCCAGTTTTATCTGGTCATTTGTTAATGATCAACCGATTATAAATCACTATAAACATTTATCAGAGGTGCCAACACAGACAGAAATTAGTCGCGCTATGTCCAAAGCTTTAAAAAAGCGTGGTTTTAGCTTTGTAGGTCCGACTACGTGCTATGCGTTTATGCAATCAATGGGATTAGTAAATGATCATTTAACAAACTGTTTTTGTGCCCAGCATTAAAATAACTATTATTTCTGTGATTCATCATGTAATTTGCTTTTAACGTTTACGTAAATAACCTAAAACACGAAAAGAATCTATTTTCCATAATCCATCTTTATAAATTAACGGAAAAGTGGCACGACTACTGGCAGTAGGACCAGGATTTTGCTGAACAATCTCAATATCATTGTCAGTAACTTTACTGATAATGGCTACGTGACCATATTTAGACCAGTCTAAGACAATAATATCGTCAACTTGAGGTTTTGTGGGAGAGCCGTTATGGAACTGAAGTAAATTACGTTTAGGATTAAGATTTCCATCTGGTATCGAATCATCAAAAAATTGTTTGGCATGATCGTAACTGTCAGGCATTTTATGATTAAAGCGTTCATAATAGTAGCGCTTAATAAATTCGACACATTGATACTTTAATCCTAAATTATAGCCATCTGGTGCTATATTTCTTTCACTTACATGGCTGATTTTTCCATTGTAGTAAACCTTAACACCATTGAATTCATCGACAACCGTACCTATTTTGCTTTCATCGACAAAGAGATCTTCATATACATAATAAAAACTGAATCCTAATAATATTAATACAATAATTATTGGGAAGAAAACTTTTTTAGATTTAAGTAAAATTTTGTTTCCCTATTATTTAGTATATTATCATTATGTTAATTAATAATTAAAAGTAAATTTAAGAAGGATGAAGTAATTTTATGATTTTTATTTATGTGGTTAAGTGCAATCTTTGAAATTATCAGAAACATCAGGAGAATAAATTAAATAACGTAAACTCTGTACTTATATTACAATAATATAAAAAATACCCGTACACCAGATAATTTGTCTTACAATTATATTTTGTAAAGATTTCAGTCACTGGTTAATTATCCAAATCAGCAAATTGTGCTATAAAACTACATTGTGTATGTATTTAAATGTGGACGTAACGAGTAATTGTTATGCAAAACAAGTTCAGATTTAGCTTTTATTTCATTATCTGTTTATTGTTTTTCAGTGATATGGATGTAGTTTGGGCTGAAGACACAACAGCATCTGTATCCACAGCCAGTGAGCCTAAATCTGTGGTCTGGTATGCTTGTCCGCTGGCAAATAACCATGTCAGCTATACAACCAAACCTTTAGATGTTCAGTGTCAGATTGCAAAGTATCCACCCGCAGATGATGATAATCTAAAAAAATATTCTCTGGAAAATCAGAATGCTCCGGGTTTGGAGCAATTGCAGCGTCTTTGGTACAGCGCTGAATTTGGACAAGACAGTGACTTAATGAAAACACCGGCTTCTCCCAAAATAGGTATTTCACTGCGACAACAGCCTCCGAAACCTGAAACTGTGACTATGATTAGAAATAAAAATAATATGGCTACAGTCCCGGCTAAAATAATCACTATACCCAAACTGACACCAAAACAACTGGTTCAGCGCGATATTGCCAGTGAACAGAATGCATTAACAATAGCGCAGCAAAAGTTGCGTCAGGCACAAAAGCAGGGAGCAACAGCACAAATTCAGCGCTGGCAACAAAATATAACAGACCGGCAAGCCAATATCCGCGTATTAAAGCAGGAACTAAGCCGATACTAAAAATTAATTTGTTTGCTATTGAATAAATACAAGTACTCAAACTTGCAGCCAGAATGTTACCGGTCCGTCATTAATCAGGGAAACCTGCATATTTGCGGCAAAGATACCGGTTTTAGTCACAATTTGTTTCTGGCATAATTCAACAAAATAATTATACAAATCATTGGCTTTTTCTGGTGCTGCACCTTTGGTAAAACTAGGGCGCATCCCTTTTTTAGTGTCGGCAGCAAGTGTAAATTGCGAAACAACCAGTAACTGACCATTAGCCTGTTTAACGTTCAAATTCATTTTATTATCTTGATCACTAAAAATCCGATAACCAAGTACTTTGTCACAGAGACGTTCAGCTTTTTGTAAATCATCTCCTTCTTCCACACCTAATAACACCAGTAATCCCTGATCTATTTGTCCGACTATTTCAGAGTTTACACAGACGCTGGCTTCTTTCACACGCTGTATTAATGCAATCATAGAAAATCCTGTTTCGAATCTGTTTGAATTTAAATTCATTTATAGATTACAGATTATTTAATCAATTTCATATGATTAAATAATCTGTAATCATATATAACTTAAATCATTAAATCAGAAAATTTTGTGCATCAAAAAACGCCTGCTATAGAGTACAGGCGTTTTTTGATTGCTCTAAAACTTAATCAGCATCATGAATAAATTTTACCCCAGTTAACTGCGAAGCCAGAATAGCAGACTTAATCATGCGCAAGGCTTTAGGACGAACAAAATTTCGTCTGGAGGCCAGAACCACGCGCCGTTCCGGTGTCGGACTAGTAAAAGGAATAATACTGAACAACAGATGATCATTCTCTGTTAAAGCTGTAGCTGGCATGACACTAATACCCAGACCACTAGCCACCATATGTCTAATTGTATTGATAGAACTTCCCTGAATACTATTAGACAGTCCCTGAATTTTCTGACGCGAAGCCAATTCCTGACAGCTAGCCAGTACATTATCACGCATACAGTTGCCTTCGGTGAGCAATAATACCCGTTCTTCACCTAGTTGCTTTGGTGTAACCTCGTCCAATTGCTCGAAAGCATGGCCTTTTGGAACAATAACAAAAAAAGGCTCATCATAAAGCGGAATAGTTTCCAACCCGGTTTCATCAAATGGCTCTGCTACCACAATAGCATCCAGATCACCACGCTTAAGTGATTCTTTTAATACATCCGTATAGTTTTCATCCAGCTGTAATGGCATTTCTGGAGCCATCTCTCGCAAAGATAAAATCAACTTTGGCAGCAGATATGGTGCAATGGTAAAAATCAGACCAAGTTTAAATATTCCTTCCAGCTCACTTTGTTCCTGATTTGCCATCAACTTAATACGATCAGCTTCTTCAAGAACACGGCGAGCCTGTACCACAATTCGCTGGCCAGCATCAGTTGTCATTACCTCATTACTGCTGCGATCAAATAATGCCAGCCCAAGCTCCTCTTCCAGCTTCTTAATTGCAATGGATAAAGTAGGCTGACTTACAAAACATCGCTGGGCAGCACGTCCAAAATGTTTTTCCTGAGCTACAGCCACAATATAGCGCAATTCAGTCAGCGTCATTAACTGGCCTTTTTCTTTCCTGTTTCAGGTAAAGTAATATTCAATGCCAATACATCCATACCGTTTTTCTTTTCCTGAGAAATATGAATATCATTTAAAGAAACATGAACATATTTTGATAACACTTCCAGTAACTCTTTTTGTAGTGTAGGCAAATAGTCCGGTGTATGAGTAGCTCGCTCCTGAGCAATAATAATTTGTAAACGATCGCGAGCCGTTTTTGCGGATTGTTGCTTCTTACCAAAAAGAAAATCTATTATAGACATGTCTTATCCTCCAAACAGTCGCTTGAGAAAACCTTTTTTCTCAGTATCCAGAAAACGGATTGGACGATCCTCGCCCAGCAAACGAGCGACAACATCTTTATAAGCTTCAGCAACAACTGAATTTTCCTGCAAAATAACCGGCGTACCAGAATTAGATGCTTGTAATACATTTTGTGATTCAGGAATAACACCAATTAATGGAATACGCAAAATATCCTGAATATCCTGTACAGACAGCATTTCACCTTTTTCTACACGCTCAGGTGAATAACGGGTAATCAGTAAATGCTCTTTTACCGGTATCCCATTAGTTTCGGCACGGCGAGATTTGCTGGATAAAATACCCAGAATACGGTCAGAGTCACGTACACTGGAAATTTCCGGGTTAGTAGTGACGATGGCTTCATCGGCAAAATATAAGGCCATTAATGCACCTTGTTCAATACCAGCAGGTGAATCGCAGACTACATATTCAAAGCCCATCTTCTCAGTCAGATCTTTTAAAACCTTTTCTACACCATCGCGGGTAAGTGCATCTTTATCCCGGGTCTGAGAGGCAGGTAACACATAAAGATTTTCACAGTGTTTATCTTTAATTAATGCCTGATTCAGGGTAGCTTCATCCTGAATAACATTAATCAGATCATAAACCACACGGCGTTCGCAACCCATAATCAAATCCAGATTACGTAAGCCCACATCAAAATCAATTACCGCAGTTTTATGGCCTGCTAAAGCCAGACCTGTTGAAATACTGGCACTGGTTGTGGTCTTACCAACACCACCTTTACCTGACGTCACCACAATAATCTTTGCCACAATCAAAATCCTTTTTGTTATATAAATGAATCTGTCAATACATTCAAAAATCAGTCATAAAATTAATGTGCCTGAATCGCACTAAGCACCAGCCGGTCATTCTGCAGGAAAATCTGTACAGGGTGACGATACAGATGTGCTGGTAATTGCTGATCAAAAATGCGATAAATTCCTGCTACCGATACCAGTTCGGCCTGCATAGACTGTGCAAAAATGCGAGTATCCTTATTTCCGGCAGCACCAGCCAAAGCCCGGCCGCGTAAAGGGCCATAGATGTGAATATTGCCATCCGCAATAATTTCCGCCCCTTCACTTACCAGTCCCAGAACAATTAAATCAGATTTTTCTGCATAAACCTGCTGACCGGTACGAATAGTGCGATCTATTACCAGCGTTGGTAAGGCAGAAACAGATGAAGTAAATTTTTCTTTTTCAGTAATTTGTGGTATTTGCGCCTCAGTTACAGCTTTGACGCGTGCACTGGCCTGTTCCTCTGGAAGAATGCTAAAGGCAATATTATGCTGTTTGGCCAGATTGGACCAGGATAAATCGGTATGGCGGATAGCAATAATGCGCAAATTATATCGTGCAAACAGCGCAATCAGCTTCGCTAAATTCACATTTGCCTGATTGGAAAGATTTTGCAGATCCAGAGTAAAAGGCATATTGCGTAAATTACCAAAACGTTCTGCCCGTTGCTTTAGTTCCTGGTTAATCAAAGTCAGATCATCTGTCAGTAATTGTACTGACAGCGTGTCCAGACGCGCAGATTTCACATTAAAAGCAGCATTCATTAACGTGTTTGCCCAAGTAAATTATGGTTAGAATATAGAGTAAGTATTGAAGTGTACCGTTTTGGTTAAAAGGCTTCAATTGCAACACGAAGCCTCAGGTAAAATAATCGTCTTTTAGTTAGAAAAATTAATAATGACAACTAGCTCCATTTGCCTGAAAAAAGCACACAGGCCAAGCGTAAACATTGTTGGTGCAGGTAAGGTTGCCTCAACATTAGCCATAATCTGGCATCAAAGTAAACTGATTAATATTCAAGCAGTCTGGAATCGTAATTTTTCAGCTGCAGAGTATCTTAAAAATCACATACCGCACATCCAAGTACACAAACAGCTAGAAACATTACCACCAGCGGATATTATAGTCATAGGTGTTAGCGATCAGTTCATTGAAGAAATTAGTAGGAAAATACATCAAATTGACTGGCTAAAGGCTGACACATTGATACTTCATTTTAGTGGTGCATTAAATAGCAATATATTAATACCAAACAATCAACAAAAATTATTAGTAGGTTCATTACATCCGGTATTTGCCTTTGCTTCGATAGAAACGGCCATCAATACTTTACCGGGGCATCTATGTGCAATAGAAGGCGATGCAGAAGCATTACCTTTATTATATAAATTGGCACAGGCAGCAAACTTATCCTACTTTAATATTGATTCTGCTCAGAAAAGCCGTTATCACGCCGCTCTCTCCATCAGTGCAAATTTTTTAGTAACATTAAATGCTTTCGCAAGAAATATATTAGCTTCACTGTCTTTGTCGCAAGAATTAGCAGAAATTCTAGTAAATCAACTAATGCAGCAAAATCTCGATCAATTACAGATGATGTCTCCAGACAAAGCCTTAACCGGCCCCATTAAACGTGGTGACAGCAATACCATTGCCCGCCACTGGCAATCATTAAAACAATCAGAACAAACACTATATAAAGCATTGGCAGAGCAAACCTTACACTTAACCACATTGAGTGCAGAAAAACAGCAACAGATTTTGCAAATAATCAATTCGCAAGAAAATTAGAAAGTACATACACAGCTAAAGAATACAAATTTGATGTAATCAAAAATAATGGATCAAAAATAAACTCAGATAAAACAGTTGAATGAGGAGGAAGTCAAAAATAAATGCAGGCAGGAGTTGACAGAGGATTTGTGGAGGCGTATAGTTCGCCTTCTTCGCTGATGACGCGACACGAAACAAACGAACAGTTTAAAGTAGAACGCAGTCGAAAGCAACGCTCTTTAACAGAACAGATTACCGATAAGTGTGAGTGCCAAGCGGCCTCACACTGATTCAGAGAGACAAGATAAAAACATTTCTTGTCAATAACTTTGAAGCAGACCAGTGAAACCGAAGGGGACTTCGGGATTACAAAAAAGCTAAGATTAAACATAAGAGTTTGATCCTGGCTCAGATTGAACGCTGGCGGCATGCTTTACACATGCAAGTCGAACGGCAGCACGGAGAGCTTGCTCTCTGGTGGCGAGTGGCGAACGGGTGAGTAATGCATCGGAACGTACCGAGTAATGGGGGATAACTGTCCGAAAGGATGGCTAATACCGCATACGCCCTGAGGGGGAAAGCGGGGGATCTTAGTGACCTCGCGTTATTTGAGCGGCCGATGTTGGATTAGCTAGTTGGTGGGGTAAAGGCCTACCAAGGCGACGATCCATAGCGGGTCTGAGAGGATGATCCGCCACATTGGGACTGAGACACGGCCCAAACTCCTACGGGAGGCAGCAGTGGGGAATTTTGGACAATGGGGGGAACCCTGATCCAGCCATGCCGCGTGTCTGAAGAAGGCCTTCGGGTTGTAAAGGACTTTTGTTAGGGAAGAAAAGCCGGGTGTTAATACCACCTGGTGCTGACGGTACCTAAAGAATAAGCACCGGCTAACTACGTGCCAGCAGCCGCGGTAATACGTAGGGTGCGAGCGTTAATCGGAATTACTGGGCGTAAAGCGAGCGCAGACGGTTAATTAAGTCAGATGTGAAATCCCCGAGCTCAACTTGGGACGTGCATTTGAAACTGGTTAACTAGAGTGTGTCAGAGGGAGGTAGAATTCCACGTGTAGCAGTGAAATGCGTAGAGATGTGGAGGAATACCGATGGCGAAGGCAGCCTCCTGGGATAACACTGACGTTCATGCTCGAAAGCGTGGGTAGCAAACAGGATTAGATACCCTGGTAGTCCACGCCCTAAACGATGACAATTAGCTGTTGGGACACTAGATGTCTTAGTAGCGAAGCTAACGCGTGAAATTGTCCGCCTGGGGAGTACGGTCGCAAGATTAAAACTCAAAGGAATTGACGGGGACCCGCACAAGCGGTGGATGATGTGGATTAATTCGATGCAACGCGAAGAACCTTACCTGGTCTTGACATGTACGGAATCTCTTAGAGATAGGAGAGTGCCTTCGGGAACCGTAACACAGGTGCTGCATGGCTGTCGTCAGCTCGTGTCGTGAGATGTTGGGTTAAGTCCCGCAACGAGCGCAACCCTTGTCATTAGTTGCCATCATTAAGTTGGGCACTCTAATGAGACTGCCGGTGACAAACCGGAGGAAGGTGGGGATGACGTCAAGTCCTCATGGCCCTTATGACCAGGGCTTCACACGTCATACAATGGTCGGTACAGAGGGTAGCGAAGCCGCGAGGTGAAGCCAATCTCAGAAAGCCGATCGTAGTCCGGATTGCACTCTGCAACTCGAGTGCATGAAGTCGGAATCGCTAGTAATCGCAGGTCAGCATACTGCGGTGAATACGTTCCCGGGTCTTGTACACACCGCCCGTCACACCATGGGAGTGGGGGATACCAGAATTGGGTAGACTAACCGCAAGGAGGTCGCTTAACACGGTATGCTTCATGACTGGGGTGAAGTCGTAACAAGGTAGCCGTAGGGGAACCTGCGGCTGGATCACCTCCTTTCTAGAGAAAAGAAGGGGCTGATTGGCATTCACACTTATCGGTAAACTGAAAAGATGCGAGAAGAGACTGAATAAACTGGGTTTGTAGCTCAGCTGGTTAGAGCACACGCTTGATAAGCGTGGGGTCGGAGGTTCAAGTCCTCCCAGACCCACCACTTATTTAAGGACAGAGGGGGCATAGCTCAGTTGGTAGAGCACCTGCTTTGCAAGCAGGGGGTCATCGGTTCGATCCCGTTTGCCTCCACCACCACTCTGAGGAGGTTGGGTTCAGTAAAATACTTTGGAAATTAAAGGCAGTTCAGAGAGCTGATTTTAATTTGCGAAGTAACGCATCGATCTTTAACAAATTGGAAAGCCGAAATCAACAAACAAAGATTGGAGCATAGAACTGATTCTGGAGACAGAAGAAGAGAAGTGCTGCAAGAATTGGGTGATGATTGTATCGCTGAACAACGAGCACAAAAGGCGTTGTTCAGACAACCAAAGCAGTAAGCTTTATGAGAGTAAAGGCCTTAAGTCAGAGATACTAGTCAACGGTATGCTGACGAAGTCAGGAGGTTCTTGAAATGATAGAGTCAAGTGAATAAGTGCATCAGGTGGATGCCTTGGCGATGATAGGCGAAGAAGGACGTGTAAGCCTGCGAAAAGCGTGGGGGAGCTGGCAATAGAGCTGTGATCCCGCGATATCCGAATGGGGAAACCCACCATGTATAAGCATGGTATCCTGTACTGAATACATAGGTACAGAGAAGCGAACCTGGAGAACTGAACCATCTAAGTACCCAGAGGAAAAGAAATCAACCGAGATTGCGCAAGTAGTGGCGAGCGAACGCGCAGGAGCCAGTATATGATAGTCACTGAGATAGAAGAACAAGCTGGGAAGCTTGGCCGTAGAGGGTGATAGCCCCGTATTCGAAATTTCAGAGGCGGTACTAAGTATACGAAAAGTAGGGCGGGACACGAGAAATCCTGTCTGAAGATGGGGGGACCATCCTCCAAGGCTAAATACTCATCATCGACCGATAGTGAACCAGTACCGTGAGGGAAAGGCGAAAAGAACCCCGGGAGGGGAGTGAAATAGAACCTGAAACCTGATGCATACAAACAGTGGGAGCGGAGCAATCCGTGACTGCGTACCTTTTGTATAATGGGTCAACGACTTACATTCAGTAGCGAGCTTAACCGATTAGGGGAGGCGCAGGGAAACCGAGTCTTAATAGGGCGTTGAGTTGCTGGGTGTAGACCCGAAACCGAGTGATCTATCCATGGCCAGGTTGAAGGTGCCGTAACAGGTACTGGAGGACCGAACCCACGCATGTTGCAAAATGCGGGGATGAGCTGTGGATAGGGGTGAAAGGCTAAACAAACTCGGAGATAGCTGGTTCTCCCCGAAAACTATTTAGGTAGTGCCTCGAGCAAGACACTGATGGGGGTAAAGCACTGTTATGGCTAGGGGGTCATTGCGACTTACCAACCCATGGCAAACTAAGAATACCATCAAGTGGTTCCTCGGGAGACAGACATCGGGTGCTAACGTCCGGTGTCAAGAGGGAAACAACCCAGACCGCCAGCTAAGGTCCCAAATGACAGATTAAGTGGTAAACGAAGTGGGAAGGCCCAGACAGCCAGGATGTTGGCTTAGAAGCAGCCATCATTTAAAGAAAGCGTAATAGCTCACTGGTCGAGTCGTCCTGCGCGGAAGATGTAACGGGGCTCAAATCTGTAACCGAAGCTGCGGATGTCAGTTAACTGGCATGGTAGGGGAGCGTTCTGTAGGCCGAAGAAGGTGTGTTGAGAAGCATGCTGGAGGTATCAGAAGTGCGAATGTTGACATGAGTAGCGATAAACAGGGTGAAAAGCCCTGTCGCCGAAAACCCAAGGTTTCCTACGCAACGTTCATCGGCGTAGGGTGAGTCGGCCCCTAAGGCAAGGCAGAGATGCGTAGTCGATGGGAAACAGGTTAATATTCCTGTACTTGATTCAAATGCGATGTGGGGACGGAGAAGGTTAGGTCATCGATCTGTTGGAATAGATCGTTTAAGCCGGTAGGTGGAGCACTTAGGCAAATCCGGGTGCTCAACACCGAGAAGTGATGACGAGTGTCTACGGACACGAAGTGACTGATACCACGCTTCCAGGAAAAGCCACTAAGCTACAGTTTGAATGAAACCGTACCGCAAACCGACACAGGTGGGTAGGATGAGAATTCTAAGGCGCTTGAGAGAACTCAGGAGAAGGAACTCGGCAAATTGATACCGTAACTTCGGGAGAAGGTATGCCTCTTATGGTGAAGGATTTACTCCGTAAGCTATGAGAGGTCGCAGAGAATAGGTGGCTGCGACTGTTTAATAAAAACACAGCACTCTGCAAACACGAAAGTGGACGTATAGGGTGTGACGCCTGCCCGGTGCTGGAAGGTTAATTGAAGATGTGCAAGCATCGGATCGAAGCCCCAGTAAACGGCGGCCGTAACTATAACGGTCCTAAGGTAGCGAAATTCCTTGTCGGGTAAGTTCCGACCCGCACGAATGGCGTAACGATGGCCACACTGTCTCCTCCTGAGACTCAGCGAAGTTGAAATGGTTGTGAAGATGCAATCTCCCCGCTGCTAGACGGAAAGACCCCGTGAACCTTTACTGTAGCTTTGCATTGGACTTTGAAGTCACTTGTGTAGGATAGGTGGGAGGCTAAGAAGCAGGAACGCTAGTTCTTGTGGAGCCGTCCTTGAAATACCACCCTGGTGACTTTGAGGTTCTAACCCGGATCCATCATCTGGATCGGGGACCGTGCATGGTAGGCAGTTTGACTGGGGCGGTCTCCTCCCAAAGAGTAACGGAGGAGTTCGAAGGTTACCTAGGTCCGGTCGGAAATCGGACTGATAGTACAATGGCACAAGGTAGCTTAACTGCGAGACCGACAAGTCGAGCAGGTGCGAAAGCAGGACATAGTGATCCGGTGGTTCTGAATGGAAGGGCCATCGCTCAACGGATAAAAGGTACTCCGGGGATAACAGGCTGATTCCGCCCAAGAGTTCATATCGACGGCGGAGTTTGGCACCTCGATGTCGGCTCATCACATCCTGGGGCTGTAGTCGGTCCCAAGGGTATGGCTGTTCGCCATTTAAAGTGGTACGTGAGCTGGGTTTAAAACGTCGTGAGACAGTTTGGTCCCTATCTGCAGTGGGCGTTGGAAGTTTGACGGGGGCTGCTCCTAGTACGAGAGGACCGGAGTGGACGAACCTCTGGTGTACCGGTTGTGACGCCAGTCGCATCGCCGGGTAGCTAAGTTCGGAAGAGATAAACGCTGAAAGCATCTAAGCGTGAAACTCGCCTGAAGATGAGACTTCCCTAGGGATTTAATCCCTCTAAAGAGACGTTCGAGACCAGGACGTTGATAGGTCGGGTGTGGAAGAGTGGTAACACTTGGAGCTAACCGATACTAATTGCTCGTGAGGCTTGACTCTATCATTTGAAGGACTTCGTGCAGTAAATGCACAGAGAATGATAAAGCTTACTGATGAATACACATCATCACCGAGATTAAGGCTTTCTGATTTGACAGTTTAATGTCTGGCGGCCATAGCGGGTTGGTCCCACGCCTTCCCATCCCGAACAGGACCGTGAAACGACCTAGCGCCGATGATAGTATGGATTGCCCATGTGAAAGTAGGACACCGCCAGACTCCCCATAGAAGAACCCGGTTGATTAGTCAACCGGGTTTCTTACTTTAAGTACTGAGAATAAAACAGAAGAAAAAACAATACCGCAGCAGCCCAATGGCTGCTGTTGCTGTATCTAGGTCAGAGAGAGGAAGGACTGCTGACGCAGCGCTTCGTAGAGGACGATGGCGGCGGCGTTGGATAGGTTCAGTGAGCGGATGTGCTCTGACTGCGGAATACGCAGACATTGCTCGGCGCGAGCCTGTGCGAATGCCTGGGGCAGTCCGGTGGTTTCGCGACCGAAGAGAAAGTAGATTTGCTGATTGGGGTCGCTGTAGTCGAACTGAGTGTAGTTGCGAGTGCCGTAGGTTTCTATCAGGTAAACTTGTGCATTAGTTTGAGTTTCGGTTATGCATGATGAATGCTTTAGGTAACTGTATTGATGATGAGTAAACAACTATGTAAAATTATTGCATTATTTTATCGATATGCAGGGGAAAATAGTGACAGAATCAAGTCTTCCGTTAGTTGTGGATTTAGATGGAACATTAATTCTGACTGATTCATTACATGAAACCCTGATTAGTATGCTTAAATTATATCCGTTTAAGCTTTTTAAATTAATAAGAGTGTATTTTCAAGGTAAGGCAGAATTTAAAAAATTTGTCTATGAATATAGTAATTTTAATGCTGATAAAATACCTTATCGTCATGAATTAGTAAAATACATACAAAAGCAACGACAACAAGGAAGAAAAGTCATACTTGCTACTGCTGCCTATAAAGATATTGCATATAAAGTAGCGAATTTTTTGAATTGTTTTGATGATGTTATTGCTACAGATTCACAAAAAAATTTAAAAGGAATAAACAAATTTAATGCGATAGAACAGAAAATCGGACGAAAATTTATATATGCTGGGAATGATAGTGCTGATTTGCCAATTTGGAAAGAGGCTAGTGGAGCTATTGTTACAGGAAATAAAACTGATAAACTTATAAAAATAATAAAGCAAAGCGGAACGCCGGTATTAAAACAGTTCAGCAATGAAGATAAAAAAATGATGACGTGGCTGAAAGCCATACGTTTACATCAATGTTTGAAAAATCTACTTCTCTTTGTTCCACTCCTTACTTCTTTTCAGTTTTATGATTTTCAAAAATTTTTAATAGTATCTACGGCTTTTATTGCTTTTTCTTTAGGTGCATCAGCAACATATATTTTAAATGATTTATGGGATCTAGAAAATGATCGTCAGCATTTGAATAAAAGACATCGACCGTTTGCTTCTGGAGATTTATCGATTGCTCAGGGTCTCAGGGTAAGTTTATTGCTTTTAATGAGTGCAGGATTAATTTCTATTTTGATATCAAGATATTTTTTTGGTATATTTTTATTATATTTATTTATAACAACACTATATAGTTTAAGGTTAAAACAGATTATATTGTTAGATATAATAGTTTTATCCGTTTTATATACCGTGAGAATATTAGCAGGCGGAATAGTTGCTAATATTGAATTAAGTTATTCTTTACTGGCATTTTCTGTCTTAATATTTTTAAGTTTGGCTACAGTGAAAAGGTGTGCTGAGTTAGTTTCAAAGTCTGATGAGAATAATTCGATTGCCGGTAGAGGGTATATAAAATCCGATTTAGATATTCTTTGGCCATTAGGTATCAGTACATATATTGGTGCCATTATTGTCTTTGGTCTTTATATTAATGCTCCGGAAACCATTGTTCATTATAGAACCCCTGCTTTATTATGGTTGGTACAATTATTGATGGTTTATCTGATTGGTAATTTATGGATGATGACTAAAAGAGGTTTAATGTATGATGACCCAATTGTATTTTTTATTCAAGATAAAAAAAGTCTAATTTTACTGACTTTAATAATATATATCATATTGTTAGCCAGATATATTTAGATTTCTGATTTGGAAGAGTTAGAGTGAATCTATTAACATTTATGCTTGCAGTTATCAGCGTTACACTAAATGCTCTGGCGCAAATTGCATTACGTAAAACTATGCAGACACTTGGGGAGTTTCCTCAAAGTGCTTCTGATTATTTATACTTTGGGTATCAGCTAATATTGAATGCATGGTTTATTACTGGTATGTGCCTTTATGCAATTAGTATTGGTTTATGGATGGCTGTATTGGGTAAAACTGAAGTGAGTCTGGCTTATCCGCTTTTATCAATTGGTTATATCATTACTGCTTTTATCGGGTATTTCTTCTTACATGAAAATGTTAATCTGCTTCGTATTATAGGTTTGATTACTATTTGTATAGGAATCATAATTATTTCCAGGAGTGCGTAAATTGCGTCATATTATTACCGGAGGTAGCGGGTTCACAGGACAGATTCTCATAAGAAAATTATTACAGAATGGCAATGAAGTAGTTAATTTTGACATAAAAAACTATACTGATTGCACTCTGGAAAAACAGAGTCAGTTTGTTTATGGTGATATACGTTCAGTTCAGGATATAAGAAAATTAAATCTTCAACCGGATGATATTGTTTATCATTTGGCTGCACGACAGTTTGCTGATAATGTACCCAGATCAAATCGTCAGGCTTGGTTTTTTGAGGTAAATGTTGCTGGTACTCAAAATATTTTGCAGGCAATGTCAGCAGCAGGTACGACCAGAATGGTATTTTTTTCTACTGATATGACCTATGGTATGGTGAATTCATGTCCGGTATCAGAGGATCATCCCCAAAATCCTTTGGGGCCATATGGAAGCAGTAAAGTTGAAGCAGAAAAATTAATTCGAAGTTATGAAAAATTAAATGCTACTATTTTTCGTCCCAGACTGATTACTGGTGCTGGGCGTTTAGGTATATTAGGTAAGTTATTCAGGCTGATATCTTTAAATATACCTGTGCCGATGATAGGAAATGGTACTAATCGTTATCAAATGGTAAGTGTTGATGATTGTGTTACTGCCGCTTTGCAGGCCTATAAAAATAACTTTCCCAGAGAAAATTTTAATTTGGGTTCATTAAATCCTCCGACAACCAGAGAGCTATTAGAGGCAATCATCAAACATGCTAATTCAAAATCTTTTTTAATACCGGTTCCTGCAAGATTGATTAAACCGGTACTGTCCGGACTGGATAAAATAGGCATGACACTATTATATCCTGAGCAGTATACCATTGCTGATCAGAATACTTTGCTTGATATTACAAAAGTTAATCAGTTGCTAGACTGGTCACCTTCATGTTCAGATATAACTGCTATGTGTGCTGCATATGATAATTATATTAATATAAAGAAAACCCAATAATGAGTAATGAAAACGTAAATGTTAAAGAGGCATTGTTATTTTCAATATTTTATGCAATTTCAATAATTATTATATGTAGTCTGTTTCAGAGTGATTTTTTTTGTATTGATGATGCTTCTTATGAAATGCTTGGTTTTTTCAGACAGATTGGCCATATTTGGTCAGAAGGGAGAATACCTTTTATAGTTGACTCTATGTATATCGGTGGTAATGAGATGATTGATTTAGGTAAAGGTATATTTTTACCTCAGAATATTCTGGTTTCTCTTATTACTTCTCGTTTTCATCATATTCTGTTATCTGGCTGGATACTGGCTTTTATAAATATCGTATTGGTTTCGCTATCTTCTTTGGTTATTGCCAGAGTATTCAGATTACATAAATGTTATGCTTATACACTGGCCGCATTTACAGTTATTCAGCCGGTCTTTCTTTATCAGTATCTGGGTGCCTGGTGGAATGCGGCAAACGGACAGGCTTGGGCAATGGTGTCTATTGCCACATTTTTATTACTTAAAAAAAATTACTCTAAAATCAATATTATTCTAAACTTTATATCAGTTATTTTTTTGCTTTCTTCCGGCTGGCCACATGGAGTAATAGGTTATGCTGTGTTTGTCGGAATAACTCTGGTTTTTGAATTTAAACAATCAGGTAAATTAAATAAAGTTGTTTACTTGAGTATTCCGGCTATTCTGGCACTTATTTTTTCTTTACCAATTTATTCCGAATATATTTTTTCGCATGATTTAACTAATCGCGTAAGTGGATTTGATAGTTCACTCAGAACTTTTATTCCTTCATGGTCTACTATTATTCTGGGTTTTTTTCCTACTTTTTATGATTATATGACTTATATCAGCTATAGGCTGGTGTTAGTACCTTTGGGTTTTTCTACTTTATTTTTACCTATGGTATTTTTTTACCGAAATATCAAAGAACTTTGGCAACGAGATAATATTCTGAAATGGTTTTCCACATTAATTATAATATTTTTTCTTTTATCACAAATGCCATCCCAGTTTGGCCCTTTGCGCTGGCCATTTCGATTTTTACCCTTTATTTCTTTTTTTATCTGTCTGGCTGTATTCTATATTTTACAGTATGCACATATTATCCAAGGTAAAAAGATAATATTAAATAAAAAAATTTATATTTCTTTATATATTATCTTAGGTGGATTTTTTTTATTTTTACCAGCTTATGCGGGCTTTGATACATTAACATTGATTCTGAGTTTAGTGTTGATGCTGTTTTTACTTGAACATGATTTATTTAATTTTAAAAAAAGTATATTAGTTAATTTTAATAAAAAATATTTTTTAGTTATTCTATTTGTATTTTGTCTGGTGTTTTTTAATTCTTGGAATCTTCATCCGTTTTATATTGTATTGCAAATTTTTTCTGTCTGGCTGCTTATATTGAGCCCGAAAATAATAGAGAGAAAAAGTTCATACGGGATGATAGGCTTAACTTTATTAATTTTATTATTGTTCCTTAACGGATTACCTACATTAGGCGGTTCTTATCAGCGTCAGACTGAATTAGCTGAACGTATTCAGTTACCAGATAATGTTAATTTACAAGGTTATGTTTTGTCTCTTCCATTAAATATTTATTTAAAACAAACCCGGCAATTAAATGATATTGCTTCAGCTCAGTTCGGTTTTTATGATATTAAATCAATAAATGGTTATTCTCCTGTAGGTAGTAAAAGACTCGAGAAAATATTACCGGTTAATCAGTCTGCACATGGTATTTTTACATCTAAACAGGCATTGGAGAATATTTTACAGAGTGCAAAAGGATTCAATGTTTGTCAGGCAGTGTTGATGCGGATTAGCACTATTATCGTTAATAAGGATGATTATGCTGCCTTTAGTCATCAGTTTAAGCAGTGCGGATATAGTGAAGTTCAATCAGCAGATAGCCGTAATGATTTGTATGTATCGTTACCATTTACTCTGACAAAAGGGTGGGAAAATAATTCTCCCTTTGTTTATCCTGATATAGCTGGTGTCAGAATTGTGAAACACGAAAATAATACAGATTGGGTTCAGATTCCAGAGCATAAAGATAATATTACTCTGATATTCCCGCGTTTATGGTGGTATGGTTATTCTGCTAAGATTGATGATCATATATTATCTGTTACTGCAGATAGTTCAGGTTCATTGGTACAGGTTTCCGTACCGTCTGATTTTAATGGAGTGTTACGTCTGAGTTATTTTCCGGTAACTTGGCGATATTTATGGTTTTTACCTATATTGGCAATAATGGGGTTGATAACTTTATTGTTTTTTAATGGTAAAGTTAAAGAAAGATTAAAACTTGAGTTAAAAATATTTTAAATCAGGGTTTAATTAAATAACTTTTCTAAATATAAAAATGCACTTTAAATTTCTAAAAGTGCATTTTTTTTTCTGTCATCAGACGGGTGTTTAGATTTTTTAATGTAAAAGAGACAAAACAGATTAATATTGAAAACTTTTTTGGCTATATAAATAACTGGTTTTTATTATTCCTATTTTGTTTTAAATATACTTAAAAAATTAATCTTATAAGACAATGTATTAAATTATTTTGTTTTGTCAATAATAATTTTGTTTGTTAAGCTATAGTCTTCTTAATTCATTAAAAATGTAAAGGTATGTTTATGAAAGAGATTCATGAGCTGATTGAAGCTGAGTTAAGTACTTTTGTTCAGCTGCGTCATGATATTCATCAACACCCTGAATTGGCTTTTGCAGAAAATCGAACCAGCGATAAAGTTGCCGGTTTGCTGGAGCAGTGGGGATATAAAGTTGAACGGGGTATTGGTGGTACTGGTCTGGTAGCACAACTTCAAGCCGGAAATGGTGACAGACGTATTGGTATCCGGGCTGATATGGATGCATTGCCGATCACTGAAGAAAGTGGTGTTGCGCATACAAGCCAGCATACAGGCAAAATGCATGCATGTGGCCATGATGGACATACTGTAATGCTACTGGCTGCGGCTAAGGTATTAGCCAGCAGAAAATCGTTTAATGGTACATTAAATCTGATTTTTCAGCCGGCGGAGGAATATGGCAAATCTGGTAGTGGTGCTATGCGGATGATTGCTGATGGTCTGTTTGAAAAATATCCGTGTGATGCCGTATATGGTATGCATAATATGCCGGGTTATCCGCAGGGACAGTTACATTTTTATGATGGCTGGATGATGGCTTCATCTGATGTGGCCACTATTACAATAAAAGGTGTAGGCGGGCATGGCGCGAAACCGCACAATACGCATGATCCGATTGTGGCTGCTTCTTCTATCGTAATGGCTTTACAGACAATTGTGTCACGCAATGTCAGTCCGCTGGATTCGGCTGTGGTTACCGTAGGTATGTTTCATGCCGGTGTGGCAAATAATGTGATTCCGGAGCAAGCTGAGTTAAAACTGACTGTGCGTTGCTTCAAGCCTGAAGTACGTAAGCTGTTACAGCAACGTATTGTGGCAATCGCTCAGGCTCAGGCACAAAGCTTTAATGTTGTGGCTGAAGTGGATTATCAGCATGGATATGCTCCTGTATTTAATACCAGTAAAGAAACTCAGTTTGCGCGCCAGGTGGCACGTGAAGTGGTAGCGGAAGAAAATATTGTCGATCAGACTGAACCAATGGCCGGAAGTGAAGATTTTGCATTTATGCTGGAAAAATGTCCGGGAAGTTATTTGTTTATTGGTAATGGTCTGAAAGAGGTGGATGCTGCTTCGGGTTTTGATTTGCATAATCCTTATTATGATTTCAATGATAAAAATATAGCTATTGGTGCGACATACTGGGTAGCACTGGCTGAGCGCTTTTTAAAATAAATCAGATTTGAATATTTAATAAAATAATTGGAGTAATGATATGAATACAGGACAAGTAGCTATAGAGCATAATAAGCCACCGGCGAAAGCGATTGCGGCGGCGGTGGCAGGGAATGCACTGGAATTTTATGATTTTATTATTTATTCATTTTTTGCAGTGTATATTGCGCAATCATTTTTTCCCTCAACCAATAATGATAAATACACCAGTTTGCTTGCTGCAGTAGCTGTATATGGTGTCGGTTTTTTTACGCGACCGTTGGGTGGTTTACTTATTGGTGCCTATGCAGACAAAAAAGGTCGTCGGGCAGCGATGATGCTGACTGTGGCATTAATCACGCTGGGAACACTGGGACTGGCTGTTACACCCAGCTATGAGGTGATCGGGATTGCAGCTCCTATTATTGTGGTTATTGCACGTATGGTTCAGGGGCTGGCTTTAGGTGGAGAAGTAGGTCCGGCTTCAGCAATGCTGATTGAATCTGCTCCGCCAGATAAACGTGCTTTTTATGCCAGCTGGCAAATGGCCAGTCAGGGAATTGCGGTAGTGGTTGGTGGTTTGGTTGGTTTTACTGTTTCCAGTATTCTGACTCTGGAACAGTTGAATGCATGGGGCTGGCGCATCCCTTTTCTGATAAGTCTGGTATTAATTCCGATTGCTCTGTATATTCGCCGAGCCTTACCGGAAACACTGGAAGAACCGACTCATCACAGTGGTACTCAGATGATAAAAATCATATTTTCCCGTTATAGGAACGAGGTGATACTGGGAGTTATGGTGCTGATGTCGACGGCTATTACCGCTCAGGTAGGTAATTATATGACTACTTTTGCTATCGATACGTTTAAACTTAAGCCAAATATTGCGCAAATCTGCACTACTTCGGGTGGGTTGATGATGTTTGTGTTTTCATTACTGGCAGGTATGCTGGCTGATAAATATGGTCGTAAAAGTATTATATTATGGCCACGGGTGGCTTTAATGTTGCTGATTGTGCCGATGTTTTATCTGTTGGTAAAAACTGAAAGTGTGGCGATGCTGTTGCTGGTAACAATGATGGTAACGTTGTTAACAGGGATGAGCGGCGCCAGTAGTTTAGTGGCTATTCCGGAAATGATACCGTTTAAACTACGCGCAACCGCTGTATCACTAATTTATGCTATTAGTATAACTTTGTTTGGTGGTACGGCACAATTTGTGATTACCTGGCTGATCAAGCATTTTGGTGCAGTATCGCCGGCTTATTATGTAGCAGGTACCAGTTTATTATCTGTAATAGCTATTCTGATGATGCCGGAAACACGTCATATAAATGTAAAAGATTAAATCTATCATAATGATATAAAAATGCCGGCAAACAATGCCGGCGTTTTTTTATATGCTCATTTAAATGATATTTTTCACTACTTCAACAACCTGTTCGACAGTGAAACCAAATTCCTGAAAGAGTTTCTCAGCTGGTGCGGATTCACCAAAACGATTAATACCAATAATGGCACCATTCGTACCCACGTATTTATACCATGAATCACTGACACCGGCTTCAATGGCAATACGAGGCAGATGAGCAGGTAAGACGCTGTCACGGTAGGCTTGATCCTGCTGATCAAAAATATGGGTATTAGGCATAGATACAACTGTTGTGGCAATACCTTGTTCAGCTAATTTGCTCTGAGCATTGATAGCCAGCTCCACTTCAGATCCTGTGGCAATAAGTACCGCCTGTGCAGCCTTTGTATCGGGTGCTTTCAGTACATAACCGCCACGACGGATATTGGCTAGCTGCTGGTTATCCCGTGGCATAAATGGTAACCCCTGACGGCTGAATATCAGGCAACTGGGGTGATTGGTTGCAGCGGCGGCATCTGCCCACGCTATCAGTGATTCGGCACTGTCACACGGTCGCCATACACTCATGTTCGGAATCAGACGCAGGGTGGCAATTTGTTCAATCGGCTGGTGTGTTGGACCATCTTCTCCCAAGCCGATAGAATCGTGTGTGAATACAAATATCGGGTTGATTTTCATTAGTGCAGCCATGCGCAAAGCATTACGGGCGTATTCACTGAACATCAGGAAAGTAGCTCCGAATGGTTTGATACCACCGTGCAGGCTCAAACCATTCATAATGGCTGCCATACCAAATTCTCGCACGCCATAATGGATGTAATTGCCGCCACTGGTGGCTGTCACGGCAGTACTGCCAGACCAGTCGGTCAGGTTTGAGGGGGTAAGATCTGCAGATCCGCCTACAAATTCAGGTAGAATTTGTGCCAGAATTTCGATGCTGTTCTGACTGGCTTTGCGGGTGGCCACTTTTTCAGCTTTGCTGCATACTTCATTTAATGCATTTTGAACGTGTTCTTCAAAATTTTCCGGCAGTTTACCGTCCATGCGGCGGATAAATTCAGCTGCTTCAGCAGGGTATTGTTGCTGATACCGATTAAACAGATTTTGCCACTGCTGTTCCAGTTGAGTACCGGCTTTAACCGCACTCCAGTCGTCATAGATTTCCTGCGGAATGGTAAATGGTTCATGTGTCCAGTTCAGAGCAGCGCGGGTAGCGGCAATTTCTTCGGCACCTAATGGTGCGCCATGGGTTTTATGGCTGCCTTCTTTGTTAGCGGCACCTTTGCCGATTCTGGTTTTACAGCAGATAATCGATGGTTTCTCGGTTTCGGCTTTTGCTGCGGTAATGGCTGCGCGGATAGCGGTTTCATCATGGCCGTCTACATTGGCAACTGTGTGCCAGCCGTAAGAGTTAAAGCGTTCAGGAATGTTTTCGCTGAACCAATTGTCTACTTTGCCATCAATTGAGATGTTGTTGTCATCATACAGAACAATGAGTTTGCCCAGTTTAAGCGTGCCGGCCAGTGAACATACTTCATGGGATATTCCTTCCATCAGACAGCCATCGCCGACAAATACGTAAGTATAGTGATCAACAATATTCAAGCCCGGTTTATTAAATCGGGCAGCCAGAATTTTTTCTGCTAGTGCCATACCAACGGCATTACCAATTCCTTGTCCAAGTGGTCCGGTTGTGGTTTCTACACCATCAGTGTAGCCGTATTCCGGATGTCCCGGGGTTTTGCTGTGCAGCTGGCGAAAATTTTTCAGATCTTCAATACTGAGATTGTAACCGCTCAGATGCAGCAGACTATACAGCAGCATGGACGCGTGTCCGTTCGAAAGGATGAAACGGTCGCGGTTGTAAAACTTGGGGTTAGCTGGGTTATGTTGCAGGAATTCGCGCCACACTACAGTAGCCATTTCGGCCATACCCATTGGTGCGCCCGGATGCCCTGAGTTAGCCTGTTCAATTGCGTCCATTGCCAGGAAGCGAATTGCATTAGCGAGATGTGAAGCCATGAAGTTGCCTTTTGATAAGGGAATTGCTGGTTGCGATAGCGATGTGAGTTAATGGACTGTACTCCGCCGCAAGAGACAAAGGTTATCCAGTACGAATTATCCTGAATCTGCACAAACCTTTCAAGGTAAGACTGTTTTTATCTGATTTTGATGGTTTGAAAAAGGGACAGTTAAGTTGGGATATTCATAATAGTATCGTACTCTTATTAATTAAAATAATAATTGCATAATTTGAGTCTATATTTTATGCTATTGTCAATTTATAAGTATGATTTGATCAGCACATTTTATCAATCAAAGGAGAATACAGAGTGCAAAAGATTTGTATGATTCTGGTACTGTTGTTTGCTATGGCTTCGGTGTGGGCTGCTGTTAATATTAATACTGCTTCTTCACAGCAGTTACAATCTTTACCGAATATTGGTGCAGTTAAAGCGCAGGCAATTATTGATTATCGTAATGCGCATGGTCCTTTTCATTCCACGGAAGATATTATGCGAGTAAAAGGCATTGGTAAGGCAACTTATGAAAAATTGCAAAATGATATTAGTGTCAGTGGTGTAACGATTAATTCGAACCCAGCTTCTAAATATCGTCGTGCTGTACCGGCTACCGCTGCATCCAGATAGTATTAGCTATCTGCATATACTTTTTAGTCTCTGAATATATTGGCTTTAATGTGATGATAAAAATTCTCAGCCTGCGGTGATAGTTTGCGTTCTTTATGTTTAATCAGATAAATGGACCGTTCCAGATTCATGTCTCTGACATCTCTGACTACGAGATTTTTATGTTCAAATTGAAATAATGTTAATCTCGGCACTATGCCAATGCCGTAATTAGCCGCTACCAGTCCCATCATGGTGGTGAGCTGGCTAACTTCTACTACATAATTTATTCCGAATAAATCTACAATTTTATCAACAAAATGGCGAATGCTGGTGCCTTTAGTAAATCCAATCATGCCATATTCTAGTAAATCTTTTAATTCAATATCTGCTTTGCTGGCCAGTGGATGATTGATATGACATATGAGATGGAACTTGTCAGAAAAAAGGAACTCAGCAGAAATTTCAGTTAAAGAGGGAGATTTTGCGGTTAACGCCAGTTCTGCATGTCCTTGTAACAGGGCTTGCAGGCACAAATCCCATTGTGTATCGAGTAATTCAACTTGGACATTGGCATGCTGATGATGAAAAGTAGCCAGCAGCTGTGAAACCCATTGTACGACGATAGACGGCATAACTGCCAGTACCAGTTTTTCCTTATGATTATTGGCATGTGAGCGGATTTCTTTGGTAGTGCGCTCATAGGCAAACATGAGTTCACGTGCCAGTTTGATGAAGTGGATTCCGTCTTCATTAAGCTGAACTTTACGGGTATCTCTGTCAAACAGGCGATAGCCGATTTCCTGTTCCAGATTGGCAATCAGACTACTAAATGCAGGCTGAGACAAATGGATCTTCTGAGCTGCACGGGTGAAGTTATCTTCTTCTACCAGCGCCAGAAAGGCTTTTATCTGCTTGATTGATATATTCATATAGCATTATTTGCCGTATTTAAATCCATATTGCTATCTACAATAGCATATTTAGCGTTAATACATATTGAGTTTTATCAAATTTTTCATATGCTGCCGGATTTATCGAATTTGTTTATTAATCGATTTTTATTATCGATTAGACAGGGTGTGTCGTTATGGTGAGAATGCAAAGGCTTTCTTAAATATTTATTCATTTATTCTTTTTTAATAATAACCCAAAAAGGGGATTCTTATGCTGGCTTTAGTAGGCATATTAACTATTGCAACTTTGCTATTTTGCATTATGAGCAAGCGGTTATCGCCAATAGTCGCTTTGATTATTATTCCTATTCTAGGGGCTGTAATCGCACTATATATCGTACCGTTGTTTCAGGGTAGTCTGGATGTAGTACCTCATTACACCGTTATACCAAAAATGGTGGTAACAGGAATATCCAAACTGGCACCTATGGCAGCGATGTTTGTGTTTGCCATTATTTTCTTCGGTGTGGTAAGTGATGCCGGGATGTTTGATCCGATTATTGCCAAGATTCTGAAGGTGGTAGGTACTAATCCCAAGAGAATTATTATTGGTACTGGTGTTCTGGCACTGATTGCGCATCTGGATGGTAATGGAGCAGTGACATTTTTGATTACAGTACCGGCCATGCTGCCTTTATATAACAAACTTGGTATTGATAAGCGAATTCTTGCCGGGATTACAGCACTGAGTGCCGGTGTAAATTTCCTGCCATGGACCGGACCGATGATTCGTGCTTCCGCAGCACTGGAGGTATCTACACATGATCTGTTTACGCCACTGATTCCGGCGCAAATTTGCGGGCTGGCATTTATGGTGTTTATGGGCTGGTACTGGGGACGCAAAGAAGAAAAACGCTTAGGTCTGGCCGGAGCCGGTGCTGGTGCAGTAATCGGTGGTGAAAATGAAGAAACAGCAACACATTTTGCGCCAAAAGAATTAACCGAAGAAGAGCAAAAGCTGCGTCGGCCGCATTTATTCTGGGCGAATATTACTCTGGTGATTCTGGTAATTACGGGTATGGTAGCCACAAAAATATCACCAGTGGTTATTTTTATGGTGGCCTGCTGTATTGCGCTGACATTAAATTACCGCAAGCCTGCTGAACAATCTGCACGGATTAATGCTCATGCTAAGGGCGCGCTGATGATGGCATCCATTTTGTTTGCTGCCGGTGTGTTCACAGGCATCATGGGTGAATCCGGTATGCTCAAAGCTATGGCAAATTCAGCCGGTCATTTTGTACCTGACAGCTTGTCTTCTCATATTCCGTTTATTGTCAGTCTGGTAGCAATGCCGCTGAGTCTGGTGTTTGACCCTGATTCCTATTATTTCGGCATTATGCCGGTGGTGGCCAATATTGGTGGTTTCCCGCCTATTCAGGTAGCTCAGGCTTCTTTACTTGGACAGATGACTACTGGTTTCCCGGTTAGTCCGCTGACTCCGGCTACCTTCCTGTTGTGCAGTCTGTCCGGCGTGGATTTGGCTGACCATCAGAAATTCTCTATTCCGATACTTTGGCTGGCTTCTATCGTGATGGCTGTAGGTGCGATGTTATTCGGAGTATTCCCGATATAAACAGGTTGTTTTTAAGTTGTTGAATGTAAAAAGGATATGACATATGAAAAAAATCAGAATTGGTTGTGGTGCCGGATATGGTGGCGACCGGATTGAACCGGCTGTAGAGCTGGCGGAAAAAGGGGATATTCAGTATCTGGTATTTGAATGTCTGGCTGAACGCACGATTGCTATCGGTCAGCGCCAGAAAAAGCATAATCCGGAAACCGGTTTTAATGAATTACTGGCAGCGCGTATGCAGGCAGTATTACCGGCCTGTCTGGAAAAGGGAATCAAGATTGTTACTAATATGGGTTCTGCCAATCCGCGTGCAGCAGCCAAAGTAACTGCCGAAATCGCACGTTCTCTGGGCGCAAAAAATCTGAAAATTGCCATTATTGAAGGCGATGATGTTTACGAACAGGTTATGCAGCAGGATCTGCCACTGGATGAGTTACAAAAACCGGTTTCACAATGCGGTAAGAAAATTGTTTCAGCCAATGCTTATATCGGCGCTGAACCAATGGTACAGGCGCTGGACAATGGTGCTGATATTGTTATTGCCGGTCGTGTTTCTGACCCGTCTCTGTTCCTGTCAATCATGATGCATGAGTTTAAATGGGGTGCAGAAGATTGGGAGCATCTGGGTAAGGGCACTATTCTGGGACACTTGCTTGAGTGTGCCGGCCAGATTACTGGTGGTTATTTTGCTGATCCGGGTTACCGCGATGTACCTGATCTGGCACGTCTGGGCTTTCCGATTGCCGAAATCAGTGCCGATGGTGATGCAGTAATTACTAAAGTTGAAAGCTCTGGCGGCATGGTTACTCCTGATACCTGTAAGGAACAGATGCTGTATGAAATTCATCGCCCGGATGAATATAAAACACCGGATGTCACCGCAGATTTCACGCAGGTAACCTTTACACAAGTAGGTAAAGACCGTGTTGCAGTTACTGGTGGTACAGGTCGTGCCCGTCCTGAGACGCTGAAGGTCTCTGTAGGTTATGAAGATGGTTTTATTGGTGAAGGTGAGATGAGCTATGCCGGTCCGGGAGCGGTAGAGCGCGGTCGTCTGGCACTGGCCATCGTAAAAGAGCGGTTTGAAATCGCACATGCAGAACCACAAGAGGTGCGTTTTGATCTGATTGGTATCGATTCACTGCACGGTGCAACTTTGTCACAGAGCAGCCAGCCGTATGAAGTTCGTGTGCGTGTAGCCGGACGTTTCGCAACTAAAGCTGCGGCAGCAGTTGTGGGTAATGAAGTTGAAGCTTTATATACCAATGGTCCGGCCGGCGGTGGCGGTGCTATGAAATCTGTAAAAGAAATTGTGGCTATGGATTCAACATTTATTCCCCGTAATCTGGTGACAACCAGTATTGACTATCTGGAGGTTTGATAATGAAGTTACGTGAAATTGCACACTCTCGTACTGGTGATAAAGGTAATACTTCAAATATTTCGGTAATTGCTTATCGGCCTGAAGATTATGAACGTATTAAAGCAGCAGTGACTGCAGAAAAGGTTAAAGCGTTTTTTGCAGACATCGTGACTGGTGATGTTGTGCGCTATGAATTACCGAATATCGGTGCACTGAATTTTGTTATGTATGGTGCTTTGGGTGGTGGTGTTACCCGTACGCTGGCACATGATATGCATGGTAAAGGTTTGAGTGCAGCAATTCTGGATATGGATATTGAGTAATTAATCACTTGCCGGCGGTGCTTTTCAGGGTATCGCCGGCAAATCAAATATTGTCATAGATCTATAACAAAATCAGTTGTTATGTATTTGTCCGGTCTTTGGTTTATCTCAGGTTAGAAGAGTATGAAAACAAAACAGCTCAGTTTAGCGGATGTAAAAAATCATCTGTGGGATGGAATGACCATTATGTTTGGCGGTTTTATGGGAATCGGTACGCCCGCCAGACTGGTACAGGCTATTCTGGATTCAGGGGTTAAGGATTTAACTATTATTGGAAATGATACTGCGTTTGTAGAAACCGGTGTCGGCCCGCTGATTACGAATAATCGTGTCAAAAAAGTGATTACTTCGCATATCGGTACTAATCCGGAAACCGGTAAGAAAATGATTGCCGGTGAGATTGAAGTTGAACTGGTACCGCAGGGTACGCTGGCAGAGCGGATTCGTGCTGCCGGCGCAGGTTTGGGTGGTGTGCTGACACCTACCGGATTGGGAACAATTGTCGAAGAAGGCAAACAGAAAATCGCGGTAAACGGACAGGAATACCTGCTTGAATTGCCTTTACAGGCTGATCTGGCCATTGTGGAAGCAAAAACGGCAGATAAGCTGGGTAATCTGGTGTATGAACTGTCTGCTCAGAATTTTAATCCGCTGGTTGCTCTGGCTGCGAAAAAGGTAATTGTTGAAGCAGGCAATGTGGTTGAAGTGGGTGAAATTTCACCTGATGCGGCGACTACACCGGCAGCGCTGGTTGATTATATTGTTTATCCGGAATAAAGGAAGAGTCACCATGAATGCAAAAGAATTAATTGCACGCAGAATTGCATTGGAATTCAATGATGGGGATGTGGTGAATCTGGGTATTGGTCTGCCAACTCAGGTAGCCAATTATGTATCGGAAGATATTCATATTACTTTGCAGTCTGAAAACGGTTTTCTCGGTCTGGCTGCACTGGACCCTGAAAAAGCCAATCCTAATCTGGTGAATGCAGGTGGTCAGCCATGTGGTATCGCTGCCGGCGGTTGTACTTTTGACAGTGCATTTTCATTTGCACTGATTCGCGGCGGCCATGTTGATGCTTGTGTGTTGGGTGGTCTGGAAGTCGATCAGCAGGCAAATCTGGCAAACTGGATGGTGCCGGGCAAAATGGTACCGGGCATGGGTGGTGCAATGGATCTGGTAACCGGTTCGCGCCGGGTTATTATTGGTATGGAGCATTGTACTAAAAATGGTGAATCCAAGATTCTGAAAGAATGTACTTTGCCGCTAACAGCAAAAAACAAAGTTAATCTGATTGTTACTGAATTGGCTGTGTTTGGCTTTAAAGACGGACAACTGGTTTTACTGGAACATGCACCAGGCGTTGATCTGGAAACAATTAAGGCTAAAACTCAGGCTGAATTTACTGTGGCTGAAGATTTCCGTGAAATGGCAATCAGCCAGCGTGGTTTATAGGCTGGTAACAGTCAGATTTAGGAGTTAAATATGGAAAATGCAGTTATTGTCAGTGCAGCGCGTACACCTGTAGGCAGCTTTAATGGTTCGCTGGCCAGTGTAGGCACAGTAGATTTGGGTAAGCTGGTTATTGCTGAAACTTTAAACCGTGCCGGTGTTGAAAGCGGGCTGGTTGATGAAGTAGTGATGGGTAATGTGCTGCAGGCCGGGCTAGGACAGAATCCGGCACGACAGGCAGCCCTGGCAGCCGGACTGGCTGATAGTGTACCAGCGTATACTGTTAATAAAGTATGCGGTTCGGGATTAAAAACGGTAGCACTGGCCGCTCAGTCTATTGCCGCACAGAATACAGAGGTAGTAATAGCCGGCGGTATGGAAAATATGACGCGGGCACCATATCTGCTGGATAGCCGTGCACGCTGGGGCTATCGTATGGGTAATCAGCAGGTAATTGATACTATGGTACACGACGGGCTGACCTGTGCTACCAATCATTATCATATGGGGATTACTGCTGAAAATATTGCACAGAAATATCAGATCAGCCGGCAGGAACAGGATGAGCTGGCTTTACGTTCTCAGCAACTGGCTGCGCAGGCGGTTGCAGCCGGTGTATTTGATGCAGAAATTGTTCCTGTAACAATTAAGTCACGTAAAGGTGAGACTGTATTTGCGCGTGATGAATATCCGCGGGCAGAGGCAACTGCTGAAGCACTGGCTAAATTGAAACCGGCATTCAGTGCCGATGGAACGGTGACTGCCGGCAACTCATCAGGAATTAATGATGGTGCTGCTGCTGTGTTGGTGATGGCGGAAAGCAAAGCAAAAGAACTCGGATTACAGCCTCTGGCACGTATTCGCAGTTATGCCAGTGCTGGTGTAAACCCTGCACTGATGGGGCTGGGACCTGTACCTGCGACACAGAAAGCTTTGCAGAAGGCCGGTCTGGCACTGACTGATATTGATCTGGTTGAGGCAAATGAAGCTTTTGCTGCACAATTCCTCGGAGTAGGCCGCGAATTGCATTTTGATATGGATAAGACCAATATCCATGGTGGTGCGATTGCGATTGGTCATCCGATTGGAGCCAGTGGTACCCGCATTCTGGTAAGTCTGTTATATGGTATGCAGGCAAAAGATGTTCAGTTCGGGCTGGCTACGCTGTGTATCGGCGGCGGTCAGGGTATTGCAATGATTGTTGAGCGTATGTAATACAGTTTAATTTCACTGAATATCCAATTGAAAACAGACTATATATTAAACATATATAGTCTGTTTTTGCTTGAACGAAGAAAGCGCCGTTAAGGCGCTTATAAGTTATTGGATCAATCATTAAAACATCGTATTATTATTTTCTGCCTGTTCTGGTACATTTTGAATCACATCCCAATGCTCAACTATTTTTCCATCTTTAACTCGGAATATATCAACTACTGCTTTACCAAGATCATCTTTATTGATTTTAGAATGGACATGTAACCATACTATATCGCCCTCCACAGATGAACGAATTATGATGGCACTTGATTGCGGATTTTGTTTAAAGAAATCTTCGAAATAAGTAATCGCAGGTATTCTACCATCAGCGACATAAGGATTATGTTGTTTATAATCTTCAGCCAGTGTTTTTGTTGCCTCAGCAAGTTGATGTTTATTAAAGAAGTTATTATAAAACTTGATAACTAGTGTACGATTTTTTTCTTCTTGAGCGATATTTCTTTGCTTTAGATCTTTTGCTGCGACAACACCTGTGAAACTCAACAAACAAATACCAATTAAAAAGCTTTTTTTAATTACATCCATACCAACTCCAATTCCTATTTTAATTCAGATAAACTCTATCTATAATGCGTTATTAATCTATAATGCAGACCGCTTGAATGGTTGCAATAAAACTAAATAAAACAATATAGTTATTTATTCGGATAAGAACTGTTGGATAGGCTAATCCGGCCGTGATTATTTCTGCTGTTCTGCTATCATTTGCTGAATATCAGCCTCGGTCAGGTTATGTGTCTGATTGGCGAAAGAATAGCATTCCGGTTTGTTATCAATATAAACCTGAAGATTGAAATCCAGGGCGTCAGGCTGGTCAAGTGTCCATGCGGCTATGTAGTATTGGTCGCTATTTTTTAAGTGATAATACAGATGAGTACCGCACTCTGAGCAAAATCCGCGTTCCGCCCATTCTGATGAATTGTAATTTTTGATGAATTCGGTATTTTCAAACTGAATCTTACCATTATGCATAATCGTCATCAGCGGACCTGCACTCCATTTGCGGCAGGTGCTGCAATGGCAGGCACTCAGTGAGTGGTTATCTGTTTCCAGAGAAAATTTAACTTTACCGCAAAGACATGAACCTGATTGTTTGCTCATATACTCTCCCTTTATTGCAGATTGAATTATCAAAATTACTTGCCAGTATTGTATTCAGATTGCAGCTATGTAAAGTGCAATGATACAGATAACGCCCACTCCCCAGATACATGAACGGGCAAAAGATTTATCTTTAATGTAACAATAAAAATAACCAAGACGACTGAGAATAAACAATACGCTCCAGAAGTTAATGGTGAACTGGGCAGCGTTATCAGTTGCATGGGCAATAATGACCGCAGCAGCGAAAGGTGCAAATATTTCGTATCCATTTTGCTGTGCAGCATTAGCACGTGCAGCTTTACCCTGTGCTTTAGCCATGAATTCACGGGGCTGATGATTATCATCAGCTTTAAAACCACCACTTTTTTTAGCATAAGATGCTGCAATCCATGGCAGAAGCATGGCTATTAAAACACACCAGTAAGCAAGAGTCATAATGTTGTACCTCGGTAGTATGTGTGTACTGCAATTAAATAAATTATGTGATGGGACTGGTTAAGTACGGGCAGTTTTATCCTGTCTGTGACTTTACCCTATGGGTAAATTATAAGATAATTCAAAGTTTTTCAAGCTTTTTGTGATTTATAACTATTTTATCTATTTGTGATGCGCTGATGTTGTCATTCTTTGGGAGGTACGGAGTGATATAACAAATTTATCAGCGTTTTTTATTGCGGGAACTCAACCATGTTGTTTAAAAAGTTAGCTGATCAGGATGTGTCTGGCAAGACCGTTGTGATTCGGGTAGACATGAATGTGCCTATTAAAGATGGTGTTATTGTTGATGATACGCGTATTCGTGCTTCTTTAGCTTCGATTCGTTTTTGTTTGCAGCAGGGTGCAGCAGTTGTGGTGCTGACACATCTGGGACGACCGAAAGCCGGCGCTCCAAAACCGGAAGACAGTGTTGCTCCGGTGGCGCAGCGATTAGGAGAATTATTAGGTCAGAATGTCAGTGTGGCAGAAGACTGGCGTGAACACAAACCACAGTTGCAGGCCGGACATGTAATCATGCTGCCTAATGTTCGTCTGAATATCGGCGAGAAGGAAAATGACCAAGCTCTGGCTGCAGCTTATGCTGCGCTTGGTGATATCTATGTTAATGATGCTTTTGGTACTGCACATCGTGCAGAAGCATCTACAGCCGCAGTGGCAGAATTTGCACCGCTGGCCTGTGCCGGTATGCTGCTGACAGCTGAACTGGAAGCATTAACTCATGCAGTACAGAATCCGCAGGCTCCGGTAGTGGCTATTGTGGGCGGAAGTAAAGTATCAACTAAACTAACGATTCTGGAAAGTCTGGCCGATAAGGTGGATCATTTAATTGTAGGTGGCGGAATTGCCAATACATTTTTACTGGCAAAGGGACTGCCTGTAGGGCAATCGCTGGCTGAAGCTGATCTGGTTGATAGTGCACGGCAGATTATGGCTAAGATAGCTGCTAAAGGTGGTGATATTCCTTTGCCTGTTGATGTGGTGGTAGCCAAACGTTTTGCTGCTGATGCAGCTGCTGAAATTAAAAACGTAGCCGATGTGGCCGAAGACGATATGATTCTGGATATTGGTCCGCAATCAGCACAGAGACTGGCTGAGATGATGAAAGAGGCAAAAACGATTGTCTGGAATGGTCCTGTAGGTGTATTCGAATTTGCTGCATTTGCTCATGGTACTAAGGTGCTGGCAAAGGCAATTGCTGATAGTGATGCTTATTCAATTGCCGGTGGCGGTGATACGCTGGCTGCAATTGCTCAGTTTGGTATTACTGATGATATCAGTTATATCAGTACCGGTGGCGGGGCATTTCTGGAGTTTCTTGAAGGTAAGACTTTACCGGCCGTTGCCGCGCTGACTGCACGAGCCTGATTGCTAATTTTATTTATTGGCATCGTTACGGATGCTTTTTTAGGCGAAATTGCTTAATACGGCAATTTCGCTTTTTTCATGTCTGTTGTTTTTATGATGATTCAATGACATAAGAAGTTAACTTCTTTCCGGCAGAAACATATTTTGTTGTATGTGAATAAAACTCGGATTGTACTGAGATAAGTACATTATTCGGGCATCCCTCCTGTACTAAAAAACTGAGTGTTAATTTTTTGACAATGGCTTATTTAAAGGTTAATAATTTAGTTACTTTGTAAATTTTAATTTATTTATGTTTATTTAAAGTATTTTTTTGTATTTATTAATTTATAAATAACTAATTTTAAATAATTTAAAAATATTGCTGCCTGATAAGTAAAGTTTTATGTACTTTACATGTTGGTTAGCAATATTTATTCACACATTCAAGTTAGGAGTAGTTGATGTCTGGTTCTTCAGGAAGTTGCTGGCGTAATCTGCCACGCTGGCTGCTTGTATTGATATTGCTGGCTGGCGGTCTGGCGCTAGGCTATGGCGGAATTAAGCTATTGATACTTGGCGGCTCTGGCTATTATTTACTGGCTGGTATTGCTTATCTGGTACTTTCGATAATGGTTGGTTTGCGTAAGTCTTATACTGCCTTGTTTTCGCTGGCAGTGTTTGTGGCAACGCTAATCTGGGCATTAACAGATGCAACGGAGTTAACTTATTGGGCTCTGATGCCGCGTCTGGTTATACCTGCACTGTTTCTTATGATGACTTTGTGGTCAGGCAGTGGCTATCAGGGTGTTTCAGCTTCCGGCCGCCGTTTTTATAATTTTAGCGGTGTTGTTATATTTCTGGCTTTACTGGCCACGCTGATTGCGTCGTTTTATCCGCATGGTCAGATTCGTAATCAGGTTAATATCAGTGAGAATGCTGATGCGGCACATGAAAATGCTCAAAATCCGTCTGACTGGGCATTTTTTGGCAGAAATCAGCGCGGTACCCGCTTTGCGCCGTATTCTCAGATAAATCCGGATAATGTGCGTAATCTGCAGGTAGCATGGACATTTCATACTGGCCGCCGTACTTCTGGTAAAGCAATCGGTGTAGACGAAAATACACCATTGCAGATTGGTGACAAGCTGTATTCATGCACACCGGAAAATTTGGTATCTGCAATTGATGCGGATACCGGTAAGCTAATCTGGCGCTTTGATCCTAAAGCACGTACTGCCGAGCATGTAACCTGCCGCGGGGTAGGCTATTATGATATGGATAAGGATGATAGCCTGACCAATGCTGAAAAAGCCGCTTATACTCAGTCTGTATGCCGGCGCAGAATTGTTGTATCTACAGTGGATGCACGTCTGTTTACTCTGGATGCAGATAAAGGGACGTTATGTCCGGGTTTTGGTGACAATGGTTATGTGAATCTCAAGGCTTATATGGGGCCGACTGAAAACAGTAAGCGCTATCATCCGACTTCTCTGCCGGTAATGATGGGACATTTAACTGTTGTAGGCGGCTGGGTTCGCGATATTGTTCACGGTGAACCATCTGGTGCGGTACGGGCATTTGATGTACGTGACGGTAAGCTGGTGTGGACATGGGATATTGGTAAACCTGAAGGTCTGGCTAAGCCCGGTCAGAATTACACACTTGAAACACCTAATGTCTGGACTATTCCTACTTATGATAAAGAACTGAATCTGGTTTATTTACCAACCGGCAATGGACCGCCGGATTACTGGGGTGGTGACCGCAATCATATTAAGGAAAAATTCGGGGCAGCTGTGGTTGCTCTGGATGCCAGCACCGGTAAATTACGCTGGGTACGTCAGTTGGTTCACCATGATGTATGGGATTATGATTTGCCTTCTCAGCCTGTACTGTATGATGTTACCAATGATAAAGGCCAGAAAATTCCTGCTCTGATTCAAACTACTAAAACCGGGCAGATTTTTGTAATTGACCGGCGAAACGGGGAATTTGTCACTAAAGTTGTGGAAAGCCCTGTACCTACAGCTCCGGCAGCCGAAGGTGAACATTTGTCTGCTACGCAGCCTGATTCTGTGGGTATGCCCAATATTGGTAATGAGCCGCTGACTGAACGCAGTATGTGGGGTATCACACCGTTTGACCAGTTATATTGCCGTATTCTGTTTAAGAATTCTGTATACAAAGGCCGGTTTACGCCACCGAGTGCACAGCCGTATATTGAATGGCCAAGTCTGCTTGGCGGCATGAACTGGGGTGGTATCTCAATTGATGAATCACGGAATCTGATGTTTGTGAACGATATGCGCATGGCACTGCGTATGCAGTTGGTTACCCGTGAGGAGGCAAAACAGTTCAAGGTTTCTACTGATGAAGTACCGGGATTTATGGGTACGATTCGGCCGCAGGTTGCCGGTATTTATGGCGGTGTGAAAATCGACATTCTGCAATCTCCGCTGGGTGTACCATGTCAGCAGCCGCCATTTGGTACGCTGAGTGCTATTGATTTGAACACCAAGCAGCTAGTATGGCAGGTGCCAATGGGCACGGTTCAGGATACCGGACCTCTGAATATTAAGACAAAACAGCCAATGCCGATTGGTATGCCTACGCTGGGTGGTCCGACAGCCACTGCCTCAGGTCTGGTATTTTTTGCCGGTACGCAGGATTATTATCTGCGTGCAATAGATGCCAAAACTGGTAAGGAAGTTTGGAAAGCACGCCTGCCAGTGGGTTCGGTTGCTGCTCCGCTGATTTATGTCTCTCCGAAAACCGGTAAGGAGTATGTGGTTATTTCAGCCGGCGGTACCAGCCATTCAAATGATGTTGGTGACTATGTAATTGCTTATGCGTTGCCGGATAAAAAGTAAATCTGACCGGCACTAAAAAACAGCACCTGAGACGGGTGCTGTTTTTTAAAGAATTAATAAAATTGTTTACTAATTAATTTCAATTATATTCATGATTTTACATACTACTATGAAATACTGTCTGTTAAATATGAATGTATTCTTAACTCAAATAACAAGGAGTTGTGTTATGAAAACTTTTATTCGTGTAGTAACGCTTGCTGCTTTGTCTTCAATGAGTATGGGTGCTTTTGCTGCTGCCGGAACAGAACAGCCGCCGACAGCAGTAGTCACTGAAACTGAAACAGTGGTTGTGCATGAGCAGAAACCGGTTTTGGGTCCGGTAAATCCACATTCAATTTTACCTCAGTTGAATTTAAGTAATCAGCAAAGGGCACTGGTACAGAAAATTGATCATCAGTATGCCAGCCAGCGTCCGCTTATGAGCAATGAAAATCGTCAGATTCTGGCTAATTTGCAACAGGAGCGTAAGAATCTGGTATTAAATAAGCAATTTGATGATGTTAAAGCTAAAAATATGATTGCACAGGAACAGCGTCTTTGGGCTGAACAGCAACAGGCACGTGCTGATTATGATTTTTTACAGTTAAAACGCGAACATGATATCTATCAGATTCTGACTCCGAAACAGCAACAGCAATATTGGCGTTTGCGTCAGCAACAAAAGTTGCTGCACTCCAAAGCGCGATAATTTATTGTTACTGTAGTTCGGTTTTGTGATTTAAAACCCCGCATTGCGGGGTTTTTATTTTTCTCTGGTAAGAAATCTTTATCAGAATTTAATCTGTGCCCGTGCCCACAGTGTACGTCCTGGCTCGTTAACACGGTATTGTTGTACGGAATAGGTGTCGAAATCATAAGCAGATTTATTTACTGCTTCGGCATAGGTTTTGTTAAAAACATTGTCGATACCGATTTGTACCAGCATATTTTTACCGGGTTTCCAGCCGGCATTTAATGCCAGTGTCCCAAAGCCGCTGCTCTGACCTAAGTCCATGCCGACAATATTGCCCTGATTTTTGGCATAGCGGTGCTGACTGGTAGCAACACGCCACAAGGCACCGGCGCTGAAATGCTCGTTTTCCCAGTTGAGGTAAGTACGCCATTCCAGTGGCGGGGTTTGTGCCAGTGGTCGTTTATCACTGCGGTTACTGGCATAGGTATAGGCGAGGCTGCCGCCAAGATTCCAGTGTGGTGCGAACTGCCAGTTGGTTCTGGCTTCGAAGCCATAGCGGCGCGCATCTATCTGACGGGCTGAATTTTTGCTGTTAATGCTTTCAATCAGAATAAAATCATTGATTTGTCCTGCAAAAATATCAATTGAGCTGCTGATGCTGTTACCCTGATAGCTTAAACCGGCATCGATTTCATGGTTGGTTTCCTTACGCAATTTTTCGCCGTTGGCTTTACTGCGTTCCCAGTAATCAGGAGCACGCTCGGCAATACCATAGCCGAGATAGCTGGTTAGTTTATTGTTGCGGTGTTCCAGACGGATAAAGCCGGCATTCAGTCCCTGATGCTGGTGCAAATACTTTGAGGCAATGGCATTTTTCTGCGGATTAAATAGGGTACTGGTCCAGTCATGACGAAAACCGCCAAAGAGACTGTTATTATCATTTATATTCCATTCACTCTGAATATAGGCACCGTGCCGTTTATAAGTCTGGTTCCAGATAAAGGGCAGTTTGTAATAATTTTCTGCCTGCTGTTTATTGGTACTCATTACCATAGGCCGGGTGCTGACTTCATCATTCTGCCAGTCTGCACCGATTTCACTGTGTGTATTTCCCAGCTCTATTTGTGCTGAAAATTTAGCTGATTTTATTTCACGCGAAGGATTCATTACTGAATACATGCGGCGTACCGGCATGGTGGTATGCATACCATTCATATTGGGCATATCCGATGCCATTTTGCTCATACCGGAAGCCATTTTCATCGGTGCAGGAGTACGCAGACTGAAATTATCCATCACATGGTCGATTTTGCTGCGACCATATTCAAACTGTAGCTGACTCAGCCAGTTGGTGATATTTTGCTGGCGCAATTTCATTGACCAGCCATGGCGGTCGAACTGGGTGCCGTCCATGCTGCGGTCGGCATAGCGGGCATGGCCGGTGCTGTGTTCATATTGTACAGCCAGCAGGGTGTCAGTAAATGGGGTAAGAGCTGCCTGAGCCATCTGATTATTGCGTTTGAATGCAGAATGAATGGTGTCTCCATTACCGTCTTTGTAATCTTTAGACTCATTGTGACTGGCATTAAGCCGCAGCCAGCCGTACTGATTACCCAGTGTACCGTCGATATAAGCATCACTGCGCCCGAATGACCCTTTTGTAAAGGCACTGTCTAATTTGGCTGTGGGCTGAGATAATGGTTTTTCATCACGGATAAAACGTACAGAACCGCTAATCATTCCCGGCCCCTGATTAACTGCTTGTGGTCCCTTGGTAATAATGACTCTGTCGTAGCTGGCCGGAAACAGATAGGAGGTGGGTGGGTCCATGCGTCCGGGACAGCCGCCCAGTACAAACTGGTCGTCAGCACTGATCAGCAGGCGTGAACCGCCCAAACCGCGTAGCAGAGGATCACCTGAGCTGCCACCTTTACGTGTGACATTCATTCCTGCAACTGATTTAAGTAAATCAGCACCGTCCTGTGCCGGTAAAGGCTGAAGGGCTGTTTTGGGGTTGATTACTTCAACACCCGGTGTATTTTGTTTTGAAGCGACCACCACTATCGGACTTAATTCTGCTGTATGCGGTTCTGTGTTTTCTGATTGTGGCTGGGCACGAACTGTAGAAATGAGACAGGACAGGGCTAAGAAAAAAAGAGATTTGTCACGATAATGCATGGGAGTGCCTGAATGACTGAAATAATGTAATTTATTATATCTTAAATTATCTAAGTAAATATTTTAATAAATTTATCAATTAAATTAAATGTAAATGTAAATATAATATAATTAGGCAGTTATCCACTGGGATACAATGTAAATAATCAGACCGATGCATCCGCCGACGAGGGTGCCGTTAATGCGGATAAATTGTAAATCTCTCCCGACACTCAATTCGAGTTTATCAACCATTTGTTTACTGTCCCAGCTTTTGACTTTATCAGCAATGAACTGACTGACGCGATTTTTGTACTGGCGAGTGATGAGTTTTGCACACAATGTAATCCGGGTATCCAGACGCCGCATAAATCGCGGGTTTTGTATGGCTTGCTGCTGTATATGGGTAGATAACCGGCTGAGCTGCTGCTGCCACCATGAATTACTCTGGCTGGTGTCGTATTCACTCCATGCCACAAAACTATCCCATAAATCCATTATGCTTTGTTGTAATGCTGCAGAATGCAGCAGTTGCTGCCGTCCGGCCGCAAGCCGTCTGTGCCAGCTCCGGCTGCGACGTAATTTGCGTTCGGTAACGAGAAGCTGTTTTCGGCAGGCGCGCCAGAAAAAGTGCTTTGGGTTCGCCAATACCGCATCTATATAGGAATCTGCCCAATCGAGTGCTTTGCCGGCGACCCAGTCATCAATACGTGCAGTCAGTGTCGTTTTCAGCGAAGCCTTAAATTTATCCCATGTACTTGGATCGCTTTTTTCAATTTTACTTACCCAAGATAACAGACTTTTTTCAAGTTGTGCCCGTGTCTGTTCGTTTTGCAGCCATTGGCGTATTTGTTGCAGTAAAGATCGTATCAGCAGTGTATCAATACCTTGTTTATGGATTAAATGAAGAAAGTTAGCCAGTGTTTTGCCCAGACGGGTGCCGCTGTACTGGGTGTTTAGCAGCTGACTGCAAAATCCGGCTACTTCACGGGCACTGGCAGTATTTAACAGCAGCGGAATCTGGCGGGTCAGAACAGGCAGCCATTTTTGCTGATTTTGCGGAGCACATAGCCATTGCAGGGTTCTGCTGGCCGGATGCATACGGTAGATGCGTCCGGCAATTGCTTTATCCTGCAAAAAATTATTTTCAATAAAACGTCCGAATTCATTGGCGATTCTTTCCTGTTTCTGAGGCAGAATTGCGGTATGAGGAATAGGCAGACCAAGGGGATGGCGAAACAGGGCAGTAACTGCGAACCAGTCTGCCAGTGCACCTACCATAGCGGCTTCGGTAAATGCTTTAAGATAGACCAGAGCCGGATATTGTTTTTGCAGCAGGCAGCTTAAAACAAATAAAACACAGGCAATAATCAGCATACTGGTAGCCAGTAATCGCATGCGTTGCAGACGCCGGCGCTGTATCAGGCTGGTAATGGTGGCTGTGTTCATAATATCGGTGTGTTTCAGATATCCGGATAAAATTTTTCAGTATATAAGCTTACTGGTTAATTGGACTTATTGCCGGTGTGATTTCCTGAATTTACTCAACTGAATGAAAGTATCAATCTTAATAAGGGAGAAATAACCGGCAGTTAAAAGTTGGTTATCGTTAGCTGGATTTGATTTTATAATAAATTTTTTACCCGGACCCTATATTGAATAATACATATTATTTAATATTACATGAATATTTTATTTATATGACATTATGCTTTTTGGGCTGATAAAAATAATACTGGAAACTGATTATTCGGGTAATGGTTTTTGGAATGCTTTTACTGACAAAATAATGAGTACGCCAATATAATTTAAAATTATATAGAGCGAATAGTTGATCAGCCATACTATTCCGAATTGTTCTCCGGCTGTTGTACCAGATAATTCGCCTGTTAGCGGATATAAAATAGTAAGTGCCAGTAAATAATAGACTGAGCTGTAAATTAAATAATTGAATAAACCGGACCATGTAACTTGATTTTTTCGGGTAACACTATCTTTAATAGCGAGAGCAAAGACCAGTAATATATTAATCCAGTAAAGTATAAAGCACAGAAACATTACTACAGAGAGTATATCAAGTATGTTACCTTCAAAATAAGGAGTCATTAAACCTTTACCAATTATGCTGTTACTGCAAGTCAGCACAAATAGATAAACTGCCGCGAAAATGAGCAATTTTTTAATACTGAATTTACCCGTGCCGGCTTTTTGATCAGTGTTAGCTTTTTTGATGGTTAATGAATTATCGGAAGCAGAAGCTGTTTTACAACGTTTAAGTGATAAAACCTGACAGATAAGTTTAAATATCAAAATAATAAAAGCACCAATGCTATTAACAAAGGCATAAGTAAAAACAGGATAGCTATTAAAAATAAAGAACATGGGATGTGCGTTTTTCCCTAAGGAAAAGGATAAGGCAAAAATCAGAAAATTACTGATTGAATAACACAATAGTGTAACAGTTGATGGTGTCTTATTCGGACTATTTATGTCATTGAAGTATGAAGAAAATATCTGTGTTATTGTTAGCCCGAATACCCATATTAGTAAAAGACCGCAGACATATAAGCAGCCATAAATTAATAGTGATTCAATAAAAGCTATTATGCCATTATTAAAATCGGGGTACCACAAAGGTGGCGGCAGAAGCTTCCAGAAAAGATGAAAAATAGTTAAACAAATTAATGAAAGTTTCAGGGAGTTTTTTGTATTAAAAAATTCAATAAATTGATTTTTTTTATTCAATTTGTTCAGCTCCTGGCGATAACCTTATTTAATTACCTGTAATTTCATCAATCCGGAGTTTTGTATTAATTGTATTTTTAACAATATGTATCAGATTATCTCAGGTAAATTGCAACCTCAAGCCGTTACTTGTGGTTTACGGCGTTTATGCTGCCACCACTTGAATCCGTAACCGGCAATGACCGGAATCAGCGCATAAATAATCAGGGCTGTCCAGCTGCCGTACCAGTGTACCAGTGTGGAGGTACTGTTATCATTGTTAAGAATAATTTCGGTAGATGAGTAACAAATAGCGCGCCACCAGCACATAACCAGAAGCCCCAGAAAAACCGGCCAGATTTTGCATGTACGCCCGCGCTGCCATAACAGGAAAAATACCAGCGCCCATATCAATGTCAGGGTAGTAACTAATAAACCCGTATCAGTTGGCAGATGCAGATAGCGACAGATAATAAAGGTGATAACGACCCATATGCCGGCAAGTATGGCCATGATAAATTCTTCGGGCTTGTTGAGCATGTTGTTGCTTCCTTAGCGAAAAATACGGCTGGAATGGTTAATATACCGCAGCTGCTATACTTTGTCATGTTCTACTAGCCATGGTCTGAGACTGGCTGTGTCTATATCCCATTTCCATATGCCATTCTGGTTGTGCGGATTAAGTCCGCGCAGGAAGAGATAACGTACGCTGATACTGGGCGGCAGCTGCCGGCGACTGTGCAGAAATCGTGCACAGGCAATGCTGTAAACGAGTGCCTGAAGGTAGTAATGATGTCTGGCAATAGCCTCGTCCATGTTTTCCTGAGTATAGTCTGACAGACGATTTCCCAAATGGTTGGATTTGTAATCAATAACATATACCTGACCATGCCGGTCTTCGCCTAGAAGATCGATAGCCCCGTTGATAAATCCGTTTACCGTAGCAAAATCCAGCTCCTGTGCCGCCTGAACACAGCATTGCGGTAATCCGGATGCGTGGTTAAACCACTGTTGTAAATCTGCGATACTGAAATCGGCAACCCGCAGCATGAAATTCATTTCAGCCACTCGTTGTGCTTTAGGTATGTTTGCAATAATGGTTTGTGGTGACAGCTGGCATTGGCGTACGGTATCAGTAAGCGTCTGCATGGTGGCGCTGTGCCGGCTGTCGAAACCATAACGTGCCAGACAGTCGAGAATATGCTCCTGTTCCGTTGCAGTAGCCGGCAGGCTGAATTCGGTCTGTTCCAGTATGGCATGCAGACAAAGTCCGGCGTTGATACCGCGCTCGAATGCGAGCACAGGTGTTTCCGCTTCTGTATCGGGGCTCAGCGGCTGAATCTGTACTTCAGCCTGATCCAGCGCAGGTGCTATTTTTTCTTCTTCCGGAGCAGATTCGCGGTGACTGTAATCATGCCGGCTCAGACTGGTGAAGCTGGTATAGCGTATGGATTGAAAAGTCCTTACTGTCGGTGTTAGTGCACGATAAGGTTGTTCGGGTTTTTTACTGATATCAATACAGGCAGGGTCTACATTACCTTCACACCATTGAAACAGCTCAGGGTTGCCGGCAGCCAGACATTGATGCCATGCAGCACGTAAAGTACTGGGCAGATTGGGCTTATGTGTTTCCTGCCAGAATTGGCGTGATTCTTTCAGGGTATTGTCCGGCTGACCGTCCAGTAGCCATGCCATGGGGTTACTGGCGGTATTGTTGCAGGCTGCAGTGTACAGTATCAGTTGTTCGCGTGCCCGGGTAAAGGCTACATAATACAGACGCAAACGTTCGGCCATACTTTCGCATTCCAGCTCATCCCGGTCGCTGTCACTGAGCAAACTATTGGCAATCAATTCCACTTTATCCTGCTGATGCAGACGTTGCCAGTGTTCCTGATTATTAATGGTCTCTTTACCATCCCATGCAAACGGACAGAATACCACCGGATATTCCAGCCCTTTGGAAGCATGCATGGTCACAATTTTAACCAGTGCTTCATCACTTTCCAGTCGCAGCAGACTGCTTTCACCTGCTGACCGTTCGTTGCCGATGGCACTGGTCAGCCAGTTCAGCAGGGCGTTGGCCGTCGGCAAGGTTTGTTCAGCAGCAGCCAGTAATTCGGCCAGTTGCCACAGATTGGTCAGGCTGCGCTCATTGCGCTGTGTAAGCAATCTGATTTCCATGCCGGTCTGGCCGGCAAACCACTGTATGGCAGGATAAATACCATAGTGCAGCCATTGTTCGCGGGTTTGCAGTGCCAGCTGTATCCATTCGCTCAGTGTATTTTCATTCCGGTTCAGTTCTGCCAGCTGTGCTGCTGTCCAGCCGAACAATACACCGCCAAGGATAAAGCGTAATGTTTCAGTGCGCTGCGGTTGCAGCCAGAAACGTAACAGAGCCTCGACAGCCTGTGCCTCAGTGCTGGAAAAAACTGAATGGTTTCCAAGAGAGACGCTCATGATGCCGCAGCGTTTCAATGCGCCGGCAATCATGCGGCCTTCATTATGTGAATGCACCAATACGGCAATATCGCCAGCCTGTAACGGCCGGTTACTCAGTAGCAGTTCTCCGCGCATACCCTGATTAATCATGCCGGCAATTTCATAGGCACAATATTCGGCCGCACGTGTCCGCAAACTGTCTTTATTCGGGATAATTTCCGCTCCCTTATCGCTGACATCTATTTTTTCATGCAGCCAGCGCACCACTACCGCCGGTATAACAGTATTGCCGTGACTGTAATGCAGACGGTTATTTTCTGCCTGTGCCTGTACCTGCGGATAGCTGATACCCTCAAGAATAAAAGGCAGCTTTTTGCCGCTGAATAGGTGGCCAATGGCCTGTACCAGTGCCTGATGGCTGCGGTAATTAGTAGTTAGGGTATAGCGCTGCTGTGGCGGGGTATCGGCAGCGGCACGCAGATAGGCGTGAATATCAGCACCACGGAAACGGTAAATAGCCTGTTTCGGGTCACCCACCATAATAAGCGGGCGGTTTTGTTCGGCAAACGCGGTTTTGAAAATTCGGTACTGCAACGGATCAGTATCCTGACATTCGTCTACTAGTGCAATCTGCCATGTTTGCGCCAGTGCTGCGGCCAGTGTTTCAGACATGGGATTATCCGCAGACAGTGCCAGACCCAGATCTGCCAGTAAATCGTCAAAGCTGCGCTGGTGGCTGTTGCGCCGGTGCTGATTCAGACACTGGCGCACGTAGTTAAAACAGTCCAGCTGTAATTGCAGTGATATGCTGTCTTCTGCAGTCAGCATGGCAGTAACAGCTTCTGCCAGTTCGACCAGTGGGGCAATGTTAGCTATCAGCTCATTATTGAGTGTTTGATTTTTTTTGGTGTTTTCCTGTAGCTGGGATGAAGCCAGTTTGGCACATTTTTCCAGTACAGAAGAAGAAAAAGAATGACAGTTTACTTCGCTTTCCATTACCTGCTGCAGGTCGGTGAAAAGCTGCTGATAACTTTTCTGGCGGTAAATATTACCATTTAGTTGCTGATGTAACTGCCAGAATGAATCCTGAATAAGGCTGAAATGTGTACATACGCTCTGCCAGGACTGTTGCCAGCAGTTATTTATGCCGGCTATATCCGCAACCGGCGGCTGGCGTACCTGTAAATCTACCATGCCGCAGTGCCGTCCCATTTCCTGCATAAGCCGGGCAGGGGTAAGTTTGTAAGCGACGGCCAGAGTGGCCATGCTGCTGTTATTGCTTACCTGCTGCCGCCAGAAGTCTTCGGCAAACCGGCACAGCATTTCCGGATCAGTTTCAATAGTTTCCGTATCAAATGGTGTCTGGCATAAAAAGGCATAATCAGTGAGTACGCGCTGGCAGAATCCGTGAATGGTGTAAACGGCTGCACGGTCAAACTGGGTAATGGCCGCCTGCAGACGGAGAATCAGGCTGGCATCATCATCCTGACTGCGGGCACAGTCAATCAGCTGTTGCAGTACCGGATCATTCTGTTCCGCAGGCAGATTATTTTGTAACAGAGCCAGAGCCTGATTAAGGCGGGTACGCAGACGGGTTTTCAGCTCCGCTGTAGCTGCTTTAGTAAAAGTGACCACCAGAATAGCGTCAACCGGCATACGTTCCAGTAACACCAGCCGTGCAAACAGGGCGGCAATGTTAAAGGTTTTCCCGGTACCGGCAGAAGCTTCAATCAGGCTGCTGCCGTTTAAGGGCATGGTAATCGGATTTAATGCTTGGCTCATTATAATTTATCAGCGGTTTCCAGCACTGCTGTCATGGGCAGCAGTAATTCTTCAATCAGTTGCCAGAACAGTGGGGTGTCAATCGGCAGTTCTTCATCGCGGCCAAATACCTGAGCTACTTCGGGATAGTCGGCCTGCAGTTTTCCATTATGGCTGTCTGCATAGACTTTAAACGCGGTGCTGCGTTCTTCGGCACCATATTCGGGTGCACGGTTTTTCTTTTGCCGGTTACGATACCATTTAAGGGCAGTGGTAAGGCTGGTTTTCGGAAAAAAGGGCAGTGGCCGGCTTTGTCCCAGCCGGTAATACTCAAGCCATAAAGCCAGTTGCGCTTGTGCATCAATCAGGCTCATTGCTGCCAGCATGCGCGGTTTGGCCGGATAAAGCTCATATGTGTCCTGTGCACCTTCGCTTTCAGTAGCGCAGAGGAGTAAATGGCGCAGATATAACTCAATATTATCCGGTGCTGTCGGGGTGTGATTCCGTTCAATCAGTTGCCCGCACTGATGTAAACGGCTGATGTTGCCACTTAGCTGTAACTGTTCGTGTTCAAAAATAAAGGCAATATCGGCGACAGCGGGACTGAACAGTATGCTGCTGTCCAGAGCCAGTGTCTGATTGCGTAAAACCTGGCTGACAATCACACCCAGCTCGCCTTCAGGCACCAGTCCGCTTACTGCCAGTGCTGCATCTACCTCAGCAAAATCCAGATGCTGCCGGCGTGCACGGGTATAGGCAGTATAAATCGATGCACTGTTTTCAATTGCAAACGGTTCTGCTGCACTGACTGGTGTTTCCTGATAGGGTGCCTGCCATTGTAACTGCTGCTGAAGCCAGTGACGTACCGGATTACGCCAGAACCGGATAAAGGATTCAATATCAACTTCCTGATTCTGTTTTTCCGGTTCAGTTATTTTTGCATAAAATGGCTCAGGCTTAACTATATTCTGATTCAGGGCTGTGGCGTAATCACTGCGGCAGCTGATTAAATCACCGTTAAAATAGCGATAGGAAAAGGGTTGTAACGGGTGTCTGATGATATGCTGCTGATTAAATACCAGCGGATTACAGCCGGTCATGGCGGCCAGAACATCGGTCAGCTCATAAAGCAGAGCAGAGGGAGCCAGTTCTTCGTTTTTGCGAATATCTTTACCGATATACGACAAATACAGTTTTTCGCGCGCACTTAAAATAGATTCAAGAAACAGATAACGGTCATCGTTACGACGGGCACGATCGCCGCGGCGCGGATGCTGTGCAATCAGGTCGAAAGCAGCAGATTTAGTAGTACGGGGAAATTCGCCGTCATTCAGACCGAGCAGACAGATACAGCGAAAGGGCAGGCTGCGCATCGGTACCATACTGCAAAAGGTAATCCCGCCGCGCAGAAATCCGGCCTGACGGGTAGTGGATAAATAATTCTGCAAATGCTCGATTGCAATAGCCGGTTCAATAGTCAGATTAAATTGTGCCAGTGCTGCCTGTGCCTGCCATTCAGCCAGACTGGTTTCCAGTTGCTGCATGGCATGTCCGGACAGAGAATCGGTATCAGCTAAATCCCGCAGAAGTTGTCGTGTACGCGCAATCCATTCGGAAATAGTAGCTGCTTTTTGCCAGCAGCTATGATGTTTAATCAGACAGTCTATTAACTGTTGTGCGCATGCCAGAATTTCAGTCTGACCAATATCACCGAACCATGGAAGCTGTTGCTGCCACAGTGCCGTATATTTATTTTCCGGCAGCAACCAGCCGAGTACCGTACGTTCACGCGCCTGCTGCCAGGTAAAGTGCTTACCCTGTCCGCCATATTCATGACGCATATCTGCATCCACACCCCAGCGTACCCCTTGTTCACTCCAGACACGGTGAATCAGTTCTGCATCGCTGTCGTTCAAAGCAAAACGTGTGCGCAGAGCAGATTCATCCAGCAAAGGCAGCACAGTTTCTATATCAAACCGGCTCTGCATCAGTTGCAGCAGTTTTTCGAATAATTGCAGTAGTGGTTCATGCAGGCTGATTTTAACGTCAGCAATATTGTAGGGCAGAGCAGGCGTGTCGCCCTGCGTTTGTCCGAATACTGCGTGGATAAAAGGCAGATAAGGCCCAATATGTGGTGTAAGTACCGCAATATCCTGCGGCTGCCATTGCGGATGTGCGGCCAGATCCTGAATCAGCTGCTCTTTGAGAATTTGCAGCTCGCGCAGGCAGGAATGCGCCGCCACAATCTGAATGGAATTATCATATTCCTGCAGCCGGTAGGGTGGTTCAGACTGTTTCGGATGTTGCAGGCACTGAATGTCGTTTTGCAGCCGGTGTAACAGAGTATCTGCCACTTCATCACACTGAGCATAGACAGAAGGCATATACACTACTTCACCCAGATCATTGAGTGCATCAAAAAAATCCCGCCCCTGTTTGCCCAGACTGGCCAGTAAAGGATGACCAACCACACTCAGGTCTGTTTCCTGACTATTGAGCAGCATATCTGCTGAGAGCACATTGCCCCAGTACTCAGCACACGGGTTTACCGCAAATATATGCACATCAGTATATTGGGCTATTACCTGTAATGCATGCAGATAAACCGGTGCCAGTGTGGCAATACCGAATACGAATATCCGCTCAGGTAAATGTTCAGAATCAAGTTTGCTCAGAAATTCCTGCATTAAGCCGGCGCGGTGTGGTAAATCTGATTCATTGTTCAGCCAGCGCCATAGCTCTGCCTGCCATTGCTCATCTTCACCCAGATTCGCAGATTTATTTTCCTGCCAATTATTTATCCAATCATTGCGATAGATTAAATATTGGTCAAACATATCAGCAAGTTTTCCGGCCAGATGGTAAGGTGCCTGAGTACTGCTATCAAGATAAGAATGTAGTGCGGTAGCAGTTTGGCATAACTGGGGTTGTCTGAATGCCGGGCTATGAAACAATCCCAGTAAGCGCCAGCGCAATACTTCTGACTGAAACGGGTTAAGCGCTGGTGTTTGCGGTAAGACCTGATGAGTTAATTGCCAGATGTAGCTGGCCGGCAGACTGAAATGCAGATTAGCGGCAATACCGTGCTCCTGAGCCAGATAGTGATTCAGATAGCGGCGCATACCCTGACTCTGTACCACGATTTCTGTTGCAGCCCATGCTGACTGTGGTGAGGTATGCTGATATATGCTGGCAAACAAAGCAGCTAAATCAGATAGTTGATTGGATTGATAAACATACAGCATAACAGCATCCGGCACCAGTTAAGACTGTTATTATAGCTGTACCAAAGTAACTTGAGCGATTAGCCGAATACAAATTTGCTCCTATGCCGATTTTATTGCTATGACATAAATGCATGTTTACAGATATCAAATTAAAAAAATTTCTTTATAAAAATAGTTAATACTGGTCAAAAGCTGGAAAAAATTGGAAAATAGGTAATTAAATACTCTGCCATAATTAAAATACTGGCAATATAAAGAAGGATATCACAGTGAGATTTGATGGCGTCATTGATGAGTTAGCGGCAACTAAAGGTGTCATGGCGTGTGCTGTCGTGGATTATGAAAGCGGAATGTTTATAGACGGAGTTAGTCCGTCAGGCATGGATCTTGACATTCTGTCCGCCGGCAATACCGAAATTGTGCGTTCAGAAATAAAGGCTATTGAGCGCCTTTATGGTCAGGACAACAATGAAGATGCTATAGACGATATTCTTATCAGCCTGCATAAACAATATTATTTATTGCGGCCGATGAAGAATGTTCAAGGTGTGTTTATGTTTATGGTACTCGACCGCAAAACAGCCAATCTGGCACTGGCACGGCGCGCTTTAAAAGTGGCTGATCGTCATTATCAGGATTGAAACACACTCAAACAAAAAAAGTAAGCACTGTTAACTCTCTGTGCAACAGCCTCTTTGCAAGCAAAGAGGCTGTTAATTTATTGTGCTTTCTGTACTTGTTTGTCATACCAGCTTAACAATTCTGATGCCGGTACATAGCCAATCAGTGGCTGGCTGCGATAGCCGTTTCTGTGTACAACAAATAATCCCGGAGGCCCGTACAGACCATAGCGTTGCATCATTCTGCGTTGTGCCGGCGTATTATTGGTTACATCAATCTGCAAAAAACGCTTTTCTTCAATTACCCGTCTGACTGAAGCTTTACTTAAAGTAAATGCGGTCATTTCCTTGCAGGATATACACCAGTCTGCATAAAAATCTACCAGTACCGGCTTATTCGGATCTTCATCAAACAACTCTTGCATAGCCTGACGCAATTGTTCCGGCTTATCGAAATAACGACCAAAATGCTGACCGTTTGGCGGAGTTAAAGTAAGAAAACGATGTAAAGGTGTCACACAGTTCATTATGCTGGCAGAAACAAAACCAATGCCACAAGCCAGAAACAGTATACCGGTAATCGCATTAAACCAGCGCTGGCGTGCTGATGAATGATACCACTGCCAGCCTAAATAGATTGCCGGTATCAGCATCAGCAAAGTATAAATAGTGACTACCAGATAGTAATTCAGAAACGGAGTGGCAATATAGGTAGCGGCACCCAGCAGCATCAGACCGAACAGATATTTGACGCCAATCATCCACTTACCGGCACGGGGCAGAATATGCACACCGAATACAGAAATCAGAATCAGCGGGATGCCGGTACCCAGTGCCATAACATACAGAGCCATGCCGCCCAGAGCAGCATCCCCGCTCTGAGCAATATAACCCAGTGCAAAAGCCAGCGGTGGTGCGACACAGGGGCCGACAATCAGCGCTGACAATGCCCCCATTATCAGCACAGAGAGCAAATGTCCGCCATGAAAGCGGCCGCTGACCCGCTGAAAAAACGTCTGCCAGCGAGCCGGCAACTGGATACTGTATAAATCAAACATTGATAAAGCCAGTATCACCAGTATGGCTGCGGCAGCCAGCACTACCGCAGGCTGTTGCAGCCATCCGGTCAGAAACGCACCGGTACGGGCAGTAACAATACCAACAATAGTATAGGTAAAAGCGAGCCCCTGTACATAAACAAATGATAGGATAAATGCCCGCAATTTAGTGGTTTTCCGGCGGGTGCCCATTACGATGGCTGATACTATCGGCAGCAGCGGATACATGCATGCTGTCAGACTCAATCCCATCCCGGCAATAAAAAAAGTCATTAAATTGGTAATCAGTGTTGCTCGGGAAAGCTGAAACAGACTGTCTCCGCCTGAGCTGCCTGACCACTCCGGTGGCGGAGCTTTAACCGGAGGATCAGTAAAAGTATCCGGCGGGACTGGCTGAATATGTGTTGATTGTGGCGTAATACGATATTTGCCGGTACGGCTGATGGTAAATGTATTTTCTACCGGCGGATAACAGATTCCTGCATCTGCACAGCCCTGATAAGATAAAGTTAACTGATACGGAACAGTCTGTGCATCTGCCTTATAGTGCCAGACTGCATCTGCATGATTGTAGTAAACCTGCTGGGTACCAAAAAACTCATCGTGCTTTTGCTGTCCCTGCTGGATAAATTGTCCTTCACCAAAGATATCCGCCGGTTCAGTAATAATCTGAATTTTATTCCGGTACAGGTAATAGCCGTCGGCAATAACAAAATGTACACGAATATCCTGATTATGAACAATCAGTTCCGGTACAAAAGCCTGTTCCGGCGGTAATAAATTTTTATTGTCCGCAGCCAGTACCGCACTATTCAGCCCCAGCAGCAATACCAGCAGCATAAACAGCAGTTTTAACAGGGAAGCCATACAGACACGAGAACGGGTAGGATTGTGATACATAAAAAATGGTCACTGTAACCAGTGTAATTTCAACCTGAACAATCAACAAAGAAAATGACTACCGGCAGAACCGAAGGGTAGTCATTATCTCCCCTTAAGTGCTTTCTGATTTCGTTTACCAGATAAAGCTAAGTCTGCAAACAATCAGTTTACGGGTATTGTATCAGTGCATAGGCAGAATGGTTATGAATAGATTCAAAATTTTCACTTTCTACAGTAAAAGACTGAATACGTGTATCAGTTTTTAGCGCAGTAGCAACGTCACGAACCATATCTTCAACGAATTTGGGGTTATCATAAGCATATTCAGTGACATACTTTTCATCCGGCCGTTTCAGCAAACCGTATAACTGACATGAACCCTGTTGTTCTACCAGATCAATAATTTCTTCAATAGCAATTGATTCAGTGCATACCAGCGTAACAGTGACATGTGAACGCTGATTATGCGCTCCGTAAGCAGAAATTTCCTTACTGCACGGACACAGGCTGGTAACCGGAATAATGATCTGTAATGTTTGCTGATAAATACCAGCCTGAATTTCGCCACTGAGTACCACTTCATAATCCAGCAGGCTGGAAATACCGCTTACCGGAGCCTGCTTTTGCCGGAAAAAAGGAAAGCGCATACTGATTTTACCTGCTGTTGCCTGAAGTTTTTCTAACATAGCGGTAGTCAGTTGCCGCAGTACAGCAAAATCAATACTGTCATGCTGTGTCTGCATTAACTCAATAAAGCGTGACATATGTGTGCCTTTCTGTTCGGCCGGCAGTGACACAGTCATGGTTAAATCAGCAACAGTATGTTGTTTACCTGCAGCACAAATAATACTCAGCGGCAGGCGTAAGCCTTTCACACCAACCTGATTGATTGGCATATTGCGTTTATCAACACTGCTTTGCACATCGGCAATAGTGTCCATTCTGATAATTTTCCTTGCAAAACAAATCTGAATCCAGCCGGCGCAGTATAGTTAAACCACAGAAACCGCCGGCATATAAGGCATAAAATTATACTGTATGCCTTAATTCCGAGCAAATCAGTCGGGATTAGTGTAAAAGAAACAGCATGCTGCCTGATAACCAGAGTGCGTGCTAAACTAGCAGCCTCAGTATTAATGCCGTTACCCGTATAAACAGCTGTCTGAACAGCAAAACCAGTAATCAAACGGAGAAAATATGAAATTTGCCACACAGACCATCCATTCCAGTTATCAGCCGGAAGAGCATAACCGTGCCCTAATGCCGCCTATTTATCAGAACAGCATGTTCGCCATGAATGAAATCGGCGAAAATATTCCGTTCCGTTATGCGCGTATTTCCAATCCGACACGGCAAGTACTTGAAGACACAGTCGCCGAGCTGGAAAATGGCTGTGCCGGTTTTGCCTATGGCAGTGGTATGGCCGGAATCGATGCTGTGTGGCGTACTTTTCTGCGGCCGGGTGATACCATTGTTGCGGTAGCCGATATTTATGGCGGAGCTTATGATTTATTAACCGAAGTATATGCCCAGTGGGGTGTTAACGTTATTTTTGCCGATCTTACCAATCCGGATAATCTGGACCGGATACTGGCACAGACCAAAGTAAAAATGGTATGGCTGGAAACCCCGAGTAATCCGCTGCTGCGTCTGGTAGACATCGCTGAACTGTCTGCTAAAGCCAAAGCTGCCGGTGCCATTGTCGGTATGGATAATACTTTTGCGACACCCTACGTACAGAATCCGCTGAATCTGGGTGTGGATATCGTCTTTCATTCCGCAACCAAATACCTGTGCGGACATTCAGATGTGCTGATGGGTATTGTTGTGGTAAAAGATCCTGCACATGCAAAATTATTACGTGCCTTAAGTATTAATACCGGCGGCGTGGCCGGTCCGATGGACTGTGCACTGGTATTACGCGGTATCAAAACACTGGTTGTGCGTATGGACCGGCATTTGTCTAATGCGGCTGAGCTGGCCAGACGCTTGCAACAGCACCCTGCGGTAGAAAAAGTATTTTATCCCGGTCTGGCAGAGCATGAACACCACGATATCGCCTGTAAACAGATGCAGCATGGTTTTGGCGGAGTGGTCTCCATTTATTTACGTCAGAATAGTCGCGAAGCAGCCAATAGTGTGATAAAAAATCTGCGCATGATTCGGATGGCGGCCAGCCTTGGCGGCGTCGAAAGCCTGATTAATCACAGTGCCAGCCAGTCGCATAGCGGCATGAGTAAGGAAGTTAAAGAATCTCTGGGCATCCGTGAAGGCCTGCTGCGCATTTCAGCCGGTATCGAAGATATTGAAGATATCTGGGATGATATCAATCATGCACTCAATACCTTGATTTAACCTGTGTAAGTGAAAAATCCGTGCACAATTATTATGAAGTATTAAATGTTGCTCAAGGGGCATCCGACGAAGTTATTCGTGCGGCCTATCGGGCTTTGTCACAAAAATACCATCCTGACCGCAATCCGCATAATCCGCAGGCACATCAGCGTATGGCTGAGATTAACAAAGCATATGCAGTATTGTCTGATCCGGAGCAGCGCCATCATCATGATGTGTGGATTGCGCGGCAAAGCCTGCAGGCAAGGTTGTCGCCAGCCTTGCTGGCGCGCCGGCAGACACCATTTGCGCCTCCGGTTTTATTGCCTAACCATCAGGATAAAGTTGTCGACCTGCACGAACGCGGTCATGGCTGGTTATGGATTGTGGGGATTGCCGTACTGATTGCTATGGGCGGAGTGTGGTGGAGGCTGGCATATCCGCCGGCTGATAACGTTAATGAGCAGAGTAGCATGCCCGTTACCGCGGCACCCAATGGACAGCTTTTTCCGCTTAAAGCTGCTTATGTATCCGGTTATCCGGTTTTGCGTGAGCGCGGCAATAACAATATTGTCGTACATGCCACCTCCTTGCAATCGCCGGTATTTGCCCAATTATACGAATTGCACGCCGGTAAATTTACTGCTATACGCACCTTTTATATTCCGGCAGGCGAAACCTTTACCCTGCATAAAATCGGTGATGGCAGTTTCAGCCTGCAATACCAGCGTATTAATGATGGAAAATGGGCAGTAAGTGATGGTATTGAAATCAGTCATACCGAAGCCAGCCGAAAATATCAGGATATTGATATCAGACTGTAATCATACTGTCACCGCTCAGGCGGTGGTACATACACAGGAATAACTGCATGCAGGCTGCCGTAGAAGCCAAATTTACTGAAGAAACCGTACTCTGGGTTAAACAGCATACCCCTAAACTGCTGACTTTTGCCATCACTCGGCCTGAAGCCTATCGCTTCAGTGCCGGTCAGTTTTCGCGTCTGGGCTTTCGTGACGGCGCAGGTTTTATCTGGCGCGCCTATTCTGTTGTATCTGCCGAATATGCAGATACACTCGAATACTTTGTAGTATTGATTGAAGGCGGACCGATGAGTGCCCGGCTGGCACAATTGCAGGCGGGCGATTCTATACTGCTGGATAAAACCGCTTTTGGCTTTTTTCTGCCGGGGCGGTTTACTGACGGCGAGCAGCTGATTATGCTCAGTACCGGCAGCGGCATTGCGCCGTTTCTGTCTATGCTGCAACAGCCTGCTGTCTGGGAACGTTTCCGGCATATCGGGCTGGTACATTCTGTTTCACATGCCAATGAACTGATTTTCAGTCAGCATATCAACGAGTTAATCCATCACCCTCTGATTGGCGAATATACAGACCAACTGACTTACCAACCGGTGGTTACCCGTGAACCTACTGCCGGAGCACTCGGTCAGCGTCTGCCGCAATTATTGCAGAATGGTACGCTGGCAGAGGGACTGGGTTTGAATTTCAACCATGAACAAACCCGTTTTATGCTGTGTGGTAATCCGGCCATGGTCACCGATACTTTTCAGACCTTACTGGATATGGGGTATAGCATGCACCGTAACAAAGTACCGGGACAGATTATTATGGAAAACGGCTTTTAATCACCGGATAAAATCAGCTCCTGATATAACGAGTGTAAACTTAGCTATAACTTTCAAACTAAACCAAATATTCTGATGTCACCGGCAAATTAAGTTAGTATGGCAGTATGAACCTGAATCAATTCGGCAAAAAAAACGCCCAGCTTAATCAATTATTGCAGCAATCCGCACACTGGCAACGCCTGAGTAACTGTCTGAAACAAGAGTTGCCGGCAAGTATGCGAACTCAGTTTAGTGTTGCCTGTGTACGCACCGGCTGTCTGGTGGTGATTGCGCAAAATAGTATGGCTGCTTCACGTTTACGTATGGTGTTGCCGGCATTATTGCCACAACTGCGGCAGATTGATGCTTCAATTGAAACTGTAAAGGTTAAAGTTCAGCCGGCAGAATCAAAACCGGAAGCAGTAAAGCATGCCAGTTTAAGCCCTGTGGCGCGCGATACGCTGGCACGTTCGGCAGAAGCTTTAACACATCATCCGGAACTGGCGGCAGCACTGCGCCGTTTAAGTGAAAAGAGCAATTAACTATTTCAGTCTGTGTATTTGTCTGATGCTTTAAGCAATGAGAAATCAATTTAATCAGTATAACAAGATTAAATAAATATAAATAATATTTATTCAGTCCTGATTGTGAATCATTATTTTTGTACTGATGTGCAATCAACTATTTTTTAAACAAAATTCAGTTGCCGGAACAGTAATAATCGGTATTACATATAAATTTTCTTATCTTCACATAGCAGCGTTAAGGACGTGAGCAGCTTGTGTTGTGTCAGATAGTGCTTGGAAAAAAGGGTTTTACCATTATATTAAGCACCATAAACAGCAATCAGTAACTTCTGAACAGCTTCAGATTGCACATAATTGACACAGGCATGCAAACAGCCGCACAGCAGCGTAGGCGCTTGTGTTAAAATCTCCTATTTCAAGCTTACTATTTATTGCGCCAGCAGGTGCCGGACTGTTGATTTATGTTGAAAAACTTAGCTAAAAAAATTCTCGGAAGCCGCAACGACCGGCTTTTGAAACAATATCGTAAAGAAGTATCCAGAATCAATGCGCTCGAACCACAACTTCAAGCTTTAAGCGATACTGAACTACAGGCTAAAACTGCTGAATTCAAACAACGTCTGGCTGATGGGGAAAAACTCGATAGCCTGCTGGTAGAAGCTTTTGCCGTATGCCGTGAAGCCAGTAAGCGTGTACTCGGTATGCGGCATTTTGATGTGCAGCTTATCGGCGGTATGGTACTGCATTATGGCAAAATTGCCGAAATGCGTACCGGTGAAGGGAAAACACTGGTTGCCACGACAGCCGTCTATCTGAATGCTCTGACCGGTAAAGGTGTACATGTAGTTACCGTGAATGATTATCTGGCTGCACGTGATGCCGGAATCATGCGTCCGCTGTATGAATTTCTGGGCATGTCTGTCGGCATCATTATCAGCAACATGGATCATGCCGATAAAAAAGCCGCTTATCTGGCTGATATTACCTACGGTACCAACAATGAATACGGCTTCGATTATTTACGCGATAACATGGTAAGTGATCAAAGCGAAAAAGTGCAGCGTGAGCTGTCATTTGCAGTAGTTGATGAAGTAGACTCCATTCTGATTGACGAAGCCCGTACACCGTTGATTATTTCCGGTCAGGCTGACGATAACGTCACCCTTTATCAGGTAATGAATCAGATTCCGCCACAGCTGATTGCCCAGAAAAGCGAAGACGGTGAGGGCGATTACTGGGTAGACGAGAAAGCACGGCAGGTAGTGCTCAGTGATCAGGGACATGAGCATGCCGAGCAGATTCTCACCAAAATGGGTTTGCTGCAGGAAGGCGATTCCTTGTATTCCACCACCAATATCATGCTGATGCATCATCTGATGGCTGCGCTGCGTGCTTATACACTCTACCAGCGCGACCAGCATTATGTGGTACAGGATGGCGAAGTAATTATTGTTGACGAATTTACCGGCCGCCTGATGGCTGGACGGCGCTGGTCTGATGGTCTGCATCAGGCTGTTGAAGCCAAAGAAGGCGTGGAAATCAACAAAGAAAACCAGACACTGGCTTCCATTACTTTCCAGAATTTCTTCCGTCTGTATGACAAACTGGCCGGCATGACCGGTACTGCCGACACGGAAGCCTTCGAATTTCAGAATATTTACGGTCTGGAAACCGTTATCATCCCGCCAAACCGCCCGATGATACGTAAAGATCTGAACGACCAGATATATCGTTCTATCGAAGAAAAATACGAAGCTGTGGTTGCCGATATCAAAGAACGCCATGCCAAAGGTCAGCCAATCCTTGTTGGTACCACCAGTATTGAAAATTCCGAACTGGTATCCGCCTTACTGGATAAAGAACACCTCAGACACAATGTTCTCAATGCCAAAGAACATGCGCGTGAAGCGGATATTATTGCTCAGGCAGGCCGCCCCGGCATGATTACCGTAGCCACCAATATGGCCGGTCGTGGTACGGATATTGTGCTCGGCGGCAATATCAAACCGCAAATAGATGCCATTAATGCCGACGACAGCCTCACCGAAGAAGCGAAAAAAAGCGAAATCGACAAATTACAGCAGCAATGGCAGATTGACCACGATGCCGTGATTGCGGCTGGCGGTTTACACATTATCGGTACCGAACGCCATGAAAGCCGCCGTATTGATAATCAGCTGCGCGGCCGTGCCGGTCGTCAGGGTGATGCCGGTTCCAGCCGCTTTTACCTGTCGTTTGAAGATCCGCTGTTGCGCCTGTTTGCACTTGACCGTGCAACAGCCATTCTTAACCGTCTGGCTCCTGAACGCGGCGTAGCCATAGAAGCCGGAATGCTCAACCGTCAGATTGAAGGAGCACAGCGCAAAGTCGAAAACCGTAACTTCGACATGCGCAAACAAGTACTTGAATACGATGATGTAGCCAACGACCAGCGTAAGGTTATTTATCATCAGCGTGCCGATATTCTGGCCAGCAACGATATTGACGGTATGATGCAGGAAATACGCCATGATGCAATTGTTGATACTGTAGACAGCTTTATTCCGCCGGATAGTATGGAGGAGCAGTGGGATATTTCCGGTCTGGAAAACAAACTGGCTGCTGATTACAACATTGAAGTTTCCATCAATGACTGGCTTAAAGAAGACAACAGCCTCGACAACGAAAGCATTTCTGAACGTCTGCTGGATATAGTAGAAAAAGATTATGCTTATAAAGTCGAACTGGTTGGCATCGACACCATGCGCAAATTTGAACGCGACATTATGCTGCAAATCATTGACAGCCGCTGGCGTGAACATCTGGCCGATATGGATTACCTGCGTCAGGGTATTCATCTGCGCGGTTATGCCCAGAAAAATCCGAAACAGGAATACAAACGCGAAGCATTTGAAATGTTTCAGGCCATGTGGAGCAATATTCGCCATACCGTTGCTTCATTGCTGATTTCAGTGCGTTTTCAACCGGCCTCTGAAGAAGAGCAGCAAGAAGTATTCGCTGCTGATAATGTAGCAGAAGATGAAGATTTCAGCCCCGAAGCTCTGGAAGCACGCGGTATTGTTATTCGTCGTAACGATCCGTGCCCGTGTGGCAGTGGTTTGAAATACAAACTGTGCCATGGCCGTCTGTAACTGCGGATAAACCAGCTTAACATCAACAGGTTGCTATATTTATGGCAACCTGTTGATATATTTACTGCTGTTTAGATAAAACTGCCTGAAACAGAGTACTTTTATTAAAGTGAATACTCTAAAACCCATTGAACAGCACATCAAATTGTCTTAAAATTCACACCTTACGTCAGCAACCAGAGCATAAATGTCCCTGAATGGCAACAGAAAGCTGGCGTGTTTTCGGTTTACGCTAATAATACCGCTTTCCTTAACCATGGATAATTAATGGCAGCCTATAACACACAAAAAGTATTGTCTGTACACCACTGGACAGACGCATATTTCACATTTACCTGCACACGGGACGAATCATTACGTTTTCAGAATGGTCAGTTTGTGATGATTGGTCTGATGGTAGACGGTAAACCCCTGATGAGAGCCTACAGTATTGCCAGTGCCAATTGGGAAGAAGAGCTGGCTTTTTTCAGTATTAAAGTACAGGATGGTCCGTTAACCAGCCGCTTACAGCATCTGAAACCGGGTGACGAAGTACTGGTGAGTAAAAAGCCTACCGGTACCCTGATTGTCGGTGACCTTAACCCTGGCAAACACCTGTATCTGCTGTCTACCGGTACCGGTCTGGCACCATTTCTCAGCGTAACCAAAGACCCGGACATCTATGAACAGTTTGAAAAAATTATTCTGATTCACGGCGTGCGCTATAAAAAAGATCTGGCCTATTATGATCATTTCACCACAGAGTTACCCAATCATGAATATCTGGGTGAATTAGTACGTGAAAAACTGATTTACTATCCGGTGGTTTCCCGGGAAGATTTCATCCATCACGGACGCCTGACTGATTTAATGAAATCAGGTAAACTGTTTACCGACATTGGCTTGCCGCCGATTAATCCTGCTGACGACCGGGCGATGATTTGCGGCAGCCCCGAAATGCTCAGAGACAGCTGTGAAACACTTAACAGTTTTGGTTTGACTATTTCCCCGAAAATGGGGCAGCGTGGTGACTACGTTATCGAACGCGCTTTCGTTGACCAATAAAACCTGAACGTATATTTCACAGGCAGCCATTGTCACACAATGTGCTGCCTGTTCTGTACCTGCCTGTAGCTAAACCGTTTATTATCCCTAATTCTGCCGTATACAAATATCCATGCAAAATTTAATCTCCCTGCTAATCATCCTGATTCCCTTGTTTATCGGATTTTGCATACCCACACCGGCACGGGTTGTAAACTGGCTGAATTACGGGCTGGCATGGCTGGTATATCTGATTTTATTTCTAATAGGATTATCACTGGCGCAAGAACCCAATCTGGGCGCACAACTGGCTAATATCAGCTTAACAGTAGCGGTATTATTCGTCTGCCTTATCGCAGCCAACCTCCTGATATTTATCTGGTTTGACCGCCGTTATCCGTGGCGGCTGAAACGGCAGCAACAAACAGGCCAGTCCGGCAATACCAGTATTATGGGCAGTCTCAAGCAGGTTGGTTGTCTGCTTGCTGGGCTAATCGCCGGCAATTATCTCTCTTTTGACTGGCTGGGCAGCCCGCTGGCTGCTGTTAATAAAGCACTGATAATTTTGCTTTTACTGGTGGGCATGCAGTTGCGCAGCAGCGGCATTACCCTGCATCAGGTATTTCTTAATCGCCGCGGCGTTATCTGTGCCGGATTATTCACACTGGCCAGCCTGCTTGGTGGTTTGCTATTTGCCTTGATTATGCCTGATGTGTCTGTAAGTAAAGGGCTGGCACTCAGCAGCGGTTATGGCTGGTATTCACTTTCCAGCATTATCATGAGTCAGGCTTACGGTGCAGTCTGGGGCAGTATTGCCATGTTTAATGATCTGGCACGCGAATTCTTTGCCCTTATTTTTATTCCCGTACTGATGCGTCGTTATCCCACTACAGCCGTCAGCGTAGGTGGTGCAACCAGTCTGGATTTTACTTTGCCAGTAATTCAGTCTTCCGGCGGCATTACTGCCGTACCGGTGGCAATCAGCTTTGGTTTTATTGTTAATATTACTTCGCCAGTATTGATGGTGTTTTTTTCATCACTAAAGTTTTAACAGATAATATTAATTATGACAATTATTCCCTAAATATCCTTCACAAAATCGGCATCCAAAAACATAACTATTTTCTTCATCTAATGTATCTTTACCCGTAAATGAGTGATTACAGTATTGGCATTTAGAAATACCTGATGCAAAAGCAAAGCAGTTTAAACAAAAATAATAATCTTTTTCTAATTCGACACAAGAACCTTCTTTTTCACAGTACCCACAACTTACCCATTCTTGGTCTAAATTATCAGAATCAGTAGCATATATAGTTTTTTGATTATTGGCTAAATAGGTATGAATATCATCAGTTACAATTTCATCATCGCATTTCGTGCAAATTAGTGTGTTTAATTCTTGGGGTTCTAATTTTATTGAGGATGGAATTTTTAAGAGTATATCTGTTTTACAATTATGGCAATTATATTTAATTTGTAATTGCATTGTTTCACATACTTTACAGGTAAATTCTGTAATTAATTTATGGTATATATTTGTTTTAACTGATGACTTAAAGCTGCAAACATTACATGTTTCTTTAGTCTCATAACTTTTTAATTCATCCTGTAAGTTGTCATATTTAATTTGCAGATATGATTTATGCTTTAATAGCAATTTTGTAATAATCTTAAGTTCACTATAGAAATCCTTAAAGAATTCTTTCCATTGATTTTGTAATAATTTATCTAAATAATAAAGAGCCTTATATCGGTTTATGATAATCCTATTTTTGTCTTCATTTTGAGTTTCTTCTGAAAAAAAATGAATAATTTTATTTCTAAGTTTTCTTAATTCTTTAAAAACTTCATGATTAATTAAACAAAGACTATCTTCATCATGTTCTTCGAGAATTTTTTGAGCTTGGGAAGTGGTAATAGAACTAAACTCTTTGTTAATAAAATTTTCTATCGTTGCATTTTTTGCATTAAAAAAATTAGTTTCCAGTCAATTTTAATTATTCGAGCTTTGAGAAAAAGTTCAAAAGCAGAGCACATGCAAATAATAGAAACCTTCAAATCATTTTCAAAATAATTGACTGATTTTTCTAAAAAATCTATTGCATTATGCACAAGTAATTTAAAATGCTCATTTACTACTTGTTGTTCCTCAGCGTTAAGTGATTCAGTTGTTTTGTCTGAATCAGTTTTAATTTGTTTAATATCCATTTAAATATAATTTCTTTTTTAAAATACCAACAATTTTATTAATATAACTTATATTGTAAAGAAAAATATTACATAATTTAATAAAAATCCTCAAAATATCAGTTTTAATTAGTACCAGTATTATTTTTGAGGTTGAAATAATCAATTTTAAAAAGATAAGCAGTGGTTATTAAAAATTTATGTAAGAGAAATCGAAGAAAGTAAGAGAAATTTAATGTTAAGATTAAATTTTTTATGTAAAAATTAATTTGATTAAATATATTGTTTAAAAATATAATCTGATATATGGGTTTGTTTTAATTTAATCAAAGCTTAAATTCAGGGAGGATAAGATGGATTATAAGTAAGCATCAAGACAGAGATATATAAATTTTTTTATAAAAATATATATTGCCTGGCCATAAAATGGTTCATTCACCATAATAATCATTTAATATTATTTGCATAAATTGTATGCCAAATAAAATGAATGTTTTAATGCTTGTCAGGGACAACTACGGATAAATATCGGATATTTATTGGTATTTATTTTTAAAAAATATATTTTTATTAAAATAATATTTGTTATTAAGAATAAATTTTCATAATTTATTGCTAAAACAAATATAATAGAAAAAAAGGTGCACAAAATGTGCCAATTTTATTAGAATTAAAATAATTTATTAATTAATAACCTTTATGTGCAATAAAGACTTAAAGATTTGCTTAAAATCAAAACTTTATTGTATATAATTGTAGTTAAATGGAAAAAGACTAATATACTAGTGTATGTATCTGGAAAGATAAATCTTGTATATCTTAATGTTTAATAGATTGATTATCGAAATAGGGTGATTAATGAAAAATTTCATCTGTTTTATTTTATTTTGAATTACATTATGTTTTTTTATTGGCTTTAAATGCTATTAAGCGTAAATTAAAGACATAAAGTTTTAAAAATTAAGTTTTATATCTGCTGCAAGCATAACAAATTGATATTCTCAAAATTAGATAAAGAAAGAGAAACTTTATGTTTAAGTGGTACCGGGCAGTTTCAGCAAATGAAAGAAAAACCTTTTGGGCATGCTTTAGTGGCTGGGCACTCGATGCTCTGGAAACACAGATGTTTGGTTTGGTGATTCCGTCACTGCTTGTATATTTTGCTATCAGTAAAGGGGAGGCTGGCTTATTCAGTAGTGCCACACTTGTCACTTCAGCACTGGGTGGCTGGTTTGCAGGAGCTCTTTCAGACCGGTACGGACGCGTTAAAACATTGCAAATTATGATTATATGGTTTGCAATTTTTACATTTCTGGCGGCATTTGTTACCGAATATCACTGGTTGCTGGCGCTGAAAGCTTTACAGGGATTTGGTATTGGCGGTGAATGGGCAGCCGGAGCTGTACTGATGGCAGAAACCATTTCCAGCCAGTATCGCGGCAAAGTGATGGCAACAGTACAAAGTGCATGGGCTGTGGGGTGGGGACTGGCCGTTATACTGTTTTCCGTTGTATTCAGTCTGGCTCCGGAAACTTTCGCCTGGCGCATCATGTTTGCAGTTGGTTTATTGCCGGCACTACTGATTTTCTATGTACGCCGGCATGTACAGGAGCCGGTAAAACAAGCTAGTGTAGTTTCGAAAAACGAAAACAGCATGCCTATTACCGAAGCACTGTTCGGCATCTTTTCTCCTTCACTGATTCGTACTACTTTACTAGGCGGTTTGCTGGGTTTGGGTGCTCATGGCGGTTATCATGCAATCATGTCGTGGCTGCCTACGTATCTGAAAGCAGAACGTCACCTTTCTGTGCTCAATTCCAGTGCTTATCTGGCAGTAATCATCGTTGCCTTCTGGTGTGGCTGTATGGCCAGCTCAGTTTTAATCGACAAAATCGGCAGGCGTTTTAATGTTGCCTGTTTTGCTATCTGCTGTGTAATTACAGTACGTATTTATCTGTTTGTCCCCTTAACCAATACCCAGATGCTGTTTCTGGGTTTTCCGCTGGGATTTTTTGCTGCCGGTATTCCTTCCAGTCTGGGCGCATTATTTAATGAATTGTATCCGCAGAAGTACAGAGGTGCCGGAGTGGGCTTCTGTTATAACTTCGGCCGTATTCTTTCTTCTGTATTTCCATTTCTGGTCGGGCATATGAGCGCTTCAATGTCGCTGGGTTCAGCCATCGGTATAGATGCCAGCTGGGCTTATTCAATCGTGGTCATTAGCGTATTGCTGTTACCGGAAACCAAAGGGCGCGACTTAAGCGAAATTGATCAGGACGGTCAGATATCTGACAAATAGCAGATTGAGAAAGAGAAATAACATGAATCAGGAGTCGGTAGGTATTATAGACAGCCACGCCCATGTTTTTATGCTGGATTTACCGATGGCGGCCGGCCGTCGCTATACACCGGCACAAAATGCGCCGCTCGTTGATTATCTGGCACATCTGGATGCTCATGGCTGTACACATGGCGTATTGATTCAGCCCAGTTTTCTGGGTTATGACAACAGCTTTATGCTCCAGGCTATTGCACAGACTAAACCCCGTCTCAGAGGCGTTGCCTGTGTTGAGCCCTCTGTCACAATGCCTGAACTTGAAGCACTAAATAAAGGCGGTATTGTCGGTATACGCCTGAATATTATTGATGGTGTCCAGCCGGATTTACAAACCGATTCATGGCAAAATCTGCTTGATAAAGTGAAAGAGCTTAACTGGCATGTAGAAGTACATTGCCGCAGTAATAAACTCAGTGACATGATTGCAACACTGCTCAAACAAGATGTGAAAGTGGTGATTGATCATTTCGGCCGGCCTTCGGATTGTCAGCCTGCCCGCGATTATGGTTTTCAGCAGTTGCTCGAGTGGGGGCGTAGCGGAATGATATGGTGCAAACTGTCGGGAGCATACCGGATTAGTGCTGCCGCAGCAGAAGGTCACAAATTCTTTGCTTCTGCTATCCCTTTATTAGTAGAAAATCTGGGCAGCCATCGGCTGATGTGGGGAAGCGACTGGCCGCATACCCAATTTGAACAGCAGATTACCCCTGATTATCTGTCTACGCAGCTGAATATGCTGTTGCAGGATAAACAGCTGACACACAATATACTCTGGGATACACCAGCAAAGCTATTCAGATTTATCTAAAAATTGCTAATCCGACCACTGAAACCATTCGGTAATTAATCAGCACAATATGCAGAGAAAATGACTTCGGCAGACAAAAAAATATAAAACTTATTTACCATACACACTATATCTTTAAACATTAATGATTTAATGATATCTTTATTGTGAAGTTATCATAAATTAAGAGAAACAGAATTTAAGCTTTATTGTCTGCTGTCTGAATAAAAGCTCTGGCTTTATCTGATTTGATAAATAAAGTTAAAGCAATATCTGATTAACCAGGAAAACTGTATGAACAAACTGCTGCTTACCTCAGTTTTATTTTTTTGTATATCCGCCGGTGCCGCTGCCAAAGAATACAATTATGAAACCAGCGATGTGAATGATCTGCCACCGCAGTGCATTACGTTAAAAGCTTTTGTATCCACAGCCAACAATCAGTATGACATGGCCTATAAAGGGCAGAAATCTTTATCTGCTGCCGATAATGTTGTTTCCACCGAAATCAGAGCGGCGTTTCTGAAAGGGACGCCAGAAGAATATCTGAATAATGGCATGCTGCAATATTATAATCTGATAAAAAGAAACGGCCTTGAAAAGGAAATTGCAGAGAACCGGATTTATAATCTGACCGGTTTTATGTCACGTGAGGATTTAATCAATATCGCTAAAAAAATCAAAAATCAGGCCTTAAGCGGTAAACTGGACAGTAAACAGTTCAGACTGAATGATGAAACAGTGATTAATGCCTGTCTTAAAAAGGCAGCCAAACCGCCGGCAGGTAGTGGCGCAGATTATTACAAAGCCATTGATTATTCTAAACGTACACCGAAAAAATAAATATTTAACCGCCTGTATGGCGGTTTTTTTATTCAAATTTTATTTTTGCCAGCAGGTTTCAATATTTCAGATATTAATTCTTTATTCGTAAAAAAGATAAAAAATGTAGATAAGTACCTATCCGGAAAATTAATTAATTTTAAATGAATTAGAAATTTCAATGGCTTTTTTTATGTTTAACAGCATTTGTAAATTTATTTTAAGTTTTCCGTATTCATATTCAAATGCAATGTCAATTAGTCTTTCTATTTTATTTTCATCAAAATTAAATTTTTTTGCATTTTGCTCAATTACATCTTCTAATAAATTTGAATTATAAATATATGGTAATGATCTTAAAAGTTCTAAAAATAAAATTTCTAATAATTCTAAGTAATAATTAGAATTATTATCATCTGAAGTACAATGTGAATCAATATTTTTTATTGTTTCATCAAGAAAATCACTAATATTTGTATTATCCAAATTTTTATAAATATCCGGAAATTTTAATTTTAATATAATTAAAAAGATAAATGTAATAAGTGTCCAATTTTTTAAACGAATATTAATTTTCGTTCTAATAACAACATTGAAAATATTACAAAGAGATTCTTGTTCTCTTAAGCTTAATGTGTATTTGTGAACAATGTCTACTAAAAATTCACTAGCCGGTACGTTTGTGTCTTTTGTTTGAAAATACTTTCCAAGTGAAAATTTATTCATTAAATAAAGTATATATGGTTGATTTGATTGTGGTAGAAAATAATCAAAATCAATAAACCGGCGCAAATAGCCGTTAACATCCAGCCCTTGACCGTACACAGCCCTGATAGAATGACCAAGCTGAGTTTTATCCGTCGCCAGTACAAAAATAATATTATCGACATTAAACAAATGCTTGGCTTTTTCCAGTACCTCAATTGCAAAATCAGGACGGCAGCGATCCAGTTCATCTATAAAAATTACCAACGGCTTTTGTTTATCGCCATCGGCATAGCATTTTGCCAGTTTACTTAATTCTTCTTTAAATTTGCTTAAAGTTCTCCGGGATTCTTCGTATTTTTTAATCTGTTCTTTCACCAGGGATTCCCCCAATGCACCTAAGGTTTTAGATAATTCATCAGCACTGGTTAAACCACCTGTAATAGCTTTAATACTTAGATTAGTAATAGAAGGTAAAACAACTTTAGTAAGATTGGCTGTATATTCATAGATACGGGTAATTATTTTTTCGGCCTCAGTTTTATCCTGAACTTTTAATTTTTCTATAGATAAACTAATTTCCCCAATCAGCGCAATCAAAGCATCGTCAGTATAATCACTTTCCCATGCATTGAAATAAATTGTAGGAATATGCTGATTCTTCAGATACTGTTGCCACATTTTGATAAAGGTGGTTTTACCCTGTCCCCAGCCACCATCAATACACAGTACAATAGACTGTTTAAAGCTGGTAATAAATTGAGTCAGAACGGTGATATTTTCCTCTCTGCCCAGTGCATCGTTTTTAAACGGATTGTCGGCATCAATTTCGATTGGCTGGCATTTGCTCAGACTAAGTTTACCCATAATACTTTTCCCCCTGTATAGCAATATTCTGCCGGTACTCACCGGTTATTCTGGTTGGTGTAATCAATGATTTCATTATAATATTTCTGAATGGTTGTAATACAGAAATCAATCCGGAAAGGCGCATAAAAATATACCCTTTGCGGGTTTTACAACACGGCCAGACAGGGCGCAGTATGATTACGCCAACCATCTATTGCCTGCTGTCGTTCAACGCAAAACCACCGGCCGGCAGGGCAGGCTCGGCATAATATGCCTGATTGGCTGCTGTGGAATATTAACTTTCTGATTAAATAACTGATTTGTTAGAAAACCACCATAAAAAGTAAAGTCTGGCAGAAGCCGGTATTTCAGCAAGCAGAAGTGATATAAAGCATTATGTTCAAACTTGCTTTTTACCTGTAATGGCCTTATTTATAAGCCAAAACCGCTGCCGGCGGTTTTGGCTGTTTCAGCCGTGATTTTTTGCTGAGTTGAATTTAATTTAGGTTACAAACTTATGGATGTTATTCAGTATCCGGGTAGTGTGTTTAAACTGCACCAGCCATTTCCCCCTGCCGGTGATCAGCCGGCTGCAATCAAAGGATTGCTGGAGGGGCTGGAAGACGGTTTGTCCGGCCAGACTCTGCTCGGCGTTACCGGTTCCGGTAAAACATTCACCATGGCCAATGTGATTGCGCAAAGCGGCCGGCCGGCGATTATCATGGCGCATAACAAAACGCTTGCCGCCCAGTTGTATGCGGAAATGCGCGAGTTTTTTCCGGAAAACGCAGTCGAGTATTTTGTTTCCTATTATGATTACTATCAGCCGGAAGCCTATGTGCCCAGCCGAGACCTGTTCATTGAAAAAGATTCGGCCATTAACGAGCATATCGAGCAGATGCGTCTGAGTGCCACCAAAAGCCTGATGCAGCGTCAGGATGTGGTGATTGTGGCAACCGTATCTGCCATTTATGGTATTGGTGACCCTAATGAATATCACCAGATGATTCTGCACCTGAAAGAAGGGCAGAAAATTGACCAGCGCGATATCATCGCACGTCTGGTAGCCATGCAGTATGAGCGTGGTGATATCGACTTTGCCCGTGGTTCTTTCCGCGTGCGCGGTGATGTGATTGATATTTTTCCCGCGGAAAGCTCTGAGCTGGCTTTGCGTGTCAGCCTGTTTGACGACGAAGTAGACCGCATGCAGCTGTTCGACCCGATATCCGGCAGCCTGCAACAGCGGGTCGGGCGCTATACCGTATTCCCGTCCAGCCACTATGTTACCCCGCGCGAAACCGTATTGCGGGCATGCGAAAACATCAAACAGGAACTGGGCGACCGGATTAAATGGTTTACCCATGAAGGACGACTGGTCGAAGCGCAGCGCATTGAACAGCGCACCCGCTTTGATCTGGAAATGCTCTATGAAATGGGCTTTTGCAAAGGTATTGAAAACTACTCACGCCACTTTTCCGGCAAACCGGAAGGAGAGCCGCCGCCTACATTAATGGATTATCTGCCCAAAAATGCACTGATGTTTATCGATGAGAGCCATGTTACCGTCAGCCAGATTGGCGGTATGTACAAGGGCGATGCTTCACGTAAGCAGAATCTGGTGGATTATGGCTTTCGCCTGCCGTCTGCGCGGGATAACCGGCCGTTAAAATTCAATGAATTTGAGCGGGTGATGCCGCAAACCATATTTGTGTCGGCTACACCGGCGAAATATGAAGAAGAACATGCCGGTCAGGTAGTCGAGCAGGTGGTGCGACCCACCGGTCTGGTGGATCCGGAAATCATTATCCGTCCTGTGGCTACACAGGTAGACGACTTACTCTCGGAAATCAATATCCGCCGCGAGCTGGGCGAGCGCGTGCTGGTCACCACGCTGACCAAACGCATGGCCGAACAGCTTACCGATTACTACGCCGAGCTGGGTGTAAAAGTGCGCTATCTGCACAGTGACATTGATACCGTCGAACGGGTAGAAATCATTCGTGACCTGCGTCTGGGATTGTTTGATGTACTGGTAGGCATTAACCTGCTGCGTGAAGGGCTGGATATTCCCGAAGTTTCACTGGTGGCAATTCTGGATGCGGATAAAGAAGGTTTTCTGCGCAGTCACCGCAGCCTGATTCAGACCATAGGTCGCGCTGCACGCAATGTTAACGGTAAAGCTATACTGTATGCCGATAAAATTACCGATTCCATGAAAGCCGCCATAGACGAAACCGAGCGCCGCCGTGCCCGTCAGATATCCTTTAATGCAGAACACGGTATCGTGCCTCAGCAAATTAAAAAACAGGTACGCGACCTGATAGATGGCGTTTACCACGATGAAAACGGCAGCAAAGGGCGAGGTCGCAGCAAACTCAAAGTCGGAGAAATCCATAACGAAGATGATGCTGTTAAAGAAATCGCCAAACTGGAAAAAGCCATGCAGGCTGCTGCACGTGATTTACAGTTTGAAGAGGCAGCACAGATTCGGGACAAAATCCGTGCGATTAAAGAAAATCTGTTATTTGGTGCCAGCGAAGCTTAATCACTGGCTTTTTCTGCACCGGCTGCGGTAAAGTATCTAGTATCATGCCGGAGTAGTCAGAGATACTTAACACCAAACAGCATACTTGCATACGGCATTGTCAGGTACACTGAATAACACAAGCCGGCTCCTGTTAGCCGGCCGGTCAGAACGGGACAGCATCATGCAGCACAGGCAGATCCATACCCATCATCCATCAGCTTTGGCCAGACTGCCCGCAATTATGCTGCAAACGCTAAGCAGTGTAATCATCACCGCTTTATTCTGTACTATATTATTTTACTGGCGCGCCAATAGTGAACTGCCCTTGATGCAGATCAGCTTACTTAATTTCAATGATATCAAGCTTATTCTTGTACTTATCTGTGGCTGCATGCTTTTTGCGTTAGTCCCTTCACTATTGGCGGCCGTATTCTGCTCTTATTTTGTCTGGCGTCTGCCGCGCTTTCTGCTCGGCGCAGCCGCAGCCGCCGCCATTATTGCCTTTTCAGTCGCACTCCTGCAAAACTGGCTATTTAGCTGGCCGCTGGACTGGATACCGATACTGTTTAATGCACTGGCCGCCGCCATCAGTGCGCTGTGTGTAAGCCGTTTGCAACAATAGGCACAGAAAAAAATAGCCATAACCGCAGCGGTCATAGCCGGCATAGTTATAATACCCTTGTTATTGATTTGTAAAAATTTGTATAAAAATATATAAAAATTAATTTAAAACAATAAAGATATAATCATTTGCTGTTACTATAAAATAGCATTGTCATGCTAATAAAAAACAATTTTCTTAATAAACAATAAAATAGTTAATAAAAAGCCATAGAGTCTGGTATATACCGTATTTTGCTATTGCTGCCTGTTAGTAAAAGTGCTTAAATTAACCACTTGTTATTGTCAATGATTTAAGTCAAAAACAAGTAAATCACACCAATATTGATTACTCCGTGTGCGAACTTCCAGATAAACATTTAATCAGAGTAGCCTGAAGAGAAGAGAAAAGAGTTTGCGTTATGAAAAACACCAATAGCGATAGCTCAGCAGACGTAGTATTAATCGGCGCCGGCATAATGAGCGCGACACTGGGAACCTTTCTTAAGGGGTTACAGCCAGACTGGCAGATTAATATCTACGAACGTCTCGCTGGAGTGGCTACAGAAAGCTCAGATGCATGGAATAATGCCGGTACCGGTCATTCAGCCCTATGCGAACTCAACTACACCCCTGAGCTGAAAGACGGCACAATCGAAGTATCCAAAGCAATTAAAATTATCGAACAGTTTGAATTGTCCAAACAATTCTGGGCATCACTTGTCGATGCCGGCATGATTGCCAATCCCAGTGAATTTATCCGCAGTGTGCCGCATATGAGCCTTGTACGCGGTGAAACTGATGTTGCTTTTCTGCGTAAACGTTTTGCCGCCTTGCAGCAATACTGCCTGTTTCAGGATATGGTTTATACCGAAGATAAAGAGCAGATTAGCCAGTGGGTGCCGCTCATGATGCAGGGGCGGGATAACAGCGAGCCGATAGCCGTTACCTGGTCGGATCTGGGTACCGATGTCAATTACGGCGCCTTAAGCCGCATCCTGATTAACAACCTCACCAGTCACGGCTGTCAACTGCATCTGCAGCACGAAATTATCGACTTGAAACAGCAGAATGGCCGCTGGCACCTGAAAATCAAAGATTTAACTAATCAAACCTGTCAACAAGTATCTGCCCGCTTTGTATTTATTGGCGCAGGTGGCGGCTCCCTCAGACTGCTGCAGAAGAGCCAGATTGAGGCCAGCAAAGGCTACGGCGGCTTTCCCGTATCCGGTCAGTGGCTGGTATGTAAAAATCCCGAAATTGTCAGACAGCATAATGCCAAAGTATATGGCAAAGCATCAGTCGGCGCCCCGCCGATGAGTGTGCCGCATCTTGATAAACGGGTTATCGATGGCGAAGATGCATTGCTTTTTGGTCCTTTTGCCGGCTTTACCACCAAATTTCTCAAATGCGGCTCATTTAAAGATCTGTTCCAGACCCTGAATTTTGCCAATATTTGCCCCATGCTCACCGTCGGCGTACATAACTTCGCCCTTGAGCATTACCTGATACAGCAGGTACGATTAAGCTTTACCGACCGCATGCAGGAATTACGTACCTTTTATCCCGAAGCCCGCGATGAAGACTGGCATCTGGCCGTTGCCGGCAATCGCGTACAGGTAATCAAAAAAGATCCGCAAAAAGGTGGCGTGCTACAGTTTGGTACTGAGCTGGTAAAATCTACCGATGGTACACTGGCTGCCCTGTTAGGCGCATCTCCGGGTGCTTCTACTTCCGTATCCATTATGCTTGAATTACTCGAACACTGCTTTGCCGATAAAGTCAGCGGCGAATGGAAGCAAAAACTGCATGAATGGATACCGAGCTATGGTCAGAAACTGGAACAAAACCCCGAGCTGGTACAGCGTATTCGCGACTGGACAATTAAATCGCTTAACTTACATACTCCGCAACAACAAACCATAAACAACTGAACACACACATACTAAAAACCATTATTGCCATAAACTTCCTTACCAAATTCTTGCTGAATTTGGTTTTTTTTGTGTTATTGCTGCAATTTAGAGCATACACGTACCAGTATATAGTGATAGTTTCGTCTGTAATTATTACTGTACCCGTTATACTGTAGTTACTTTCCAACACTATAATTTTAAAATCGCAACTAAAGCATAAAACTGAAAAAAACACTTGCTGTACGGATTAAATTTATTTAGTATAAGTTAAAAGTAAATAACATAGACATACAAAAATATATAATTATAACTAACACTTATAACTATATAGTGCAGTAATAAGCGCCACTTCATTTTTCAAAAATGCGGTGGCGTTTTTTTTGTATCAGCCCAGTCGCAACAGGTATGATTTATACCGCCGGATAAAAATTTTTCCTGATAGCAGGGCAGAGCCTGCATTCACCGTCAATCCGGCATCTTCAAGCAATGTTCCATTTATAATAATACCGCTTAATCCAGCGGATATAGGACACTGTTTTTTTCCGTGTATCACTATCAGACACAGCAGAAATCTTATTTTCTGAACAATAGCCGCATATCCGTGCTTATCGCTAAAACTTATATAGAAAATCCATACACCTAAAAATACCGCTATATCGATAACACAATAAACTCAGGATAAACAAACAAACTGATTATGCAAGAATTCCGTATAACTGCATCGACATCAGCTATCACATTGATACTAAAGCTTAAATATAGTCTGATATATTGATTTATATATCTTTACTGCGTATTGTAATCAGCAGAGGAATAAAGATCAGGCAAAGAAATACCATAAATAGAATTTGATAATTTAAAGCTTCCAGGATTACCAATCCTTCCGCCACCAAATTCTGCCTTTAGTCATATAAATACGCCGACAATGTCGGCGGATAAAGTTTTTTCAGATTATGATAATGAGTCATTTTTATGATTATTTCCCCATTGGCAAAGCATATCTAAAATAGGAACTAAAGATTTACCTCGTTCTAATAACCCATATTCCACTTTAGGTGGAATTTGCGGATATTCTTTTCTAAAAATTAATTTATCTTTTTCCATCTCTTTTAGGGTATTACTCAGTGTCTTAAAAGAAATATGATTAATGCTTCGTTTAAGTTCATTGAATCGCATTGAGGGTTGATTTTCGTTTAACCAATAAAGAATAACAATTTTATACTTACCTCGAATCATTGAGAGAGTGTAATTAAATCCACTATCCTCAAAATGATCTTCGGCACAATGATGATTTTCCATGTAGATACTTTCCATAAAGATAGTACATAACAGTAATTACCGTACTTCAAAATTAATCGTATTAATATTAGTATGACTTAATTATTGATAAAAATATAGAAGGAATATTTAACAATGAAACGCACTTTAGTGATTGTTGCTCATCCTCACTTAGCCTCTTCAAGTGTTAACCGATGCTGGGTTAATAGATTAAATCAGTATCATGAACAAGTAACCATACATGATTTATATTCTTACTATCCCTCTTATAAAATAGACTCTGGTTTCGAACAAAACTTAATTGAAAATCATCAAAATTTGGTAATTCAATTTCCGATATATTGGTTTAATTGTCCACCATTATTAAAACAATGGTTAGATGACGTTTTCACTTACGGATGGGCATTTGGTGCCTTAGGCGATAAATTAAAAAGTAAGAAAATTGGTTTAGCTGTTTCGGCAGGTATAAAGAAAGCGGACTATTCTCAAACAGGACATTATAAATATACACTTGAGCAAATTCTCAGCCCCTTTGAATTAACAATAAATTACGTTAAGGCTGATTATCAGCCCGTTTTTGCAATTTATGGCGCAAATAATGAGCCAGACTATCCCGATAAAATTACACAAAAAGATATAGATAAAAGTGCAGATGATTATGTGAACTGGATGAAAAAATTAGGAATGCTAATTTAAAACAGATCATTAAAGTTCATCCAAGCTTATTACTAAATAAAATCTGCTCTGGATAAAAATTAAGAAATATACTGCATATTTCTTATTTTCCTAAAGTAATGGGTATTTAATGATTTTATTCTGAATAAAAAATGAAACGGTACAGACTCCTGAATATTTTTTACAAAATCTATAAATTTCAGGCTCAATGAGCTTTTCTTGCGAAATTTTATTACTAATTGAAACATCAGCAAACTAGCCGATAATGTCGGCATATTCTTCTATACTTGGAACGTAGCAAAATCAGTTGCGATTTCAGTATGGATAAAAATGCTCTTAGCCTCATTAACTAATTTAGCATTGTCATTGAGAGAATATCGGGGGCTTATATGCGTTATAATCAATCTTTTAACATTGGCTTGTTTAGCAATCGTGGCTGCATGAACAGTGGTAGAATGACCATGCTCAATTGCTTTTTGTCCTAATGCACTTTCATGCGTTGCTTCATGCACAAGTACGTCAACATCTTTAGCTAATTCAATTGAAGCATCACAAGGTACTGTATCACCTAAAATAGCCAGTTTTTTCCCTTGTTTAAAATCACCAAGATAATTACGACCATCAATGACACGGCCATCAGCTAGTGTTACTGTTTTACCTTCTTTTAAATAGGCATAATGTGGACCAGGATTAATATTATCTTGCTGTAATTTGTCGATATCTAAGACAGGTGATGAATCCTTTTCAATAACACGATAACCAAAACAAGGTACCCGATGCGCTAATAATTTGGCTTCAACCCGCAATTTAGTATCTTCAAATACCAAACCATCTTGATCAAGTTCAATAATGTTTAAAGGATAAGTTATCCAGGAATAACTAATATCAATCACAGTTTGAATAAATTGTTTGATACCTTTAGGGCCAATCAAAGTTAGTTCCGATTGATTTTGAGTTAATGAACGTGTAGTTAAAACACCTGGTAAACCAAACAGATGATCACCATGCAAATGTGTTATAAATATCATCTCTAATTTGGCTAAGCTGAATTTTGCTTTCTGCATTTGCATTTGAGTTGCCTCACCACAATCAAAAAGCCATAATCGCCCTCTTTCTTGTCGGAGATCGAGCATAATACTACTTACATTGCGCTCGGCGGTTGGTGAACCTGAGCTTGTTCCTAAAAAAGTGAGTTTCATAACTATATCAATCTTTTGTTGAATGTCTTATTACATACTAAGAATAACAATATATAACTTTATTTTTATGCAATAACAATAAGAAGAAAAAATTTTATAGCAGTTACAAACAATCAGACCAATAAAGATCAAGTTGTTTTGTTCGTTGAAAATTTAGTTCAGCTAAATAAGTGTATTTTAACATATTTAGAGCATTACCAATTGCTCCACCCCCTAACGAATAAGCAAAGTCACCCTGTAAATCACGATATTTAATAAATTCTTTATTAGATTTTTTAAGTTTATTTTTTGCAATTACCGATGTACTCTTTGTCTTCATACCAATTTGAAAATGCATTAAAAATTTCTGCTGCGATCTATTTAACTCAGATTGACTGATATAAAAAATTTTTTCTAAACATTTAATTAATTCTGCTTCTGAAGAGGAGTAATAGTATTTACTTACAGCCATACCAATCACTATAAAAGCCATAAAACGGTTGCAGCACACCATATGGAACGAGATATGCAGTTAAAATAATACTTGCCTGAGAAATAGGGCTGCCAAAATCCACTGAAATATCGGGTAAAAAAAAGTGAAGCAACCCAATTATCTGCGGCTGAAATAAACCCAGCAAATCCGAGTAAGATAAGAACAAAATAAATTTTTTATAAAATTCATCATTAATTCAGCTTAATATTCTGAGTTATACATTTTGTTACATATCGAAAAAATTTTAACAATCAGGTCACTATTATAGTCCTGAATATTTTCATTTATATATCAAATGATTAACAGATACATTTTAATTATATATTAATGATTACAGAGAGCCGGCGCGTCTTTCAACGATCCTTATTAATTATTTATAATCAACTTTATCGAAATTATTTCAACAACCAGTCCTAAAGAAGAAATATCAATTCCATCAATCTTAATAAATTGATTCATATACAAATTTTCGACATAAATCAAACCTTCATCAGTAAAAATTAAATATAATATTCAATCTGTTGAGAGTGAATTAGCATTGCTCAATATGATTAATCCATTGCTATACTGTTTGTTTAATTCAATAACAAACAGATTTAGTGCAGATAAAATACAGTAAGCACATTTATCGGATGATAGTCCGCTATCTATTATTGATTAAATCTGTAGGCCACAGAAACTAATATTGTCTTTTGTATCTATAAAGTGAGCATTAAATGACTGGAAGAAAAATATTCACCGCAAGCCGCCTTATCCGGCTGAGTTTATTACTGCTGTCGGCTAGCGCCATTACCTCCTGCGGCGGCGGTTTTGAGCCTTTTGTCGGCGTTACTTCCGGTAAAAACAAAGCTTATGCTGCGCCGGTGGAGGCACTTGTATACGTCTATGAAAATATCTCTGGTGGTTCAATTAATGGTGGTTGTATTCCCGGGACTAATGGTATAGATGATTATGAGGTGGGCAAAAAACGTTACGGGGGTGGCGCTACTTGTGGCGCTGCCTACCTGCCGGCGAAATGGAAGCCGGGTATGACAGCACGTATTAACTGGGAGGTTTTACCTTACCCCGGCTGGAAAGCACGTATGTTAGATATGCCGGGAGTTAATTTTGATGAAAGTCAAAAAAGTATAATGAGGCAATATTATGAAAACTATTCAGCAGTAATCCCATTACCACCTCCACCACCATCTGCCGGTGATGATTTTGGCAAGGTAAGGAATATCACAGTGCATTTTCTGGCCTGTAATCAATTGTATATTACTTATGGTACAGTTGAGGAAGGCAGAAATACGCCCATGCATTATAAGCTTTTTGCGAAAAGCCAGAAACTATGCACTCCGCGTCCATCAATCAAATCCATGGCAGATTACCGGCGCAATAAAGCCAAAATGGATGCAATCAAGCAGGAGCGGGCAAATATCCAGCAGGTAATTCTGCCGGAATATATAAAGGAACTGGAGCAGCAGGGCAAGCTGCCGGTTACTGCTAAATAGACGGGCAGATTTTGCTGCTTGGTGCGCCGGATGATTTGGCAACAGTGACAGCCATCGCCGGCGCTGCAACCGGCAATTTCATCACAACGGAATGAATCCCGCATAGCCATAAAAATAAATAAAAACCAGACTGGCGCAATATTATGCTGTAAAAAACTTAACATCTACATAAAAATGTCTTAGTCCGGAAAATTAATTATATTCAGCATATTAATGTAAACAATATTCTGCGCTAATAGCTGTAATTGTATAAAATACTGATATGTAATAAAAGCCGGAAGCGATACCATCAACCAAAACCGGCATAAAGCCGGCAAATCAGACACGGCTGCTAATACAAAGTTAACCCCGAATTTTGCATAAACATACTGTATCAATCCAAGAATAGTGAGAATCAAATGTCCGGAAGAAAAATATTTACGGCAAGCCGCCTTATCCGGCTGAGTTTATTGCTGCTGTCGGCTACCGCGGTTACCTCCTGCGGCGGAGGCTTCGAACCTTTTGTCGGCGTTACTTCCGGTAAAAACAAAGCTTATGCTGCACCAGTGGAGGCACTTGTATACGTCTATGAAAATATTTCCGGTGGTTCAATCAATGGTGGTTGTATACCGAATACCCCTGGAGTAGATGATTATGAGGTAGGTAAAAAACGTTATGGTGGTGGTTCTACATGTGGAGCAGCTTATCTATCGGCAAAATGGAAACCGGGTATGATGGCACGTATTAACTGGCGGGTTTTGCCTTATCCGGGTTGGCATGCCAGAGTATTAAATCTGCCTGGATTAAATTTTGACGAAAAAGAACGGGCAACAATTCAGCAATACAGTGAAAACTATTCAGCAGTAATCCCATTACCACCTCCGCCACCGTCTGCCGGTGATGATTTTGGCAAAGTAAGTAATATCACTGTCCATTTTCTGGCCTGTAATCAGTTATATATTGATTACGGTACTACAGACGATGATACCCGTGAGGCAATAAAGAAACAGTTTGAACTATTTAAGAAAAGCCAGAAACTATGTACGCCGCGCCCATCCATCAAATCCATGGCAGATTACCGGCGTAATAAAGCCAAAATGGATGCAATCAAGCAGGAGCGGGCAAATATTAAGCAGGTAATCCTGCCGGAATATATAAAGGAACTCGAGCAGCAGGGCAAGCTGCCGGTTACGGGTAAATAGACTGGTAGATTTTGCTGCTTAGTGCGCCGGTTGATTTGGCAACAGTAACAGCCATCGCCGGCGCTGCAACCGGCACTTTCACTACAACGGAATGAAACCGGAATAGCCATAAAAACAAATAAAAACCAGAATATCGCAATATTATGCTGTAAAAAATTAATATATACATAAATAATGTCTTAGTCCGGAAAATTAATTATATTCAGCATATTAATGTAAACAATATCCTGCGCCGGTAGCTGTAATTGTGTAAAATATTGATATGTAATAAAAGCTGGAAGCGATACCATCAATTAAAACCGGCATAAAGCAGAAAAAACAGACACGGCTGCTAATACAAAGTTAACACCGAATTTTGTATAAAAATACCGTATCAATTTAAGAATAGTGAGAATCAAATGTCTGGAAGAAAAATATTTACGGCAAGCCGCCTTATCCGGCTGAGCTTACTACTGCTGTCGGTAACCGCGGTTACCTCCTGTGGCGGAGGCTTCGAACCTTTTGTCGGCGTTACTTCCGGCAAAAACAAAGCTTATGCTGCGCCGGTCGAGGCACTTGTATACGTCTATGAAAATATAGATGGTGGTTCAATCAATGGTGGCTGTATTCCCGGTACTAATGGTGTAGATGATTATGAGGTGGGCAAAAAACGTTACGGTGGTGGTGCTACTTGTGGAGCTGCCTATTTGCCGGCGAAATGGAAACCGGGTATGACAGCACGTATAAACTGGCGGGTTTTTCCTTATCCAGGTTGGCGCGCAAAAGTATTAGATAAACCAGGATTAGTTTTTGATCGTAAAGAGTCAGTTATTATTGATCAATATGATGAAAGCTATTCCGCAGTAATACCATTACCACCTCCACCACCATCTGCCGGTGATGATTTTGGCAAGGTGGCAAATATCACAGTGCATTTTCTGGCTTGTAATCAATTGTATATTACTTACGGTACAGTCGAGGAAGGCAGAAATACGCCAATGCATTACAAATTGTTTGCGAAAAGCCAGAAACTATGCACACCGCGCCCGTCAATCAAATCCATGGCGGATTACCGGCGTAATAAAGCTAAACTGGATGCAATCAAGCAGGAACGGGCAAATATTAAGCAGGTGATTCTGCCCGAATATATAAAGGAACTGGAGCAGCAGGGCAAGCTGCCGGTTACTGGTAAATAGACTGGCGGTTTTTGCTGCTTAGTGCGCCGGTTGATTTGGCAACGGCAACAGTGATAGCCATCGCCGGCGCTGCAACCGACACTTTCACCACAACGGAATTAATCCCGCATAGCCATAAAACTAAATAAAAACCAGAATATCGCAATATTATGCTGTAAAAAATTAATATATACATAAATAATGTCTTAGTTCGGAAAATTAATTATATTCAGCATATTAATGTAAATAATATTCTGCGCCGGTAGTGGTAATTGTGTAAAATATTGATATAGGTAGTAAAAGCCGGAAGCGATACCATCAACCAAAACCGGCATAAAGCCGGCAAATCAGACACGGCTGCTAATACAAAGTTAACACCGAATATTGCATAAAAATACCGTATCAATTTAAGAATAGTGAGAATCAAATGTCTGGAAGAAAAATATTTACGGCAAGCCGTCTTATCCGGCTGAGCTTACTACTGCTGTCGGTAACTGCGGTTACCTCCTGTGGCGGAGGTTTCGAACCCTTTGTTGGCGTTACTTCCGGTAAAAACAAATCCTATGCTGCGCCGGTAGAGGCACTGGAATACAACTATGAAAATATGTCCGGCGGCTCAATCAATGGTGGTTGTATTCCCAAAACACCGGGAATAGACGATTATGCAGTTGGCAAACAACGTTATGGTGGCGGTGCAACTTGTGGTGCAGCTTATTTGCCGGCGAAATGGAAGCCGGGTATGACTGCACGTATATACTGGCGTGTATTGCCTTATCCGGGCTGGCATGCCAGAGGACTAAATGTCCCTGGAATGGTTAGGGATCCTAAAGAATTAGCTATTCTTGATCAATATGATGAAAACTATTCAGCAGTAATACCATTACCCCCCCCTCCACCGTCTGCCGGTGATGATTTTGGCAAAGTAAGGAATATCACAGTGCATTTTCTGGCCTGTAATCAATTGTATATTACTTACGGTACAGTAGAAGAAGGCAGAAATACCCCGATGCATTACCAGCTTTTTGCCAAAAGCCAGAAACTATGTACCCCGCGCCCGTCAATCAAATCCATGGCAGATTACCGGCGCAATAAAGCAAAAATGGATGCAATCAAGCAGGAACGGGCAAATATTAAGCAGGTAATCTTGCCGGAATATATTAAAGAACTCGAGCAGCAGGGCAAATTACCTACGCCGAGTAAATAAAATATCATTTAATTTTTCGCAGCCATACCGCAGCTTGCCGGTATGGCTGCGTTTTTAAATTGTGTTTTTGTTTATAATTATGTAAACAAAACTACAGAAATTGTATTAAATATGTTAAAATAAGTGGTTACGGAAATGGTGCATTCAGATAGCGCTTATATCGGCATAAATGCACAGACCAGGGAGCAGCGTCGGCATCCGGGCAAACAGAATCAGCCTGCCTCACAATACGAAGTACTACCGGCCACCGGCACTCAGCTTATTTGTATTTCTTAGTTAAAGAGGGAAACCAGTTATGGCGAGTAACGACGATAATAAAAAACAGCCGAATGCACCTGCCGGTGCTCCGCAGCCGGGAGGTGCCGGCGGCGGTAAACCGGGTGCAGGCGGAAAGCCTGCCGGTGGCGGTGCCGCAGGCGGTAAGCCGGGTGCAGGCGATAAACCTGCCGGTGCCGCAGGAGCGGGCAAGCCGGGTGGCGGCAAAGCGCCGCTGCCAACGCCGAATAATCCGCACAATAAAGGAATCAGTATAGACAGCATCACTGCCGGCCACTCGCCAGAGCAGAATGATTTCGGAATTTATAAGGATGGTGACGCTGCCGATGCTGCCAATCATCCGCCTCCTGCCAACCCGAAAAAACCGCAGTCCGGGCAAAACCAGTCGAACAAGCCGCAGTCTGGACAAAATCAGCCGAACAAGCCGCAGTCCGGGCAAAACCAGCCGAACAAGCCGCAGTCCGGGCAAAACCAGCCGAACAAGCCCCAGTCCGGGCAAAACCAGCCGAATAAGCCGGCAGCTTCGCAGCAAGGTCAAAAACCGGGCGCTAAAACACCGGCGAATACAACAGCGAATGGTAACAAGCCCGACGACAAATTTCTGCCGCAAACCGGGCCGGGAGTACCCCCTCTGGACAAACCGCCGAGTATCGGAAAAAAGATCGGCGATAAGCTTAAGCCGTATTTGCCGACGATTAAGCCGATTGAATTTCAGTGGCCGGGCGTGCTTAAACCGGATGAGTTTCCCACTGCTGCCGGTGGCCGCCTGCCGGCTTCCATCAGCAGCATCCAGGAAAACCGCAAAGACAATAATTTTGTCGACCGCACTAAAGCCAAGCCGTGCCAGAAAGTGCTTAAAATCAACTTCTTTTTTGATGGCACCAATAATCATGAAAAAGCCGATAAAGTAGTTTCCGGTGCCACGCCACCGACCCCAGAGCAGCTTGATCCGCTTAAAGATGCCGCTGCTCAGCAGGCAAAGCTGATTAAGCCGTATACTTATCCGCGTACATCCAATGCGGCGCGCCTGTTTCATGCCTGTATGGGTGCCGGCGGTACACCGGGAGAAAGTAACCGTGATAAGGAAATGATTAAATACGGCTGGTTTAAGCATTATATTCAGGGCGTCGGCACCCGCTTTGAGGAAATCGGCGATGATGATCCGGGGATGCTCGGCGAGGCGCTGGCGAAGTTCGGCCAGGCACGGATAAACTGGGGTTTAACCCGTATCTGCGATAGCTTAGGTATCAGTGAAATATTTAATATAAAAGAGTTATCACTGGAAACCGCGCAGAAAATGGTAAAAGGTATGGATTCGCGTGCCGGACGCAAAAGCCAGCTCGACAGCTTTCTGGATACCTTGCAGCGCCCGGATTCCAAACCATTACCCGATGCAATTAAGCTGTATGTGGTCGGCTTTTCCCGCGGTGCCGCCGAGGCGCGCACCTTTATGAACTGGCTGCTCGACTATCTGCTCGACCGTGATGAAAATGCTGACGCACGCGAGCAGCTGGAAAAGCTGATGGCGGAGCAGGAGAAAGAGCGCATCAAACAGCGTAAAGACGACCGTGCTGCGGCAGAGGCTAAAGCCAAAGAGGAAGCCGAGGCGAAAAACAAAGACAAATCAGACGAGCAGGACAAGGATAAAGCCAAGCAGCCGGCTCCTACCGCCGCCGCGCCGGTAAACAGCAGCGCTACCAAAGCCGCCATGCAGCGGGTGCAGGCGCAGGCTGCTACCATGAGCGCCAGTGCTCCGAAAGGCAACAAACCGGCTAAGGCCGATGATAAGAAAGCAGAAAAACCCTATGAGGGCATAGAGCTGAAACTGCTCGGTATCCCGATTTATGTGGAGATGTGTGGCTTGTTTGATACCGTTGCCACAGTTGGTATGTCGCCGCTGGTGGCTATGGTTACCGGCCACTGCTCATGGGCGCATGGCACCATGTCGCTGCAGCGCGCCGGCAGCGCCGGTTTTATTAAAAACTGCTACCACTTTGTTTCCGCGCATGAGCAGCGCAAAAGCTTTTCTGTTGACAGTATCTGTGTTGACGGCGGCTATCCGAAAGGCAATTTCAAGGAATATATCTACCCCGGTGTGCATTCCGATATTGGCGGCGGTTATCCGCCCGGTGAGCAGTTTAAGAGTAATTATGGTATGGGGCATGTGCTGTCACAAATTACTCTGCATGATATGTATGCGCGCTGCTGGCAGCATGGGATGCCTCTGCAAGTATGGCAGGATCATCCGGCTTTAAAGAAAGATATGCAGAAGCATCCACGCTTTCAAGTTCGTAACTATGAATTTATGGATAAGGATACTGAAAGCGAGTTTGATACTCAGCCCGAAATGGTGGAGCGTTTTAATGCCTGGCTGAAAACGCTGGAAACCTCGAATATCAGCACCGCACTGCAAAAGCAAGTCCATCATTTTACTGCCTATCGGATTTTGCGCTGGGTACGCTCCGGTATCGCCGGCTATGCGCGTTTTCTCGGCTTACAGCTTACGAAGGATGGCAGCGTCGGAGAAAAGGAAGACAAAGAAACTAAAAACGGCCGTACGGATATTATCAATAAGGGGCGTAAAGAAGCCAACGAAGCCGGTAAAGGCAATTTCCCCGATAAGCCGGTTGCCGATAATGATGAAATGTGGAAGCAGGCCGGTCTCGAGGATATTCCGAAAGAAAAACGGCAGGAGTTTCTCGATGGCATTATCAATAAAAATTACGTACCCGGCAACGATGGCTGGGACTTGATTGAAGGCGCCAAGGATTTTAAAGCCGATTATCTGCATGAATTTCATCTGGAGAATATGCTCTCCGCCGGTTTCCTGCTTGATACCCTGTTTGCCGGCAGCATGTATATGCTGAATAACGACGACGAGGCGGCTGAATACAAAGACATCCATGATAATGGCGATGAGCTGTATTTCGGCGCGAAAGTTGCTGATCTTAAAACGCCTGCATCGGGTAATACCAATACCCTTCCGCTGCCGCCACTGGCGAAAAATATTGTTGCCTCAGGTCCGCCGGCAGGCGGTAGTGCACCGGCAGACGGTAAAGGGCAGAAAGGCGAGAATAAAACCAAAATGCCATGGGATTATTCAACGCAGGAAATCAGCGAGATGTTCAAGAATGCCGATAAAGGCGCACTGGTTACCGGTACTCTGCTCGATGTCCTGCGCCAGCGCTATCAGAAGAATCTCCACGGCCTCGAACTGGCTACAAGTTCGGTGATGGATATCTGGCAGCGGCTGCAAAAGGCAGATTTGAGTGAGAAAACGGCGATTATCAACCGGCTGAAAAACCATGCAGAAAAATATTCCGCCAATTATCCGCAGATGGTGCAGATTTTCGACGACCAGATTCATGATTCGCGCGCCTGGTTTATGCATGATTCGCTGCTGCAAAGCCGCGAACCGTTTACCAGCTATTTTGCCCACCGTCTGGTGTTCAGCGGCGGCTTTTCAAATAAACCGCTGTCGCCGGTGCTGCTGGCCAATCGCGTGGTCGGGATAGCCGGGATTGCCCGCAGCGCCTATATGAGCGTGAAATACGGCAATCCGGCCTATATTCTGATTGGTCTGAATAATCCCGAGCTGTTTGTTACCGATGCAGACAGAGCCGCATGGAATCTGCTTACTCAGGACTATCAGGCACTGGCTATTGATCCGGATACCGGTAAAATTCTGCCGACTGCCGACAATCTGAAAAAGCTGCGTCAGTTCACCAAGGATTTGCAAACCGCCACCCAGCAGATTAAAGCCGAATATGACAAGCAGAAGCCGTGGACCGATAAGGAATTTCTCGATAAGACCCTCGGTCAGGTTATTCAGAGCAGTGATGAAACCATCAAGAATCTGAATGAAATCCGCGAGCTGCTTACCGAGCAGCAAAAAGCGCTGGATAAGATGAAAGAGTCCAATGCCCAGCTGAAGCAGCAGGCTGAGCAGGTGAAACAAATGCTGGATAAGGTTACCGAAAATCAGAAACAGCTGGAAAATGCGGTGCAGCAGGCTAAAGCCGGCACACTGGATAAGCAGCAGTTGCAGGAAGCCCTTAAGCAGGGGATGACCGTTTATTCCGATCCGGTAGCGGCGCTGCCGCAGGCGAGCCTGATGCAGCCGCCCGGTCTGGAAGACATCAGCAAAGACAGTCTGGCCGAGCATTTACGCCAGCAAATCAGCCAGTACCAGCAAAACAGCCGCATCAGCGCGCAAAACAGTACTGCCTTGCTGGAGAGCGGTGCACAGGATCCGCAAACCCTTGCGCAGGCTTTTTACAACAACAGCAGCGGCGATATTTACGATCAGGCAGTAGAGCAGATGGGTAAATCCGCGCTCAACCGGCTTGGTCTCGGCGATCTGGAAATCAACCAGTATCTGCCGGAAAACATTGCCAGCCGCAGCCAGCCGGAAATCGCCAGCCTGTTGCAGCAGCTGCAAAGCGGTAATATTCCGCCGCAGATGCAGGCGATTTCGCCGCAAAAAATCGAATTGATTAAAAAAGTACTGCAAAGCTGGCTGCTGTAGCCGTAAGCGGCACGCAGCGTTGTATTCACGCTGCCTTTGTTGCAACGCCATTGCCGCCATGCCGGGGCAATGGCGTTTTATTCTGCTGCTCTGCCTGTACGTGAGTAAAGCGCATAGCCAGAATCCTTATCATCGCCGCTTAATTGTTTAAGCTGTTAACAAATATACTGCGCTACTGCGTATAATTGTGTAATATATTGATATATGGAATAAATGCCGGAAGTAATACAATGGCTAACAATTGAATAAAGGGGAAGGTACAAATGCAATTATGAAATCAATTATTAAATACACAATGCAGTAATCACAGCGTTTAACCCAAGAAGAGTGAGAATCAAATGTCTGGTAAAAAAATATTCACCGTAAATCGTCTTATCCGGCTAAGTTTATTACTGCTGTCGGCTACTGCCATCACCTCCTGTGGCGGCGGGTTTGAACCTTTTGTCGGTGTTACCTCCGGTAAAAACAAATCCTATGCCGCGCCGGTAGAGGCTCTTGAATACAATTATGAAAATGTACATGGTGGTTCAATTAATGGTGGTTGTATTCCCAATACCAATGGTGTCGATGATTATGAAGTTGGTAAGAAGCGCTTTGGTGGTGGTTCTACCTGTGGTGCCGCTTATCTACCAGCAAAATGGAAACCGGGTATGACTGCACGCATTTACTGGACAGTTCTGCCTTATCCAGGATGGCGTCCAAAGATGTTAAATTTACCAGGGGTTAATTTTGACCAAAAAGAATCAGCAGCTATAGATCAATATGAAGAAAATCATTCAGCGGTAATACCATTACCACCTCCACCACCATCTGCCGGTGATGATTTTGGCAAGGTAAGGAATATCACAGTGCATTTTCTGGCCTGTAATCAATTGTATATTACTTACGGTACAGTAGAAGAAGGCAGAAATACCCCGATGCATTACCAGCTTTTTGCGAAAAGCCAGAAACTATGTACCCCCCGCCCGTCAATCAAATCCATGGCAGATTACCGGCGCAATAAAGCCAAAATGGATGCAATTAAAAAAGAACGTGACAATATCCAGCAGGTAATCCTGCCCGAATATATTAAGGAACTGGAGCAGCAGGGCAAGCTGCCGGTTAGCAGTAAATAAGTTTTGCAGGCTAGCTATGGTCGCCGGCTGACAACTTACCGGTGCAAGTAAGCTTGCGCCGGCAAGCCTGAACAGTTGTCTTTGCAAAAAGGCCGGCTGATTCAGCCATAGCCTGAATCTGGAATTTTATTAAAATAACGCCATTGTTCCCATACGGGTGCAGTGGCGTTTTATTATCCGCAGTGTAAATACCGGTTCGACTAATAAAAAATTTCCGTTTCTGCGCCAGATATTGGTAATATCATTGCATAAAAACTGACAGATGTAAGCAGTACCGGTAACAGGACGATAACAAAAACCGGAATAAAGCGGAAATCAGAGATGCAGCTACGAAATCAATTATTAAATACACAATGCAGTAATCACAGTGTTTAACCCAAAAAGAGTGAGAATCAAATGTCTGGTAAAAAAATATTCACCGTAAACCGCCTTATCCGGCTAAGTGTATTGCTGCTGTCGGCTACCGCCATCACCTCCTGCGGCGGCGGTTTTGAGCCTTTTGTCGGTGTTACCTCCGGTAAAAACAAATCCTATGCAGCGCCGGTAGAGGCTCTGGAATATAATTATGAAGATCTGTCAGGAGGTTCGATCAATGGTGGCTGTATTCCCGGAACTAATGGTATAGCTAATAATGAAGTAGGTCATAAACGTTATGGAGGTGGTGCTACTTGTGGAGCAGCCTACCTGCCGGCAAAATGGAAACCGGGTATGACTGCACGTATTAACTGGCGGGTTTTGCCTTATCCTGATTGGCAACCAAAAGTATTAAATAAACCCGGATTGGTTTTTGATAGTCAAGAATCAGCTATTATGGATCAGTATGCTGAAAATTATTCAGCGGTGATTCCTTTACCACCACCCCCACCATCTGCCGGTGACGATTTTGGCAAGGTAAGGAATATCACCGTGCATTTTCTGGCCTGTAATCAATTGTATATTACTTACGGTACAGTAGAAGAAGGCAGAAATACGCCCATGCATTATAAACTTTTTGCTAAAAGCGAAAAATTATGTACGCCGCGCCCTATAGTAAAAAACATGGCAGATTACCGGCGTAACAAAGCAAAAATGGATGCAATTAAGCAGGAACGGGCAAATATTAAGCAGGTAATCCTGCCGGAATATATAAAGGAACTGGAGCAACAGGGCAAGCTGCCGGTTACTGGTAAATAGACATATCACGGGCTTTGAATATTATCTGTAGTAACTTTTAAAATAAAAATAGAGTGAGCATTAAATGTCAGGAAGAAAAATATTTACGGCAAGCCGCCTTATCCGACTGAGTTTATTGTTATTGTCGATAACCGTTGTTACCTCCTGTGGCGGAGGCTTCGAACCCTTTGTCGGCGTTACTTCAGGTAAAAATAAATCCTATGCCGCGCCGGTAGAGGCACTGGAATATAACTATGAAAATATGTCCGGAGGTTCGATTAATGGTGGCTGTATTCCGGGAACCAACGGTGTTGATGATTATGAAGTTGGTAAAAAACGCTACGGCGGTGGTGCTACTTGCGGAGCTGCCTATTTGCCGGCGAAATGGAAACCGGGTATGACTGCACGTATATATTGGCGCGTTTTACCTTATCCTAGGTGGAATCCTAGAGGTTTAGATTTACCCGGTGTAAATGTTGATAAAAATGAAGCAGCTATTATAGCTCAGTATGATGAAAATCATTCAGCCGTAATACCATTACCCCCTCCACCACCATCTGCCGGTGATGATTTTGGTAAGGTAAGAAATATTACTGTTCACTTCTTGGCCTGTAATCAATTGTATATTACTTACGGTACAGTAGAAGAAGGCAGAAATACCCCGATGCATTACCAGCTTTTTGCGAAAAGCCAGAAACTATGTACCCCCCGCCCATCAATCAAATCCATGGCAGATTACCGGCGTAATAAAGCTAAGATGGATGCAATTAAGCAGGAACGGGCAAATATTAAGCAGGTGATTCTACCGGAATACATTAAAGAATTAGAGCAACAGGGCAAGCTGCCGGTTACTGGTAAATAGACGACACATAACGGGCTTTGAATATTATCTGTAGTGCTTTTTAAAACAAAAATAGAAGAGTGAGCATTAAATGTCTGGTAAAAAAATATTCACCGCTAGCCGCCTTATCCGGCTAAGTGTATTGCTGCTGTCGGCTACCGCCATCACCTCCTGCGGCGGCGGTTTTGAACCGTTTGTTGGTGTTACCTCCGGTAAAAACAAATCCTATGCGGCACCAGTGGAGGCACTTGTATACGTCTATGAAAATATTTCCGGTGGCTCAATCAATGGTGGCTGCATTCCGAATACTAATGGTGTCGACGATTATGAAGTTGGTAAAAAACGCTTTGGTGGAGGATCTACTTGTGGAGCTGCCTATCTGCCGGCGAAATGGAAACCGGGTATGACAGCACGTATCAACTGGGAGGTTTTACCTTACCCAGGCTGGAAAGCACGTATGTTAGATATGCCGGGAGTTAATTTTGATGAAAGTCAAAAAAGTATAATGAGGCAATATTATGAAAACTATTCAGCAGTAATCCCATTACCACCTCCGCCACCGTCTGCCGGTGATGATTTTGGCAAGGTAGCAAATATCACAGTGCATTTTCTGGCCTGTAATCAATTGTATATTACTTACGGTACAGTAGAAGAAGGCAGAAATACCCCGATGCATTACCAGCTTTTTGCGAAAAGCCAGAAACTATGCACACCGCGCCCGTCAATCAAATCCATGGCAGATTACCGGCGCAATAAAGCAAAAATGGATGCAATCAAGCAGGAGCGGGCAAATATTAAGCAGGTGATTCTGCCCGAATATATAAAGGAACTGGAGCAGCAGGGCAAGCTGCCGGTTACTGGGAAATAGACATATAACGGGCTGTGAATATTATCTGTAGTGTTTTTTTAAACAAGAATAGAAGAGTGAGCATTAAATGTCTGGTAAAAAAATATTCACCGTAAACCGTTTTATCCGGCTAAGTTTATTACTGCTATCGGCTACCGCTATTACCTCGTGTGGCGGCGGTTTTGAACCATTTGTCGGCGTTACTTCCGGTAAAAATAAAGCCTACGCTGCACCAGTGGAGGCACTTGTATACGTCTATGAAAATATTTCCGGTGGCTCAATCAATGGTGGCTGCATTCCGAATACTAATGGTGTCGACGATTATGAAGTTGGTAAAAAACGCTTTGGTGGAGGATCTACTTGTGGAGCTGCCTATCTGCCGGCGAAATGGAAGCCGGGTATGACTGCGCGAATTCACTGGCGAGTGCTACCATATCCTAAATGGCATCCAAAAATGTTAAATTTGCCCGGTGTGAATTTTGATGAAAAAGAATCAGCTATTATTGATCAATATGATGAAAATCATTCAGCGGTAATTCCTTTACCGCCTCCACCGCCATCAGCCGGTGATGATTTTGGCAAAGTAAGGAATATCACAGTGCATTTTCTGGCCTGTAATCAATTGTATATTACTTACGGTACAGTAGAAGAAGGCAGAAATACCCCGATGCATTACCAGCTTTTTGCGAAAAGTGAGAAACTATGCACACCGCGCCCATCAATTAAATCCATGGCAGATTACCGGCGTAATAAAGCCAAACTGGATGCAATCAAACAGGAGCGGGCAAATATTAAGCAGGTAATCCTGCCGGAATATATAAAGGAACTGGAGCAGCAGGGAAAACTGCCGGTTACTGGTAAATAGACGACACATAACGGGCTTTGAATATTATCTGTAGTAACTTTTAAAATAAAAATAGAGTGAGTATTAAATGTCTGGAAGAAAAATATTTACTGCAAGCCGCCTTATTCGGCTAAGTTTATTGCTGCTGTCGGCTACCGCCATCACCTCCTGTGGCGGCGGCTTCGAACCTTTTGTCGGCGTTACTTCCGGCAAAAACAAATCCTATGCCGCGCCGGTAGAGGCACTTGTATACGTCTATGAAAATATTTCCGGCGGCTCAATCAATGGTGGCTGCATTCCGAATACTAATGGTGTTGACGATTATGAAGTTGGTAAAAAACGCTTTGGTGGAGGATCTACTTGTGGAGCTGCCTATTTGCCTGCGAAATGGAAACCGGGTATGACAGCACGTATCAACTGGGAGGTTTTACCTTACCCAGGCTGGAAAGCACGTATGTTAGATATGCCGGGAGTTAATTTTGATGAAAGTCAAAAAAGTATAATGAGGCAATATTATGAAAACTATTCCGCAGTAATCCCATTACCACCACCGCCAGCATTTGCTGGTGATGATTTTGGCAAGGTAAGAAATATCACAGTGCATTTTCTGGCCTGTAATCAGATTTTTATTGATTACGGTACCCGACAGGAAAATGCACCGGAAGTAGTAAAAAAACAGTTTGAACTATTCGCGAAAAGCCAGAAACTATGTACACCGCGCCCGTCAATTAAATCCATGGCAGATTACCGGCGCAATAAAGCTAAGATGGATGCAATCAAACAGGAGCGGGCAAATATTAAGCAGGTGATTCTGCCCGAATATATAAAGGAACTGGAGCAGCAGGGCAAGTTGCCGGTTAGCAGTAAATAAGTTTTGCAGGCTAGCTGTGGTCGCCGGCTGACAATTTACCGATGCAAGTAAGCTTGCGCCGGCAAGCCTGAACTGTTGTCTTTGCAAAAAAGCCGGCTGATTTAGCCATAGCCGGAATCTGGAATTTTATTAAAATAACGCCATTGTTCCTCTATTGGGGCAGTGGCGTTTTATTATCCGCAGTGAATATGGCAAATATCGTTTGAATAATAACAAATCTCCAGTTCCGTGCTGGTTATTGATAATATATTTGCATAAAATGCTGATGGATGTATTTAATTATTTTTAATAAAGCAATAAAAATAAATAGGAATACAGACCAGTGGAAAAATAAATTAACAGCTAAATCCTGAATATAAAGATAAAACGTTCAGCTGTTAATTTTGCCGGATTGGTTAGATATGCCGATGGTTTTATTTGATATTATAAATTATTTTCTCTGTTATTATTCTCTCGCTAATAATACGGTATGTGACTATTAAAAATTTATCTGGTTAATGATGTTCTTGCCGGATTTTGTGCTCTTTGTTTCGGGATTGTGTACTGCTATTGCGGATTTTGATGGGAGCAGGTGTATTTTTGATACCGGAATTCTGTAAAGTGTGTGTGTTGGTGATGCTGGCATGTTTTAATCTGATAATATTTCTGACCGATGCAAAGATAATTAAAGCAATACATATTAATACGGAGAATCTGGCGCTTGTTTGCAGTGAGCTTATGCGGTTTTTTCTTCTTACGGTTTTATCAGGGTTGAAATAGTAATGATACAGGCGCAAAAGCAGGGAAGGGGTTGCGGTGCGTGCAGATGTCTGTGTTTCCGGGCTGATTTTGCCTTTGCTTTGGGGCTGTTTATCACTGCCTGTTTGTTGCCGGTTTATTTTTTTAAATTTATTCTGCCGGTTGAATTTGTTTACTCGTACCATGATTAATCCTTTGATATCAGTTGCTTCCTGCCGGATATTCGTGCTCTTAATGCCTGAATATCTATTTACCGGTATTAAGACCTGCACTAAAGATGGTAACTATGCAGGTTGTATGCCGGATTGTGTCTGGCACTGAAACCGGAAGAAAGCATGTGTTGATAAAAATTTCGGGTTGCTGATCGTGCGGGTAAAGATGTGTGTATTTTTATTTGAATGAATTTTCAAATTTAATTCTGATAATTGTACATAAAAACTTTGTTTTGTAGTCTGATTATTATATGAAATAAATTAATGCAGATATTAATGTATGCATGGGTTTATGGCGGCTCAGTGATTTATTATGGCTTTTTGTAACTGGCTGATGTGATGCGGTTCGTTTCCGGAAGATGTTTTGCTGAAAATATGTTTACGGAATGAATTGTGTTGAAGGCGCAATGCCATTTTAACGGATGTGGTATTACAGCTTGTGTGTTGTATTCTGTGCTTTACGGCTGGCTGGATTTTTATGCTTTGAATATTAAGAATATTTTATTTGGTACGGGCAGTGTGCGTCTGACAGGTAGGTATTGTCGCTGTTGAGTCTGCCCGATGGCAGACAAAGGCAATTTGGGTTTTTCCGGTGATGGATGCTGAATTTAATTAATCGGTAAATTATTGTTTGTATTTCATCTGATTTGGTTTAGTATTTGCTTAATTATTACTAAACTGTTTAATTGATACGTTTTTGGTTAGTATAATTGTATATTGCTTATATAAATTGGGTATATAATTATTACCTTTTAGTTGGTGTTTTCAGGCGTTTTTATTCTGCAAAACACATTTGCACATATTCAGAAGAACTATGCTTAATAAAGATCAGTTTGCCGATAATCATTTTATACGCTCTATTATTGAGGAAGACCTGCAAAGCGGGAAATGCCGGCAGGTAATTACGCGTTTCCCTCCCGAACCTAATGGTTATCTGCATATCGGCCATGCTAAATCGATTTGCCTGAATTTTGGTCTGGCTTATATTTATGATGGTTTGTGTAATCTGCGCTTTGATGATACGAATCCTGAGAAAGAATCGGATGAGTATGTGCGCTCGATTAAGGAAGATGTGCAGTGGCTGGGTTTTCAGTGGCATGAGGAACGTTTTGCTTCAGATTATTTTGAACGTTTGTATGAGTATGCGCTGGAGCTGATTAAAGCAGGTAAGGCGTATGTGGATGATCTGGATGCTGAGGAAATGCGTCAGTATCGCGGTACGTTAACGGAGCCGGGTAAAAACAGTCCGTATCGTGAACGTACGATAGAAGAAAATCTGGATTTGTTTGCCCGTATGCGCAATGGGGAGTTTCCGGATGGCAGTAAAACGCTGCGGCTGAAAATTGATATGGCTGCGGGCAATATTAATCTGCGTGATCCGGTAATCTACCGTATCCGCCGCGTGCATCATCATCGCACTGGTGATAAATGGGTTATTTATCCGATGTATGATTATACGCATGCGATTTCGGATGCGATTGAAAATATTACCCATTCGCTGTGTACGCTGGAATTTGAATCACACCGGCCGCTGTATGACTGGGTGGTGGAGAATATTACGATTGCGCATCAGCCGCATCAGTATGAGTTTTCACGGCTGGAACTGCTGTATTCGATTACTTCCAAACGCAAGCTGAATCAGCTGGTAGTGCAAGACCATGTGTCCGGCTGGGACGACCCGCGTATGCCAACTATTTCCGGTATGCGCCGCCGCGGTTATACGCCGGAAGGGCTGCGTCTGTTTGCCAAACGGGTAGGTATTTCCAAGAGCGAAAATGTGGTGGATATGAGTGTTCTGGAAGGTGCTATTCGTGAAGATCTGGAAAGTGTGGCACCTCGGATGATTGCGGTGCTCAATCCGATTAAAGTTGAGCTGATTAATTTTGATGAGGCGATAACGCAAAGCCGCGAAGCACCGTTTCATCCGCATCATCCGGAAATGGGCGAGCGTCTGATACCGCTAACGAAAACGATTTATATTGAAGCAGACGATTTTGCGCTGGAGCCGCCTAAAGGCTGGCAGCGTTTAACGCTGGGCGGTGAAGTGCGCCTGCGTTACAGCTATGTGATTAAGTGTGAGGAAGTGGTGCAGGATGCGTCCGGACGGGTGGTGTCGCTTAAATGCTCGATAGACCATGACACGCTGGCTTCTAAGCCGCAGGGACGTAAGGTGAAAGGTGTTATTCACTGGCTGTCTACTGAACATGCTGTGCCGGCTAAGGTGCGGCTGTATGACCGGCTGTTCACTGTGGAACGTCCGGATGCAGTACGCGGTGATGATGGTCAGTATCGTGATTTTACTGAGTTTCTGAATCCGGCCTCGGTAACAGAAATTGATGCACTGGTGGAGCCTGTAGCAAATACGCTGGCACCGGAAACGCGCTATCAGTTTGAGCGTCTGGGCTACTTTGTGACTGACCGCTATGATCATACTGCGGAAAATCCGGTATTTAACCGTACTGTAACTTTGCGTGATACCTGGCAGGCACAGGCTGAGAAGAAATAATTGTGTCTGTATATGGAAAACCGGCTTTTTGAAGCCGGTTTTTTTATGCTGTAAATAATCTGTCCGGTTTATCCGGCAGCTTGCTAAAATGGGGCAGGTTGTGTTTTCTGGTCATTAGAGGCGATTAGATGCGAACAATTCCGGTACGTGCAGGTTATCTGTCCAATTTACCGATGCTGCTCAGTATGATGCTGGCGGCACTGTGGGTATGGTATACGGGCAATACGGCAGAAAGTACGGCGCTGTTTCTGGGAATTATTGCCGGCGGGCTGGTGGATCTGGATGATGGATTTACCGGCCGTTTACGCAATCTGTTTTTTACGCTGATACATTTTTCTCTGGCTGCTACTGCGGTGCAGTGGACATTCGGGCATCCGCTGGCGTTTTCGCTGCTGATGGTGTGGGCGGCATTCAGTATGACGATGATGGGTGCTATTGATGTGCGATACCGCACGATTGCTTTTGGTACGCTGCTGGTGATGCTGTATACGGTGCTGACTTATTCGCCGCTTTTACCCTGGTATACCAATCCGATTATGCTGGTTTGCGGTACCAGTTTGTTTAGTCTGTGTACGCTGGTGCTGCATCTGCTGTTTCCTAACCGGCCGGTGCAGGACAATCTGGCCGGCTCTTTTGCCAGACTGGCCGATTATATGCTGGTAAAAGCTCAGTTTTTTGACCCGGATGAGGTGGATTTGCTTGCAGAAAGGGAACTTGAGCTGGCAATGAAAAATACGGCGGTGATTAATGGTTTTAATCAGTGCCGTACTGCTTTGTTTTATCGTCTGCGCCGGCAGCACCGGCAGCGTAGTATTGGTATGCTGCTGCAATATTATCTGACTGCACAGAATATCCATGAACGTATCAGTTCGCGCCATGTTGATTATGCGGCACTGGCGCATAAGCTGGCACATTCTGATTTAATTTACCGTATTCAGCGCTTGATTGTGTTGCAGGCTCAGGCTTGCCGGCAGATGGGTGAATGCCTGCAGGAAGATAAGCCGTATGCATTTAATCTGATGCTTCAGCGTGCCGGTGAAGGTGTACAGCAGGCTGTGGCACGTTATTGTGCAGAACATGGCAGTGATGAGGATTTACCGGGTTTACAGCAGTTAACGGCTAATATTCTGGCGATTAATGAGCAGCTGTTGTGGCTGGAACAGGTAAAGAATAACAGTAAAGAACAAAACATCGGTGATTTGCAGATTGCCGGGCTGGATGTTGACCGGATACGCGATATTCTGCCGGCGTTAAAAGCACATTTTACTTTTCAGTCGAATGTGTTGCGCCATGCTGTGCGTCTGGCCATTCTGACTGCTGTTACCTGTGTGGTGGTTGAAAGTTTCCATCTGAAAATGGGTTACTGGATTTTGCTGACCGGGGTTATTGTCTGTCAGCCGAATTATTCGGCAACAACAGCCAGGCTGAAACAAAGAATTGTGGGTACGCTGCTTGGGGTAGTAGTGGGTTCGGCATTGCCTTATTTTGTGCCTGCGCTGTCTGGCCGGCTGATAATTGTGGTGGTTAGTACGGTGCTGTTTTTTGCATTCAGGGTTCGCCGCTACAGTTTCTCTACGTTTTTTATCACGGTTCAGGTGCTGGTGGGTTTTGCGATTATCGGTATGGATACGCAGTCAGCCATGCTGTCACGCTTTACGGATACGATTCTTGGCTCTGTGCTGGCATGGTGTGCGGTATCGTATTTGTGGCCAGACTGGCGTTATCTGACGCTGGGACGGATTGCCGGACGCGCCTTAAGCAGTGATGGTGTCTATCTGCGACAGGTAGCGCAGCAGTTGCAGAACGGGCTAAGCGACGATGTTGTTTATCGCGCGGCGCGACGCAATGCACACGAGCTGGCGGTTACGCTGAGTAATACTGTAGCTGATATGTCGATGGAGCCAAAACGTTACGGGCAACATCTGGCTGAGGGTAAAACCTTGCTGCAACTGAATTATGTATTGTTAAGCTGTATTTCTGCACTGGGTGCGATTCGTGCTCAGGTGGATCGCCTGCGTCCACAGCTGACGCCGGAACAGGTGCAATACTGGATGACGATTGCCGGCAGTCTGGCAGAATTGATGGAGCAGAAACCCGATTCTGCACTTTTTCAAACTAAGTGGGAGGCATTGGCAGAGCTGTTAAAAGTGAGCAGGCCGCTGCCGGATGATGATGTGGTTGAAAAGGTATTATGGCGGCAATTGCATCAGATTCATGTACAGCTGCCACTGTACAGGCAGGCTTTGCGGGCTGATGCCGGAGCAGGCAGGATAGCGGCTCAGTAATGCGGCAAACAGGCTGTGAAAGTGAATTAATAAACTATGAAAAATCGGGGTGGAATAAAATAATTGTAGCACAAGCGCTCTTTTATCGATTATGCTGTAGATAGTTTTCTTTAAAATTCAATTACAAAGCGTTTTTCAGACGCATGTTATAATTGAAATATCATTTAAATATTAATAATGAGAGGATTATCATGACAGCTGTTAATAAACAAAATGAGGCTTCTTCTCATGTTCCACCACTGATTCCTACTCAGAACGGAACGCTGGAATTACACGATATCACTATTGTTGACCAGAATAAGCTTAAAAAGGCCATTTCTGCCGCTGCACTGGGTAATGCCATGGAGTGGTTTGATTTTGGGGTATATGGTTTTGTGGCTTATGCGCTGGGACAGGTATTTTTTCCGTCTGCTTCGCCCAGTGTGCAGATAATCGCCGCATTGGGTACCTTCTCCGTACCATTTCTGGTGCGCCCGCTTGGTGGTGTGTTTTTCGGGATTCTTGGCGATCGCTTCGGCCGGCAGAAAGTATTGTCGACTACCATTATTATTATGGCACTCAGTACTTTTTGTATTGGTCTGATTCCATCGTATAACAGTATTGGTATGTGGGCACCTGTGCTGTTGCTGTTGTGTAAGCTGGCTCAAGGGTTTTCTGTGGGCGGTGAATATACGGGAGCGGCTATTTTTGTCGCGGAATATTCACCCGACCGGCAGCGCGGGTTTCTGGGCAGTTTTCTGGATTTTGGTTCAATCTGCGGGTTTGTGCTTGGTGCAGGGCTGGTGGTATTGCTGGAAAATATTATGGGTTCGGCACATTTTCTCTCGTGGGGCTGGCGCATTCCGTTTTTTCTGGCTGCTCCTTTAGGTCTGCTGGGCTTGTATTTGCGCCATGCTGCGGAGGAAACTCCGGCTTTTCAGCAACATCTGGATATGATGGAAAAGGCTGAGCAGGAAGACGTTGGTAACCGGCCTCAGGTTTCGTTTAAGAAAATTATGCAGCGTTTCTGGCCTACATTGCTGATGAGTGTCGGGCTGGTGTTAACCACAAATATCACTTACTATATGCTGCTGACTTATATGCCCAGCTATCTGTCGCATAATCTGCATTATGGTGAAGATCGCGGTGTGCTGATTATTATTGCGATTATGATTGGTATGATGTTTATGCAGCCGATTATTGGTTTTGTCAGCGATAAAATCGGACGTAAGCCATTTGTGATTGGCGGCTCAATTGCATTGCTGATTCTGGCTATTCCGTGTTTTCAGCTGATTACCAGTGGCAAAGTAGGGCTGATTTTTCTCGGGCTGTTTATTCTGGCGCTGATTCTGAATTCTTTTACCGGTGTTATGGCTTCTACGCTGCCGGCACTGTTTCCTACCCGTATCCGTTACAGTGCTCTGGCCAGTGCGTTTAATATTGCGATTATTATTGCCGGTTTAACGCCGACTATTGCCGCTGCGCTGGTGGATGCTACTAATGATTTGTTTATTCCGGCTTATTATCTGATGCTGGTGGGAATTATCGGTATTGTTACTGGTATCTGCCTGAAAGAAACGGCCAATCGTCCGCTGCGCGGTGTGTCTCCTTCAGCTTCGAATAAGCAGGAAGCGCGAGAGCTGCTGGTGCAGACTTATCAGCATATTGAGCAGAGTGTGGATGATATTGATGCAGAAATTGCCCGCTTACAGGAGCAGATAGGTGAGCTGGAAAAGCGTAAGCAGCAATATATTGATTTACATCCGAAGCTGGAGTGAATAATTAATTTAAAAGAGGGAATAAAATCAAATCCACTAATGTTAACTTGTGTATGTTAATATTGGTGGATTTTTTGTTGATATAACATGATGATATGTCAAAATTTATTTATGGAAAAAATTAAAGAAATTACTCAATTAATACTAAATATATTCAAGATTATAAGTATTACATGCCCAGCTATTGGGATTATTATTTTTACTTTGTACTGTATGAAGATACATTTTTATCCTCCAGATGTACAAATTAGTGATACGTTAGTATTTATATTAATAGCTATAAGTTTTGGAATGCTTTATGTGTTACTTGTGGGTTTACTATATTGGGCAAATTTAGCAATTTTCTTTTTTCTTTATGTATCAAGAGTAAAATTACGGCCAAATATTTATTATAATAAAATAAAATCTTATAAATTTAAAAATTATAAATTAAAAGGAATTCCGTCATTGAGTGATAGGATAATAATATATATTTATGGAGTAATAGCGGAAATAATTTTACTTCTTAGCGTATACTCAGGAGTTTTTTCTTTACTAAAAATAATTTTTGTACAATTTTTGATGTTGCTATTATATGCGGTAATATTTTTTTATAATAATCATATTTTTATAAAAATAAAAAGAACAGTAAATCAAAATATTGAGAAAAAGAAACCAGACAAAAACGAAAAAGTTAAATTTAATTTAATATTTATATTGCTTTTATTTTTAATTCCATTAGTAGTAGGTCAGTTTTCAAATAGTTTAATTAAATATTCTTTTGCTTTTTGTGGTATAAGGCAAACTGATGTTTCGTTATATGTAGATAAAAATTATTTCAACTTAGTACTGCAAAAAAAAATAAATGAATTAAATTCCCAAAAGTCTGAATCCGATTTAAAAAATCCATGTGATGATAACATGTGCGAACTAGAACATATAGATATTCTACTGACTAACGTTGGTTCCAAAACTTTAATTTTTATTCCGTCAATAGAGAATAAAACAAAAGGTTTACGTGTGGAGTTACCAAACAGTGCGATAAAATTAAATCTAAAGAATTATTCTCAAAGTAATTAAGTTAAGAATTTGAGAAAAGAATCATCAGATGTAATTGATTAATCAGGAAATGAAAAATCTTTTTGTACTGATAGTGATGCTTATCTATTATTTAATCAATATTGATAGTAGTTTTAACAGATATTTGATCGATGCGCTGAGGTTGAGGATGATGTTATTACTTTATATCAGGAATGCTTTTATATGGTTTTATCTACGATTTATATTTGATAATCCTGCCTGAATAATAGAGTTAATTCTCAGATATATACTTTTATGTATGAATCATTCAAATTATTTACCGGCTAAAAAGTATTTTAAGCCGGTAAATTCTAAGCAGATTTTATTTGCCATTCAGAGCTTTATCCAAATCCTGCTGCCGGGATTTTACGGCATCTTCCAGACCTTTTATGCGTTCCTGATAGCGCACGTAGTTGCGTTCATTTCCCATACGAATTTTTTTACCGTCTTCCAGTGCTTTTTTGGCATCGGCAAGGTTTTTACGTGCAGCAGAAATTGCGGCCTGATCGGGCTGGTTGCTGGCGGCTGAATCTGCATCTTTGGAATTGGTATCAGGAGTAGCTACGACAGGTTTGTAGGCAGAAGTGGTTGAGAAATTCCCGCCCAGATTGCTGACAGAATGGCAGTTTTTACCTTTCGGAACTTCGCTGTAACTGTGATTCCCCCGGCTGTCGGTGCATTCATATATCTGTGCCAGTGCAGAAGTGCTTATCAGTGTACACAATGTGGCAAGTATCAGGGATTTTCTCATGATTTATCCTTTATCTGGGTTTACATACGACCAAGTTCCCGCTGTATGGCCTGAATGTTCTGCTGCCGGTCAAGTACTGCGCTTTGCAGTTCGGTAATATTACCGCCTTTACCGGTACGGCTGCGGTTCAGTGCCTGCTGTGCCTGAGCAAGAGCATTACGTTCATTGGTCAGCTCCTGCTGCAAAATGGCACGACGGGTATTGTCGCTGCCTTTAGGAACGATATTAACTGTGGGTTGCAGGCCGCTATAGGCTGTTGCTACCTTGGTTGCAGGCCGCGGGCGGCTGCGTATTGTGGCCGAAGCGCTACTGTTGCGGTAGCTGGGACGGCTGTCGCTGTAGCTACCGATAGCCGGTAAGTTGGCTACGGCACAATTACCCTTTAGTTTTGAGGTATAGACAACTTCGCCGTTTTCAAGACAGGTATACACTTTTGCAACGGCACTCTGTCCTATAAACAGGCCACTGGTAAATATTAGTATGGGAATGATTTTTTTGTATGTCATTATTGAGCCTTATACTGCAATAATTCAAGTAGTCTGGTTAATGTTTTCGACTTCTTGCTGCCATTCAAGCCATTTTTCTTCAGTCTGAGCTAATTTTACTTTGAGCTCGGCCAATTGGGTAAGGGTTTGTTGTAATTTTGTCTGATTTTCGTCAAGATATGCTTCTTCACTGGCAAGAAATGCTTCATGTTGTTTGCGTTGCTGCTGCCAGTTTCCCATATCCCGTTCGGCTTTTTCGATATTTTTCAATAACGGTTTAATCAGACGGGCACGCTGCTGACGTTGTTGTGCTTCAATGCGTTTCTGCTCTTTGCGATTGTGATTATCACGCGAATCCTGCGGCTGTTCACCGTTATGCTGATCCTGAGTTAAACGCCACTGGCGGTAATTGCTGAGGTCACCATCAAAGTGTTTCAGTTCGCCATCACTGAGATAAATTAAAGCATCAGTAGTGGATTCAAGCAGACTGCGGTCGTGAGAGACTACGATCAGTGCGCCTTTAAACGTCTGTAATGCTACAGTTAATGCATGGCGCATGTCCAGATCAAGATGGTTTGTCGGTTCGTCCAGTAGCAGCAGGTTCGGTTTTTGCCAGACTATCATTGCCAGTGCCAGACGGGCTTTTTCACCGCCGGAAAAGGGGGCAATTGGTTGTAAAGCCATATCCCCGATGAAGGCAAAGCTACCGAGGAAGTTGCGGATTTCCTGTTCGCGTACGGCCGGTGACAGCTGCTGGATATGCCAGACCGGACTTTGGTCTGCACGCAGTGTTTCGAGCTGATGCTGGGCGAAATAGCCGATTTTGAGTTTTTCCGCACGGATAATCTGGCCGCTTAGTGGTTTCAGGCTGCCGGAAATGGCTTTGATAAGGGTGGATTTACCGCTGCCGTTTACCCCGAGCAGACCATAACGTGCTCCGGATTCAACTGAAAGGTCGATATCGTGCAGAACGGTTTTGTCACCATAGCCAAGGTTGATGTGTTCCAGTTTCAGCAGCGGATTAGGCAGATGGTCAGGCTGTGCAAACTGAAACGAAAATTCACTGTCCAGATGTGCCGGCGCAATGCGTTCAAGCCGTGCCAGTGCTTTGATTCGGCTTTGTGCCTGTACTGCCTTGGTGGCTTTGGCTTTAAAGCGGTCGATAAAGGATTGCAGGTGCTGAATATGAGCCTGCTGTTTAAGATAGGCAGCCTGCTGCTGAGTCAGCCGCTGTGCACGTTCCTGCTGATAAAAATCATAGTTGCCGCCGTAGAGGATAAGCTGCTGTTGTGTCAGTTCAACTGTCTGAGTGGTGGTGGCATTCAGAAAATCACGGTCATGCGAAATGATTATCTGGGTGGTATCCAGACCGGCCAGATGCTGTTCCAGCCACAATACTGTTTCCAGATCCAGATGGTTGGTAGGTTCATCCAGCAGGAGTAAATCCGTACGGCACATCAGTGCCTGAGCCAGATTCAGGCGCATACGCCAGCCGCCGCTGAATGATTTTACCGGTTGCTGCTGTTCCTGCTGTGAGAAACCAAGGCCGTTGAGCAGTTTGGCTGCACGTGCCGGTGCACTGTAGGCGCCGATTTCATCCAGCCTTGCATGATATTCTGCCTGTTTGAAGCCGTCGTCGTCATCTTCGGCCTGTTGCAGTAGCTGTTGCAGTTGCTGCAATTCGCTATCGCCCTGCAAAACATAGTCCAGGGCGGGTATATCCAGTGCCGGTGTTTCCTGTTTGACAGTGGCCAGTTGCCAGTGTTTGGGTAAACGGATATCACCGCTGTCATGGCTGATTTTACCTTCAATCAGAGCGAACAGGCTGGATTTGCCGGTGCCGTTTTTACCAATCAGGCCGATACGCTGACCCGGATAGATGGTCAGGCTGGCATTATTCAAAAGTTGTTTATTACCACGTTGTAAACTAAGGTTTTTAATTTCAATCATATTAATCTGTGCGGTTAACCGTGCTGAGGGTGCACGGTATTACTGAACAATCTGGCTGAGCGGCCAGCGCGGTTTTACATTAAAACCGGCAGCAGGCTGTGCGTTGCTCAGGTGCATGGCACCGGCAAAAGCAATCATGGCGCCATTATCTGTGCAGTAGGCCATTGGCGGAAAGAATGTCTGTATTCCCGGCAAGTTGCTGAGGCTTTGGCGTAACTGCCAGTTTGCGCCGACACCGCCGGCAACAACTAGCCGCTGATAACCGGTTTGTTTTAATGCCTGTCTGGCTTTGCTGGTGAGTACATCTACTACGGCGTTCTGAAATTCGCGGCAAATATCATTGCGGATTTGCTCCGGAAGCTGTTCTTTACAGCCTGTTTCTGCGCGGATTTTGTTTACTGCGGTCAATACTGCGGTTTTTAAACCGGAAAAACTCATGTTTAAGTCGTGTGAATGCAGCATGGGGCGGGGAAAATGCAGGCTGCCCGGTTGTCCCAGTCTAGCCAGTTCTGACAGTCTGGCACCGCCGGGATAAGGCAGACCAAGCAGTTTGGCGGTTTTATCGAAAGCTTCTCCGGCAGCGTCATCGATGCTTTCACCCAGAAGGGTATAGTCGCCAATCCCTTTTACGGCCATAAACTGGGTATGGCCGCCGGAAACCAGTAAGGCGACGAAGGGAAAGGCAGGTTTGTCTTCGCTCAGTAACGGCGAGAGCATGTGTCCTTCAAGGTGATGTACCGGAATAACCGGTTTGTTCAGGGCGAATGCCAGAGCATTGGCAAAGCTGGCACCGGCCAAAAGTGCACCGCCCAGACCCGGTCCCTGTGTGTAGGCAATAGCGTCGATATCACTGTATGTTTTATCTGCCTCTTGCAGACAGGCCTGAGTAAGCGGTGTCAGCCGGCGGATGTGATCGCGGCTGGCCAGTTCAGGCACGACACCGCCATATTCTGCATGCATGGCAATTTGTGTATGCAGTTGATGAGCCAGCAGACCGTGCGTGCTGTCGTACAGGGCGACGCCGGTTTCATCACAAGAAGATTCTATTCCCAGTACCAACATGTTTGTGTATTTGAAATATCAGCAATAAAGCCGGTTATTTTACCTGTTTTACACGCTTTCGTGACTAAACTGTCAGTATAAGAGGGCAAATGTTTTATAATTTGTAATAAATGACTGCGTGGTTCGCAAACCTCCCACGTCAGGCGGTCGGAAAGAGGGCTTTCCGGCTGGTTCTGAAATCAAAACTAAGGAATCTGGATAATGAAACAATATTCTAAGGCTCTGGTAATTTTTTCCGGCGGTCAGGACTCAACTACCTGTCTGTTGCAGGCTATTGCTGCTTACGGGCGTGAGAATGTGCAGACGATTACGTTTCAGTATGGTCAGCGTCATGCGATTGAGCTGGAAAAAGCACGCTGGATTGCACAGGATCTGGGTGTGGCACAGACAGTGATGGATTTGTCGCTGCTGCAAAGTATTACCCATAATGCGCTGATGGATAAACAGCAGACGATTGAGGCACCGGCTGAAGGGTTGCCCAATACTTTTGTCGACGGACGGAATGCGCTGTTTTTGCTGTATGCGGCCATTTTCGCTAAGGGGCAGAGTATTCATGATGTTATTGCCGGTGTCTGTGAAACAGATTTTTCCGGCTATCCTGATTGCCGTAATGTGTTTGTCCAGTCTATGAATGTGACGCTGAATCTGGCTATGGATTATGAATTCAGGCTGATAACGCCGCTGATGTATCTGGATAAGGCGCAAACCTGGGCATTGGCGGATGAGCTGGGCTATCTGGATTATGTACGGAAACACACACATACTTGTTATGATGGTATAGAGGGCGGTTGTGGTAAATGCCCGAGCTGTGTGTTGCGCGAACGGGGATTACAGACCTATCTGGCACAAAAAACAGGTGTTTAGTCTGGCTGTGCAGCTGTTCTTAGCTTTGGATTAAAAAATTTTACGTGAATAAGCCTGTTTTGCATGGGATTTACATGGTACAAACGTGAGCAGACAGGAAAGGTACAGAAATGAGTGATAATCTGAAAACCAGTATTATTGAATTTCCGCTGGATTTCCCGATTAAGGTAATGGGTGCACAGCATCCGGAATTTGAGGCTAAAGTGCTGGAGGTGGTGCAGCAGCATGCACCGGATACAGCAGCAGAAAATATTAATACCCGTCCGAGCAGTAAGGGTAATTATATTAGTGCAACGGTGGTGGTTCGTGCTGAAAATCAGGAACAGCTGGATAATATTTATCGTGCTTTAAGCAGCCATCCGATGGTGAAAGTTGTACTATGAAAGTGGTGCAGCTGGGTTTACGCTCCTATCAGCCGGTTTTTGCGGCTATGCAGGAATTTACTGCACAGCGTACGGCTGATACTGAAGATGAATTATGGGTGGTTGAACATCCGCCGGTGTTCACTCAGGGTATGGCTGGTAAGCCCGAACATATTCTGGTGCATGATGATATCGAGGTAGTGCAGATTGACCGGGGCGGACAGGTTACCTATCACGGTCCTGGGCAGCTGGTGGTATATACGCTGATTGATTTCAAGCGCCGGCATATTACTGTGCGCGAGCTGGTCAGCCGGCTGGAAAACAGTATTATTGCTACGCTGGCTGATTATGGAATTACAGCGGTAAATGATCCGAAACGTCCCGGTGTTTATGTGAACGGTCAAAAAATTGCTTCGCTTGGTCTGCGTATTAAACAAGGCGCGGTGTATCACGGGCTGGCACTGAATGTGAATATGGATCTGACTCCGTTTACACATATTAATCCGTGCGGTTATGCCGGTTTGCATATGACCCAGATAGCGGATTTTGTTAAGCCCTGTCCGGAGCTGGCTGATGTGGCTGAGCGTTTAACCGGCTACCTGACTTTAGAATTGAATGCACCGCCGCCTGAGCGGAAATCTACACAGAAAGTTGTACTATGAATCAAGATAACAGCCAAGGGGTAAAACATAAAGGTGCGGAAAAAACTGCGCGCATTCCGATTAAGGTTGTGCCGCTGGAAGAAAAACTGAAAAAGCCGGAATGGATACGGGCACGGCTGCCAAGCAGTCAGAAGTTTTTTGAAATTAAAAGCATTGTGCGTGAGCAGAAGCTGCATACTGTATGCGAAGAAGCCAGCTGTCCGAATATTGGTGAATGTTTCAGCAAAGGTACGGCAACATTTATGATTATGGGTGATATCTGCACCCGCCGCTGTCCGTTCTGTGATGTGGGGCATGGCCGTCCTAATCCGCTTGATCCGCAGGAACCAAAGCATCTGGCTGCTTCAGTGAAAGCAATGAATTTACGTTATGTGGTGATTACTTCGGTTGACCGTGATGACTTACGCGATGGCGGGGCACAGCATTTTGCCGACTGCATTACTGCCATCCGCGAGTCCAGCCCGCATACACAGATTGAGGTGCTGGTGCCTGATTTTCGCGGCCGTCTGGATACTGCGCTGGATATTCTGGCACAGACACCGCCGGATGTACTGAATCACAATCTGGAAACCGCACCGCGCCTGTATAAGCAGGCTCGCCCCGGAGCCGATTATCAGCATTCACTGAAACTGCTGAAACAGTACAAGGCATTAAGGCCGGAAGTGGCAACCAAATCCGGTCTGATGGTAGGGCTGGGAGAGAGTGATGAGGAAATTCTGGAAGTTATGCAGGATTTACGTGCTCATGATGTGGAAATGATTACCATCGGCCAGTATTTACAGCCAAGTAACAGCCATTTGCCGGTATTGCGTTATGTTACGCCGCAGCAGTTTAAGGAGTTTGAAAAGCGTGCTTACGAGATGGGCTTTAAGCATGGTGCCATTGGTGCCATGGTACGCTCCAGTTATCATGCTGATGTTCAGGCTGAACATGCGGGTGTCGTTAATGAGTAATATTTATCGGGGAGATGCCGGCATCTCTCTTTTTTATTCATTACAGCCGAAAAGTATAAAAACAGGATGCGCCTGTTTTTTTATATTTAAAGCCGGAAATAATTAAATCAGATAATTTTATATTGTTGAATTAGAATAATAATTGATTATTATTCTCAATTAAAATAATTTGCCAATAGCATAATTTGTGCTTTTGGCAATTTTTTTGGCCTTTTAGACAGTTATTATTAATTATCTCTAAATTGGTGAAAAATAGCAGATATTGTACTCAATTCCATTTTTATACGCAGTAAAACGGATTATCGTAGTGATTTAATCTAAATTTAAATGAAATCACAGAGTTTTTTTTGCGGTGCTGGAGAAAAAAGGTTTTGACGCTTATAGGTAAATTTTTGTATGTTTGTTACCTTGTCTAATTAATTTGTGCTTTGCAGTTAGTGCAGCAAATGAGGTTTCCCGATGTCCAGCTTATATGACCACTCTCTGGTAAAAGAAAACTGCGGTTTTGGATTGATTGCCAATATTGAAGGCGAAGCCAGCCACAAGGTGGTGCGTACCGCAATTCTTGGGCTGTCACGCATGCAGCATCGCGGTGCGATTTTATCGGATGGCAAAACAGGTGATGGTTGTGGCCTGTTACTGCAAATGCCGAAAAAATTCTTTCAGGCTGTTGCCGAAGAAGAAGGAATTACGCTGGCCAAAAACTTTGCCGTAGGGATGATTTTCTTTCCCCGAGATGAGGCTTTGCTAGAAGAATATAAAGCAATAATTGAGGAAGAACTGACGCGTGAAACGCTGAATATTTCATTCTGGCGGCCTGTTCCCACCAATCCGAAAATGCTTGGTTCCATTGCTCTGGCGGATATGCCTTATATTCAGCAGGTGTTTGTTAATGCGCCTGCCGGCTGGCTGCCGCGTGATTTGGAACGGCGGCTGTTTATGACCCGCCGGCGTGTTGAAAAACGGATTAATCATCGTGATTTTTATATTTGCAGCTTATCCAATCAGACGATGATTTATAAAGGGCTGTGTATGCCCAAGGATTTGCCGCGGTTTTATCCTGATCTGGCTGATTTGCGCATGCAAAGTGCTATTTGTCTGTTTCACCAGCGCTTTTCAACCAATACATTGCCACGCTGGCAGCTGGCTCAGCCATTCCGTTATCTGGCACACAATGGTGAAATTAATACTATTTCAGGGAATCGTGCCTGGGCGCGCGCACGCTCGTATAAATACCATACACCGCTGATTCCCGATTTGCAGACTGCTGCGCCGTTTGTAAATGAAACCGGTTCGGATTCCAGCTCTCTGGACAATATGCTGGAGCTGTTTGTGAATGGCGGTATGGATTTGTTCCGGGCTATGCGTCTGCTGGTACCGCCGGCATGGCAGCACAATCCGGATATGGATGAGGGTTTGCGTGCATTTTACGATTTTAATTCCATGCATATGGAACCATGGGACGGTCCGGCCGGTATTGTACTGAGTGACGGCCGCTATGCGGCCTGTACGCTGGACAGAAATGGTTTACGGCCGGCGCGCTATGTTATTACTCAGGATAAACTGATTACGATTGCTTCTGAAGTGGGTATCTGGGATTACGCACCGGATGAAGTACTGGAAAAAGGCCGTGTCGGACCGGGTGAGTTGCTGGTGATAGATACGCGTGAAGGCCGGCTGATGCATTCAGCGGATATCAATACTGAGCTGAAAACCCGGCATCCGTATAAAGAATGGCTGGATAAAAATGTATTATCGCTGATTCCGTTTGAAAAACTGCCGGATGAAGAGGCCGGTACCTCCAGTTTGTCAGCAGACCAGTTACTGGTTTATCAGAAACTGTTCGGTTATGACATGGAAGAGCTGGAAAATGTGGTGCGGATACTGGGAGAAAACGGACAGGAACCGGTAGGATCAATGGGTGACGATACGCCATTTGCGGTGTTGTCACAACGGCCGCGGGTACTGTACGACTATTTCCGTCAGTATTTTGCTCAGGTAACCAATCCGCCGATTGACCCCTTGCGCGAAAAACATGTGATGAGCCTGAATACTTGTATCGGGCGAGAAATGAGTGTGTTTTTTGAAGCTGAGGGAATGTCACACCGGGTGAATTTTAAATCGCCGGTATTGCTGTACTCTGATATGCAGCAGTTATTGCAGTTATCAGCTGAGCATTACCAGCATCATCATCTGGATGCTGTTTATAACCCGAATGAAACCAGTTTGCAGGAAGCACTGGTACATTTATGCGATGAAGCCGTGGCTGCTGTCAGAAACGGTGCTGTTCTGCTGGTGATATCAGACCGCAATGTCAGCCGGAATGCTATTGCTATTCCTGCTGTTTTCAGTGTCGGTGCTATTCAGCAGCGTCTGGTCGAAACCAATTTGCGCTGTGATGCCAATATTATTGTTGAAACTGCCTCGGCACGTAATCCGCACCATTTTGCGGTACTGATTGGTCTGGGTGCCACGGCAGTGTATCCGTATCTGGCGTATGAAAGTCTGGCCAGAATGGTCAGCATTGGTGCAATTACCAAACCATTACGGCAGGTAATGCTGAATTTCCGCAATGGTATTAATAAGGGGCTGTATAAAATCATCTCCAAAATGGGTATTTCAACGATTTCTTCCTATCGTTGTGCCTGTTTGTTTGAAGCAGTGGGCTTTCATCACGAAGTGATGCAGTTATGCTTTAAGAATATGATTAATCGGATTGAAGGTGCAACATTTGCCCAGTTGGATGATGAGCTCAGATGGCTTCACAAGCGGGCATGGCAGAAAAGCCGCGGACTGGAAATCGGCGGTTATCTGAAATACAAGCCGCAGGGTGAATATCATGCCTATAATCCTGAGGTGGTGAATACATTGCAGGCGGCCATAAATACCGGAGACTATAGCCGTTACCGTCGCTATGCAGATGCAGTTAACCACCGTCCGCCTGCTATGCTGCGAGATTTGCTGCGTCTGAAAACTGATAATGCAACGCCGGTTAAACTGGAACAAGTAGAAGCAGCAGAAAATCTGTATAAGCGCTTTGACAGTGCGGCAATGTCTATCGGCGCACTGAGTCCGGAAGCGCATGAAGCGCTGGCTACTGCGATGAACCGTCTGGGCGGTTTCTCCAATTCGGGAGAAGGGGGCGAAGATCCGAACCGCTACGGTACTGAACGGGTATCACGGATTAAACAGGTGGCTTCCGGCCGTTTTGGTGTAACACCGGCTTATCTGATGAGTGCTGATGTTATTCAGATTAAAGTGGCACAGGGTGCCAAGCCGGGTGAAGGTGGTCAGTTACCCGGGGATAAGGTGACTCCGTACATTGCTCAGCTGCGCTTTGCCGTGCCCGGGTCTACGCTGATTTCGCCGCCACCGCATCATGATATTTATTCAATTGAAGATTTGGCACAGCTGATTTTTGACTTGAAACAGATTAATCCGCGTGCGCTGATTTCAGTTAAGCTGGTGTCTTTACCGGGTGTGGGTACGATTGCTACCGGTGTGGCTAAGGCATATGCGGATCTGATTACTATTTCCGGCTATGACGGCGGTACCGGTGCCAGTCCGATAACCAGTGTGAAATATGCCGGCAGCCCGTGGGAACTGGGTCTGGCTGAAACTCAGCAGGCTCTGGTAGAAAATAATCTGCGCCACAAAGTGCGCTTACAGGTCGACGGTGGTCTGAAAACCGGGCTGGATATTGTGAAGGCAGCTATTCTGGGGGCTGAAAGTTTTGGTTTTGGTACCGGGCCGATGATTGCACTGGGCTGCCGCTATCTGCGCATTTGCCATCTGAATAACTGCGCTACCGGTGTAGCGACACAGGATGATACTCTGCGCCATGAACATTTCCACGGCCTGCCTGAGAAAGCAATGAATTATTTCAAATTCATCGCACAGGATGTACGCGAAATTATGGCGCAGCTCGGTGTAACTCAGTTAACTGATTTAATCGGCCGTACTGAGTTACTGGAAATTGTTTCCGGAATTACGCCTAAACAAGGTACGCTGGATTTGTGCAAGCTGCTGTATTCCCCGAAAGTACCGGATGGCAGCTCACGCTACTGTACCCAGACCAATCCTCCGTTTGATCCGGGGCGCCTTAACCGTACCATCATGGAGGATATTGGTGATGCGATACAAAGCGGTGAGGATGTTGAATTAAATTATGATATTAATAATACCGACCGTTCAGTAGGTGCCTCATTATCCGGCCGGATTGCAGAAACTTACGGTAATCGTGGTCACGTACCTCAGCGTTTTGATATCTATCTGACCGGAACAGCCGGACAAAGTTTTGGCGTATGGCTGGCCGGAACTGTAAATTTATATCTCACCGGGGATGCCAATGATTATGTGGGTAAAGGTATGGCCGGCGGCAAAATTGTGATTCATCCGCACGGCGGCACAGCTTTCCGTCCTGAAGACACGACAATTATCGGCAATACCTGTCTGTATGGTGCTACCGGTGGCAAGCTTTTTGCTTCCGGTAAGGCCGGTGAACGTTTTGCCGTGCGCAATTCCGGCGCTACGGTGGTCGTAGAAGGCATTGGTGACAATGGCTGTGAATATATGACTGGTGGTGTGGTATGCGTACTCGGTAAAACCGGAATTAATTTTGGTGCCGGTATGACCGGCGGCTTTGCCTATGTACTGGATGTAGACGGCTGCTTTAAACAGCGGATTAATCCGGAGCTGGTGGAAGGGCTGGATATCAGTGAATTAACTATGCATCAGGAAAATCTGCGCGGGTTAATTGCCGAGCATGTAGAGAATACCCACAGTCCGTTAGGGGAGCGCATTCTGGCAGAATGGGATAATTATGTCAGCCGTTTTGTGCTGGTTAAACCGAAAGCCAATGATGTTGATGCGTTACTGGGACATAAGCCGCGTACAGTTACAGAACTGCGTGCAGTGACCCAGTAAGCCCGCCGGATAATGCAGAAATAATTAGAAATATTGCAAGGAACACCAGATGAGTCAACGCGAAAATGTTTATCAGTTTATTGATGTGCCGCGTGTCGATCCCCCGAAAGAACCGCTGACTGTACGTCGGCATGAGTTTGCGGAAATTTATCAGCCGTTTACTACTGCACAGGCTATTGCGCAGGCAGACCGCTGTCTGGCCTGTGGTAATCCGTACTGTCAGAATAAATGCCCTTTACACAATAATATTCCCAACTGGTTGCGACTGGCCAATGAAGGAAGAATTATCGAAGCAGTTGAACTGGCACACTCTACCAACAGTCTGCCGGAAGTCTGCGGACGGGTTTGCCCGCAAGACCGCTTGTGTGAAGGTGATTGCACGCTGAATGCTGAATTCGGAGCGGTTACGATTGGAGCCATTGAAAAATACATTACTGAACAGGCTTTTGCACAGGGATGGCATCCTGATATCAGTAAGGTGGAAAAAGTAGGCAAAAAAGTGGCGGTAGTCGGTGCCGGTCCGGCCGGGCTGGGTTGTGCCGATGTACTGATTCGCAATGGTGTGGATGTTACAGTTTACGAACGGGCGACAGAAATCGGCGGTTTACTGACTTTCGGTATTCCGGCTTTTAAACTGGAAAAAGAAGTGATGATGCGCCGCCGTCATGTACTGACTGATATGGGTATTGAGTTCAGACTGGGGGTAACAGTAGGTGAAGATGTTACCCTGCAAGAGCTGGAACAGCAGTATGATGCGGTATTTCTGGGTGTAGGTACTTATCAGGGGCTGCGTGCAGGAATTGAAAATGAAGATGCCGCTGGTGTCTATCTAGCATTGCCTTATTTAATCGGCAATACCGAACATTTGCTGAATATTCCCAGTAAAGATTATGTTTCTATGGCCGATAAGCGCGTAGTGGTTCTTGGCGGTGGTGATACTGCCATGGATTGTGTGCGTACAGCTTTACGTCAGCAGGCAAAAGAGGTTATCTGTGCCTATCGCCGCGATGCGGCCAATATGCCCGGGTCAAAAAAAGAATTCAATAATGCGCGTGAAGAAGGTGTTCAGTTCAAATTCAATGTGCAGCCACAGGCAGTAGTGACTGATGCTGATGGTACAGTAAGCGGTATTCAGGTAGTAAAAACCATAATGGGTGCGCCAGATGAACGCGGGCGCCGGCGTGCTGAAATTGTTGCCGGCAGTGAAGAAGTGATTGCCTGCGATGCGGTGATTGTGGCGTTTGGTTTTGCTCCGCACAGTATGCCCTGGTTAAACAGTGTTGGTGTTACTGTGGATGAACGCGGCCGGATTCAGACCTGTGGTGAATATAAACAGCAGACAGCCAACCCCAGAATTTTTGCCGGTGGTGATATTACCCGTGGTTCTGATCTGGTGGTTACTGCTATTGCCGAAGGTCGAGATGCGGCACAAAGTATTATGGATTATCTTGAAGTTTAGAAAGTTTGTTATCTGAATCAAACAGCCTGCTGCCATATTTCTGGCAGCAGGCTGTTTGTTTGTTCTGATACCGCATATTAGTGTTGTGCCAGTATCTGAACTGCCGCACGTTTACCCCAGTAGCAGGCTTCTTCAAAAATCGAATAACCGGATAAATCACTGTGTGCAAACTGTAAGCGACCGGTATAAGTACGCAGTGACTGTAAACCCTGATTGGACAGATAGCCCGGTTGCGGTACAGCCATGGCATGGCCACGTAAACTTAAACGCGCCTGCAACATACGCCGGCGTAGTTTAACTCCATAGATTTGCTCCAGTTCTGCGGCCGCACACTGATAAATTTCATCGGTTGATGCAGACAGCATCCAGCGGCGCACATTAGCAGGGGTATCATGATTCAGTGCAGTATAGGCGGTAAATGAGGTATAGGCTGGTGGCCCTTGCCGGATTTGCTGGTGGGTTGCCACCACATAACCCAGTCCTTTCCCCTGATAGAGGATATTATCCCAGGCGAGTTTGCTGCCCTTGCGTTCTGCCGGAAAACCACGCAGCAGAAAATTTGCCACAATCCATGGTGCATATTGCGGCATATGAATATCCGGTTTGAATCCGTACTGCTGAATATCTTTAACTACATGGGCTGCAATATAAAGTGGCATGGCACATACAGCATGCTGAGCCTCAAGCCAGTAATATTGTTGCCGCTCTGTACAGATAAGTAGGCGAACACCCTGATTATGCTCCTCAATTGAAACAGCAAAGGCATTGATGCTATATGGCTGAGTGCGTGGCAAACTAATATCCGCCAGACCGGTTACCGGATGCAGGCGGCAGAACGTGCGTATCCGTTGCGACAGTTCATTCAAACCATCAGGCCATGTCATTATTGTGCCATGCTCATTTTGCTGATTACCGCGCGCACAAAAATAGTGCAAACCTGCCCAGGCACTGATTTGTCTGATACCTTGTCCATAATCATCACGGCAGCAATAGTCCAGATACCATAAAAATGTCGGCGAACGATAGTTTTGCTGCTCAAGCCAGTCAGCAAATGTTATTTTTTCCAGACGGCGCCATTGGCTATCCATGCTGGCTAAATCAAGCGGAATAGTGAATAAACGCTTACCATCCGTACCACGCTGACTACTGAGCCTGTGTACAAACTGAAAAAAGCGTTTACTGTCGGCATCTGTGTGTGGCAGTAAATCGTTCTGCCATTGCTGCTGATAAAACAGACGCTCATTAGGTACTTGAAGCAAAGCCCGCTCATCATAGACACCATGCTGACAGAGCTGTAAATCACTAAGTAGTTCGCGAATATGTTCTGATTCAGGCGAAGGCAGGGGCAGATAATGGGCTCCGGTCGGATAGTTTACGCCAAACTGCTGTTCGCCGCGGTTATTGCCATTGCGTTCAGCCCCGTCAAGTAAAATATAATCCTGCATGCCTTGTCTGGATAATTGCCACGCCGCAGCCAGAGCTGCCGCCCCGCTGCCGACAATCACAGTATTCACGCTGAATCTGGGTATCTCTGCCGGGACATTTATACGAGCATCACGAATAGCATGGCCGGTTGCCTTACCGGGAAAAGCTATACTGACTGGCGGCTGCCCGGGTCTGAAATAGCGCCATGCCTCATAGCCGGTTAGACCTACCATACTGGCACCGAGCACATGGCTGAGAAAACGGCGACGACTGATTTTCATTTCTGCTATTCCTTTAGCGCATGACAGCGCGCCAGTCAGCCTCAAAATACTCTACCAGCTTTTGTGTATTCAGATGATTGGGTTCAACAGAGCGGCGTTGCATATCTTTCGGAAAAATAAACATTTCTCTTGTACTATCGGCATCCAGATAGCGTGTTGGTACCTGATAATGATCAGGAATCAGAAATTCACCGCTCTGATTTGCCATTACATAACCCCATTCACCGAATGACGGAACATAAACATGGTAAGGCAGAGTCTTTAAGCCGGCCGTTTCCAGTGTGTTCACAATACACCAGAACGCATTCGGGGCAAAATAAGGTGAAGTGGACTGCACTACGATATTGCCCTGAGGATTTAAATGCTGTGCAACCATCCGGTACATCGGAACTGAATACAGCTTGCCCAGAGAAAAATTAGACGGGTCGGGAAAATCGATAATGATTGCATCAAATTTCTGCTGATTGTGTTCCAGCCACTGTGCCGCATCCGCATTGATAATATGCATTTTCGGATTATTCAGTGAATTCTGGTTAAGCTGGCGCAAATGAGTAGAGTTACGGAATACTTTAGTCATGCTGGCATCCAGATCGACCAGAGTAACCTGCTTAACCTGAGGGTATTTCAGTACTTCACGAGCAGCCAGTCCGTCACCGCCGCCCAGTATCAGAACACTGGCAGTCTGAGGATTCTGTTCCATTACCGGCAAGACCAGTGCTTCGTGATAACGGGCTTCATCCATTGAAGAAAATTGTAAATTGCCGTTGATAAATAAGCGGGTATCATTATGCCATTTTGTAATGACCAGACGCTGATAAGGAGAGGCTGTGCTGTATACGACCGGATCGCCGAAATAATGCTGTTCTGCCTTATCGGTAATTTTATTGGCATAGCAGAAAAGAAGAATCAGAATAAGCAGAACCATATTACCGCGCAGATACAGGCTGCGGTAGCGGCGTAAGTTTTTTTTAAATAACCGTGCAGTTAATAATGCAACAACTGTATTCAGAATACCGAACAGCAGAGCGCTTCTGGCCATACCGAGTTTGGGTGCCAGAATCAAAGGGAAGAGCAGAGAAACAGCCAGTGCACCCAGATAATCAAAAGTCAGCACTCGGCTAACGACTTCTTTAAATTCAACTTCCCGTAAATTGAGTACCCGCATGACCAGCGGCAGTTCCATTCCGGTAACAATACCAATGGTCAGTACCATTCCGTACAGTATCGAACGAAAAGGTGTCTCAGAGAAGCCAAACAGAACAAACAGCAGCAGCGCAGAAATACCGCCAACGATACCCACCAGAATTTCGATATCAATAAAACGGTTTAATGCATCTTTATCCTTAATATAGCGTGTCATATGTGCACCGATACCCATCGCAAACATGTACACGCCAATAATTGAAGAAAACTGAAGTATCGAATCACCAAGCAGATAACTGGCCAGAGCAGCAATAATCAGTTCATATGCCAGACCGCAACTGGCTACCACAAATACCGATACAATTAAAGCAGGATTCACCGTTTATCCTTTTATTCATTTTGTCTGCTTCAGGCACAGGCTGCTGTGAGGCATCCTGTCTGACTAAACTGTATATACTGATAAGGCAATAGTTATATTCAGATGTTAAATTTATGCATATTAAAGTAAATTCAATACTATACAAAATAATTATTATACGGTATGTTTAACATCAGAAATAATCGGGATAATAAATAATGACAATTCCTTTATTGCAATATCTCCAATATTTAAAATATTTTGCGGTGGCGCTATCCATGCTAATCGCATTTGCTTTGTTATATATGCGTATTACTCCTGTAGCTGAGCTGAAATTAATTAAACAGGGGAATATTGCCTGTGCTGTTTCGCTGAGCGGCTCAATGATTGGTTTTTGCATCACTCTGACTTCCAGTATGCTGCAATCAGTTAATCTGGTCAGTTTTATTATCTGGGGCATAGCAGCCATGATTATTCAGATTCTGGTGTATTTGATTGCTACATTGCTGATACCTAAAGCTAATCAGGAACTGGTAAATAATAATATTGCAGTCGGAATTCTGTTTTTTGGTTTGTCTGTGGCTATCGGTATTCTTAATGCTGCAGCATTAAGTTAATAATTAACTCTAATTTAAACTGGATACGAACAATGGTAATGAATTCAATTTTTGGCAGTAATGGTCTGGGTGGCTTCATTAAGAAACAATTTATTGACGTTATCCAGTGGGAAAATCCTGACCCGGATGTGTTAATGTGGCGGTTTCCCTTACAGGATCAGGAAATTCAGAATGGTGCCGCTCTGGTGGTGCGTGAAGCACAGTCTGCTCTTTTTGTGGATGAAGGTCAGATTGCAGATCAGTTTGGTACAGGAACATTTACCCTTAATACCCAGAATCTGCCTTTACTCACCAATCTGAAAAACTGGAGTAAATTATTTCAGTCTCCATTTAAATCGGATGTGTATTTTTTCAATCTGCGTCAGCAATTATCCAGACGCTGGGGGACTGCACAGCCGGTTACCATTCGCGACAGTGATTTTGGCGTCATCGCTGTACGCTCGTTTGGCATGTACACTTTTCGCATTGCCCAGCCGGCAGTTTTCTTTCGTGAAGTAAGCGGTGTCTGTGAAGAATACCGAACTGAAACATTGGAAGAGCAGCTGCGTAATCTAGTTATTACTCAGATGGCCACTGCTTTTGGCAATTCTTCTATTCCTTTTCTGGATATGGCTGCTAACCAGCTAATGCTGTCACAGCAAATGATAACATTACTAAAACCGGCTTTTGCAGAGCTCGGACTGGAGCTGGAAAAGTTTACTGTGGAAAGCATTACTCTGCCGGAAAATCTGCAAAAGCGCCTCGATGAGCGTATCGGCATGGGTATTGTCGGGGATATAGCACGTTACACCCAGTATCAGACTGCACAGGCCATTCCGCTGGCAGCGGAGAATGAAGGCGGTATTGCCGGAATTGGTGCCGGACTGGGGGTCGGTATGAATATAGCCACTGTGATGACTTCAGGTCTGACCGGAACGGTGGCTGCACAGACTGCACCGGCCGGTAGTACTGAAAACGGAACTTCAGATTTAACTGCCCGGCTCGCGCAACTGAAAACATTGCTGGAGCAAAACCTGATTAGTCAGAATGATTATGATACTGCCAAGGCTGAGATTATCAAAAAAATCACCGGTTAATTCGCAGTATGAATAGTTCATCCTCTTATCTGCTGCACACAAGCTGTCCCAGCTGCGGGGCTGAAATCGGAATCCGTTCAGCCACCGCAGTCACTGCGGTTTGCGGCTATTGTCATTCTGTTTTATTAGTTAATCAGAATAAACTGCTTCAGTCAGGGCGCCATTCTGCAGTATTGAATGATTTATCTCCGCTGCAAATCGGTACTACCGGTAAGTGGCAGGGTAAGTCATTTATTCTGATCGGGCGTATTCAAGTACATTATGAAGCAGGTTTATGGAATGAGTGGCATGCACTGTTAGAAGATGGCAGCAGTGCATGGCTGTCTGAAACTAATGACCGTTTTGCTTTTACCCGTTTGCAGCCGGCATCTGCCGGTGAGGAAAAATTACCCGAATTCAGTAGTCTGAAAGTCGGTAAAACATTTTTTAAGTATCAGTCACGTTGGTATGCTGTAGCTGATATTCACAAAACCAGCCGCGGTCAGTATGTGGCTGAAGGTGAGTTACCTGTATCGCTGCCAAATTCTGAAACAGCACTGGTAGCTGATTGCCGTAATGGTTTGTCATTTATTACGCTGGATTACTCATCCGGTCAGCAACAGCCTGAAGTATTTGCAGGCCGGGGAGTGACCCTGAAATCACTGAAACTGCAAAACACTCGCAGAAAAGAACAGATACGCAGCCAGGCCGGTTATGTAAAAGGCAGAACTAAAAGAGGTAAATGCCCGAGTTGCGGCGGTGAAATTCTCTGGGTAAGCGGGGTAACCGATTACGTACTATGCCAGTATTGCCACGGTCAGATGGATATGAGTGAAGACGCGGCATTACAGAAAAACATCAGTGAGAAGCGTGAATGGTATGAGCGTCAGTTAACCATTAAAATTGGCAGCAAAGCACGTATCAACAATGAAGACTGGTGGGTACTGGGTGCAATGATACTGGTGGAATTACCAGTACAGATAGCTTTTCCGGATGTACCTTTGTATGTTCAGGTTATGCGTGAAGAGACAGAGGAAGAAGACAGTCTTGGCTGGACTGAATATCTGCTTTACTCACCCAGAAAAGGCTTTTTATGGCTGCTGGAGCTGGAAAATAATCAATGGGCAATGTCTTCAACACTGGAGGATTGGCCTATTTTAAACGGACCATTACAACCGCTCGATTTAAAAAGAGAAGATATTCCGTTTTTATATGATTATGCTGCCCATGTAATGTATGCTGCCGGTGCATTTTACTGGCAGGTTGCTCCGGGCGACAGAATGTATTATATCGATTATGGTTGCAAGGCGCATAAACTGTCTACAACGCTCACGGACAACGAACAATCATGGTCTGTGGTCAGCACCATCCCTGCTTCTCTGGTGGCTGCATGGTTTCAAAATGATAAAAATATCAGTATTAAAGCAAAACCCCTTGAGCGGGATAAAGCTGTTGAAATTGTGCGTGAACATCAAGGCATTAAAGCAAAAGATTTTAATGCCGACAATATCAGAAAATGGTCCCGGCAAACCTTTATAAATTCTCTGTTTAATATTTATAACCCTAATTTCTGGATAGCTTTATTTGTTGTTTTAAATTTACCGGTAATTTTTATAATATTGGTCGGCGGACCGGCTGATTATGACTATGGAATTGATGCGGTGCTAGTGTTTATATTTGCTTTTAGTTTACTGTCGACTGTGCCCAAATTAAAAACTCGTCAATTAAATAAAACCAGAAAATATAATATTTATATTGCTGCAATACTATTAATTGCATTTACATGGATAGATTATGCCGCGCATGAAACAGATACAAACTCTTCGGGCGGGCATTATTATAGTAGCAGCGGGCGATGGCACAAATAAAACAGCTTAGTCATAGTGTAGGGCAGCACTGTTTACTGGATGTTTATCAAACAAACGGTAACTGGTTGCAGGATGCTGTTGCCATCGAAGAATTATTGCGTCAGGCTGCGCAGGCAGCACAGGCGCATATTCTTACCAGTCATTTTCATACTTTCGGCGGCAATGGTGGTGTTACGGGTGTATTGTTATTGGCTGAATCACATATCAGTATCCATACATGGCCTGAACATCACTATGCTGCCATTGATATATTTATGTGCGGACAGTTACTGACTGAAGCTGCTGTGGCAAAATTACAAAAATTATTACCGGATGCACAGATGCAGATTCGCTGGTTGGCACGCGAATATTTGCCAAAAGTATAAAATTTTTCTGAACTGAAATCAGGGTAACAATAATCAGAACATACTTTTCAATTTCCGAAACGATGCCTGCAGAAATTCCGAGCATATTGAATAAATATTTGCTGTAAAAAAGAATACAGATTACTTGTATTTGTAAGTCCTGATGACTTCTGTGCACCATGTGCAATAACTATCCAGAGCAGAATAATCAATTGCGCATATACAAAAAATCAGACCAATACCTGCGAATTGGTCTGATTAAGAAGTGTAGCTTATCTGAGACTGAGTACCGGAATATCAGCCGTAATTACTTCCAGTAACGCCACCATGGAATGGTATTGTGATCCTGCCATGGTTTCTGTAAATACGGGCTGTTCGGGAAATTCTGTGCCAGTACACGTTTGGTATCATCACTGAGTTTCTGCTCGCCCAGATTTGCATATGCTGAAACCATGATTGCCAGAGCTTCTTCAACATTTGGCGTATTCTGAAATTGAGAAATGACAGTCTGTGCCCGTCCTACCGCAGCAAGCCACGCACCGCGCTTCATATAATAGCGTGCCACGGAGAGTTCATTACCACCCAGTGCATCCAGCAGTTTCTGCATTTTGGCACGGGCGTCGTCAGCATATTTGCTCTGTGGAAAATACTGTACGAGCAGAGCAAAAGTAGCATAAGCTTCACGGTTTGCTTTAGGATCGCGGTCAGACCAGTCCTGTTTTGCCAGTTTGCTGACAAATGATTTGTCTTCATTGAGCTGAATCAGCGCTTTCAAATATAGCGCATAATCCATATTCGGATGTTGCGGATAAAGACGCTGGAACTGTTCAATAGCTGCCAGTGCCTTATCGTTCTCATCATCCTTATAATAAGCATAAGCCGTATCCAGCTGAGCCTGTTCGGCATAAGAACCATAAGGAAAACGTGCCTGCAGAATTTCGTATAATTTCTCTGCATGAGTATAATTACGGTGCATCAGCTCATCATGTGCTTCATTGTACAGACGCTGAACTGACCAGTCCTGGGTAATCTGGGAATCTTTATCTACCGTACTTGTGCTGGCACAGGCACTCAGTAACAGGCCTAAGGCCACCGCCAAAAACAAATTTTTCATGAAAGACACTTCTTTGTTAGAGAATGATGACGATTATAACGATGATTTGCCATTTACGGCAGATGATAGTACACAAAGTTATAAAAATTGGACAGTACCTAATGAACTGGCCGGCCTGCGTCTGGATGCCGCACTGGCAAAACTAGCGCCAGAATTTTCCCGCAGCCGGCTGACTGCGTGGATAAAAGACGGCCATGTCACAGTCAATGGCAGCGTAGTCCCGCCCAAGTATAAACTGATAGGCGGCGAAGCCATACAGGCAGCCATCCAGCAGGATGAAAGTCAGCTGGCTTTCATACCGCAGGCTATGTCACTGGATATTATATATGAAGATGATAGTGTACTGGTACTGAATAAACCGGCCGGGTTGGTTGTACATCCTGCAGCAGGAAACTGGCAGGGCACATTACTCAATGGTCTGCTCGCGTATTGCCCGGTACTGACACAAGTACCACGAGCCGGTATCGTGCACCGTCTGGATAAAGATACCAGCGGATTAATGGTTGTCGCCAAAACCATAGTCGCACAAACTCATCTGGTTCGTCAGTTACAGGCACGGACAGTCAAACGTACCTATCGTGCTGTTGCTGACGGGGTAGTGCCGTTTGATGGTAAAATTGAAACACTGATCGGACGTGATCCGCATAATCGTACCCGTATGGCTGTTGTCCCTTTTGGCGGCAAAGAGGCCATTACGCATGTTAAAGTACTCGAACGTTATGCCGATTTCAGCTATATCGAATGTCAGCTGGAAACCGGCCGTACTCATCAGATTCGCGTGCATATGAGAGCTGCCGGACATCCGCTTGCCGGAGATGCTCTTTATGGTAATCCGCGCCATCACGCCACAACAGAAGTCAGAGACGCTATTAAAATGCTGGCACGTCAGGCACTGCATGCCTACCGGCTGAGTTTTATTCATCCGCAAACTCAGGAGAATATGCAATTTGAAGCTCCGTTACCGGCTGATATTTATCATTTACTGTCTGTACTGCGTTTACAGGCTGGCATGGACTCTTCCATTAAAACAGAAGATCAATGGCAGCAGCGGCTGAGTGCGGAAGCAGCAGAAGATGATGACTGGGACGACGATGATTATGATGTGGATGTTATTTATGTACGCGAATAGGACAGAGGAATGAATCAATGGGACATGAATCAGGCACTCGGTCTGAATCAGAATAAAAATGTCTTTTTTAATGCACAATGGCCGGCACCAGCCAGTGTGCATACCCTGTTTACAACACGTCAGGGCGGTGTGAGCCAGCCACCGTTCAATTCCTTGAATGTCGGAGCACATGTCGGTGATAACGCAGATGCCGTGCAGCATAATCGTGCATTAGTACAACAACAGGTAGCAAAACCTCTGGCTTATCTGAATCAGGTGCACAGCGCAGATGTTATTAATGCTGTGTCTGCGTTAACTGCATTGCAGTCAGGTACACCGGCCAATGCTGATGCAAGCTTTTGTCACCGCGGCGAATCGGTAGCCTGTGCGATTATGACAGCCGATTGTTTGCCGGTATTATTGTGTGACCGTGCCGGAACTGTAGTTGCTGCTGCACATGCCGGCTGGCGCGGACTGGCAGACGGAGTATTGCAGAATACTGTAGAGGCTATGCAGGTTAACCCTCTGGAAATATTAGCTTACCTTGGTCCTGCAATCGGGCCGGAAGCTTTTGAAGTCGGCGCTGATGTATGGGAGGTGTTTTGTCTGAAACAGCCAAAGGCACAGACTGCATTTACGGATATTGGTAACGAGCACTATCTGGCTGATATTTATGCTCTGGCACGGCTGGCTCTCGCAGATGCCGGTGTGCATCAGGTATATGGTGGAACGGAATGTACCGTATTGCAGCGTGAGCGTTATTTTTCTTATCGTCGAGACGGGAAAACCGGCCGTATGCTCAGTGCAATCTGGCTCGAATAAAACCGCAATGGATTAAATTGCTTACAAATTGAATTCATTTTTTAGCCAGAGCATCAATGTTTTATAGAAAATAATCAACTTAAAAAATAAATCGTAGATGCTTCTGGCGAAAAATTTAATCCGGTCATGCATGCTAATAAAGTGGTAAATATCTGATAATAAATGCTTAATAATATTGTAAGTATATACTTTGTTTAGTTAACTATAAAAAACTGATTTAGAATTTAATAATTATCGTGATATAATTCAAGTAGTTATAACAATCAATAAATATATAAAATAATTTTTTCTTAACCAGTATTATAAACAGGGGATAAAACATGGGTAATTTCTTAAAAAAACTTTTTGGCAGCAAAGAAAAAAATACTGATCAGCATACAACAGAGCTTTCCGAGCCAGAGCTTACCATTGCACGCGCAAATAACGAGATACAATTACGCACGCAGATAGCAATAGATACTTGGGGTCTTGATACCGCTGAATGGAGTGCAGACCTTGATACCGGTACGATTACTTTTGTCAGTCATGAAAAAAAACTGATGGTAACTGCCCCAGTACAAATAGTTGGTACATACAATACTGAAGACAATACCTGGTTATGGGGATGGGATCATCCGTCAGTCAGTGAATCGCTCAGTGTAGCTGCACAAAAAGTACGAGATTTTGGTACAGAATATCATCTGGAAGCACTCACCACTCGCAAACTTGAGATTTCTATGGAAGATGCATGGGGATTTGCTGCACTTGCGTGTTACCTCAGCGGTGGTGAAGGCTGCTATACCGGTTCGGCAGACACAACGAAAATATTCATGGTCTATGGTACGGTAACAATAAGTAATAAAGACTAACTAGCAAACTATTATCGAAGTAATCAGTAAGATTAGATGTGCATTGCTTTGCGGATATGACATTGAAATTTACATAAATAAGCGCTTTAACAGAGGAGCGCGGCTTTTATATGCTGATAGGTATACACTAATATCTGCAAATACATTAATTTAAAATCTAAATAATAATTAACACTTAATTTAAATTTAAAATTACTTTTAACCTTTTACTCTTAATGTTTTTAATCATTAACTATTAATTATTTAGGGTCTTTAATATTGCATAATCAAATACTTTAGATTTTGCCAGATATATCGAAATTAAATAGATTCAAATGACATTAACAATAAACAAAAATATTTTATTGTTTATTGTTATATATTTACATATAATGTCAAGTTTATAAGATTTTCAACAGATATATGAAGTTTTCGATATCTGACTGGCATGCTGTTAGTCCTTTTCATCATACGCCGGAAGACTGGCAAAAATGGGTTGCTCAGCGCAGAAATATAGGTGATTTACCGGCTAAAGATGTGGATTTATCTTTTTTGCCGGCAATGAAAAGACGTCGCTTAGGCTCTGCTGCTCGTTTGATGTTTGCTGCGTCATGGCCGCTGCTGCAAGAGGATGCTTCCTGTCCGGTAGTTTTTGTTTCTCATGATGGTGAGATCAACCGCAGTTTTCAATTGTGGAAAAGCCTGATACAGCAAGAAGAGTTATCACCCACTTCGTTTGCCTTATCAGTACATAATGCCATTATCGGACAATGGTCGCTGATGCGGGGTGATATGAGCGAAAGTATTGCGCTGACTGCCAGATACAATGGTTTGGAAATCGGAGTTACTGAGGCTGTAGGTCTGCTGGAAGAGGGGGCATCACAGGTTTTGGTAGTTGTAGTAGAAGAACCTCTGGCTGAGGAATATAACGTAGCCGCTGTACGTGCTCCGTTTCCGCTGGCACTGGGGTTAATTATTACCAGAGGTGAACAGGTAAGCCTGACTTATTCAACAGCAGATACTGGCAACGAATTATTATCTGGTGAACTGAATTATTACAGTAGTGCACTGGAATGGATTACACAGCAGATTACAGCGCAACCCGTGCGTCATCAATCTGCAGAGCAAGGTATCTGGCGGTGGCAAATTGGTTAACAGATTGGTGTAACTGGCTGTGGCGCTGGTGTGCAACAGCAATGGGTTTTGTAATTTTTGGTGTATTCGGGCTGCTGTTTAAAATAATTCTGTGGCCTTATACCTTACCTGCTGTAAGAAAAAATGCAGATAGCCAGATAAAAGCGCGACGGCTGGTTGCATCTGTCTGGGCGGCATTTATCCGTTATCTGAGTATCACAGGAGTTATTGCTGTCCGCTATCATGGTTTTGAACGTTTGGGTCGCCCCGGGCAACTGATTCTGGTGAATCATCCTTCATTACTGGATGTTGTGTTTATGCTGGCCAAGGTGCCGGTGCTCAACTGTATTGTTAAGAAGGATTTGTTGCGTAATCCGGTAATGAAAAGCTCGATACTTGCCTGTGGATTTTTACCGAATGATGAATCTTTACAGGTTATTGAGGATGCGGATGCAATACTGCGCAGCGGGCAGAGTATGCTGATTTTTCCTGAAGGCACACGTACCGGATGGGATAATAAAATTTGTTTTAATCGTGGTGCTGTGTCTATCGGATTACGCAGTGCCAGCGTAATTACCCCGGTCGTGATTGTCATGAATCCGCCGGCGCTGAAAAAATACCAACCCTGGTATCAGGTACCAAAACAGAAAATTCATTATGATTTTTATGTTGGTGATGATATCGATCCACAGCAGTGGTTACAACACAAACCTTTGCCAATTGCGGCAAGACAACTTAACCAGCAGTTGCAGGAATATTTCCAGCAGGAATGCAGTAGAAGAAAGTAGTAAATGAGCGATTTAGTTATTCAGATTAAAGAATTAATTATTGACAGTTTAGGGCTGGAAGATATCACAACAGATGATATAGGTGATGATATGGCCTTATTCGGGGATGATGGTCTAGGACTGGATTCAGTAGATGCTCTGGAGTTAGGTCTGGCCATTCAGAAAAAATTTGGTTTGCAAATGGAAAATGACAGCAGCCAGCTGCGCGAGTATTTTTTTAGTGTTAATACACTAGCAAATTACATCCAAAGCAAACGTTAAAGATAACCTGTTTTTATTTTAAAAGGGAAACCTGTGTATGACTGAACAGGAAATTTATGCCATTCTGGCAAATGCACTGGAAAATCTGTTTGAAATTGCTCCAGAGCGAATCAAACCGGAAGCAGATTTATTTGCAGATTTAGAAATTGACAGTATCGATGCTATTGATCTGATTGATTATATCAAGCGCCAGACTGGACACAAATTACAGGCAGAGGATTTTCGCAATGTGCGTACGGTAGCTGATGTAATTCAGGCAGTCATGAACAAGGCCAAACAGGCCGAGAATGCCTAAATTATATCCGGTAATTAATACTGTACTCGTTCTGGTCAGTATCCTTTATCCGTTTATCTGGTATTTTGGTCAAAAATACACCGGTGTTATTCCGGTTGCAGTATTGATGGCGCTGATCTGGCTGTTACGGGCATTATTTAACCGTCAGCCATTACAAAAGCTGTTGTCATGTGCAGTAATGTTACTGTTTATCGTTTTAGCATGGCTGCATTCAGCTAAAGCCATGTACTGGTATCCGGTAATGGTAAGTGCGCTGCTTTTGCTGGTATTTGGTGCAAGTCTGTATAGCCGGCAGTCCTTAATTGAGCGTCTTGCCCGCTTACAGCGTCCTGATCTGCCTGCTTCAGGTGTGCGCTATACCAGACGTATTACTCAGATATGGTGCGGTTTTTTTTGTGTGAATATCATAATTACCGCTGGTTTGATTACCGGTGAATACTGGCACGCATGGACTGTATATACAGGGCTGATTTCTTATCTGCTGATGGGAATACTGTTTGGCGGAGAGTTTCTGTATCGGCGGTTAATATTAAAAATATAAATATGATGACGTCAGAGCAATTCTGGGCAGAGCGGGCCCGAAGTCAGGCTTTATTTACTACTGGTCAGAGCAGCCTGAGCTGGCAGCAGTCCATGGCACAAATAGCGGCGTTAAGCCAGTATTTATCTGATCATTCTGTCAAACGTGCCGGTCTGTATTTTGATGATAATGCTCATTTTGCTATCGCTTTACTGGCATGTGTGCAGGCCGGTACAGATGTTTATCTGCCAGCTAATCTTTCTGATGAAAATGCTCAGTGGCTGGAGCAGACTGTAGATATTTATCTGTCTGATGAAATTGATAATAAACTGAATATTCCTTCATTACCGGCATCTGCATGGAATTCACAGGGCTACACTGAATCTGACAGAAGGCCGATAAATAATATCGCGGTATTTTTGCAAACATCAGGTTCTACCGGTAAAGCCAAACTGATTAAAAAAGACTGGAACGTATTGTGTCTTGAAGCACAAATTCTGGCAGCGGTATTACCGGATTCAGTTATCAAAGACCGGCCGGTTGTGCTGGGCAGTGTCAGTGTACAGCATATGTATGGGCTGAGCTTTCTTATTATGCTCAGCATGTATCTGGGATTGCCGCTTTATCGCCAACGCCTTATTTTTCCGGAGTTATTGCTGGTAACTAGTCAGGCTTTTAAAAAAGTGATCTGGATCAGCAGCCCGACTTTACTGCATACATTCCGGCAGACTCATGATATCTCTCTGGCTAAAGGGCATGTGAGTGCTGTTATTTCTGCCGGCGGAATACTGGCACAAACCAATAAAGATTTTTTGCTTGAACATATCTGTTCTGAAGTAATTGAAATTTATGGCAGTACTGAAACTGGCGCAGTAGCCAGTCGAATCAAACAGCCATACTGGCAGTTTTTTCCTGATATTAGTTATAGCGTTAGTCAGAATGGTTTGTCTGTTCAGTCGCAGCGCTGTACTACCGAGCAATTACTGGCTGATGCAGTGGTGGAGCATGAGAATGGTTTTGATTTGTTAGGCAGGATAGACCGGATTATCAAACTGGCAGATAAACGTATTTCCCTTATGCAACTGGAAAATCAGCTTATGCAGCATGAATGGGTTGCTGATATTCATATTCTAAAGCATCCTGAGGGTACTCATCTTGCTGCATGGGTGGCTTTGACCGATGCCGGCGTTCGTGAATGGTGCAAGCAGGGACGCAAAGTTATTATTCATCAGTTAAAAAACTATCTGGCTAAAAGTCAGGAAAAAATTGCCTTGCCGCGCCATTGGCGGTTTACAACAGTGTTACCGCGCAATTTACAAAGTAAACTGAATCCGGAGGATGTGCAACAGGCCATTTTACAGCCAGTTATCAACCCTGTTGTTCTGGATCAGAAAATGATTTCTGCAGATGAATACTGGTTACGGATTCAGGTACCTTTGGATCTGGAGTATTTCAAAGGTCATTTCGATGTATTTCATCTGGTACCGGGCGTTATTCAGATTAAATGGATAATAGAGCTGCTACAACAATGTTCATGGCTGGTTCAGGCACCGTTACAGATGGAAAATCTGAAATTTCAACATTTTCTCCGGCCGGCAGATGTTGTTGAACTGGTATTTAAGCGTGATTGTGTCCGCAGAAAAATTTCCTTTCAATGCACAATGCAGGATAAAAAAATTACTTCCGGCCGGTTAGTGATACCTGATAGTGAAAGTGATGCATCATGAGACTGCTGGCATTGATTCCGCATTATAACCATTTGCATACAGTAGGTAAGGTGGCTCAGTCGATGCTGGGCTACGGGATAGATTGTCTGATTGTAGATGACGGTTCTGATGAAACAATTCGTACGCAATTACGTGAATTATTACAACCCGGTATTGAAATAATTTATCGTGCCTGTAACGGTGGCAAAGGTGCTGCGGTTAAGGATGGCATAAAGTATGCTGCTGTACATGGCTATACACATATTTTGCAGGTGGATGCTGATGCACAGCATTGTCTGGAAGATACGCAAAAACTGATAACTGCCGCTGAAGCACAGCCTCATGCAGTTATTTGCGGGCGACCGGTTTACAATGACGATACACCAAAAGCACGTCTTTATGGACGTAAAATTACTAATTTCTGGTTGGCAATAAATACGTTATCAATGGATATTCAGGATGGAATGTGCGGATTCCGTATTTATCCGCTGGTTCCTACCATTGATGTGATCAGAGAAAAAAATATCGGTAATTACATGGATTTTGATGCTGAGCTGCTGGTGTATCTGCATCGGCGGGGCTGTGTCTTTATTTGGATTGATACGCCGATTACTTATGCTTCCGATGGTATTTCCCATTTTCGGGTCTGGAAGGATAATGTTTTGATTTCCAGAATGCATGCACGCTTATTTTTCAATATGCTATTGAGTTTACCGGAGATTTTACGAAATCGCAGAAAAAGGAAGCTCCATGGCTAATTCAATTCGCCACTGGGCTAATCAACAGGAACGGGGAAGTAGCTTTGCCTTGCTTCTGACCCGTTATCTGGTTAAATATTGTCCTGTACTGCTTTTGTCACCGATAGTTTGTATAGTAGTGGCATATTTTTATCTGACCGCGTCATCGGCACGTCGAAATGTTGCCTGTTATCAGCATTTATTAGCAAAAAGCCATACAGAGCTGTCCCGGATTCTGTCCATAAAAGGATCTGTATTCTGGCAGTTTTATGCTTTTGCTCAGGCTATAGTCGACCGCTTCGCGGTCTGGCAGGGGCGCATCAGATATGAAGATCTGATTATTCATGATCCGGATAATCTTACTCAGTATATTGATCAGCCTGTTGCAGGTACTACGGGACAGATATTTGTCTGTTCACATTTGGGTAATACAGAAATTTGCCGTGCATTAGTCAAAAAGCATAAAAGTCTTATACTGAATGTGCTGATTCATAGCAGCCATGCAGTGAAATTTAATAAGGCTTTAAAAGACGCCGGTGCTTCACGGATTCGTTTAATTCAGGTGACATCTCTGGATACAAAGGTAATGATGGAGCTGAATGAAAGAGTGCAGCGTGGTGAGTGGCTGGCTATTGCTGCTGACCGTGTACCGGTAAGAGGAGAGAAAATTGTAGCCATCCCATTTCTTGGGCAGACAGCAAACTGGCCACAGGGACCATGGTTATTAGCCGGATTATTAAAAGTACCAGTCAATACCTTGTTCTGTTTTAAACAGCAGGGTAAGTATCATTTACATATTCAGCGTTTTGCAGCAAATGTGAACTGGAAACGGCAAAAAAGAGAGCATTGTATTAAACAATATGTTCAGCAATATGCTCAATTGTTAGGTACTTATTGCTGTAAAGCACCAAGACAATGGTTTAATTTTTTTGATTTTTGGAATCAGGATGACAGGGCAATATAAGCAGTTACGGCACAGTGTGATTATTGAAGTACCTTTCTTTGATGTCGACTCAATGGATATTGTCTGGCACGGACATTATGTCAAATATCTGGAAGTAGCACGCTGTGCTTTTTTAAGTGCTATAGGCTATGATTACAATGTCATGAAAGCCAACGGTTATGGCTGGCCGATTGTGCAACTTAATCTCAAGTATGTACGACCGGCTGTTTTCGGACAGAAAATCCGCGTTGAAGTTGTATTAAAAGAATATGAAAGCTGTTTGAAGTTTGATTATGTCATTAGTGACATAATCAGCGGCAAAAAGCTTACCAAGGCATCAAGTATGCAGGTTGCTGTGTGTATGCGGACACGAGAAACTCAGTTTCAGACGCCGGAAAGCTGGTTACAGGCAGTGCGGAGTGCCATGCAAAATGGTTTGAAAGGGGAAGATTAATATGTTGAGAAAAATTTTATTTATTTGCTGGTGTTGCCTGTTTAGTGGATTGTTATGGGCTTTTGATTTAACTGAGTTACAAAATCAATTGCAACGGCCGCAAAATATAAAAGGTGATTTCACGCAGCAGCGTTTTTTGCGTGGTACCAATAAACCCATTATTGCACAGGGACAGTTTGTACTGGTACCAAAAGCCGGCTTATTATGGCAGATGAAAAAACCTTTTGCAGATACCATGAGGGTGCGTAAATCAGGTATTGATCAGCTAAACGCCAATAATAAATGGATTGCCAGCAAACAATCAGCCAGTGCGCAAAAAAATCAGGTAAAGCTTTTTCTGGATCTGCTTGCCGGGCAAACCAATAGCATACAAAGCCAGTTTACTATGCAGTTGCAAGGTACTGCTCAAAACTGGAAATTACAATTACAGCCGAAAAGTGTATTGATGAAACAAATTTTCACCAGAATTGATATTCAGGGTGATGAGTCGGTGAAAAAAATTATACTGTCTGAAGTACAGGGCGATCGTACGGAAATTACATTTTCCGCTTTGAAAATTAATACAGCCCTGAACAGGTTTGAGCAAAATGCCGTTTTACCGTAAACGCGTCTGGGCTGGTCTTTATTTACTGCTGATATTTTTTGTGGCGGGAGCGTTATTTTATAGCTTTCTGCAACAGAATCGTCTGGATACTGATTTAACCAGCCTGTTGCCTGATGACGGGCAGAATACACAGGCACAGCAAATGGCTAAAATGCGCATGAATCAGCGCATGAACCGTGATATTGTGGTTTTAGTGGGCAGTAAATCGCCTGACAAGGCGGTTGAAGCGGCACAGATGATTCAGCAAAAATGGCAGGATAGTCATATATTCCAGTCTGTTACAGGTAAACTTGAGCCAGATGTTGCCGCTTTGCAGGCCAGTATGCAACGACTGAGCCTGGCTGTTGTTTCAGAACAAAGCTGGCGCAATATTATCAATCAACCTGAAGAAGCTTTTGCCAGACAGGCGCAAACACTTGTTAATCCGTTTGCTGAGCGTAGCATATTGCCTGTTGACCAGGACTGGCTCGGATTGGGTAACATCATTATGCATCAGGCCAGTCAGGACGGACCTGTTTATTATAATTTTCAGACAGGCTGGCTGAATATAGATGATGGTGATACTACATGGGTTTTATTACGGGCGCGTTTACCGGAAAAAGCCGGACTGATTAATGTACCAGATGGTCTTCTTAAAGTAATTCATGATACTCAGGCATCTCAGGATGTGCAGGTACTGATGGCTGGTGGTGCTATTTTTGCCGCAGAAAATAAAGCCACCGGAGAGAAGGAAAGCCAGTATATGAGTATACTGGGTATGGGTTTAACTTTTCTGCTGCTGTTGTTGCTTTTCCGCAGTCTGCGTATTTTATATTTGTTGCTTCCTCTGGCAGTAGGTATCTTATTTGGTCTGGCAGCTACCGTAATGCTCTTCGGACATATCCATATTCTCACTCTGGTAGTGGGAACCAGTCTGATGGGTGTATTGCTGGATTTTCCTTTGCACTGGCTGGCCAGTGGCGTGATTCAGCAGCAATGGAATCGCTGGCAGGCTTTACATATTGCAGCTAAAGCCTTTTTATTAAGTTTGATTATTACTTTACTGGGTTATGCGGCTTTACTGATTACACCTTTGCCGATATTGCAGCAGACGGCGATATTTTCTGCTGCTGCGCTGATTAGTGCATTTTTATTCAGCTTACTTTGCTTACCTGCATTTTTTTCTACTACTCAGGCATATATCTATCCTCAGGCTTTGAGTGCCATGTTGTCTTTCGGTAAATTTATTGTCCGCAAGAGGCAGATTATGGTACAGAAAAAATGGCCGGTATTACTGATTCTGCTGCTTATGGGCGGAGGCTTATTAAGGCTGAACACTCAGGATGATATCCGCCAGTGGGCTAATCTGTCACCACAATGGATGGCACAGGCACAAAAAATCGGTTTACTTACTCAGACGATGCCGTCCGGACAGTATTTTGTATTACAGGCAGATAATGATGATGAATTGTTACTGAAAAGTCGTACTCTGGGCAAATCATTACAGGATTTAGTTATACAAAAACAATTATCCGGTTTTCAGTCTCTTGATCAGTGGGTTATGCCGTTTAGCATCCAAAAGCAGCGCCAGCAGGATGTAAGTCGTCTGTTAAGCAATACAGATAACTGGCGTGATTTAGTTAATTTGGGCATAGATGAACACAGTATCCGGGATTATCTGACTGGTTTACAAAAACTACCTTTGCAAACAATTTCTCAAAGTCTTGATAATGAACTGGGAACCGCATGGCAGGATTTGTATCTGGGCAAAATGAGTAACGGAAAAGTTGCGGCTATTGTCAGTTTGTCAGGAGTAAGTCAGGTTACTGCTTTACAGAAGCTGGCCGACAAAAATAACGGTATTTATTTTGTCAATAATTTACAGGCATTAAATCAGTTATTTACACATACGCGAAATCAGGCAATTGTATTGAAGATAGCTTCTTATCTGGTAGCCATCGTATTGCTGGCTTATGCTTTTGGCTGGCGTAAAGGACTTTTAATGCTGGCTGTACCTGTTCTGTCTTCATTAGCCTGTCTGGCTGTATTTGCTTATGCAGGCTGGCCATTGTCTTTATTTGCTATTTTTGGTCTGTTTCTGGTTACGGCAATAGGTATGGATTATGCAATCTATGTTTCTGTTAAACAGATGGCAGTAGCCGAACGTCTGGCCGGTGTATTGCTGGCTGCGACAACAACAATGATTTCGTTTGCTATTCTTGGTTTCAGCGCAACTCCGGCTATTGCCAGTTTTGGTCGCAGTGTTGCTCTTGGGGTATTTTTTAGCTTGATACTGGCTCTGGCCTTGCTGCCTGGAGCCGATAACAGGGGGAGGTGTAATGAGTCAGTTTGATGTGGTAATAATTGGTGCCGGTCCGTCCGGATCTATTGCCGGTGCTTTATTAAATAAAAAAGGTTATCGGGTTTGTGTACTTGAAAAACAAGTTTTTCCCCGGTTTGTGATTGGTGAAAGCCTGTTACCTCATTGCATGGAATTTATTGCAGAGGCCGGAATGCTAGAAGCAGTAAATGCAGGTGTTGCCGATGGTTTCCAGTTTAAAAATGGTGCGGCATTTAGCTGGGGTAATCGCTATACCACTATAGATTTTACCGATAAGTTTTCACCGGGTCCGGGTACTACCTTTCAGGTAATGCGGGGACGTTTTGATCATATTCTTATTAGTGAAGCACAGAAACAGGGCGTAGAAGTTCGTTTTGAGCACAGTGTTAACGGAATTGAGTTTGAGGAGGATGCTGCTGTTCTGTCAGTAACGGATACACAGGGAGTGCCTTACCAGATTCGGACGCAATTTGTGCTGGATGCCAGCGGATACGGACGGGTATTAGCAAAATTGCTTGATCTGGAACAGCCGTCTTCCTTGCCTGAACGCATGGCTTATTTTACTCATATTGATGATAATGTTACAGATCCGGTATTTGACCGTAACAAAATTCTGATATGTACCCATCCAGATTTACGTGATGTGTGGTTCTGGTTTATTCCGTTCAGTAACAATCGTACCTCTATTGGTGTGGTCGGCTTGCCGGAATGTCTGAACAATCATGGAGCAGAGGGTGCGGAGGCTATTTTACAAAAATTTGTCAGTGAAGTGCCAATGCTCAAACGCATTCTGGTCAATGCACAATGGCACAACGATGTACCATTCCGGACCTTACGCAATTATTCTGCTAACGTTAAAAGTCTGTATGGAAAACGCTTTGCTTTATTAGGAAATGCTTCAGAATTTCTTGATCCGGTTTTTTCATCCGGCGTAACGATTGCCATGCATTCGGCCAAACTGGCTACAGATGTGTTGCACCGGCAGTTTTCCGGAGAAACAGTAAACTGGCAGCAGGATTTTGCTGATAAATTACAGATAGGTATTAACACCTTTAAGACTTATGTCAATGGCTGGTATAGCACAGCTTTTCAGGATGTTATATATGCTGAAAAAATTAATCCTGAAATCAGACGCATGATAAGCTCTATTCTTGCCGGCTATGCATGGGATGAAACCAACCCTTATGTTATCAATTCAGAACGTCGTCTGGCTGTTCTGGCAGAAATTTGTGGTCAAGCCAAAATATGTTAAAGAATTTTGTTATTTGGCTGATGATGTTATTTTGTCTGAGCGCCTGTCAAAGTTTACCTGTGATTGATTCGTTACCGGTATTGAAGCAAACGCTCACTTTGCAGGTTACAGATAAAGATGGCAGTAACAGTCTGCTGTTAATAGAACCGTTGTCGGAGCAGCAATGGCGGTTTGTACAGGTTGATGGTTTAGGTGCGCCGATATCCAGACAGATTCTGCAACAGGGAAAATGGCATAATGACGGTTTTTTACCTCCTAATCCCAAAGCACGTCAGCTATTTACTGCTGCCTATGTTTATCTTGGTCATCAGTATCACTGGTCTGTACCTGCTGAACTGAATGATGTAAGAGTTTCTTCTGGTACAGATGGTATGGCTGCAGAAATAGAATGGCATAAACAGCATTGGAAAATCCGGGAGGTGACTGATGAATAAACCGGTTTTTCTAAGTCGTCCTGCTATGGTCAGTGCTCTCGGCTATGGTGTGCATGAGCATATAAGTGCTTTGCTGGGTGAAGCAGACAGCTATCTTACCCGTAGCGATTTCTGGGTAAACGGTAAATCATATTTATTCGGATCAGTCCAGACAGCATTAAGACCTTTTCCGGCCGGATTGAATCCGGATTTCTGTAGTCGTAATAATCAGTTGCTCTGGCACGCACTTTTACAGATTGAAGATGACATTCAGGCTGCCATTACTGAATATGGGACCGATCGGGTAGCAGTTGTACTCGGTACATCGACAACTGGCAGTGATGATAACAGGGCCGCTATTGAGTATGGTTTTACGCGGCAGGACTGGGCAAACAGTGGTTATAATCAGACCTTGCAGTTAATGTCTTCACCGGCAGATTTTGTGGCTGAGATGTATCAGTTGCGTAATGTCCGCTATGGTATATCAACTGCCTGTACTTCAGGAGCACGAGCACTCATAAGTGCGGCACGGTTATTGCGTACTGGTATGTGCGACGCTGTAATTTGTGGCGGAGTAGATACTCTTTCAGCGCTGACTATTAATGGTTTTCATGCATTACAGGTATTATCTTCCGGGCAATGTCAGCCATTTACCGCCATGCGTGATGGTATCAATATTGGTGAAGCAGCAGCTGTATTTGTAATGACCCGGAATCCGTCCAGAGGTCTGCCTCTATTAGGATATGGTTCAAGCAGTGATGCCTATCATATGTCCAGTCCGCGACCTGATGCAGAAGGAGCCAGAAAAGTAATTCAGCAGGCTTTACTTAAAGCACAGTTGCCGGCCAGTGCTATTGGCTGGGTTAATCTGCATGGTACTGGCACTACTCAGAATGATGCTATGGAAGCGCTGGCTATTCATAACGAATTGGGTGAGGAAGTATCCTGTGCTTCAACTAAAGCACTTACAGGTCATACACTTGGAGCAGCAGGTGCACTCGAAGCAGCTTTCTTATGGACAGTAATCAGTCGCCAAATTAATCCTGATGGTAAATTACCCCCGCATCGGGCAAAAACAAATCTTGATCCCGAATTAGCATTCATTCATCTGACACAATTTCAGGAAGCATTCAATGCTGATAATCCGCGCATCGCATTAAGTACTTCATTTGCCTTTGGTGGTAATAATACCGCACTGATTATGGGGAGCAATAATGCAAACCCCGATTTATGATGTGGCTTCCCTGTTGCCACATAGTGGCAAAATGGTGTTACTGGATGAAATCGTAAATTATGATGAACATAGCTTAACAGCCTATGCATACGTAAAACCAAATCAGATCCTGGTTACGGGAGAATGTCTTCATTCATGGGCAGCAATGGAAATCATGGCTCAGGGCGTAGCGGCATGGGCTGGCGCATTAGCCCATGACGCCGGTGAACCGGTACGTCTGGGATTTTTGCTGGGAACAAGAAAGCTTCAGCTTTATTTTTCAGCATTACCAGTACCCGTTATCTTGCAGATTAAAATTCATGCTTCTTTACAGGATACAAACGGCTTTGGCGTTTTTGACAGCCAGTTATGGCTGTGTGATGAAGCCAGAAATCCGAATCAGTTACTGGCGGAAGCAGCACTTAATGTATACAGTCCTACTGAAAATGATCTAATACATGATGAATAATGATAAAACCATTCTGGTTACCGGTTCCGCGCGCGGAATCGGCAGAGCAATCGCACTGACGCTGGCTCAGGCTGGCTGGGATATTGTGCTGCATTGTCGCAGCCGGCGTGCTGATGCTGAAAAAGTAGCTGCTGAAATAGCGGCATTTGGCTCTCACAGCCGCATACTGACTTTTGATATCAGTGACCGGCAAGCCTGTCAGGAAGTTTTACTAAATGATATAGAACAGCATGGTGCTTATTATGGTGTAGTACTGAATGCTGGTATTACCCGTGATAACGCTTTTCCGGCATTAAGTAACGATGACTGGGATCAGGTGCTGGATACCAATCTGGATGGTTTTTTCAATGTACTGCATCCGCTGATGATGCCTATGATACGCCGGCGGAAAGCCGGGCGTATTGTTTGCGTTGCTTCTGTTTCCGGAATAATAGGTAATCGGGGACAGGTAAATTACAGTGCATCCAAAGCCGGTATGATTGGGGCAGCCAAGGCACTGGCAGTTGAGCTGGCCAGACGCAAAATTACTGTTAATTGTGTAGCGCCCGGGCTGATCGAAACAGAAATGATTGATGAACATGTACCTGTTGCTGAGATTCTGAAGGCTATACCTATGAATCGTATGGGACGGGCTGAGGAAGTAGCCCATGCAGTAGCTTTTCTGGTATCAGAGCAGGCTGCTTACATTACCCGGCAGGTGCTGGCTGTAAACGGAGGTTTATGTTGAGACGTGTTGTGATTACAGGCATGAGCGGTGTCAGCGCGCTGGGAAATGACTGGTCTACAGTTAAAAGCGGTTTGCTGGCTTATAAAAATAAAGTAGTCCGTATGGAAAGCTGGGATCGGTATCAGGATTTAAATACCAGACTGGCTGCGCCGGTGACAGACTATTCTCCTCCTGCACACTGGACGCGCAAACAACTGCGCAGTATGGGAAAAGTAGCCCAGATGTGTACACAGGCTGCTGAAAATGCACTGGCAGATGCAGGACTGCTCGGAGATGAGTCTATTAAGGACGGGCGGATGGGTGTAGCATGTGGTTCGTCTACAGGCAGTCCGCAGGATATTCGCGACATCAGCGAACTTGTTCTTAATGGCAGCTCTGCAAATTTTAATGCCAATACCTACGTACGTATAATGCCGCATACTACGGCTGCTAATCTGTCAATTTTCTTTGGTCTGACCGGAAGGGTAATTCCTACATCCAGTGCCTGTGCTTCAGGTAATCAGGCAATTGGTTATGCTTATGAAGCAATTAAATCTGGCAAAATTGATATGATGCTAGCCGGAGGTGGTGAGGAATTATGTGTTTCTGAAGCTTTCGTGTTTGATTCGTTATATGCAACAAGCTTGCGTAATGAGAATCCGGAGCTATCACCAAGTCCTTATGATGCTGATCGTGATGGTCTGGTTATTGGTGAAGGTGCAGGTATTCTTGTACTGGAAGAGTACGAAATGGCTAAAGCACGCGGAGCCAGAATTTATGCTGAAGTTGTGGGATTTGCCTGTACTAGTGATGGCTCGCACATCACCCGACCGGAACGTACGACAATGCGCCGTTGTATGCAGATGGCACTTGAAGATGCGCATCTGCCGCCTGCTGAGGTTGGTTATATTAATGGTCACGGTACAGCAACTGAACAGGGAGATATTGCGGAAACTCTTGCTACGGCGGATGTATTCGGATATGTGCCGATCAGTTCGCAAAAAAGTTATCTTGGACATACTCTTGGCGCCTGCGGTGCACTGGAATCATGGTTTTCAATTCACATGATGAATGAAGGCTGGTTTGCACCAACTTTGAATCTTAATCAGATTGATAGCCGGTGCGGTGAGCTGGATTATATTGTCAACAAAGCCCGCAAAATTGATACAGAGTTTGTTATGAATAATAATTTTGCTTTCGGAGGGGTAAATTCATCTCTGATATTTAAACGGATGAGCTAACGGGCCATTGATGCCAGTTAAATTTGTAGTTATGCCAGTGACCAAATCCATAAGTACAATTTAACGGGGATGCAGAGCAGACAGCAGGATAGACTACACTGATATGCCAGCAATTATCGACAATACAGCTGTATGCCTGAACCGGATTATCCAATGCCGGAATATAAATTCCATCATATCCGTCAGGTATTAAATTATATTGGTGCATATCAGATAACTGACCATGTCTGACTTTAATCAATGCTTCTTTAAGCGTCCATAACTGGTAGAAAGAGCAAGATAGATTCTGCTGTTCAGATAGCCATTTCTGTTCGTTATCTGTACAGCAGAGCTTTGCCAGTGATATAAAATCACGTTCCTGTGCATACTCCATATCAATACCTGGAATATGCTGTATTGAAGAACAGGCGATTAAACCGGCAAAACCTTTCTTATGTGTTAGAGAAAGCCGTTTATAGAAAGCTGAAAGTTGCTGTTTCAAAAACCGGCTGCTTTGCCAGTCGGTACGCTGAGCTAAATGCGGATTTTTCTGTAAACGCTGTTTGTCTGCCTGATCCAGTTTCAGGTTACTATATTGTCCGGAGACTTCGGATGATGCAAGCAAAATCAGACAATCTTGATTCATCATGTAGTACACTTCATTAATTAAAAGGAGTAAGGAATGAAAAAGTTTTCTAAAGTAATAACGCTGGCAGCATTGCTGGCTTGTGTGTCTGCTGCTTATGCACGTGATGATAAATTGCTTTTGTCTATTCAGGATGCAATTAATGCACCGGAAGCTGCACAGGTATTGAATCCGAAAATAAAAGTTTATTTTGCTCAGAGTTCCGGACGGGTAGTGCGTGCCGGTCTGGTTAGCAACCGTAAAACCAATAGTGTAGGCAAAACAGATGAAGAAGCCTGCCGTTGGGCATTTCTATCTGCTGTAAAACAGCTACAGGAACAGGCCGTTGCACATAATGCCAGTAAAGTAACCAATATTGTCAGCTATTATAAGAAAAACAGTATGGCTAGTACAAAAGAATATGAGTGTCATGCCGGCGGAGTGGTTGCAGGTGTTGCTCTGAAAGGGGATCTGGCAAATTAAAATCACAGCTGTTTGCCATACAACCGCCATTTATCTGAATAAAAGATAAACCGGCGGTTTTTTATCACAAGTATAAACTCAAAAATAATTATCTCTCTTTTGTCTAAAATGTCTAAATAAAATTATTCTATTAAGAAAAATAGAAATTTAACTTGCTTTAATGTCTAATTTTACGTATATTAGCTTAACGGAATATATTGTAGCACAATAAAATGAGTAAATTGGACAAAAGGTCAGTTATGCAATTGAATATAGACCGCTTAATTGCCTATTTTGGTGGCGTCAATGCTTTGGCAGAAGCACTCAAACAACATTATCCGGATAATGCTGCTTCTACAGCTGCTATTTATAAATGGCGTAAGCGTGGTTCATTACCATTAAATCAGTTACAAAAAATTATTCTGATGGCTGAGAAACAAAATAAGCCGCTGGATATCAATGCATTTATGCAACACAATAACACTACCTTGGAGAGACCAAGAATGACCAGTACCAATAATCGAGTCATTATATTTGACACCACCCTGCGCGATGGAGAACAGTCGCCGGGTGCAGCCATGACCAAAGAAGAAAAAATCCGCATCGCACGCCAGTTGGAGAAGTTAGGTGTAGATGTCATTGAGGCAGGATTTGCTGCTGCCAGTCCGGGTGATTTCGATGCTATTCACAGTATTGCCGAAATTATTCAGAATGCCACGGTATGTTCACTGTCACGAGCTAATGAACGAGATGTACGTAAGGCCGGCGAAGCCATTGCACCGGCAAAGCGCAAACGCATTCATACTTTTATTGCTACCAGCCCGTTGCATATGGAACATAAACTGCGCATGAAACCGCAACAGGTTAAAGAAACCGCAGTTAAAGCAGTAAAAATTGCACGTGAATATACTGATGATGTGGAATTTTCCTGCGAAGATGCATTGCGCAGTGATATCAATTTTCTTGCCGAGATTTGTCAGGCAGTTATTGAAGCAGGTGCTACTACCATCAATATTCCGGATACAGTGGGTTATGCCATTCCTTTTCAGACTGAAGCATTTTTCCGTGAATTGATTCAGAAAACACCCGGCAGTGATAAGGTTATCTGGTCGGCACACTGTCATAATGATCTGGGGCTGGCCGTAGGAAACTCACTGGCCGCAGTAAGTGGTGGTGCACGACAGGTAGAGTGTACTATTAATGGTCTGGGTGAACGGGCAGGTAATGCCAGTCTGGAAGAAGTAGTCATGGCACTGAAGACCCGTCACGACATTTTTGGTCTGGAAACCAATATTGATACCACACAAATTGTTCCTACCTCAAAAATGGTTTCTACAGTTACCGGGTATCCTGTCCAGCCAAATAAAGCCATTGTAGGCGCTAATGCTTTCGCCCATGAGTCCGGTATTCATCAAGATGGAGTGCTGAAATGCCGCGAAACTTATGAAATTATGTCGGCTGAATCAGTTGGCTGGAGTACAAACCGGCTTACACTGGGTAAACTTTCCGGTCGTAATGCTTTCCGGACTAAATTACAGGAGCTGGGTATCGAGCTGGATAGTGAAGAAGCACTGAATGCAGCCTTTGCCCGCTTTAAAGAGCTGGCAGATAAAAAACGTGAAATTTTTGATGAAGACTTGCATGCGCTGGTTTCAGATGAGCTGGTTAGCCGTGCACCGGATCGTTACAAATATGTATCTCTGAGTATTCACAGTGAAACCGGAGAAGAGCCGGTGGCAGAAATTGTTTTTAATCTGGACGGAAACGAAAAACGGGCCAGCGGTCATGGTTCAGGACCGATAGATGCGGTATTCAAAGCCATTGAGTCTAAAGTTAACAGTTCTGCCGATTTACAGCTTTATTCGGTAAATGCGATTACTGCTGGCCCTGAAAGTCAAGGTGAAGTAACCGTGCGTTTATCACGCGAAGGCTATATAGTTAATGGCCAGGGAGCTGATACCGATATTCTCGTCGCCAGTGCCAAAGCTTATTTGTCTGCTTTGAATAAGCTGGATAGTCAGCCGCGGATTAAAGCTCAGGGGGTGATTTAATCAGTGTAAAGCAAGTTAAAAGACTTAAAAATTAAATATTTTAAAATGCCTGCTTCTGTTACGGTATAAGTAATCAGAACAGGCATTTTTATATAAGGATTTACGATTTAACTGTACAAACTGTTTTATTTAAGTTTATTATGTTTTTATAACATTTGTTTAATAAATTTAAGTTTAAATAAGTATTTTGAAAGCTAATTTTTTAACTCAAATTTAATCAGATTATGAAATACATAAAACATTTTTTATGGTCAAGTGCCATATTTACTATTCCTATAACAAATGCTTTTGCGAATGTGGATGAAAATAGTACCACCTATAAAACTGGCTCCATCTTAGGAAGAATATTTTTAATTATTTTTCTAAGTCTGATCATTTATAAAATTTATCAATATTACAAAGATAGATAAATCTATCTAAGATATATAATAAAGTCATATAAAATTAATTCATCAATCCAATAATTTACAGAGAGAAACTATGCACTTAACCAGTCGTGAACAGGAAAAACTGATGCTGTTTCTGGCAGGAGAACTTGCGGCCAAACGCCGGGCGCGAGGAGTAAAACTAAACTATCCGGAAGCGATAGCTTATATCAGCAGCCAGCTACAAGAAGCTGCACGGGACGGTATGAGCGTGGCCGAACTTATGCAGTACGGAGCAACACTGCTCACCACTGCTGATGTTATGGAAGGTGTTGCCGATATGGTAGATGAAGTCCAGATTGAAGCTACTTTTCCGGACGGGACAAAGCTGGTTACCGTACATCAGCCTATCCGCTAAAATAAACGTCAGTTATTCTGAGATTAGCTGCAGGCGAATTATTATTAAACAGCAAATAATATCTGCTCAAAACAAATTCAGGAGAAACAGCATGATTCCGGGAGAATATATTCTGGCCGCAGATGACATTATGGCCAATCAGAACCGCCGTACAATGACCATTGTTGTCATTAATCGTGGTGATCGTCCGATACAAGTGGGTTCCCACTATCATTTTTATGAAACCAATCCGGCACTTGAGTTTGAGCGGGAACAGACACGCGGCATGCGTCTGAATGTTCCTTCCGGTAACGCAGTCCGGTTTGAACCCGGAGAATCGAAAACGGTAGAACTGACGGAATTTGGCGGGCACAAAAAAATATTTGGTTTTCATAATGCCATAAATGGCAGCGTAAACAGTGAATAATTTATCTGTCTGAGCAATAACAGATTGATGTATATATTCTGATTAATAGCAAAAATAACTTACCGAAAAATCGATACAAATTATTTAGACAGAGAAACCAGCTATGAGCCTGAAAATTTCCCGCCAGCAATATGTTGCTACTTACGGACCAACAGTAGGCGATAAAATACGTTTGGGTGATACCGAATTATTTGCAGAAGTAGAGCGTGATTTACTTACATATGGTGACGAAGGAAAATTCGGTGGTGGTAAATCCATCCGGGACGGAATGGCACAGTCTGCTACAGCACCACGCAGTAATGAAAATGTGCTTGATATGGTTATCACCAATGTACTGATAATCGACTATTGGGGCATTGTAAAAGCTGATATTGGTATTCGTGACGGCAAAATTGTTGCTGTAGGTCAGTCAGGTAATCCGGATACAATGGACGGAGTGCACCCCGGGATGATTATTGGTGCTGCTACCGAAGTGCATAATGGCGCCAACCTGATCGCGACCGCAGGCGGGATTGATACCCATATTCACTTTATTTCTCCGCAACAGATTACTCATGCCATCGAATCGGGTATTACTACTATGATTGGCGGTGGTACCGGTCCGGCCGATGGTACCAATGCCACCACTGTCACACCGGGCGCATGGCATATTCAGAAAATGTTACAGGCTGCTGAACAAGCGCCGGTTAACCTTGGTTTTTTCGGCAAAGGTAACTGTGGCACTCTGGAGCCGCTGCGTGAACAGATAAATGCCGGAGCACTGGGGTTAAAAATCCATGAAGACTGGGGTGCTACAGCCGCTGTCATCGATGCATCATTACGGGTGGCCGATGAGATGGATGTGCAGGTGGCAATTCATACTGATACGCTGAATGAAGGCGGTTTTCTTGAAGATACCATGCGAGCAATTAATGGTCGTGTAATCCATACCTTTCATACCGAAGGCGCAGGCGGCGGACATGCTCCGGATATTATCAGGGCTGCGATGTATCCGAATGTATTACCGGCTTCCACCAATCCTACCCGTCCGTTTACAGTTAATACTATAGACGAACATCTGGATATGTTGATGGTGTGTCATCATCTGGATAAAAGTGTAGCTGAAGATGTGGCGTTTGCTGATTCACGTATTCGTCCCGAAACCATTGCTGCCGAAGATATTTTGCATGATATGGGTGTATTTTCGATTATGAGTTCAGATTCGCAGGCTATGGGCAGAGTGGCAGAAGTCATTCTGCGAACATGGCAAACTGCCGATAAAATGAAACAGCAGCGCGGACGTCTGGCCGAAGAAACAGGTGCGAATGACAATTTCCGTATTAAGCGGTATCTGGCGAAATACACCATTAATCCGGCTATTGCTCAGGGTATTAGTGATTATGTCGGCTCAATTGAAGCAGGTAAAATTGCCGATTTGGTTCTGTGGAAACCGGCATTTTTTGGAGTTAAGCCGGAAATTATTATCAAGGGCGGCAGCATCAGTTATGCACGTATGGGTGATCCGAATGCCTCCATTCCGACACCGCAGCCAGTTATTTACCGGCCGATGTTTGGCGCGCTCGGACGTGCTGTTCAGGATACTGCCGTGTTATTTGTCTCTCAGGCAGGCGTGGATAATGATATTCGCAAAAAATACGGTTTATCTAAACAGACTCTGCCTGTACATAATTGCCGTGCAATCGGTAAAAAAGACCTGATTCACAATAATGCTATGCCGGAAATCAACGTAAATCCGGAAACTTATGAAGTGCAGGTGAATGGCGAACATATTACCTGTAAACCAGTAAATAGAGTGGCTTTGGCGCAGCGATATTTTCTGTTTTGATTTTATAGGAATCGAAATTTATGGAAATTTTCTATATATTTATGAAATCATGTTTAGAAATTAATTCTGAATGGAAAAAAATATTTTTTAAAAGTATTAAATTATCAACAGTGACTTTGATATTGTACAGTGATCCAGTTTGGACTCAAATAATTATTATGTTAAGTGATAAGCTGAGACTAAACAGTATTTATTTTGTATCAATAATTTTATTTTTGTTTTCGATAATATTTAATTTTTTGTTTAATTTAAATACAAATAAATCACATGTCATTAATCCGGATTTAATAAAACTCCTGAAAAAAAGTGTATTCAATTTATATATTGTTTTTTTTGCCACTTTAAATAATACGTTTATATGGTCATTGAAAAATTTTTCTGAAATTGATAATTTTTTAATTATAAGTGTCAAAATTTTTATTATTGGGGTAATTGGTGCTATTTCTTTTAATGCAATTGATTTTTTAATTAATCAATTTGAAGCTCGTTCTGAGCAAAATAACGAATTAAGCTTAAAATGAATCTAATTATCCAAACCATTATCGGCAATCTGCAAACACTTACACAGGAGAAGCAGATTACTACTCAGATGCTGGATACTGTCTGTCTGCAATGGTTTGAAGCAGACCGGCGCATTATCCGAACTACAACTGCCGGTGGGCGCGAAATTGCTTTTCGCCTGCTGAAAGAGGGGCAGCGACTGCATCATGATGATGTGGTTTATCTGGATAAACAGCTGGTCATTGCAGTGCAAATCGAACCAAGTGACGTCATGGTACTTGCTCCGCAAACTTTGCCGGAAATGGCACGTGCCTGCTATGAAATCGGCAATAAACACACACCATTGTTTCTGGATGGTAATGAATTACTGTTGCCGTTTGATAAACCTTTATTTGAGTGGCTGCAGGCTGCCGGATTTGCACCGACACGTCAGCAACGAAGATTAAGTGAACAGTTGCGGGCTAATTCAGCGCCGGGTATCGGCGCAGGACACAGCCATAGCCATGATATAACCGGTCATCACCATCATTAATGAATTGCACTATATGTCCGGCTCAGACCGAAAAATTGATATTGAAACACTGACACGTGCAGGATTATTGCTGCAACTGGCCGACCCGACGCTACCAATCGGTGGTTTTAACCATTCCGGAGGGCTGGAGACTTTTGTTCAGCAGGGCATTATTTATGATGCTGTTACACTGAAAGCATTTGCTGAAACACAGCTAAAGCAAAACTGGTTACATAATGATGGTGCTTACATGTCTCTGGCTTATACTGCCGCTACTGAACATAATCTGAATGTCCTGATATCTCTGGACAGGCAGATAGGGGCGACAAAAATCGCACGTGAATTACGGGAAAGCAGTTATAAGCTTGGCACACGCCTGCTGAAAATTTTTGTACCACATACCAGCTCAGCAATAGTGGCTTCCTATCAGGCTGCTTTAGCAGCACAACAGGTACGCGGGTTTTACCCGCTGGTATTTGGATTACTTGCTGCGTCCCTGCAACTGGATAAAGCGGCAGCATTGCAGGCATTTTATTACAATGCCGTAATAGGTTTAATTACCAACGGGGTTAAGCTGATACCGCTGAGCCAGATGGCCGGACAGGAAATGTTAATTGAATTGCATGCAGTAATAGCTCATATCGTTATTGCAAGTATGCAACCGCAACAACAGCAACTTGGCGCTACAACACTGGCAACGGACATTCGGGCAATGCAGCACGAACGTTTGTATAGCCGTTTGTATATGAGTTAATGTCTCAACACTGGAGGAAAATATGAAAAAAATATTTGCTTTATTATTATTAACCCCGGTATTTGCCTTTGCCCATCCCGGACACCTTACGGAAGGCTGGATGGCAGGTATTCAGCATCCGCTCAGTGGCTGGGATCATCTGCTGGCTATGGTAGCAGTGGGTTTATGGGCGGCAACTTTTCAGGGTAAAGCACGCTGGCTGATTCCTGTTACTTTTGTCAGTGTGATGACTGCCGGATTTGTGATGGGAGCACAGGATATCCGAATACCAATGCTGGAGCAGGGGATTGCCGTTTCCGTACTGGTATTGGGGCTAGCTGCGGCCTGGCTGAAAAAAGTACCGGCTGGTGCCGCTATGCTGCTGGTTGGCCTGTTTGCTTTGTTTCATGGTATTGCACATGGTGCCGAAATGGGCTCACATGGTGCATTCAGTTATGCCTGTGGCTTTATTATTGCAACGGCGGCTTTGCATGCCATCGGATTTGCACTGGGTACAGTAATGAGTAAACATCAGTGGGTATTACGTTTTACCGGCAGCGTGATTGGTCTGATTGGTTTCGGTATGCTGTTTGCAGGCTGATAACAATACCCGGATAAAATCAGTTCAGACAGAAATGGCTTCTGAACTGATTGTTTAATAAACAAGCTGTTCTGTCTGAATAGAAGCAGCTGAGTTAGTCGTGAAATACTGTATCAGACCGAGTAAACGGAATGGTGCAGAAGGAACACCATGCGTGAATACATTAAAATCGGCGTTGCCGGTCCGGTAGGTTCCGGTAAAACTGCACTGATTGAAAAACTTACCCGTCATATGGTTCAGGAATATAGTATTGCGGTGATTACCAATGATATCTATACGCAGGAAGATGCTGAATTTCTGACCAAAAACAGCCTGTTGCCACCAGAACGAATTATGGGCGTAGAAACCGGTGGCTGTCCGCATACTGCCATTCGTGAAGATGCCAGTATGAATCTGGAAGCAGTAGATGAAATGACAGCACGCTTTCCAGATATTCAGATAGTATTTATCGAAAGTGGCGGTGATAATCTTTCAGCTACTTTCAGCCCTGATCTGGCTGATGTTACGCTGTTTGTTATTGATGTGGCGCAGGGAGAAAAAATTCCGCGCAAAGGCGGACCGGGTATTACCCGTTCTGATTTGCTGGTTATCAATAAAACTGATTTAGCGCCGTATGTAGGTGCCAGCCTTGAAGTGATGCAGCATGATGCACAGCGTATGCGAAAAGGGCAGCCATTTGTATTTACCAATCTGATGGCAGAGGAAGGTATTAACACTGTAATCAAATGGATTAAAAAATACGCCTTACTTGAGAACACAGACGAACCAGCCGGTCTGATACGTTAATGCACAGCCGCTTACATCTATCTACTCAGCTAAACCGGCACGGACAGACTACCTTTGCCAGTTGCTTTTATACACCACCGCTGAAAATTTTGCCTTTACCGCAAATGATATCACCGGTATGGTCGCAGGCTTTGCCGGCGATACAAATGAGTTCATCACCGGGATTACTGGCAGGGGATAGTATTGGAATTGATATAGAGCTGGCGGAACAAACCCAATTGTATTTGTTTACCCAGGCATTTACCCGGGTGCAATCCATGCCGGCTGCTACGGAAGCACAGCAGCATACCCGTATCTGCTTGCATGAACACAGCCGGTTATGCTATCTGCCTCATCCATTGGTATTGCATCGTGATGCAGCTTTAACACAAACCATGCACATTACTCTGGCAGATAACTGTCAGCTCATTCTAGGTGAAATCATAGCCTGCGGTCGCGTGCTTAATCAGGAAAGCTGGGATTTTCGCTATCTGTCTTCACGCATTAATATTGATTACCGGCAGCAGGCATTGCTTAATGACAATATATACTGGCATCCGCACCAGCAGCCGTTAAATGTACTGGGACAGATGGAGCAATATACCCATCAGGCTTGTCTTTACTATGTCAATACCGCTGCCAGCAAAAACGAAATCCGGCAACTGGTTAACGAAATCTATTCTGCACTACAGCCAGACTGGCCGTTAGAAAATAATCAATATCTGTGGGGGATTACTCAGGCGGCCGATTGTGCTTTATGTATGCGTGCATTAGGGTTGAGCGCAGAAACGTTACAGCAGATATTAAAACAAACAGCACGTTATTTAAGTTAATACAATCTTATACTGATCCGGAAAATGATTAGAATGAGTTGATACTATTGTTAGTTATTTAATATTTTTATGTCAATATCTTTTGTTTTTAGGTAATATAAATAAACAAAATTTTATCTGATATGCATAATTCTCAACTTCACTAATAACTTTAAAGTAATTATTAGCACTAATTTTGATAATTGCTATGGTAATTCCAGTAAGTGAGATATAAATAAAATAGTTATGATGTTTAAAATTGTAAAAGATATAACTTATGACTTATTACATAAATCTTTTTTCCCCTGAAACCTATGAAGCTTTTACTCATTCTGATAGAACTGTTAGTGGTTTTCGTATCAAGCATCACGGTTTAGCAGCAAAGCTTAAAACCGGAGATATCCTAGTTTGTTATATTACTCGATTATCTCGCTGGTGTGGTTTGCTTGAAGTGATTGATAATTGTCCATTTCAGGATAATACTCCTATTTTTGTAGAAAATAATGATCCGTTTATTTTGCGTTTTCATGTGCGAACAAAAGTATGGTTATCCTTGCCTGATTCAATCCCTATTCATGACGATAAAATTTGGCAGCATCTTTCTTTTACTCAGTCATATCCTAAAAACAGTGGTATCTGGACTGGTATTCTGCGAAACAGTTTAAATAAACTTAATGATAAAGACGGAGAGTTATTGGCAGAGATGCTATCGATGCAGGCTAATAATCCTTTTCCATATCCTTTAGATGAAAAAGAGCTGAAAAATTTAAAAAAACATACCGTAAATCGTGTTGAAAAAGTTGTTGAAGTTTCTGTACCTGAAAATGAAGAATCTTTAGAAAATAATGAAATATGCATAAATAATGATGTCCGTGAATCAATTAAAATGCAGGCATTACTGGCTCAGATAGGAGCTTGTATGGGACATCGAATTTGGTTACCTAAAGCAGATCGCAGCAGAGTCTTAAAAGAATGGAAAAAAGATACCGAAGCTTTATTGGACAGATTACCGCTTAATTATGATGAGACGACATTAAGTACGATTGAACAAATAGATGTTATTTGGTTAAAAGGGCGTTCAATTATTCGGGCGTTCGAAATAGAGCAAACGACCTCAGTATATTCTGGTTTATTGAGAATGGCCGATTTACTTGCACTGCAACCAAATATGAATATTAAATTACATATTGTTGCACCCGATTACCGGCAGGAAAAAGTTTTTCAGGAAATACTCAGACCGGTGTTTTCTCTATTGGAAAAAGGTCCTTTATCTGAAAGTTGTAGCTATATTTCTTATAGTAAGTTAAAAGAACTGAGTAAACAAAAACACTTAGATAGAATGAATGATGGGGTATTGGATGATTATGATGAGCAAGCAGAATTATAATTTTGATTTATTTTTCAAGATTTAAATTGATGATTTTTATAATTAAAATATAGTAAAAATTTATTATTAGTAATGTTAAGATATTTATGATAAAAGTATATTAATAATAGCTACTTACAATTAAACCATCATAAGCCGGTGCGCAGTTTTTGGGGCAGCGATGCTTGAGTGCGTGATATTCCTGATTATGAGTCATATGAATAAAGTAAGTTTGTCTGGCATTGATACGCTTAGCATAAGTAAAAGCTTGTTCAGTACTCAGATGACTTGGATATGGGGTATCCATCAGGCAATCAAGAAAGAGATAATCCAGCCCGTTTAAGTACGGAAATATAGATTCATCTATATGGTTAAGATCGGTAAACCAGGCGATGTTGCCAATACGAAAGGCACTGGTTGTCCAACTACCATGCGGCACACCGAAGTGCCATACAGGTACACCTTCAATAGTCAGAACGCTATTTTTACCTTGATTCAATGGCAGTTCATATGCACGTAATACCGGCCGGTTCCAATGGTTATTCTGCTCCAGAAAGGCATAATCGAAACGGTTCTGAATATTGGACAAGGTGTCATGGTGTCCGTAAATAGGAATAGCTGCGCGTTGTCTGTAGCAGAATGCACGCAAATCATCAATGCCATTAAGGTGGTCTGCATGCGGATGAGTATAAAGCACCCCATCGATACGCTGCAGTTTATGTTGTAAGGCCTGATGGTAAAAATCAGTTCCAGTATCAATTTGCCAGTATTGTTTACCAATCTGTACATGTGCACTGCAACGGGTACGCCGGTTTTTGGGATCTGTGCTGGTACATGCAGGACAGTCACACCCGATAACCGGTGTACCGGATGAGCTGCCGCAGCCAAGTACAGTAACGGTAATCTGTGTCATGACTAATTGCTGATTGGCGGAATTTTATTAAAAAGCCGATAGGTATTAGCCGTTGTAGCTTCTTCAATTCTGGTGATGGTGTCTCCGCGCAGATGTGCTACAAATTCGGCAGTATAACGCACATAAGCTGGTTCATTTTGTTTACCGCGTTTAGGCACAGGTGCCAGATAGGGAGCATCAGTTTCAACCAGTATCCGGTCTAACGGAACATAGCGACAGGCTTCCTGTATCTGTCTGGCATTTTTAAAGGTTACAATTCCGGAAAAGGAAATATAAAAACCCAAATCCAGTACAGCTTTGGCAAATGCAGTATCTTCTGTAAAACAGTGAATCACACCTTGTTGTGCTTGATTTTCATGCAATAGGCGCAATGTATCGCTGGCAGCTTCCCGGGTATGGATAATCAGAGGCAAGCCGGTCTGATTAGATGCCTGAATATGCGTACTGAAGCGCTGATGCTGCCATGCCAGATCTCCGCTACACCAATGATAATCGAGTCCGGTTTCTCCAATACCTACTACTTTTGGATGTTGGGCAGCAGCAACCAATTCATCCACGCTCATTTCTACTGAATTCTGATCTTCAGGATGAACACCAACACTGGCAAACAGATTGGTATGCTGTTCTGCCAGCGCCAGTACTTCAGCAGCGCTGGTACGGTCTACACTAATAGCAATAGCCTGACCTATGTCTGCCTGAACCATATTGTCCAGTATTTGCGGCAATCTGGCTGCCAGATCAGGCATATTTAAATGGCAGTGTGAATCGATAAGCATGATTACAAAGTATAGGTAGGGCGTTCGCTTAACAGTATTCCGGGCAAAATATCTTCAATTGACTGCTTTACTGCAATGCTATCTTCATCTTTACCAAATGCCAGCCCGATTCCCTGTGGCTGCCCGGTGGAAGTGGTAGCAGTGTTGATCCATACTACTGTGGTACGCAAATATTTGGCTTCGTTGAATTCTGGCAAGTTAACGACCAGTAATACTTCTTCACCCATATTAAATGTATCAGTGGTAGGGGCAAACAGACCGCCATGCTGCAGAAAAGCCATGTAACTGCGATACAGTTCCGGTTTGTCGGGTATCGTTAAATTGAGCATTTTGCCCGGCAGATTAACAGGAGCTTCAGCCATAGATTTCCTTTAAGATTTTGTGTTTTTTTGCTGCCAAATATTCAGATATTCAATTAATAAATCTTCCAGCTGCATTTTAACATTGAGTGTATGTTTACCGTAAGGGGTAAGTTTGTTTACTTTATCAATTAAGGCAAACAACGATAATGTATCTGCTTGCCGGCTAATCTCATTTAACGCTTTACTCCATGCAGGGTAATACATGGGTTGCATATTTTGCTGGGCTAGTGACAGATCAAGTAACCATTTAGCCAGCCAGTCGAGAAAAGTAGCCAGTGCCAGTTTGTGTTTATCAAAAGTAGCGGCATAATCCAATAAAGCAATCAGACGCGGCTTAACCAGCAAGGTAATTAATTCGTTACGCAGCCGGGTATGGCTGTCGTTTTCATTAAACAAGGGGGCTCCGCCGTGAAAGGCTAGCAGTTCAGCTGCATTATCTCCGTGTTGCTGCTGTGCATAAGCCAGTGCCTGTGCAGGCGCCGGTATGGTCAACACCACTTGCCGGCAGCGGCTTTTAATTGTTGGTAACAGACGGTCTTTCTGATGGCTTACCAGAATAAATACCATACCTTGCGGCGGTTCTTCCAGAATTTTCAGCAGGGCGTTGGCTGCCTGCAGATTCATATTTTCTGCCGGATAAATCAGAGCTACACGCTTGCCGCCACGATGAGCACTCAGATGAGCAAAATCCAGAACGTCCCGTATAGTTTCTACCTTAATCAGTGGCTGTTTACGTTCTCCGCCTTCGCCATCTGTTTCATCGGGGGTAACCAACAGAAAATCGGGATGGCTGTGCTGACTGTATAAATGACAGGATGTACATTCACCACACGGCTGATGGTTAGTACCCAGCGACTCGCACAATAATGCTTGTGCCAGATATTCAGCAAATTCCCGTTTACCAATTCCCGGATGACCATAAAGCAGCCATGCATGCGGTTGTTGCTGCCAGTGTCGGGCTATCTGTTGCCAGACTGGTTCAAGCCATGGATAAATCATGAATCTAATCCAAACAACTGTGCTAATCCTTGGTTAATTTGCTGTGCCACATCCTGAAGATTCAAACTGCTATCAATAATAGAATAGCGTTGGGGTGTGGCCGCAGCTCGTTCCAGATAGACAGCGCGAGTGTGCTCAAAAAACGCAGTATCCAGTTGTTCAAAGCGGTCAGGATGGCTATTTTGGCTGAGACGTTGCTGTGCAACTGTAAGAGGTACATCCAGTAATAAAGTTAAATCGGGCTGAAAACCTTGCTGCACCCAGTTTTCCAGAATAGTGATATCTGTCAGCGGTAAACCACGACCACCTCCCTGATAGGCGAATGTAGCATCGGTAAAACGATCACTGACTACATGTATGCCTTTTTCCAGTGCCGGTTTAATAACCTCATCCAGATGCTGCTGGCGTGCAGCAAATATCATCAGAGTTTCAGTACGGGCATTAGCATGAGTAGCCGGGTTTAATAATAATTCGCGTAATGCCTCACCAATGGGCGTACCGCCGGGTTCACGGGTAAAGAGTACCGGCAGCTGATGTTTTTCAAACCAGTTACGTATGGTATTGAGGTTGGTTGATTTACCGGCACCGTCAATTCCATCCAGAGTAATAAATTTTGCTTTCATCTATAGTTAACCCGGTTAATGCTTTTTCAGAATATATTGGCGGACAGCAGCATTGTGTTCATTCAGATTGTGGCTGAACTGGCTGCGTCCTGTACCATCATTTCGCGCTACAAAGTAAAGATAATTGTTACTGGCCGGATGTGCCGCTGCTTCGAGTGCTGCTTTACCCGGCAACGCAATAGGAGTAGGCGGCAGACCGGAACGAGTATAAGTATTGTATGGTGTATCACGGCGCAAATCCGCTTTTCCAATCTTGCCTTTATAACGGGAACCCATACCATAAATGACAGTAGGATCTGTTTGTAATCTCATGTGCTGATTCAGCCGGTTAACAAATACAGCTGCCACATTGTTTCTGTCTTCAGCATGGCCGGTTTCTTTTTCGATCAGGCTGGCCATAATTAGTAAATCATAGGCAGACTGATAGGGTAAATCACTGCGACGCTCTTCCCATGCAGCCTGTAAATGTCGCTGCATCGTATTAAATGCCTGCTGATAAAGAGATAAATCACTACTGTCTGAACTAATATCATAAGTAGCCGGAAAAAACAGCCCCTCCGCCTGAGTGTAATTACTTTCAGCATTTAGCTGCTGTAGCAATTTGTTGTCAGGCCAGTCTTTCGTAATATGCTCAATATCCGGTGTGTTATCAATTAACCTGCGCATTTGCGCAAATGTACTGCCTTCAATAATCTGCACCGTAATACTGTCTGGTTTACCGTTGCGCAGCCTTTGTAAAATCTGCCAGCTGGAAGCTGAATGGGGAATGCGATAATTACCCCGATTGATTTTATCTCCCATACCCAGCATATAAGCAGTACCGACAAAAACCCAGCGGCTATAAATCACATCATTAGCAGATAAATTACGACTTACTCCGCTAATGCCGTAGCCAGCCGGTATTTTTAACCGATAGCCTGTATTGCTTTTAGGCAGGAATAAAAGTGTTACCCACACCAGCGCAAATACCAGTAAGCCTGTTAATATTAAAAGTATAGTCTGTCTTTTTTTGCGCTGCATAAACGCTTTCCTGTTTGAGAACAAAAAATCTGGGTTAGCATGTAAGTATAAATTTAATTATCAAATGCGACTACTTTATCAATTCATGTTTATACGGGATAAGTGTTATATTCAAAAATCATACCGGTTGAAAACCATATTTTCTCTCATTCTCAGCAAAGATTGAATCAGGGCTTGCAAAATTCGGTAGTTCAGGTAAAATGCGCAACCTATTCAGCAGTAACTCGCTGCACACAGTGGGGGTATAGCTCAGTTGGTAGAGCGCTTGCATGGCATGCAAGAGGTCAGCGGTTCGATCCCGCTTACCTCCACCAATTTACATTAAAGATTCAATGATTTAGGCCACATTAGCACTGTGGCTTTTTTTATTGAAGCTTGGCTGGTGTCAATTTGGTGTCAATTTGGTGTCAAATTGCGCCGAGTTTGCCGCGTACTGTTTTAAGTGATCAACATTCATGTGCGCATATCTTTTTACCATCTTTTCACTGGACCAGCCGCCTAACTCAGTTAGTTGCCGGGTGGGTGTCCCTTGTACTGCGTGATTAGTCGCCCACGTATGCCGGTTATCATGAAATGTATAATTTTCAATCTTAGCCCGCTTTAAAGCTTTTTTCCATGCGGTGCCAGCAGGGTTTTTAATTGGCTTACCGTTGTAAGTAAAGACATTCGTTTTATGCTTACCTCGCTGGCTTAAAATTGCGCTCATGGCTTCATCATTTAGCTGAATTCCTATGGGCTTTGATGATTTTGCCTGAGTAGCAAAAATCCATGCGATCCTTCGCGATAAATCAATTTGCGACCATTTCAAGCCTGCAACATTCGCCCTTTTTAAACTTGTCGCCAGTGCAAAAGTTACAATTGGTTTTAAATGCTCTGGCAGCTCCTTGAACAATCTTTCTTTTTCCAAAGTGGCTCTTGGTTCCGGCTCCTTGAGCATTTCAATATCTGGCATTTTAGATAGCTATCCCCATTTATTAGCAGCTAATAAAACTGTTTTAACTTGGTTTAAATAATGACGCAATCAAGAAATCCTGGTTTTTAAGCCGGGTTTTTTATAAGTGATTAACTTAAACAAGTGAGTATTCTGAATTATAAAAGAGGTAAATTAATAGGATTGACACCTTTATAAAAATATTAAGAATAAAATATCTTAATTGAAATTGACATTAAAATTTAATATCAAATTAATCTAATAAAAACAGAAAATCAATGAGATAATATGAACATATTGGGAAGCATCTGTGAAAATATAAAATGATGAGATAGTAAAATGAGAAATTTATTTGAATTTAAAGGAGTGTTATTCGGGTGCATCAGAAGAAAAATTCTATCTGATAAAGGAATTCATATTGATAACACTACATTAGCAGACATTAATGATACTTTAAATTTATTTGTATCTTCGACCGGCTCCCTTTATTTAAGCCAATATAAGCAGATAGGTTTCGAACCTTATCAATTAATTCTTTACTCACAAAATCGGAAATATATGGTGATGTTTGCATATGTTAGTGTAGGAACTGATGATGAAATCAGAACTTTTTATGATCCGACACGCCCCAAAATCATGGTAGATATGCTTGGTGATAATTGGGATAATAGAATGATTGTCGACGATTTTAGTCTGGTTAGGAGAGCTTTTACTGAATTTTATTTAACAGGTGATATTGATCGTGAAATAGTTTCTTAATAACTAAAAAGCCCCGGTTAACCGGGACTTTATAATTAAAAGTAAATCAGTTAACAATATCATTTTTCTTAATATGTCTTGTTAAGAAACGATATAGAATTGGATTAATACAGCATTATAACGATAAGGAATGATCGCAAAAAGAATTTACTCAAGTGATTTAGTAAATTAATTGTTTAAAGATTGATATTGCTATAGAAAAGATTCATTTGATCGATTTCTTCAGATTAAGAAATGGATGAGATAGTTCTGAAGAAAAGAAACTAGTAGTATGAAAATCGTAATAGTTGTTGAGTGACATTTCCTAAGGATAAATTCAGATGATTATTGAAGATTTAAATATAAACTGGAAAGCAGATGGTTTATCAACATATGATTGGCCTGCAATGGATAAAAATGGAAAAATTGCAATAATGGTGAATGAATCTTGGGGAGATTTACCTAAAGCTCTATTATCCAATGATAATGCAAAATCATTACTAAATCCTTTTTTTGAACACATCTATGAAGGTCTGGATGAATATAGTCAATATTCATACAACAAACATGGACAAACAATATTGGATTTATATACTAATAATTATACGGATTTAAAAAAAAGGAAAGATGTTGAAAAGTCAGTAGCAAAGTTATCTAAGCAGAAGGTACTTTTAGATGAGGGACTATCTGCAAAAAAGGGGGTGTTTGTATATTATGGATTTCTTGATTATGAGGAAAATTATTTTTTAGTTGATTATATAGGAAAAATTAAAACCGGGGATTATTATAGATCTTATCTTCCAACAATCTATGCTTCAATCGAAGATTTACCGAAAGAGTTGTGGCCGGTAATCGTCGTATCTGATACGGTGGATTTTACAAAAGATAGAATATTCGATAATGATAAAATTAGTGAGTATTTTCCCAGAATGTTTAGCTAAAATATAGTTTAATTAAAAGCTCAGCTTATGCTGGGCTTTTATAATTTAAAGAATCTGGAAAATTATTATTATTTAATGGAACTGAAAATTTTTAAGAAGGAAAATATTATCGTGAAAGAACATGTGCTAAGGTAGTCAGTAAAAACATTGATTCTTTAAATATTTATAGACTATTAAAAAAGTAACTTAACAAGGCAGGAATACCCACTAAGTATGTCTGGACGATTCCCAAAAAGGGAAAAAATAATGGATAAAAGAGAAATTTATATAGAGATACTTTATTGGGCATTACTCATATTAGAAATCTTCAAACTCATGGTATGCTTTAAAAAACTTTGGATAAATCCTGCTGTTTAGAAGCTCAACTGGTACATAATTTGCCATTAAAACTTTTGAATTCAGATTTTAATGAATCTGATGTGCATTTTTTGAATTATCAGGCTAAATATTATTTTGAAAATTGTAATAATAGAATATCACCAAACTATAATATACATATTGAATGTATTAAAAAATTATTTAAATTAGTTCCCGATGAATTAAAAGGAATACTTGAATGGAGTCGTCCTTAATTCTTAAAAAAAATTAAGCATTAAATAAAGCTAATATAAAGTCCCTGTTCTCAAACAGAGACTTTTTTACCATAAGTAATATACAAAAAGTTCATTTAAATCCCAGTTTTGCTAAAAAATTATTCTGCTAGACTTTTCTTTTCAAAGCAAAGCAATATTTTATATATATATTACTCATAATTTTATAAATCTATCTTCTAAAATTATGATGTTTACACGAAATAAGATAAACAAATTCAGCTAATTACAAAAATGGTTATATAAACCAATATGACTAACATACGAAATTTTCTCCTTATAGAAACTTGGATATAAATTTTATTACTGTGCCTATTTTAGTATTTTGAATTGCAAATAAGAAGCTATGTAGTAGGAATAAGCTAAAGCATATTACTGGTATATGGAAAAAAATAAAATTTAAATAAAAGAAATATAGCTACTTTTGATGTGCCAAAGCTTATTGATAATAGTCGGAATAGAAAATGTTAAAATAAATAATGCTTATTGCAGAAAAGCAATATCTGAATCACTTGAACCAGTTTAAAATAAAAGTTAGGGAAAATCTAAAAATGCAAAAGATAATTATTTAAATAAAAGGATTATGTACATAAATTCGTAGTTAGAAAGAAATAGTTGAAATAGTAAATAAATATACATAAATTATGAATATTCAGGCATGGTGGAACTGAAAATGGTATTCTAAATGGGTATTAATGATAGGATTATAAAATGTTACAAACTGAAGTGATTATTGAATTTATCATATGCGGACCAGATTTTAATCCAGATAGTATAACCAAATTACTTGAAATTTCGCCTACAAAATATACTATCAGGGGAAGTATGAAAAATTGCAAATATAGCCCGGCTATAGAAACCACCTGGTGTTTACAGCATTGTATAAATTCACTAAATGATCTGGATCATCAAGTACGTCAGATAATTGATAGGATTGAAAACAAATTAAATATATTATTAAAATTTAAAGAAGAGAATGATATAGATTTTATATTTACAATTTATGGTCATGTATATAAGAATGAACAGCGATCAGACATATATTTGAAAAAAAATACGTTAGATTTCATATCTGATTTAGGTAGTAAATTAACGATAGATATCGAATTTTGGTAAATAGATATATTAATATTTTTCAATAAACTATTATAAAAAGTGAATTAAAAATCAAAAAATCCTGGTTTTCAAGCCGGGATTTTTTTAAGTGATTAACTAAAGCAAATGAGTATTCTGATTTATAAAAGAGGGAAATTAATAGGATTGGGCACATTTATAATAACATTAAAAGTAAAATATTTTAATATAAATTGACATTCAAAATTTAGTATCAAATTAATCTAATAAAAACTGAAAATCAATGCGATAATATGAACATATTAGGAAGTATATATGAAATATACAAAACGATGGAGATAGTAAAAATGAAAAACTCATTCGAATTTAAAGGTAGGTTGTACGGTGAAGAAATAGATATGAGTCAACCTACATTAGCAGACATCTTTAAGGGTTTATTTAACCGAGTCACAAGAAGAAAAATTCAAGCTAATGAAACGGTTGGTATTAGTATTAATAATCCTTCATTAACAGAAATTAATGATACTTTAAATTTATTTGCATATGTCACAGGATGCCTTTATTTGGAACAATATAAGCAGAAAAGTTTCGAACCTTATCAATTAACTCTTTACTCTCAAAATCAGAAATATATGGTGATGTTTGCATATGTTAGTGTAGGGCCTGATGATGAAATCAGAACTTTTGATGATTCGACTCGCCCCAATATCATGGTAGATATGCTTGGTGATAATTGGAGTAATGCAATGATAGTCGACGATTTTAGTCTGGTTAGGAGAGCTTTTACTGAATTTTATTTAACAGGTGATATTGATCGTGAAATAGTTTCTTAATGATTAAAAAATCGATTAATTGAGTTTTTTTAGTTGAAAAATTAACTAAAAAATTAGTATTGAATATTACTAATATAATATCTTCAAATCTCCTCAAAATATATTCAGATACTCCGTTATCAAGAGTCATTGGATTTTAAGGTAAATAAAACAGAGTTAATTAAAACCTAAACCTGAAAAATAGCTGAATCTATATTTAAATTATCAGATAATTAATAATTTGAATATGTAAGTAACCTAGAAATTGAAATAAGTGATGCGAACAGTCAGAATTAAAAACCGGATTATCTATTTGTTCTGAATTCATGGTGCAAAACCAGTATCAAACCCATCAGTAAAGTGGGTAAAAATTGAAAAAAATTTGCCGGAAAATGATTTAAAAAAATTCTAAAATTAAGTTAATTGAATTGATAAAATATTAAGTTAGTGATATTTAATAAACATTTTTCATAGAAAATACAGGGTTAAAAGATATGCAACAAATTGATGATTTTGGGTTGGGAACAATAGAGTTTGTAAACTATGGTTGTGATTTATTATTACAATTAACAAGTGTCTACCATGAAGGCGCAGAAATGGGAAAAGTTATATGTAAGGATGTTAAGTTTATTTCTTTTTCGAATTTTGATTTAGAAAAGGATGAGGGATTTGGGTGTCGTTATATTCCATCAATGTTTATTAAAAAATTAGACAATATTTGGTTAGAAGAGCCTTATAAAACAGGACGTTCTGTAATTTATACTGATATTGCTGAAGAAAAAATAGCCGCTTATGAAATTAATTTGGAGACTGGGGATTTTGAAGGAAGAATTATTTGTTTAGAAATCATATTGGATATTAAAGATAAATATAAAAATATACTTATTGAAGTGTAAGCTTTAACTTTTATGGACTAAAATTTTTTGGTTTTAAATCATGACTTAATAGTTAATCTAAACATAATTACTCAATCAATAATTTAAAATATACGTTATTGTTATTCAATAGCACGTCAAAAAATGGATGTTATAATAATCCAATTTGATCCACTTAGTTTGACTCTGCAAAGGTTTGCTGTTTAAGCTTTGTGTTAGTGTGTCGATAAAAGCACTTATTATATCGGTATAACTTTAAATGGCAATATTGACTTGAATTAATACTGCATTATGTAGAAAAGGTTTATCAGCAAAGAGTATGTATTGCGGTTGATTTTGTAAGTCAATTGATTAAAAATTGATTTTCCTATAGAAAAGATTTATTTTATCGATTTCTTCAGGTTAAGAAAGGGGTAAAATGGTTCAGAAGAAAAAAGGTTAGTGGTATAAAAACTGTAATAATTACTGAGTGAGATATCTTAAGGATAATTTGAGGTAGTTATTGAAGATTTATATATAAACTGAAAAGAGGACTAAATAATGATTAAGTTTACCGAAGCTTTAAAATTGGCAAGAAACCATATATCTAAAATGAATATTTATTGTGAAATTGTTCATATAGAAAGATTTTCTGAAGGCTGGTATTTTTGTTATCAATCTAGAAACTATTTAGATACAGGCAATTTTTCTGATATATTAGCAGGTAATGCTCCTATTATAGTTGATAAAGATACTGGAGCAGTCATTAATACAGTATCTGCTTATCCTATAGAACAATATATAGAAAAATATATAAATGAGAAAAAATCAAAATCTAAAAAATAAATTCACTAAAATCCTATCTGAAAAATTGACTGAAGTTGTTTAGGAGTTATTTAAAAACCGATATGATAATGACTGTTATTATATATCAGTGAAATTGTACATAACTACATATAAATATTGAGTTAGATGGGAAGGATAATCACCATATTCAGAATATCAGATATAGTTATTATTGTGTGCACTAGTTGATTTTGTTAATTTAGTTCTGACTTCCAAATTTGTAAAATACTAAAACTAAGTAAAAAATCGTTAATAAAAATTTGATAAAGTAGATATAGTCTGGAAAATATTAAAATACAGATACCATAAAGTTGAAAAAATTAATAAAATAAGCTAATTTAGATAAACTACTAAATATTATTTCATCCTATGATAGAAAAAGAAAATATATTATATAGAGGCTTATGTCTTGCTAAAAATGATTATTTTGCTGCAAAAATTTCCTATTCTCGTGTATTTGGAATAAATATTGATTTAAGCATAGTTATTTATAGAAAAGATACGTGGGAATCTTATAAATCTTTTTACTTTAAAGGCTTAGCTTCTGGTGCTGATCAAAAAGAATGGTTTAAAAAAGCTGAAAAAATGGTGATGCAGTTAGATAAGCCTGAAGACTGGAAAAGACCACATCGTTATTGTTTAGCACTTTATGCTAAACAGGTATTAGAAGATGATTTTTTTAGAGAAAATTTATACTTCGACAAAGAAATAAATAGTAAATATATATACAATTATACTATGACTTCGCGTTTAAAGGAAACTGTGTTAATCAAAAAATTAAACCTGTTATCGGAAGAAGAAAAAAAACAGTTATTTATACTGCGCGAATGGGAAAAAAATATATGGGCTTATGAGGATATACATTATGCACTGTTTGGTCGCGAGTATCTTTACAATAATCTGCATGATAAGGAAAAATTTTCAGATTATTATGAAAAATACAATACAGAATTTCAAATTTTCCTTTCAGACTAAAAGCGGTTTATAAAAAGTATTATATATTGACACTGGTGAAGGTAATCGAAAGTGTCGTATGTTAGGAAATTGCAATATAACAACCTTTATAAATCAGATTTTCCATCAGGGAAGTAAAAATAAAACCATCTGATTTATCCTGCAAAAGACTCGTTTATCTAAAAATACCTTTTAAAACACCTTAGCTGTAGCTACAACATTAGTAATTATCTGAATAGGATTAGCAATGATTCTGTAATGAACAGGTATGCTCTATAAGCTAGGTGATGAGTATAGACAGAAGGATGTTATCAACATCCGATAATCGAAATTTAAATGCTATATCATCAAAGCTAAACAGTAACAAAATACAAAGCTCGAAAATTATGAAACGTGTTGTATTTGAAAACAGTAAACTGAATTCCATAATCGAAATACCAGAAATCTGTAGTTTCAGAGACAATAAAATGATATAAACTTAATTTTTGTAAATGACTGCTAAAATTAAAATGGACAAACAGAGCGGTATAGATTGATCTAATATGATTACCAAAGTGTATAAATACCTAAGGCTAAGTGAGTGTGAATCTCTCAGGATAAGAAATCCAAATACCAAAATGTTTAATATATAAGAGATTTTATAGCTATAAAATATATTCTGTTATAGGCAGAATACCAGAAATAATGAGATTGGGAAAAAATAGTATTACATTAATCAATGCAACCATAATGGTGTAAATATATGTGGAAAAATATAAGCAACAAAGAATGCTTTAAACAATATGATGTAGAAAAGGTAGTTGCAGAATTTATGATTTCAATGCCAATATTACCAAATGGAAAATTGAAAATTAGAATTATTGACTTTGAGGAACAGTTTGATAAATCATTAAAAAGATATTTGGGTAGTACTAATATACTGATTATAAAAAAATATGTTTCTAACGGGGAAATTCTGGATGGAGCGGCTTTAGGTCCAGTTGAAGATGGGGATACTATTGAAGAAGCATTGGAAAATACTATTCGAGGTTTTTTTGAGAGAATGAAAGAGTGCAATCTGGAAAGCTTAACTGATGAAGATATAGAATATGATGACTACTGTATAAATATGTAATATTCAAATGAGATAAATTATTATATTATAAAGATAGGAGATATTGTATGTGGCGCCAAATAAATTTTAAAAATGTAAAAATAGAAAAACTGGTCGGCGAATTTGGTTTTTGGGTGGATATTAATTATCCTTTCAATAGGATGACGATTAGGATATATGAAAATGCAGAAGGTGAATTCAGGGGGTGCACAAGTCTGGCTTTTAAATTTACAGACACAGGTAAATTTGAAAACAATTTAGGTAACGGAACCAGCCTAGAGGAAACACTAAATAATGTAATAATGAAATTTGACTCGCTTGTAAAAGAAGTGGGTCATGACAATCTTGAATGTAAACCTGTAGATTGGCATATTTTTTAATGGGAATTAAGAAAAAAAATCTCTGTGAAAACAGAGATTTTTTTTGCTGCTAATTTGCTGAAAAAATTTATACTAATCAGAAAGAAAATTAATCGGGATATTTATATAACATCTATTAAACTGTACTAGAACAAATTTTTGATACTTAGATGGAGAAAACCGATAAAAGACCATTTGACGGAATTGTAAGGTGATCGAATTTCAGATTGATAAAATGTATCAGTAATGTTAATTAATCCAGGTATAATTATGAATTACAGGCTAGATTTTATAAAAAATACGGAAAATTAGAAATTTAAGAGTCCAAAAATAAAGATGAAAAAACAGGAGTAATGTAATGGTGATATCAGATCCTGAAATGGAAACAACAGCCAAAAAGAAACAAAATGCTGAGGCTATAAAAAGCAATGAAATATCGAAATATGTTAAAAACCAAGAAGATTTTGAATTTCAGTATTGGGAGCAATGTCGTCATTTGTCTGAAAAAGAATTAGTTGCTTTACTTAGCCATGATAATTTCAACTTAAGTTTAGAGGCTGCAAAAGCATTACTGTTAATAGGAGGAAGTAAAGTTATTAAACTTGCTCAAGCAGATAGTTATAATAATAGCTATAAACGCAGAGCGCTGGCTGCTTTTATTTTAGGACAAATCAGGCTAAACACTAAAGAAGAAAAAAATTCTTTGAAAATACTATATGATTTAGCTTTAAATGATCAGTCTGCTATCGTGCGTTCTTACGCGGTATTATCTTTTGGCCAACGATATAAGGGGATTAAAAATAAAAACTTAGATTCTTTATTAGCCCTTGCTCAAAAGACCATTCTGGATAAATCTTTCAAGGTGAGAGCGAATACTGCCATTGCTTTATCCATGTTTGATTATGAAGTATCAATTCCATTACTGATTAAGCTTTTAAAAGATACTCACAGTGAGGTAAAAAACTGGGCGGCATTTGCAGTGAATGTAAATGGCTATGATACACCGGAAATCCGAAATTGTTTTGTCTTATTATTGAAAGAAAATAATTTTGATGTTCGATATGAGGCAATAACTGGTTTAGCAAAGAGGCTTAATAAAAGTGTTGCTCAGCTTATAATTCAAGAATTAAGTGAAGATAAGATAGATGATAGAATGATAGAACTAATAAGCTACTTAAGAGATGATTCGTTATTACCTGTGCTTTATCAGATAAAAGATAAATTTGGCTCATCCAAAAAATTAAATATGTGTATAGAAAATTTAGAGAAATTAAAAGTCAAAACAAAATTTACCCAATAGAAGTTTTTTATGGCTTGAAGAGCAATAGCGGAGAGTAAATTCTCTGAAAAATGCAGGCGAGTAGTAAAGTGAGAACTGATAATGACAGAAAAAAAGTGGAGGTATGATGATGGTAAGATCAGCATATGATAAAAAAAAGGATGATATTCACTTTGAGTATTGGCAACGATGCAGGTATTTACCTGAAGATAAATTAATAGCTTTGCTTGATCATGATAATTTTAAATTAAGCTTAGAAGCTGCAGCATCATTGCAGTTAAGGGGTGGAAGTAAAATTATCCGGCTTGCTCAAATGGATAGTTTTAGTAATCGTTATAAACGCAGAGCCCTGGCTGCTTTTATTTTAGGACAAATCAAGTTAAACACTAAAGAAGAAAAAATATCTTTGAAAATATTGTATGATTTAGCTTTAAATGATCAATCTGCTATCGTACGCTCTTATGTGGTATCATCTTTTGGTCATCGCTGTTTTGGTCATCGCTGCGAAAAAGCTAAAAAGAAATACGCAGACACTTTATTATCCCTTGCTCAAAGTACCGTACTGGATAAATCTGTCATGGTGAGAGTAAGTACAGCTTTTGCTTTATCCGTATTTAAAAATAGAGCATCAATACCATTACTGATTAAACTTTTAAAAGATACTCATAGTGAAGTAAAAAATTGGGCGGCATTCGCGGTGAATGTAAATAACTATGACACACCGGAGATTCGTAATTGCTTTGTATTATTATTAGATGAAAAAAACTTTGAAGCTCGATTTGAAGCAATAATTGGTTTAGCAAAGAGGCAAGATAAGCGTGTTACTCAGATACTAATTCATGAATTAAGTCAGGAAAGAATATATGATGAAATGGTTGAGGTTACAGCATATCTGGGAGATGTTTCTTTATTACCAACTCTTTATCAAGTAAAAGATAAATTTGGTACATTCAAAGAATTAAACACTTCAATTAAAGTGTTGGAACATTTAAAGTCAAAACTATAGATTTTTGAAATTAGATAAGATAGGTTAATGCACAAAATAAAAACAATGAATTGATAAATTATACAGTAGATCACCCTAAGCTAGAAGATATAACAAATATTGCAATAGCAAGAATGCAAGCGTTGAATAAACCAATTAATTTACAGAATATTTCAACAATTGATGATTATATAAAAGCATTAGCTGTTAAAAAGTAGATAAATTATTCATTTTGAATATTCGGTAATTTCATTATACTTCTAAATAAAAATGTCGGATAGAAATAAGCAGAAATTATTTTTTATAAGATTAATGAAATAATTTTGACTTATAATTTCAAGCATTATTAAATGCCAATTTATAAACTAAAAATACGTTGAAGATTCTAAAAAAATATGATACTAATGCATGAGTAAATAAATTTACGCATTAATTTTACATTAAAATAATATGGAAAGCGGATTAAGAAGAGGTTATTTGGCAAGAAATGATTATTTCATTGTTACTCTTACAGGATTTATATACAGACTAGATACATGGGAATCATATACATATTGTACAGAAATTCTATTTGCAAATTTAGAGAAAAAAGATAACTCTGCTTTAAATACACAACTAAATATTATTTTAGCCTATGAAAGAACAAGATATTTATAGAGACTTATGTCTTGCTACAAATGATTATTTTGCTGCTAAAATTGCTTACACTGATGTTTTTGGAACAGATATCGATTTATACGTAGTTATTTATAGAAAAGATACATGGGAATCTTATGAGTCTTTCTCATTTTTTGGATTAGCATCTGGTGCTGATCAAAAAGAATGGTGTAAGAAAGCTGAAAAAATGGTGATGCAGTTAGATAAGCCTGAAGACTGGAAACGACCGTATCGTTATTGCGTGGCTCGATATGCCAAACAGATTTTAAAGGATGATATTTTTAGTGAAAATCTAAATTATAACAAAGATATAAATGATAAATATATATATCGCTACACAATGATTTCACGTTTAAAGGAAACTGCATTAATCAAAAAATTAAATTTATTAACGTATGAAGAAAAAAAACAGTTGTTTATACTAAAGGATTGGGAAAAGAAAGCGTATCGTTATGAGGACGTATTTTATGGAGTCTTTTGTCGAAGATGTATGTATGAATTTTTGAATGATAAAGAAATTTTTGAAAAAGATTACAAGCGATATGAAGTAGAATTCGAGCGATTCAGAAAAGAATATGAATTATTTAGATAAATATTATTTAAAATAAGCTGATATTTTATGAATAAAATACAAAACAAATTTATAGGATTATGTCTGGCAAAAAACAATTATTTTGCAGCCACTATTTGCCGTTTGGAAGAAGTAGAAGGTTATGTTAATTTATATGTAATGGTGAATAGAAAAGATACATGGGAATTTTATAAATCTTTTAATATTCAAAGTATGTTCTCTGATTTAGGGCAGAAGCAATGGTTTGAGACTGCGGAAAAATTTATTGCTCAGTTAGAAAAACCTGAAGACTGGAAAAAACCACATCGATTCTGTTTAGCCCGCTATGCCAGACAAGTGTTTGCTGATAGTATTTTTCATAATAATTTAGCTTATTTTAAAGAGGTCAACGATGTAGGTGTATACATATGGTATTACTATAGGAATTCCCGTTTTCAGGAGGTTATATTAATTAGAAATTTAAATTTATTATCAGCTGAAGAGACAAAGCAGTTATTTATACTTAAAGAGTGGGAGAAACAGGCGTTTCCCTATCAGGATATACATAGTGTACTTTATGGTCGAAAATATCTGTATAAACGCATATATAATAGAAATAAATTTAAAGATTATTATGAGAAATATAACAATGAATTAAAAAATTTTATTGCTGAAAACAAAGACAATATTATTGGAAAATCTTAAAATTCATTGTATTTAACATAGATGACAAGGTATTCGAAATGATTATTAGATATACCTTTATTCTATAAAATATACTTAAAAAGATTATGGTGAAAATTTATAATAAAAATAGATAAGCTTGTCAGAGTCATATCCCGATGTAAATACCCCATTGTTAGCACACAAACCAAGTAGAAAATCATGCTATTTGTTTCATGTTTCTATATTCAATTGGTGTCATATTATTTAATGCTTCATGCGGTCTTTCTGTGTTATATATTTCTAACCATTCTTCGGTTATTTTTCTTGCTTGTTCCAGATTTTTAAATATATACAAATCTAATACCTCCGTTCGATATGTGCGGTTAAATCGTTCTATGTAGCCGTTTTGATAAGGACTACCAGGTTTAATGTAATCTATGCTTATTCCATGTGATTTTGCCCAGCTTGTGAATCTGTTTGAGGTAAATTCTGTGCCATTATCAACTCGTATTTTTAATGGATAACCGTAATATTGAGCCAGTCTATCTAAATACCGGGTAATTCTACCTGCCGATAAACTGACCGCAATATCAATGCCTAATGCCTCACGATTAAAGTCATCAATAACATTAAAGGTTCTAAATCTACGATGATTTTCAGAACGATCACTCATAAAATCCATTGACCAACATTCTCCCAGACGACTTGGTACTGATAATGGTTGTGGATAACGCTGGGGTAATCGTTTATTTCGTTTCGAACGAATGTTGAGTTTTAATTGACAATGAACCCGATAAACCCGTTTATGATTCCACTTATATCCTAGTTTCCTGATTCGATGAAAACACTTAGGAAATCCCCAACGTAAATGCTTGTCTGTTATTGACTTAAGTAACGAAATAATCATAGAGTCATCTGCCGATTTAGGTTGGTAGTAGTAAGCACAGCGACTTAAATTCACAATAGTGCAACTCATTTTAATTGTTACACAGTATTGTGACTGAAGTGTTTGTGCCCAACACTTACGAACTGCCGTTGGCACTATAGCTTTTTTATTATTTCTTGCTGAAGCTGAGAGGTTAAGCTTAATTCGGCATACATTTGTTTGAGTTTACGATTTTCAGCTTCCAGCTGTTTTAAGCGCTTAATATCCGAAGATTGCATACCGCCATATTTATCCCGCCATTTATAAAAAGTAGAAACGGCCATACCATATTTACGGCAAAGCTCTTTGACAGAGATGCCAACTTCAGCTTCATTTAAAATAGATACAATTTGATGCTCTGAAAATTTTTTCATATTGAAATTCTCCTTAAAAATATCATAGAGAATTTTCTACTTTCTTGTACTATTTTAGGGGATAGTTACAGAAGAATTCGTAGAGGTAAGAAAAGATCTATTATCTACATTAGCTAAATATCGTTTGGACCCTTTGCCACCTGATGAATACAAAAGGCTTAGAGAAAAGTACGGTGATGATAACTTAATCAGTGCTGTTACATATTTCATTGGAGAAGGAATGATTCCATCAAATGCTCGTGATAGCGATTGTAGTGGACCATTTCTAATTTCACCAAATCTTCGACTTACTTCTACTGGTTTTAATTATGCTACAAATGATCCTATAGGCAATGAAATCAACTCAATTACAGTTAAATTACACTCCAATACTCTCCAACAGCTTGAATCTATTATTAATGCTTCAAATCTTACAGAAGAAAATAAGAAAACACTTTTAATGAAATTAAAAGAAAATGGTGGGGAGTATTTTATAACTAAGTGTATAGATTTTGGATTTTCAAATGTTAAAATTGCAAGTGAAATGTTTCTTGAATATCTAAAAAACATGTAATTGAAATTTTACCCAATAAGCCAGCCTTAATAAGCTGGCTTTATTTTATCCTGTAATTGTAATATTTACAGGTTCCCAATATTTTCTATCGTGAATAGAATTATAACTAAAGTATCATTCTCCGAGTTCTATTCTAATTTTAGTAGAATCAATAAATACCCCAGAATTTTCAGAAAAGAAAATAACAATAAATCCATTTTTGATATTTTTGCGAGCAACTGGATATTTAATTTGTTCCTTAGGCAGCTCAGTAACTTCCATCATAACTAACTCCTTTCAAATATATCTAAGTGATAGCAGCAGTATTTAAATTGACTGCTACAAGTTTAAAAATTAAAGCGCACTTATCATTGATAAATGCGCTACGATTTTTAAACTGTATTCAACTACTCAAATAAAACTGATTGATAACTGTTATATCTGGGAATTTGTCATCCAGATATAAACTACAAAGCTAATATTTAAAGTCGTTCTCCTTTCATAAAGTTCTTTGGATTTTTAGACTTTTCTGTTTGTAAGTCCTACATGAACTTACCAATTTTGTTTCGGCCGCCCGCGAAGGCTTAACGGCTTGCCAGCAAGCTCCTACTTGCCTCAGGCTTTTATATTCCGCTGCCTTGAGCCGATGCGGATAATGCTACGAATAAAAATAATCAACTGAGTTGATTAAATCGTTTTAATGGTTGGAGTATAGAAAAATAAACAAATTATCTATTATTGACGTTATATTCTGATTTTAAACAATAAAAAGTTTAGAAAACTAAATTTAAAAATAAAAATGGTAGTGATATGTAAAAATATGTAACAATTAGATATTAAATTAATTTATTGACAGAGCTACATGAATAAGAAAATGCATGAAACAGCAGCAAGATTGTATAAAGTCGTGGCGAAAAATAACAATATACACAAGCAAAGTGAATTAGCTCATGTTCTTGGTGTCGTTCAGCAATCAATTGTAAACTGGGAAAAAAGAGGAATCTCAAAACAAGGATTGCTGCTGATTCAGAAAAAATTAAAAATCAATCCAGATTGGTTAGTATCTGGAGTTGGGAATGAATTAATTATCGATAATTCAAACGACGGAATTAATAATCAATCAAATATCGAATTATATGGTGATTTCTTTTTGTATGATGAAAATTCCCTCTTTTCTGGGCATTATGTACTGATACCTTTGTATCATGACACTTATGCACTTGACGCAAAAACAGGTATTTACCGTTATCAATTTAATCAATCTGATTTCAAATTGCCATGTTCCAAAGAATTATTAAAAAAATTTGGCGTCCAAAAAGAGAACGTAGTTTGCATAACAGTTGCCGGCAGCAGTATGGAGCCTGTTTTAAAAGATGGCTCTATTGTAGCTATAGATACATCAAGTAAAATTATTAAGGATGGAAGGATTTATGCGATTAAACAGGGCAGCCTTGTTAGAATCAGAAAATTATATAGAATCGCAAGCGATGTCTTAAAAATTAGTTGTTACAATCAAGAAGATAAAGCATATGCTGATGAGCTAGTAAAAATTGATAAAATAGAGATCATCGGTGTAGCCTTTTGGTGGTCTGTAGTTCAAAGTATTTAAATTAAATATATAAAGCCGCTAAAAGCGGCTTTTATGCAATATTCATTATTCATTTTAAAATTTATATATCTAGAAAATCCAAGGGCAAAGCTTTCCAAAATTTACCATGGATAACTAACTGGTCTATTTCATTAGGTTTAATGTCAAAATCTGTATCTGAATATAATTTATTATCAGATATTACTTTAATTACACCTGATTTCCCCCTTGCTAATCTTTTGATGTATGTATATCCATCAAATGTAATTAAATAAACACCACTATCTTGAAATTTATCTATATCTGTTTTAATTAATGTAATAGATCGCCTTGGTATTGTTGGTTCCATTGAATCGCCATCAGGAGGCATTAGTTGTACTCCTTGTAAATTAGTCGTTCCTAGTAACTCTAAAAGAGCGTCATTAGGAATTTCAATAGTTCTAAGAAGTTCTGGAAATTCAGGAATTATGATTCCTTGACCGCAAGAAGCACTCATATCATATAATTTCAGGGTTGTGGTATTACTATCGGCTGCTTCCAATGGACTATACATTTTATATGAATCAAATAAATTAATAGCATTATCTTTATATTTATTTCCTGTTCCATTTGCTAGCCATTGTGCTGAAAATCGTGTTTTCTTCTCTAATTCTAGTAACGGCTTTTTCCCAAGACCTGTATCACCATTAAACCACTGATGAACTAATCCTTTGCTAACCTTAGCAAAATCTGCAAGCTGTGTTTGGGTTTTTAATCCATACTCCCGCATTAATTCATGAAGACGTTCTTTTAGCTTATTTGTCATAGTATAAATGTCCTTTCATTTGTTTAGTATTCTTAAACTATAAAAAGTATAGTTTACTTTATAATGTTTAGTAAACTATACTTTTGATAGTTTAAGAATAGAAAGCTAACAAAATGTATGAAAAGGATAATAGATTCATAGAGATATTAGGTGGCGATACGGCTGTAGCAAAATTATGCGGTATAACACGCGGTGCTGTTTCGCAATGGGAAAAATGAGGTATTCCAAAAGCTCAACTAAATTATTTAAAGACACTGAGAAAAAAAGAATATATAAATATTTTTATAAGTAAAAATTAAAAATTTTATTAATAACCTTTTAATTAATAGTGTTTATTTTTTATTTCGGCACTAAAAGAATGTGGTTAGTTATGACTGCAATTAAAACCAAGCACGAGTTTAGGTAATTTAAGGGGGTTAGTAATAAATTCCCAATCAGAACAAATTCTGAAATACCTACAGGCGGGTAACGCTTTAACGCCCTTAGAAGCCTTGCGCAAATTTAATTGCCTGAGACTGGGTGTGCGTATCTACGATTTACGACAGAAAGGATATGTCATTAATTCATTCCTTACAACTCACACAGCTATGCATGCAGCAGAAAGTGCATCAGCACTATTCAATGCAGGAGACAAATACCGTGCAGGGCTTGCGTTTAAAACTGCATATGAGCGCATCGTTAGCGAGAAGAAGGCAAAAGGTATACAGCCAGATTGGTACGTTAGCGCAGGGCTTGATAAAGAACAGTTAGCGCAACTAATCACAGAAGCGGCGGCAACAGGGAAAATTACAAACGATTATGCCTTAGCTTTATTGCCAGCAGGCGAAGAGCGCATGAATATTGAAGCCGGAAATCTTCTAACCGATAAACAAAAAGAAGAGGGCAAAGCCCGGTTAGGAAATCTGCTTAATTTAATAACGCAAAAATGCGCGCTGAATTAACAGGGGATCACATCGTGTCTGAAAATACCTGTATAGCATGCCGATTCTGGACGCTAAGAGAAAAAAATAATAAAGGCGAATATATCCCCCACGAAATGGCGGCACTCGGATATGGCTATTGTGCTCATGATGAAAAATGGCGTTATTTCCCCGGTTGCAGAGAATGTGCAAACAATAAATTTGAGCCTATAGCCGAAGATCTGAGAATAAAGCGCGAAGAGTGGGAAGCCCGAAATAATAAGCCGAGAAAAGACATCGGAGGCGCAGCATGAATAAAGGTTTTACTCATGAAAAAAACGCCAGTAACAATTCAGATGAATGGTACACGCCAGAATGGATGTTCAGAATCCTCAATCTGGATTTTGACTTAGATCCAGCTGCGCCAAAAGGCGGATTACCGTGGATACCGGCACAACAATTTTATTGCAAAGAAGATGACGGTTTATCAAAACCATGGCACGGACTTGTCTGGCTCAATCCGCCGTATGGGAAAGAAACCGGCAAATGGTTGCAGCGCATGCACGAACACCGGCAGGGAATTGCCCTTGTATTTTCCCGTACAGACAGCCGCTGGTTTCATGATTATGCGGTTAAAGCCGATGCAATTCTGTATTTAAAAGGCAGAGTTCGTTTCGTTAATGCTGATGGTGATCCGGGTAAATCAAGCCTGGGTTGTGGTTCAGTATTAATTGGCTGGGGTGAGGTTGCTGTATCAGCATTACAGGCAGCCGCAAATAAGCTGGGACATCTGGAATTGATAGCAAAGGGCAGAAATGACAAATAAGCAGCCGGATGATTATGTTGAATCCCCTTATGAACAATATCACGCATGCAGAGCCTTATGGGGAATGGTCATTATTCAGGCATTGCAGGACGCTACTGAAGCTATAGGCGATTCCAGAGATCTGGACAGGGCAGTCAGGCTGGAAATGGGCTATTTCAGGAGTAGAGGTTTTCAAAAAGTCTGCGACCTCGCAGAAATCGATATAAGCCTGGATGACATTGAAGCAAAGCTGCGTGGCTTAAGAAACTGGAAAAACAAATACTGGAGAAAAGATGTCAAAAAATTTTTACGCACTGGGAAGATTAAAAACCGGACAGAAAAACAAAACAGAACAGGCATATGAGCTGGAAGTATTAAAGCCGGCCATGCAGGACGGATCAGTAAGCTGGTACCGGTTTGAAGGCGTAAAACTCAGGCTGGCAGATAACACCTTTTACACACCGTATTATTGCGTTATGCGCAGTGACGGCACTATGGAAATGCACGAAGTAAAGGGCTTCTGGCAGGATGATGCAAGGGTAAAAATCAAAGTAGCCGCTGATATGTACCCGCTTAAATTTATTGCGGTGAAACGCCAGGCCAAGAAGAACGGCGGAGGCTGGAGCATTGAGGAATTTTAATCATGGAATTAGTAGCAGTTAAGGCAGTTGATAACAGCTTGCGACCAGTTACAGCAATTGATGCCGATAGTCTCAAAAAAGTTAAGGTTGGCCAACCGGTAAAGATACAAGTAACCAGACAAAAGGACCGGAGCCTGCCTCATCACCGTTTATTCTTTGGCGGCTTACTGCCTTTTGCTTTTGATTACTGGCAACCGGCAGGCGGAGTTATCAGTCCTAAAGAACGGGATGTGGTGCTGTGGGTAGCTAAGAGGCTGGATAAGTTCGCTGGTAATAAAGGCATTATTGTTAAAGCCGCAGAGGAAGCACTTAACTTACTGGCTAAAAAGCGCGCCGAAAAACTACCCGTTATAGACAAAGACATTAATTCATTTCGTCGCTGGCTAACTATTGAAGCCGGATATTTTAATATTTGCGTAACACCGGCTGGCGTAGTGAAAGAGCCTAAATCAATCAGTTTTGCCAGGATGGATCAGGACGAGTTTAACGCCTTCTATAAAGCCTGCTTCACTGTTTGCTGGAACATGATTTTATGCAACCGCTTCTCCAGTGAAGATGAGGCACAGCAGGCTATTGATCAGCTTTTATCTTTAGGGAATTAATCATGAGCAAAATCACCCGATCAGCACGAGGACAGCAATGTCAGGTACGCATGCCCGGTATTTGTAACGGCAATCCTGAAACAGTGGTTTTCGCTCACTACAGGCTGGCAGGTAGTTGCGGTACCGGAATTAAACCCAGTGATCTATTAGGCGCATACGCATGCAGTGCCTGCCATGATGAAGCGGACAGAAGAACAACGATACTGGATGCAGAAACCGCGCACCTGTACCACGCAGAGGGCGTACTGAGGACGCAACTGCTACTAAACAGCCAGCATTTGATACAAATAGCTTAGGGGCTGAATAATGTATGAATCAATAGATCACATGCTGTGTGAAGTGTTTTTCATAAAAAACACGCTAATCATGGGCAAAAGTAATTCAGCGCGCATTGAGGAATGGATTAAATCCAGAGGCGTAGACGACAGAAGTAAATCAGGATTAAGCCAGCATGATTATCATGCAAACAGTTCCATGCTATTAACCCGTGTAGAGCGTATTTTAAATGATATTGAATGGACGCTGATTAATGCAGAATACGGCTATAACCTGTCCGGTATTATTGATTTAACAAACTACGTATTAGCCAGAGATTCATATATCCAGCCGTTAGAGTGTGATACCTTGCTGGAATACCTTTTTACCAGGAATAAAACCTATATACAGCTACAGGATAAATTCGACTGGCACAAATGCACTGTTAGACGAAAAATAAAACATGTGAAGAGAATAATTAACAAGTTGCATTATGATTGCATTGCTAAATTAGAAGTTAGCATGCAAGATATAATTGTAAATGTTTTGTAAAAATTTAATTTATGGGTAGAAAAGCGTAGGGTGAAAATTTATAATATATGCTATATTTCGGATAAGACTTAAGAGTATTTTAAGTCTTAATAATATCAAGAATAAAGACTGGCTAAAAACCAGTCTTTCTTTGCTTTTATGCATGATATTACCTGATTAATATTATGCTGAATGATGAATGGGTATTAAACTAATATGTAGTTGTTTACCTAGTTGATTTAATGCAGCGTTAATAGCATCAATTTTAGTTGCATGACGAAGATTAGTAAGCCTTTGAACATCCTGAGGACGTGTAAGTAAACGTCTGGCTAACTCTGCATTGGAAACATTTTGCTTAATCATTTCATTAAGTAAAAGTACTTTTGCAGTAACACTAGGAGGTAAAGAAATCAATTCTTCACCTTTCTGCATTTTCGAAGGTATAGGCACTGGCCGACGGTCTTCAAAATAAAATTCTAAAGCAGTAAGTAACGCATCTGCGGCCATAATACGTGCTTCTTCAAGCGTATCTCCACAGGTTAATGCTTCTGGTAAGTCGCGAAAAGTGACTACATATGAATTTGCTTGTTTTTGTATTAATGCGCTGTAAGACATATCTGTTTTACAGCTTGTATTTTGAGAATACATTTCTGATATTTGAACCATTTCCTTAACTGAATTAAAGCTAATTTTATATTATTTATATTTTAATTAATTTTAATATATTGATAAATTTAAATTTAAGCAGCTCTCACTTAAAATGAGGGCTGCTAATGTTATAATCCCAACTGCTTTTTGATTTTTTCAACCAGCCGCTTTGGAATCTCTTTACTGGGGTGTCTGGGTAAAGTCGATTGCTTACCATTATAGTAAAGTTTTATGTGTTTAGTGCCATCTTTAGTTTTTACTCCTTGAGAAATTAATAAGTTTAAAAATTTTTGTATTTTCATAAAGAATTTTCCTGAAATATAAGATTTTCATCATTTTTTCCTTGAAGTTATTAATGTAGGATAATCAATGCAGTTGTTTTGAACTTTTTTCTAATTAGTTACACCTTTATATCAAGAAGTAACTAATCCGAAATATAAACATTTTTGTTTACATTTACAAGCTTTATGTAAGCAAAAATGTTTATATTTTTAAAAGACACTTACGGTAATAATTGGTAAGTTTGCGAGATTTAATCTAAATGATAAACCAGCCCGAAAAGGCTGGTTTTGTTATGTTCAGCAATCCAGTTGTTCAGGATTAATCCCTAGTGCAGTAGCCAGCTTATTTCTTGTGGTTTTGCGTGGGTTGTTTGATGTTTCTAGCTGGGAGTAAGCAGCCTGAGATATTCCTAACTTTCTGGCGCATTCTTCCTGAGTAAGCTGTAAGTATTCACGCCATGCACGGGCTGGTGTAAAGCCATTATCAAAAATAAGGCTTACTACCTCACTGGGGATAGTATTTTGAAGATTTATGCCGGATATCATTTAGCTATGCCGGCGTTTTGATTGGCACTATTAATTCTCTCAAGTGCGGCTTTAGCAAGAAAGTTAGAACGGGTATCGTGGGTTAGTGATACGTAGGTATCAACCTTGTTCAAAAGGTATTTAGGCCAGCTAACATTAAATCGTTCTGGTTTAAGGGTTAGGTGATCAATATTCACCTCGATACCAAACCATTGTGCTCCTGCATACTCAGGGGTATCAATGAGAGTGGCAAGGTCGGGCTGATTTGTTTCAGGTTCTATGCCATCTTCAAGTAAACCCTCGATATGAAATAAGATGGCTTGTTTAGATTCTTCAATAGCCTTTTCTAAAGTATCACCATATGAAAAGCAGCCGGGTAAAGAGGGCACTGTTACACCGTAACCGGTGTTTTCATCTTTGTGTATAGCAATGTAGAGAAACATATGCACCTTTCTGAGTTAATAGCAGTCGGTGTTATTTAAGACCGGCTTGTTTAAATATATTTTTTACTGTCCCGAGTGGTAAATCCTTTTTAGGGTGAGGGACGGTAACACGACCTGATTTTTCCGGATGTTTGAATTGATGATGGCTGCCTCTAACGGCTACCTCATACCACCCATCATCAAGCAGCCTTTTAATAACCTTTGAGCTATGCATAATCTCCTCTCTAATCTGTGTGTATTATTACACACTAAGAAGAAAAGATAAAGAAAATGTGTATTTGTGTGTATAAAGCATTAATAATGGAATTGTTATGCTAGATTTTTATGATGCTAATTAATGAGATATCAGAATGCTATAAGCCCACGTTTTGCGCGTGGGCTTTTTTATTGGAGATTGCCATGGTGGATACCAACAACTCCGCCATGAGCGGATTAACAGAAAAACAGCAGCGTTTTGTTGAAGAGTACCTAATAGATTTCAATGCCACACAGGCTGCAATCAGGGCAGGATACAGTGCCAGAACGGCTAGTGCGGTAGGGCATGAAAACCTCAGAAAACCTGACATTGTAAAGGCACTGAACGAAGCAAAACAAAAACGCTGTATGCGTACACAGATTAATGCTGATTATGTTCTGCAGCGTCTGGTTGAGATTGATCAGATGGATGTAGCGGACATTCTCAATGCTGATGGCTCAGTATTACCGGTTAAAGAATGGCCGGAAGTATGGAGAAAGACATTAAGCGGCTTTGATGTACTTACCATGATGGATAAAGAAGATGGTCAGAGTATTCTCAAAAAGATTAAATGGCCGGACAAGGTGAAGAATCTTGAATTACTGGGCAAGCATGTAACTGTACAGGCGTTTAATGAAAAGACTTCTGTATCAGGTGAGTTAAAAATAGAAACGCGCCCGATTAGTGCGATATTTGAGCAGGCAGATGATTAGTAAACACTTTGCCAAATTTGCCAGACCAGCACGTTACAAGGTTGCTTATGGTGGTCGCGGATCGGGTAAGTCGTGGATGTTTGCTGAACTGGCAATTGAAATAGCCAGACGTACAAAGACAACTATCCCGTGTGTACGTGAATTGCAGCTATCAATTGCTGATTCAGTACACAAGCTACTCTCAAACACGATTTCCCGCCTTGGCTATGATGATGAATTTGAAGTACAGAAATCAACCATTATCCATAGAGGGACAGGCACAAACTTTATCTTTTTCGGGATTAAGAATGATCCGGGGAAGATTAAATCACTTGAGGGTGCCGGCGTATGCTGGATAGAAGAGGCGGAGAGTATCACTCAGGAGATGTGGGATACCCTGATTCCTACAATCCGCACACCGGGCAGTGAGATATGGGTTTCTTACAATCCTAAGAACATGCTGGACGATACACACCAGCGATTTGTAATCCGTCCCCCGGATAACGCAATTGTTATTAAAGCCAACTATTACGATAACCCGAACTTCCCCGAAGTGCTGCGAATAGAAATGGAAGCATGTAAGGAGCGGGATTATGAGCTGTACCGGCATATCTGGTTGGGTGAGCCGGTGGCAGACAGTGAGCTGGCTATTATTAAACCGGCATGGATTGAGGCGGCAACAAATGCGCATACCCGTCTGGATTTAACCGCAGCAGGTAAACGCATTTTAGGATTTGATGTGGCAGACGAGGGCGAAGATGCTAACGCAACAGTCGGGCGGCATGGCTCGATTGTGTTCTGTATGGATGAATGGCGCGGGCAGGATGTCATCTATTCCGCTGATAAAGTCTATCAGGACGCACTGGAGGCTGATATTGATAAGGTTATATATGACAGTATTGGTGTAGGTGCCGGCGTCAAGGCTCAGTTTGCGCGTAAAAAAGGCCGCATTCAGACCGTAGGATTTAATGCCGGCGGCAAGGTTTATAAGCCTGAATCGCCGTATATGCCGGCTAAAAAGAACAAAGATATGTTTGCCAATATCAAAGCACAGGCATGGTGGCATGTGCGCGACCGGTTTTACAAGACGTGGCGTGCAGTTGAGAAAGGCGATAACTACCCTGCGGATGAGCTGATCAGTCTGGATGGAAGTATCAGGGATATTGAATATCTCAAGGCTGAATTAAGCCGGCCGCAGGTAGCGTATGACGATAACGGGCGGGTACGGGTGGAAAGTAAAAAGGATATGAAAAAACGCGGCATTCCGTCACCTAACCGTGCTGATGCCTTAATCATGGCTTTTGTTCCGGTATCTGCTGGTTTAAATATCAATCCTAATGTTCTGAGTGGTTTATGATGAAATTCTGGAAACGCAACAAACTGAGAGAGCGTGAGCTGGCTGCGCAGGAAGAGGCTAACCGGCTTAAAAAGCTTGAGCTGGAAGCCAGGCATAAGCAAAGTATGGCCAATGAGCGGGCAATTGCCTTTATGCAAGAAATGCAATCAGCGAATACTCCACCACAAGGCTACCAAATGCCTGATATTCCTGCCGGTGTGGTACCGAAGGGCAGAAAGCCGGCTATTGCTCAGGACAGCCTCACATCTTCATATGCTTTTGATATTAACGCGCCTCACTTTTACCCATGCTTTATCGGGTATCAGGCACTGGCCAGCATGTCACAGTCTACGGATTACCGCTGCGTTTATGAAGCCACAGCGCAGGAAATGACCCGCACATGGGGCGAAGTCAAAGTTGCCAATGACAGCAATGATAAAGACTGCCGCGACAAAATCAAAAGCATTGAAGCGCGTATGGATGCGCTGAATATTCGTGAGCTGATGCGCCACCATATTGAAAATGAAATGATTTTCGGGCGTTCGCAAATATTCATTAATATCAAAGGGCATGAAAACCAAAAAGACATACCGCTGCTGATTGATAAGGCGGTACTGGGTAAAGGCTGCCTTAAAGGGCTTAAACTGATTGAGCCGATCTGGACTACACCAAGTTTTTACAACGCCAGTGATGCAACTGCTGCGGATTTCTTTAAGCCGTCAAAATGGTTTGTTATGGGCGAAGAGGTGCATGCAGACCGTTTGCTAACACTGGTTATGCGTCCGGTGACGGATATGCTTAAGCCTGCATATAACTTCAGTGGTATATCCATGCTGCAGCTTATGCAGCCGTATGTGGAAAGGTGGCAGCGCACAGTCGACAGCGTGTCTGAGCTGATTCATTCGTTTTCACTCACCGGCATTAAAACCGATATGAGCAACATTCTGGCCGGCGGTGATGATGGGGTTACTCAGTTACTGCGACGCTCCAAACTGTTTTCGCAGTTACGCGGCAATCAGAATCTGATGCTGCTGGATAACGATAATGAAGAGTTTTTCCAATTCAATACACCGCTATCCACACTGGACAACCTGCTGCAGAAATCACAGGAACAAATGGCCGCACCAAGCCGTACGCCACTGGTTAAATTACTCGGGATTACACCAAGCGGATTAAATGCCAGCAGTGACGGGGAGATTCAGGTTTATCACGAGTACATCTCCGGCATGCAGGAAGCGCATTTGCTGCCACAGCTTACTGCCATTATCAAACTGATTCAGCTTGATCTGTTCGGGGAAATAGACCCGCAGATTGTGTTTGTGTTTAAACCGCTGGAGCAGTTGAATAAAGAGCAGGAAGCCAACACCGATAAAGTTAAGGCGGAAAGAGACAATGCACTGATTAGCGCCGGTGTGCTTTCTCAGGAAGAAGTACGCGCGCGTCTGGCTAAAGATGAAAGCGGCGATTACTCAGGCATTGATGTGGAAGACGTACCGGAACAGCCGCAGTGGGATTTTAATCATGGCAATAATCAGGAAGAAGCCTACAACACTGCCGGCACTATGGCCTAATGCCGGTATAGAAAACAGCTACCGCAAAGCACTTATTAAACTGCTTAATCAGATTTCCGATGAAGTGAATCAGGTGCTGGTGACAGAATTTCGTAAACGTGCCGCTCAGGAAAAAGCTCAGATGGCTATGGACGGCATAGTCGACTGGGTTGCCCACGTGGTTGATTATCTGGCGTCTAAATGGTCAGACAATCTGGACAGGCTGGCGCCGGAAATTGCTGAGGCATTCGTCAGTAAAACCGTAACTAACTACGAAAGCCTGTTAAAAACACACATGCGTAAAGCCGGTTTTACTGTCCGGTTTCAGATAACACCATATCAGCGTGAAGCATTACAGGCGACAATTGAAACTAATGTCGGGGAGATTAAATCCATTGCTTCACAGTATCTGGAGCGGGTACAGAAGCAGGTATGGCAGTGTGTTACCAGCGGTTATGACCTTTCAGGACTGGCGACAGAACTTGAAAAAAATTACGACATCAGTAAACGCCGTGCTGAACTTATCGCAAGAGATCAGGGAGCAAAGGCGCATGCGGTCATTGAATGCGCCAAGCGGCAGGAGCTGGGTATCACCAAGGCAATCTGGTTGCATTCACACCGCAGCAAAAAGCCACGGCAATCACATTTACAGGCAAACGGTAAAGTATTTGATGTGAGCAAAGGAATGTATCTGGACGGCGAATGGGTACAGCCGGGCATGCTGATTAATTGCCGCTGCGGCAGTAAAAGCATTATAGACGGGATAGGACAATGACCGAAAAAACTCTGGCCATGGATAAATCCATGCGTTCTTATGATGGTAACGGACATTTACTGGTTGAACGAACAATTATCAGTAAGGCTGCCGTTAATCCGTATTTCGGGCGGGAAATACCGGATTACGAAAGGCTGCAACTGCAACCGGACAAAATCTATTACCTGCTACGCGACAAGGGAGAGCTTGAAAAAGCTCTCCTTTCTTTTAACGGGGTGCAATTGCTGCTCAGGCATACGCCGGTCAGCGCAGAAGAGCCGCATAACGATATTACGGTAGGAACAGTAATTAACCCGCAGCTAGAGGGTAACGATGTTTATGCCAGCTTGCGTATTTTTGACAAAGAAGCCATTGCATTGATTGAAAACGAAAAGCTGAACGAACTGTCTGCCGGATATGCCTACACCGCAGATATGACTTCGGGCGAATTTGAGGGACAGAAATATGACGGAATTATGAGGAATATCCACGGCAATCATGTGGCTATGGTTGAACGCGGACGGATAGGAAGAGATGCAGTTATTGCAGATGGTTTACCAATCGGACTTATGGAGAATTCAATGAAGCTGAAACAAGGTGCAATTGAGGCTGTAGCAGAAGTGCTAAAGCCTCTTATGGGCATGGATGGCGATATTACGCCGGATGTTGTCGAGGGAGTGATTAAAACGGTTGCAGACAATATGCTGGTACCCGCTGCCGGTGACGCAGAAGAGTCGGCAAAAGAAGCGGAAGACGAAGATAAAACAGAAAAAACCGTCGAAGATGAGGAATCTGATAACAAGGAACAAAAGGCAGAAGACGAAGAGCCGGACGATACAGAAAAATCCAAGCCGGCTATGGATGCCGATTCAATCCGTGCGGCAGCGGTAAAGGATGTTACTGAGCTTTTTGAAGCACGCGAACAGGTTAAGCCGCTGGTTGGTGTCGTGGCTATGGATAGTGCTGAGGCGGTTTATAAATATGCCTTACAGCAAAAAGGCATAAATACCAATGTGCACCCTAGCGCATACAAGGCAATGGTTGAAATGCTGATTACAACGGCACCTAAAACTGGCGTGGCGATGGATAGCGCCGTTTTTACCGGTACTGATAAGTACACAGACCGATTCAAATAAAGGATAAACACATGAGTTTTCAGAAGAATTTAAATAATGATTTACCGGTGGGTGTCGAGGGTGATTTTGCTTCGACTAATCCCTATCACACTATGCTAGTCGGAGAGGGCGAAGCCAAAGCTGGCGAAAACGGCGTAACTGTCGGCCGGTTTGCGTGGTTTGATCCAGAAACTGGGACAGCCAGTAATGTTAAATGCGCAAATGGCCTGATTGGTTTTATCCGGCGCGATAACACAGCTATGATTATCCAGTTTAATCAGGAAGCAAATATGCTGATACCGAAAGGATTCGGCGTAACGCTTTACGATGGCGGGGATTTCTGGGCGCGCTTTGCTGCCGGTGCGCAGATCGGACAAAAAGTATTTGCTAGCATTGCGGACGGCAGTGTTATTGCAGCAACAGAAGCACCCGCTGATACAGAAGATACCGGCTTTATCGTCGCGTCGAAAGCTGAGGCTGGTGCGCTGGCAAAAATTACTAAATATTAAGGATGAAAATATGCCAAGATTAAATTTTTCTGCACTGAGAGAACGGGCAGGTATTGTATATGCTGCCGGACAAGCACCGGTAGAACTTGATGAACGCAGCAGCATGCGGATTGCACAGGATTCTGAACTGCAAACAATGCCTAATGCTGGGATTCCCTCACTTTTTACTACATATGTAGATCCACGGGTTATTGAGGTTCTGGTTACGCCGATGAACGCAGCCAAGGCGTTTAATGAGCGTAAGCTGGGCACATGGACAGATGAGACGGTTTCTGTACCGGTTGTTGAAAATGTCGGCAGTGTAACTACATACGGAGACTTTAACGATAATGCATTAAGTGATGCCAACGTAAACTACCCATACCGGCAGACCTACCATTATCAGACCATTATCCGTATAGGTGAGCGAGAGATGGAAAAAGCAGGCCGTGCACGGCTGGACTGGGCGACACAGAAGCAGACATCTGCAGCATTGGCACTGAATAAGTTCCAGAACAAAAGTTATTTATTCGGTATTGAAGGGTTAGAGATTTTCGGCATGCTCAATGATCCGTCCCTTTTGCCGTCTATAGCCGGTAAACCTTGGGCAAAAATGGATGTTCAGGGTATTTATGATTCAATTCAGCGTCTGTATACGCAACTGGTAAGTCAGACAGGCGGCTTAATTGATGTGGATGCCAGTATGACCATGCTGTTATCTCCAACCATGAATGCAGCAATAACAGCTACTAATATGTATGGCTTAAATGTTAGTGACATGATTAAGAAAAATTTCCCGAATCTGAAAATCGTCACTATTCCTGAATACAAGACAAAAGCCGGCGAAATGGTACAGTTGGTTGTTGATGAATATGAGGCAATACCAACAGTGGAGCTGGGATTTACCGAAAAAATGCGTGTACATGCACTAATCCAGAAACAGTCTGGTTATGAGCAGAAACGGACACAGGGAACTGTGGGTGCCCTGATTTACCGCCCGATGTTTATTGCCAGCATGCTGGCTTCCTGATGTGTTTATTTAAGACAACCGCCCTGATGGGCGGTTTTTTATTTCCGGAGTTTATATGGCAAAAGATACTGTAGTAGTAGGGTGCAAACTACCTAACGGGCTGTTATTACAGGTGGGTGAACAGGTACAAAGAATAAACGGATGTAATTCCTCGAAAATTATTTGTGGTTACGGACTTACCTATAATGTTCCCGCCGCTTTCTGGGCAAAATGGCTGGAAGAAAACAAGGATCGTGATCTGGTTAAAAACGGGCTGATTTTTGCTAATGCCAATGTGTCGTCCGCGAAAGACGAAGCCGCTGAAAAAAAAGATAACCAGTCAAACATGGAGCCGGTAGATCCGTCAAAAGAAACCAGCGTTCAACCGGCAGAAAAATAAGGAGCAGCCATGAGCGGCGTAGTCAGGTTTGATGCTTCCAGATTCAGGAAACTGTACCCGAAAATCATTGTAACTGATGATCAGCTTAGCATGTTTTTTGTTGAGGCCTGCATGCAGTGCAATAACACCGATAAAAGCATTATTAAAAATCTTGATGAGCGTGAATTGATGCTGTTTCTGCTGGTGGCGCATATTGCTACCTTACAGCAGCGTATAGACAGCGGTAACGAGGCAGTCGGTCGTGTTGCCAGTGCTTCTGAGGGTAGTGTGTCTGTATCACTGGATAACGGACAGACTACCCATTCAGAAAAATGGTACCAGCAGACACCATACGGAGCGCGTTACTGGGCATTGATCAAACAATACCGCTCATTCTTTTATGTGCTCGGCAAGTTTCCTATGCCGGTTAGGCGTTAGTATGAAAAAAATCGGTGATTTATCGGATGCATTGAAAAAATATGCAGCCGGCAAAAACAAAAAGGTGCGGGCAGGTATTTTTGAAAAAGCTACCTATGCACAAGCCGATGGCGAGCCGTTGCCTGTTGCACAGGTGGCGTTCTGGAATGAATACGGCGCACAGATTCAGGTTCCGGAACATCAGATAACCGTTTACCGGCTGGTTAGTGAAAAAACCGGAGATTTCCGGCTTAACGGCCGTTTTGTCAAACAGTCTAAAGCCAATTTAGCCACTACTCATACCGTACCGGCGCACACAATCAACATTCCGGCGCGCTCATTCTTTCGTAAAACAGTACGGGTGAATAAGGGCAAATGGATTAGGGCTTTACCGGGTCTGGTTAACCAGCATGGCGCGGTTAAAGGACTGGAACTGGTTGGCAAGGCAATGAAAGGCGATCTGGTTGAATCAATCATGACATGGACAGACCCGCCTAACTCAAAAGCGACTATCGCCAGAAAAGGCAAAGACGCTCCATTGCGTGACACTATGCAGATGTCCAGATCGATCGGTGTAGAGGTATCAGATAATGATGAATCTTAGAGGAATGGCTAACAGCATTATTGCTGGGGTTAATCCCAATCAGGAGGCAGTATTAAAAATCAATTCCGGCTCAGCAGTAGATGAATCCGGTGCCGTTGTGCCATGCTTTGAGGAAAAGCCTATAACTATTCAGTTACAAAGCATCTCCTCTGCCGACCTTGAGCACCTTAACCTGATTAACCAGCAAGGGCAGTTTATCTACGCCTATCTAACCGGTCAGATAGCTGCAATCCGTCGCTCACAGGGCAAAGGTGCGGAACGGGTAATTTTTACCGCATACGGCGAAAATGAAACATCAGAATGGATGGTTAAACAGGTGCTGGAATCCTTTCCGGCTTGGTGCAAGGTGCTGCTATGGCGACAGTAACGCATAAACAGATTTACACAGAAGTCCGCGCATATCTGCTCGGGCTTTTTTTATGCCCGCCTGAATCAGTCATACAGGGTTACCAGAATGATGCACCTTTACCTGATCAGGCGATTGTTATGTCAATTCTGTTTGAGCAGGCACTGGATGTTTCCGCGCATTATTACGAGCCGGCAGACAATCAGACCTTTGTACAGCAGTCAGTTGAGATAACCATGCAGATTGATTTTTACGGGGCTGATTCAGGCGATAAAGCGCGCAAGCTGTGCAATCTCTGGAAAAGCCACTACACCACGGCGCGGCTTATATCCTGCCAGCCGCTTTACTGCAAAGACCCTGTACAGATGGCGTTTATCAATGAGCAGTCACGCTATGAGCAACGCTGGATGGTTGAACTGCTTTTGCAATACAACCCTGAATTTTCGCATGAACAGACTTATCTGGACATGCCGGTTATAACTTTGAAAAACCCATAGGAAATATTATGTTACCTTCAATTCCTGCAAGTAATATTGTTACCGTCAATCCGGCGGTAATCGGTACAGGCGGTGATGCGCTGGACTTAAATACCGTCGTACTGTCAGACAGCAGTGTGTATCCGATAAATCAGTATGCCAGTGCCGCCGATGTGGGTGCTGTATACGGTTATAACAGTAAAGAGTATCAGTTTGCTCAGTGTTATTTTGATGGTTATGTCGGTTCAACCATCAAGCCCGCAACCCTGTTTATCGCCCGATACAATCAGACAGATATTAATGCACGGCTGATTGGTGCCAGTGTTAAATCATTGCAGTTGAATGAACTGCAAGCCATCAAAGGGGAAATAACCCTAACCATAGACGGCACGGTAACCACTGCAACAATCGATTTAAGCAAAGCCAAAAGCTTTAGTGATGCTGCGATAAAAATCAAAGAGGCTTTAACTAACGATGTTGTCTTTGATACGCAGTTACAGGCATTTATTATCAGCTCGCCATCTGCCGGTGCAGGTTCGGCTATTTCCTTTGCTGGCGGAACAGCAGCAGAAGCCCTCTGCTTAACTGAAAATACCGGAGCGATTGCCGATAATGCCACTAAGGCAGACAGTCCGGATTCTGTAATGGAGCGTGTATCAGGCTATACCCTGAATTATGCTGTTATTACTACTATCGGCGATGCATTTACTCAGGATGTTCTGAAAGCACTGGCTAAGTGGAACAGTAAACAGAACAGCCGTTACTGGTTTGTTTATTATGCGCAGGAGCCAACCGCCCTGATTGCCAACAATACCAACTGCTTTGCCTCATGGCTGAAAGAAAATGCCATATCCGGAACAACAGCGATTTACGGCACACTCGAACAGGCTGGACTGGCTTGCGGTTATGCTGCCTCCATCAACTTTAGTGAAAGAAATGGTCGCTCGACTATGGAATTCAAGCGGCAAAGCGGTATTGCTGCCTCTGTCACCGCCCTTAAAGATGCCACGGCACTGGAAAGCAACGGCTACGCCTATTATGGCGCGTGGGCAACAGCTAATGAGCGGTTTATCTTTTTCAGAAATACCAGAGTAAGCGGTGATTTTGTCTGGGTGGATACTTACCTGAATCAGGTGTATTTCAACGCTCAACTGCAACTGGCGTTTATGAATATGCTTATCAGCTATAAAGCTATCCCGTATAACGAGGAAGGCATTGCTATTCACCGCGCAGCCGCACAAGACCCGATTAATGAAATGCTGAATTTTGGTGGCATTCAGCGCGGGGTAAACCTGTCTGAAGCGCAGAAAACCCAGATTAATTATGAGGCCGGTTTTGACGCGGCGCGACAGATTGAAACAGCCGGTTACTGCCTGCTGATAAATAAAGCTTCAGCACAGGTACGCGGTCAGCGCGAATCATTGCCGTTAAAGCTCTGGTATGCAGACGGCGGCAGTGTTCATACTGTGAATCTGGCTTCTATCGCTGTGCAATAACTTAACCTGATCTATATCGAGATTCCGCGCTGTTTGCGCGGATTTAATTTTATAAAAGGATTAAATCATGCCAATGGGACATAACCCGCTAACGATTACATCAGCCAATTCCGTACTTATGTTGCGCTGCACAGGTGTATACGACAATTATATTAGGATAAAAGGCTTTCAGGCGGATAACGCCTGGGGCTTTGGTGATGCCAATATCTCAGAAACCCGCATGGGTGTAGATGGTAAACAGTCAATGGGCTATACGCCGCACGAAGTGGAATGGATGCTGCATTTAGAAGCAAACAGCGAGTCAATCGAGCACATGGAGAATATCCGCAAAGACTTTAATGCCAATATGGAAACACGCCCGATTGATATTGTGGTTGAAATTCCGTCTATACAAAAACGCTATAGTGCCAAGGGTGCATTAGTTAAATTAACCGGCGGGGCTTCCGGTCAGAAATTACTGGCAGGCAGCCAGTACACATTCAGATTAGTTCTGAATGGCGCAGAGGAGACTAACTGATGGCACGTAAAACAAAAACAATTCAAATAGATACCGGTCGCGATAAAGGTAAAACTTTTCTGATCACCGAAATGCCGATTATACAGGCAGATAAATGGGCACAACGTGCCCTGTTTGCCCTTGCCGGAAGCGGCATTGATACAGCGGGTATCAATCCGAACGGCGGCATGCTGGAAATGGCAAAACTCGCCATTAGTGTTATCAGCAAGATAGACCCGCAGATAGGCGGTGAATTGCTGGATGAACTGCTTACCTGCGTGCAGATAATACCCTCTGGCGGACGGGCGCGTATTCTGGACATAGAAAGTGACATTGAGGATTTAAAAACACTGTTTGAGTTACGCAAAGAGGCTTTACTGGTGCACATCGATTTTTTAACGGACGGCAATTCCCCAGATACGAACTAACGGCGGGATTGCCTTTCCGTGAAGGCGTACTTGCACAAACAGTGAATGTCTCTTCTTTAGCCAGTCAGGTTATTACAGCCGGACTGGCTTCTTACGTTGAGCTTGATAGTGTGCTGGGGCTTGAGGATGTGCTGAATATTCTTGAGGTTTATCAGGTTTCTGAACATAACAAAATGCTGGTGAATAAGTATGACAACGAATATAGTTGAACAAATGCTTGTCGAGCTAATGCTCGATACATCTAAATACACTGCGCAGGCAGATAAGGCGGAAAAGAAAAATCAGGCACTCGAAAAGTCTCTGGATAAGACCGAAAAAGCCTCAAAGCAGGCAGGAAAGGCTAACGAGGAACTAGCGAAGAAATATCATTCCTCTATCGAACAGACAGCAAAATTCGGTCAGGCCATTGCAAAAGTAACTAAGGAGCTAACCGGATTTTTTGCTGTAATCATTGGCTCTACAGGGCTGTTTAAACTGGCTAATGATGCTGCGCATGCCAATATGGAAGTGTCAAAGCTTTTCGGTCAGTTAGGCATGGCTACTGCGAGTATTACAGACTGGCAGAATGCGGCAGGTGCTTTCGGTGGCAGTGCGCAGGGTATGACAGCCTCTTTAACCGGCATTAAACAGGCTATGAACGGGCTGGTAATGTTTGGTGACGCTAGCATGCTGCCTTATTTCAATGCTTTGGGCGTCAGTGTTGTTGATGATGCCGGTAAGGTTCGCAAACTGGATGATGTAATGCTTGATCTGGCTGATTCATTCCAGAAAATGCCAAAGGAACAGGCTTATACAATCGGTAAAAAAATGGGCTTTGATGACGGCACAATCAACGCCTTAATTTCTGGTCGCAAAGAGTTACAGGAAATTCTGGATATTCAGAAAAGAATGTATCACTCAGACGGGGAAGCCATTGCCCGCAGTCGCGAATTAACCAAACAGCAAGCGATATTGAGCGCACACTGGCAAAGCATGAAGCAGTTGGTGGGTGATGCATTAACGCCAATACTGCTTACTCTGATTAAGGTAGTAAACAGCTTCTTTGAGTTTCTACAACGGCATGAAAAAGTTATTAAGGCAGTATTCCAGGCCGCGGCCATCGTAATCGGTATGCTGCTGATTCCTACCTTACTAAGTGCCGGACGTGCACTACTGGCGTTTATTGCTCCGTTTACGCCGTTAATCCGCCTTATGGGCGCCCTTGGAATCGCGATTAATCCGGTAATTGCTGCGGTAACCGCTCTGGCGGGTGCTTTTGTACTCCTGTACGACGATTACGACACTTGGGCTAAGGGCGGTAAATCTCTGTTTGACTGGAGTTCATTCAGTGCCGGTATTAAAGACAGCAAAATGTCCGTTGATACTCTGTGTACTGCATTTGGCAATCTGGTTGATGCCGTAAAAAATAACACCATTCCTACCCTGAAAGGTTATGCTGAAATTCTGGGTAAACTGGTGCGCGGCGATTTTACCGGTGCGGCTAAGCAAGCCAAACAGATGATTGACAATTATTCTGATATTGCAACAGGCATAATTGCTGATGCAATGGGTGAAAAGAAAGAAGATGTAGCGGGCTTCATCGGTGAAAGTATGTACCGGCTGTTTCATGGCGGTAAGGATTACTTTGAGCAGAACGGGATTCAGAAACCTGTAGAGGCTAATGCGCCTGCCAAAGCAAAAAAGACAGCAGAAACAGCGCAGGCAGCAGCGGATTACGCCACCAGCCATGCTTTAAAGGCTAGCGCGGAAAAGTGTGCTGAATATGTTAATAATGCATTAAGAGCGCAAGGTATTAAAATCTGGGGACATGGACGAGATGTAGCAGACAATTTACTTAAAACAGGGAAATTTCAAAGTATTGCCTACAATGAAAATTACACTCCTCAGAAAGGGGATGTTATGTCTATGCCGTCCTCAAGTAAATCGAAACATAACTATGGTCATGCTGCTATCTTTAACGGTAAATATTGGGTTTCAGATTTTATTCAGACTAATAAAAGAGGGAATACTGCCGCTCCTTCAGATGCTTATTTTAACGATATCAGGTCGGGAAAGATTACGCCGGTTATTGCACGTATGAAATCATCAGAAACGCCAAACCAGAAGAAAACGGCAACCAGTGTATCTGTAAAAGGAAATATGAATTATGCTCAGCAAATTTATGCATCTCTTCGTGAACATGGTTTATCCGCACAGCAAGCGAGAATAATGACTGCTGAGATTGGTCGGGAAAATTCATTTAATCCGGATTTTCTTTTTGGTTCGCATACAGACCCGAAAAATGGCGCAACAAATGTTGGACTGATTTCTTGGCAGGGAATTCGGGCTAAAAAGCTAATTGCGGAATTAACAGCAAAGGGTTTATATAAAAACGGAAAAATAACCAGATCAAAAGCTTCGCTTGATGAAATGGTTAAATATATGCTGTCTGAAATATCCAACAATCCCGCGTACTCCAAGACCAAAAAAGAATTTTTGGATAATCCGAATGTCGCATACGATAAAGGACACAAAATATTAGGTGATAATTATATTATCTGGCGGCAGGATGACCCAAAATACAAGAGCGGGCATGACAGACGGGATGCTTTTTTTAAACAGACCGCTAATATGGAAATGGCGTATAACGCAAATCGAATATCAAAAGGAGTAAGCCAAAGCAATCAGTTAGCTGGAGGTAATACAACAACACATACAGACAATAGGAAATATGTTAATGTTAATATACCAAATATGAATGTTAAAACTTCATCAAATACTGTTAGTGGAAATACCGTGGCAGCGATGAAAGAAACACATAACTATTTATTTAACCAGCTAGGGGTATCGATGACATGAAGAAATTTGTTTTATCTGGTATAGCATGTTTAATTACTGCAACGCCTTTAGCAGCAAAGGAGTTTGATTGGGAACAAATTGCCCATACTCCTGATGGCTTGATTTTGTATGCAGATAATAATTTTTATGACGGGCAAGATTTTGCATGGATTATAGTAAAGGAGCCTAAACCTTTTAAAACACCAGAAGGAAATTCTGCTGATTCTACAATGCTGAAAATTCACATAAATTGTGAAAAAAATTTAATGAAGATGGCTGATACTGCTTATTTAAAAAATAACAAAGTTATCGAAACAGATAATGAGACAAAAGAAAACGCGTATAAGAAAATTAAGGCAGATACAATGTTTTCACTAGTTGCTAATTGGTTTTGTTCATCTTGATTTTTTTGTAGTAACTTAGGTAAAAACTTTGATACTGCATAAGGATTTTTTATGTCTAAACCATCATTAACAAATGAACTTACACGCTTGTATGAATTACTGGAAAAAGGGGCAATAACTCAGGAAGAGTATGAAGAACACAAAGCTTTATTACTAAACCAAGCCCGTAATACATCTTCCCATAATGGGTATGGTGATCCAGTTCAAACAAAGCCAACTGAGGCAAAGCCGCAGATTATCATTAATCAAAGTGCATCTGCGGCTGCATCATCTAGCGCGACTGCTGTAGCTAAAAATGGTGGCTGTTTAAAAAGTATCTTGGCAACGATTGGTTTCTTGGTTGTAATTAGCGTAATTCTGAAAGCATGCTATGGCGAAGAAAAGACAGTAGCAAGTACGCCCGCAATAGAGCCGGCAGCTCAAACTGTTACCAATACAGATAGCCAAGAGGATACTCAGGAAAATATACAAGCATCATTACAAAGTGCAAAACAGGAGAATGCAGCAGCAAATGACGAGATAAATACCTTATGGACAAATATGGACGTTGATGTGCGCAACCATTTAAAGCCTCAACAGCTTGCATGGAATCAACAAAAGAAAAAGCAGTGCCAGTCAAACCAATACCCTACGCCAGAGCAGAATCAAATTGAGTATTTAAACTGTGAGACTGAATTGACGCGTAGCCGTATTTCTGAACTTCAAGCACAGCAGGATCAAGTTTATGTCAACGTAAAAGAAGCAAAGCTACAGAAATTAAAGCAAGAAGCAGATGATTCAATAAAAACACTAGAAACAACATGGGATGCTATACCAGAACCAATTAGAGATCAGTTAAGCTCAAACCTTAAAAGTTGGACCAAGAGTGCGGATAATGAATGCAATTCAGAAAAGCCGGCTGATACGGAGATACAGACAGAAATTAACCGGTTCAACTGTAGAATAAAGCTGATAAAAACCAAAACCAAAGAGCTTGAGGGATATAAACTTTAATCTTGATTCTGTTACGCAATCAACTGCTATGACGCATAGGTTTGGGCACCACCATAAAGTTATAATTATCAAATAGTTAGGGGTAAATATGAGTGATTTGGGCACCACCCTGTTTTAGTATCTAATGTTTATAGTGATTTGATTGTGTAACAGATTCAAGCCAGCCATGAGCTGGCTTTTCTATTGCAGCCTTCGGGCTGCTTTTTTTATTGGAGTAAACTATGCTGCCAATTGGCGGTATTCCTAACATACCAAACTTTAAAGGCTTGAATGTTGCCGGTACTAATGCCCTGATCAGTCTGGGCGGGGCAGCATTGATAAATGCCGTATTTGGAAATTACTGGGGCGTATTTAACGAGTATGGAATACCCATTCTGCTGGCTGATAACGTTACCTCTCTCAAATACAGTAATTCCGCCAAAATAGCACAGGCACCGGTTGAAAAAGGCTCATTCGCCTGTTACAACAAAGTCGCCAATCCGTATAAAGCCACTGTACAGCTTACTAAAGGCTCAGGAGGCACTTTAATGCGCGGTATGTTTCTCGGACAGGTTGAAACACTGGCGGCCAGTACACTGCTGTTTTACATCATCACGCCTGAATATGTTTATACCAACGCCTGTATTGTCGGTTACGACACCGCGCGTGAAGCGTCAGATGGTGCGCAACTGATTAAAGTAAATCTCCATCTAGAAGAAGTGCGCGAAGTGGTAGTGAAATACGATACCGAAGAGGTAAAAAATCCTGATGATGCAAAAGAAAGCGATGGTGGAGAAAAACAGCCCGAAAAACCCGGGGAATCTTTGTTATCTCAGGCTGTAAACGCTATTAAAGGGTGGTTTAAATGACAACAGTAACCATACCGCTGGATGCTAATCCTAATCAGAATATATCTTTTGTGATTAACGGCAGTCGCTGGCATATCCGGTTGTTTACGCGGCTCGGGCAGCTTTTTGCCAGCGTAGAAAACGACAAAGACGGCGTACAGGTACAAAACCGCGTCTGTCTCAACGGAACACCGATAACCAGAAATCTTGTATTCATAGATACAAATGGCGACGATAACCCGACTTACACCGGCCTGAATGGCCGGTTTGTTTTGGTGTATACCGATGAAACGTAAACAGATAAAAGTAACCGTTACCCTGCGGGACAAGGACAAACAGGGTGAGCAGATTGTTTTTACCGGCAACTATAACCAGATCAGCGCAACCGGCTTTCGTGTGATGTGTAACATCATGTTCGGTTACGGCTCAGTAATGCCGGTAGCGCAAATACGAATCTACGGGCTGGCATTAGAGAAAATGGCCAAACTATTCCGTGTACACTGGAATACACTTGGCGCACTGATGAACAGGGTAAAAGTTGAAGTCGGAGAAGAGGGTGACCAGCTGATTACTGAATTTGAAGGCAATATTACTTTTGCGACAATGGATTTTTCTGTGGCTCCCGATGTCTGTCTGGTTATTGAATCTCAGGCGGCCATGCTGGAGTACAAAAAACCGCAGCCGCCGTATGAAAAAGAGGGAGAGGTGGATATTGCCGATGCAATCAAGGATATCTGCGACAGTATGGGTTATCAGCTTGAGAATAACGGCGTATCTGCAATCACCAAAAACCTGACTTTAAACGGCTCTAATCTGGATAAGCTTAAAACGCTTGAACATGATTTTGAGTTTGATATGTACATTGAGAATAACCTGATTGCAGTTACGCCGAAAGGCGGCTCACGCAACATCAAAATTCCGGTCATTACGCCCACCTCAGGATTGATCAGCTATCCGGTACCTGATATACGCGGCGTAACCTTTAAATGTCTGTACGACCCGTTATTGCGTTTCGGCGGTATCTGCAAGATACAGGACAGCCAGATTGAAGTATGTAACGGCGAATGGCGCATATACGGCATGCATAAAAGCCTTGAATCCAATCAGCCGGACGGAAACTGGTTTTGTGATATAGCCGCAACATGGAGAGACAGCAAAGATGCAGCAATCAGCAGAATATGAAAATCTGGACAACCTGAATATCAATCATTCACTGGGCGGAGCAGCAGAATTTAACGCGGTTATTTCCAATCTGATATCTCGGGTTCAGACCGTGACCCTTGTCAAAGTGCTGGCGGTTTCAGGTACCGGCGTCAGTCCGGTGGGTGAAGTAAACGTACAGCCGCTGGTACAGATGCTTGACGGTGCCGGCAATGTCTACTCACCCGGCAGAATATTCAGCGTTCCGTATTTCCGCTTACAGGGCGGCAGCAATGCGGTTATCTGCGATCCGGTCGCAGGCGATATCGGTTTATGTGCTTTTGCCTCACGCGACATATCCGCAGTTAAGCGCAATAAAGCCGAATCCGCACCCGGCAGTCGCCGCCAGCATGACTGGAATGACGGGCTGTATATCGGCGGATTTTTAAACGGTACACCGCAGCAGTACATTAGTTTTTCAGACAGCGGCATAGTGATTCACTCACCGACCAGTATCACGCTGGAGGCACCATCTATCAGCATGCAAGCTTCAGCGGTAACCACTACGACAGGCAGCTATGCGGTCAATGCTTTACAGACAGCGCAGTTTACCGGTGGCGGCGGTATCAGTGCTGATGGAGATGTTAAAGCCGGTTCAGTCAGTCTGCAAAATCACACTCACAAAGGCGTGACTACCGGCAACGGCAATACAGGGAAGCCCAATTCATGAAAACATTATTTTTAATGCCTGATACATGGGATTTGACGCTTGATGCAGAGGGCAACATTGCTGTTGCTGAAAGCACCTATCAGCAAGCGCAGGACATTGCCAGTGCCTGCCGTACCATGAAAGAAGATATGTATTTTAACCAGCAGGAGGGAATACCGTATTTAACGCGCATTCTAGGTAACGGACGCTATCTGCTGGCTTTATACCGCAAACATCTTCACGATGCCGCGCTAAGCGTCCCCGGAGTTGTTACAGCTCAGGCAGAGTTAATGCTTGACGGTGACCGGATTATCCGCGGGCAGATTAAATTTACTAACAGCAATCATAAAACGGGGGTGATTGGTTTATGAGCATTCCACAATTACAGGTGACTGATAAGGGGATTATTGCACCATCCACAGATGAGGTAATCAACGGCTTATGGGAACTGTTTAGAAATGCTTTCGGGCAGGACTTGAATACGGCCATGAACACACCGCAAGGGCAGTTAGTAACTTCTCTGGCCGCCATTATTACCGATGAGCGCAATCAGATGATAACCCTGTTAAATCAGTTCGACCCGCGTTATGCGCAGGGTATCTGGCAGGACGGGCTGGGATATATTTATTTTATGACCCGTAAGCAGGCTACGCATTCCAGTGTAATGCTGGTGCTGAACGGGTTGGCTGGGGTGACCATTCCAGCCGGTACGATATTTAATGACGATAACGGCAATAAATGGCAGTTAACTAACGAAGCAACCATTACCCAAGACGGTAAAGTAAGCGTGCAGGCGCAGTGTGTATCTGCGGGCAGTATCAATGCCGCACCCGATACGATTACCAGTATCCCTAAAGCAATTACCGGCTTAGATCGGGTAACCAACCCATATGCAGCTGTTGCCGGTGTTGAAGAAGAAAGTCGTCTGGATTTTGAAAAACGCCGGCGGGCATCGGTAGCGATTAACAGCAAAAATACCAATGCCTCAACTTATGGTGCAGTGGCTGATTTAGCCGATGTTAAAGATGTGTATGTTATCGACAACCCGACAGATGAGACTATACAGGTTGGTGCCACCAATTATCCGGTTATCCGTAACAGTATTCTGGTTTCCGTAGTAGGCGGAGATGATGAAACTATTGCCCGTACCATTTTGAACAAAGCCGGCTCGGGCTGTTCTTTTAATGGCAATACAGAATGCGTGATAGCGGATACAGAAAATTTCCCCGTCAGACCGCCGACATACACCGTAAAATTTTTACGACCGGCTTTTGTGCCGGTTTTTTTTCAGGTTATGGTTGATGATCCTGATTTGCTGTCATATCAGGATAGCGAAGCTGTAAAAGCGGCCATTATTACCGGTTTTACAACCGGACCCGCAAAGGCCGCAATCGGACAGCCGGTTATTGCTTCTAAATTCATCTGTCCGGTTGCTGCTGCTATTCCTCATTTAAGTGTAGTGTCCCTGCGGGTAAGTAAGGACGGTAAAAAATGGGCAGACATGCTCGAAATCGGCGTGGATGAATACCCGGCAGCCTCAATTTATCAGATTAAAATATCATGAAAAATATTCAAGACACTTTAATGTCACAGTATGCAAACAGTCCGGTTATCTGCAATCTGATTGACAGCATGAATGAATGCATAGACCCTGCCGGATCAATTGATGATTTTTACCGGCTGGCTTTCAATGTGAAAACTGCACAGAGTTTCGGGCTGGATATCTGGGGGCGGATTGTGGGGGTGAATCGCAATATCAGTATTCCGCCTGATGATATCGATACTTTCGGCTTTAAAACCAGTCCGCAGGCTTTCCAGCCATTTAACAGCTATCCGTTCAGTTCGGCAGGTGCACGGTTCAGTTCCTATCATTTATCGGATGAGCGTTTCCGCCTGCTTATTATGATTAAGGCGGCTGCCAATATTCTTCATGCAACAGCACCGAATATTAATAAATACCTGCGCATGATATTTCCTGAGAAGCGCGTGTATTTTTTAATTACCGGCCACATGAAAGGGCGGTATTTTTTTGAATTTACGCCCAATAAATTTTAAAGGCATATTATCTATAACCTGCAATTATTACCGCGCCCGTCCGGCGTTTTAATTGATTATCGTGAATCCCCGCCTGCGGGGATTTTTGGTTTTTCCGGAACAGGTTTTCAACCATTTAACCAGGGAAGTTTCGCATGAGTAAAAATCCAGTATTAATCCCGCAGGCATTTGCGGCTAACGGCAGTAAAAACAATATTCAGAACACCCGGCAGCCCGGACAAGATCCGGAGGATGCAACATGGAGCGACGGTTTTCCGAACGTAACCATGCAGCCGGTAGAATCGGGCGGCCTGCCTCCAAAGGGTATGGACTTTAACGGCATTCTTAACGCCTTATCCGCCACTATTGTACATATGCAGAAAGGCAATCTGTTCTATTTTGATAAAGCCTACTGTGATGCTTTTGGCGGGTATCAGAAAGGTGCGGTATTGCTGGCTGATGATGGCACGAAAGTTTTTATCTCAGTTGCAGATAAGAACACCAATAACCCTAATCAGAATCCCCAGTACTGGGAGGTTATTGCCGGCATAGGACTTAACGCTGTTACAGCCTCAAAATTACTTGATGGGCGCAATATCGGCGGGGTTTTCTTTGATGGTACACAGGACATAGATCTGCCCGGCGTGAATACCAGAGGTAACCAAGATACAACAGGCAATGCCGCAACTGCCACAAGGCTACAGAATGCAGTCTGTATTAATGGCATACCGTTTGACGGTAGCAAAGATATTAATGCCACGCCTGCCGGAGCTGTGCAGTTTTTCGCTATGGATACCGCACCTGTCGGCTGGTTAAAGGCTAATGGCGTAGCAGTATCACGCATATCATATGCCAGTCTGTATGCGGCTATTGGTACACGCTTCGGTGCAGGGGACGGGAAAACTACCTTTAACCTGCCGGATTTAAGAGGTGAGTTTTTACGCGCATATGATGAGGGTAGAGGCGTTGATGATGGCAGGCAGTTGGGTACCACCCAGTCAGATACAGTACAGCGTATGACTGGTGAAATTGGTGATATCACTTTCGTGGGTAAGGATTATTCCAATGGTGTTTTTAGCAGAGAGAATGTGAGTACAGCAAAAATCGGAACGGTCACACCATTAACACTAAACTTTAAAGTTAAATTTGACAATGCGGAAGTAGCAAGAACATCAGCAGAAACACGACCACGCAATGTTGCACTGCTTGCCTGTATTAAAATTTAAGGAGTAATGAATGAAAGAATATTCACCAACTATTCCCGTCTGCCAGCTGGACGAAAATAACTATTTTATCGGTATGACTATAGCGGATTTAGACCCTCTTAACACGGATGGTAATTACCTGATACCTTGGCTGTGCATCATCGCTGATGAGCCTGAATTAAAAGCAGGCTATATTCCGCAATGGTTGGGCAACGTCTGGAAATATATTGAAGATCATCGCGGCGAAACCGTTTACAGCAAACAAACCGGCGAACGCATTCGCATATCTGAACTGGGAGTGCTACCGGATGATGTAACAACGCAGGCGCCATTACCCTATAGCGAATGGTTAGAAAAGGCAGAAACATGGATAGAAGTGTCTAATGCCGATGAATTGCGTCAGCTCGATAAAAGAAAAAATGCCGGTATGCTGAATCGCAGCCAGATATTAACTCAGATTGAGCTGGAGTACGGGAAAAATAAGGAAAAACTGGTGGAAATCGCTGAGCGAGAATTAACTGGTATTCATCTGATTAAAGTGCGTAATGCCATCATGGAAGCACAGACATTCACACTGGAAAATGATGATATCTGGCAGTTTTTTACTGATACCTTGGATATTGATCAGGACAGGCTGTTCCGGCTATGGGAAGAAGCTAAAAGCAACTATTAACTGATAACCGCTGAAAAGCGGTTTTTTTACGGAGTAAATATGTCATGACAAAAGTGATTAAATGGTTTTACTGGTTACTGGACTTCCGGTTTTTACCGGACAGACTGCAAAACTGGCTGTTCGGTACCGGTACGCGAATAATCGAAGTACTGAACGGATTCGCTATGCTGGGTTTTGCGCTGGTGTTCGGCCTGCATGGTGACGAGATAATTAAGGAGGATCTATACGGCAAATTCCCGCATTTATACCCTAAGGTGTTTGTGACCATTTTAATTGTGGTTGCCATCGGGCAGCTATTTACTGCCTTTTGTCATTCCAGCCGCAGCAATATTCTTTCCGGTTGCTGCCTGTTATGGTCGGCACTGATCTGGTTTGTGATATCCGGAACATTTATCGCCGCCTATCCGCCACTGTCCACAGGCATGACTACCTATCCGCTGATTGCCATCATATGCGCACTGGTTGGCAGGAATCTGATTAAAAACACGCAACAGGCAGAAGATAAAAAAGGCGGGAAATAATGAATGAAGTTTTTACACTGTCCAACTGTTTCGCCCTTGCTGGTGGCTTTCTCGGCTCACTGGTAGTGTCTGATTACCGACGCTATGGCGTCATGCTCACTGTGACATTCATCATTATAGGCATGGTTTTTTCAGCCGCAGTAACAGAGTATTTCTTTACACAGGATCACCCGTGGCTGTTTGCCGGTGCTGGTGTGTTTGCCGGTATGGCCTCAAAATCTCTGTTAGACGCATTCAAAGCAACTGCGCCGAAGCTGGCTAAAAAACTGATTAATGCTGTGTGTAACAGGGCAGAAAAGATAATCGGTGATACAGATGATAAGCATAAATAGTGATTTGATTGTAGTTTTTTGATTATTTAACTGATTTAAGCCAGCTAAATGCCAGCTTTTCTATTTGGAGCGCTGGTGCCATTGATACAGTTGTAACTATAGATGATGTGAAAAAATCATCTATATGAAAATTAACTACTTGTTGTATATTTAAAATATAAATATAATATATTTACAACTAAGGGGATAAAATGATTAATGGTTTTGAATGGAATCAGGAAAAAGCAGCAAGCAATATCCAAAAGCACGGTGTATCATTTGATGAAGCTGTTACGGTATTTTGGGACGAAAATGCTTTAATAATTAATGATCCGGATCATTCCGAAGATGAAGACCGTTTCATATTGCTAGGGATGAGTGAGAATTTACGTGTATTAGTGGTTATTCATTGTGAAAGAGGTAATACAATCCGTTTGATTTCAGCAAGGACAGCCACCAAGCAAGAACGCAAACAATACGAGGCACATTTATGAAAAAAGAGTACGATTTTAGTCAAGCAAAACGCAATCCGTATTCCGGACAGTTAAAGAAAACAATCACTATTCGGATTGATGAAGATAGTATTACTTATTTCAAAGATATGGCTGATGAAACCGGATTACCGTATCAGGTTTTAATGAATATGTATTTAAAAGATTGCGCCGAAAATAAGCGTAAGCTTGATATTAAATGGACTAAGTGAGTTTTTGTGAATTGAATAAGCTGCCAGTAGGCAGCTTTTTTTATGTCAAAAAAAATACCCTCAAGACGGAGGAGTTTTTGAGGGCTTTAAATTAATTAAAGGGGATTAAATTTAATAATACATTAATAAATGTAAATAGTCTATACATAGCAGCCGTTCTGACTGCTTTTTTTATTTATGAAAGGTTTGATATGTACAAATTAGGCAGTCGTTCTCTGAACAATTTACGCGACGTTGATGCCAATCTGGTTAAGGTCGTTAAGCGAGCCATTGAAATCTCTAAGCAGGATTTTACCGTTATTGAGGAGAAAAGAAGTAAGGAACAGTGTTTCATCAATTACGGTAAAGGGCGTACACCTAATGAATGCGTGAAAAAGGGAGTTGATCCGAAATACGCGCGGCCGAATGAAAAAAAAGTGACTTGGGTAAGTACACCGCTGGCGAGTAAGCATGCAACAGGGCGCGCAGTGGATATTTATCCGTACCCTATCAATAGGAAAGATAACGACCCGAAGATTCGCTGCAATTAATGAAGCCATGCAACAGGCAGCCAAGGAGCTGGGCGAAAAAAATCAACTGGGGCGGCAACATTTATCAAGGTATTGCCATTTAATATGTGCGAATTTTGATGTCCTCCACACTATAAATGACTAGGTTTTCGGCTATTTAGATAAAATAGCAATTTAATGTAATAATCTCTCTCTTTTTCTTTTCTTGCAATTTAAAACATAAATTTATGTTATAGCAAAACTGACCACCAAAATATTTTTCCAATAACAGTAATTGCTCCTGTATCAACCTCTTCATCAGGATATGAGTTAAAATTATAACTTTGTATCAGAATTTTGTTGCCAGGTCGTCTTTTTAGGATTTTGATACATAATAAACCGTCATGATTAATTGCGTATAATTTACCATCTTTAATCTGAGTATTACTCGTATTGATTCCAACAATTGCTCCATCTGGAATAGCTGGTTCCATACTATCATTATCAGCCACAATACATACTAAACATCTTAGATCAATACCTTTTTGATTTAACATTGTTCGTGAAAAGCGCATTTTCATATTATTAAAATTTTGTATATCTGATACAAATCCGTTACCTGCGCTTAAAATATTATCCGTATAAAAAGGAACTTCAATCTCATCATTCCCCAATGGGCATGATTCGTCATATATATATCTGGGTGCTCCTAGATGAAAGGCATTTGATTGATTAATTTTGATTTTATTGTCTTCTTCTTTAGCTAACCAACCTGATGGTAGATTTAAAGTTCGTTCTATATGTAAAGCCAAAACGTCGCCAACAGCCCTGCGATTAGTTACCCATTGATTAACTTGAGCCGGAGATCTTTTAATTGCCTCTGCAAATTTTACTTGGCTTCCGTTGAATGAATTATTTATTAAATACAATATTTTATCTCGTCTATCCATTTTTAAATCCTAATATTAGAGTTGTGAATTATAGTTAATTGTAAAATCTATTGTTTACCTAGAAATTGATCAGCTGTGTAACATTTAGAATTAATTAGTTTTTCTGCCAAGTTTATTATGGTTGCTTGGAATGTATACTATAGAGATTTAGATGTCCTTCAAACAAAAAACACCGGTAAACAGCTGCCGGTATTTACATGCAAAAATACTGTGTTAATACGGCTGAAATCATTTAAATAATGAAAATAAACTGTTAATTTAAATTATATATCAAAAAAATCTAAAGGTAATGCTTTCCAAAATTTACCGTGAATTATTAATCGATCTAAATCATCTGGTGCAATATCAAAATCTGTATATGAATAAAGTTTATTATCAGATATTACATTGATTACCCCCGATTTCCCTCTTGCTAGTCTTTTAATATAGGTATAACCATCAAATGTTATAAGATAAACTCCGTTATCTTGAAATTTATCTATATCAGTTTTAATGAATGTTATGGAGAGTCTGGGTATAGTAGATTCCATTAAATCCCCGTCAGGAGGCATAAGCTAAACACTTTGTAAATTTGTTGTGCCCAATAGCTTTATAATAGCATCGTTAGGAATCTCAACTGTCCTAAGAAGTACTGTACTGGAAATTCAGAAATTATGGTTCCTTGACCGCAAAAAGCACTCCTATCATATAATTTCAGGATTGTAGAATTGCTATTTACTGTTTCCAATGTGCTTGATTTTTGAGCTAATGAATCAGTGTCATTTGTTTTATATTTTGGACCTGTTCCATCTGCTAACCATTGAGCTGAAAAAGCTGTATTTTTTGACAGTTCTAACAAAGGTTTTTTACCAAGCCTGTATTACCATTAAACCATTGATTAACCAATTCTTTACTAAACTTAGCAAGATTGGCTAGTTCGATTTGTTTGCTGAGCCCACACTCAGCCATTAATTCTATTAAACGATCTCTTAGTGTACTAGGCATTTTATTTGTAATAAATATCGATAGAAAGTTTTATTATAATTTATTCTTAAATAGATCTACGCATTAAGCTAAAACAGACCACCAAAACACCCTACCAATTATATGTATTTCTTCCCGATTGACTTCTTCGTCCTTATATTCTGAAGAATTAAAACTTTGGATCAATAATTTGTTTCCTGGGCGTCTTTTTAAAATATTTATACGCAGTAATCCATTATGATTTATTGCATATATTTTGCCATCTCGAATATCTTTATCATCTGTATTGATCCCGATAGTACTGCTATCTGGAATAACAGGATACATACTATTGCCATTTGCTGTAACGCACACAACGGATTCTGGATTAATGCCGTGCTTTGCAAAAATAGAACGCGCAAAACAAAGTTTATATATATTGTAATCTTTGATGTATTCTGCAAAATCATTACTTGCCGAAAAACTAATTTCCTTATAAAACGGTACTTCTATTTCAATGTCACCTGAAGGTTTAGAATAGCCCCAGATTTCTAGAGTGCCGAGATACACAGAATTTGATTTTGAATTTTTTTGGTGTTCTTGATCCATCCATCCCTTAGGTTTATTCATGGCTTCTTCTAATTTTGAAGCCATATTTGATCCGATATTTTTTGCTTTGCCATTTTGAACAGGTGTGCGATTAATGATTTGATATAAGTAACTAGACTGTTTATATCCTGCTCTTTTAGCTAGTTGCGTTACACCTCCAGCTTCTTTGACTAATAGGTTTAAATTTTCAAGTCTTATTTTAGATGTAATTTTCATAACTTATCCTAAATAATTTCCAAAACACAATTCTAGTTTTGACTTTTTATTTTCACTAGTTTTTTATTAAAATTTTATCAATATATTCAAAAGATAAAAGGAGCGCTTTTATAGCGGTTTAATTATCAGGGATTGTCGTGTTTTATTTGCTTTAATAACTAAAAAAGTCCCGGTTAAACGGGGTGTAACTATCCCCTAAAATAGTACAGCAAGAAAGTAGAAAATTCTCTATGATATTTTTAAGGAGAATTTCAATATGAAAAAATTTTCAGAGCATCAAATTGTATCTATTTTAAATGAAGCTGAAGTTGGCATCTCTGTCAAAGAGCTTTGCCGTAAATATGGTATGGCCGTTTCTACTTTTTATAAATGGCGGGATAAATATGGCGGTATGCAATCTTCGGATATTAAGCGCTTAAAACAGCTGGAAGCTGAAAATCGTAAACTCAAACAAATGTATGCCGAATTAAGCTTAACCTCTCAGCTTCAGCAAGAAATAATAAAAAAGCTATAGTGCCAACGGCAGTTCGTAAGTGTTGGGCACAAACACTTCAGTCACAATACTGTGTAACAATTAAAATGAGTTGCACTATTGTGAATTTAAGTCGCTGTGCTTACTACTACCAACCTAAATCGGCAGATGACTCTATGATTATTTCGTTACTTAAGTCAATAACAGACAAGCATTTACGTTGGGGATTTCCTAAGTGTTTTCATCGAATCAGGAAACTAGGATATAAGTGGAATCATAAACGGGTTTATCGGGTTCATTGTCAATTAAAACTCAACATTCGTTCGAAACGAAATAAACGATTACCCCAGCGTTATCCACAACCATTATCAGTACCAAGTCGTCTGGGAGAATGTTGGTCAATGGATTTTATGAGTGATCGTTCTGAAAATCATCGTAGATTTAGAACCTTTAATGTTATTGATGACTTTAATCGTGAGGCATTAGGCATTGATATTGCGGTCAGTTTATCGGCAGGTAGAATTACCCGGTATTTAGATAGACTGGCTCAATATTACGGTTATCCATTAAAAATACGAGTTGATAATGGCACAGAATTTACCTCAAACAGATTCACAAGCTGGGCAAAATCACATGGAATAAGCATAGATTACATTAAACCTGGTAGTCCTTATCAAAACGGCTACATAGAACGATTTAACCGCACATATCGAACGGAGGTATTAGATTTGTATATATTTAAAAATCTGGAACAAGCAAGAAAAATAACCGAAGAATGGTTAGAAATATATAACACAGAAAGACCGCATGAAGCATTAAATAATATGACACCAATTGAATATAGAAACATGAAACAAATAGCATGATTTTCTACTTGGTTTGTGTGCTAACAATGGGGTATTTACACCTTTAGTATTCAAAATACGTTTTCTGATTTAGGGCAGAAGCAATGGTTTGAGACTGCGGAAAAATTTATTGCTCAGTTAGAAAAACCTGAAGACTGGAAAAAACCACATCGATTCTGTTTAGCCCGCTATGCAAGACAAGTGTTAGCTGATAGTATTTTTCATAAAAATTTAGCTTATTTTAGAGAGGTAGATAATATAACCAGATATATATGGCATTATATATATGGACTCCCGTTCACAGGAAGTTATATTGATTAGAAATTTAAATTTATTATCAGCTGAAGAGACAAAGCAGTTATTTATACTTAAAGAGTGGGAGAAACAGGCGTTTTCCTATCAGGATATTACATAGTGCGCTTTATGGTCGAAAATATCTGTATAAACGCATATATTATAGAAATAAATTTAAAGATTATTATGAGAAATATAACAATGAATTAAAAAATTTTATTGCTGAAAACAAAGACAATATTATTGGAAAATCTTAAAATTCATTGTATTTAACATAGATGACAAGGTATTCGAAATGATTATTAGATATACCTTTATTCTATAAAATATACTTAAAAAGATTATGGTGAAAATTTATAATAAAAATAGATAAGTTTGTCAGAGTCATATCCCGATGATGCTTTTGTAAGCTAAAAAGTAAAAGAAAGCGTATAAAAATAAAAGCATTGAACAAAAATTTTTACTTACTAATTGAGATTAGTAATCCTCAGAATCCATATTGTGAAGATAGAAATAAATATGAACCTATTGGGAGGTAAGGATTAATGATAAATTGTTACTTAGGACATAACTGATGATGTACTTAGTTGGTCTGGAGGAAAACTTCATCTGTATATGATGCACTTGAGCAGATTGTTTTGCGTATATTTTTGGAATATTATGATAAAATTTTTGTTCTTATAAAAGAAATAGAGGATGTCATAGTGAGCTTAGTCAATTAAAAAATCTTTTAGAGGGTGGAGGGTTAAACCCCAAAAGAAATAAACAGAAAGTAATTAAATTAAAAATTATAGATTGATGTTGATATGTTTACTTATATTTTATACATTAAACATATAAAATATAAAAAAGGATATAAAAAATGCAGACTTTATTTCGTTTAAGTTATGTAACTTATTCATATCATGGAAACAAGAAAATCTCACAGGAATCACCGAATTCTGACGATTTTGATGGTGAGGCATTTCAAACTTTAGGTATTTATAGTACTTATGAAATAGCTTTAGAAAGAAAAAAAAATTTTTCAAAAATTTATTATGTAAGTAATTTGAAAAGATTAGATATTGATGAGACTTATTTAGATGTGGATGAGTGGCGTGAAGGATTTGTCACTATATAAAATAAACAAAACAAAAAAATTAAAATGGGAGTTATTATGACGGAAAAAAAAGTATATGTTTTAATCCATGCTAAGGAAACAAAACAGAGCGGTATACAAGAATTTGTAATTGGTTTTTTTTCTTCCTTAGAAAGAGCAATTGAGGAAAAAAAGAAACGGGAGAATGTCTTAGGTTTTAAAGATTATCCTGAAGGATTCAGAGTAGAGGTATTTGTAATTGATAAAGATATTTGTCAAGAAATCATATATCTGTAGGCAAAAATTTATCCTATAAAATGATAGTAATATGCAGCTTCAAAAAATCTTTTAACTTTAAGCAATAAAAAGATAATAATGAAGCTGCATTAGATTTAGATAAACTATAAAATTGATAGTAGAAAAGAATATATAAAGAGTAAAAGTATTATTTAATTGAATTTTAAATATTATATATTCTTAAAAAAGTTGTAGTGGATTTTAAAAACAGATTTAAAAAGAAGATTGAAAAAATTAATATAACCTAGGAAAACCAGCAAAAGGTGATTCCATAAATTTTTAAAAACTGTTTCTTACAGAAATAAAATTTAATCTGGAAAATAAAGTACTATTTATAAGAGAGTAAAATGTTACAAACTGAAGTAACTATAGAATTTATCATATGCGGCCCTAATTTTAATCCAGATAGTGTAACCAAATTACTAGGAATTTCGCCTACAAAATATACTATCAGGGGAAGTATGAAAAATTGCAAATACAGCCCGGCTATAGAAACCACCTGGTGTTTACAGCATTGTATAAATTCACTAAATGATCTGGATCATCAAGTACGTCAGATAATTGATAGAATTGAAAACAAACTAAATATATTATTAACATTTAAAGAAGAGAATGATATAGATTTTGTATTCACAATTTATGGTCATGTATATAAGAATGAAAAGCGATCAGACATATATTTGAAAAAAAATACGTTAGATTTCATAGCTGATTTAGGTGGTAAATTAACGATAGATATTGAATTTTGGTAAATAGATATACCAAAATATATATAAACTATATAGTATTTGAAATAAGCGGATATACTTAGTTCGTAGAATATGTGATTAAGGAGATGATAATGTAAATTTATAGTGAAAAAGATAGAAAAGCTTGAAAAAGTTGCAAATATGAAAAATATGAAAAATATGAAAAATATGAATTGTCGATTGATAAAATGGAATTTTAAACATTAGTAGATTAAAACGGTTTTTATTTGTTTATAAGGCTTTATTCAGATTATAAAAGGAGAATGTAAAAGTAATATTTGATAACCAAGCAAAATATAAATTATTGAAAATTAAATGTATATAGTAAATGATGTTATCAACAAAAAAAGGTGTTTATCATTAAAGAAATACGAAATTTAAAAAAAAGAGATTCAGTAAATTTGATGATTAAGTTAATTAGAAATTGATAGTTATGTTTTGGAAATAAAGTTTATATTACAGATATAATTAAGATTTTTTGATTATGTTACTGGAAATTAGGATTTAGATAAGAAACTCTGGATTTAAAATTATGACTTGGTATATTACGTGTCTTATTATATTTGGTCTGTATATTTCATGCATGAACTGGCTGATATTTATCAACAATGATATTTTAAAAAGACATAGTTCTTCTTATGGTCTGTTTGTTGGTGGATTACTGTTATGTGGCGGTATTATGGGTATGCCTGCTCCATATAATCATTATTTTTATTTAGGTCTGTTTATTGATTTTGGATGTATACCCTGGTTACTTGTTGGAATACTATTTAGGATCTTTAAATATTTTAAAAAATGATTTAGATAAAAGAAAATGCAAGAAATGAAGCGTATAGATGTACCTGTTTAACGAATATACAGTTACATTTAAAAACTATTAGTGTGATAGAGCCAGTACAGAGTAAATTTAATTAATCAGTTGGGTATTGTTTTCTTAGCTATTTATGGAAGAGTTGTTGGTGCAGATAACGCCGGAAACAATATTTCAGATAGACGGTAATCAGTAAATTTTTAATCAAATTGTTCAGGCTTGATACTTGGGTGCTTAACATATATAGCATCCAACGCTTCCCAGAATGTATACATGAGTTGCCCTACAATTCTTCGATAAGCATGAAATTCCTCTTCAGAACATTTCTCTTGTATTTCAAATAATAATTCATTTAATTCTCCTATTGTTTTTAAATGCAAATCACTAATTTTCTGAGCAATTATTTGGTCGTCTATCATCGAATACTCCTTAACAATTATTATTGATTTACTTTCAAAAATCTAAACTAATTATTTCTAATTACAGAAACTGATTATAGTTTTCATAATTAGTTTATTGTACAGTGACAGTTAATTATTTTATAATATTTATATTAATTTGTATATTTTTAATATTTGATAAGTAATTTTAGATTACCAACAATTTTATTAATGAAACAAGGGGCCTACCTAATTAATACATATTTGGAAAAATTTGATTAATCTGGGGTGTTTTGTTAATTTTTAAAGGAATAATTATGAGTATAGTTACATTATATGAAAAATAGATGATTACAAAATTCCAGATATAGCTTTATACCACTGTACACAATAATAATGATAAATACTTAGACAGAGAAGATAAATTCGAAGAATTCAACAGATTATGTAATGTAGATGACTGCTCACCAACAATATATGAAACAGTTGAAGACCTCCAATTATTAATGAAGGATATTGGAAAGTATTGAAGGAAGCGTGTTTAAATAATTATAATAAGATATGTAATCAGTTAAAGGAAATATTTGTTGTTTGCAGAATGTGTTTATGGAATTATGATAGATATTTTTTAGTAATTAGTCCCTGGGAACCAGGTTATAAATTTGATCCTTCTGTTATTTCTGAAAAATATAGATTGAGTCTATCTGATACAGATGATTAATTATTTAAATATCTCAATTGCGAAATTGAAGTTTTTTGTTAATAAATTTATTAAAATATTACAAATAAATAGAATAAAATTTATATTCAATTAGAGTCATTTAATTTAGTCATAGTTAATAATAATTAAGATAGGCTAACAATATATATAGCCTTAATGAAATGAAGATTATATATAGTACAACAGAAACTAAAAATTTTTAGGATAAAAGTTGAAAGTAGAGAAAGAAGAGGAGTAGTATCAAAAAAAGTAAGGTGAAAGTAGATGCTTTTATTAAATAGGGAGTTACGATGAAATATCAAGATGGTAGTGAAATAAGGGCAGGAGATGAGATTCTTCTTGACGGAGGAATGACTGGTGTTGTCCTGTGCTGTTTTGATTCGAGTGAATATACTCCTGAGTTTGATTATGATAATTGGATTGATTTATTTAAGACCGGGCTGATGGTAGATTCGGATCAAATAGGTTTAATTTATTATTCTGAGCCAGATTTAGAATTTGAATTAGTTAGTAGAAAAAAATAGTTTATTAATTATATTAGAAATTTTGTTAATCATCGAATTTATAAAGATTCGTCTATATTGGAAATAATTAAAATTGGTATTATGTTCATAAATTTCATTATGTTTTTACTTGGAGTAAAGGGGAGTCAGTGCCATTGATAGCGAGGTTGATAAAAGAGTTAAAGAAATACTCAAAAAAGTAATAAATTTGAATATGATTCAAAACAATATTTAGATATTCTTCCAGAAAAACAACTCAGGAGAGCAATATATAGTCTCAGAAAACTATTATATTTATGCAGAGATTTCTTCAGAAGAAATGTTTAAGTTTATAGTTTATATGCTTTCTGATGATGAAATAATATTCAAGGTTAGTTTTTTGATTTTACTTTCTATGTTGCTTTAAAGATAAATTTTAATAGTCTTCAAATTTTAAATTGAAAAAATGGAGATTTTATGTGTAAGTTGTGACAACTTTTATCGTATGAACAGATTATTAAATCAGTTATTTAATAGGCAAGATTTAATGAATTAGATTGCAGATATGATTGAAAAATTAATAGAATTAATTCAGTTTTTATTGTATCATTTTATTCTATTCTGTTAGATAGTGATAATAAAGAAATCATTCAGTATATTTCGTCAATTATCTATAGTAATAAGTTAGTGAATAAACTATCTGATGAGGAGTAATATAGTAATGAGTGCCTTTGATGAAGAGATTGAAATTGAAATTGATGAGATAATCAAAAAAAGTAATAATTTTGGATATGATTTAAAACAATATTTAGATAATCTTCCAGAAAAACAATTAAGAAGAGCTATATATATTTTATCAAGACACTATTATCATATGGATGTTTCATCAGAAGAAATGTTTAAATTTATAGTTTATATGTTTTCTGATGATAAAATAATATCCCAAGTTACTTTTGATAATTTTGCTTATTATTTTGTATCGATGAGAGATTTTAATAGTGCTCAAAAATATAAATTGAAAAATATAGTAATGGAAAAAATGGAGATTCTATGCAGAAATTCCGTTGACCCTTATAATATGAACACTTTATTAAATCATTTATTTAGTAAGCAAGATTTGATGGATTATATTGCAGATCTAATTGAAAAATTAAATAGAATTAATTCTGATTTTATTACATCATTTTTCTCGATCTTATTTTATAATGACTATAAAGAAGTTATTCAGTATATTTCGTCGATTATCAATAGTAATAAGTTAGTAAATAAACTATCTGATGAGGAGTTAACTCTATTGAAAAGACAAATTTTGTAAACTCTTCGTTTTTAATAAAATATTGTTTTTAAATATTTATAATTTATTTGCTCATTCATATGGTTGTAAATATTGTTTTGGTACGGTTTGAACCAGCCATACTCCATTTTCCGCCAGATAGAATTGATATCCTGCCTGATACATTATTAAGGCGTGTATTTGCAGCACAATAGGGCTGCCATGACGTGTGCCGACTTTTATCGCAGTATTCACATCTGCTGACAGATGTACATAATGGCGGCTCCCTGCGATTAATCCTTGCTGTTTGATTGAATCCATAAATCTTGTGGCTGTACCGTGATATAAAAACTCTGGCGGTTTTTGCGCATTATGACTGATATGGACCTGATCAGTTGAATATCCTTGTGCTGCACGAATTTTTAAGCCATCTTCAGATATGGTAAATCGTTTTTTATCACTTGTTTTAACAACCACCTCGATAATATCTCTGGTGAATTGTTCTCCATGCAGGTTTGCCTGTTTGATTAAATATTCTATATTTACCCATCCCTGCTGATCTAAGGTGATATCTATTGTTTCCGGCTTATGTCTTAAAATATAGCTTAGAAATTTACTGGTTTTGATAATTTTCTCTGACGTTAATTTTGTATTCATATGTTCTATATTGTATTAATTTGAAACCATAGCTTATTAAGTTAAGTATTAGTTCATTGGTGTTGTGTTGGCTGATTTTAATATAGTGAATGTATATTAAAAATGAGGAATAGTATATGTTAAAAATATAAGATTGGTTGAAATATAGTTAGTTATGCTGAAAAATTTATGAAAATTCAGGGCATTAATTTTTACTATGAGGTTAACTTAAAGTATTGATGGGTAATGATGCGGTAAAAAATATATGAGGTCAGTAAAATTGTTAATGAAAATGAGTTATTGCGAAACAAATTTTCTTTTTAAGCTTGGTCTGCGTTGACACAACAGCTACTGGATGGTTTTTTATTGATGATAGTAATTAATTGTTTATCGCTTCAAAGCACGTGGATTTTATAGAATCAGGCTGTGGTTATAATATTGCTCAGCCTGATTCTATTAGGAAAGATTAAGGTATTAGTACTGCACGGCCATTAATCTGCCCTTTAATCAATTTATCGTATACTTCCAGAGCCTGTGAAAGGGGGTAGGTGGTGTATTCGATATTTATAATACCTTTTCTTTTCATGTCCAGTACTTCCATCAGTTCAACCCGTGAACCCCAATAGGGTGTACAAAGCGATGCTCCCCATGGCTGATTCATGCAGTGCCAGTCGAGTTTGCCGCCACCCAGACCAACTACTGTCCAGTCGCCGTTTAATCCGACTGTTTGTGCGCCCAAAGTGAGAGTTGGCTTATTGCCAACAAAATCAAGTACGACTGCACATTTCTTCACACCGGTAATACGGGTAATTTCTTCGACAATGCTATCGGTATCGCGGTCGGTACGTATTACATAATCTGCACCATATTTTTTGGCCAGTTCCAGTTTTTCATCATTGATATCACCGGCAATAATGGTGGCTGAATATAGCTTTTTCAGGATTTGTACAGCCATATGTCCTAAACCACCTATGCCGATTACGAGAACAAAAGCAGACGGTGTTATTTTGCCGGCAGAACGTTTAATTGCATGATAGGGAGTTAAGGCTGCATCGGAAAGAGGAGCCACTTCTTCCGGGTGCAGGTCATGCAAAGGTACGAGTAAACGGCTGGATGGAACAATCATGTATTCAGCCATGCCACCATTGGTACCCAGTCCACCGCCGAGGATCGGAGATTCCGATTGATGCTCACAGTAGTTTTCCATAGATTGCTGACAAGGCTGGCAATGTCCGCAGCCCCATGGTCCGTATACCATGACTGCATCGCCTACTTTAAAATCGGTTACTCCTTCGCCCAGTTCTTCAACCCATCCGGCATTTTCATGTCCCAGGGTAAATGCAGGAGCACCTGCAGGGATACCACTTTCGATCAGGTGTATATCTGAGTGGCACACGCCGGCTGCGCCGATTTTAATCAGCATTTCACCGGCTTTGGGTTTTGGTTTTTCGATTTCATCTATGCGGATATCGTGTTGTGCATGTAATCTGACAGCTTTCATGTTTTTCTCTTTTTCTGTTGATAAGATAAATATATAAGTTAATAGTTAATCAATTTGTTTAATTTGTGTCAAGTTACTAGTTTTTATTATATATTTTGTTTATTTTAATAGTTCTGTTTTTTTATGTTATTTTTAAATTAAATTTGTATTTTTCTGCTGATTTATCTGATTTTTTTATTCTGGATTTTGTTTAAATCTATAGTACAAATTTTTAAAATGTAAATAAAGCTGTATCAATTAAGATATTTTTGATATATGTCTCCTGATGAGTTTCATCATTGATACTAATCGATAACTGACTGGTGTTATTTATGATGATTAATATTTGATAGCTGATTCAAATAGATTTTTTCAGTGTTGGATTTGCAATTTGAAATAGCTGGTTTGCAATAATATTGATTGGGTCGGAAAACCATATGTAATAAATGTAATTGATTTGACTCTGGTGTCAGTAAAGCTATAAATCAGTTTGTACATTGGTGTTATGAGGTTGAATTCTGCTATTTTATAAAATGAAACAGGACGGTTGATTTTTAACCGTCCTGTTCTCATGTTGTTGATTTATGTCTAAGCTCAGTGCTGATAACCTTTATTGTATTTTTTCTCCAGCCATGAGAAGAACCAGCTTAAGGCGATGGTCATTATCAGATAGATTATGGCAATGGTGTATAGCGGTGTCTCGTAGTTAAGATAACGTCCGGCTGCTGCGCGGGCAGCAAAAGCTAGTTCGACTACGGCGATGGCGGATAAAAGTGAGCTGTCTTTAAGTAAGGTAATAAATTCGTTACCAATTGGCGGCAGCATACGGCGGATAGCCTGTGGCAGAATGACATAGCGCATGGCTTGTGTATAACTCAGACCAAGAGAGCGGGAGGCCTCGAATTGTCCGCGGTCTATTGATTGGATGCCTGCACGGAAAATCTCGGTAATGTAGGCTCCTGAATTAACTGAAAGTGCAAGTACGCCGGCAATCAGTGCACCGTAGCTGCGGCGCAGTTCGACAGCCAGATCGCCGCTGATAATCAGACCGTCAGCAGGGTTGATAAGCAGTGGAAACCAGACAAAATACCAGATGAAAATCTGTACAAACAGGGGGGTGCCGCGGAAAATGGTTACATAGAGCAGGGAAATCTGGCGCAATGACCATACGAAAGCACGCATGGGCAGCCCGCCTTTTTCAATGCGGATAATGCGTGCAAGGGCAAAAATCAGACCGAGAAGTGTGCCCATAAATGTGGAAATCAGGGTGACGCCGAGTGTTGTAAGCGCACCGTAATAAAACATTTCACGGTATTCGTAGATGATGTCAAAACGAAAGGCCATTGTGTTACCTAATAAATTTTCTGAGGTGTTGCTGGCTATTGATAGCCTTAGCGTCAGGTTGGCGGCTATTTTAGCAAGAAATAGGGGGATAACTGTATTAAAATTTGTTTGTTCTTGAGAATAAAGTGGATTTGATGGTTGAAACGGCTGGAAAATCCTGAGCAATTGCGCTGGCTAAGGTTAGCTGAAATGTTTACAATGATACGTTTTATTATTTGATTTATTCAAGAATTGTATGCGAGTTTGGTTGGGGAGCGGGCAGCAGCCGGATTGGCCGGATGGTACTGCGGTGACTATCGGTAATTTTGACGGGGTTCATTGCGGGCACCGGCATATTTTGATGCGTTTGCGTCAGGAAGCCGGACAGCGCGGGCTTAGTTCGGTGGTGATGATGTTCGAGCCGCAACCACAGGAATTTTTTGCGCAGCAGGCAGGGAAAACTTTGCCGTTTCGTCTGACTCCGCTACGCGATAAGCTGGATCTGCTTGCTGCAAGCGGCTGTGTTGATGCGGTTTATGTTGTGCGGTTTAATCAGCAGTTTGCAGCTATGCAACCGATGGATTTTATCAGTCAGATGTTGGTCAGGCATTTGCACACGCGCTATTTGCTGGTAGGTGATGATTTCCGCTTCGGTACACGGCGCAGCGGTGATTTTACTTTATTGCAGGCGCAGAATGAGTTTGTTACTGAGCACACGCCTTCAATTGTGGTTGAAGATGTGCGCGCATCCAGTACTGCGGTGCGGATGGCACTGGCTTCAGGTAATCTGGCTTATGCACAGTTGTTGCTGGGGCACGAGTATACGCTGAGTGGTCGTGTGAAGCACGGGGCTAAACTGGGGCGTGAACTGGGTTGTCCTACTGCTAATGTGCATTTACCGGCTTTGCACTATGCTCTGAACGGGGTATTTGTGGTCGATGTATCCGGAGCTTTCGGGCGTAAGCGCGGGGTAGCCAGTTTTGGTAAAAACCCGACTGTGTCTTCGGGCAGTTTACAAAAGCTTGAAGTGCATATTTTTGATTGTGAAGATGATTTATACGGGCAGCGTTTACAGGTGCATTTTTTGCATAAGCTGCGCGATGAGCTGAAGTTTGAATCGCTGGCTGCGTTACAGACGCAGATTTTTGCTGATATGGAAGCTGCCCGAATATGGCAGGCTGCCTGAATAGCAGGATTATGTTCGGGTGGCCGTAAAATTTATTGAACTGAATTTATTCTGAATATTAAAAGTTAAATATATTTTAAAGAGAAAGTCATGACTGACTATAGTAAAACAGTAAATTTATTGGATACGCCGTTTCCAATGCGCGGTAATCTGGCCAAGCGTGAAGGCGGCTGGCTGAAATCTTGGTATGAACAGAAGCGTTATCAGAAACTGCGTAAATTGGCAGCGGGAAGACCTAAGTTTATTCTGCATGATGGTCCTCCATATGCAAATGGTGATATTCATATCGGCCATGCTGTAAATAAGGTATTGAAGGATATTATTATCCGGAGTAAGACGCTGGCTGGTTTTGATGCACCATATGTTCCGGGCTGGGATTGTCACGGTTTGCCGATTGAGCTGATGGTGGAGAAAAAGCACGGCAAGAATATTCCGGCTGCAAAATTCCGCGAGTTATGCCGGGAATATGCACGGGAACAGATTGAACGGCAGAAAAAAGATTTTATGCGTCTGGGTGTACTGGGTGACTGGGAACATCCATATCTGACTATGGACTATCAAACTGAGGCAGATATTGTGCGTACGCTGGGACGAATTCAGCAGGGCGGTTATTTGTATCGTGGTGAGAAGCCGGTACAGTTCTGTCTGGATTGCGGCTCTTCGCTGGCAGAAGCAGAGGTAGAGTATAAGGATAAGGTTTCTTATGCGATTGATGTGGCTTATCAGTTTAAAGATAATGCTGCTGTGGCGAAAGCTTTCGGATTGAATGAGCTGCCGGGTGAGGTATATGGTGTTATCTGGACAACAACTCCGTGGACTTTGCCGGCCAGTCAGGCAATTTGTGTTGGACCTGAAGTGGTTTATCAGTTGATTGATACGCCTAAAGGTAAGCTGGTGCTGGCTAAAGAGCTGGCTGAGGCGGCTTTAGCCCGGTTTGGTTTTGGTGCGGATGATACGGCGGTACTGGCTGAAACAGCTGGCCGGCAACTGGAAAATCTGCATTTAAATCATCCGTTTCTGGATAGAGATATTCTGGTATTACTGGGTGACCATGTTACTACCGAAGCTGGTACTGGTATGGTACATACTGCTCCGGCACATGGTCTGGATGATTATTTTGCCTGTCTGCGCTATGGGATTAAGTTGTATAACCCGGTAAATGCTGAAGGGCGCTATATCAGTGATGTGCCACGGTTAGCCGGTATGACAGTCTGGGAAGGTAACCCGGTGGTAATCGACTGGGTTGCGGAAGAAGGTAAGTTACTCTCTAATGGCAAAATTACCCATAGTTATGCACATTGCTGGCGCCATAAAACACCATTGATTTACCGGGCAACCGGTCAGTGGTTTATCGGTATGGATAAGGAAGGTACCGATGGTAAAACATTGCGCAATAAGGCTATGAATGCTGTTGATGTTACTGAATTTTTCCCTGCATGGGGACGTGCGCGTCTGGAGGCAATGATTGAAGGGCGTCCGGACTGGGTGGTTTCCCGCCAGCGTTACTGGGGTACTCCGATGGCGTTTTTTGCGCATAAGGAAACCGGTCAGTTGCATCCGCGTTCGGCTGAGTTACTGGAAGAGGTAGCTAAGCGGATTGAGCAGCACGGAATTGAAGCCTGGTTTGCATTGGATAAGCATGAGCTGTTAGGGGCTGATGCAGATGAATATGAAAAGCTGCCGGATACGCTGGATGTCTGGTTTGATTCGGGCAGTACGCATTATGCAGTATTGCGTCAGCGCCCTGAACTGGCATGGCCGGCTGATTTGTATCTGGAAGGTTCGGATCAGCATCGCGGCTGGTTTCAGTCTTCATTGCTGACAGCTTGTGCAACGGTTGGCAGTGCTCCTTATAAACAGTTGCTGACGCATGGTTTTGTGGTGGACGGTAATGGACAGAAGATGTCCAAATCTGTTGGGAATGTGGTTGCACCACAAAAGGTCAATGACAGTCTGGGTGCTGATATTCTGCGCCTGTGGGTGGCTTCTACCGATTACTCCGGTGAACTGGCCATTTCTGATGAAATTCTGAAACGGGTTTCTGAAAGCTACCGTCGTTTGCGCAATACGCTGCGTTTTTTGCTGGCCAATCTGAGTGATTTTAATCCGGAAACGGATGCAGTGGCGATTTCAGATATGCTTGAGCTGGATCGCTATGCTCTGGTATTGGCTCAGCAGTTGCAGGAGCGCGTAGCCAATGATCACTTTACCCGTTATGCATTCCATTTTGCGGTACAGGATATTGTGCATTTCTGTTCGGAAGATATGGGTGCTTTCTATCTGGATATTCTGAAAGACCGTCTGTATACAATGCAGGCAGACAGCCATGGCCGTCGGAGTGCACAAACTGCGCTTTATCATATTACGCGTAATCTGGTGTTGCTGCTGAGTCCGATTCTGTGCTTTACGGCTGAAGAAGCCTGGGCTGTTTTAACAGGTAATGATGAGGATAGTGTGCTGTATCATACTGCACATGTGTTCCCGTCTATGGCTGAGGTGGAATTAGCCGGTCTGGCACAGAAATGGCAGGCAATCCGTGCAGTAAGAGATACTGTTAATGCGGCGATTGAGCCTTTGCGTGCTGATAAGAATGTTGGTTCGTCATTGCAGGCAGATGTGGCTATTCGAGTACCGGCGGATATTCTGCCTTTTGTTACGGCAATTGGTGATGAGTTGCGCTTCGTGCTGATGGTTGCCAAGGTTACTGTTGAGCAGGGTGATGAGCTGTCGGCTACGGTCACTGTTGATCAGGGTACTAAGTGTGAACGTTGCTGGCATTATACAAATGATGTGGGTTCTGACTCGTTACACCCGACAATCTGCGGTCGTTGTGCACTTAATATCGACGGTGCCGGTGAACAGCGGTTATATGCTTGATGCGGGTTAATGATTTTAATATTGCCGGTTATTTTGGCATGATTTGAATGATTCAGGCGTAATTGGTTTGGCCGGTTACGCCTGTTTGTTTTTTAGGGAAGGTTATGCTGAGTAAAAAATTGTTTTTATATGGTGCAATTATTATTGCGGGGCTGATAGCTGATCAGTTAACGAAATATCTGGTTTTATGCCATATTCAATATCTGGAAAGAATTACGGTAATACCGGGTTTTTTTGATCTCACACTGACATATAACCCCGGCGCGGCGTTCAGTTTTCTTGCAGATGCCGGAGGCTGGCAAAAATTCTTTTTTATGGGACTGGCTCTGGTGATTTGTGTTTATCTGTTACGTGCAATTATCCGTGATGAATTCGCAAAGCTGGGTAAAGTTGCTGCAGCCATGATTATAGGAGGGGCCGCAGGTAATGTAATAGACCGGCTGGTGCACGGGCATGTGGTTGATTTTCTATTGTTCTACTACCATAATTGGTTTTATCCGGCATTTAATGTTGCTGATAGCCTGATTTGTGTCGGTGCGGTGTTGCTGGTGCTGGAAAGTATTTTCCATCAGAAGAAAAAGGCGGTCTGATTGATTCGTCTGTGATGAATTCAGCCAGGTAACGGGATGTTTAATGAGTGACAAAAAGATTTTACTGGCCAATCCGCGTGGATTCTGTGCCGGTGTAGACCGTGCTATCAGTATTGTAGAACGGGCACTGGAAGAGTATGGTGCTCCGATTTATGTACGGCATGAAGTAGTACACAATAAGTTTGTGGTTGATAATTTGCGCAATAAGGGTGCGGTATTTATCGAAAATCTAGATGATGTGCCTCCTGATGCGACGCTGATTTATTCTGCTCATGGTGTATCTCAGGCTGTACAGCAGGAAGCAGTTGCACGCGGCTTTCGTATTTTTGATGCTACGTGTCCTCTGGTAACTAAGGTTCACCGACAGGTATCTCGGCTGGATGAACAGGGTTATCAGATTATTATGATTGGTCATAAAGGCCATCCTGAAGTTGAAGGAACGATGGGGCAATTGCCACCGGGTGTGATGTTGCTGGTGGAAACAGTTGCTGATGTGGCAAGTTTACAGGTCCGCAATGAAGAAAAGCTGGCGCATGTGAGCCAGACAACGCTTTCGGTTGATGAAACCAGCGGTATTATTGCCGCTTTAAAACAGCGTTTTCCTCACATTAAAAGTCCGCATAAAGAGGATATTTGTTATGCAACCACCAATCGTCAGGATGCAGTGAAAAAACTGGCTGCTACCTGTGATGTGGTGATTGTGGTGGGATCTCCTAATAGTTCGAACAGTAATCGTTTGCGTGAAGTGGCAGCATTATTGGGTGTTGATGCCTATATGGTTGACAATGCCGGCTGTCTGCAAACACGGTGGTTCAGTGGTAAGCATCAGGTTGGTATTACAGCCGGTGCTTCAGCACCTGAGGTACTGGTGAATGATGTTGTACAAACTATTGTTTCCTGGGGATACCCGACAGTTACCGAAGGTGCTGGTGTGGAGGAAAATATTATGTTTGTTCTACCGAAAGAACTGCGTGGCTCATCATGAATACGCCGATTTTATCCGGTGAGGGTGTGTGTCAGCGTGCCCATGATGATGGCAGGATGTTATTACAGGATATCGATTTTCAGCTCTGGGCTGGTGCGCGTGTGGCAATCAGCGGTGCATCCGGGGCAGGAAAATCGGTTTTTTTACGTACGATTTCTCTGCTGGATTTACCAGCTTCGGGCACGCTGTATTGTCATAATCAGCCGGTTCGTCTGAATGCACACTGTATTGCACAGCATCGCAGCCAGATCGCTTACGTACGGCAGCAGGCGGTGCTTGTTCCGGGTACAGTGCGTGATAATCTGTTTTTACCTTTTACTTTGCATCATTATCAGCATAAAAAATTTCAGCCAGATAATGTACAGCGGGTGTTAGAAAGTATGGGTAAAGATGGTAATTTTCTGGAACGGGATGCAACGGATTTATCCGGAGGAGAGGCTCAGCTGGTGTGTCTGTTGCGTATATTGCAATTAAATCCGCCGGTTTTGCTGCTGGATGAGCCAACGGCTTCTCTGGATGAAGATTCGGCACAGGCCGTACAAAAGCTGGTCGGTCAATGGCAGGAAGATAATCCTCAGGCTGCCTACATTTGGATTTCACATAGTGAGCAGCAGATTAATCAGGTAGGTGATGAAATCTGGTATCTAGATGCCGGCCGGATTACTCACACCAGAAAATCAACACGGGCGGGAGGCAATAATGCAGGGAACTAATTATATTAGTGTTGCAGAACTGGCTCTGGCTTCATTGCTGATTCTGGTGAGTGCCGGTGTTTCATTATGGCTGAAGCTTGGATTGACAAAACGTATTCTGATTTCAGCAGTTCGGGCTATTGTGCAGCTGTCCGTTGTGGGTTTGTTATTAAAATGGATATTTGCCTCTAATCAATGGTACTGGGTACTGTTGATTATTGTTGTTATGACTGTGATTGCCGGTTTTTCTGCGCGTTCACGGGGCAGTTATGTATATCGTGGTCTGACCCGTGATGCTTTATCATCTGTATGGCTGGCTTCGTGGTTAAGTGCTGCTGTGGGATTATATGCGGTACTGCATATCCGCCCATGGTATTCACCGCAGTATGTGATTCCCCTTCTGGGGATGGTATTGGGTAATTGTCTGACAGCTGTAGCATTGTGTCTGGACCGTTTAACACAGGATTTACGTCAGCAGCAGGCTCGTGTAGAAGTGATGCTGTCTATGGGCGCTACTGGCTGGGAGGCTTATCGGGATACTGCGCGAGCAGCGGTAGTAGCAGGGATGTTACCAACAATTAATCAGTTGAGTGTAGTGGGGTTGGTAAGCTTGCCGGGTATGATTACCGGGCAGATTCTGGCTGGTGCCTCTCCTGATCAGGCAATCAGATTTCAGCTATTCACTATGTTTCTGATTTGTGCCGGTTCTGCCGGTGGTTGCTTATTATGTGCGGTTTTTGTTTACCGGCATGTATTTAATCGCTGCTGGCAATTTTGCAGCTGGCGCTTGCGACGCAGAAAAACTGATAAGATTTAGTGATTTAATTTATATATTAAACAAACCGGTTGCCTATAGAAGTCGGCAACCGGTTTGTTTCAGTTATAAGCCGGACATCATCTGTTCGGATATTCTGATAAGTTTAGATGACTAAATTCAGGCAATTTCATCAATCCATGCCTGCTGAACCGCTTCGAGTATGCGCTCGCCGCAGTGCTCAGGGTTGTCATCAAATTCTGGTAAAGCCAGTATCAGATCACGCAGCTGGGTAAAGCGGATGTTAGTAGGGTTGATGTCTTCGTAGCGGTCGGCCAGTTCTTCGGCGATTCGGTGTATATCAGTCCATTTCATGGTTTAAGCCTGCACTTAATTAGATAATTAAAAAATATTATTAAATCAATCGGTTTAGAGAGTATTCTTATTAAGTAAGGTTAATGCTCTTCACGTGCATGATTGATGGTATATTTTGGAATTTCGATGGTAACATCACTATCAGCTAGACGCGCCTGACAGCTCAGGCGTGAATCGGCTTCCAGCCCCCATGCCTGATCAAGTAAATCTTCTTCCTGTTCAGTCGGTTCAGGCAGGCTATCATATCCTTTGCGAATAAGAACGTGACAGGTTGTGCAGGCGCAGGATTTTTCGCAGGCGTGTTCAATTTCAATATCATGCTCAAGTAATGCATCACAAATACTGGTTCCTGTGGGAATGTCACTTAAAACTTTACCTTCAGGACAGAGTTGAGGATGGGGCAGTACAGTAATTTTGGGCATGGTAATTCCGTGTTTCTAAATAAAGCAGGCGTGTCCGGTTTTAAAATAAAACCATTCACGCCGAATATGTTATTAAATTATACCTTGTACTTTCAGTACGGTGGATACACCGGTATCAGCACTTACGCGCTGATAGAATTTACTCAGATTATGATATGCGCTCAGATCAATGTTACATCTTTTTGTCCAATGTGCTTCTATAAAAATGTAAACATCTGCAATAGTGATATTATCGCCAGTCAGGTAATCCTGCTGAGCAAGAATATTATCAACTAAGGAAAATAAATTTTTCAGAGCAGAACTAGCATAGGCCTTCAGATTCTCCTGTGCTTTTTCATCATCTACCATGCGAGCTGCATAGAAATAAGGTTTAAAGCTCATGTGTAAATCAGAATTGGCAAAGGCCAGCCATTGGCGGGCCAGGGCTCGTGCTTTGGGATCATGTTGTGCTGTAACGCCATAGATACCTTTATCCGGTGCAAGATCATTGATGTAATCAATGATTGCCACATTCTGACGCAGTGCCCAGTTGCCGTCAGTCAGTAATGGTACTTGCCCCTGAGGGTTCAGTGCCAGATATTCCGGCGATTTGATTGTGTCGCGACCTACCTCTTCAGCGGTATATTCAAGTCCGCTCCATTCTAGTGCCACATGCGGTATAAATGCACAGGTGTTTGGTATGTAATATAGCTTTAACATGATGTTATCTCCATCGTATCGGCAGACAGTTCAATTTGTCTGCATTTGAAATGTCAGATTTCTCTGACGTTTTTACCTTGCAAAGCTCGTTGGATATTGCGGTTCATGCGTTTGGCAGCAAATTCATCAGTTGCGTGATTTAATGCATGAATAGCATCACGAATATCCTGAGCATCTCCTTGCTGGATTTGTTGTTGGGTGTGTTCCAGTGCAGTTTGAATAACCTGTTGTTCATCATGGCTAAGTAAGTCTGCGTCTATAGACAGGGCATTGGTGACCGCCGCAATAATGCTTTCTGCTTCTACTGTGGCTTCTGTACGGGCACGTTGTCTGGCATCGGTTTGTGCATGAGTAAAACTGTCTTTCAGCATTTGGGTAATAACGCTATCGTCAAGTCCGTACGAAGGTTTTACTTCAATATGAGCCTGTACCCCTGTAGTTTGTTCGCGGGCAGAAACAGAAAGCAGACCATCGGCATCAACCTGAAATGTCACCCGTATGCGTGCTGCTCCGGCGGCCATCGGCGGGATGCCGCGGAGTGTGAATTGTGCCAGACTGCGGCAGTCTGCGACTAATTCACGCTCACCCTGTACAACATGAATCATCATGGCTGTTTGCCCGTCTTTAAAGGTTGTAAAATCCTGAGCGCGTGCTGTAGGTAGGGTACTGTTGCGCGGGATAACCTTTTCAACCAGTCCGCCATAAGTTTCCAGCCCGAGTGATAACGGAGTTACATCCAGTAACAGCCATTCATCATCATTTTTATTGCCTGCCAGTACATTGGCCTGCATCGCAGCTCCCAATGCTACAACCTCATCCGGATTAAGGTTATTCAGCGGAGTCTGACCAAAGAAAGTGGCTACAGCCTGCTGTACATGCAGCATGCGCGTAGCTCCGCCTACCATAATTACCCCTTTTATCTCACTTTTACTGATGCCGGCATCGCGCATTGCCTGTTTAACCGGCTCTAGTGTTTTGGCTACCAGAGGCTGAGTTAGCTGATGAAAGGTGTCACGGCTGATATCAGTGAGGATTTTTTGTCCGTTAGAAAGAGTGGCGGCAATGGTGGTTGAAGTTTCACTTGTCAGAGCTTCTTTGGCTGCACGTGAAAGTGATTGTAATAATGCGCTATCCTGTGCATTTAACTGTGATAATTTATTCTGTTCCAGCAACCAGCAAAACAAACGCTGGTCGAAATCGTCACCACCCAGAGCACTGTTACCGTTTGTTGCTTTTACTTCAAACAGACCGCGGCTTAAGGTTAAAACTGAAACATCAAATGTTCCGCCGCCAAGATCATAAACGATAAATGTTCCTTCAGCGGCATTGTCCAGACCATAAGCAATTGCAGCCGCGGTGGGTTCATTCAGTAAGCGTAAAACATGCAGACCGGCCAGACGGGCAGCATCTTTAGTTGCCTGGCGCTGTGCATCGTCAAAATAGGCCGGTACAGTAATCACTGCGCCGGCAAGTTCACCACCGAGTGTGTTTTCTGCACGGGTTTTCAAAACACGGAGAATATCTGCAGAGACATCTATCGGGGTTTTATTTCCTGCACGGGTGTGAATGCTGATAATGCGTTCATCATTAGTAAAATGATAGGGCAGATAACGGGTTTCAGACTGATTTTTGATATCTTCAAGAGTACGACCAATCAGACGTTTAGCTGAACTGATGGTGTTGGCCGGATCAATACGCTGTGCTTTTAATGCATCTGTGCCTACTTCCGGTACGCTATCCTGCTGGTAGCGGACAACAGAGGGCAGGGTAATCCTTCCCTGTTCGTCTGCGAGACATTCGGCATAACCACTGCGTACGGTTGCAACTAAGCTATTAGTTGTGCCTAAATCAATGCCTACAGCATGACGATGTTCATGCGGTACAGCGGAAAGGCCGGGTTCGGCAATTTGCAATAAAGCCATAATCTGAATTTAGTCCTGATTTCTTAAATATTACTTAATACTTCGATTTTTTATCAAAGCATATCTCTGATACATTGATTCTGATGATGTCAGGGAAGCGCAGCTTGAATTTCACTTTGTAATCTGTGTAAAAAACGCCCCTGGCGTACCAGCTCTGCTGCTTTTTCCGGCTGATTCTGTATAAAGGCCGCATCCAGTTGCTGGTATAAGCCGGTTTGTTCGAGCTCAATAGTGGCTGCAAGTTCTTTAAGTGTTGTCCAATCAGCTTCTGCACGGGCGTCTTCGAGTGTTTCACGCCATTGCATCTGCTGCATTAAAAACTCAGCCGGAAAGTGCGTATGCTCTGGTGCATCCGCATCTACTCCCTGTTGTTTCAATAAATATGCAGCCCGGTCAAGCGGATTGCTCAGAATACGATAAGCTTCGTTAACGGTAGCAGCCATCATCATGGCCTGCTTTTGTTCAAAAGCACTTCTGGCAGCAAATTTATCCGGATGGCACTGTGCTGCCAGCAAGCGATAATTCTGCTCCAGTTGCTTATCATCAATATTGAACTGTTCAGGTAATTGGAAAAGCGCAAAGTATTGGTTCATGTGGCTCACCTTTATGGTGAAAATTGGGTCAAAGCTAAAGATACCGGACATGAAAAACAGGCTTTTCGCAAAATTTGGCTGTAATGCTGTATTTTGCTTATCGGCCAGCAGAATTACGACATTCCGGCAATAGGGTTATTTATTTAAACATGAAAGCTTTCACCACAACCGCATTCATCTTTGGCATTGGGGTTGGCAAATTTAAAACCTTCCTGTAATCCTTCTTTAACAAAATCCAGTTCAGTACCATCAAGATAAACATGGCTTTTAGGATCAACAAATACTTTGACACCATGTTGTTCAAACAATAGATCTTCCGGCTGGATGTTATCAACAAATTCAAGAGTATACGCCATACCCGAACAGCCACTGTTTTTAACCCCGAGACGAATACCTTCGCCTTTACCACGTTTGGTCAGATAATTGCTAATATGCTTAGCGGCTTTTTCAGTCAGAGAAATCATATTCTCACCTGTTGGAAATTTGTCCTGAATTTACTATGCAGTACCTTCAGGGTTTTTACAATTATGATTAAAACGACGTTTGTAAGATGAAAGAAATGAGCGCTTAATGGCAATATTTTCTTCACAGTTAATACAAAAACGTGTACCAGGAAACTGAAGCTGATGTTCAGATGATATTGATTCACCGCATTCCAGACAAAATTGACTGGTACACATTCTGATATCGTTTAGGCGTACTGCATTAACCGATTGATTGTCATTATTTTCAGTAGTGGGTTCGTTGTTATTTGCGGTACTGCCAAAAATCATCATATTACTCGTTATGTTTTTTTCGATAATCAGCTACAGCAGCCTTAATAGCATCTTCTGCCAGAATAGAACAATGTATTTTTACTGGCGGTAATGCTAGTTCTTCAGCAATGGCACTGTTTTTAATAGCCAAAGCCTCATCCAGACTCTTACCTTTAACCCATTCTGTAATCAGACTTGAAGAAGCAATAGCAGAACCGCAGCCATAAGTTTTGAATTTGGCATCTTCAATAATACCGTTATCACTTACTTTGATTTGTAATTTCATTACATCGCCGCAGGCTGGTGCGCCTACCATACCGGTACCCACGCTCTGGTCACCCTTTTCAAAAGAGCCGACATTGCGCGGATTTTCATAATGATCAATGACTTTGTCACTGTAGGCCATAATAAGTTCCTTTTACAATTCTTCTGATGCCAGAATAACTACAATTGCTTTTATATTCGCAGCAAATAACCTGTTTTTAGTGTGCAGCCCTGCGATATAGCAGGGCAGAATATATCGTTTCAGTCTGAGCTGATTAATGTGCTGCCCATTCGACACTACTCAAATCAATGCCTTCCTGATGCATTTCCCACAATGGAGACAATTCGCGTAATTTACCGATTTTGGATTTAATCAGTTCAGCAGCATAATCAATCTCGGCTTCGGTAGTAAAACGTCCGAATGTAATACGCAGAGAGCTGTGCGCCAGCTCATCATTGCGACCCAGTGCGCGCAGTACATAGCTTGGCTCCAGACTTGCGGAAGTACAGGCAGATCCGCTGGAAACAGCAATATCTTTAACAGCCATAATCAGACTCTCACCCTCAACAAAATTGAAGCTGATATTCAGATTCTGATACACGCGATGTTGTAAATCACCATTGATATATACTTCTTCAACACCTTTAATTGCATTGAGAAAACGGTCACGCAGTGCTTTAGCATGAGCATTGTCTTTATCCATTTCCAGACGCGCCAGACGGAATGCCTCACCCATGCCGACAATCTGATGAGTAGCCAGTGTACCGGAACGGAAACCACGCTCATGCCCGCCGCCATGCATCTGTGCATTCAGGCGGACACGGGGTTTGCGGCGTACATACAAAGCTCCAATTCCTTTAGGGCCGTAGGTTTTGTGTGCAGACATACTCAACAAACCAATCTGATTGGCTTTTACGTCAATATGAACTTTACCGGTAGCCTGAGCGGCATCGACGTGAAAAATGACTCCTTTTTCAGCACAAAGTGCACCAATAGCTGCAATATCCTGAATCACACCGATTTCATTATTTACCCACATCACACTGACTAAGGTTGTATCTGGGCGGATAGCAGCTTCCAGCTCTGCCATATCAATCAAACCATTTTCCTGTACACCCAGATAGGTAACTTCGAAGCCTTCTCTTTCCAGCTCTCGCATGGTATCCAGAATAGCTTTATGTTCAGTTTTGACCGTAATCAGATGCTTACCTTTACTGGCATAAAACTGTGCCGCACCTTTCAATGCCAGATTGTCAGATTCAGTGGCTCCTGAAGTGAAGATAATTTCTTTAGAATCCGCACCAATCAAAGCAGCAATTTCATTGCGTGCATTTTCTACGGCTTCTTCTGCCTGCCAGCCAAAGCTATGGCTATTGGATGCCGGATTACCAAAAAATTCCGTCAGGTAAGGAATCATTTTTTCAGCCACACGCGGATCAACCGGTGTTGTAGCTGAGTAATCAAGGTAGATAGGAAGTTTTACGGTCATTGTCGTGTTCTCTTTAAATATCTATGGCTGCGCCGGAGTATTAATGCAGATTAATTAAGGTAACTGGCTGCTCCGGGTTGCTTTTTTTTTCATTACTGTTGTTATGGTAAGTTCGCTGATTCAGAATGCATTGCAAAGTAATGCCGCGCAAATAGCTGTCTATGGTTTTATTCAGATTTGCCCATAAGTCATGAGTCAGACAAGGTGAACCGTCCTGACAATCAGCATGACCGCCACAAACGGTAGCATCCAGCGTGTCTTCCGCTGCAGAGATAATATCTGCAATATTAATCTGAGCAGCATCATGACTCAGTACATAGCCGCCCCCCGGCCCGCGAATACTTTCTACCAGCCCGGCACGGCGTAATTTTCCGAACAGCTGCTCAAGATAAGACAGGGAAATGCGCTGGCGTTCACTTATTGCAGTCAGGTTTACTGCACCAGATTGCGCATGCATGGCTAAATCCAGCATAGCAATGACGGCAAAACGCCCTTTGGTGGTTAAACGCATGACAAAACCCGAAACAGATTGACAATGTATGAATTATCTAATACCCGACAATTTTAGTCAACTTTATTCATGGATAAATCAAGTAATTATGTCAGAATAAATTCCATCACAAATACATAAGATTCTAAAATTAATACTGGTTAAAACACTGGAAATACAGACTGTTTACAGCTGCCTGGCAGCAGAACCGAACGAATTGTTTTAATTTTTGCGGATGATATTTCCAGATTATTAATAACATTCATCCAATCAGAGCGTTTGTATACGATAAGCACAGAATAATTAAGAAATTCGGAATTATCGGTTTTTCTGAGAACAGGCCGGAATCAAGCTCACGGATAGTAAAATGAAAAAATAATGCAAGCCGTAAAAATACTGAAGTTGTTAATAAAGCTGAGCTAATAGCTTAACTTTAAAAGATATTGATACTTTGTTTGAGAAGAAATTAAAATTCTAAATATTTATGCTGATTGAAAAATCATATTTCTGATAATAAAACAGGTCTGAATATATTCAGACCTGAAAGAAATGTCCGGAATAAATGTTATAAACTGGCAAGAGCATCGGTAGCAGCCACCAGAGCAGCCTGATTTGCCGGTTCAAAGCCAGAATGACCGGCTATAGTGACTACCAGTCTGGCATGCGGTAAAGCCCGCTGCAATTCCCATGCGCTTTCAATCGGTGTGCACATATCATAGCGCCCCTGAACAATGACAATCGGAATATCAGCCAGTATCTGAATATTTTCAAGTAAGGCAAATTCGCTTGCCAGCCAGCAGCGATGGACAAAATAATGATTTTCAATCCTTGCAATTGCCAAGGCACGCTGCGGATCATTATATTCGTCTATACCAGCCTGATTATGCTCTAAATGTACAATACTACTTTCCCATTGGGCCCATGCTTTAGCTGCATTGAGCTGAGTTGTTTCATCCGTATAAGGATGGCATAACAACTCATGATAGGCATCTACTAAATTATGCCGTTTATCTTCAGCAATCGGTGCGAGATAATTCTCCCATGCTTCCGGAAAAATATGATTTGCGCCTTGCTGATAAACCCAAGTAATTTCATGTGGCCGGCACAGAAAAATACCGCGCAGTATCAGCTCACTGACTCTTTGCGGATAAGTTTTAGCATAAGCAAGTGCCAGTGAGCTCCCCCATGAACCACCAAATACCTGCCAGCGTTCAATGTGCAGCATCCTGCGAACTTTTTCTAAATCTTCAACCAGATCCCATGTAGTATTGTCGTCGATACAGGCATAGGGCAGGGAACGACCGCATCCACGCTGATCAATAATAATAATGCGGTATTTTTGCGGATTGAAGAAACCGCGGCATGCAGGCGAGGCTCCGGCTCCCGGCCCGCCATGTAAAAAAATAACTGGTTTACCGGCCGGATTGCCGCTTTCTTCCCAGTAAATCTGATGAATTGCAGAAACCTGCAATAATCCGGACTGATATGGTTCAGTTATTGGATACATAAATGTGTTCCTGAAAGCATCTGCAAACTAACTAAATGATTATTATTAAATTATAATTCAATTTGTATCTGGTTTTATCACTGTTTTGCCGGCTGTCTGCGGTTATCAATCAGCGAAACCACTTACGTACGGCGTCCAGACCGCCAAAGCGTATATTAATAGACGTTGCGGCCTGTGTTTTCGGTTTGGCGTGGTAGGCAACTCCAAAACCGGCTGCCTGTAGCATCGGAATATCATTTGCACCGTCACCCATTGCCAGTACCTGCATTGGGTTTAGTCCAAGTTTTTCTCTGAATTGAACCAGTAAATCAGCTTTAGCCTGAGCATCAATAATTCTGCCTGCCAGCTCTCCGTTCAGAACATTATCTTGTATCACCAGCTGATTAGCAAAAGTATAATCAAGCCCGTATTGTTGCTGTAGCCGTTGAGTAAAATAAGTAAATCCACCGGAAACCAGCATGAATTTAACTGCATGTTTCTGACACTGCTGCAACAGCCATTCTGCACCCGGAGAAAGTTTCAGTACATGTTCATAAACCTGTTTTAATTCTTCAACCGGTAAACCCTTCAATAAAGCTACACGCGCCCGTAACGATTGCTCAAAATCAATTTCACCGCGCATTGAGCGTTCGGTGATGGCCGCAACCTGTGCCTGTAATCCCACTCCGGCAGCAATTTCATCCACACATTCAATTGTAATCAAAGTGGAATCCATATCACTAACAATTAATCCTAAGTCTGCAAAACTCTGATCAGGCAAAATAGCAAAATCAATTTTTTGCTCAATCAGCTGAGTCTGTGCTGATTCAGATAATTCGAAATCAACACTAACCGGCAGCCGCAGCACAGAATTATCAAATGTATATTCCGGATTTGACGGCATAATTGCGTTTAAATGGGATAAATCACACAGATGTAAATCCGAATGTTGTAAAACCAGAACAGGAAGCATAACAAATATACAGCCAGAAAAAAAATTCAGTATAGACATCGCCAATAGGCTTGACAACCAACAATTAAAAAGAAAATAAGTACTGAAATCAGAATCCGGAAATTGAGTAAAATTAATCTTATTTAAACTAAGAATAAAAATAAAAAACTTAATTTACATTAAATTCTTTAAACATAAAGAAAAATTACAAATGAGTTTGTACAATGCAACTTTTTGTCCAAAATTGCGGTCGTGAAAGGATAAATAAATATCCAGAAATTTTAGTATTATTGCTATTATTCCAAGTCGCATTTTTATGGAGTTATTACATGCAACACCCCTCAACCACCTCATCGGCGGTCGATCAGTATCGCGAACTTACCGTTCGCGGCATGATCTTAGGTGCATTAATCACAGTAATATTTACTGCATCTAATGTATATCTGGGGCTGAAAGTTGGCCTGACATTCGCTTCATCCATACCTGCTGCCGTAATCTCTATGGCTGTACTCAAATGCTTTAATGGTTCAAATATTCTTGAAAACAATATGGTACAAACACAGGCATCGGCGGCCGGTACCTTGTCTTCAATTATCTTTGTTCTGCCCGGTTTGTTAATGATTGGTTACTGGCAGGGTTTTCCATTCTGGCAGACAACCTTGATATGCGTTGCCGGCGGTATTCTTGGTGTTATTTTCACCATTCCTTTACGCCATGTACTGGTTGTTAATAGTGATTTACCTTATCCGGAAGGTTTAGCCGCTGCTGAAATACTCAAGGCTGGTGACCACAATCAACCACAGGAAAATGATGAAGATTCACCGCAAAGCGGAGTTAAACAGATTGTTACCGGTGGTATTTTATCCGGTATTTTCAGTTTTCTGGCTGGCGGCTTACGCGTAATCAGTGAAAGTGCCAGTTACTGGTTTAAAGTAGGCGGAGCCGTGTTTCAGGTGCCCATGGGCTTTTCACTGGCTTTGTTGGGTGCCGGTTGGCTGGTAGGTATTACCGGTGGTATTGCTGTACTGCTAGGCATGTTTTTTTCATGGGGAATAGCCGTACCATATTTCACCAGTACCACTGCAATGCCTGAAAATGTTTCAATGATGGATTTTGCAATTAAACTTTGGGTAACCAAAGTCCGCTATATTGGCGCCGGAGCCATCGCTGTTGCTGCAATCTGGACATTAATTACCCTTTTCAAACCTATGCTTGAAGGCATGAAACTTTCTTTTCAGGCCTTTGGATCGGATTCACAAACCAGCAAGACACAGGAGCGGGTAAATCAGGATTTATCGCCTAAAACCATGATGCTGATTGTAGTGGCTACTCTGATCATTCTGGTTGCTACCTTTTACAGCTTTATTGCCACTGCGCCGATATCTTTCGGACTGGCCTGTGCTTTGGTTGCGTGTGCCACCATCATGGCCTTCATTATAGGTTTTCTTGTGGCTGCAGCCAGTGGCTATATGGCTGGTCTGATTGGTTCTTCTTCCAGCCCGATATCCAGTATCGGTATTGTTTCAATCATCATTATATCGCTGGTATTCATGGTGATTGGTCAGTCTAGCGGTATTTTCGCACAAGCTGGCGGTAATCAGTTTATGACAGCTTTAGCATTATTTACTGCTTCTGTGGTTATGGCCATTTCCACTATTTCTAATGATAATCTGCAGGATTTGAAAACCGGCCATCTGGTTCAGGCTACCCCGTGGCGCCAGCAAGTAGCACTAATTATTGGCAGCATTGTTGGTGCGATAGTAATCTCACCAGTACTCGAACTGTTGTATAACGCTTATGGTTTTACCGGAGCCTTACCACGTGCCGGAATGGATGCTGCTCAGGCACTGTCAGCACCGCAGGCAACTCTGATGACCACTATTGCCAAAGGGATTTTTTCTCACAATCTGGAATGGGCATACATCAGAGCAGGCGTATTTCTGGGTGTATTCCTGATTGTGCTTGATGTGGTGGTCAAATATCTTCGTCCGGGCTGGAGTGTACCGCCGCTGGCAGTGGGTATGGGTATTTATCTGCCGGCTTCCGTCAATATGCCAATCTTTATCGGAACAGTATTATCCTATTTATGTTTGCGTTATATCAAAAAGCGCCATACTGATCCAGCTATTCAGGAGAAAGAGGTTAAAGCCACAGATCGTCGTGGTACATTACTGGCTGCTGGATTAATAGTCGGTGAAAGTATCGTAGGTGTAGTAATGGCTATGGTAATTGTTGCATCTATTGCTCTGGGTGGCGGCGAATCTCCGCTGGCTTTGAATTTGCAGGGCTGGGATAAAATTGGAGAACTATTAGGTTTACTTCTCTTTATCTCATTTATGGCAATTTTGGTACGGCAAATAATAAAAAAATAACAGTTAAATTAATTAAAACAGCGCATAAAAAGCGCTGTTTTTTTTGTATATCTTCTGAGTTATACAGACTTAAATAAAATAATTCTACAGTATACTTATATGCCATTATACTTAAAAAAATAAAAAAAATAGCTTCAATACTAGCTGTCTCGAAAATATCTAATGTTAATAGAAAACATATAAGTTATTATTGTATAAATATTTTATTAGTATTTTTTTAAATATCCTCATAGAGAATAATTTTTCATGTAATGAATATTATAAAAATGAATACAGTAATAATTGAACACATTGCACAATAAACTGTTATTGCAGATTAATATATCAACTAACTCTGATTTCTAAATTCATTATATTTGTTGTAATAATATCTCTTTTATTATAGTAAATTTTGATATTCACATTATCAGTCTGGAGACTGGGAAATTTTTATTTTCTATTGTTAATGCACAGCGGATGCATTCCGCACCTGGTGCCACGTTGACAGGAGGCTAGCAGGTGAGCAAAGAAGTTACAAGTACCGTGAGTTAGTAGGTTTTATATACTAAAGAAAAAATCAGCTAGGTACTGTGAAGATTAAACTGATTTATGCCGGTAATTTACATATAACAACATTGCAGCGTTTGCATTACCAGATGCTGATCTTTGAGACTGATTCTTGTCTGCGTTATCTGATTGTAATTGCCGGCACAAATTAACAAGTCGAGTTGTCAAAAAACTCAATGAATATTAATATGAGCAATATGTCAGCCGAGTTGTGTTAACGCAATCTCATGTTTGAGTTTTTATATACTACTTAATCTTTTACGCCTTCTTCTTTATAAATGCTGTTGCTAATGCTGTTGCTAATGCAGTGATTGAAATATCTGCGAATTTTCCTGCACGTTTTCCTACAAATTCCATCAATGCTTTTGCACAAGTAGGACAAAGCTCATCATCATAATAGTCTCCTCCAACTGCATAATTTCTACATCCATAGTTTCGGCAAACATAAATGGTTTCTTCACAATTTGGACATTTACACATATCTCTTCTTAAATTATTTTTAACAAAAATTTTTGCTCTGACTTCATGGTCACAATACGGACAAGTACCTATTGGTTTATCCTTTGATGTTTGTTCATTCATAATTGACACCTTATAAATCCATGTTTGGTCTAATTGAATTGCGTTAATAATGAAAACCAATATATTTCTAATCAACTAAAACCTTAATATTTTGCGAACCAAAATAGAGGTTATACAGCTAAAAATAAATCAAATTATTAAATAACTGTAGTTTATTTAAGTATATTATAAATTTAATTTGTTTTAGTAAATTTTTTTATATTAAATAGAGTCAAATATAGTTAATTAATTTCAAATAGAGATGTTCAACATTTATGTTTAAAAAAATTTTGAACAAAAAGAGCGAGTTGAATTAGTTAAGAATGAGCTGAACGATGTAAAGCGTAAACGTGATACGTTAATAAATGCAATTGAGAACAGTTCAGATGAAGTAAGTTCAATTATGAAATAAATATCAAATTAAAAAGAAAGAGAAAGAGCTCTATTAATTGAACAGGAAAAATATCTGCTGAGCCTGTCTTTGTCGAGCCTTCTGGTATTGAAATTGATTCAGCTGTTAAAGCTCTGCGGGATATCATAACAAATATAAAGAATGTACGAAAAATAAGGATTTTATTACAATCATTTATAGAGAGTATTGAAGTATTTGATGATGAAAAAGTTATAAACTATATACCTGAACGGATTGTGAATGCAAAAGCGGTTCATAGTAAGAACGAATGGCACGCCTACAGGGATTCGAACCCCGGTTGCTACCGTGAAAGGGTAGTGTCCTCGGCCTCTAGACGATAGGCGCATGAATATGTGTTAGTGTGTATATGATACTATAACTTGTATAAACATATATCATTTTCACAAGTCTGGAAAGTAATTCTAACAGTTTTAATTATTACAAGAAATATCTCCTTATCAGAATTATTATATTGTCAATTTCGAACTTACTCTCCTTGGTTTTTAAAAGAAAAACTAAATTATGAAAATTTATTTAAATAAATTTCATAAAAATTAGAATCGATTAAAGATATATCTATAATAAATTAATTAAATGTTAAATTAAGTTAAAATATTATATAAATAAATATTTTATGCTATAATATTTTTGTTGTTTAAACAACAAAACAATAATATTATATATTTATAAAGGAGAAATATATGGCTTTTTTTACTGTTACTGCCTCTAATGGATCTAAAGCGCTTATTAACAGCAATATGGTTAATAAAGTAGTTGATTTTGGTAATTGTCGTGCCATTTATCAAGGAAGTGATACTAATAACTTTCAAGTTAGAGAAAGTTTGTCTTATATTTGGGACTATTTAAATAGTAAATAAAAGTTGTATAGGTTAAATTTTATTTTCTTTGAGAAGGAATTCATAAAATGAAAACTGATTTAACATGTATTCTTTTAACATTACTGTTATCTTTTTCATTTAGCAATGCTTTTGCATATAAACCTTCTCAATTTGATAAAATTCGCCTGAAACAAAATTGTAAAAATGAGCAGGAGTCGCCATTTAAAGACTTCGCTGGTACGCCTAGTTGTGATAAGCTGAAAAAAATCGAAATCGATGAAAATCAGCCTACTTACCGGGTAATTCGTGAACAATAAATGAATTTTATCTGAAAAGGTAAGTACAAATGTAGCCTGATTAGGCCAATCAGGCTACGAAGGAAGCTAAAGAATTTTATATTGCTATAAGCTAAATCGAAAGATTGTTTATTTTGATGAAGTTTAAAATTTGAGTAATTGCTTTTTTATATAATATGGAAATAATCTAGTAAAGAAATAGCTTATTCATTCGTTAAAATTTTAATTTTTAAAGTATAAATAATAATAATGTTTTAAATTAGAATTTTTCTAGAATTTTAATATATTAATTAATTAATAATTGTGTTTTTTTAGAGTAATTTTTAAAAATTTTTTGTTTGCGAAGTGTTTTTTTGCATCAAATTTTATCAAATAAATGCATATTCAAAAGATAAATTTACATCTAATTTCTTATTCATATTAAAATAATGCATATTTTTTAATAATTTTAAAATCTCTTAGGAAAATTTATGCAACATTCTGTATCTCCATATCTTATTAGTTGTTATAATTCGAAATATGAAAATAATAATAAACGTCATCTTTTTAGCAATGGACAGGATTGCAAAAGATACATGCCTTTAGATGATTTAATGGGACAAGATCTTCTTAAGCTATTTAATAGATTTTTGTCTTCATTTTTAAAAAAAGATTATGTCATTGAAAATAAAAAAATATTATTCAGAATCGACAAATTGGTGCTTGTTCCTGAAAAACGGGTTATTTATGGATATATTCATAAGGGAGAGTGGGGAATACCTGCCAAAGTTAAGGATTCCAAAGGCGTAAAACAACCTTATGAAATGTCTCATACTGAAGCTCCGATGGTTGCTCATTTCTTTTATTTTTATATACCTCAAGGTAGAGAAGAAGGAATTTGTCTTTTAGAAAATGTCGGAAATTCAGGGATTAAAACTCTATTTTCAGATAGTTTTAATTTTCATTATCAAAAATTACTATCAAATAGAAAATTAAAGTTTGCATCTTTACAATACAGTGAAATATATAGAGTATGGGAAAAAGCTATTGCTAATTCTATTACAATTACAAAATTTCAGGATGTTAAAGATGATGTTGCTGATAAAATACAGAAATTTTTGGGTAATAATGAACAAATTATGAAAATCAAATTAGAAAATAAATTTGCATTAAAGGATTTTCTTTTTGGTAATAAATTTTCAAGTGATATAAACAAATCATCACCAAATCACATGGTAGCATTATGGGAAGAATCTGGGTCAAAGGTAACAGGAGAATTTAGCTTAAATGGAAAAAAGAAAATATTTCGTTTGGGCAATTTAAAAAGTACTAGGTGTCAATTATTAATTGATGAAGATGATGTATCCTTTCTGGATGGAGTTCCTGATCATCATGAACTAGTAAAATTTTGTGAAGATATTGTTGAAGATATAAAAATGCGGATTTATAAATAACTATGGCTAATAAATTGGATGTGAGATGTATTATAAAGGATCATGTTAAAACGTTAGTGGACTGTAAAAATAAACAAAGTCTATGGGATATCCTTTCCTTTTTAGTAATTCCTTTCTTATGTGCATTCTTATGGTCTTTTAAAGGTTGGAAATTATCAGGAGATATGCTAAATATATTTGTTAATATAGGATCTATTTTTACAGCTTTATTCATTAGTGTACTGGTAATGATTTCCGATCAATGTCAGAAGTTAACTGATAAATTAAAAGCGTTACCAGCTGAACACGACGAAACATATCGAGAACTTTTGGATGAGCGGCGTGAATTTATGAAAGAATTATTTATTAACATAACATATATTATCATTATTTCTATTTTTCTTTTAACGTTTTCTTTAATTTACCAATGTTTAAATAATGCAAAATGGTATTCAGAATGGGTGGTGATGCCAATATGTATTTTTTTAATAAGTAATTTATTGTTGACATCATTGATGATTATTAAAAGGACATATGCTTGTTTAAAATTGATCTAAAATATTAAAATAAATATATAAATTTTAAAATATTTTTAAATTATAAATATAGTTATTAAAATTTTTTTCCTTATATTTTAGTTTAATCCGTAATATAGATAGTTTATTATTTTCATATTTTATAATTTTACTACATATAGTAAATATATGTTAATTTGACAATGCCATCAACAATAGACAGTCCCAAGCTACTGTCACAGCTTTTTTGCCCTGCCGGCCGGAAAAGTGTTCACACAGACGTTTCAGGTTTTCTAAAACAATATTATTAAAGGGATTAGTAATGCTAATAGAGTTTGTGTCTAGGGTTAAATCAATAATACTGCGTTCAGGACTATAGAGAACGGCATTATCCGGCAGATTACAAATAAAAATAGTCTGCAAAGTATGATCACCGCAAATAGGTAATACTGCCGCCGCATCAGTATTAAATTGCTGCGGGATACGACACTGGCGTTCACGTGCCAGCAAGTTTACACTTTGAATTTACGAATAAAGTCCCACAAAAAAACGCCTTAGACCATTGAAACCCAATTTATTGGCTGTTCTCCAAAACATCTATGAATCTTGTCAATGAATTTTATGCAAGAAGAGTTAGCTGATGGCCGGCGCTGCCCATTATTTAATGTGATTGATGATTTTAATCCAGAAGGTTTAACTATAGAAGCGAACTTATCTTTGCCCACAGAGCAGGTCATATAGTCGATAAATCAGGTCGTTGAATGGAGAGGGCAACTTAAATTGTTACGCTGTGATAATAAGCCCGAGTATATTAGCGAAAAACTCGCTACATGGTTAAAAAATAAGGTTTATGTTGTGTTGTATTTAACCAGGCAATGTAGTGTGAGTGAAGTCTTGATATGAAAGACGGTTTCTCATGGCTTTTTGGTAGTTTCCCGGTGTGATCCCGAAATTTCGTCGGAAAATAGAAATAAACCCGCTAATATTGTCATAACCTAAATATAAAGATATTTCTGTGACAGGTTTTCCGGCAGCAAGCAATTCTAATGCTTTTAACATGCGCAGTTTCTGACGCCATTCTGTGAAATTAAATCCGGTTTCATTTGTAAACCGACGTGTTAATGAGCGTCGGGAAATGCCAGCCCATATGCCCCAGTCGTTAATTTTTCTATCATCACCAGGATTATCACACAAAGCTAAAGCGATTTTTAACAGACGCATATCTTTTGGCATTGGAAGTGCTAGCTCAACTTGAGGCATTGTTCTAATCTCATCAAGGATTACGGCAATTAATCGCTTCTGTTCCGGTTCCAGTTCTGAATTATGCCATGACATGGTTCGTGTAATTGCTTCACGCAGTAAGTCAGATAATTCTAAAACGCATGGTTTGACAGGTAGTTTAGTACAGGCGTTTTTTTGTATATAGATGCTCCATCCTTCGAATGGTCCATGTGATCCAAGAAGACTATGCTGTACATTCGGAGGTATCCAGACACCATGAGTTGCGGGCACTACCCATTGACAATTTTCTGCTTCAATTGAAATTAAACCTTGTAATGTGCCGAGTAATTGTCCTCTCGCATGACCATGGCGTTGTGTCACTCTTTGTGAAGAGTGGCTGACTGTCGATATGATCATTGGTTCGCTATCAGAAGAAGCGATCTGTGGAGAAATGAGCGGAGTATTCATTTATATGGCCCCGATGGGATATTTTGTGGCTTAAATTGGTTAGTAAAACTCTATTCTACTGTCTATCCTGAAGCCTCTTAATTGTATTGAAGATAACAAGTTAGCAATAAATAGATAAGTTGTAGATATGCAAAATAATAGTTTTTTATACAAATTTATTGGTTATTTTCAAATTTATTAATCTCTAGAGAGAGTTTGACATGGCACATTCAGTTGAGCTGACGGTCGCAGAAAGAAAGTTAGTGTTTGCTATGACGCTATCTAGTATATTGCCATTACTGGATAGCAGCGTTGTTAATGTTATTTTATCCTCAATTTCGAATGACATTAATGCCTCTTATGCTTATATACAATGGGCTGTTACTGTATATATGCTGGCCTGTTCTACGGGTATATTACTATCTCCTTATATACATGAAAATTTTGGACTCAAGAAAGCATGGATATGCTCAATTTTTGTTTTTCTTGTAGGTTCTATATTAGTTGGATTTTCATATAATCTGGTGTCTTTGATTCTGTTTAGATGTCTGCAAGGTTTTGGTGCAGGAATATTAATTCCAATTACTCAATCCACAATAGCGACTTATTTTGGTAAGGAAGGACTAAAGCCGGTTATGGCATTGATTGCTATTCCGTCAGTCTTTGCCCCTGCACTAGGACCAGTTTTTGGAGCAATCATATCAGAACAGTTAAATTGGAGAATAGCTTTTTTTATCAATATACCTTTAGTGCTTTTGGCTTTTTTCTTTGGCTGGACGAAAATACCTGATATTAAAACGTCTAAATACAATATGAATATTTATGTATTTTTGACATTTTTAATTTCTTTAATTCTATTTTTTATCTCTATTAAAAATATCGCATCTGGGCATTTTTTTGATATTTCTAATATTATTATGCTGGTTTTAGGTATTGGTTTGATGATGGTTTCGCTTATTATTAATAACAAGTCAGACAGTAAACTGATCGATTTAAGTGCATTTAATAGCTCTAAATACTCAATGTCAATAATGATGGGGTTTCTGACATCGCTTATCTTTTTTGGTTTTATGATTTTTTTTCCTTTAATACAAGCAATAAAGGATAATGTATCTATTACATATATTGGTATGCTGCTTGCCCTGCAAGGTGTAGGTGCCTGGTTGGCTAGAAAATTTATTTATAAATCTCTAAGTGAGATAAATTCATTTCTAATTATTGGTGTAGGATTAATAATATCAGCAATCAGTATATTAATTATTCAAGTTGGTGGGAACGCCTCTGAAATCATCGGTTTTACTGTCCGAGGCTCCGGATTAGGCATCGCCACGATTGCTGTTCTCTCTTCTCCATTCGAGTTTTGTGATAAAAATCAAATCAAGGACACGAGTGCTGTCACGCGTGTTGTACAGCAGATTGGCGGTGCATTTGGGGGAGTATTATCAGGAATACTTATCTACCTGACGCAAGCTCAATTAATTTCAGTAAACAATGCTTACCATGTAATGTTTTTTGTATCTCTTGTATTTGGTGTTATTGCTGTTATTGCCTATATTTTCTTTGGTCGAGTGAATAAAATCGCCTAACATAAAATTTGGTTCGTTTATATAAATTTTGGGCGCCGATTAACAAGCCTGTTGCTGAGAGAATAGTGCGAACATTAGCTAAAAGCCCCACCATCTCACAAACAAATCTCAGTTAATATTATTATTGTATTATGATGCTTTTTGTTGCAGTTTAACCTGGAAATTAATAGTTTCATTTTTATATTTTTTAATCTTTACTATATCTAATTCCATTTGCAGCCAGTGCAGCTGGGCAATACCATCAACAATAGACAGTCCCAAGCCACTGCCACTGCTTTCTTGCCCAGCCGGCCGGAAAAAGCGTTCACGCAGACGTTTCAGGTTTTCCGAGGCAATATCATTACAGGGATTAGTAATGCTGATAGAGTTTGTGTTTAGGGTTAAATTAATAATACTGTGTTCAGGGCTATAGCGAATGGCATTATCAAGCAGATTACGGATAAGAATAGTCAGCAGGGTATGGTCACCGCAAATAGGTAATACTGTCGCCGCATCAGTATTAAATTGCCGCAGGATACGACAGTGGCGTTCACGTGCCAGCAAGCAGACACTCTCTATAGCGTCATTGGTAATATCTGTCCAGTTAACTGCTTCGGTATGGGGTAACTCGGTAAGTGGATCAAGACGGGAAAGAGTAAGAAGCTGATCGACCAGACGGGTAGTGCGGTCGATGCTGTGTTCAATGCTGCGTACACGCTGTTGCTGAGCATCGTTCAGACTAGTAAGTGCCAGCACTTCTGTTTGTACTTTAAGTGCGGCTAACGGGCTGCGCAGTTCATGTGCTGCATCAGCTGTGAAGCGCAGTTCACGTGCACGAGATTGTTCTATACGCTGAAATAAATCATTCAATGCATTGATAATAGGAAGAATTTCGGTAGGTGCAATATTAGAAAGAGGTGTAATACTGTGCGGTTCTCTATGGTACAGAGTTTGTGCCAGTGTCTGAAGTGGCTGTGTACCACGGCGTACGCTCCATGCAATCAGCCATAGTAAAAGCGGCAGAGCAAGTATAGATACTGCCAGTTGAGACCATACTGCACGCAATACAGTTTGCAAACGTTCGTGCATACTGAATGATACGGCTACTTTGAGTTGCTGCTGAGGACTGTTCAAATAAAAAATACGCCATGCATGGCTTTGCCACCAGTATCCCTGATTAATAAATCCCTGATAATCCGGTTGATAGGGAATAGACTGGCCTGTTTCATCGGCATTAATCAGTTTACCTTTATACCAGATGGCGTATCCGGATTCTTTGGCATCAATAAGTCCGCGCTGTGGTTTTGGGATAGATGGCAAAGCGGAATATTGGCTGGAATTGAGGTTGATCGGTGTGTGTAATAATCGCTGTGCCAGCTGACTCATCTGTGTATCACCGGCTTCATTGATTTCATGCATTACCGCCACTGCGCTAATGATGGCTGTCAGAATCCACAGAAGTGGCAGGGTGATACCAAGATAGATAATTAAGCGCCGGCTGATAGCAGTGGTTGGCTTCAAGGTGCCTCTCCGAGCTGATAGCCCAGTCCGCGCCGGGTACGAATAATGGTTGTGCTGATTTTTTTACGTAAATGATGCACGTGTACTTCTATGGCATTGCTCTCGACTTCCTGTTCCCAGCTATACAGTTTATCTTCGATTTGAGCACGGCTGAAAACATGTTGCGGATGAGTGACGAGTAGCTGTAATAACAGCCATTCACGCTGGGTAAGATTAAGTGGTTTGCCATACAGGCAGGCATGACAGGAGTTAAGTTTCAGACTCAGCTGCCCGAAGTTAATTTCGGTCTGACTGATGCCCTGACTGCGACGAATAAGCGCATGCAAACGTGCAATCACTTCATCAAGCGCAAAAGGTTTACATAAATAATCATCAGCACCGGCATTCAGACCGGCAAGTCTGTCGGGCAGGGCATCGCGGGCGGTGAGAATCAAAACTGGTGTGCTGAGATTCTTGCTGCGCCAATGGCTTAAAACGTCCATACCATCTCTTTCCGCCAGACTTAAATCAAGTATTACAGCATCGTATGGTGCTACACTTAATGCCTGTTCTCCAAGGCGGCCGGATGCAAAAATATCACAAGCCATACCATGCTGGCTCAGACCGGCAGTGAGGCCGTCAGCAATGTCTCTGTCATCTTCAAGAATCAGTATACGCATATTTTTTCATATAATGATACCAATAATCCGACCTATCATGCTGGTAAAGGCCAGTGCAAGTGCACCTAATATGACTATTCGGATTACAGCCGGACGTTTGGGAGCTCCGCCCAGATGTGCTGATATGCAGCCCAGAATACCAAGACCGGCTATAGTGGTAACAGACAGTATGCTCATCAGCCATACGGTAGAACTTAACAGAGATAGTAATACTGGTAACAAAGCACCGCAAGCAAAAGACAGTGCGGAAGCCAAAGCTGCCTGAAGCGGATTGGCTTTACTGACTTCGGTGATACCGATTTCCTCACGGGCGTGGGCTTCAAGGGCATTATGTTTGGTTAGCGCTTCGGCAACCTGTTGTGCAAGTGTTTTGTTTAAACCACGCTGACGATAAATATTAGCCAGTTCTTCCAGTTCTATTTCCGGATATCGGATAAGTGAGTCCAGTTCTTTGCGTAAATCAGCTGCTTCTGTATCGCGCTGGCTGGAAACGGAAACATATTCTCCCGCAGCCATAGAGGCGGCACCTGAAACAAGCGCTGCAATACCGGATATAAGCAAGGTATGCTGATCCGGATCGGCTGCTGCCATCCCCATTAGCAGGCTGGCAGTGGAAATCAGTCCATCGTTAGCGCCAAGAACGCTTGCGCGTAACCAATTGTTACGATTAGAAAAATGTTGTTCATCATGCCATGACTGGCTCATTTCGGGCTCCTGATAAGTACAAATTAGTACTTTGCAGACATATTAATTACCGTACCACAATGACGCCGCTTATTGGCATGGTTTACCTTAAGCTTCACTTAAGGCTGTTTTTTTACACTTGCCGCTGTTTAGTTAACAGAGGCTGATGATGCAGTCGAAATGGGTATTAAGCAGCAATCGGGCCATATTATTGCTCAGTATTTATATCTTATTGATCTTTAATATAGGTTTCTGGAGCTATCTGTTTCAGCATGTAACCCTGAAAAATAATGTTATTTTCTGGTTTACCGTGCCTGTTCTGATGCTGGCAGCAATGAATTTTTGTATGCAGTTGTTATTCTGGCCATATTTACACTGGTTGATGGTGCCATTGCTTCTGTTGCTGGGTTCAGCTGTAAGCTATGCAGTGATGATGCAGCATATTTATTTTGATGCCAATATGCTGCAAAACATTATGCAAACTAATATAGGTGAAGCCGGTGCCTGGCTGACACCTCAATTCTGGATGTGGCTGGGCATTACCGGCTTATTGCCGGCGCAGTGGTATTGCTGGGGTGTTAATATTCACTATACAAAACCATGGTATCGTGAATTCGGCAAACGAATTGTTGTCATAATTGCTTCTTTGATTACGGTTTTTACAGTTATTCTGCTTGCGTATGGCAGTTATATTTCTTTTTTCCGAAATAATAAAACTGTGAATCATTTAATAGTGCCCACTAATTTTGTCGGAGCAGCAGTAAAAACAGCTTATAACACATATGATGCTCATCAGCCTTTGCAACGCATAGGAATGGATGCCAGTCATCAGCGTCATGGGAATAAACGGTTATTGATACTGGTGATAGGTGAAACCACGCGCGCTCAGAATTGGGGATTGAATGGTTATCAGCGTCAGACTACGCCAGAGCTTGCTGCTATGGCTAATCAGGTTGTCAATTTCCCTCATGTTAGTTCGTGTGGTACAGCAACTGCTGTGTCTTTACCCTGCCTTTTCTCGAATATGCCACGCCAGCATTATCAGGCTAATCTGGCAAAACATCAGGAAGGGCTGCTGGATGTTTTGCAACGTTCAGGAGTTGCAGTAAGCTGGCGTGATAATGATGGCGGGTGTAAAGGTGTATGTGACCGTATCCGTCATCTGGATGTGCGGGACTGGGCTCCGAATTTGAAATGTAATAGTGATGGTTGTCTGGATGAAAGCCTGTTAATTAATTTACACGGTATGATTACTAATATGCCTAATGATGCTGTACTGGTATTGCATACAATGGGTAGTCATGGTCCCGCTTATTATCAGCGTTATCCTGAGGCATTCCGGCGCTTTACACCGACGTGTGATACGAATCAGATTCAGCAATGTACAAGGGAGCAATTGCGTAATACATATGATAATACGGTGCTGTATACAGACCATATACTGGCAGAAATAATTAAGTTATTACAAAATGAATCCGGTCTGGCCAGTGCGATGTGGTATTTTTCTGATCATGGAGAATCTTTGGGTGAAAACGGTATATATCTGCATGCAACACCCTATGCCATTGCACCGGAAGAGCAAACCCGTGTACCTATGCTGTTCTGGGCAAACCATGATTTTGCCGAAATCAGTAATCTGGATATGAACTGCTTACGCCGGCATGCGCATCAGCAAGAATTTTCACATGATAATATTTTTCATTCAGTATTGGGACTAATGGATGTGAAAACCAGTGAATACCAAACTCAGCTGGATTTATTCGCATCGTGCCGGAAAAATAACTTTAATTATTGATTTGAAAATAATTATTATATGAATATTATGTTTTAGTAATTTCTGGTTTTGTATGAGCAAATTGCTGTAACCATTTTTTTGTTGCTTGTAGATCAAAAGCCTGACGGGCATATTTCATTAATAACAAATGTTTAGGAAGATAAGAGTCAAATTTTTCCTGTTTTTGTTCTGGAACAAGTTGTGCAAGTGCCCAATCTTCACCAAAATCTTCTTCAGCAAGTTGTTTTAATATTTTTTCTACATCTTCAATTGATTTATCATATACTAAAATTATTCCATTATTTATCGCTAGGGTCAGATCTTTCCGATGTAAAAGGGCAAAGAGAGTATTAATAAGTTTGTCTCCTTCCCACGTTAATATATACACTGTGTTATCGTACTGGATTAATCTTTCTGTAGAAAGTTTAAAATATTTAAAAAAACGACAGCTTTCAATAAACAGGTTTTTAGCATTATTATCGGTAAAATCTGCTTTCCCGTTTGCAGCTGATATCCTGAAATCTTCATCACATAATATTTGATACATTTCCTTACGGATAGTTTCATGAATATTTAAACTATTATTTTGAAATGTCGGAGGAACTCCTCCTTTTGTTTTATCAACTAAAATGATTTTATCTGAAATATCAATGCTGATTATTTGCCAGCGCTGGCCAGCAAAAATGATATTTTGTCCTTTTATGAGTATATTCGTGACAGGTATAGATCCTAGCGTTTTGTTTTTGGTTATTACCCGATACTCAAGCGGAGTTTGGAAGACACTATAAAAAGTATAATGGTTAACAAGTTTTTCACCATTTACGCCTAAAATCAGAATATCGTTGTGTGCCTGGCCAATTAATTGCTCTGAACCCATATGTCTGAGTAAACTTTTAAACTGAGATGTGGTAACGTTTTGAAAAGGTCCTTCCTTGCATAATAATTGGTAAAGCTGTTCTATCCGGATACCACCCCATTGAGCAAGTACAGACAAAATTTGATGCAAAAGTGTTGAGAAATGAAGCAAGCCGTTATCGACTGGTTCAAACCAGTTACTGCTGATTAACAGACGTACCATCGCTAAAGCTTGAATTAATTCCAGATGTAATAAATCGATAAAATTAGATGTTTCTGTTTTTTTTGTTCCAGCTATTAACATCCGTAATATTGATGAATTGCCACGTCTGCCACTTCGTCCTACCCGCTGTCGCAAACTAGAAACTGAATGCGGGCTACCTATTTGTATAACCGAATTAACTTTACCAATATCAATTCCTAATTCAAGAGTCATGGTGCAAATTGCAGTAGTAGGAAGTGAACTTTTCTGTAAACGTTGTTCTAAGGATTCCCGAAATGATTTTGCTAAAGAGCCATGATGCGGGAAAAATTCATTCGGCAGATTTTTTTGCTCACACATATCACTCAGGCAAACAGCAATTTTTTCACACTTTGGTCGGCTATTAACAAAAACAAGATTGTTACTACCGCGGCAAAAGCGAAATATGTCCTGACAAATTTGATCTGTAACAGTATTAGTAGTTTTAGAAAAACGATTTTCTATCTCATCCTGTTTAGATTGATCAATATAGCCACGTACTTGTAATTTAAGTGAAGAATGAGCATGGGTTTCGCGAATTATCTGGCAATGGAGTCTTTGATTTGGTCGTAGCGACAGAGGAACACTGTTTAAATCGCCTAATGTAGCACTTAAGGCAATGCGTGGAACTGGTGTTTTTAGCTTGCCTATAAGGTGTTCAGTACGAGTTAGCAATGATAATAATTGTATGCCTCTTTCTTGACCGATAAAAGCATGAAATTCATCAATAATGATATATTGCAATGACTGAAAAGCTTTTCGGAACCAGCCAGAATCATTGAGAAGCATTGATTCTAACGATTCTGGTGTAATTAGCAGAATACCAGAGGGAGATTTTTTAAATTTAGTTTTCTGGTTTGCAGGAATATCTCCGTGCCATGGGGTAAGTTGCATCGACAGCACTTTCGTCAGACTATAAAGGCGACGATACTGGTCATTAATCAATGCCTTTAATGGACTGATATATAAGATACTTACTCCATTTTGTATTTCCATGCATTTACTACAGGCAGGCAAAAATGCAGCTTCTGTTTTGCCTGCAGCTGTTGAGGCACTAATTAGTACATCGGTTTTTCCAGCAAGTATCGGAGCAATAGCAAGTTGCTGAATTTCTCGCAGGCTATTCCAACCTTGCTGGTAAATCCACTTCTTTACTTTTTGGTTTAGTAAATGATAGCTTTGCATTACAGTCTGAAATCTGTCAGATTATCATCATTTTCAATTTCTATTTCCATATCAGAGTTTTTTTCTTCTTCTATTTTGAGTGATTCAAGTAGTTGCTGCCATGAAATCTCTGGATGTTGTTCTATAACGGTAAGCATATCCAAAAATGCCTTAATAGTGTTACGTGGCGTTTTGAAATAGGCTTCTCCGATGGTTTGGTTACAATGAATCAGAAATGCCGTTAAAGAATCATCTGGGACAAGGTATTTAGTACTGTCTCCTGAGGCATAAATATGCCGAAGATTTTTTAGTAAAATATATAATTCTTCAGGGGAAAGACAGGCTAAATGTAATGCTGGGGATGAGTAATCGATTACGTCTGCTTGTTTAGCAAAATTATTTTCTGCAAGTCTTGTTTGCAATGCTTCATAACTATATAAGCCTTTGTAAGGATCAAGCAGAAATTCAGGTGTTCCACCTAATAAGAAGCCAATATATTCAGCATTTCCCTGTAAGCAATCATTTAATATGCGTAGTATTTGCTCATAATTAGATTTTCTGGCCTGTGTATTGCTTAGCTTATATAAATTTACCATTTCGTCCAGATTAACCAATAATCCGCTATAACCAGCCTGTCGTACAAATAGACTCATTATTTTTAAAGCATCGTAAAAAAAAGCGTCGGAAATAATGGTCCTCACCCCTAAATCATTGCGGGCATCGGTTTTGGTGCTGTATTCTGCTCTTAACCATTTAATCGCACAAGCTTTTAAATGTTCATTATCCTCTTCGCTTGCTTTCCAATATATTTCAATAACTTTGGCAAAATCATAACCTCCAACCATTTCAGATATGGCTGTGAGTCTTTTATGAATAACTTTCTCTACACTGTAGTCGTTGCTTTCTGCTTCTTTCTGAACTTGGGTAATGAATTTTTCTACAACACTGGTCAGGGCGTTTCCATCAGGTTTATTACGTGTAGACATATTTTTCATTAATTCTGAGTAGAGATTTTTGGCCTGACCACCAGTAGCATGCAGGCGTCTGTCTGGAGATAAATCTGCATGTAATGTTACAAATTTCCGTTCCAGTGCAATTGCTCTTACTACACTCATAAAAAAAGTTTTGCCTGAACCATAGTCACCAATAATCAGCCTGAAAGCAGCTCCTCCATCTTCTATACGCTGGATATCTTGTATCATGGCTTTTAATTCATTAACTCTTCCCACCTGTATATACTGAATACCGATTTTCGGGGTAACACCTGCTTTCAGGGATTGAATAATTGCATCTCTTTCTTTTGCTCTGATTTTTTTTTCTGTCATCATTTTATCCTTGTAATTCAGTTAATATTTCAAAATCTATATAAATATCATTATTTTCTTCTATAAGTGGTGCATCTACACATTCATAGGCCCATTCGTTTATGGTTTCAATTGCACCGTCGGGCAATAAATTAAATTTTTTGCATAATTCAATATATTCATCACGCTTCCAATGTTCTCTTGTAATCAAAATGTTTAAGAACTGTTGATGAGTGCTATCAAGATTCTGGTTATCCGGCAATTCAGGCTGAGGTACTGTCGGTTCTTCTTCAATATCAGTAAATATAGAGCTTAGTAACGATTGCACATCACTGGTTTCGCTTTCATGCAGTTTAAGAATAGCCGAGTCAAGGATAATATTGCTTTTTTTATCTGTATCAGTTTTATTATTTTCTGATGCTGCTAATGGTTGTTTTTGCAGAGCTTTGTTGGAGGATGCTGATAGTGTGTGAATGTCATTGACTACGGTAAATTTGTCTAACCCTAAAGCAGTGTATAATTTTTCAATCTGTTTGATTTCAGCAGGTGCTGCATCACCGTCTGCCAGAGCAATGGAAATGAGCAGATGACTAATAATTTTTCTTTGGTTGGAATCAAGTTTTGCTATTTTATCTCTTAAACCTTGCATGCCATGAGTATTATTCAAACACGATAATAAAAAAAGTTGTAAATACTGTTTTTCTGTATCTTGTAAATTTTGATTAGAATCTATAAAACGTTTTAGTAATTCTTTTTCTTTCTCATGAATGAAACCATCAATATTTGCTACGATTACGCCTAGTCTTATTAATAGCTCAGTATATCGAAACTCTGCACTGGGCTGAAAATTCACTAAATCCGGAGAATCATGTAGTACAATTTTATCTTCAGGATTGATTTTAATTGTTTGAATGCGGCTGTCAGGTATTATAGTTAAACCAAATTTGTTTGCCATCCGCTGCATCAGCTCATTTTCTTTTTTATTAATTGCTTTTGGTAATTCGGTATTGATATTTTTCCAAAAATCCTTTACCGAAGCCAAACCGCTCTGCTCCAGCAAGACATGATTGACCCATGCTCTGAACTGTTTAATTACAGCAGAATCATTTTTATTAAACAGTTCTGCCGGCAACAAAGTTAGGGCAGTAATATCGTTACGGGAAGAATTTTCTCTTGCTAAGTAACGGCTGTATTCACCCAGTAAATTTGTACATAGTTCCGCTATTGCAATCAAGCTTTTTAAAGGTTTTGTTAATATGCTTGGGTCTGGTAAATTGGGATTATCCCATTGGCAAAAACCAATGGAGCGATTTGCAGCCTGATAGTCGATTTTTAATCTTGTCTTATTAGGTTTAATCAGGATACCCGCAGGAAAATGTTTATTAAATTTCAGAAAAAAAAGCTGTCGAAACTCCTCTTTACAGCGTCGTGCAGCTGTTCTGAAATAATATTCAGGAGTGTAATCTAACCAGTCTAACGCTAAGCTTGCCTTTACAGGTTTTTCATTTTTTACTGTTACAGCCAGTATCAGTTTAAAAAATAATTCATTTGAAAATTGGAATAATTCATTTTTCAGCTGTTTGGTAATAGCTGGACGTAAATAGATCATTAATGCCAGTAAATTGCCCGAATAATTATTAAAAGAATAATTACTGTCATAAATTTTTCGTAAACGTATTATTTCATAAAATATCTCAAAATATTCTTTTATATCAATTAAATGAATAGAGTTTTTATTGGCAATGATGCGACGTTCCAAACCATAAAAATATAGGAAAACATAGCCTATAGGCATATTGGGATGAGAACGATCAGATGCCAGCCAATCTAAATATATCCCGCGACATTGAGGAGAAAGTTCTGAATAGCTTGGCCAATAGCATAATGTAGCATCAGTATAGAATTCAGTCTCATTTTCAATTTCAACTGGTTTAGACACAGGTAAAGCAGGATCAATCAAACTATCTTCACTACTGTATCCGTTTAATCCCATTAATTTACTGCCGTAGAAAATAAATCCTTTGTTCAATTCCCGGTTTTGAATGGTAATTGAACTATCCTGCGGGAGCCAGCGTCCGTCTTCGATATCCTGAATTTCTGATTTTTTTGAATAATTATCGGAGGTAATTGTAAAAGTTACCAGTTCATCATCTTCATTTTTATTAACTGATTGTTTATCATTATTATATTGAGTCGATAACTCGATAATAACTGAATTGATATTATTTTGAGAATAGGGTTGTTGCGTGTTGCTATCATATTCTGATTTTTCAGATTCTGTTTCTACAGACAAAATATTATCTTGATGAGGTTTGGCTATTTGCGAAGCCGAGCTTTTCTGAATACGATTGCGTGATGTTGGAGCTGGTGGTTTTTGCTTTTTATTGGAAAAGATGATTATTAATGAAAAAAAAATTGCTATACAAGTAAAAATCACCATTTTATAAAATGCCATTCCACTTTAATTCAATGTTAAAAACATATAGAAATAGTTAACAAACAAAAGCTGACTGCCTAATACACATTTTATGTAAATATATTTTTAGATATTACGACCATATATATATTTAAGCCAAGTTATTTGGCTTTTTTTAATTTGAAATGGAATAATTTATTAGTTTGTGTTGTTTTATGTACAATAAATTTGATGTGTATAAAGCTATTGAGATGATTAACTAGGTCAATTCTTATACTATATTAATATTTTTGAAGAAATTAACTTGGTTATTTATTTGAGCAATTATTATTTTTATTAAGTTGTATAGATAACGCACTTAGGTTCAAGCTGCCGTATAATCACTCATTTCCTAGTTGGCTGTGAAAGAAATTACGCATGTGGTTTAAGCAATTAAGTATTTATCCGCTCAATAAAGACAATCTGCCGAATTTAGAAACTTTGGTTGATAAGCTGACCGAAGCTCAGTTTAAGCCGTGTATGGGATTGGATTGGGACAGTATTGGTTTTGCCAGTCCTGTATCGTTTAGCCCTGAGATGGTATTTCCGGCACAGAATACATGGCGCATTGCGCTCAAAAAAGAAGAAAAAGTATTACCGGCAGCCGTGGTGCGCGATATTCTTGACGAAAAAATTAATGAGATTCGTGAAGCTGAAGGGCGGAATGTCGGGCGTAAGGAGAAGATGGAGCTGAAAGAAACCATCACCGATGATTTGTTACCGCGTGCTTTTACTAAAAGTGGTAAAACAGAAGCCATTATTGATACTCAGCGCGGCTTATTAATGATTAATCAGGCCAATGCCAATCGTGCTGAAATGCTGCTTACGAAATTACGTGAGGCACTGGGCGGACTGGAAGCGAAGCTGCCACGCACTCAGCAGTCGCCTGGCAGTCTGATGACGGAATGGCTGTTAAGAGGAGATGCGGCCGGTCATTTTGAACTGGACTGTGATTGTGAACTCAAAGGATTAGGTGATGCTGCACCTGTAGTTCGTATCAGCCATCAGGATTTAACCGCAGAGGAAGTGGTTAATCTGGTCAAAAATGGTAAGGTTGTTACTCAGTTGGGGTTATGCTGGCAGGACAGAGTACGTTTTGTGCTGACGCAGGATTTTACTCTTAAACGTATTCAGTTTCTGGATGTGATTCAGGAGGAAGCTGCAGGGCAGGGAGACGATATGCAAAGTATAACCTTTGCATCACAAATACTGATGGCAGAAGCCTTAGGCGATCTGCTTGCTGAGCTGGTGCATCATTTGGGCGGTTGGTTACCGGAATAATGGCTTTAAACGGCGTAAATAGTCGCAATTTGCCTGCAACTATGGCATTGGCTTCGGTATAATGCGCTAAATTTATTAAGGATACTGTCATGAGTATTAAGTCAGACAAATGGATACGCCGTATGAGTGAAGAGCACGGCATGATTGAACCGTTTGAACCTAATCAGATTAAGCAGTTAAACGGTGAAAAAATCATTTCCTATGGTACTTCCAGCTATGGCTACGATATTCGCTGTGCACGCGAATTCAAGATTTTTACTAATATCAACAGTACTATTGTAGACCCGAAAAATTTTGATACGCGTAATTTTGTAACTGTTGAAGACGACTTTTGCATCATTCCGCCTAATTCGTTTGCTTTGGCACGTACTGTGGAATATTTCCGTATCCCGCGCAATGTTCTGACTGTTTGTCTGGGTAAATCCACTTATGCACGTTGCGGTATTATCGTTAATGTCACGCCATTTGAACCTGAATGGGAAGGCTATGTAACTCTGGAATTTTCCAATACCACGCCATTACCGGCAAAGATTTATGCTAATGAAGGGGTGGCACAGGTATTGTTTTTTGAAAGTGATGAAGAGTGCGCTACTTCTTATAAGGATCGTGCCGGTAAATATATGGGGCAGACGGGCGTAACTTTACCTAAAGCTTGATATAAGTCTGTGTTTGAAAAAGGACGCAATTGCGTCCTTAAAAATCGGGATGTTCAGGTGGTGGTTTTACAGATTAGCGTTTAAAAGCAAAATACACTGCACCAAGAATAAAGCCGAAGCTGATTAAATAGTTAAGTCTGAACTCATCCTTTAAATAAAGAATCGCAAACAGAGTAAATACGACCAGTGTCACTACTTCCTGAATAATCTTCAGTTGAAATGGTTTAATCCCCCAATGTGCTCCCAGATGATTGGCAGGCACTGCAAGACAATATTCAAATAGAGCAATTCCCCAACTAATCAAAATAATCCGCCAGAGCGGAAATTGGTAATTATTGGGTTTAATATGCCAGTACCATGCAGTAGTCATGACCAGGTTGGATGCTGTGAGCAAACAAATAACAATTAAGTAATGCATAATGATGTGATGTATATAAATTGATGATCTCTTAATAAGATAAATCATACAATGAAGAAATGGTTTTGTTCATATACTCGGAATGAAAAATATATCTTACTGCAATCAATGTTTTATTCAAAGATAAATAGCAGGAAGTAATAGAAATGTAATAAGTAATTAATACAAAATTTTATATGTTTTATTGATATATATTTAAGCTTTGAATTCAGTTGTATATTTATACTTAATATTAAGTATATCTGTAATTATCTGGAACTGTATTTAGATAGTTTAAGTAAAAGGTTTACTGTATCTGCGGGTAAAGAGTACAGATAGTGTTTTGAGTAATAAAAATGATGAAGCAGATATTGATTAAGGAAGAAGGTTTTTTGCAATATGTGTCTGGATTAGTAATTAAAATATATGCTTTTCAACTGAATTTCTTACAAACTGAAATTAATTTCAATTTGGCGCCAGGCAATGGTGATATATCTGAAAAAGATATTTATGACTTGTAATTCTAAATAAATCAATAATTTTTGTGTTAAGGGTGAGCTGGATTCTGGAAGTGGTTTCCGGTGATATTAAGTTTACTAAATTATAGCTTATGTCTGTGAATGGATTTTTTGTTTGTATGTACGATGAAGAATAAAACAGGTGTTTGCATAGTAATGCAAACACCTGTTTTATTGAATGCCTAATTGCCACAAAGAAGTGATTTCACGATTACGGGCATAGGAAAGTGGATGATGTTGTTCCCGGGCTTTTTGATGCGTGGGTTGAGTATCGATTTTATGAATAATTTTTAACCCTGCTGCTTCTATCCATTGATGTAAGGCTTCTGAGGGGCGTAAGCCCAGATGTTCAGCTATATCGGACATAATCAGCCATACCTGCCCGTTTGCTGAGAGGTGGTTTCTGATATTTTCCAGAAATGTTTTCAACATTTGATGGTTGGGGTCATAGAGTGCGGTTTCTATATCGCTGCTTGGTTTTGCGGGTAACCATGGAGGATTGCAGACAATAAGATCGGCCTTGCCCTCAGGAAACAGGCTGGTATGCTGAATATGAATTTGTTTATTTAAACCCAGACGCTCTATATTTGCTTGTGCGCATACAATGGCGCGCGGGTTATTATCTGTTGCAATGATTTCAGGTATTCCACGCTGTGCGAGTATAGCTGCCAGTACGCCACTGCCGGTTCCGATGTCCCATGCTGTCTGACAGGCAGAGGGAAGTGCTGCATGGGCAACCAGTTCAAGATATTCACCGCGTACGGGCGAAAATACACCGTAAGGAACATGGATTTTTTGTCCTTGCAATGCAGGAATGGAAACACCGGTTTTATGCCACTCATAAGCGCCAATATAGCCTAATAACAGATGCAATGGCAGAAGTAGGGCGTTCTGATTGGGTTTGCCGAATACGTCGTTCAGAGCAGCTGCAATGTCTGGTGCGCGACTATTGTTAAGTATGCCCTGAGGTTGAATCTCTACTAATAGAAGCTGGAACAGGCGGCTGTGCTGAGCCTGTTGCAAACGATGTTTATGAAAATCAGTATGAATACGGGCTTTACTGCGAACACGTTTTTTAATCGCAGCCAGTAGTTGTTTACCCTGATGATAATCACCGCGCCAGAGCAATGCAGTATGCTGACGCATGAGTTGAATCGCCTGTTCAGCGCTGATCTGAGTGATAGCCTGAATGTGTTTCGGAGCGGGATGGCGGCTGTCGCCTCCCCAGTCTGCCTGCATGTTTTGTGCGTTTTCTGTCCAGTGAATGGTTTCGTTCATGTTGGTTTGTTATATAAAAGGCATTATATAAGAGAATAATATGTTAAACGGGGTTGCAGGTAAATAATATGGCTATGGATTGGGTGTACATGATTTTGCAGAAATAAAAACTGCCTGAACTTAACAGATGTTCAGGCAGTTTTGTAGTTGGTATGTATTTTAGCGGTTATCCATTATAGCCAGCAGAATTTGTATCAGACTGGTAAAGATATTGTACAAAGAGACAAACAGAGTGAGTGCTGCACTGGTTGCACTGTCTTCACCACCGGCAATAACTGTACGGATTTGCCACATAATCATCAGTGAACTGAAAATGACAAAACCGGCTGCAATAGTGAGTGACAAAACCGGTAAATGCATAAACATATTCAGAATCATACCGATAATTAAAACAACTGCTCCAACGACCAGAAACTGACCAATACCTTTCATTTCAGATTTGGAACGATGAGCAATTGTTGCCATGGTAAAAAATACGGCCGCTGTCATTAATGCTGCCATACCTACAATTTGTGATCCGACAGCAGAAGCCACAGCAAGTTGTAAAAGCGGAGAGATGAAAAATCCGATAACAAAAGTAAAAACCATTAACAAGGCTATACCCAGATTGTTATAACGGTTTTTTTCAATTGCAAACATCAGCCCGTAAGCGAGAATAAAAAACGCTACAACTGATAGCCATGAATTGCTAAACAGAGCATAGAAATTTATATAATTACCTGCGTAAGCACCTGCAGCACAGGGCAGGAAAGAAAGTCCGAGCAGGCTGTAGGCTTTGCGCAGAACAACGGTTTGCTGGTTGTCCCCTGCCTGACCCAGCTGGGTAAAATCGTAAGTGTTACGAGATTTCATGAATAATATTCTCCGTGATTTTGTCAGTAAATAATTTCTCTGGTTAATTATATTGTAACAATTGTTGGCGAAATGTGCACAATAATGATGAATTGTTACAATAAAAATGTTGATTTTAATTTTTAAATATATTTTCTAATAATATTAGGCTGATTTGGATTTTTTCAAGGATTTTGAATCGCCGGCAGAATACATAAATGAGCAGAAATATTATTCTATATTGGCCAGTTTGTGTGTCTGAATGCTTAGCAACCATTTATTATTATGGCGGTTTTGATTCAGTCTGCCGAGATATTGTAATGTAGTAAGCATATTGAACTGGTTGTTTTGTTCGCAGGGTGAAAGAAAATAGTGTCTGGCCTGAATCTGTTGTTCTATGTTCTGGCAGAAGGTAAGAAAATCCGGATGGTTTTCAACTACGATGCGTACTTCGTCAGCCTGGCGCTGTAGTGGAAACGGATATTGTTGCCGGTAATGAAACTTCGGGCTCAGGGCTATATAGTCGATAAGCGGGTCTACTGTGCCCAAACCATTGCTTTCGATGGCAAGATAATAATTTTCCTGTTTAAGTGCGCGTAAAAGTAAGGGCAGTTTTTTGTTGATAGTAGGTTCGCCGCCAGTAATGATAATGTTTTTACTCTGAAACTGACTGACGGTATTGAGGATGTGCTCCAGACTCATACTTTGGTAATTCATGAAGTCAGTATCGCACCAGGGACATTTGAGGTTACAGGCTGCCAGACGGATGAAAATAGCAGGCATACCGGTATTGTAGCCTTCGCCCTGCAGGGATTCGAAGATTTCGACAATATTAAACTGGATCATGAGCTGGTATTCTGATATTCGCAATAGGAAGTAGGGGTTTCCCATAGGGTAATTTTGGATACTGGCAGATGAGCCGTAAGCTTGTTGAAGATAAACTGGCTCATGCTTTCAGCAGTAGTGCGACAGGGAAAGGCAAATACTTTTCGCTCCATTTGGCGAAGGAGGGCTGCGATTTTACATTCGTTGCTATTCGTTTCATCATACAAATAGGCATGATCCAGCAGGCTGATAATATGCTGGTTAATGATTTTTTTGATGTCGGAAAAGTCCATAACCATTTCTTTGCTGGATCCTTGCTGATGTAGCTGGTCGCTTACTTCGACAATCAGGCGATAGGTGTGTCCGTGCAGGTTATGACATTTGCCCTGATGCCCGTCCAGCATATGGCAGGCATCAAACTGGAATTCTTTGGCGATTTTAAACATATTTTCTGTCTAAAAGCCAAAGAAGAAAGATTTATCATTAAGAGAAGATGATATTGCAGAATACAGTTGATACATGTGTAGCAGGGCTCCTAGTTTTTTTTCGTGGGATGGATTGCGAACCACGTGGTTATTCAGTTTTCAATAACACATTTGCTGTGTGAAGGGATTTCTATTACTTCAAGTATATATTTTAATGGTATCAGCTGTTTTCTTACAAGGGTAACTGTGAGTAACTGCGGGATTGATTCAGTGTCGTCCTGAGCGCCAGATTGACCAGATTACCCAGAGGCTGTTGCTGAATGCCAGTAAATAGCCAATCAGTCCGAAAAACGACAGGCCGAATATTTTCGGACCGGAATTAATACTCATAACAATAGATGAGCCAATGATAAGTGCCGCTGTAACAATTCCCATTGTCAGGCGATTAACAACTTTATCCAGCTGGTTGTTAAATTTATCGATGTGCTGAATGTTCAGGTTAACAGGGAGCTGTCCGTGCCGGATGCGTTTACTTAGACGTAATAGATTTTGGGGTAGTGTATCTATTAACTGAGCTAAAAGATGTAACTGTATTTTATTGTGGCGCCAGATTGACTGGATGTTAAAGCGATTGCGCAGTACGTTTTTGATGGTGTTTCGTGCATGATTTAACAGTTCAAAGTCGCCGTCTATTTTTTTTATAACGCCATCAAGGGTAATCAGGCATTTGAACAGGATAATCAGATCCGCAGGCAGGGTGAGACCATGTTCACGAATAATATGGGTAATATCGTTAATTATCTGACTGATACGCAGTTCTTTACTATTGAGCTGCTCATAATTATTCAGCATTTCCAATACATCTGTTCCGAGCTGGTCTTCGTTAATAATTTCTCCCTGCGCCCAGTTGGACAGAACATATTGCAGTGCAAACTGGTCGTGTTCCAGCAGTGCATGAATCAGAGTGATGATTTCCTGATGGCGCTGCTGGCTTAGCCGGCCGACAAGTCCGAAATCAATTAAGGTGATTCGTCCATCATTTCGTACTAAAATATTACCCGGATGCGGGTCTGCGTGAAATAAACCATGCTGTAATATCATATCAAGAATGGTATCGACCAGTGTGGCTGCAAGATTTTTTCGCTGCTGCTTGTCCCAGCCGGTGAAATCAAGATTTTTAAGTAAAGTATCGTCAATATATTCTTGTACTAATATTTGCCGGTTAGAATATGCCGCATAAGTTTGTGGTATATGGATTTGCTGCTGATGGTTGTAAAGACGGGAAAAATGTTGCATATTGCGACGTTCGGCAGACAAATCTGTTTCTTTTTCGAGTGAACGGGCAAAATATTGCACCATTTGTACCGGATAGTAACGTCTGGACTCGGGTATTTCCGATTCAAGCAGTTGTGCTATGTGGTTAAGAATACGCAGATCAGCTGCTACGGTTGACTCAATACCCGGGCGTTTAACTTTAATGGCGACCTGTTCTCCGCTGATAAGTGTGGCGCGGTGAACCTGTGCTATGGATGCGCTGCCGACAGGCTGAGCTTCTATATTACTGAAAATGCTTTCCAGTGGCTGGTTAAGCTGAGCCTGAATAATATTTCTGATGTCTGGAATCGGAAGAGGATGTGTGTTGTTTTGCAGATGGGCAAATTCCTCTGTCCATTCTTCTCCGAAGACATCGGTACGGGTAGCCAATATTTGTCCGAGTTTGATGAATGTTGGTCCGAGCTCTTCAAAGGCGAGCCGCACTCGTTTTGGTGTGCTCAGGTAGTGCTGGTGATTCTGGCCTGATGGGTCGGAGTGTTTGTACCAGCGTCTTGGTAATTTGATACGAACAAGAAATTCACCCAGACCATGTCTGGCCAGAATGGTGATAATTTCGCGCATACGCGCCCAATCGCTGATATGGGATGAGCTGGGTGAATACATATGATGATGTCCCGAACAATTGCTATTTACAGGATAGCAGAATTGTTTGATGAACTGATGGAATAATGTTGGCATGAAGTGGATAAAAACATTAATGAAGACGGCAACGGTATGCTTGTGTGCCAATTTCATTCTGATTTCGCCGGTAATGGCGGCGCCGGATGAAGGTCTGGATAATGCAGCGCTGGAGCGTTTGATTCGTGACAGGACTGCTACACCGGCTGTGCGTACAGGTGATGACGCCAGTGACCTGATTATGAACGCAATGGGACTGCTTGGTGTTGCCTATCATTTTGGCGGAAATTCACCCACAAGCGGACTGGATTGCAGTGGTTTTATGCAATATATCTTTCGGCGCAGTATGGGTGTTACTTTGCCGCGCAGTTCACGGCAGATGGCTACGGTAGGTGAAGCAGTCAGCCGAACCAGTTTGCAGCCGGGGGATCTGGTATTTTTTAGTCCGGGTGGTGGTGGAATTTCCCATGTTGGTATGTATATCGGTAATGGCCGGATGATCCATGCGCCGCGTACGGGTAAGAATATTGAAATTACCAGTATTGAACAGGGTTATTGGTCTCGTGCTTTTGTGACTGCGCGCAGGGTGAAACACTGATGAAACCTTTACCACCGATGCCGAAGTGGGTAGATGATGCGGGCAATGTGGTCTCTTGCACTGAAAAAATTAAGGTGATGCAGCAAAATATGCAGGAGATCTATGAGCTGGCACAGGAAGCTTTTGAAGACGGACTACTGATGGGGTGTCAGGAAAAGCAGTTACGCGCTTATCTGAGCGAACTGATGAACGCAGTGGAGAACCCCTATCAATAATGTATTGATAGTGTGTACTGCTTAAGCACTCATCGAACTTCATCTATCAAAATTCTGAATATTTGGTTATGTATGCTAATTTGTTGCGTACATAGCAATGGTTTTCTGCTGCCTTTAAAATGATTAAATACAACTATGAAATTTTGTCAGGGTCACCAGTTGGCCATAAATAACGCCCATCATCAGGATGGGCGTTATTGTTGCTGTGAATATTGGTTTAAAACAGATTATCCAGCGGTTTGCCGTTATTTCCGTTTGCTGCGGGTTTTGGTTTTGTTGTCGGAGCGGTATTAACAGGAGTTTCAGAGTTATTTTCTCTATTAGTGGCAGCTGGTACATTTGTGGGCGTAATAGGTCGAATTTCTTGTGTATTTTCCGGGGTGGCTCTGTCTCTGGTATTAGCTCTGCCGGTAGTAGCAGGTAGAGCAGGTTCGGAAGCAGTATCAGGTTCTGTACTCTCTGAAGCAGCTATAGCAGGATTGGGTGAAAATACTGGTGTTGGAACATTACTGCCTGTTACCGGTGCACCGGTCGGGGTCAGTACTTCAAAGCTTGCCTGCGAGGCGAACTCTGTGGTTTCAGAGGTTGAATTCAGAACTTGCCATGCGTGAAAAACAAACCAAACAACAAATATGGCCAGAATCAGAAATAAAGTCAGTAGAATTTTGGTGAATGTACTCAGACCAGTTTTAACCGCTTTTTTTTTGTTTTTTGTTTCCGGTGCGGTAGGTTTAGTGCTCATGATAGGTAATCCTTCAGGGATATCGTTGCGTATAATATCGTTATTATACGCAAAATTTTGTTTACGCTAATCAGGTACTGGCAATTTACTGCTTCGATAAGTTTGGTCTATATGGTTGTATCGCAGCAGAATGTCGGTTATCAGGGATTGGCCGGTGTACTCTTCGGAGTATTTTCAAAGGTTTGATACAAAGTAATAACTTTCTGAACACCAGACGTTGTACTGATGGCCGTTGTAGCGGCCTGTTGTTCATCTGGTGTCAGAATACCCATTACATAGGTGACGCCATTATAAGTAACTACTTTGACGTGATTTGCCGATACGCCTTTGGTATTTAGCAGATTGGAACGTATCTTTGAGGTAACCCAGGTATCATCTGTAACATGACTTAATTTACGATTCTGAGTGGCAATATCAATGTAGTTATAGATTTTTTGTGCCGCAGGCTGGGCACGGGCAACTCGCTCTACCAGATTTTTATCATTTTCACTGGCTACTAAGCCAAGCAGTAATATCTGTCGGTTGTAGCTGATAACGGAGAGTGTAGGCTGGAATTTACTTTCCTGTGCCTGACTATTCAGGTATGAGATAGCACCATCATGAATCCGAACTTCCATTATTTTGTCATCTGCCTGTGCGCCAGTAGTACGTCGGTCGATAACTGAAAGCGTACCAACAGTGGCACCACCTACCAGAACAGCCGGACAGCCGGTCAGGGTAGTGGTCAGGCAAAGTCCCAATGCCAGAGCAGAAAGATATTTTTTCATGAAATACACCTGTAAATTGGTTGTTGCAGGTTATATACCACCTAGCAATAATTGGTCAATCTGTGCGCACAAGGCATGAATAGTTACCTGATGTGCCTCAAGTACACGTAAAGGATGGTCGCCGGGTACATTGAGCCAGAGATCGTCATCGCGCAATAATCCGGCAACTTCACCACCGCTTCCGCCGGTAATCGCCAGCACTCGCATATCACGTTCATGCGCGGTTTTAATCGCACTAACCAGATTGATATTCTGACCATCTGCCGATAGTACACAGAGCATATCATGCTGTTTGCCAAGTGCGTGAATTTGCTTGGCAAACATATCGTTAGGACCGCTGTCGGTTAATATGCTGAGTACAGAAGGATTATTGCACAGTGATAAGGCGGCCAGTGCCATGCGTTCCTGTTGTAATCGGGTCACCATATAGGCGGCGAGCGTGTTTGCCAGTGATGCATATGCACCATTACCGGCAATAAGCAGCTTGCCATCACTCATCAAGGCCATCAGTATTCCCTGAGCAACTTCGGCAATTGGTTCAGCCAGTAAGTCTGCACACTCGTTCAGAAGCTGGGCACTATCGGCAAAATGTTGATGGACGGAGATGGATTCTGTCATATAAATTAATTTGTTAATTAAGGCGGGAGCATGAAATATGCTTGGTATTCACAATGTGTTACGCGTAAATACCCCTGTGCAGGTTTCAGGCTGCGTGACTTCTGAAACGGCACTATTATACGGTTTATAACCCGTGCAATTGTTAACCGTAAACTCTGAAACATTATCACTACGTGGTATAGTAACAGTTTCAGGCTTATGTACGGAGTTTTCAGTTTAATGCCTGATGCTAAAGTTTAATCAGATTACGGATTTATAAATGCAAGCCCATTACCAGAAAGCTGTTGCCAGCATTGTACCGCAAACCCTTTATGTAGTGGCTACTCCGATTGGTAATCTGGCAGATCTGAGTTTTCATGCATTGGCAGTATTATCCCGGGCAGATTTAATTTGTGCAGAAGATACACGGGTAACACAGCAATTACTGCGTGCATACGGTGTTTCTGCACGATTGATCAGTGTGCGTGAACAGAACGAACAAAGTATGGCAGAGCGCGTTATTGCTGCTCTGGCTGCCGGTCAGGTAGTGGCACAGGTTTCTGATGCCGGTACGCCGGCAGTGTGTGATCCTGGTGCACGGCTGGTAACACGGGTACGTGCGGCCGGTTATCAGGTATTACCGGTAGCAGGCCCGAGTGCAGTAATGACAGCTTTGAGTGTTGCGGGAGTTACTCAGTCAGATTTTTATTTTGCGGGATTTTTACCGGCAAAAAGTGGTGAACGTCATCAAAAGCTACAGTTATGGAAAGAAGTATCTTATCCGGTAGTTATGTTTGAAACGCCCCACAGAATTACAGATACACTGGCACAAATGGTTTTACTTTATCCGCAACGTACTCTGATGCTGGCACGTGAAATCAGTAAAACTCATGAAACCTATCTATGCGGCACAGTTTCTGAAATTCAGTCGATTGTACAGGCAGATGCTAATCAGAAACGTGGTGAGATGGTACTGGTACTTCATCCGGCACCAGTAGAAAAAAATACCGAGCTGTCTGCTGAAGCTATTAATATTATGCAGATTTTAGTGCAGGAACTGTCAACCAAGCAGGCTGCTGTACTGGCTGCGCAGATTAGTGGTGAAAACCGAAAAGCCTTATATGATTGGGCAATTAATGCTAAAAAGTTATCAGAATAAACACAATCATTAGGACATGTTAAAATAATTTATGCCCGATGCTATTTTACACAATGCTGGTCATTGTTTATGATACTGTCTGAATTGGTTATTGCCGCCGCTGTTGCGCTGGCACCCCCTGAATATTGCAATGATTTAAGGTAAACCGTTATGTTGAAAAAAAGTGTGAATCGTTCCGGCTGGTGCTTGCTGGTACTGGCATTAAGTGCCTGTACCCTTTTCAAACAGCCGGCAGCACCGACAGAAACGGGTAGCAGTGATGTAACTACAGGTACTGCTGCTACCACTGCCGACAATCCATATGGTGCTGCTCCTTATACGCCACCGGCAAATACAGCTCCGGCTTATACACCTGCCGCTGCAGGTACTTCTACTGGTTATGTGGGCAATTACTCTCCGGTTGATATTAATGCAGCAACGCATACGGTACAGCGCGGAGATACGGTATATAACATTTCCAAACGTTATCAGATTACTCAGGATAATCTGCGTTCATGGAATAATATAATAGAGAATAATATTAAGATAGGGCAGGTTCTGCGCGTGAAGCCTGCCGGCTATGTGGCGCCGGCAGGTAGCACAAACACAACTACTACTGTGACTGCTCCTGTACAAACAGCAAATGTTACTACTACTACCAGTACAACCACGACAACTACACCAACTAGTACAAGTACTGTATCAACCAGTAAAACAGTGAGTGTTGGAGGCGTCCGCAATGTAAGCGGAATTGAATGGCAGCGTCCGACCGCCGGTAATATTCTGCAGAGTTATGGCGGCAGCAGTAAAGGTATTGATTATGGTGGTAATGCCGGGCAGCCTATTCTGGCAGCTGCTTCTGGTAAAGTAGTGTATGCCGGTAATGGTTTGCGTGGCTATGGTAATCTGATTATCGTACAGCATAATCAGACATATCTGACTGCCTATGGTAACAACCAGAATATTCTGGTAAAAGAAGGTCAGCAGGTCAAACGTGGGCAGCAGATTGCTACTATGGGTAATACTGATGCTAAACGAACTCAGCTGCATTTTGAATTGCGTGAAAATGGCCAGCCACAGGATCCCAGCCGTTTTCTGCCAATGTGAGTATCAGTCGGCTAACTGATTGTTTTAGTTATTAATAATAGCACTTATTATTAGGATAAATAAATTCTGAAAAAAGTGCTATTTATATATTTTAATACTGTTTTAAATAATATTAATTTACATAATTAAAATAAATTCAATTTAATAATTAGTAAGGGGTGAATTATGAAAAAACAGATTATCTTTTTGTTTTTAATGCTGCCTTTGATATGTTGTGCTTATCCAGTTTACCCCCAAAAAGCAGAATCATTGCAATCCTTTGAAATAGGAGACTTTATAAAATTATTTATGCAAATCCCTACAAATGAAAGCAAAGATTTTATTGCATGGGATACATTTGTTAATAATGAAAATTTTATTTGGGAAACTGATGGGGTTGATAGTTCTGAATCAGATGATGGTTTAGTTTCCTATTATCGAAATGCAATGGTACGAATTAATGTTAATGGTCTTGCTCCTATGAGATTAAAGCAAAATTGGACAGAAATGCCTTGGACGGTAGGGTATTCAACAACTTCTAATCCAAATTTTGGTGCTGAAGTGGTAAGTATTGATAATGAATGCTTTGGTTATTACACTACAAATAATTGTATACTTCCGCCATTTAAGTCGTTAAAAAGAGTGAATATAAATTATAAAAAGATATGCAAAATTGAAAGAGGGAACGGATTTGAGACTGTAGGGTATGAACTAAGTTCTAAAGGTTTAAGAACAATATATTTATTATATGAACAAGATGGCGGGACAGGAGGTTCTTATGAAACTTATCATTTATATTTTAGGAAGCCAGAAAATCTTTGTGAATCTTAGTGAAATTTGAACAAATAAATTATTGATAATCTATATTTTTCCTATATTTAATTATCTTTTTGGGCATAATTTTTCTTTTTCAAATAATTTATATAACTCTAATTTAGAGATAATTTAGAAATATTTATCATCTTTGAGTCAATAATACAAATAAATACACCTGTTTATTCTTTTTGCTAATAAGGTTTACAGGCGTATTTCTAAAAATTTATGTAAACTGCTGACTGAATTGCGATTCAAGTAAAATTTATACTATTAAAAGTATTAACTGAGGAACTGTTCAGCAGATTGTACAGTAGCAAGATAATTCAATGCGGCTAAAAAACTGTTTTGTACATTTGTCGCGCTAATGATGGTGCTATTGAACTCCAGACTCAGTGTTGCACATGCATCTGCAATAACAATTGGCTGATAACCGAATTCAACTGCCTGACGAGTGGTAGAGTCGACACACATGTGTGTCATCATGCCACAGATAACCAGTTGCTCTATCTTTTGTTGTTGAAGGTATTCATGCAGGGTTGTTTGTAAGAAGCTATTGGGATAGCTTTTATGAATTATAAATTCATTCGTGTCTGCAATCGGCAGTAATTGATGATGTAATTCTGCACCATGGCTGTCAGGCTGAAAAAAAGTAGCTCCCGGTTTATTATTAATATGCTGGATGTAATACACGGGCAGCTGCTGATTGCGGAAATACTCACGAACCTTCAATATTTTTTTCAGTGCCAGTTGTGGTTGGTACAGTTCCATTTTACCTTCTGAAAAATAATCATTTTGTACATCAATTATAATGAGTGCTTGTTTCATTAGTTATATCCTGTTGGTTTTAATAATTTAATTATGCGCCTTATCTGTTTTCGACAGAATAGGCTGATGAAAAAGATATACACGATTTATTTTCAGGATGAAACTATGGATAAAAAAGACAGAGCAATTCTGGATTTATTAAAAAATAATAGTCGTTTGTCGTGGAAAGAAATTGGTGAGAAAGTATTTCTTAGTGGACAGGCAGTGGGGCTAAGGGTACAGAACCTGATTGAGACCGGCGTGATAGAACGTTTTACACTGACTGAACACTTGATATCGGAACAATTTATTTTTATTTATATGAATAGCAGCCGGTTTGCTGAATTCGAGCATTTGGTGAGTACCTTTGCTGAGGTACAGGCTCTGTATAAAATTACGGGTGATGGTTGCTATTATATTCATGCAAATTTTACTGCCGAGCAGCTGGAACCGTTTTTACAACAGATAACAGTTTACGCACGTTATAAAGTAAGCCATAAATTACGCAGACTGATTTAATCTGATATCTGTGTAAGCTTATTGAGTAAGGCATGCGGCAATAATGGTATGTTCTTTCAGACACAGATTGTGAGCAAAATATAAACTATTTTCTACCAGCCCCAGATCTTCTTCGCACTGAGTTTCAGTTTCAATAATCAGCATTTGTTCCGGCCGTCCAGCATGCAGGCTCATGCGCATTTGTGCGGGAGTAAACGGCAGATTATGCTTTTGGGCGAAGCTGCGTGCACGGCTGTTTGCTGTTTTCAGCATGGGTATCAGGGTAATATCCAGATGAAAAATTCTTACACCCATTACCAGAATACGTGCGGCAAACCAATCTGCCTCATCACTGATAATATCAGGAGTAGGTTGTTCAAAGCCCAGACGCTGTGCAGCAATTAACATTGCTATCAGGCGAAGCTGAGGAATCAGAGCTTCACTAAGCATAAATGCAGTCTGGAATTGTGGCTGTAGCTGACATAGGTCAGAGCGGTGCTGATTGCCGTCAACAATCATGTACCACCGTTGAAGCTGAGCCACAGGTGATTCTGATTGCCGTATCTGATTTAGCGGTAATGCGGACATTTTATTCTCCAGTAGTTGTCGATTCATTTGTAATGCCTTTCTGTATGAGGCGTTTGTAGCAACAAAAAACCGCCTCGGTTTGGCCGGGCGGTTCACTTTTTTATTTTGCTTATTAGATATTATATAAACGCAAAAAAGCACCGCACCGAGGTGTGGTACCAATAATAAGCAAAAGAGAAAGTGGTTGCGTTTTTCATCATTAAACCTTAAACCTTATTGAAACATGTGTCAAGAATTATTTTTTTCACCCCAGCGTGTAATCAACTGATGAGGTATATGCAACTGGTCCAAAATACGTCCAACTACAAAATCCACCATATCCTGAATAGTTTGAGGGTGCTGATAAAAACCGGATACTGGGGGCAGAATGCATACACCCAAACGTGACAGTTTAAGCAGATTTTCCAAATGAATGGCTGATAAAGGCGTTTCCCGCGGTACGATGATTAGCGGACGATTTTCTTTAATCGATACATCAGCTGCCCGTTCAAGTAAATGGTCGGAAGTGCCGGCTGCAATGGCAGCAACACAACCCATGCTGGCCGGACAGATAATCATTGCATCAGCGGGATTGGAACCAGAGGCCGGAGGTGCAAACCATTCATCGCGGCCAAATACAGTAAGCATGGATAAGTCTACGCCGTATTCTGCACACAATGCGGCATTACACTGTTTAGCATTTGCAGGTAAATGCCAGTTGATTTCCTGTTGTGCGACTATCTGGGCAGCCTGTGAATACAGTAACCAGACCCTTATATCAGCCTGTAACAGGCAGCCCAGCAGACGTTTGGCATAAGGCATACCCGATGCTCCGGTAAGAGCCAGCGTAACGGTTTTGACAGAATGAGCAGAGGGAAAAATCATAATAAAACTAGTGTATATTCAAATATGCCTGTTATTATAGCTATTTTGTTTTCAATATAACATTTGGCATATGACAGCTATATTCAGATGAAAACCATTATTAGCCAGTTGAAGTTTTATTTTCTGTAATTGTGATTAATTAATCAAGCTCCGCAGGTAATGGCAGGCTGGCAAAAAACTTAAATTTCTGAATAACTAAATACAAATATTAATACTGATCATGGAATGATAAGCATGTTGTGGAAAAAAATATTATGGTGGCCCTGTTTTTGTGTCAGTATTCTGGCCGGCTGTGCTCAGGTTCCTCCTCCTGTTGCTGAAGAGCGTGAATGTGATTCGAGAGCGATGGCAATGGCTTTATTGCAATCTAATCAGCCTTATGGTACCAATAATGTTCGCTGTGCGGTATCGTCAAAAAACTTACCTGTAATGAAACCTGAACGTACCGCACCACCTGAAGTCAGCCTGCGTATTGAACGGTCGGTGACAGAAGTGAGTAAATGTCTGCATGAAAAATTTCAGTCACGGTTTAAACTGCCGCAGGAATTTTACAAAATCAGCTCCTATCCTAATGGCACTCAGACACTGGCACTGGTAAATCCTTTCACACAGACAGAAGGTTTACAGATAGACGTAGTTAAAGCAGGTATGTCGCAAAGTATAGTTAATCTATATTCTAATGGTATGACTTTGTCGCAAGCGTGGAAAAAATTTCCTGAGCTGTGCCGCTAAATGGCATCAGTTTTTGATTTGCATAAAGTAGAATGTATCAAGCCCCTCTCAAAGGAGGGGCTTTTGCAAACATGGGATTTAGCCGGAAATTTATTTTCCTGCTTTGAGATTTTGCCATAATCGCAATTCGTATTTCAGGGTATCCGATTTTGCCGGTAATACCAGATAACTGTTAGCCAGAACTTCATCTGACGGAAAAATACTGTTATCTTCGCGATATTCTTTTTTTATCAGTTCTTTTGCCGGCATGCTTGAGGGCGCGTAACTAACATAATTGGCGTTTCTGGCCGCTATTTGCGGTTCCAGTATCCAGTTCAGGTAGCGATAGGCATTTTTGAGGTTGGTTGCATCTTTCGGGATAGTTAATGTATCTATCCAGAGAGAAACTCCCTGAGTCGGAACCAGTACCACGATATCTTTTTTACCGGTTGCATCCAGCCGGCGTCGTTTGGCAATGTTCAAATCACCGCCAAAACCAATGGCTACACAAACATCGCCGCGTGCCAGATCGTCGATATAACCAGAAGACGAATAACGCAATACATTGCTTCGGTTCGCTTTGATAATATTAGCTGCAATATCTATATCATCTTTGCTTTGGCTGTTCGGATCTTTGCCGGCATAATGCAACGCTAGCGGAATCATCTCTACCGGACTATCCATGTAACTGATGCCACAGTTTTTCAGTTTGTCGGTATACTCAGGATTAAACACCAAATCCCAGCTATTATGCGGCATTGGTGTAGCACCGAGTGCGGCATTCACTTTTTCAATATTGATTGCAATGGTATTCATACCCCAGTAGTTGGGTACCGCATACTGATTATCCGGATCTACGTCTTTTAATAAATCCAGTAATTTCGGGTTAATGTATTTCCAGTTAGGCAACTGATTTTTGTCCAGTGGCTGGTATGCTCCGGCTTTAATCTGGCGTCCGACAAATGAGTTGGACGGCCCGACAATATCATAGCCGGACTGTCCGGTCAGAATTTTGCTTTCCAGTGTTTCGTCACTGTCATAAAAATTGTAAGTGACTTTAATGCCATATTTTTTTTCAAATTCACCAATAGTTTTCGGGTCAACATAGTCTGACCAGTTAAATATTTTAAGTGTCTTGGTGTCGCTCAAACTACCAGGTTTGCTGGCCGCTACAGCAGAAGCCGGTTGAGGACCGGCATTGTCGTGTGAACCGCTGCATGCAGTCAGAATACATAAAATCAAACCGGATAAACCCAGACAGGCTGTGTTTTTCATGTCCGTCCTTTTCAAAGATGTGCCAAGGCTGGCTGGCATGGTTATGTGTTAACCACCTTTGTAACTTCAATCTGTTCGTATGGGGGTAACTATACCGCATAAGGCATTAGTGTTGTCGGAATTGTCATTTTGGCATGGATTTTCGTCTGTTCAGGTAGGCTTATGCGTAAAACTGCGGTAAGATAAGCGGATGATTTTAACAAGGGTGATGGTTGAGGTGGACTAACCAGTGTCCTGTTTTTATATCTATGTTCAGGCAGTCTGTGTTTTATACAGACTGCCTGAATACGATTAATCACCCGTCTTATTGAAACTACCATGAAAACAGCAGAATTACGTTCTAAATTTCTTCAATTTTTTGCAAGTAAGGGTCATCAGGTTGTACCTTCATCTTCACTTGTACCTCCGCAGGATGATAAAACCCTGTTGTTTACCAATGCGGGTATGAATCAGTTTAAAGATGTGTTTCTGGGTTTTGACAAGCGCCCGTACAGCCGTGCGACAACTGCACAAAAATGTGTGCGTGCCGGTGGTAAACACAATGATCTGGAAAACGTTGGTTATACCGCGCGCCATCATACATTTTTCGAAATGCTGGGCAATTTCAGCTTTGGCGATTATTTTAAGCGTGATGCCCTGCATTTTGCCTGGGAATTTCTCACCAGTAAGGACTGGCTGAACCTGCCACCGGAAAAACTGCTGGCAACTGTATATGCAGATGATGATGAAGCTTATGATATCTGGTTAAATGAGATTGGTCTGCCACCGGAAAAAATTATCCGTATAGGTGACAATAAAGGCGCACGTTATGCTTCTGATAATTTCTGGCAAATGGGCGATACTGGTCCGTGCGGTCCTTGTTCGGAAATTTTTTATGATCATGGCGAACATATCTGGGGCGGGCCTCCGGGCAGCGCCGAAGAAGATGGTGACCGTTTTATAGAAATCTGGAACTGTGTATTCATGCAGTATAACCGGGATGAAAACGGTAACATGAATCCGCTTCCTAAGCCGTCAGTTGATACAGGGATGGGACTGGAGCGGGTGTCGGCAGTATTGCAGCATGTACACAGTAATTATGAAATCGATCTGTTTGTCAATTTGCTGCATGCTGTAGCCCGTGTTGTAGGCATTCCCTATAGTCAGGATGTACCGAGTCTGAAAGTCATTGCCGACCATATCCGCTCTTGTGCGTTTTTAATTGCTGATGGTGTATTACCCAGCAATGAGGGGCGTGGCTATGTATTGCGGCGTATTATCCGCCGGGCTGTACGCCATGGTTATAAACTGGGTTGTAAACAGGCATTTTTCCATTTGCTGGTAACGGATCTGGTGCAGGAAATGGGCTCTGCCTATCCTGAGCTGGTTGAAAAACAGACACAAATCAGTGATGTACTGAAACAGGAAGAAAGCCGTTTTGCACAAACACTGGAAACCGGAATGACTCTGCTGGAAAGTGCCTTGCAGGATGGCGGACAGACACTGGCTGGTGAGGTAATTTTCAAACTGTATGATACTTATGGCTTTCCATATGATTTAACCGCTGATATTGCGCGTGAGCGTAATATCAGTCTGGATGAAGAAGGGTTTGAGCGTGAAATGGCTGCTCAGCGTGCCCGTGCCCGTGCAGCGCAGAATTTTAAAGCCAATACTCAGCTTACCTATGAAGGTGCTGACACAGAATTTACCGGCTATCAGCAACGCCAGAATGAAAGCAAAGTTCTGGCTTTGTATCAGGATGGTGAAGCTGTTGAGCAGTTAAATGCCGGTGAATCAGGTGTGGTCGTGATTGACTTCACACCGTTTTATGCAGAATCTGGTGGTCAGACTGGTGATACTGGTTATATTTTTGCCGGTGAAAACCGCTTTCAGGTAGAAGATACGCAAAAAATCAAAGCTAAAGTATTTGGTCAGTTTGGCGAAATGCTATCCGGCAGTCTGAAAGTGGGTGATGCTGTTACTGCTCAGGTAGACAGTGTACTGCGCGAAGCCAGTATGCGTAATCACAGTGCCACTCATCTGATGCATCGCGCCTTGCGTGAAGTATTGGGTACACACGTTGAGCAGAAAGGTTCTCTGGTTAATGCTGAGCGCACCCGCTTTGACTTTTCACATCCACAGCCGGTTACCGCTGCACAACTGGCCGAAGTTGAACGTCGGGTAAATCAGGCAATTGTGGCCAATGTTCCTGTATGTGCGCAGAATATGAGCTTTGATGAAGCCATTGCTGCCGGTGCGATGGCGCTGTTCGGAGAAAAATATGGTGACGAGGTACGTGTACTGAGCATGGGCGAATTTTCTACCGAATTATGCGGCGGTACCCATGTTGCACGGACTGGAGATATTGGTCTTTTCAAAATTATTTCTGAAAGTGGTATTGCTGCCGGAGTACGCCGTATTGAAGCTGTGACCGGATTGAATGCTTTACAGTTTGTTCAGCAGCAGGAAGAGTTGCTTAAGGCAGCGGTTGCCGAAGTAAAAGCACAGACTGCTGAAGATTTGCTGCCTAAACTTCAGGCAATACATACTCAGACCAAACAGTTGGAAAAGGCATTAACTGAAGCCAGAAGTGAACTGGCCAGACAGGCAGGTACCGCTTTGCTGGCTCAGGCCAGAACTATTGGTACAGCTCGTCTGGTGCTGGGACAAATTGAGGCAGAAAGCAGTGCTCTGAGAGATATTGCTGCTGATTTAATTGCACAGGGTGATAATATTATCGTTCTGCTGGCAGCAGTAAATGATGGTAAAATTGCCATCATAGCAGGAGTATCAAAAGCATTAACTAAAACAATCAAGGCTGGTGAGCTGGTTAATTATGTTGCCGGTCAGGTTGGTGGTAAGGGTGGCGGTCGTCCCGAACTGGCACAAGCCGGCGGGCAGGATATAGCTGCATTAGAACCGGCGCTCGCCAGTGTAACTGACTGGTTAGCTTCCAAATTAGGATAAAGACTTAGTAAATGAAAACAGCAAGCGGTTTATGGATGATAAAAAAACATAAGCCGTTTTTTTTGCTTATTCACAGGAGAATACAATGCAGAGGTATGTAAAAGCTTGTTTGGCAGGCTGGATGCTGATGGTTGCAGTATGTTCGTTCGCTGCAACGCAGGAACAGCTGGCGCAACAACAGTTACAGCAAAATGTGGATATGGTGTTATCAGTGGCTCGTGACAAAAGCCTGAATGAACAACAGCGTATTAGTCAGATAGAACGTTATGCCGATCAGTATCTGGATTATGAGCGTATTTCAGCTTTGGCCGTAGGTATGCAATGGCGACAGTTTACTGCACAGCAAAGACAGGATTTCAGTGCGGCCTTTAAAAATATGATTGTGCGCATTTATGCACATTCAGCATTGATGGGTGCCAGTAATGCATCTGTGAAGGTTATACCTAAGGTAGTGAATCAGGGTAATAACCGGCTGGAAACATTTACCGAAATTGTTAGTGCCGGTAATAAGCACTACACCGTGGGTTATCAGATGTATTATGCTAATGGTGTCTTTAAAATTTATAATTTCCGGGTCAATGGTACCAGTCTGGTAACGGTATACCGCAGTCAGTTTGATCAATTGATTCAGAAACAGGGTATTGATGCAACTATTGCTCAGTTACGTGATAAAGGTTTGGGTAAAGTGCAAATCAATAAATAATACATTTATTTGAACAAAAAAACGGTGATGGATTAAATATCCATCACCGTTTCGTTATATCTGTCTGTTTTTAATTTTGCCGTAAATAAACAGAATAATGCAGGCAAAAATAATCGAAGCTATTAAACCGGCTTTTTCACCTGCATGGTACCAGCCAAATGCCTGACCAACATATCCGGCCAGTAATGAGCCGCCGATACCGAGTAAAGTGGTGATCACTATGCCAAGTTGCTGTTTGCCCGGATAGATTAGTTTGGCAATTAAACCAATGATAAAGCCAACTATAATTGTCCAGAGTAACCCCATGATGTTGTACTCCTGAGAATAAGGAAGCTTTATCTTAATCCTGTGGCTATAATAAAAGTTGAGTTATTAAGTAAAATCAATATTAATTATGATTTTTTAAATAAATATATGTAATCAGTAAGTTATATTTTAAAGATAAACACAAGAACAACTGACGGAAGATTTAAGCAGCGTGAAAGAGAAAGTGTAAGATAATTCTTAGTTTAATCTCTAAGAGAATAGTATTTGCATGAAAATAGATAAGTAAAAAAAAAGCATAACAATAAGTTATGCTTTTTTTATTACCAGAATGTTAGTGATTACCAGCATAGGTATTAACAGTACGGAAAGGAGTATTTTCTGGTGTAGAGTCAGAAACATGAGTGTTTTGACCATTTTGAGCAGTAGATTCGCTGAAATGACGAACATCAGTATCATCGTTGTTACTATTAGCCATAGCGAAACCTGCAGTCATAGCTAAAGAAGCAGCCAGTAAAGCGGAAGAAACTAATTTTTTCATTTTTGTTTCCTTTCAAAATGAATTATCAAAATATTTTAAATTTAAACGCCAAATTGTTATTTTTGCTTTTGCAATATGGTTATATTAATACTTTATTAGTATTTTGATAATACCTGATTAGTTAAAGATGAATTTCTTATTGAGAAACTCAATGGCGATGTTTAATGTCAATAAAAAACAGACTAAAACATCATTTATTCAATGATGAAAAAGTCTGCTTTGAGTATAAGTACTATTTTATAGTCAATCAACAGGAATGATTGGAAATTATATTAATACTATAATATTGTGGTTTATTTACCATATACAGGTAAACGATTGCAAATTTTCTGTATTTTTTCTGAGACTTCTGAAATAACTTTTTCATTGTCTGCATTATCCAGAACATCAGCAATCAGATGACCAAGTTCACGCGTATCTGTTTCAGTAAAGCCGCGAGTAGTAATCGCTGCCGTGCCTAAACGGATACCAGAAGTGACAAATGGTTTTTCCGGATCATTAGGGATGGCATTTTTATTAACGGTAATATGTGCTTTGCCCAGCACCGCTTCTGCCGTTTTACCGGTAAGTTTTTTTGGTTGCAGGTCTACCAGAAATACATGGCTTTCAGTACGGCCTGAAACAATACGCAAACCACGTTCAATCAAGGTTTCTGCCAGTACTTTGGCATTAGCTTTAATCTGACGGGCGTATTGTTTGAATTCTGGTTGTAAGGCTTCTTTGAAGGCTACTGCTTTGGCTGCAATCACATGCATTAACGGACCACCTTGCAGGCACGGGAAAATAGCTGAATTCAGTGCTTTTGCATGTTCATCGCTGCGGCACATAATTACACCGCCGCGCGGTCCGCGCAGAGTTTTATGGGTAGTAGTGGTCACAAAATCAGCAAAAGGCACCGGATTCGGATACTCTCCGCCAGCGACCAGACCGGCGTAATGCGCCATGTCTACAAACAGATAAGCACCTACTTTATCTGCAATCTCACGGAAACGTGCCCAATCTATTTCCAGAGCATAAGCGGAAGCACCGGCCACGATCATTTTCGGCTTATGCTCCAATGCCAGCTGTTCCACCTGTTTGTAGTCGAGGATTTCATTTTCATCCAAACCATAGGTAATGGCGTTATACAGGCGACCGGAAATGTTGACACTGGCTCCGTGAGTCAGATGGCCCCCATGCGCCAGAGACATGCCCAGAATAGTGTCGCCTGGTTGTAATACGCTGGCGTAAACGGCCTGATTGGCCTGAGAACCAGAATGAGGCTGTACATTGACATAACTGGCGCCAAATAATTCTTTCAGGCGGTCGATAGCCAGCTGTTCTACTTCATCAACATATTCGCAGCCACCATAATAACGTTTACCCGGATAGCCTTCGGCATATTTATTGGTTAGCTGGCTGCCCTGAGCCTCCATTACGGCGCAGCTTACGTAGTTTTCTGATGCAATTAGTTCTACGTGATCTTGCTGGCGCTGATCTTCACGGGCAATGGCACCGGCCAGTTCCGGATCAAATTTTTCGATGGTTAACGCTTTGGAAAACATGGTGGTTGTTCCTTTTGAGGATGAAGAAATAAAGAATTTGCTGAATGCAGCAGAGAATGAGTGGTGGTTATTTTAACTGATAGTATTGTGTATGTGGCTGAATTTGATAATGTGTGATGATGAAGTATATTCATAAATACTCATTCAGACGATGTAATACTGGATTTCCGCCTGGTAATGGTAATAACCTGTTTATAGGATTCAGTAAATCAATTGCGGATGCTGAATCAAAAATAAATTATCTGGTCGAGAAGTGATGCAGTCTGATAAAAAACAGCCCTGTTAGAAACAGGGCTGTCTGACATTATCCGGAATCAATTACATTTTCATAGAACCGGTTTTCAGGAATTGTTCATGCCAGCTTAAAGCTTCAGTGAGAATATGAGGTGTATGAATACCTTTTGCCGTTTGCAAAGCACGGTCGTAGTAATCCTGCAACTGATCGCGATAATCCGGATGAGCACATTTTTCAATCATCACTTTTGCTCTCTGCCGCGGAGCCAGACCGCGCAAATCAGCCAGACCCTGCTCAGTAACAATAATCTGTGTATCGTGTTCGGTATGGTCAACATGTGAAACCATCGGCACGATGCAGGATATCTTGTCATCTTTAGCAGTAGACGGGGTAACAAAGAAATTCAGGAAGCTGTTGCGTGCAAAGTCACCTGAGCCGCCGATACCATTCATCATGCTGGTACCCATTACATGGGTAGAATTGATGTTGCCGTAAATATCGGCTTCAATCATTGAATTCATCCCAATAATACCTAAACGGCGCACCAGTTCCGGGTGATTGGAGATTTCCTGCGGGCGCAGAATAATGCGGTCACGGTAAAAATCAATATTGTCTGCAAAATCCTGGAATGCCTTAGCAGACAGGGAAATAGCGGTAGCAGATGCAGTAGCCATTTTTCCGGCACGTATCAGATCCAGCATGCCGTCCTGCAATACTTCGGTATAGCCATACAGATTTTCAAACGGACCGGTTAACAGACCTGCCAGTACGGCATTTGCCACGTTACCAACGCCAGACTGAATTGGCAGCATTTCTTTAGGCAGACGCCCCATTTTGATTTCATGAGACAGGAAATCAACAATATAAGCGGCAATCTGTTTGGATTTGTCATCAGGTTCGCTGAAAACATTGTCGCGATCCGGAGCATTGGATTCAACAATAGCGACTATTTTGTTTAAATCAACTTTCAGGTATTTTTCACCGATGCGATCATCAGCGCGGGTCATGTTAATTGGTTTGCGGTGGGGCGGAATAGCATTATCCATAGGAATATCATGCATACCTTCCATTTGTATCGGCAAACCGGTATTGATTTCCAGAATAACCTTGTCCGCCATATCCAGCCACGTCTGATTATTACCGATTGCGGTAGACGGAATCAGATGTCCGTCTTCAGTAATGCCCAGTACTTCGATAATGGCTACATGCATGTGACCCAGAAAACCAAACCATGCCTGCTGGGCAACATGCGATAAATGCATGTCAATAAAATTGACATCGCCATTGTTGATTTCCTGACGCATATGGCGATCAGTATTAAATGGTAAACGCTGATTTATTGCATGTGCCTCAGCTAGTGCGCCATCACATTCCGGCGCAGTGGAAGCACCAGTCCATACATTAATTTTATATGGCCGACCGGCAGCATGTTCAGCACGGGCAAAGTCAGCAATAGCCTTCGGCAAAACTTTAGGATAGCTGGCACCGGTAAATCCGCTCATGCCGACATTGGCATTATTATCTATCAGGGTAGCAGCTTGCTCAGCAGACATAAGGCGGGAATGAAGTGAGGTATAACGAATGCGATCCTGTACGGACATCGTGTTTTCTCCTTATTAAATCAAAAATGCCTGACCCTTGCCTGGTCAGAGTGAGGCGTAGAAGATAAGTGTTTGTCTTTGCCGTATATTCAATTCAGTACGAATGCTATGACATAATGACTCTAACAACGGACTGCATTTTACTGTAAATAATTTTGTTTTGCTGTTCTGTCTTTGTACTGAAAAAGTGCAGAACAGCAGATACAGATAAATAATTACAAATTAATAATTAAGAATTTGAATTAATACATTAAGTTGCAAAATAAACAGACTATCAGATTAGACAATGTTTACACAATATTTTAATAGTATTGCCTAAGGTTTCGTTGCCGGAGAATTTTCTAAATTAAATCAGTTTAAGCAAAAAACTGCTGTATTAATTGCTGCGCATGTTCTTGCAGCCCTGTTGGATTAAACGGATCGCATACATGTTCGGGATTCAGTTTACGCAACCATGTCAGCTGACGTTTTGCCAGTTGCCGGGTGGCAGTAATTCCGCGTTCAACAAATGTACTGTAGTTAGTTGTGCCATTAAGATAGTCAAAAGCCTGCCGATAGCCTACACAGCGAATTGAAGGCAAATCAGGATGCAATTCCGGGTATTGCAGACGAAGTGCTTCCACCTCTTCCACAAAACCCTGTGCCAGCATCGAATGAAAGCGGGTGGCAATCTGTGTATGCAGGCGGGCACGGTCGGCCGGTAAAAGTGCCAGTGTACATACATTTAAAGGACTCTGCCGGTTTTCCTGTTTAGCCAGATGGCTACTCATGGGAACACCAGTGATGTGATAGATTTCCAGTGCCCGTTCAATACGCTGGCTATCACCGGCAGGCAAGCGGGCAGCAGTAATGGGATCCACCCGCTGTAATTGTGCATACAGAAAGTCTGTACCGTGCTGTTGTTTAAGTTTATCCAGTTCGGCACGGATTTGCGGATTGGCCTCCGGCAGGCTGTTCAGTCCCTGTGTCAGGGCATGGTAATACATCATGGTACCGCCCACGAGCAAAGGCAGGTGACCGCGTGTATGAATTTCCTCGACTAAATCCACACAATCACTGACAAACTGGGCAGCACTGTAGCTTTCAAGCGGTGAAATAATATCAATCAGATGATGGGGCACTGCTTCTAACTCTTCTGCACTGGGTTTAGCCGTACCAATATTCATATCACGATAAATCAGGGCTGAATCCAGACTGATAATTTCAATCGGAAACTGCTCAGCCAGACTCAGAGCCAGACTGGTCTTGCCTGACGCTGTAGGACCAAGCAGAGCAAAAACTTTTGGCAGAGATGCAGACATAGTGGCTACCGTAGTTTAAACAGTTATTGTAGCGATTTACGCTCAATTGAGCGATAGATAGTTAGATAAGAGTATAAATCGGGATAAGCAGCATAATGTTATGTAATCTGTTAAAGCAGTTAAAGAAAATCAAAGCATAAATATGAAGATTATTTTTTGAACATTAGATATTTTAAAATTTTCTTTTTTGCAGAGATATTTGAAGCAATAGAGTAACAAAAAAATTAGCGAGTAATTTCAATTGCTGATTAGCTGAATTGAGAAGAAAACAGCTATTGTACGAAAGCAATGATAATTTACTTGCATAACACGGGTGTATTTCTAATCAGATGTCAGCTAAACGACTTTAAAATTAATCTGTGCCGGCAAATTAATATAACTGTTGTGCAAGAGGTATTCTGCTAGTAATTAATATTTTGTTTTAAGTTAAGATTTAATTTTATGATTCGGAATAATCAGATACCTCAGTAGCAGATATTTCAGCCAGCTAAAAGAATAAGTGCTGCGGATATCAGCAACTATGAAAGTAATATCTTATATTTATACCTTTTCAAATTTGCTATCAGTGCATTTGCATAATATTTGCATTCGGCATGAAAATGCACATAATATAAGTTTATTGTTACACTAACCTTTATAATAGCCAAATAAAGTTATGGTAGTTATTTAGAGAGAGTAACTTAGTCAGGAATAAATGTTTACATGAATAGCCAGTTTAACCATATCGGAATTGTGACACGGCCGCAAACACCAATGATGAGTGAAGTACTGGACGAACTCATTACTTTTTTATGTGAAGAAGAAATTTCGGTGTATCTGGATAGTGAAGCGCAAGCGGATAACCAGATTAATCCGGTATTGCTGCAACGCTGTAATATTATTAATAAATGTGAAATGGGGCGGCGTTGTGATCTCGTTATGGTACTGGGTGGTGACGGTACTTTATTGTCTGTTGCCCGTAAACTGGCACCTTACCGGGTACCATTGATTGGTATTCATCAGGGACATCTTGGTTTTCTGACACAAGTACCGCGTGCTCAGATGGTAACAGAATTAACCGGCATGCTGACTGGCAAATATCTGCCCGAAGAACGTATTTTGCTGGAAGCGACTGTGGTACGTGCAGGCGAAGAAGTTTATCATTCACTGGCACTAAACGACGTTGTACTCAGCCGTGGTGCACTGGGGCAGATGATTGAATTTGAGGTATTCATCAATAAAGAGTTTGTTTATACCCAGCGTTCAGACGGTTTGATTGTGTCTACACCTACTGGTTCGACGGCATATGCTCTGGCTGCCGGTGGTCCTATTTTACAGCCAACTCTGCGTGCATTCAGTTTGGTTCCTATATGCCCGCAATCCATGTCCAACCGGCCGATTGCTGTTAGTGATACCAGTGAAATAGAAGTGCTGATTACTAAAGGCAGCGATGCCCGGGCTCATTTTGACGGACAGGCGTTTTTTGATTTACATACTATGGATAAAATCCGTATTTGCCGCTATCGCAATTCTCTGAGGATTTTACATCCGGTTAATTATCAATATTACAAAACTCTGCGCCAGAAACTGCATTGGGGTGACCAGCTGGTATAGCTGTTTGCTGTATAAACAAACTTAAGCCGTTAATCAGATTTTAAATAATTTTTGTAGCCTGATATCATCTCTGAAAAAATAATGTGTATGTTGCTATTGGTGGAAAAAACACAATAAAAATTAATAAAACCGAAATTTATTATCGATTATTTTAGATTTTTCTAAAAAATGGTTTCTTATTTTCCTAAAAAATACTAAAATCCGGCATAAATCATTAATACTTTCTCTAAGAAAGGTTGTTTATGCTTCTGGCGCTGTCTTTGCGTGACTTTGTCATTGTTGATGAACTGAATCTGAGTTTTCAAAGCGGCTTTACCGTTTTGACAGGTGAAACAGGGGCGGGTAAATCAATCACGCTGGATGCATTGGGTCTGTTGTTAGGTGATAAAGCTGATTATGGTCAGATAAGACATGGTGCCAGAGAAGCCCAGTTATCAGCACTGTTTGATGTCAGTGATGTAACGCATGCCCGCACCTTACTACAGGAACAGGGATTACTGGATGAAAACGAAACGCAATTAAGTATCCGCCGTACGATTGATATAAAAGGAAAAAGTCGCAGTTTTATTAATAATCAGGCGGTTACTCTGAGTCAGTTGCGGCAGATAGGTGAATTATTAATTGATATACATGGTCAGAATGCACACCACTCTTTAAATAGTGAATCCGCGCAACGTATATTACTGGATGCATTTGCGGGTGCTGATACAGAAGTTGCTCTGGTACGTGAAGCCTATCAGCGCTGGCATGAAGCCAAAAAAGAGCTGGAAAAAGCGCAAACACAGGCTGATAGTCTGAATATTGAGCGTGAGCGCTTGCAATGGCGCTTTGATGAGCTAAATGCCCTGAATCTTCAAGAGCATGAGTGGGAAAATCTCAGTCAGAGTCATGATTCATTAGTACATGCGGCGGAAATACTGCAAACGGCGGAAAATGTAGAAGAAGTTCTCAATGGTGATGAGGGTTTGCAAAGCCGTTTGTATCATTGCCGGCAGCAACTGGCTGCACTGATTAAAGCAGCTCCTGCTTTTGCAGACAGCGTGGCATTACTGGAATCAGTAGAAGCAGAATTGAGTGAAGTCAGTGCGTATTTGCGTGAAGCCACTGCCAGTGTAGAGACTGATGAAAATTTATTAGCACAGCAGGGACAGCGCATGCAGGAGTTAATGAGTGTTGCGCGTAAATATCGGATCGAGCCACCACAATTGCCTGAAGAGCTAGAAAAAGTTGAATCAGCTCTTAATGAACTGGAGGCGGCTGCGGATATTGAAGCGTTACAGGCGCGGGTAGTAGAACGCGAAAATGAATATATGCATGCAGCACAGCAATTATCAGTGAAACGCCATCAGGCAGCGAAAAAGCTGGCGAAACAAACCACGGCTCACATGCAAAATTTATCAATGCAAGGCGCACGCTTTCATATTGAATTGTTAAGTGCCTCATCATCTGTGCATGGTCTGGAGCAGGTACAGTATCAGGTAGCTGCCAATCAGGGCACGCCTTTAAGAGCAATGAGCAAAGTCGCTTCCGGTGGTGAGTTGGCACGTATCAGTCTGGCTCTGCAAATGGTTACCAGTCAGTATAATGCGGTACCTACATTGATTTTCGATGAGGTGGATACCGGTATTGGCGGAGCTGTAGCTGATGTTGTTGGTCACGCACTGCGTAGTCTGGGGCAAAATCGTCAGGTGCTGGCTGTTACTCATCTGCCGCAGGTCGCAGCTTGTGGTCAGCAGCACTGGCAGGTGCGAAAACATAACAGCAAAGGGCAGACTGTAAGTGAAATAAATGTACTGGCTGCGACTGATCGGGTGAATGAGATTGCACGAATGCTTGGCGGCGAAACCATTACCGATACCACACGTAATCATGCCAGGGAAATGCTGGAGCTGGCGCAAAGTTAATTCTGCTATTACGAATTTATCTGCAAGCTTTCTGATTTTTCAATGTATATATGTCATTACTGCAAAAGCCGGAAATGATATTTATTTAAGTAAATAATTATAAAATAACGTTTATCTGCTTATGTTTTATGCATGCTGTTCTTTATCACAACAGTTTTAATAACAAAACATATTCTGATAATTTTCCTGTCAGCGTGCATTTTTATAATATATGACTGATATAGACTGGAACGGGCTGCTTTAGCCTGAGCAAGGTGTATACGTTCAGTCTGTTTCATGCGCGATGTATAATAATAACTTTCAATATTCTATGATGAGTTGCTGATGAGTGAACCACACAGTGATAGAACACTAGATGTTATCGATTTAAATTGCCCGATGCCGATTTTACGTGCAAAAAAAGCGCTGGCAGTAATGGATAGTGGAGAAGTATTGCTAGTACTGGCAACAGATAAAACTGCTCCTGATGATTTTGCAGCTTTTTGCCGGCAGACAGGACATGAATTATTGCATCAGCAAATCAGAAATGATGATGTAATAATGATGTGGGTAAAACACCGCTAAGTTTTTCAGACGGTAATTTATTACAATTAATTACAATATTTTGTTAACTTTATTCAGGTTCAGGTTGTAGAAGCTGCGACAGAATAGTACATTAACCTATTATTTTTAGCTGTGTAACACACGCTGATAGAACGGATACAGATGCAGACTCTCACTATAACCCGTCCGGATGACTGGCATCTTCATGTGCGTGATGGTGCAGCATTAAAGGCAGTATTACCTTTCAGTGCACGGCAAATGGGGCGAGCCCTGATTATGCCAAATCTGAAACCACCGGTAACCTCAGTTGCAGCAGCACTGGCTTATCGTGAACGTATACTTGCTGCAGTACCTGCGGGCAGTCATTTTCAGCCATTGATGACTTTATATCTGACTGACCAGACTACTCCGGCACTGATACGCGAAGCCAAAGAGGCAGGTATTATTGCGTGTAAGCTTTATCCTGCCGGTGCCACAACTAACTCTGCGGCTGGTGTCAGTGATTTGTGGGCTTTATTGCCAGTATTGGAAACCATGGCTGAAACAGGCATGCCACTACTGGTGCATGGTGAAGTAACCAAAAGTGAAATTGATATTTTTGACCGTGAATCAGTATTTATTGATGAACTTTTACAGCCGCTATTACAACGTCTGCCTGAACTGAAATTAGTATTTGAGCATATCACCACTGCACAAGCTGCTGAGCTGGTGATTCAGGCTGGTGAAAATGTGGCTGCTACGGTAACACCCCAGCACTTGCTCTACAATCGCAATGCTTTACTGGTAGGGGGAATCCAGCCTCATCACTACTGTTTGCCGGTACTAAAGCGCGAAACCCATCGTCAGGCACTGTTACAGGCTGTAAGCGGTACACAGTCACATAAATTTTTTCTCGGTACCGATAGTGCGCCGCATGCTCAGCACAGTAAAGAATGTGCTTGCGGATGTGCGGGTATATTCAGTGCCTTTGCTGCTATTGAGTTATATGCGGAAGCTTTTGAGCAGGCGGGAGCACTGGATAAATTACAGGCTTTTGCAGCAGAAAACGGTCCGCGGTTTTATGGTCTGGAAATCAATAAGGAAACCATTACACTGAAAAAAATAAATCGCACAGTGCCACCATACTATCCGTATGGTAATCATGAACGACTGATTCCGTTGCGTGCTAATCAGACCATTAGCTGGAGTGTGGTAAATAATTAAATATGCAAGATTCAACTCAAATTACAGACCGGCTATCAGTACAAGCACATCAAACCGAAATTCGGGTGCGCGGCTTTCACATAGATGTATACCGCCATGTTAATAATGCACGCTATCTGGAATTTCTGGAAGAGGCACGCTGGCATTATTTTGATGAAGCCGGCTTAACGCCAATGTTTACTGAAGCCGGTTGTGGAATGGCTGTGATAAATATCAATATCAGTTACCGGCGCAGTGCCGGTTTCGGAGATGATTTGCTGATATCTACTGCTTTGAGCAAAATACAACCGCGCAAAGTAGAAGTTAATCAAACGATTACTCTTAAAAATACAGGACAGACAGTTGTGCAGGCTGTGGTGACGTTTATGGCTTTCGATCAGCAAAGCAATAAAGCAATTTCTTTTCCTGCTGCGATACAAGAACGATTTAATGCTATCAGGTAACAATATAAGTTAAGTCAGTAAAAAACCCTGCGCTTGGCAGGGTTTTTTACTGACTTAACTCAACCACTATCAGGCTTTACCGTCAGCTTCACGCAGCATGGCGTAAATTTCATCTTTCAGGCGCAATTTTTCCCGTTTCAGTTCGTCCAGATTATCCAGACCACTGGTTACCGGGTTATTAGTCAGACCGGTAATTTTATCGTCCAGTCGGTTGTGTTCTTCGAATATATTAGCAAAATGGGTATTTTCCGCCTTTAATTTGGTAATCAGGTCGCGATATTCAGGAAACATATAACATCCTTTACAGTTGGTTAAAATGATTTTTATTATTTTGCATTAATTATAGCTTAAGGTATATAAGATTGCGCTAGTTATGACGTAAAAAGTAACAAGAGCATGTTAAACTGGCACAATAATACATACGGGAGTTTATAATGTATAAACGGTTAATGGGTTGGATAGGCGCATTTATTCTGGCTTTAAGCCTCAGCGGGTGTGGCTATAATACAATGCAGTCACAGGATGAGGCTGCAAATGCTGCCTGGTCGGAAGTGCTGAATCAGTATCAGCGTCGTGCTGATCTGGTACCCAATCTTGTGAATACAGTTAAAGGCTATGCTAAACATGAACAACAAGTTTTAACCGACGTTACTAATGCCCGTTCACGTGTAGGCAGTCTGAATATGACCAGCAGTGATGCTGATAATCCGGCAAAAATGGAACAGTTTTCACAGGCACAGGGAAATCTGAGCAGTGCTCTGAGCCGCTTGCTGGTAGTAACAGAAAATTATCCTGATCTGAAAGCTGATCAAAGTTTCCGGGATTTACAAGCGCAGCTTGAAGGCACAGAAAACCGTATTGCTCTGGCACGCAACCGCTATATTCAGACAGTACAGGTTTACAACACTACTTTGCGTTCTTTCCCGAACAATATCACAGCCAAAATTTTCGGAATGCATGTTCGCCCGAATTTTGTACCGGAAAATGAAGCGGCGGTAAAACAGGCACCGCAGGTAGAATTTTAATTCGTTTTCTGTTGTTATTTTATGTAATCAATTAAACAGCCAGTTTATCAGAACTGGCTGTTTGCATATCAGCATAGTAAGCAGCTGCTACTATTGTGCAAAATGTTTGTTTGCAGAATCTGACAAAATGGAAATTAAAAATTTATATGGTTGCGGCTGTTTTCTGAACAGATAAGGGTAATTGTTAAACATACCAGCAGTTCGATAAAAACTTGCAATGATAACTGTGGAAATTTGCTGTATCGGACTGAATACTTGTATTCTGATGTAATAGCAGAATCTGTTTGTCTGAAAGTATGGAGTCAGATAATAGCGGTCTTATTATCCTGACAAACAAAAGGTTAGTATGAACTAAAATACAAGCAAATTTGCTTTTATGGCACTAAGGTTGCAAAGATGAACACAATACGCTTATCTGTCCACAGGCTACTCGGTCTTTTTCTGGGCTGTTTTTTTGCAATGCATTTGCTCGCTGCCGATGGTTTGGTTCCTGTACCAGCGCTGACTGATCCGGTAATGGATACAGCCAATATGTTACAGCCGGCAACCCGTGCAGAATTAAACCAGCAGTTACTGGCGTTCAGCCGGCAGCATGGCAGCCAGATTATAGTATTGACAGTTCCGGCTATCGCACCGGAAACACCTTTTGACTATGCTACACGTGTTATGGATAGCTGGAAACCAGGACGTAAAGGAATTGATGATGGTGTACTGTTGTTGCTGGTGCGCGATGAACATAAAACGTTTCTGGCACCCGGTCGCGGACTGGAAGGGGCTATTCCTGATGTTTATGCTAAAAGAATTCTGGATGATGTGCTTCGTCCGCAGTTACGGGCAAATAATGCAGACGGAGGTGTACGTGAGGCTGTAAATCAGCTGGAGAAGCTGATTAACGGTGAAAAATTACCGGCACAACAATCTGCACATCAGGAATCTGATGATTCAGGCTCAACAATTTTTGGAATTCTGTTACTGATATTTATAGCCGGTTCATTTTTGAAAAATATATTTGGTAATACGCTGGGCAGTGCAATTGTCGGATTTCTGGTATTAAGTTTTGGCTGGTATTCGGGCTGGAGCCTGTTTGCAGCGATTATTGGTGCAATTCTGGCATTCATAATAGCACTCATTTTTGCCGGTAATATTTTTATTGGCGGCTCTGGCGGTGGTAGGGGCGGTTTTGGCGGTGGTTCAGGAGGCGGAGGGTTTAGCGGAGGAGGCGGCGGCTATGGTGGTGGCGGAGCCTCCGGTAGCTGGTAATACTGGCAGTCATAATTGAATTCCCCGTTAAATACTGACAATTTGTAAATTTTACGTAAAATAATGTATAGTTATTTATTTATATAATTATGATTATTTAGCATTTCGTTTCTGGTGGGCATACATGTCTAAAGTCGGTTATGGTATCTGTTTTTTGCTGTTGTGCTTTTTAGTCATGCGTTATAGCGTGTTCGGGGTGCTGATTGATATTGTACTAATCATCCTGATTATGTTTTATCTTCAAGCTTTGCAGATTGTAGATGATGGTACTGAAGCATCTATCGCTGCCGACAATAATCTTTATATAGTTGTTATGTTTGAAGTGGCCGGTCAGATATGTGCAGCCAAAGGACATGTTTCTGATGAAGACCGGTCGCGTGTCTATGACATGATTAAAAAAATGCAGCTGGATGCAGAAACTGAAGTTTTGTCGCGTTATGCTTTTAATATGGGGCAGACAAAAAATTATCCGCTCAGAACCAGACTTAAACAACTATACCGGGCTTATAGTGATGACAAGCGCGGTTTAATGCTGTTTTGTAAAAATATGCTTGAATTAGCGCTGATTGACGGACGGCTGCATAATAATGAACGGCGCATTCTGAATATCATAGCGGATGAATTTCGTATTCCTTATGCACAAATGCTTATTTTTGCCAGCCAGACTATTCATCAGGAAAATGAATACCGGCATTACTGGCAGACCAACGAGCAATGGAAACAGCAGCGTCAGCGTGCGCGTTCAGAGCAACGCCGGCAACAATATCAGCAACAGCAGAAGCAATATCAGCAGCAATACCAGCAACAGCAACACTATAATCAGCAACAACAGCCTGAAGAACCGTTTGGTAGTGATCCTTATCGGGTACTGGGTATATCAGCAAAAGCGAGCCCGCAGGAAATTAAACAGGCATATCGCCGCCTGATGAATAAATATCATCCGGATAAACTCATTAAGCAAAATCTATCGGAAACTAAGATGCAGCAGGCAACTGAACATGCTCAGCGTATACAGGCAGCCTATGCTTATGTGAAACAGTTACGCGGATTTGTTTAGATATAGATAAGGGCATATAGAATATATGCTTATTTTAAAATATATAGCCCTTAGAATTTTGAATAATCTCTAATTTCCTAACTAGAAAATCTGTCAGAGCTGGCTCTGATAATAGGTTGGTTTTTATGTTAGAAATCATTTTTGCTCTCTGGCAATATCTGGATTTTTACTTTAAAGGCTAATTTTCCTGATAAATTGATTAGTATCGTTATCATCAAAATATATGCTAACTAATGTCGCCAGCAATAATATTCGTTACATCTGACTTTCCGATTTTCTGTTTTTATATGATATATGTTGTTTTTGTTATCAGCCTGGTAACAGCAGCATTTTCTTATTAAGAAAATTTATGGTAGTGTAAGTAGAATGCTGATTATTCTGGAATTAATTAAGTAACTCAATATATACTTTTTAATAAATCTGCGGTGCTAACTATGAAATCAGATATACAGGAAAAAGCAGAATATACGAGCTTAAATAAACTCAATATGCAATTATTACCACGTATCTGGCGCCACTGGATAAATCCGCGCCAGCGGGTAAGTAAATATTTTCCTGCTCTTGCATTGCAACAGCTAACTGAACAAATTACATTATCTGAGCAACGTCATACCGGACAGCTTCGGTTTGTGATTGAATCCAGCCTTGATACCGCGAATTTGTGTCATCACACTACGGCACGCCAGCGTGCACAGTATTGGTTCGGAAATCTGGGTATATGGGATACTGCTGAAAAAAGTGGTATTTTGGTTTATGTACTTTTTGCAGATCGCGCAGTAGAAATTATTGCAGACCGGGGTATTAATACCTGTGTGAGTATGGTGCATTGGCAGCAGATATGTAATCGCATTACTCAGGCATTTCAGCATCAACGATATATGGATGGTTTAACTGCCGGACTGGATGAGCTGACGGAATTACTTGTACAGTATTTTCCGCGTACGCATGTCGGTACTAATGAACTGGCCGATGAAGTTATTCTGCACTAGTTTTGAAAAGCTAAGTATTTATATGGGTTAATTTTCAAAGTACTGTAACGGCTTAATATTCAATTAAGTTATCAGTGTGCAGCATTTTCAGTAAATTAGCCCATAATTACAAAAGATGTGGAATTAATTATTAATATTTCGGGATAAAACGCCATAAATAGTTTTTTTGAATTAAATTTATTTAATAATATTAAAATACAAATATATAAGGTCTATAATATATCTGCGGCTTAAAAGGACAGATTGACAAAGAGGGAATGTGCATGGCCGCAGGTAGTTTGACTATCGCACGTATGCATAAGCCGGAATAATCTAAAATTGCATGACAGGGTTATTCTGGCTTCAGTTTGTCTGATGAATGCACATTCAGCGCAAACGTCCGATAATAATGTTCGGCGCCTTGATTAACAGCATGATTTTATCTTCATTTTTCAATTGCATAGTTTGTGCACTATGACAGGTAATACTGGCGGTCAGGCTGACAGCTGCGCCTAAATCCACAGTAATCACACTGTTTACAGCACCAGTATCTATGTGGCGTATTTGACCGGTTAGCTGGTTACGAGCGGATATTTGTAAATTCGGATCGGGATGTGCAAGCATAATGGCTGATGCCTGAATGAGTGCCAGTGCATCAACGCCTACAGCCAGTTCCATCTGTTCACAACTGTGTCTGGTAAGTATGGCTACCAGTTCCTGTCCGTTGCTCAGTTGCAGATGAACCTCATTATTTACAGCCCCTTCAATGATTTGGCTGATTCTTCCGGCGAGCTGGTTATCAGCACTTAAATCCAGATTCATTTTTTGCCATAAACTATGATGACTATTGTCAGCGTCAGCTTCCAGTTGCCGGATGAGTTGCTGATGACGTTGCTGCATAGTGTGATAATAATTTAAAAAAGCTTCACCAAAAGCTGTTAATACACTGCTCCCGCCGCCCTGACCACCGGTTTGGCGTAAGACTAAAGGTTCAGGCGCCAGATTATTCATTGCATCTATGGCATCCCATGCTGCTTTATAACTCATAGGTACCGCTTTAGCTGCCTGGGTAATGGAACCGAAACGCCGGATATTTTCCAGTAAACTAATCCGTTTGCTGTTGCCAATTCGCTGGCCGTTAATAGTGGGAATTAGTTCGCTGTTAAGATTAAATTGATTCATTGCGATTGTTACGAGGAGCTGAGTACAGACATCCATTATCCATATGCCAGATTTGAGCGTCAAAAGCAGCTGCATCTTCCGGATCGTGAGTAATCAGTAGCATGGGTAAATTTAATTTCTGCTGCCAGGCAGATAACTCAGAACGCATTTGAGCCCGTAGCTGAGTATCCAGTGCAGAAAATGGTTCATCCAGCAGAATAGCTCGCGGCTGAGCAATCAATGCACGAGCCAGAGCCACACGCTGGCGCTGCCCGCCGGACAGATGAGCCGGATATTGTTCTGCTACCGAATTGAGCTGCATAGCAGTCAGCCAGTGATCCACTTCTGTATACCGACTGCGTTTTTTCGGATTGAATAAGCCGTGACGAATACCGCAGGCAATATTCTGCCGGACATTTAAATGGGGAAAGAGGGCATAATCCTGAAATACAAAGGCCAGTTTACGTTGTTGCGGGCTGAGATTAATATGCTGCTGTGCCTGAAACAGAGTAACACCATTCACATTAATATGACCCTGTTCAGGAGTCAGCAGACCGGCAACAGCCTTTAGCATCAGACTTTTACCGCTGCCTGAGGCTCCCATAATAACTGTACGCTGTGACTGACAGCACAGGCGGATATCCAGAGTAAAATGACTTCCGTCATTACGCTGAAGGGTTTTCTGAAAATTAAAATCTAACATAAAAACCATTGGCCTGGTTAAAAACTGACAAAGCAATATCGGAAAACCATATTGTTTGATTCAGGTAGCGGATTATTTAAGATTGGTCATAGGTACTTTGCCGGATAAAAGTTTGCCAGTAAGCAGTAATATCAGAATACAGACCACAGATATAATCAAGACCAGAGTATTGGCCAGATAGTCATCTCCGGCCTGTACTGCTTCATATACGGCAATCGACAGAGTTTGTGTCTGCCCCGGAATGCTGCCTGCCACCATCAGCGTAGCACCGAATTCACCCATACTGCGTGCAAATGCCAGTAATACGCCGGCCAGAATACCTCTCCAGGCCAGCGGCAGAGTAATGCGCAGAAATACTCCGGCATTACTGATACCCAGAACACGCGCTGCCTGCTCCAGCTGGGAATCCAGACTTTCAAATGCAGCACGTGCCGGTTTGAATACCAGAGGAAACGATACGATTGTTGCCGCTACAACAGCACCCTGCCAGGTGAAAATCAGATTAATACCCAGATAACGTTCCAGCCACTGACCAATAAAGCCATTTTTTCCAATCAGAACCAGTAAGTAGTATCCCAGTACCGTTGGCGGCATTACCATTGGCAAAGTGAGAATGGTATCAATCAGCTCCTTACCCCAGACAGCTTTACGGGCAAGTACATAACCTATACCAACCCCCAGAACCAGATTGATAGCAGTTGCCCACAGGGCGATTTTAAGTGACAGGGCAAGAGCAATCCAGGCCGCAGCCATTATCTACTCCTTGAAATAAAAATTCAGACAGAATTGCGGGAGGATAACTGCCGGTGGAAAAATACTCAGCGTGCGTTTTGAAAACCGTAACGCTTAAGAATTTTCTGACCCTTTGGCGACTGGATAAAATTAATAAAGCGGCTGGCAGCTGCCGGTTCTTTACTGGCTACTGTCTTAGCAATCGGATAGCTGATTGGCTTACTGGTCGGGATGGTTGCAGCTACACTAACTTTATCCGGCATAATGGCCGCATCTGTGCCAAATACGAAACCGGCTTCTGCTGACTGATTAGCTACGTAATCCAGAGCCTGACGGACATTATTCACATTCACAATTTTAGGCTTTACCGTACTCCATACTTTTGCCTGCTCCATTGCTGCCTGAGCATAACGTCCGGCCGGTGTAAAAGCGGGGTTGCCCAGTGCAATATGTTTAATACCTGGTTGCTGCAGATCTTTCAGTCCGCGTACATTCAGACTGCTTTTTTTCGGAATAATCAGTACCAGACTGTTATTTACAAAATTAATTCTGTCCTGTGCCCGCACAAGATTCTTAGTCTGAGCCTGATCCATAGTTTGCTGATCAGCAGAAGCAAATACATCTACTGGCGCACCGTTTTGCATCTGCTGAAGCAGAGAGCCTGAAGCTCCGAAATTAAGCAGTACTTTATCCTGAGGATATTGCTGCTGATATGCTTTGGCAATGTCATTAAATGCATTGGTCAGACTGGCAGCCGCTGAAACTGTGATATTGGCGGCAAGTGAAGCAGTGCTCATTACACTCAGGCTGATTGCAGTAATGATAGTAGTCAGACGAATGTAGTCAAAGCGCATATTCTTATCCCTATTTGAAATAAATTATTATCCGGCGCCAGGTCAGGCAATACCGATTATAAAGGAAAATTGTTTCGAAATATATATAAGTATATAGCGATAGACAGTCATAGAGATGTGCGATACAACATATATGTCATAGCAAATAAATAATTTATAAATCAATTTGTATGCAAAATATTCATGACTAATAGAAATAATTTATTGAATAAATTATTTCTATTTATTGCTAATGTAATAACTTGTATTTTAACCTTTATACTAATTAAATCCGGAATTTAAATGAAATTGTAATTATTTATTTAAAGTAGAAAATGTTGATAAAATTTTATAATAGTTTAAATAAGGTATTATAATAGGATTAAATGTTAGTATAAATTAATTTTCTAGCATAATTAGTAAGCAGTGCGGGGATGGATTTCCTGCAAATAAATAATAAAAATTTTATTAGGAACATACACACATGAACCTGACAAGACGCCAGTTTTTCAAGGTTACCGCAGCAGGTGCCGGCGCGACAGGACTGGCAGTGATGGGCATGGCTCCTGCCACAGCCTTTGCTGAAGTCCGCCAGTACAAGCTGTTGAGGGCTACAGAAACACGTAATAACTGCACATATTGCTCAGTTGGTTGTGGTACGTTGTTGTATAGTCTGGGTGACGGTGCCAAAAACGCCAAAAAGAAAATTTTTCACATAGAAGGTGATCCCGATCATCCGGTCAGTCGCGGCAGCTTATGTCCTAAAGGCGCCTCACTGATTGACTTTGTTAACAGCCCGAACCGTGTATTGCATCCGCAGGTTCGTGAAGCCGGAAGCACAGAGTGGAAAGACATCAGCTGGGATGAGGCACTGGATCGTATTGCCCGCCTGATTAAAGAAGAACGTGATGCCAATATTATTGAAAAAAATGCTGATGGTGTTACGGTTAACCGGCTGGAAAGTGTGGGTATGCTGTGCGCTTCTGCCAGCTCCAATGAAACCGGTATTCTGACTCAGAAATTCATGCGTTCGCTTGGGTTGGTTGGTGCTGATTCACAGGCACGGGTTTGTCATGGCCCAACAGTATCTGCACTGGCTGCTACGTTTGGTCGTGGCGCTATGACCAATACCTGGACTGATATCCAGAACGCCGATTTTATTCTGGTTATGGGTGGTAATGCCGCGGAAGCACATCCGGTAGGTTTTAAATGGGTTATTGAAGCCAAAAAACAAAAAGGCACTAAACTGATTGTTTGCGACCCGCGTTTTAACCGTACTGCCTCTGTAGCCGATCATTATTTGCCGATTCGTTCCGGTACCGACATAGCTTTCCTCGGAGCGGTAATCAACTGGCTGATTAAAAATGATAAAGTGCAATGGGATTATGTTAAAAACTATACCAATGCTGCCTTTATTCTAGCTGATGACTATGGTTTTCATGAAGGTCTGTTTTCCGGACATGCCGATTACACGACTGAAGACGGCAGCGCGGCACCGGAAGCAGCTCCGAAAGGTGCCAAAGGCGGGGCTGTTTATAATAATGCCAGCTGGACATACGAGCTGGATGAAAACGGCTATGCCAAAGTAGACCCGACTTTGGAAAATCCGCGTTGCGTCTGGCAGATAATGAAAAAACATTATGCCCAGTACACACCGGAAATGATGCACAAAATTACCGGTACCCCGATTAAAGATTTTCTGCTGGTGTGTGAAGCTCTGGGGGCAACCTCGGCAAAAAACAAAGCCGGTACAATTCTGTATGCACTGGGCTGGACTCAGCATACTTATGGTTCGCAGAATATCCGTACCATGGCTATGATTCAACTGATTCTGGGCAATATCGGTATGCCCGGTGGGGGTGTGAATGCTTTACGCGGCCATTCCAATATTCAGGGCTTGTCTGATCTTGGTTTGCTGTCTACCAGTCTTCCGGGCTATCTGAGCCTGCCTAACGAAAAGAAAAATCCGACTTTTGATGATTATCTGAAAGTTCAGACACCTGCGGCCATGCGTCCGGGACAGCTTAATTACTGGAGCAATACGCCCAAATTTATGGTAAGCCTGCTCAAATGGTTCTTTGGTGATAAGGCTACCAAAGAAAATGACTGGGGCTATGACTGGCTGCCGAAGTGGGACAAAATGTATGATGTGCTGCAAATGACCGAAATGATGTATCAGGGTCAGATGCACGGTTTGCTGGTACAGGGTTTCAATGCCATGGGTTCCTTTCCGGATTCCAACCGTATCATTGAAGCATTTTCCCGCCTCAAGTGGATGGTAGTAATGGATCCGCTTAATACCGAAACGGCTACCTTCTGGGAAAATCATGGTGATGCGCATGACGTAGATTCACGCTCTATCATGACGACAGTGTTCCGTCTGCCTGTACCTTGTTTTGCAGAAGAAAATGGTTCGATTGTCAATTCTTCACGCTGGCTGCAATGGCATTATGCCGGAGCCGAAGCTCCGGAAGAAGCCAGAGCCGATCTTGAGATTCTGGCTGATTTGCATTTACGTATTAAAGCTCTGTATGAAAAAGAGGGCGGTAAAGTACCTGAGCCGATTTTGAATCTGAGCTGGCCGTATAAAGTGCCGCATTCACCTACACCAGAAGAAATGGCACAGGAATCCAACGGCTGGGCACTGACGGATATTAAAGACGAGAAGGGTAATATTATCGTGCCTAAAGGCGGGCAGCTGGATAGCTTTGCTCAGTTACGCGATGACGGAACAACAGCCTGTGCCTGCTGGATTTTTGCCGGTTCCTGGACTAAAAACGGCAACCAGATGGCACGGCGTGATAACAGCAATGCCGGACTGGGTAATACCCCGGGCTGGGCGTGGGCGTGGCCGGCAAACCGCCGTATTCTGTATAACCGCGCTTCCTGCGATCCGTCCGGCAAAGCCTGGGATCCTGACAGAATATTAATTCACTGGGACGGCAGCAAATGGATTGGTGCGGATGTGGCTGACTACAAGGCAGATCAGGCACCTGACACCAATATGAATCCGTTTATTATGAATGAAGAGGGTGTTGGTCGTCTGTTCTGTACCAAAAAACTGGTAGATGGTCCGTTTCCGACATTCTATGAGCCTACTGAATCACCGGTTGGCAAAAACCTGCTTTATCCTAAAGTGCTGAATACACCCGCAATGCGTTTGTTTGACAGCGTTAAAGGTCGTATCGGTAATAAAGATGAGTTTCCTTGTGTCGGCACTACATATCGTCTGACAGAGCATTTTCAGTTCTGGACGAAATCCGTGAAATTGCTGATGATTGCTCAGCCCGAACAGTTTGTTGAAATCAGCGAAGAGCTGGCAGCACAAAAAAATATTGCTAAAGGCGATACGGTTAAAATCAGTACTAAGCGCGGCTGGGTAGAGGCTAAAGCCGTGGTAACCAAACGCCTGCGTCCGTTGGAAATTAACGGGCAGACCATCCATCAGATAGGTATTCCCCTGCATGGTGGCTGGGTGAATGTTGGTGAGAAAAAACAGTTTCTCATTAACACACTCACACCATTTGTTGGTGACTGCAATACACAGACACCAGAATACAAAACCTTTTTATGCAATATCGAAAAAGCGTGAGGGGAATAAGTCATGGCTTTACAATCTTTGGATATAAAACGTCGTTCGGCTACTAATCAGCTCACGCCGCTACCACAGGCAAGAAAACCAATTGAAATTGCCAAACTGATTGATGTTTCTACCTGTATAGGCTGCAAAGCCTGTCAGGCTGCGTGTTCGGAATGGAATGACATTCGTGATGAAGTTGGTACCAATCATGGTGTATACGATAACCCAATTGACCTGAGTGCGGATAGCTGGACAGTAATGCGGTTTTCTGAAACTGAGCAATACGGCAAGCTGGAGTGGTTGATTCGTAAAGACGGCTGTATGCACTGTTCTGACCCAGGCTGTCTGAAAGCCTGTCCGTCACCGGGTGCAATCATTCAGTATGAAAATGGTATCGTCGATTTCCATCAGGAAAACTGTATTGGTTGCGGTTACTGTATTTCCGGCTGCCCGTTTAATATTCCGCGTATTTCGAAAAAAGATAACCGCGCTTACAAGTGTACCCTTTGTTCCGATCGTGTTGCCGTCGGGCAGGAACCGGCCTGTGTGAAAACTTGTCCTACCGGCGCTATTCATTTCGGCAGCAAAGAAGACATGAAGTCTTTGGCCGGGGAGCGTATAAAAGACTTAAAACAGCGCGGTTTTGAGCAGGCAGGGCTCTACGATCCACAGGGTGTGGGCGGTACCCATGTTATGTATGTACTGCATCATGCGGATAAACCCAGCCTGTACCATGGTCTGCCGGACAATCCGCGTATCAGTACCACCGTTAAATTATGGAAGAGTATGCTCAAACCGATAGCAGCATTCGGTATTGCTACCGCTGCTTTTGCCGGCTGGCTGCACTACATTACCATTGGTCCGAATCGCCCTGACGATGATAAAGAACAGGTTCTGAATCGTGAAGGCGAAATCCTCAAAGATAAAGGGGACGCATAATGAAAAGATTATTAATTCAGCGATATAAAAAATCCGAGCGGTTTAATCACTGGGTAGTAGCCGGCTGCTTTGTGCTGCTGGCTGTTTCCGGTCTGGGTTTTTTCTATCCGTCTTTTTTCTGGCTCACTGAAGTTTTCGGTTCTCCGCAATTGGCACGCATCCTGCATCCGTTCATCGGAGTGGTGATGTTTCTGGGCTTTTTTATCCAGTTTTTCCGCTATGTAAAATATAATTTTTTTGAGCGGGATGATATTAAATGGTTACTGGGAATTAAGCATATTCTGCTGGGAAGAGAAATTGGTGATACTGGCAAATATAATGCTGGACAAAAATGTATGTTCTGGCTGATGTCCATCAGTATGGCACTGCTGCTTATCAGCGGGCTGATTGCCTGGCGGCAGTTTTTTTCCGGATATTTTCCAATTTGGGTGGTACGTATCGCTTTGCTGGTGCATTCTGCCTCTGCAATCCTGCTGATTGTCGGTATTATTATTCATGTGTATGCCGCCTTGTGGATTAAAGGCACAATTCCGGCGATGGTGGAAGGAGTGGTTAGTCAGGAATGGGCGAAAAAGCACCATCCGCGCTGGTACCGCGAAATGATGGCAAAAAAAGAAGCCAAAGCGCAGCAAAATTCCACGTCACAGACAACTGAATAATTTAGATAATCATCATCAGTAGTGCTGTCTGTATGGCGTATTGTCATACAGACAGTAATATTTTATCTTCTTACGTAATCCGGTTAATATGTCGGTACAAGTCTTTTCCGGCTATTACCGGTTCATAAATACAGAAACCTCATGAATTACACCCCCGCCCAAAATCGCACTGTCTGGGTGGCACAGGCTGGAGAATGCAGTAGTACCAGTGATAATATCAGTGCCGAAATCCCGGTAGCACTTGTTTATAACGGTATCTCCCATGTCGTATTAATGGCTACGCCCGCTAATATTGCCGAACTGGCATTGGGTTTCAGCCTGAGTGAAGGCATCATTGAAAATGCAGAGCAAATTTATGCGATTGAAATTACTGAACATCTGCATGGAATTGTGGCTGAGATTGAGCTGGCCAGCGCAGCATTTGCACGTTTGAAAAGTCGCCGTCGCCAGATGAGCGGACGCACTGGTTGCGGACTGTGCGGTATTGACAGTCTGGCAGCTGTTCAGCCAGAAATAGAACCGGTTTTACGCGATTGGCATGTAGAATTTAGCATAATCGGGCGTGCTTTGACCGATTTTAACCATCATCAGCAACTGCGGGCGCAAACTGGTTCAGTTCACGGCGTGGCGTGGGCTGACAAGGCAGGTAAGATTGTAACCGTCCGTGAAGATATCGGCCGGCACAATGCTTTAGACAAGCTTATTGGCTGGGGATTACATGCAAAAGTGGATTGGAAGCATGGTTTTGTGGTATTGTCCAGTCGCGCTAGTTTTGAAATGGTAATGAAATCAGCAATAACCGGTATCGGGTGTATCGTGGCCGTATCTGCGCCCACCACCTATGCCATTGATTTGGCTCACAAGGCTAATATCACGCTGGTGGGTTTTGCGCGTCATAATCGCCAAGTAATTTATACCCATCCTCAATTTTTTCATCCTTAACGCATGTTTAAAACAAAAAATAATAGAATATACTCTATTGTTTTTGTTTCGCTTTTTAGATTGAATAAGAACTATATTACCACTTACAGTAAGGACGACTATGTTATCGATTATCAAACGATATAGCCGTAATTTGGCCTGGCAAATTTTAATCGCACTGATTATGGGGGTAGCACTGGGATTATATCTGCATACTTTTTCAGATCCTTCTCATCCCTACTACAAAACCTATCAGTCGTGGGTAATCAATGTATTACAACCGATGGGGGATATTTTTATCCGCCTGATTAAAATGATTGTGCTGCCCATCATTCTCAGTACGCTGACATTGGGTATTGCCGGACTGGGTAACTCCAAAAGTCTGGGTCGACTGGGCGGTAAAACTATTCTGTATTTTGAAATTATCACTACTATCGCCATTGGTGTGGGTTTACTTTTCGGTAATCTGTTTCACCCGGGTAGCGGCATTGATATTTCCAATCTGCACCACAGCAATGTCAGTCAGTACGTACAAAAAAGTGAAGCACTGGCCGAGAAGCCTCATGGTCTGGTTATAATGATTCTGGACATGATTCCGCATAATATATTTGATTCGCTTAGCAGCGGTGAAATTCTGCCGGTAATCTTTTTCTGTGTGTTTTTTGGTCTGGGCTTAACTAAGCTACCTGATAATCAGCGCCTGTTCTTTTCAGATTTTCTGAAAGTGATTTCAGACGTAATGTTCAAAATCACCAATATGATTATGCGTTACGCACCTATCGGGGTATTTGGTCTGATGACTGTTACCATCAGTAAATTCGGTTTCGGTTCGCTGATTCCGCTGATGAAACTGATTTTAATAGTTTATCTGGCGATGATAGTATTTACTCTGGTGATTCTGGGTGGCGTGGCCTATTTCTGCCGCTTTAACATTTTCACTATTATCAAAATTCTGAAAGATGAGCTGATAGTGGCTTTCTCAACCTCCAGCTCAGAAACTGCGCTGCCAAAAATGATTGAGAAAATGGAAGCATATGGCGCGCCGAAATCTATTACCAGCTTTGTGATTCCTACCGGATATTCATTTAATCTGGATGGTTCTACGCTGTATCAGAGTATTGCAGTTATCTTTCTGGCGCAGTTATACGGTATTTCTCTGTCGGTTAGTGATCAGGTAATGATTGTGATTACGCTGATGGTGGCTTCTAAAGGTATTGCCGGTGTACCGGGTGTATCGTTTCTGGTACTGTCTGCCACGCTGGCTACAACATCCATTCCGTTAGAAGGTCTGGGCTTTATTCTGGGTATCGACCGTATTCTGGATATGGGACGTACTGTAGTTAATGTAATCGGTAATGCTCTGGCTTCATTGGTTATTTCGCGCTGGGAACATGATTTTGATGATGAAAAAGCGCGGGAATATGAGAAATCACTTGGTATTAAATAATTAGTTTTCAGTAATAAAAAGGTTCAGAAATTTCTGAACCTTTTTTGTTATCCGATTTATCACATTTTGAAAAACAAATTGATAAGAGACATTATCTTTCTCTATTGATGGCATATAGAAAATCATAGACAGTAAATCCAGACAGAATACCTATTTTTGGTTAAACTTGGTTATTTAATTTGTTGATAATGATAACGGTACCATTACCTGAACAAGTAATACCGTTATATAACCGCGTTGATACATGAAAACACAAGTAACACCAGAAACCATACAAGCACAGGAATTTTTTCACATCCCGTTCTGGCAGCAGCCTCCTGTTGATATTTTCAGCCGGCGCGCATTGCGGCTGAATGAATTGGCTGCAGAAGATAATAGTGACTGGCAATCATACTTACAGCTACTGGCTGTTATCAATAATGCTCAGCAAAATTTACTGGAGCAATATGCACAGGAAGCCTGGGTAATTCCTGAGACTGATAAAGATGAAGTTCCGCTTACTCTGGCATTACTGAGTGCCAATAGAGACCTGACAGAGCGTCTGTTTACCGATTTACATGCTTTACTGCAAGCAGATTTGTCACCAACTGCTCAGCAGGTATGGAAAGAGTTATTGCAGCTCGACAGTGAAAGCCGCAACCAGTTATGCCAGCATGCATTTAATCAGCAGCTCGGGATAGCTCAGCAGGATTATCAGGTCTGGGTAAATGCAGTGGTGCAGATTGTTTATACTCATGCAGCGTTAAATCTGGCTGCTACAACGGTAAAACCTCTGTCTGAACCGGGTTTTTGCCCCTGCTGTGGTACTGATGCTGTGGGTTCAGTAATAGTCGGACAGGGTGAACTTGAAGGGTTGCGCTATTTGTGTTGTGGTGTATGCAATAGTCGCTGGCACAGTGTACGGGCACGCTGTAGTTTTTGTGATAATAGCCGTGATCTGGGCGTACACCGGATTGAACAGGTAAAAGAAGGTGTATTGTCTGGTGCAGAGGCGGAATGCTGCCCCAGCTGTCATGCTTACCGTAAACGTTATCGCCTGGCCAGGCAACAATATGCTGATCCGATTGCTGATGATTTGGCCTCTTTAGCTCTGGATATACTGTTGAATGAAGAGGGATGGCAGCGTGGCGGAGCTAATCCGTTTTTACTGATGGGAAAAATACCCAGACATTAAATTAAGCTAAAGCTGTTTGGCTTGAATAAATAATAGGGAGTCAAACAGCTTAAATAAGAAAATCTGATCTAACAGATGGATAATAAAGATGAAAAAAGCGGAGAAGTTTTTTTCCAGAGTAATTGGTTCTTTAATTATCGTATTGGGGATAATCTGTTTAGCTGAAAGTAAAAGCAATCAGCAGCTCTATTATCTTCCTTTGCAAAATAAAGCCAAATATCTTTTATCATTAAATTGTGCACCAAACCAATGCACTACACAGGGGAAGATGATATATAACCATCCGGAAAATATATCTGCTAAATCCATCAGTACACCAATTTATCATTTTCGCTATTATTTCCGGATAGCAGATAAAACCTATATTAATGATGATTTGCGTGTTTTTAGTGAAGGTTTTGGTTTTAACAAAGCCGGATTGCGCTATTTTCCTGCAGGTGGTCTGAATTCAGCTGAATTTTTTTCAGAAGAAATCATTTTTGACCCGGATAATCCAAATATAAATTTACCCGCGACATATGCAAAAGTTCTTCATGAAATTCCCAGCCCTTATGGCTTTTTTGAAGGCTTTTTTATTATTATTGGAGGAATTATTCTTACTCTAATCAGCTATTGGAATAAAATTTTTTTAAAAAGCAGGCTTGATAAATAATTAAAGAAGTATTTCTGATACCCAATTAAAACTATTTTTTATTATTTCATCGTAAAGTAATTTATTATCTTTATAAATAAGACTGATATTACTGAGTCCTTCTAATATCACCATTAATTGATTGGTTATCGCCTCATTTTGTGGGTTTTGCCGGAGTTTATCGCGGATTAAATTTCGAATAAATTCTTTATGCTCCATAACCAGCTCTTTTATTGCATTATCGTTATGGATTTCTTCTCTTGCTCTGACAAATAAGCAGCCATTAAAATCGTCTTGATTGTACCAGTTTAAATGCCATTTAAATATCTGAATAATGGACTGTTGCTGGTCAATATCAGCTATTGCTTCGGTAAGTTCTTGTTTAAATCGCAAGTCTCTTAGTTTTAAAACTTCAAAGATTAAATTGTCTTTATTGCCAAAATGTTTATATAGCGTTGTTTTAGAGCAACCTGACTGGTCTCTTATTTCATCGACTCCTACGTTGCCAAAACCCTTTTGATAAAAGAGTTGTTCTGCTGTATCAGCAATTAATCTGTATGTTTTTTTCATTTATTATCCAAAGTGTTTGATAAGTGGACAGATCTGTACTATTATAAAAATGAACAGATTTGTTCACTTTTGTGCTGGCACTAATTGCTAACACTCAAGCTAATCTTATAGGATATAAAGAATAATGAAACCATTTTTTTTCGGCAAGGAGAAACTGCCACCAAAGCCCACAAATAGTGAATTATTGCAAAGTCTGACCGGTGGTTTCGTAGCTATATTTTTTCTGATCTGGTTTAGTCAGGTCACCGGCTATACTTTAATAATGGCACCATTTGGAGCAAGTTGTGTGCTCTTGTTTGCTGTATCTCAGTCACCACTTGCGCAGCCAAGAAATGTTATTCTGGGACATTTAATTTCAGCTTTTTGCGGGTTACTGTTTTTAAAGCTATTCGGTCATGATGTCATTATTATTGCCTTGGCTGTAGGCATAGCAATTATCGCTATGCAATATTTTCGGGCAGTGCATCCACCAGCCGGTGCTAATCCATTAGTCATTTTATTAACAGCAGATAAAATAGATTATGATTTTACTTTTCTGTTGTTTCCAGTTCTGTCCGGGTCAGTAATATTGGTAGCAATTGCTTATTTAGTTAATAATTTTTTTAATCAAACGCATTGGCCTGTCTATTGGCTGGCACTCTTTAAAGAAAAAGAAAAATAATAATAAACCTATCATGTTGTTATCAGTAAATTGAAAAAACTTTGTGATACTTTTTTGGCGCAGAAAATTGGTCAGAAGATAAGGTAATCCAGTGTATATCAGCTTATGATAAGCTCGTACTATCCGCTGAATCAGCTGTTAAAAAAATCTTAGTTGAAATGATTTATTAATCTTTTCATGTACTGATTAATGAATCATAATCTTTTGTTTAATAAAAATATTTCAGAATTTATTGTCTGAAGACTTTGATAAGCTTCAGATAAATATTAGTCGAAATCGATTTTCACGCCTTCTTTTTTAAGTATATTAGTTGCAATATTCATATCCGGCAGTGTTTCGCCGAAGTAAACCCGATTAGATAATTGCTGAGTGAATATCGAATGTATCTGGTTGAATGCACCAATAGCGGTGAGATGGGACTGACCTTTTGGATCTGTAATGGATAAGATGGATTGAGCTGGCTGGTTGGCCGAATCTGTGCCTGTGATATTGATTAAAATGTGGTGCTCATCACCTTTACCCGGATTGTATAGCAATTTCTGGCGAAATGTTTTAAAACGTTGCGTTGAGATTAAACGCCAGAAGCCGCTATGAATTAATACGTAGAAAAGGCGGTTGGTTATATTGCTGTTAAAACCAATTCGTGTGGATACTGATCTGGCTTGGGTTAACATTGGCAAGATTAACTGATCAGGTGTATCAAAGAGATAAACCCGAAAACGTTTTTTATCTGTAAAGCTGACCAGCCTGCTGTCTGAAAATGGCATACAGCTTTGAGTGTGTCCCTCGGCGATGACTTCAAAAGGAATCAGCATTCTGTCCATATAATCTACAGAATTGATTCCTGAGTTATCTTGCATAGAATAGAGAATATTAATATCTATGCTGTTTATCTGTTTGAATTTAAGTGTGTGCCGGAGTATCAGGCTGGCAGCTACACCAGCCATCCATGTGGAAGAAAATACTATGGGAGCATGCAACTGGTCGAATGTATGGGTATAGGTAATCGCTGTTTTTAATTTATCCGTCCAGCGGGTGATATCAAGATAGGCAATCTGATTTTTGATGGCAAAATGCAGTACGCGGTTATCGGGATCATTGGCCAGGGTTACGATTAATTGGGGCCGGATATTGTCTGGAAGCAGTGGTGCATTGATATCGAATTGTATTGCAGATGCTTTGGATAAGGTACTGGCAAATGCAGTTGCAATATGTATATTGCGCCCGCCAATAATAATATGTACATCCGGATAATATTGATTTAACAGTGCCGCTACTTGTTTGCCTACTACACCATAGCCACCGATTAATAATACTGACAGCTGATTGTTCATGCAGACTTTCTATTTTAGGTTGATTGACCTAAAATAATATACTAAATAATTTATTTTTGGTCAATTGACCTATTTATAAAAATCATGATGGCTAAATTATCTCCAAAAAAAGAACAAATACTGACTACTGCCGCGCGGTTGCTGGCGACACGGGGTGGGGTGAATTTCAGTATGCGGATAGTGGCAGATGAAATGGGAATACGGCTAAGTAATCTGCAATATTATTTTCCTACGCTGGAAAAACTTTTTAGCGCGCTGGTTGAAAATATGCTGCTACTGGTTGAGCGGAAAATAAATCTTGCGCTAAAAAGTGATGCTGAAACGATGAGTGTACTGATAGATATCATTTGCTCAGAGCTTGATGATGTTTACAATTGTCAGTTAATGTGGGAAATCTGGGCACTGTCTGAACGAACAACAGAAGCTCATTATGCTATTGATTTGTTTTATCAGGAATATTTAAAAAAAATAGCTTGTTTCGTTCAATCACAGAATACTGTACTCAATAATGATGAAATACAGCGGCGTGCATTAATCATTGTTAGCTTGCTCGAAGGTGTATGGGTGGTTGCGGGGAAAAACCGCTCGGGTATTGAGTTGGATAAAATTAAGGCAGATTTACTGCATACGATTAATCTGATTATCAGCAGCACCTGATCGCGATGCGCAATATATTTATAAAACAAATTGAGCAGTAATTTAAACTAAATATAGTCGGCCATTTGTAAATTGAAATTCTGCTCAGGTTATCAGATCATTAGGCTAATCAGATAATAAAATCTGAAAAATTTTGATTATATGAAAGCCGGAAAAAGCTCTCTTGCTCTTTCCGGCTTTATTTTTGCTGAATAATTTATTTTTTATATAGGATAAACTGTCAGCCACTGTCCCTGCTGAATATCAGTTTGTGCGGGAATATCGATTAATACCTGTGCATTCACGCAACCGGAAAGCATATGTGAACCCTGTTTATTTAATGGAATAACCTCCGGACCATTATTGGTAAAGCGCAAGGCCCCGCGCAGGAATTCGCGTCGTTTTTGCCGGTTTGGGGTTATGCTGAAAGCAGCTTTGGCCTGATAGCATTCGGGTAGTGCTTGCAGAATATGACGCCCGGCGGCTGTTTGCAGTGCCGGTAGTCCAAGCAGTTTGAAGGTAACAAAGCTGGCTACCGGATTGCCGGGCAGAAGCATGACGCGGCATTCACCGATACAGCCCCAGCCAAAGGGTTTACCCGGTTTTATCGCCAGTTTCCAGTGTTCTATACTGCCTAATTGTTGCAGTGCCGGTTTAACCAGATCACGATCACCTACAGAAGCACCACCGGAAATAATAATGCTGTGGCTGCTGGTGGCGGCTTTGGAAAGGGTTTCGGTGATTATATCGAGATTATCCGGCAGAATACCGCCGTCAATGATTTCAATAAATGTGTAAGTTTGAAGACAGGCCAGCAACATGGGGCGGTTACTATCATATATCTGATGTTGCTGTAACTGGCTATTGCCGCTTATCAGTTCATCACCGGTGGTAAATACGCTTACACGCAGTTTTTGGTAAACCTGTAGTTCACTGAATCCCTGTGAGGCGGCCAGTCCGATTGCCTGAGCATTAAGTAATGCACCTTTTTCCAGTAAAGTTGCCCCTTGTTTCAGCTCTTCGCCCTGACGGCGAATGTTTTCATTGGCAACGGGTGTGCTGGTGCAGCTGAGGGTGAGTCCTTCAACGCAGGTGTTCTCCTGCATAATTACTGCATCAGTATTTACCGGAATTCCGGCACCAGTGTAGATACGCATAGCCTGACCGTGTTGCAGGGTTAGCTGTCGTGTATCTCCTGCTGCGGCTGTATCGGTTAGTTGCCATTCAGAGCAATCGAGTCCGCATATTGCATAGCCGTCCATAGCGCTGTTGTCGAATGCGGGAGAGTCTGTAGTAGCTATAATGCTTTGGGCGAGAATACGCCCGGCAGCCTGATTAAGCGGTACGGTTTCAGTTTCGACTATGCGGCTTGCCTGTTGCAACAGGGCTTCCTGCCCTTGGTAAAAATCCATCATAAGGTTGTTTCTCCGCTGCGCATGCTGGTAAACATTGCGCTGCTGTTATAGTTAGTAAACGGAATATTGTCGGCAAAGGTAACGATAGCATGCCGGTAAGGCAGAATGACGGAGCGGACACTGTGTTTGCCGGTACTGTTAAGCTGTTGCCGGATATGCTGTAAGTGACGACGCCGCATCTGACAAACGACAGGGTGCAGAGTGAAAGAATCTGCGGCGCAAACAATATCAAGTTCAGGTCGGCCGGATAGTTTCTGATACAAACCGGCAATGATATCGGTGTTGAGTAATGGCAGGTCACACGGTACTATTTGCAGATATTCAATAGTTTCCGGTAAATATTGTGCAGCACTGATGATACCGGCAAGTGGTCCCATCCCGCTATAGGCCGGCAGATCAGAATATACGGGGTAGCCGTATTTTTCTATTCGGGCAATATCCCGGTTGGCACTGATAATAATGTGCTCGCTGCAGTGACCAAGCTGATGCAGAATATGTTCCAGCAATGGCTGACCATTTAATGTGAGCAGGGCTTTATTGGCACCACCTACACGGGTACCGAGTCCGCCGGCCAGAATAATCAGCCCGAGCTTTGCATTTATTCCCATGACTGTGTGCGCAGCCGGTCTGTATGTTTCATTTCTACCCAGTGCTGCTGACCATTGGCAAAACATTCTTTTTTCCAGAATGGTGCTTCGGTTTTGAGGTAGTCCATAATAAAATGATTGGCCTGATAAGCATGTTCGCGATGGCCGCTGGCAGTAAGTACCAGTACTATTTGTGCGCCTATTGGTAATTCACCCACACGATGAATGACGCAGGCGTAGGGTAAAGACCAGCGTTCGCTGGCACGGGTGATGATTTTGCTGATTTCATGCTCGGTTACTTCCGGCATATGAGTGAGATACAGATGACTCAGTGGTTGCTGCGGGTTATCGTTGCCGCGCACTTTACCAATAAAACTGACTACAGCTCCGCAATTCGGAGCACTTTGTTCAGCCAGTGCCAGCTCATGATTGAGGTTGAAGTCTTCTGTCTGTATTTGTATGCGTGTCTGCATTTTAACCTCCGGTTACTGGTGGTAGCAGTGCGATGCTGTCTCCGTCTCTAATGGCTGTGTTGCCATGCTGAATAATATTATTTACAGCAATTTTATATACTTTTCCCTCGGCCAGTACCTCGGAGAACGGTATTCCGCGCTGCCGCAGATAGGCAAGCAGGGTATTGCTGTCATCAAAACTACATGCAAGCTCTTCCTGTGCCATACCCAGTTCTTCGGCAAAGCGTGCCAGATAAATAACCGTAATCATGATAAAGACATAGTTAAACCAATAATCGTTTATTATGCCGTGTTTTTTCTTTTTGTGGCAGATAGCTGCTGCCAATGCTATTGGATTTAAGTAATAATTTAGGATAAAATGCCGTTCTTTTCTTAATTATTCCAATCATTTGCCTTATTCTGAAATTTTTTTCTGATAACAGGCTTTTACCTATCTCATGCTGATTGACCGCTTCAACAGACGTATTGATTATTTACGAATTTCGGTAACGGATAAATGTGATTTGCGCTGTACTTATTGTATTCCGCAGGGATTCACAGAGTTTGAAAAACCGGTCAACTGGCTGTCGTTTGCTGAGATTGAGCGTGTTGCCGGCGCATTTGCTCGTATGGGCGTGTCACGTTTCCGTTTAACCGGCGGCGAACCGCTATTACGCAAAAATCTGCCCGATCTGGTCGCGCGGCTGGCGGTATTGCCTGGGGTTTCAGATTTGTCGTTAACCACCAATGGCACGCAACTGGACAGGTTTGCCTATGATTTACGCAAAGCGGGACTAAACCGGCTGAATGTGAGTCTGGATTCACTGCGGCGTGAATGTGTACAGGAGATTTCCGGTAAGGATAGCTTTGATAAGGTAATAAATAGTCTTCAAACGGCACGCGATGCAGGCTTTGAGCAGATTAAAATTAATATGGTGCCACTGCCGGGGGTTAATACCGGTGATATAGAGGATATGGTGGCGTTCTGTATTGCCAATGGCTTTATTCTGCGCCTGATTGAAGTAATGCCGATGGGTGTAAGCGCCCGCGAACTGGATTATTTTAATTTACTGGAACTGATTGAAAATCTGCGCCCGAAATATCAGTTGCATGAAAGTAAACGTGTCTATGGCGGCGGTCCGGCTAAATACTGGGAAAGTGCGGATGGCCGATTTACTTTAGGACTGATTACGCCACGTTCCCAGCATTTCTGTGCCACCTGTAACCGGGTACGTATGTCTGTTGATGGGACATTGTATTTGTGTCTGGGGCAGGAACAGAGTATGGCATTAAAACCTTTATTAATGGCAAATTGTTCTGATGCTTTGCTGGAGCAGGCAATTCAGCAGGCAGTGGATTTAAAACCGGAAAAACATGAATTCAATGAAAAACCGGATAAAATTGTGCGCATTATGGCCAAAACCGGTGGTTAGTATCCTGGTTATTGCAGTTACCGGAAAACAAAAGCCCGCTCAGGAGAGCGGGCTTTTGTTTTAGAAATAAATCAGAACAGGATGAGTGTCCACGGTAACAGATAAGTTTGTACGACGGTAAATAAGCCGGCGATTACACAGAAAAGCAGACTATGACGTACAGTAAAGCGGAACAGATCTGATTCTTTACCAGCCAGACCTACAGCAGCGCAGGCAATGGCAATAGACTGCGGTGAAATCATTTTACCGGTTACACCACCAACTGAGTTAACTGCTACAGCCAGTACCGGATCCATACCTACCTGCATAGCAGTATTAGCCTGCAGGGCGCCAAACAGAGCATTGGCAGAAGTATCTGAACCGGTGAGGAAAACGCCTACCCAGCCAAGGAATGGTGAGAAAAACGGAAATGCTTTGCCGGTATCAGCCAGCGCCAGAGCAAGTGTGGAGGAAAGACCGGAATAATTAACCACGTATGCAAAAGCCAGTACTAATCCGATAGACAGTACCGGATAGCGTAAGTCGTACAGAGTATGTTTGAATGTGTCGACAGCCAGACGTGGTTTTATTTTTAATAGCAATATGGAAATAATGGCAGCCAGCAGTATGGATGTGCCCACTGCTCCTAACAGATTAAGTTTAAATTCGGCTGCGATAGGGGTGTTTTCCGTTACGATAGGTGCGGTTTTAATCACCAGATTATCAAGCCACGGCCATTGAATTTTAATCAGGCTGAATGAGTTAAACCATTCTTGCAGCGGTTTGATTGTCCAGACTGCAACACAAACGGTCAGAATAATGAAAGGTGACCAGGCCAGGGCAATTTGTTTGGCGCAGTATTCTGAAGTACCGCGTTGTTTTTCAGGCTGCTGCATGCCGCTGAACGTAAATATCTGTTTCGGCTGCCAGACCCGAAGAAACAGTGCCAGACACACCATACTAACCAGGGCAGATGTAACATCCGGCAATTCAGGCCCGACAAAATTGGCTGTGATGAACTGGGTAGCGGCAAAAGAAACACCGGAAACCAGTAAAGCAGGCCATGTCTGACGAATACCGCGCATCCCGTCCATGATGAATATCAGATAAAACGGAATAACGACAGACATCATAGGTAACTGCCGGCCAGCAAGCTGGCCGATATGAAACGGATCAATACCTGATACTTGTCCGCCAACCAGAATCGGAATGCCCAGTGCGCCGAATGCTACTGGTGCGGTATCGGCAATCAGACACAGTCCGGCTGCATATAATGGTTTGAAACCAAGACCTACGAGTAGTGCTGCACTGATGGCAACAGGTGCACCAAATCCGGCTGCACCTTCCAGAAAAGAACCAAAGCAAAAACCAATCAGCAGCAATTGCAAACGCTGATCTTTAGTAATGGACAGAATAGATGAGCGAATGATGTCAAACTGTCCGCTTTTAACCGTAAGATTATAGAGAAAAACTGCGGTAATAATAATCCAGGCAATTGGCCACAGACCATAAAAGAAACCATACAAGGCAGAGGACAGGGCGAGAGCGACCGGCATTTTATATGCGGCAACAGCCACGATAATTGACAGAATCAGCGTAATGGCTCCGGCAACGTGGCCTTTCATGCGCAAAACAGTGAGTGCTGCAAAAAAAAATATAATTGGTAAAAGGGCTGCCAGCAATGTGAGATAAATGCTGTTACCTAATGCCGAGTAACTTTGTACCCATTGGTGCATATATTTCTCCTCAATGTATGAGTCTGTGTGTGATAAGTTGATTGGTATGTGCGTTTTTGAAAATGCTGAGTACTATTAATTTTTTAATGCTAACTAATACATAATGCCTTGCAGGCTGTTACTTTAAAAAATAAAAATGTTAACGTCAATGTTTGTATATTATATTTTAATCTTTGTAATTAAGGCCGATGCGGCTGAATAATTCTTTTTTCTGCTCAATCAGAAGATAAATTTAGAATGATAATATATTAATTATTTATTTTGTTTGATTTTAGTATCTGAGAAAGCAGATTATTTTTGATTATTGCCTTGTTTGATCGGGTAATTTATAACTATATTGTTAATTTTATGTATGCTAGTGATAGCAGAGTTTAATTACTGTCTGTATACTGATACAGCAGAATAATAGATGTACAGTAATTGATTACTGTACGGCAAGAATAATATGAATGTTGTGCTGGCGCAGAAATGCAGCTGTTTGTATACCGATTGTCTTTTATCAGCCAAATTTGGGTCATAAGGAGAATTCCGGCATTGGCAATAATATTGTGTTTGTCACAAAGTTGTCATGTTGGTCTTTTACAATAAGTCAGGGTAATTCCTAACATTAGGGAGAAAGCTGTGTCTGCTTCGTCTGCGGCTTCGTCGTCTGGGGCAATTATGTCTGCATCTAGTAAAACCAGTAAAGTAAGTAAAATTTTATTCCTGCTGATACTAATGGGTGGTCTGGCCTATGCCGGCGTTTGTATTTATCATGATTTGCAGGGAATTCCCACTTCTTCATTGTTGGTATATGCCTTATTAACAGTAGCACTTCTGATTGCGCTGGCGTTTGAGTTTGTGAATGGTTTTCATGACACCGCCAATGCAGTGGCCAGTGTTATCTATACACGTTCGCTTAAACCCAATACTGCGGTAATCTGGTCTGGAACGTTCAATTTTCTCGGGGTGATGCTGTCTACCGGTGCCGTGGCTTATGGTGTGATTTCTTTACTGCCGGTGGAGCTGATTCTGCATATGGGCAGTGATGTTGGCTACGCGATGATTTTTGCTTTGCTCTCAGCAGCCATTATCTGGAATCTGAGCACATGGTGGCTCGGTTTACCGGCTTCCAGCTCGCATACTTTGATTGGTTCAATCATCGGTGTAGGGGTGGCTAATCAGCTGATGTCGGCACATCAGGGAACCAGCGGTGTAAGCTGGAATCAGGTAATTAATGTTGGTGAATCGTTATTATTTTCGCCGTTACTTGGTTTTATTCTGGCTGCTTTGCTGTTAATTCTGTCTAAAAAATTATTGCGTATTCCTGCTTTATATAAAGCACCGGAAAATGATATGCCACCACCCTGGCCAATTCGTCTGCTGCTGATTTTTACCTGTACTACAGTAAGTTTTGCCCATGGCTCAAATGACGGACAAAAGGGTATGGGTCTGATTATGCTGATTCTGATTGGTACCGTGCCCATGGCGTATGCTCTTAACCATACTGTACCCAAGGAAGAATGGGCAAAATTTTCAGCCCATTCAGTGGCTGCACAGAAAACTATACATGATTTGCTGCCAGCGGGCTTCGTGTTGCAACAAGGGACAGATGTGCGGGCACAGGTCACGGCTTTAGTGGAAAATAAACAGGGTACGCCGCAACAACTGGACGCACTGGCACAGTTGGTAGAAATTGTGGCGCATGATGTGAGTAAAAGCGACAGTCTGCGTAATTTACCGCCTGAACAGGTAGGTAATATCCGCAACGATATGTATCTGGTGTCTGAATCAATGACCTTGTTGCAAAAAAATGCCCTGGTTCATCAATACAGTCTTAATCCGATACAGATGGACAGTTTAAAGACATATCACACGTCAATTGATCATGCCACTAAGTATATTCCGGTTTGGGTAAAGGTACTGGTTGCACTGGCACTCGGACTGGGTACACTGGTTGGCTGGAAACGGATTGTGGTAACAGTGGGTGAAAAAATTGGCAAAACCCATTTGTCCTATGCACAGGGTGCTTCTGCGGAACTAGTAACGGCGGCGCTGATTTTTGCTGCCGATCGCTTTGGTCTGCCAGTAAGCACTACACATGTACTGACTTCCGGTATAGCCGGTACGATGGCTGCCAATAAAAGTGGTCTGCAAAAATCCACAATTCGTAATCTGGTGATGGCATGGGTACTTACTCTGCCGGTTTCCATTCTGCTGGCCGGAGGCTTATTTTGGTTTTTTCGGATGATTTTCTGAGTATGTATTACTATTTGTGTTCTGAGTGGTTACAAACTCTGTAATAATTTGCCAAATGCTCTTGCATGGTACGGTATTTCACAGTTTAATGTCGGTTTAGTGGTGGCTGTGCTGGTGCACGTCATAGATACTTGCTTCCTCCCGTTATAACGGGGCATACAAATTGGAAATCGTGTATGAAAAAATTACTGGTATTGTCAGCCATCGTAAGCTTGCTGATAGTTGCCTGCTCGGATGCCGGTACAGCAAATAAAGATGCTGCTTCCAATACTTCCAATAACGGAGTCATGAATCCGACTGACCAGCTTAATATCTATAACTGGTCTGACTATGTTGACCCTGATACAGTAAAAAATTTTGAAAAAGAAAATAATATCAAGGTTCGTTACGATTATTATGATAGTAACGAAACATTGGAAGCCAAAATTCTGATTGGTCGTTCCGGCTATGATCTGGTTGTACCATCCATTGCCAATGTCGGTCGGGAAATTAAAGCTGGTGCTTACCGGCCGGTAGATAAAAGCCAGCTGTCCTATTACAATAATATCGACCCGAATCTGTTGAAAATGATGGATAAGGTAGATCCGGGTAATAAATATGCAGTGCCTTATTTCTGGGGTATTAATACTATCGGTATCAATACCGCTATGGTAGAGAAAGCACTTGATGGCAAATTACCGGATAATCTCTGGGATCTGGTATTTAATCCGGAATATACACATAAACTGAAAAATTGCGGTATTTCTCTGTTTGACAGCCCTACAGAGCTGTATCCGCTGGCTTTGCATTATTTAGGTAAAGACCCGAACAGCAGTGAACCGGATGATATCCGTGCTGCAACCAATCTGATTAAATCCGTACGTAATGATGTGAAACGTTTTAGCTCATCAGGCTATATTGATGATATGGCTCGCGGTGATCTGTGTGTGGCTACCGGTTACGGTGGTGATTTAAACATCGCTAAAAAACGTGCTGAGGATGCTAAAAGTGGCGTGCATTTACAGGTGCTGGCACCGAAAGAAGGGGTTGGAATCTGGGTTGATTCGTTTATGATTCCTAAAGATGCCCAGAATGTAGCCAATGCTCTGAAATACATCAATTACACACTCGAACCTAAAGTTGCCGCGAAAAATGGTAATTATGTGACTTTTGCACCTGCCAGTAAACCGGCACGGGCACTGATGAGAAGTGAAATTAGTAGCGATCCCAGCATATTTCCTACTCAGGAAGTACTGGATAAGAGTTTTATCGTATCACCGAAATCACAGGATGCTGTGCGTCTGGCTGTGCGCCTGTTCCAGCAGGTAAAAGCAGGGCAGTAGCTGTTTGATATTCGCGCACGCAGGTTTCAATAAAAAACGAATCGTTCCGGTTCGTTTTTTATTTAGGATGATTAGTTTATCTTGGAGAATCATCGGAACATAACACTCTTTGTAAGGGTGTAGTATGCTTGTAATGGCAGAATCGTTATAGATATTAGCTGTCAGAATATGGGTAAACACTTATAATCAGAGGCTACAGCACCAGTTCTGATTGTTGAAGGTCAGACAAAATTTGAGAGTGAATATCAGCATATTTTCATATAGCAGATAGTAAATCAATGAAATTATCAGTCATTATCGGAAGTAATGGTTTTTTATTCATTTAAAATAAAAGTTTGTTCTGAGATTTACACGCTTAATCTTTAATCTGACTGGCTGCTCACGGTCGGATAAAAAGTGTAAAGGGCAGCAGCGTTAGCAGAATAAAGGTTTTAAAGTTTTAAATGGGATGGTTATGAAAATTTTAATTTGTAATGATGACGGTTATTTATCAGATGGGATTGCTTTACTGGCACAGGTAGCATCTAAATTTGCTGAAATAAGAGTTGTTGCGCCGGAAAGTGATCAGAGCGGCGTAAGCAATTCATTTACTCTGAACCGGCCTCTGTCGATTAAAAAAGCCGCAAACGGATTTTATTATGTTAATGGCACACCAACCGACTGTATCCATGTAGCTATGCATACCATGACTGACTTTAAACCTGATTTGGTTTTGTCCGGTATTAATCATGGTGCCAATATGGGTGATGATGTGCTGTATTCCGGCACAGTGGCTGCGGCTACTGAAGCTTTTCTGATGGGTATACCTGCACTGGCATTTTCAATTAATGATCGCAGCGGTGAGTATTGGGCAACGGCTGAAAAAGCCGTCATGACTATTCTGGAAAAAGTATGTGTACATCCGCCGGTTGAACCGGTTTTATGGAATGTTAATATTCCTGCTGTAAAAGCAGAATCAGTGCAGGGCTATCGTGTGGCTAAACTGGGGCGCCGACACCATGACCAGTGTATTGTGCCGTATAGCAGTCCTCGCGGCGAAACCCTGTATTGGATTGGTGGCGTAGGTGCCGCTGATACCCGCTGGCAGGAAACTGATTTTAGTGATAACGAAGCAGGTTTTATTACCATTACGCCATTATCGCTGGACTTAACTAATTATCAGCAAATGGGTGCAGTCAGTACATTTTTACACGACATACAATGGTGACAGAAGTGGGACAGGGCGTAAGCTGGACCGGATATGAATTCCGGCGTGCACGAATGGTAGAACGGCTGAAACAGATGGGTATTACCCGTGCTGAAGTATTGGCTGCTATGTCTGCTGTGCCACGGCATGTATTCGTTGAAGAAGCTTTGCGCTCTCATGCTTATGATGATATGTCTCTGCCGCTGGGTTTAGGGCAAACTATTTCCCAGCCATATACGGTCGCAGTCATGACGCAGTTATTGTTTGCCAGACGGCCAATACAAAATAATCTGCGGATACTGGAAATCGGTACCGGTTGCGGTTATCAGACAGCTATTTTACAGGCACTGGGTTTACGTGAAATTTACTCAATAGAGCGTTTGCGTCCGTTACATGAGCGTGCCAAACAGAATTTACGTGCAGTACGTTTACTGGCTCATGCACGGCTGGTCTGTGGAGATGGTTATCTGGGTTTGCCGCAGGAAGCACCTTTTGATGGCATTATACTGACAGCTGCGCCGAAAGAGGTGCCTTTGCCTTTATTACAGCAACTTTCAATTGGTGGGCGTATGGTTTTACCTCTGGATGAAGGCGGGGTGCAGTTTTTATGGGTAATCGACAAAACTGCTGAAGGTTTTCAGGAAACCTGTGTGCAACAGACTTTATTTGTACCATTGGTAAATGATAATTAAACCAAAAGCATTCTGTCATTTTATTTTGCCGGTTTACATAACCACTTGAATCCAGGCATAGATACAATGCCTGTCAAACTGACTGATCCCCTTTACTGTCAGAAGAGCCTGAAAGAGTAAACGGGATCACAGTATCAAATAACTGAACACCATTAAATGTATAAAAATAGCTAACGTTATGAAATAACGAATAAATAATATGGGTTATAACCAAACCGGTTGCTACTGTGCATTGCTTGATGAAAAACTCAGTAAATAGCGTAAAATAATCTTGTCTTAATATTTTTTAATGAAAAAAATAATGATAGCAAAGAGTTATTGCTAAACAATACAGAAAAAGCTGGAAAAATTCTTTGGCTCCTTCCGGCTTAATCTGAATAGTACTGATTCACTATGTTATATAAAGTGATTTGGCTGTCAGAAACAGGTAAATCACAGTAATCTGGGAAAATAACTATGAAAGTAGCAGTATTCGTTGAACCCAGAAAAGTAGCTATACGGGAAATGGAAAAGCCGGTTATTCAGAAATCTACTGATGCCATTATTCGCATTGTTCGTGCCTGTGTTTGCGGTTCTGATTTATGGTGGTATCGCGGAATCAGTACCTGTGAGCCGGAACGAATTGTCGGCCATGAAGCTATTGGTGTTGTTGAAGCTACCGGCAGCGCAGTAACTCATGTCCGTAATGGTGATTTTGTTATTGTACCGTTTACGCATGGTTGTGGCCATTGTGCTGCCTGTAAGGCAGGTTTTGATGGTAATTGTCAGAATAAAGAAGATGAGCGCAATGGCGGGTATCAGGGTGAATATCTGCGCTTTACTAATGCAGACTGGGCTTTGGTGAAAATTCCCGGTCAGCCGCAGGATTATTCAGATGCTGTTTTAAATTCGTTACTTACCTTGGCCGATGTTATGGCTACCGGTTATCATGCTGCTGCCAGTGCTGAAGTAAAGCCGGGAGATACGGTAGTGGTGATGGGCGATGGAGCGGTTGGGTTGTGCGCAGTCATCGCGGCGAAACTGCGCGGCGCTGAACGAATTATTGCGATGAGCCGTCATCCTGACCGGGCAAAACTGGCAGAGGAGTTCGGAGCAACTGATATTGTGCCTGAGCGTGGCGATGAAGCGGTAGAAAAAGTATTGTCGCTTACCCGGCAGGCTGGTGCTGATGCAGTATTGGAGTGTGTGGGAACTCAGCAATCACTGCAAACAGCAGTTGCAGTAGCCCGTCCTGGAGCGATTGTTGGTTGTGTTGGTATACAGCATGACACAGAAATTAAAACCAGCGATGTTTTCTGGCGGAATATTGGATTACGCGGCGGTATTGCCAGTGTCACCACTTATGATAAAAATTTATTACTGCAAGCTGTGTTAAATGAAGAAATTCAGCCGGGGAAAGTATTTACCCATCGGTTTGATTTAACCGATATTCAGGCTGCCTATCAGGCTATGGATCAGCGTCAGGCGATTAAATCATTAGTTATTGTCAGCCATGAATAATAGATAACTCCCGCAGCTTAACAAGCTGCGGGAGTTATCTGTATGAACAGCAAAGCTTATTCTACCGGTCTGATCAGAAAATGCCTTTCATACCTTCCGGTGTATAGCGTTCTCCCTGAATATTGATATGATTTTTCAGCTCATTCAATGTCTGAATATCTGCTGTATCCATTTTTAACTGGCAAGCCTGATTATTTTCATTCAGGTATTTTTCACTTTTGGTTCCCGGTATCGGTACAATATGTTCCCATTGAGCAAGCAGCCAGGCCAGTGCGATTTGACCCATAGTGCAATTATATTTAACAGTCATGGGTTCTAATGCCTGAAGCAAACGTTTGTTATGTTCCAGATTATCATCCTGAAAACGGGGGTTGGTACGGCGGAAATCATTTTCAGCCAATTCGTTTTTATTCTGAATTTTACCGGTCAGAAAACCACGCCCGAGAGGTGAGTAGGGTACAAGACCGATATTCAATTCTTTTAGTAATGGCAGCACTGAATCATCTTCTATATGACGTGTCCACAGCGAATATTCTGTTTGCACCACATCAACCGGATGAACTGCATGGGCACGCTGCAAAACAGGGGCAGAAACTTCACATAAACCGACATGGGCTATTTTCCCTGCCTGTACCAGTTCTGCCAGAGTCTGCATCGTATCTTCAATTGCAGCATTAGGATCTAAACGATGAATATAAAATAAATCGATCTGTTCAATGCCGAGTCTGGCCAGAGAGTCATCGCAGCATTGTTTAATATATTCAGGGTGGTTATTAATGCTGCGGTTATAGCCGGAAGTATTGTTTCTATCAATACCGCATTTGGTTGCGATAGTAAGTTGTGCCCGTACTGAAGCAGGCAGAGTTTTCAATACTGCACCGATCAGTTTTTCGTTTTCACCCCGACCATACATATCTGCTGTGTCAATCAGCGTAACACCGCTATCAATAACTTTGTGCATCATTGTGCGGGCATGTGCTGTATCCATATCACCATAAAATTCGCTCAGACCCATTGCTCCATAGCCCATTGCAGATACGGTAATGTTTTGTCCAAGTTTTCGTTGTGGTAAAGAATGGCTCATTATTTTCTATCCTCAGATTAGTTATATCTGAAACGCTTAATCAAATAATGCTTTTATTCGACTGCGGTCAGATAATTGTTAATTACTGATAGTGATAGTAAATAATTAACCTTGCTAAGAGAAATATAAAATCATTGATATAAAAAATATATCAATGATTTGAATTTCACAACCTTCCGGAAATATACATGTCACAATTGGGTATCAACTGTATTATGGTGCTTAAAATACTCAATAATAGTTTGTATCACAGTATTTTCAGCCTGCTGATGCCAGAGCAGATGTATATCGATTGATAGTTGCTGTTCATATTCAGTAGTTAATTTTTTATATACCACTCCCGGGATATGTGCCTGTGCCATAGAAGCCGGAAGTAATAACATGCCTCTGCCCATGGCAATTTCCATCAGCATGGTTAAAAAATTAGGTAATTTCGGTTGTAAAACCAGAGAAGCGGTTAAGTTGCTGATGACTTTTTGCAGTTGATCATACAATCCCGGATTTTGGTAACGTTTACACCAGTACAGAGGTAAGTCTGTTACCGTATTTAAATTTATTTCTTCCTGTGAACAGGCAGGGTGGTTTTCAGGTAAGGCTAGTACCAGTTTTTCCTGATAAACTAATAAACTATTTGCCTGATCATTATTTTTTTTATAATCTGAAATAATAATCAGATCAATATTGCTTTTATTAAATTCAGCCAATAGCTCTTTTGAAGAATAGTCCTGCTGCAAAAGATCGATGTTTGGCTGGAATTTGCTAATAAATTCGCTGAATAGCGGAATAAAATTAAAACCCAGAATTTTAGTTATGCCAACAGTTATTCTGTCTGTCGAATAATTATTAACATTGGTTATGGCCAGAGATAAGCCTTCCAGCCAGTTTCTGGCTTTGTCTCTGAATTGTCTTCCCTGTTCTGTAAGCATTACATAACGGGTATTACGTACTAATAAAGTAGTTTGCAGCTTTTCTTCCAGCTCTTTGATTTGCATCGATAACGGGGGCTGACTAATACCCAGTCTGCTGGCAGCCTTGCGAAAATTGCCTTCTTCACATACTGCCAGAAAATATTGCAATTGTCGGACTGTTGGCAGATGCCGGCTGTAAATGGCTGAGTTATCGAGATTATGTTCTGTCTGAGCAGGTAATTGATTATACATATTTCCCCTAATTCATTGTTGTGCATCCGTTCGCAATTAAACTGTATAAGCGACAATATTTTCGTCAATCAGACTGGAAAAGCACATCATGCGAATGTTTAATGGAAATGATTTAAAAAAATCAAATCTAAAATTAAATTATCTGCAGGTAATTATTGATATCGTCGGGAATCATAACAGAAAAGATATAGTTAATGTTAGTATGAAAGTCAACGAGAAAATATTAATTAAATCTATAAAAACTAATAATGAGAGAAATAATACCAAATAATCTGGTGTAACAATCGTATGGGAAACTAAATATATGGTTTACAGATATCGGCTAAGCTAATTATCAATTATGCATTGGCTGGATCAGCAGAAAACAGATATTGTTGAAAATAAGTTGTATCAGTTTCACTTATGAATTCGTTTAGCTATTTTATTTAATGGCAGAATCCCAAAGATTGTCTGCACATCTGTATTTAAGTGTTTATGTATGATGTCAAAGAAAATCTTTTTTTCACCGTTGGTGTTTACTTTGATTATTGAATTATTTGACTAATCTGTTACATACATAAGCTCTGCGCTATCAAAGGCAATTGCTATCGGAGCATTGAGCTTGTAGGTGATCATCTTAAATTTGTCATACTTAATCACCAATAAATCAGCAAAACATAAATATCGAGGATGGTAATAATCTTTTTTCATAACGAGTTTCCTTATTAATAAATTCCTGTATTTTTATTATTTATGATTATTGTTAATAAGTTGAATACCAACTAACGCTAAGATTAGATTTAACGTTGATAACAGAACACAAATGGCTATTACTCCATTCCAGGTCATGTTTTGATAAACTATACCTAATAGATAAGTGCCAATACTGCCTCCTGCCAAACACGAGAGTAAATATAAAGACGAAATCGCACCGCGCGAATTAATTGGCACAATTTTATTAAGCATGGCTATAACTAATGGCTGAATGCCAAATACAAATAAAAATAAAGCAAAAATTTCGAATCCGATAATATATATTGCTGAGCTATAACCAATAGTCAGAACCGATATACATACAGCTAGCAAACAGATGATTAAGAGAGACCGTTCTTTGATAATCTGTGATAATTTACCAGTAGTTATGGTGCCAATAACCGCACTCAGACCGGCAAAATTAAGCCAGCCTAAAGTTGTTGCAGACAAATAAAAAGGTGAACTTTTCAAATAAAAAGTAAGTAATGAAGATAATCCTAAATAAACAAAAAATAGTAAAAAGCCGACTAATAAAAAAATAACTACCGTTTTATCAAGTAATAATTTAATTGCCGCTAGATAAGTACCCCGTACACTATTAGTTGAAGGTTGGATTATTGAGCGTTTTATACCGTAAGGGACAAAAAGACATGTTGCGGTTATCAAACCTGCATAAATAATAAATGCAACTTGCCAGGACCAAAGATCGGTCAGCATTGCGACTATACTTCGACTAAAAATCATGCCCACAATAGAAGCTGAAATCATCATTCCCATTGCTTGGGGTAATTTATGGTTAGGCGTGTTTTTAGCTGTATAAGCGAATAATGCCGCAGGAACAGCAGCGGCAAAAAAACCGATTAATGACATGGTGACCAAATACAACGTAAAAGAATCAACAATCACCGATAAAAATAAACAACAAACAGTTCCAATACTACCGACCAAAACTAACAACTTTGTCGAAACTTTGTTCGAAAGCGGGCCATAAATAAAAAAAGAAATGGCATAAAAAAAGCAAGATAAGCTGAATACATTTCTCGCTGCTAAAATATCAATATGATAGCTTTGAGAGATCTCTTGGAAAATAAGTTGGCTGATATAAACCGACCCGACTAACAGCAAGATTAATAATGCTGATAACATTAAATTCGGTTTTGTCTGTACAAAATTTTCTTTAGACTTTGCTTCCATGAACAAAATCCTGATTAGCGAGTGATTGAGTTCAAGACAGGTTAACTAACAAAATAAGAATTGAGAAATATATAATTTGTTATACGAAATTCGTATTGTAGAAAAAACAAGATAAACCAATGCAAAAAGCAAAGACCTCAATCATACTAATCTGATTGAGGTTGATAAATTGCAAAATAGCATAAAGGTCAGACTGAAAATGTCAGTTAAATTACTGAATTATTAAATAATATTTTGAAGCCTGACCTTTAAAATTTTAGTGTTGACAGTTAGTTGGATAATGAAATATCACGCCGTCTGAATATCAATGTGGCTATCAGGAAAAAAATCAATGCATAAACAATATTGGCTGCCAAGATAATAAAAAATTCACTCTGGACAGACTGATCAACTGTTTTAGAAATTAACTCAATCAAATAGCTGTTTACATTTAATGGGCTTAATTTGTATATCCATCCGTCTTCAGGTAAATCAAGGTAGTAAAAGTTGATTATTCTCCACAGACCACTAGCAAAGAAATAATACACAATACAGCTACCGGTTATGAGTGCACTGCTGTTAAATACAGAAGAAAGCATCAGAGCAAAAGCAGTAAAAAATATTGTAATGGCTAATATGAATATGCCGTGTATTCCAGTGTACTTTAATATGATGCTAATTTCCGGCATTTGGTGAATTGTCAGTATATGTAATAATAGGGAAATGATTACAGATATAATCAGAAACACAGGCATTAATATAGTAATCGCTGCAAGTTTAGCCAGTAATATTTTGTAGCGCTGATAAGGACGGGTCAGAATAAATTTAACTGTTCCTTTGGATATTTCAGAACTTAGAATATTAGATGCATAAATAATAGAGATAAAATTAATAAATTTGTAACAAATAGTGATACTAAATAAAAAGACGCGGTCACTATCATCTTTAGAAATTGGATGTGATGTATGAGTTATAGTGCTGAAATAAATAATTAATATCAATAATAATATTATGGGTATGATAATGATATTTCGGTTTTTTTTAAGGTATTTACGCCATTCATTAATTAGTAATTTCATTTGTTGGCCTTTTGTTGATTATCGTTTTTTATGCTTTGCAGAAAAGAATCTTCCAGAGAGTAATGAGTCAGCTTCAAACCAATTAAGGGAATATCATGTTGAACAAGAAGTCTGGCAATTTCTGCACGCGGATCGTGGTCAGTTGAATCAGTTGCAATTTCAAGATTATTGAGCTGACGGGTAACCTGATACCCGTTGTTTAGCAGAATTTTTTCTGCCGGTGCTAAATCTCCGTCTACTTCGATATGAATAATGTTATTGGATTTACCCAGAAAATCACTCATTGTTCCCGCATAGACCTGTCTGCCCTGATTAACGATAAAAATATCATTAACAATTTCCTGAAGTTCGGAAAGCAGGTGGCTGGAAATAATAATGCTGTTTCCATGCTGAACAAAATTTTTCATCAATGTACGAAAATCTTTCATTCCTTCAGGATCAAGGCCATTCATGGGTTCATCCAGAATTAATACTTTAGGCTGATGAATAGTTGCGTTTGCGACGCCTAATCTTTGGCGCATACCCAGAGAATAGCCTTTGACTTTTTGGTGTTCTGCACCTTCAAGCCCGGTTCTGGTTAATGTTTGCATTAAATCATCTTTACTGATTGACTGACGGCTCATATCAGCAAAGATTTGCAGATTATTAAAACCGGACATGTAATTATAGAATTCCGGATTTTCAATGATGGTACCAAGATTAAAAGCTGCTTTTTCAAAGTCTTTTTGTATATTGTGCCCACAGATTTTTATGTCTCCGGAAGTAGGAAACATCAGACCTGTGAGTATTTTCAGCATAGTGGTTTTGCCGGCACCATTGGGGCCTAAAAAGCCCATAATCCGACCGGGTGCAATCTTGAAAGAAATGTTATCCAGAATCTTCCTGTTTTTAATTTTTTTGCTAACATTTTTAACTTCAATGAGATAATTGATTTTTCCCACTCTAAACCTTTCTTGTTCAGGGAGTTAAATTTATTGATTTTGTCGATGTTATATGAGTAAAGCAATACCTGTCTTTATGGTATACGGAATTTTTATTTTCCTTATTTATAATAATGTATTATACATAATTTAACAATATTAAAATGTCTGGTTTATTGGTGGTTTATTCAGCTGGACATGCTGAATATAAGTTGAGTGTTGCTTTTGAATCTTTTTTATATAATGAATCAGATAAATAGCTAAGCAGAAAAAATCTGACTGAAATAATTTTTGCTGTAATCGAAATTATCTACCAGAAAAATTCTGGGAATGATGTATAAATGGTCTGATTAAAGGATATCTGTTCTATAAGGATTATGTATTTGAATATTCGGGTTTGACGTAATAGGTTGTCTGAAAAATGTTTGTATATAATGAATAATAAAAAAGCACAGCTTATGCTGTGCTTTTTTATTTAATTTGGCGCGGCGGACGGGGCTCGAACCCGCGACCCCCGGCGTGACAGGCCGGTACTCTAACCAACTGAGCTACCACCGCGCAAGTTTTATGCAACGCATAAAACAGAAAACTGGTGGGTGATGACGGAGTCGAACCGCCGACATTCTGCTTGTAAGGCAGACGCTCTACCAACTGAGCTAATCACCCCTGCTTGGGAAAGACGCTATTAAACCAGATATGCCGTTCGCTGGCAAGTACTAGTTATGAAAAAATTAGTTCGTTCCCTGTAGTGACCAGTTTTCAAAAAGAATTACTTTGTCTCTGGGACCAAGTACAACCAGGGTATCTGCATTTTTAAAACGGAATTCAGAGTCAAATTTGCGTAATTGATGAGCATTGCGGCGTACTGAGAGCAGTTTTACTTTCAATTTGTCCAGCGGAAGGTCGTCTACACTTTTACCTACCAGAAAAGCATCTGGCGGCAGAGTGAAAGCCTGACGGAAATAATGGATATTCTCATCAGAGACGGTGTCATCACTACCGGCAAATAAACCTTCAAGTGCCTGATAACGGTTTTGACGAATACGCTGCATGATTTGATAGACTTCATCAAACGGTTTGCCTGAGCTTAATAATGCCTGACTGGCGAGTGTAAGGCTGGATTCTTTTTCATCAGAAACGATGTCGTCTGCCCCCATATTGGTTAGCACAGGAATGTTGTCGTCGTTGGTAACGCGCACAATTACCGGCATGGTAGGGGCAATCAGCATAATATTATTGAGAATATGCTTAGCCTCTGTCATGTTGTTGATGGTAATCAGTACGGTATTGGCACGTTTTAATCCGGCTGCCTGTAATACTTCCTGCCGTTTGGCATCACCGAAGGTGACCGGTTCACCGGCAGCTTTGGCTGTGGCAACCCGTTCAGCATCCAGATCAATGGCATAGTAGGGTGTATCCTCCTGTTGCAGGATACGGGCAATGCTCTGACCGCAGCGGCCGAAACCGATAATGAGGATATGGTCAGATTTACTCATGGTATCTACCAGTATGCTCTGTAAATCAACTGCCTGTTCGTCCCAGCTGCGTTTAACCAGCAGTTTGTTGATTTTATCTGCACTTCGCATAATAAAGGGTGCCAGTATCATGGAAAGCAGAATAGCGGCTATGGCTGCCTGTTGCAGCTCAAGAGAAATGAGTTTTAATGCGCCGCTAATGGCCAGCATAACAAAGCCGAATTCACCGCCCTGAGCGAGATACAAAGCTGTTTTAATGCTGTCGCCGGTATTTTCTTTCATGTAGCGGCTAATGCCAAATAGTACCGCTGCTTTTAGAATAATTAGCAGTGCTCCCAGTATCAGTATTATTAACCAGCTTGATTGTAAAACTTGTATATTCAGTTTCATGCCGATAGTAATGAAGAAGAAGCCGAGCAGAATGTCCCGGAAGGGGCGAATGTCATCTTCTACCTGATAGCGGTATTCGGTTTCTGATATCAGCATACCGGCAACAAAGGCACCCAGTGCCAGTGACAGACCGGCCAGCTGAGTAAGATAAGCAACTCCGAGAGTGACCAGTAAAACGTTAATCATGAAGAGTTCGCTGGATTTGGTGCGGGCAATCAGACGGAACCACATAGGCATGATTTTACTGCCGACCACCAGCAGCAGACCTAAGGCAAGTGCCATGGTAAGCAGGGCTTTGCCCATTTGCAGGATCAGACCGTCACTGCTGTGAGCAAGAGCAGGTAATAAAATCATCAATGGAACGACGGCAATATCCTGCATCAGCAGTACGCCCATAATCATGTGGCCGTAATGCTGTCCCAGTTCGTTTTTTTCTACCATAATGCGGCTGACAATAGCCGTCGAAGACATAGTCATGGCTGCGGCGAGGGTAAACGCCCATGTCAGCTGAATACGCATGGCTGCAAACAGGATAAAAAGTATCAACAGGGTAAGTGCGACCTGTAATCCGCCTAAACCAAGCACCAGCCTGCGCATGGCCTTAAGTTTGCCGATGGAAAACTCAAGCCCGATGCTGAACATAAGAAAAGTAATGCCGATTTCTCCGATAAATTCGGTGGCATGACTCTGATTAATTAAATGCAGCCAGCCAGGACCGGCTATGAAGCCAACTACCAGGTAGCCTAGCATGGCGGGAATGTGTAAACGTCGGCAGATGATAGAGGCCAAAACAGCCACCAAAAGAATCATCACGACAGGGCCAAGAGAAATATGCATAATATATTGATTTTATTTAATTAAAATTTTATTATCATATTTTAACATAGATGTTTTGGCTTGTGCGGACTTATACCTTATAAAGATACATTTTTTAACAGATTATTGTAAGAAATTGCGCAATTGTTTAAGTGCTGTCCATGCATTGGCTTTTAAATGGCTTTGACGCAATAATCGTGCAGGGTGGGGCGATATTACGTAAGGAATATTGTGCAGATTGTGTGCCAGTATTGTCTGGTCGAGCTGGCTGAATATCTGCCCGAGCAGCAGAATAGCCTGAGGCCGGATATGTTCGATCTGAGCATTCAGATAAGGCAAACAGGCTTGCAGATGCTCATCAGTAATACGCAGGCTGACATTAGGCGCACACTTCACCTGACTGGTAAAAAAAACTTCTTCAGCAGTAATATTGATGGCTGCCAGCATATTGCTGAGCAATTTGCCGACTTCTCCGCTGAAAAGCTGCCTGCTGCTGTCGTCTGGCGGTGCAGGATTAGAGCTGATAACCAGAAGCCGTGCATTGCTTGCACCATATCCCGGAAGTGGAGTGCAGCGCTCCTGATGCAAATTGCAGCGGGTGCATGCGGCCAGTGTTGCCGGAATCGATTCGAAACTGATATTTAATTTGTCACTTGTGGTAATGGGGCTGATTTTGCTAGTGTTATCTTCTTTGGTAATCTGTGTTACAGATTCAGTTGCCGGCTGATTGATAATTTGCCGAAGTGCGTCACGATGCCGGTTGGCTGGCTGAGTTGCAGTAATATCAGCCGGCGACGTCTGGTGAGAAGTTCTCACTGGTTGTGAACGGACAGAATTGTCCGGAACAGAGCGCGCAACAGGCCGGGTATCGTTTTTTACTGGCGTATTTGTTTCTGTAATTTCGGAAGGTATCAGATAAGCAGTTTGTGATAACCACATGGGGCCGAGACCCAGCGCTTCGTGCAGATAAAGATAGCGGCTGTCTAGCATGGTTTTTCCATTAATACAGCATCATCACCATTCTGGTAATAATTTTTACGTATGCCACAGGATACAAAACCATTGTTTGTATACAGTTGCAGTGCACCGGAATTGCCGGCACGCACTTCAAGCAATATCCGATTCAGATGCTGTTGCTTTGCATGCTGGAATAAATGTTCCAGTAATTGTTGTGCATAACCCTGCCGTCTGAAATCAGGATGGGTGTCAAGCAAATGAATTTCGGCTTCCCCCGGCAGTTTTTGCCAGACCAGCATGCTGACAATTCCATGCACAGGCAGGTCGATTACCCATACAGGCTGTGGTGCATAAACGGTATTGGCCAGTTGTGTTGCTGACCATGGCGCCGGATTACACTGTTTTTCAAGCTCATGCAGAGCGGCGACATCAGCGAGAGTGGCGGCACGGATATTCATGCTATCTGACTCGCAGTTCGTCTGGCAGCCTGTTCGGCAGCTGTCAGAGCAATTTTATTGCGGACATAATGCAGGCTGGCATGAGCAGCATCAGTTGCTTTGTAACGACCGGATAAGGCCAGTTGCACATACTCCTGAGCTCCGGGCATAAGATTCTGCCCTGATACGGGTAAATTGATATTCAGCCCGTAAGCATTACCGATACCTGTAGCCTGATGCTGACCGGCCGGCAGACAGATGCTTTCGGCAGTACCCACCAGATAATCACTCAGACGTTTATGATTATGGGTGTCATACCATGCATAGAATAGTTCGTTCATACGTGCGTCTGTTGCGGCCAGTACGCAAGGCTGATCCGGTGCAAGAGCAGCTACAGCATCCAGACAGGGAATGCCAATCAGTGGCAGACTGAATGGCAATGCTAAACCAGTAGCTACACCCAGACCAATGCGTAATCCGGTGAAAGCACCGGGGCCTTGTGCGTAAATGATGGCATCCAGCTGAGACAGTATCAGTCCGGATTCTGCCAGTAACTGCTGTATACGCGGTAATATCAGTTCAGACTGTTTTGCACCGGCTGCTTCGCAGATGCTGTCAGTATGTCCGTTGTGATGCAGTCCCAGTGACAGATAACTGGTGCTGGTATCGATTACAAGCAGACGTGAATCATTGCTAATCATGATGTGTTAATGTATTCGGATAAATTGAATTATACCGTTTTATGCCTTTATTTTTTAGGTTAAATATTGTGCCAGAGTAAAGTTATAGGTAAGGGTAATAAATGCTATTTTTGGGTAATTTTTTGATAAATAATTGTTTATATTCTAGATTTAGTGATTAATTATCACGGCTGGTTTGTACTTTTTCGGGTGTGATGTTAAGTTATATTAGCTGTGCCGGCTGTGAAATTGAATTAAGAATGGAAGTTGTTTGTGGATGAGTTGTATGTAGGGCGTTTTGCCCCCAGCCCTACCGGTTTGTTGCATATTGGTTCGCTGCTTACTGCGGTAGCTTCTTATCTGGATGCGCGCAGCCGGCAAGGACGCTGGCTTGTGCGGATGGAAGATCTGGATCCGCCACGTGAAATGCCGGGTGCGGCAGCAGCTATTTTATCTGCACTGGAAGCTTTTGAACTGCACTGGGATGGTGAAGTTGTTTATCAGAGCAAGCGTCATCACCTTTATGCTGCAGCTCTGGCGCGATTGAAAGCGCAAGAACTGGTGTATCCGTGCTTTTGCAGCCGAAAAACGATACAGGCTGAAGCACAGGGCATGGGTACGGATGGTTTTATTTATGCCGGACATTGTGCATCTTTGAATGCAGATATGTCTGTCTGTTCAGAGAAAATGCCGGCATGGCGTTTGCGAACTGGTACAGATATAACCGGTTTTACGGATGCAATACAAGGTTATAAGCAACAGTGTTTATCCAGAGATGTGGGCGATTTTGTTTTGTTGCGGGCAGATGGTTTCTGGGCTTATCAACTGGCGGTCGTAGTTGATGATGCGGATCAGGGAATCAATCATGTAGTACGCGGTCAGGATTTGTTATTATCTACCCCCCGTCAGATTTATTTACAGCAGTTACTGGGTTTTTCACATCCTGCTTATGCTCATTTACCGTTGCTGACTAATACGCTGGGACAAAAATGGTCAAAACAGACACAGGCACCTGCATTAGATTTGCGCCGGCGTGAAACTTTACTGCGACAGGTTCTCACTTATCTCGGGCAGCCGCAGGCACCAGAGGTGGATAGTCTGTCTGATTTGCTGAGCTGGGCGGTGCAGCACTGGCAGCTTACGCGTGTTTCACCACAGGCAATTGCAACAAATTAATGCTGATAGAAAATTTTAGACAACGAGGGAGAAAAGGGTTGGTTCGAAGTAACTTACATGCATCTGCTCCGCGATTTTATCTGCGCTTATGGCAAAAACAACAACACCGCTCATACCGGCTGGCATGGGTGCTGATGGTTACCGCAGCCGTATTAATTATTGTACAGAGTGCTCTACTGGCTAACCTTTTTGCTTTGTGGCTTAATAGAGAGAATGTAACTGAGACTTTATTCCAGTTTTTACCTTATCTATTAATCTGCTGGCTGTTGCGGCCGTTACTGAACTATTTTAAAGACCGGTTGCTATTACGGGCAAGTGTGGCAATCAGATTACAGTTGCGCAGTCAGTTGATGAAAGCACTGGCATTACTGGGACCTGAGCGCAGCCAGTATGGCAGTGATGGAGCTCTGTCTACAATGGTTCTGGAACAGGTAGATGCTCTGGATGGATATTTAAGCCGTTATGTTCTGCAACAGCAACTTGCAGTACTGATGCCGGTACTGATTGCTGCGGCTACCTGTTTTTATAGTCCATTTGCTGCTGCACTATTATTGCTGACTGCGCCACTGGTTCCGATTTTTATGATTTTGCTCGGACAGGCGGCAGCACGTAAAAATCGTGCGCAGTTTTCAGCACTGGCGGCTTTAAGCGGACGTTTTCTGGATTTGCTGCGGGGTCTGCCCACGTTACGTCGTTTAGGTGCTCAGTTGCAGGCACAGAAGACTATTGATGCCGCTGCTGAGTCTTATCGGGTGCGAACAATGGCGGTATTACGGCTGGCATTTCTGTCTACAGCCGTTCTGGAACTGTTTGCTTCGCTGGCGATCGCACTGGTGGCTGTGTATCTGGGTCTCGGACTGCTGGGTGTATTGCCCTGGGCAAACGGACAAATACCGGTACCTTATCAGGGGGCATTATTTATTTTATTGCTGGCGCCGGAATTTTATGCACCATTGCGTCAGCTTGGTGCTGATTATCATGATAAAGCTAAGGCAGAGGCAGCAGCCGAGACATTAATGCCACTATATAAAGTGGTCGAAAATATTCCTGCTGTTTCTGAAGAAGTTGATTTTGTATTGCAAACACCTCCCAGTTTGCGTGCAGATTATCTGGTGGTATACGGACGTGATGAACGTATCCGTCTACCGCAATTCAGTTTTTGTATAGAAGCCGGAGAACGTGTTCTGCTCAGAGGAGCGAGTGGGAGTGGAAAATCCAGTCTGCTGCAGGCCTTACTGGGGTTTGCTCCTTACTCTGGTACTTTATGGATTAATCAGCATAATTATGCTGAATTAAATTTACCGCTATTACGGCAGTCGGTGGCTTATCTGGCACAGACGCCACCAATATTGTCACTATCAGTTGCCGAAAATTTGCGGCTGGCCAGCCCGGATGCTACGGATGAAGAATTGCAGCAGGTACTGCAACAAGTAGGACTATGGGTATTAATTCAGCGTTTACCTCATCAAATGGATACACAACTGGGTGAGCGTGGTCGTGGAATGTCCGGCGGACAGCTACAACGACTGGCGCTGGCACAAATGCTGTTACGAAAAGCACCGTTATGGCTGCTGGATGAACCAACCGCTCATCTGGATGCGCAAACAGCATCGGAAATTATGCAGTTGCTGGCGCAGCTGAGTATCGGTAAAACGGTGATACTCGTTAGTCATGATATTAGTTTTGCCGGATGGGTTGATAGGGAAATCATGCTGACTGACCGGCAGGAGCAATTACGATGAAGCGTTATCATTTGTTATGGTCACAACAGCAGCTGAAACTGTCTAATTTATTGCTGAGTCGCAAGAGTGCCTGGTTACTGGCATGGTTATTAGGGCAGGTAACAGCTATAGCCAGTATCGGACTGCTGGCTCTGTCCGGCTGGTTTATTACTGCTGCCGGGTTGGCCGGAATAATAAGTCTGGCAACAGCTTACACCTTTAACTATTTTACTCCGGCAGGGGTGATCCGTTTGCTGGCGATTGTGCGTACCGCGGGGCGCTATGGTGAGCGTCTTGGTTCACATGATGCAGTACTGGGTCTTCTGGCTGATTTACGCAGCGGGCTGTTTTCTCGTCTGGCTACAGGTAAACAGCAGCAACAGAACGCTCTGCGGCAGATGCATTCTTTACTGAGTGATATTGAATTGCTGAATAACTGGCCGCTTAATGTTGTATTGCCATGGTTATGGGCATTATTCATGTTGCTGGGCATTCTGGGGCTAACTTTAATTGTGGCCGGCAGCAAACTGACATTGTATCTGTCTATTCCATTATTTCTGGCAACTGTCGTGATTCCGGCATTGGCTGCACTGTACGGACAAAACTGGGGCAAACAGCAGGCAGGATTGGCTGAAAAGCGGCGTACAGCTTTATTGCAACCGCTTGAAGCAATAACAGCTTTGTTGCAATGGCAGCAATGGTCACGCTTTGCAACGGTTTTTCATGCCGAAGATCAATATTATGTCTCTGGCCAGTTGCATCAGCAGCAACTGGCAGGAAGAGTAGTATTGTTACAGCAGGTATTGATGGCTGCAGCAGTGGCTGTTTTGTTATGGTTGGGAAGTGAGCGTTTCGGTGGTGATGCAAACCTTTCAGTAGCCATGTTGCTGGCGCTGGTGCTGGCTGTATTTGGTTTTACAGAACTGGTGCTGGTACTGGGTATGAATATGATGACCTATGGTCTGTGTCAGGCTGCATGCATACGTCTTAATGCAATTACGCCCGCACTGACTGTTGAAGAATCAGATAAAAAGCCTTTACCGGCACAACTGCATTTACAGGCGCGTGCATTACAGGCACGCTGGCCGGATGCGCTGAACGGAGCGGAAAATGTCAGTTTTGATTTGGTTAACGGTAATATTTTGTTGCTGCAAGGAGCATCTGGTGCCGGGAAATCAACTTTGCTGGCAGTATTAGCGGGGGAACTGGAACCAGCAGCAGGGCAATTGTGTTGTAATCAGCAACCGTTTTCAGCATGGCAGTGGCAGGGAGAGGTGGGTTATCTGGCTCAGCAACTGGATATATTTGATTTAACTCTGGCTGAGAATCTGCGTTTGGGTAAAGCTGATGCTACTGAGGATGAGTTGTGGTCAGTACTTTCCAGCGTCGGGCTGGCTGTATGGGCTGAAAATCAGCCCCAGCTTCTGGAGACACGTCTGGGAGAATATGGAGCAGCTGTGTCAGGAGGGCAGGCACGTCGTATTGCTTTGGCACGTTTACTGCTGCGTCCTTATAAAATACTGATACTGGATGAACCGTTTGCCGGTATTGATGAGCAGGCACAGGCAGAGCTGGCTTCTGTGCTGCAACAGCATCAGCGGCAAGGTATTCTGATTGTAGCAAGCCATCAGACTAATCCGTGGTCTGAGGCTCAGATTTTGCAAATAAATTGAATAAATTCTGAATAAATTTTTAGCTGATTTACTTTTCTGGCAGCCATTTTGTGGCTGCCTTTATTTGATCTAGATCAAAAAAATAACTAATAACAAATTTTAACAAAGACATTGTATTATAATTTCTAAATATATATTTTTAGCATTTATAATGTAAAAGTAAAATATATAATATTTTTAACAATAGAAGTTTAGTTTATTTTTAATTTTACATATTTAATGTAAACTTAAATAACTATATTTATTTGTTAAATTTATGCATTAGTTTAATATTTTCGATTTGTATAGTATATTAAATTCTATTAAATTGAAATATTTATCAATGCCGGTTTAAAGATAAATATAATTTTTATTAATATAAATTACAGGAACAAAGCCATGGATTTAGTGGAACTGTCAAGGCTGCAGTTTGCGCTGGTCGCGCTTTATCATTTTTTGTTTGTACCGCTAACATTGGGGATAGTATGGATTCTGGTAATAATGGAATCCACTTATGTGTTAACCGGTAAGCAGATATATAAAGATATGACGCGATTCTGGGGCAAATTGTTCGGCATCAATTTTGCTCTGGGTGTAACTACCGGTATAACAATGGAATTCCAGTTTGGTACCAACTGGTCATATTATTCGCATTATGTGGGGGATATTTTTGGTGCGCCATTGGCTATTGAAGCGCTGATGGCATTTTTTCTGGAATCCACTTTTGTAGGCCTGTTCTTTTTTGGCTGGGAAAGACTGAGCCGGCCTGGCCATCTGTTAGTCACCATCCTTATGGCGCTTGGTTCCAATCTGTCTGCATTGTGGATTCTGGTAGCCAATGGCTGGATGCAGGATCCGGTAGGGGCGCATTTCAATTTTGAATCAATGCGTATGGAAATGACCAGTTTTACTGAAATTTTCCTGAATGAAGTAGCGCAGAATAAATTTGTACATACAGTCTCTGCCGGTTATGTAACTGCTGCGGTTTTCGTGATGTCTATTTCTGCCTGGTATATGCTGAAACGTCAGGATGTCGAATTTGCCAAGAAAAGCTTTCGTATTGCCGTAGCTTTTGGTGTAGCTTCAATTCTGTCAGTTATTATCCTGGGTGATGAATCCGGTTATACCGTGGGAAAATCACAGCAAACCAAAATGGCGACACTGGAAGCTATGTGGGAAACAGAACCGGCTCCGGCTTCGTTTAATCTGATTGCTCTGCCAAATGAGCAGAAAATGGAAAATGATTTCGCTATCGAAATTCCATGGGTAATGGGTTTAATCGGTACCCGGTCACTGGATAAACAGATCCCGGGAATCAAGGAAATCATTGCTGAGAATACGGATCGTATTCGCAATGGCCGGGAAGCTGTGATTGCGCTGGAAACATTGCGTAAAGACCGTACAGATGCACAAGCACAGGCTGCCATGAAAAAATATGGCGATGATCTGGGCTTTGGCTTACTGCTTAAATCCTATGTGCCGGATGTACGTCAGGCTACTGAATCTGATATCGCACATGCAGCCCGGGAAACAATTCCGCGTGTCGCTCCGATGTTCTGGAGTTTCCGCATCATGGTATTGTGTGGCTGTCTGCTGCTGTTGCTGATGGTTGTAGCATTTTATACTTCGGTTAGAAATAATTTTGCAGATAAACGCTGGTTGCTTAAATGGGTGTTCTGGAGTTTACCATTGCCCTGGCTGGCCTGTGAGGCAGGATGGTTTGTTGCAGAGTATGGACGCCAGCCATGGACAGTATATGGTGTGCTACCGACTAATCTTTCGGCTTCTTCGCTGACGGCTGCTAGTCTCTGGGGATCAATTTTCGGTTTTGTAACACTGTACACAATCTTATTAATTGTGGAAGTGTATCTGATGGTGCGGTTTTCCCGTCAGGGCCCGGGTTCACTGGGTACAGGGCGTTATGCTAATGAAGCAGAACATTAGGAGTAGACCATGGAATTCTTGGATTATTCGGTATTAAAATTCATTTGGTGGTTGTTGCTGGGTGTTCTGCTGATTGGCTTTGCCATTATGGACGGGCAGGATATGGGGGCAGGTTGTCTGCTTCCGTTTGTTGGCAGAAACGATAACGAGCGCCGTGTCATTATTAATTCAATAGCCCCGCACTGGGATGGTAATCAGGTATGGTTTCTTACTGGTGGTGGTGCTATTTTTGCAGCATGGCCATATGCTTATGCGACAGCATTTTCTGGCTTTTACTGGGCAATGATGGCTGTGCTGTGGGCAATGTTTTTCCGTCCGGTAGGATTTGACTATCGCAGTAAAATCAATAATGCCCGCTGGCGTACTACCTGGGACTGGTTACTGTTTGTCGGCAGTTTCGTTCCACCGCTGATTTTCGGTGTGGCTTTTGGTAATCTGCTACTGGGAGTGCCATTTCATTTTGATGATGATTTGCGTTCTTTCTATACTGGCTCATTCTGGGCTTTGCTCAATCCTTTCAGTTTGTTGTGTGGTGTGGTATCGGCTGCAATGATTACCTTTCATGGTGCGATTTATCTGGCATTGCGCACAGATGAACAGGTAAGACAACGTGCACTGCGTGCCAGCACAATTGCTCTGATTGTTGTGGTAATCGCATTCTCACTGGCCGGTATCTGGGTCAATATGGGAATTAATGGTTACAGCATGGTTGAAGGAAGTTATTTGCCCGGAGCTTCACCTGATCCGCTGAATAAACAGGTGGTCAGTGCTACTGGTGCATGGATGAATAACTATCAGCAATATCCACTGCTGTTAGTGATACCAGTACTGGCTTATGTTGGTTTTATAGTGGCATGGCTTCTGGCAAAAGGCGGGAAGAATTTTGTAGCATTCTGGTTTTCAGCATTGGGTCTTGGCGGCGTAATCAGTACCGCTGGTGTATCCATGTTCCCCTTTATCATGCCCTCAAACACAGATTTGCGCTCCAGCCTGACGGTATGGGATGCTAGTTCGAGTGAATTTACTCTTAAAGTTATGCTGGTGGTGGCATTAATTTTCGTGCCGCTGATGTTGTGTTATACCAGCTGGTGTTATCGGGTGATGCGCGGTAAGGTAACTACCGACATGATTCGCAAGAACGACCATAGCCTGTATTAAATTCGGCTTAGTCTGCCGCTGGTATTTTAGCCGGCAGACAAGCCAGTAAAACAAGGAGTATTTTATGTGGTATTTCGCCTGGTGTTTAGGTATTGGTTTTGCCATACTGCTTGGAGTAGTAAATGCATTATGGGGTGAATATCAGCAAGACAGAGATAAGCTGGATCAGCAATCACAACAATGAAATAGCGTATGCCAATCCGATACATTCTGTTACTGAATTAATTAATTTTAAAAAAGTTCCTTTGGTTTGCTGTATACCAGTTTGCTTGGTATACAGCTTTTTCTTTTATACTAAGGTTAATACAAAGATAACAATTATATTTATTGAAATGATTTGTTCATTATTGTTTGATTTACAGTAAATTTGATGTATTTTGCTGGAAAGTGCTGGTTTTTTGTATTAGTATATTTAATGAATATAATCTTCGGAAAGGAATCCGAATGAATAAATCTATGCGTAATAGTCTGATTTTTGTTATTGGGCTGGTTGTAGCAGCAAGTGTTAGTGCTAAGGAAATCAAAGTAGCCAGTAATAACACTGCATATGCGCCGGAAGAAATACAGAAACTGGCCAATACAGCAGTAAAAATGGGGGTAAAAGAACCTCTGAATATGAATGTTGCTTCCGGTAATCTCATTGTTACCGGCAGTAGTGACACTAAATGTATATTTAAAGTAGGTACGGCAAAAACGCCACAAATTAGCGGTATCAGCTGTAAATAAATAGAAAACAGCTATTACAATCAAAAGATAAAAAACTGACCTGTTCATAGTAACCGGTCAGTTTTTTTTATCGGTAATAGTATTATGAAAATTAGAAGAAAGAGTGAAAAGATCAATGTATCTTGGAGAAAAATTTACTCTTTCGATTGGTTTTTATAAATTTTATTTTCAGCAATATAATCTTTCCATCAGCTTTTATTTTGGTTTTTACTTGCATGAAGGGAAGAAAATGAAAATTTGCCATGATTGTATTTGTGAAGTAATTTGAGATTCAGTAAACCGACCTTTATACTGCGCTTTGCTGAATAGTCTGTTTGTAATAAAACAGGTACATCTACGGTTTAATTAATTGAATAATGGGGAATTGATATGTGGTTAGGTATAGCAGCAGTTAATCTGGCTTTGGCGGTAATGCTGGGTGCATTTGGTGCACACGGATTAAAACATATGGCCAGTGCGCAGCAACTGGAGTGGTGGCATACAGCAACACAGTATTTTTTCTGGCATGCATTGGGATTACTGGTATTAGGCGTACTGGCAAAAGCAGTTCCGGCATTTATGGTAAAAATGCCGTTTTCTTTGCTACAGCTGGGATTGATTATTTTTTGTGGTTCACTATATCTGATGGCTTTAGGTTTGCCACGCTGGCTCGGTGCAATTACACCGGTTGGCGGTGTTTTAATGATTTCCGGCTGGCTGACTCTGGCATGGCTGGCTTTTAAACAGCAGTAAAATTTACGAAACCTGACAGGAGGTTGCTATGCGCGGTAATGTTTATTCAATGATAATGAGTTTCTTACTGGCAGGCAGTCTGTGTGCTTGTAGCCATTCAGCAGCTGTCACAGCTAATAGCTCTGCTCAGGTTTTCAACCAATCAGCGACTCCAGTTGCTTATCAGCTGGCCGATAATTACTTCATTAAAAATACGGTAACCGGATTAGTCCCGAGACACATTAGTTCATCTGTTGAGTTTGCCCGTTATTTCGGTATGGCTGCAACTATGGGGAAAAATGGGAAACCAACTCCTATTGATTTTGCAGCTCATGATGTAATTGTATATGATGCCGGAATCGTGCAAAAGCAGTTGGAAATTACGCCCTTAACCTTAAATTATGCTCAGGATAAGCTGGTATTAGATGTACGCATTCGTTCTGGAGCAAGACAAAGTTATCAGATGCATCCGTTTGTAATTTTGATTGTGCCTAAAAATTTACCTGATAAAGTGGAATTCAAATTGCTACAACCATAAGCAGTAAAGATATGGTTGGTGTTTTATGGCCAGTAACTGGTTATTATCTAAAAAAGCAGTCTGTATAAACAGACTGCTTTTTGCATAAATAGGAGGATTAGTCCTGTGCAAGTACCACTAGTTTGTGATTAACAAATTCTTTAATGCCCAGATCACTTAGTTCACGTCCGAAGCCTGAACGTTTAATTCCGCCAAACGGCAATTCAGCCACGGAATCACCGAAGCGGTTAATAAACACCATACCGGTTTCAATTCGCGAAGCCAGTTTTTTAGCGCGTTCAATATCTTTACTGAAAACAGTTCCGCCCAGGCCAAAATTAGAATCATTAGCCAGTGTAATTGCCTCTTCGTCATTTTTTACAATATACAACTGTGCCACGGGACCAAAAAACTCTTCAAAGTAGGCCGGATTATCCCGGCTGATATCTGTAATCAGTGTAGGGGTAAAGAAATTGCCTTTAGCAGGTTTGTTACCGCATATTACTTTAGCACCATGGGCAATGGCAGCATCAAGCTGCTCTTGTAATGTATCCTTGCTTTTACGAGATGAAAGTGGTGCCAGTGTCGTATTTTCATCCAGCGGATCGCCCATGACTACCTGAGCAAAATCTTCCTGAACAATCCGGGTGAATTGTTCAGCCACTTTTTCATGCACGATAAAACGTTTTGCTGCAATACATACCTGACCGGCGTTAAACAAGCGTCCTGCTACTGCGGTATGTGCGGCGGCTACTACATCTGCATCATCTGTGACAACGAATACATCATTACCGCCTAATTCCATAGTAGATTTTTTCAGTTTACTACCAGCTTGTCCGGCTACAATAATGCCGGCACCTTCTGAGCCTGTCAGAGCCACACCCTGTACGCGTTTGTCACCGATAATGGTTTCTATCTGCTCCGGAGTTACAAACAGATTGGTATAAGTACCGGCTGGTGCCTGGGCTTCATGCAGCAGATCTTCCACTAGTTGCGCACATTGCGGAACATTACTGGCATGTTTGGCTACAACCGGATTGCCCACAGCAATAGCCGGTGCAATAACCCGGATAAGCTGGTAAATAGGAAAATTCCATGGTTCAACTGCCAGAATGATACCGATTGGATGATGTTCCACCCAGCCTTTGCCCAGTTTGCTCGGATAGGCTGCCGGTTTTAGCAATTCTGCAGCCTGTTTTGCATAGTACTGGACAATTTCAATGCAATTAACAATTTCGTTACGACTCTCTGCAATACGCTTACCCATATCCAATGTGATAATACGGGCAATTTTTTCCTGATGCCGTGTCATAATTTCAGCCAGGCGTTGTAGTAATGCCTGTCTTTCGCTGATGTTTTCCGGTTGTGACCATTCAGACTTGTACAGAGCATGAGCCTGAGTCAGTACGTTTTCTACCTCAGTATTAGTATGATTGGAAAAAGTTCTGGCTAGCTCGCCAGTAAACGGATTGATAGATTGATAAGCCATATTCAGCTATCCTCCACAGATGTAATAGATAAGAGTAATTTGTCTGTAAAAATGCAGAGCAGAAGAAAGCGGCTGTCCGAATCATGCCCGAACAGCTTTAACGCAATTAAGAAATAGTAACAGAAGCCGCTAATGATTGTACGGCAGCGGTAAAGTTTATGTAAAGCAGCTTATCTTTATTATAACCAGACTATGATTTTCACTATTAAAGGTCCGGCCAGCACCATAAATAGACCTGCCAGAATCATAGTCAGGCTGGCAACCACACCTTCGTCGGCATTACGCTGAATTGCCCGCGAAGTACCAAATCCATGTGCGGCATTACCAAAAGCAGCACCATTGGCCAGATGCATCCGGCTGCGACTAAAAGCCAGTGTGATATCACCAAACAGCATGCCTGTCAGTCCGGTTATGATGGTGAATACGGATACCAGCGCGGCTGAACCATGAATTTTGTCTGCGAGCTCAATGGCAAACGGAGTAGATACGGAACGTGCCATGAGGCTGTAAGTCACTTCGTGGTTAAAATGAAATAGTCGAGCCATCAGATAAGCACTACCCACTCCGACAAACATTCCCACAATAATAGCTGTCATCAGAATCGGTAACTGACGTTTCATTACATCACGATATTGATAAATCGGAATGGCAAAAGCAACAGTGGCAGGACCAAGTAAGCCGGAAATATAACGTGTATATTGATTATATTGTGTATAACTGATGTCCAGCCATTGCATGAGGGCTATGGTTAATACACTAAAAGTAATGGCGGGTGACAAAAATATAACTGGCTTGGCGCGATAGCATTTTTTTGCCAGTGCATACAATGCAATTGTCCAGATAAAACAGCCGGCAGCAATTATATTCATAACAGATATCCAGTTAGCAATTAAATATGGCCAGTTCAGACATGGCGATGTTTAATCCATACACGGCGCAGACGATAGCAGTATTTTAAGGTCAGAGCAGTACTGCTCATTACCAGAAATGTACCTGTTACGATGCTAATAACCAATTGCCATCCTTCAGCAGCAAACAATGCCTTGTATTGAACCACTGCAATAAGAACAGGCATAAAATACAACATTAATTCACCCAGCAAAACCTGTGCACCACTGGCGATCCATGATAATTTCAATATGTTAAGCTGTAATAACAGCAATACCAGAAATAATCCGATTACACCGGCAGATAAAGGAATATGGGCAGCTTTTTCGATACCCAGCCCTATCAGCCAAAATAAAATGATTAGTAAAATTTGTGCGCATATATGTAAGCAGTTTGCCATGCGAAGGTGTAACATATTCATTATGGCTGTTCCTTATAGCCAATTATTGGAAACCACTCATTATAATTAGCCTTATTAGGCATAATATGAATTATAATTTTATTATTATTCTTTTTTTGAATATTTATGATTGATATAAAAGCACTTCAATGCTGGGTCACTCTGGTTCAAAATCACAGCTTTTCAGTTACTGCTGAAAAACTGGCATTATCCCAACCGAGTATCAGCAAAATAATTCACGCACTGGAAAATGATTTAAATGTAGCCTTACTGCAGAAAGGAGAAAACGGACGCAAGCGTCAGGTACTGCCAACAGAAATTGGTAAGCGTGTATATGAATATTCTCTGCAGATACTTAATCAGGTGTCGTTGCTGAAACAGGAGGTAGAAGATTATCGTGAACTAAAATCGGGTACATTGCGTATCGGTATGTCGTTACTAGGGAGCCGTTTGCTAACACCGGCTTTTTTTAATTTTCATCAGCAATGTCCGGATATTGAGCTGGCTTTTATTGAAGCAGGTACTCGTGATATTGAAGCAGCCTTGCTGGAAAACCGTCTGGATGTAGGTCAGTTACTGTTACCGGTAAGTGATGAATTTGATTATATTCCTTTATGCGATTACCCGATGATGGTACTGTTTCCGCGTAAACGGTTAGTAAAGATACCTGCATCTATGTCTTTACGCAGTTTGCGTGATGAGTCTTTTATTTTGTTTAGTCGCGGTTTTGTTTTATTTGAACGTGTTGTTAATGGTTGTCGTGATCAGGGATTTGAGCCAAATGTGGTTTGCTGTACCAGCCAGTGGGAACTTTTGCGTGATATGGTAGCAAAAGAAATGGGCATTGCTTTACTGCCCAGTTATTATACGGATGAATTTGACGATAAAATATTTGCAGCAGTTCCGTTAACCGATCCGGCAATTAACTGGAGTCTGTCTATGGCGTGGCCTCGTCACAAAAAACTGACACCGGCTGTAAAAGCATGGCTTAAAGTTATCAGAGAGGAATTTTCCAAATAACTGTTCAACGTATAAGTAAGCAGAGTATTGGAAAAGCAGAAAAAAGTAACCAATGACAAACAGCAGCTTGAGAAATAACTTTCTTTATTGTCTGCAGAATGATAGTGATTTATATTTTTACAAAGGGTTATTGTAAAAACTAACTGAGGATAAATTCATATAATAACCGGAAAAACCCTTTTATCACTTTCCATAACAGAATACGGCAATCAAGAATAAAAAGGTTTTAAATGATCAGTAAAGTATTTGAATTACCCTATTATGCCGTCATTTTTACCTCTAAACGCAGCCCGGGAGATTCTGGCTACTCAGAGATGGCACAAAATTTATTAATTGAAGCCGAAAAAATAGAAGGATTTTTAGGAGCGGACAGCGTCAGAGACACAGAAGGAATCGGTATTACAGTTTCATACTGGCGAACACTAGAGGCTATTGATAAATGGAAAAACCATACTCTGCATATAGAAGGGAAAAAAATGGGTATTAAACAATGGTACGAAGAATATTCAATTCGTATTTGCAAAGTTGAATATGAAAAATTTTTTGAATCCTCTGTTTTAAAACCAGATGGAATAGGGTAGCTGATAATCAGCTATCCTATTATTCAAGAATCAAGATTAATGCAAAATCAGTCTCTGAACCGGGCACGCAGGTTGCGACTGTCCGGATCATTCTGTCTGGTCAATTCTCAGTGTACATATGGTCTTGCATAATTTTTTCATAAACTGCATCAGGGACATAACGGCGAATCATGGCCTGCCAGTTTTGCGGGCCGACCATGCCTTTTATCATGGTTGATGACACTTCGGCATATTCACGCGGCGGTATCAGGAAGATAGTGGAAATTTCCGGTTGTAAGTCATGATTGATATGGCGCATGGAACGCTCATACTCATAATCAGAAGCGGTACGGATACCGCGGATAATGAAATCTGCACCAATACTGCGCGCATAATTAACCAGATACTGATTTTGAAAACTGGAGATTTTAACATTGGGAAAATTTGCCGTGATAGCCTGAAGCATTTCTTTGCGCTCTTCAACTGAATATGTGGCATTTTTTTCCGGATTAACACCAATAGCGACGATTAGTTCATCAAATAATGGTTGTGCTTCACGAATCATCCATAAGTGACCATTGGTAGGGGGATCAAAGCTGCCGGCATAGACTGCACGGCGGGTAGTTGAATTAGTCATTGTTGCTTATTCCAAACTGCTTTTTCATGTGCCGGAAAATAACCAGTATGCAGATATTATCTGCTGAACATGATTGATTTAACTGTAAACAGTTATTATTTTTTTCAATGTCGTTAATACAAAGCTGCGCAGCTTAATCAGTTGTGTGTGCATTGTCAAAACATAAATGTTTTTTTATGAGGGAAAGAAATATTAAGCCGAATAAAGGTAAAGAATTCAAAAGAATAATATGAAATATTATAAAATAATCACTTTTGTTTTAATAGTGTAAATAGTAAGTAGTTTGCCTGCTTAATTTTGCCATATGTGAATATTCAGATGAGATTTCGTCATTTTATTTTAACGGTTCATATAAAAAGAGGAGTTTTTTAATTTCTATTTATATAATTTTTTATATTGATTTTATTAAAAAATACTTAAAAAAGAGGAATCCTTTAATTTTTTCTGCTGTATTTGTAGTGGTGGTTTTTCTTAATAACTACTATATATTTTTATTAGCAGAATTTCGATATGGAGCAGCAACTCTGTAGCCAATGAACAGTTAAATATATTTTCAGACTCTTATTCATATTTGAGTATCAGTAAAATGTTTATTTTGTTGAAATCATTTAAAATTTTATCATTATATTTTTTAAGCGAGCTAACGATTTAATATATATATGATTTTATAATGATCTTGGATTATTATTTAATATTCATAAACTAATAATGGATATCAGATATTAATAACTAACATGATATATTGATGAGAATGGTTTTCATCCTTTACAATCTTAATCTTTTGCCGCTATTTATTAAATTTATTAATTAGAGCAAAATTTGAGTGATATACGGATTATTAAGCAAATGAAAAAAAAATGGGTTAAAAGGTTTGTATGGTTGTTAGTTGTGGTGGTGCTGGTTGCTGTTGTATGGAGTCTGTTTTTTAAACCTAAAGACCAGATGAATTTTGTGACAGATGATGTTCGTCGCAGCGATATCATGCAGACAGTTAATGCCACAGGAGAAATTGCGGCGGCACAATTGGTTGATGTCGGTGCTCAGGCTTCCGGCCAGATCAAAAAACTGTATGTTAAGCTGGGTCAGCAGGTTAAAAAAGGTGATTTGATTGCTGATATCGATTCCACTACCCAGTTAAATACTCTCAACACTAATAAAGCTAAGCTGGATACTTATCGTGCTCAGCTGGTATCTGCTCAAATTGCATTGAAAATGAAGCAGCGTGCATTTGACCGTGAACGCGCGCTGATGGGGCAGGATGCTACCTCTAAAGCAGATTTTGATAATGCTCAGGATAATCTGGCCGCAGCACGGGCTAACGTGGCTGAGCTGAAGTCACAAATCCGGCAAACACAGATTGCCATTAACACTTCAGAAGCAGATTTAGGCTATACCCGCATTACTGCTCCGATGGACGGTACAGTTGTATCCATTCCGGTAGAAGAGGGACAAACTGTGAACTCCAGTCAGAATACGCCAACGATTGTACAGCTGGCTGACTTAAGCAAAATGCTGAATAAAATGCAGATTGCCGAGGGCGACATGAGTAAGGTTAAGGCAGGAATGCATTTAACTTTTACTACACTGGCGGACAATAACAAAGTGCGTAAAGCTACTCTTGAAGCAGTAGATCCGGGGTTAACCAAGATGTCTCAGGGAAGTTATGACACCAGTACGGATACAACTGATACAGCTATTTATTACTATGCCCGGGCTCTGGTTCCGAATGATGATGGCACACTGCACATCGGGATGACTACTCAGAATAATATTTTTGTAAAATCTGTTAAAAATGTACTGACTGTATCGAATCAGGCAATCAGGCATAACCGTGGTAAAAAAGTGGTGAAGGTGCTGGGCGATAATCAGCAGGTTCAGGAAAAACAGATTGAGACTGGTATTACAGACGGTATGCGCACAGAGGTGAAATCAGGCCTGAAAGAGGGTGACCGGGTAGTTTTATCTGCGCTGAGCAAGGCAGACGCCAAAAATGGTGTCAGCAAAGAACCTAAAATGCGCGGTCCGAGAATGTAAGCCATGAGTTTATTGGAAATTAAGGCAATCAATCGCTGGTTCGGCACTGGTGAAAACCGGGTTCAGGTGCTCAAAGATATTAATCTGAGCATAGAAAAAGGCGATTTTGTAGCTATTATCGGTCAGTCTGGTTCGGGTAAGTCTACTCTGATGAACATCATTGGCTGTCTGGATGTGCCGTCCAGCGGTTCGTACAAAATTGATGGCGTAGAAACTGCTGCTATGACCGCAGATGAACAGGCCGCTTTGCGCCGTCGCAGCTTTGGTTTTATTTTTCAGCGTTATAACCTGCTCGGCACATTAACAGCACGTGAAAATGTAGCCCTGCCGGCCGTATATGCCGGTATGGAGTACGGTGAGCGAATGAAACGGGCGGATGAGTTGCTGGCTCAGCTCGGGCTTGCCGGTAAGGAAGAAAACCGTCCCAGTGAACTGTCCGGTGGTCAGCAGCAGCGGGTAAGTATAGCCCGTGCGCTGATGAACGGCGGTGAAATTATTCTGGCAGACGAGCCAACAGGTGCGCTGGATACCGGTAGCGGAAAAAACGTGATGGAAATCCTGCATAAACTGCATGATGCCGGTCATACCATTGTGATGGTTACACATGATCCGACGATTGCTGCTAATGCTAACCGGGTAATTGAAATTAGTGACGGACGGATTATCGCCGACCACAGTAAGAATACAGATATTCCGCCCAGCAATATTGAGAGTATTGAAGAGCATAATTCATGGCATTTTTACCGTGATCAGTTTTTTGAATCTTTTCTGATGTCTATTCAGGCGATTATGGCGCATAAGATGCGCTCGTTTCTTACGATGCTCGGCATTATTATCGGGATTGCTTCAGTGGTGTCGGTAGTAGCACTGGGAAGAGGGTCGCAGGAAAAAATTCTTGAAAACATTAATGCCATGGGCACAAACACGGTTTCCGTATATCCGGGTTACGGATATGGGGATCGCCGTTCTTCCCGTATTAAAACGCTGACTGTTGGTGATGCAGAGGTTCTGAAGCAACAGGACTATGTTGACAGTGTTACTCCGGGTGTCAGTACCAGTGGTACGCTTACTTATGATAATCAGTCTCTTTCAGCTCAGCTATACGGTGTAGGTGACCAGTATTTTGATGTACGCGGTATCAAGCTTGCTTTTGGCCGGCTGTTTAATGAGGATGATGTAACTCAGAACAGCCAGGTAGTCGTAATTGATGACAATACCAAAAACAAATTGTTTGCTGATGGTACTAATCCGCTGGGAAAGGTTATTCTGTTTAATAAACGGCCGTTGCGTATTATCGGAGTAACAGAACCCAATAATAACGGCTTTTCGGACAGTGACAGTTTACAACTGTTTACTCCTTATACCACGCTGATGAACCGGATTTCCGGCTCTAAATACATTACTTCAGTTACGGTAAAGGTAAAAGATAATGTCAATTCACAAACGGCAGAAAAAGGCATTATTGAATTACTGAAAGTACGTCATGGTACAGAGGACTTTTTTACCCGTAACAGTGACACTATTAAGCAGACAATTGAAAGTACTACCGGCACCATGACTCTGCTGATATCAAGTATTGCGCTGATATCTCTGGTCGTAGGCGGTATCGGGGTGATGAATATCATGCTGGTATCGGTAACCGAGCGGGTGAAGGAGATTGGTATACGCATGGCTATCGGTGCACGTCAGCACAATATTCTTGAACAGTTTCTGATTGAAGCGGTGCTTATTTGTCTGATTGGCGGGTTGGTAGGTGTACTGTTTTCGTTTGCCATCAGTATGCTGTTTAATTTGCTGGCAACAGATTTTGCCATGTCATTTTCAACCATCTCTATTGTGATGGCTGTACTTTGTTCAAGTGTAATTGGTGTGCTGTTTGGTTTTATGCCGGCAAAACGTGCATCGCAGCTTAATCCTATTGATGCGCTGTCACGCGATTAATTGTGTTGATGCTGAAATTTCAATCTGGCGGAAATGGCTGTACTGCATTGATAAATGCAGTAAGCGTCAGAATAAAAAGTTACGATGATGAGAGATAATTTTGTGAAAAAACGCAGCGCAGTATGGATGCTGAATCTGAGTCTGCTGTTAACCGCCTGTGCTACGCATAGTTCCTATCCGCAGCAAAGCATGCATAAAGCCGGAATGCTGAGCAGTGCAGAAATTGCTGCGCAGTATCAGGTTAATGCTAACTGGTGGGAAATTTACCATGATGACACTCTGAATCAGCTGGTAAATACTGCGCTGGCTAATAATGTTGATTTGCGTCAGGCAGCACTGACAGCTGAAAAAGCACGTTATAGTGCCCGCCTGACAGCAGTAGACCTGGTACCGAATGCCAGTGGTTCTCTTGGTGCCAGCAGCTCCAAAGATTTGAAACATGGCGGGGTGTCCAGCCGTAATTTTACCGGCCAGCTCGGATTAAGTTATGAACTGGACGTATGGCAGAAAATTCGTGCCAATACCAATGCGGCACGCTGGAAATATCAGGCCAGTGAAGAGGATCTGGCCGCCAGCAGACTCTCACTGATTAATAGTGTCGTCGATAATTATTTTCATCTTGCCTACATTGATGGTGCAATCAGTTTAACTAAAGACAGTATTGAACAATACCGGCAGATTGCCAGAATCTCTCAGGCACAGTATCAGGTAGGTAAAGTCAGCAGCATTAATGCTACTAATGCCAAACAATCGTTACTGAGCGCAGAGAATAATCTGACCTCATTGCAGCAGAACCGGCTGGAAGTATTGCAGAATCTGCATAATTTACTCAATCAGCGTCCGGGTGAGGTAACGGATATTCAACCAACTCCTTTAAATCAGATTCATTTGAGTGAAGTGAATCTGAATGTGCCATTGTCTGTACTGGCTAATCGCCCTGATTTACGTGCGGCAGAATATCGTTTGCAATCTGCTTTTTCCAGTCAGCAGGCAACTAAACGTAGCTGGTATCCGAGTATTAGTCTGAATGGTGCGGTTAATTCGCGTTCTGAGGCTGCTTCTTCGGCTTTACATTTTCCTGTCGGTACGGCAAGTGTTAATGTAAATTTGCCTTTTCTCGACTGGCAGACTCTGTATTGGCAGAACAAACAGGCTAAGGCAGATTTTGAAAGTGCTAAACTGACTTTTGAACAATCTCTGACTACCGCCCTTAATGAAGTTGAACGCTATTACCGGCAATACACGCTTAGCCGCAATACACTGGCCAATAATGAACAAAAATACCAGTACGATTTAAAAAACAGTCGCTACTACCATGCCCGCTATCAATACGGTACTAATCCGCTTAGTGACTGGCTGGATGCATTGAATACTCAGTATTCTTCGGCACAAAACGTGTTAAACAACCGTTATAGTGTCCTGCAAAATGAAAATCTGATTTATCAGGCTATGGCCGGACGCTATCAGCCGCAATAATATTCAAGCCGGCCTGTTTGAAAATATACAGGCCGGCTTTTTATAGGTTAGTTGATAATTGAATTATTTTTCTGTTTTCATTACACTAATGACTAACAAAAAAATCGCCCCTCAAAAAAGGGGGCGCAAAAAGGAACACAAACCACTACCAATAGAAAAGTGCTAAATAAATTGTTGAACAAAAACAATCTATTTTAAATCTGTGAGTATGTTCAGAAATGGCTGCAAAATATTTGTGAATATTTGTGTCGTTTCGTGAACATAGATGCATCATAAACAAATTGTTTTCTAATTGCAAATGATAGTTATTATTATTTGCAAAAATAAATGAGAATTTTATTTATAATTTTGTTTTTAAAAGAAAAATAAATAGTGGTATATATACCCGTTAATAGAGACTATGACAAAAAATACCAAAAATTAATGTTTTATCCGGATAAAACCGCTTAATGACTATTAGTTTGTAATAGTCATCTGTTGGATTGCCTGCTGAGTAATTTGTTTTACCGGCACGGACCGCTGTTATGCACCGGAGTTGATTTTTTAGTATTATCGGAGTTTTAAGTCAGCGGTGTTCAACCGCATAAAGCATTGAATCAATATGCGTCAAATTATTCTTGATACTGAAACCACCGGACTGTATGCAAACAATGGTGATCGCCTGATTGAATTTGCCGGTGTAGAAATGGTAGACCGGCGCCTTACCGGAAATAATCTGCATCTGTATATTAATCCTGAGCGCGATATTCCAGACGAAGCTGTGGCAGTACACGGAATTACACTGGAAAAGCTACAGGAAATGAATGCTCCGGTGTTTGCCGGTGTGGCTCAGCAGATTGCCGACTACCTGCATGGTGCCGAACTGATTATTCATAATGCTGCGTTTGATGAAGGCTTTCTGGATATGGAGTTTGAGCGTCTGGGTATGCCCAAGATTGAAACGATTACCAGTGGGACAGTTGATACGCTCAAAATGGCTCGTGATAAATATCCTGGACAGAAAAATTCGCTGGATGCTTTATGTACGCGGCTGGAAGTAGACCGCAGTAAGCGTGTACTGCATGGTGCGCTGATTGACTGTGAATTACTTGGTGAAGTTTATCTTGCCATGACCCGAAGCCAGTTCAGTCTGGTAGATGAACTGATAGCCACTGCTGCTGCCAGTGAAAATCAGATTGCAGACAGCAAATATCAGATAAAACATACTGGGTTAACAGTAGTGGAACCCAGTGCAGAAGAACTGGCTGAACATGAAGCTTATTTGCAGGCGTTGGATAAAATAGTTGGTGAACCCTGTATGTGGCGGAAATGGCAGGAAAATAACGGAGATAAATCTGTATGACCCGGCATGTAGTGCTGATTCCTGCCGCGGGTGTCGGAGCACGATTTGGTGCAGGATGTCCGAAACAATATGTTACTTTGGCCGGTCAGACTGTATTACAGCATACAGTGTCGCGACTGGCACAAATCAGTGCAATTGATCTGTTTTTGATTGTTGTATCAGAACAGGATGAATATATCGATGCTGTCTATCCGGCAGATTTATTACCGCCGGATGTGCATATCCTGCGTTGTGGCGGAGCGACGCGGGCGCAAACTGTGCACAATGGGATTGTGCAGGCGCAAAAATATTTTAATGTACAGGATAACGACTGGATACTGGTACATGATGCCGCTCGTTGCTGTGTGAGTACGGATTCTGTAAAACGTTTATTAGCTGCTGTGCAGGATCATGCAGTCGGCGGGTTACTAGCGCTTCCCGTAGCAGATACCCTTAAACAGGCAGATGAGCAACAGCAGGTGAGCCGGACAGTGAACAGGACAGGTTTATGGCAGGCTCAGACTCCACAAATGTTTCGTACCGGTATTCTGGCCAGAGCACTGGCACAGGCAGATTTGGATGTAATTACAGATGAATCTTCTGCCGTAGAGGCGCTTGGTCTAACTCCATTACTGGTAGCAGGGGATATACGCAATCTGAAACTCACCAGTGCACAGGATGCGTTACTGGCTAGCTATTTTTTACAGCAGGACACCATTAAATGAGTTCTTTAAGAATTGGTCAGGGTTATGATGTGCATCAGCTCGTTAGCGGGCGGCCATTGTTACTTGGCGGCGTAAAAATTCCTTTTGATAAAGGTTTGCTTGGTCATTCTGATGCAGATGCGCTATTGCATGCGATTACCGATGCACTGCTGGGTGCAGCTGCTTTAGGTGATATTGGCAAGCTTTATCCGGATACAGCTGCTGCAAATAAAGATGCCGATAGCCGTGTACTGTTACGTGGTGCCTGTGCTGCCGTTCTGGCTGCCGGCTGGCGTGTGGTCAACGTTGATAGTACGGTTATTGCTCAGGAGCCGAAATTGCGTCCTTATATAGATCAGATGCGCATAAATATTGCAGCTGATTTGAATATAGCTGTGGATGCAGTAAATGTTAAGGGTAAAACCAATGAAAAATTAGGCTATCTGGGGCGGAAAGAAGCTATTGAGGCTCAGGCAGTCGTATTGCTGACGGCAGTTTAATCCTGTTGCGGCATCAGTTATAATTTCGTGCAGGAATAATTATTGTTTGAAATGTACTTAAAGTTAAGCTGATCAAGGAGCAGTAGAATGGCCACACAGGATGAGTTGAAACGTCAGGCAGCGCAAAAAGCTGTTGAATATGTCAATGAAAACGAGTATCTGGGTATTGGTACCGGTTCTACCGTGTATTTTTTTATTGAGGCACTGGCACAAAGTAAAAAGCAGATTAAAGGTGCAGTATCCACATCTGCCCTGACCAGTGAAACTTTGAAAAAATTTGGTATTCCGGAAGTAACACTCAATGAAGTGAATGGTTTACCGCTGTACATTGATGGAGCTGATGAAATCAATCATTTATTGCAGATGATTAAAGGTGGCGGCGGTGCATTGTTAAATGAAAAAATTGTTGCCAGTGCTGCTGAGAAATTCATTTGTATTGCTGATGAAAGTAAATATACCAGTCGTCTTGGTCATGTATTGTTACCAGTTGAAGTGACGCCCAATGCCCGTTCACTGGTAGCGCGCCGGCTACTGAAACTTGGCGGAGAGCCTGAACTGCGTCTGGGTTTTACTTCTGATCATGGTAATCAGATTCTGGATGTAGCTAATCTGAACTTTGATGAGCCGATTAAAATGGAAGATGCCATTAATAAGATACCCGGTGTAGTGGAAAATGGTTTGTTTACTCACCATCCGGCTGATTTACTGGTGCTGGGTTGCAGCGATGGTGTCAAGGTATTAACTGCCAGAGTCTGAATTCGCTGCACAGAAGTATTTAATATTACAATTAATTAATATCTGCGCAGCCAGTTACCTGAAAAAAGGGTAGCTGGCTGCTGTTGTTTTAAGGGTTTATTTTACTGTCTGTGGTTTATTCTGTTCATGCCGGGCATATTTAACAATGTGGTTTTCTGATAAATGCATAAAAGAAAAAAAATTCTGACTAACTGGCGTAAAATTCTGGTCTGGGTGGCTGTTATTCTGACAATCGCTAAAGTGTGGTTGCCGGAAAGTATAATTACACCTTTAGCGGAATGGACACAGAAAGCGGACAGTATTGTGCGCTCTGTACAGGATTTACTTAATGGTAAGCCGCCTGTAAGAGGAAAAAAGTGGGCAGTAGCCAGTAAAGGACGCTATTCCGGTAATGTTGACAGTGTGCATGACGGAGATACTGTGCATATCAGAGACAAGGACGGGCATATGCATAAAGTTCGTCTGGCTAATATAGATGCGCCGGAAATCAAACAAGCTTATGGTATAGCCAGTCGTGATGCCTTAAAAGCACGTATTGAAGGTAAGTATGTTGATGTCAATGTGGTTGCTATAGATCAGTATCAGCGTGAGGTTGGTCAGATTATATTGAATAATGCAGATATTAACTTATGGATGGTTCAGCAGGGATATGCATGGCATTACGACTCAATTGCTAAAAAGCAGCAGGATCGATTAGGTTTTGGCCGTTATCAGAGTGCTCAGATACAGGCGCGCCAAAATCGTCTCGGTTTATGGCACAATGCCAGTGCAATAGCACCGTGGCAGTTTCGTCAGCAACAAAAAAACCGATAATGGTTTAATTTCATGAATGCACAAAAGCGCAAGAAAATATTCACTCGTTTGCAGGCCGTCTGTCAGAATCCGACTACAGAGCTGATATATCATTCACCATTTGAATTATTGATAGCTGTTATGCTCTCGGCACAGGCAACGGATGTTTCTGTCAATAAATGCACTATACATTTATTCCGAATGGCACCCACGGCACAAGCTATGCTGGAGTTAGGAATAGATAAAGTTATGGAGTGTATTCGGACCATCGGTTTATATAAAACCAAAGCCAAACATGTGATGGAAACTTGCCGGATTCTGGTGCAGCAGTATAACGGAGATGTACCGCAAACCAGAGAAGAGCTGGAGGCATTGCCGGGAGTAGGGAGAAAAACGGCTAATGTTGTGCTGAATACAGCTTTTGGTCATCCAACGATTGCAGTAGATACGCATATTTTCCGGGTATGTAATCGTACTGGTTTGGCACCGGGTAAAACGGTACGTGAAGTTGAGGATAAATTAATGCAGGTGGTGCCGAAACAGTTCAGACTTAATGCACATCACTGGCTTATTTTACACGGACGTTACATATGTAAAGCGCGTAAACCGCTGTGTGAGCAATGTCTGATAAATGATTTGTGCGAGTATCCGGCAAAGTCGACTTTAACCGTCTGATTGTGTAACTTAACGCCTCTTTTCGTTACAATATTATTAATCTTTGCTTGTGTAAGAAAACAAAAAAGTTAGGGAAGTGGATGCGGATAAATCGCAAATATATGTTGACGGCAATTTTGTCAGTGTTGTTAGTAGCAGGTTGTGACAGGCTGGAACAATGGTTTGGCAAAAATAAGGACGGTCAGGGTTTTGTGAAGGAAATACCTGCCGGTACTGATGGGAACAGCAATCAGGTAGCTATGTTGTTGCCCGATTTTACCCGGCTGGTCGACCAGCAAGGTCCGGCAGTAGTCAATATTCAGGCTACACGCAATAACCGTAATATCGATAATGAAGCCGGTCCGGATGCTTTGCCTGACAATGATCCGTTTTACGAATACTTCAAACGCCTTTTGCCAAATGTACCGCAAACCCCGCAGGCAAATGATGATGAATATAATTTTGGTTCAGGTTTTATTATCAGTAAGGATGGTTATATTCTTACCAACACTCATGTAGTCAACGGTATGAATAATATTAAGGTTTTACTGAATGATAAACGTGAATTTCAGGCAAAACTGATTGGTGCTGATGCTCAGTCTGATGTTGCATTATTAAAAATCAATGCCGATGAATTACCGGTTGTAGAACTGGGTAATCCTGAAGAATTAAAAGTCGGAGAATGGGTAGCGGCCATTGGTGCGCCGTTTGGTTTTGATAATAGTGTGACTGCCGGCATCGTTTCAGCCAAAGGACGCAGTCTGCCGGAAGAAAACTATACGCCGTTTATCCAGACTGATGTGGCTATTAATCCCGGAAATTCAGGTGGACCATTATTTAATCTTAAGGGACAGGTAGTAGGAATTAACTCACAGATATACAGCCGCAGTGGTGGCTTTATGGGTATTTCTTTTGCCATTCCGATTGATGTGGCCATGAATGTAGCCGAACAATTGAAAACATCAGGTAAGGTACAGCGAGGCCGGCTTGGAGTAGTTATTCAGGAAGTCAACTATAATCTGGCTAAATCTTTTGGTCTGGATAAAGCCAATGGTGCGCTGATTACTCAAGTTGTTGCCGGCGGACCGGCAGCTAAAGCAGGCTTATTATCCGGTGATATCGTACAAAGTGTGAATGGCGATGAGCTAAAGAATTCAAGCGATTTGCCGGTGAAAGTTGGTTTACTGCCACCAGGTAAGCAAATCGTTCTGGGTATCTGGCGTAAAGGTAAAAAAGAAGAAATCAAGGTAACGCTGGATAATGTGTCTCCGGCTGTAGCTAATCCGGCCAGTTCTGCCAGTAGTACCATTATGCCAACTGACGGAACCAGTTTTGCCGAACACCGTCTCGGTCTGGTATTGCGGGCAACAGCTCAGGGGCTGATTATTGAAGACATCAGCGGGCTGGCTGCACAGGTAGATTTACGTCGTGGCGATATTATTATCGCCGTTGGTCAGAAACTGGTTCATGACGAAAAAGATTTTGATAATGCAGTAGCAGCCAGTGGAAAAAATGTACCTCTGTTAATCAGGCGTGCAAACAATACCCTGTTTATTGCTATGATGCTGCCGTAATTTTTTATAAAGATACTGTTCTAGTTGGATAATTAGTTAATCGTACAGGTCGTTTACACCATTATACAGGTTTTATTAATTGTTCCATTGTTAATGATGGAACACTTTCTGGTCAGACCACGCGATTCATTCAGAAAAATTTTGGAATAATTTATGTTGTCAGTACATCCCAAAGCATTAGCACGTGGTCCGGTTATGGCTGATGTGGCACAGTTCAGGTTAAGTGATACCGAACGTGAACGTTTATGTCATCCGGCCATTGGCGGTGTGATTCTGTTCCGGCGCAATTATCAGTCCCGTGCTCAGTTAACCGAGCTGGTTGCGGAAATTAAAGCATTAAGAACACCGGAGCTTATTGTCGCTGTTGATCATGAAGGCGGGCGGGTACAGCGCTTTATTCCCGAATTTACCCGATTGCCGGCCATGCGTACTCTGGGACAGTGCTGGGAGCAGCATGGTGCAGCAATGGCCGACAAAATGGCCGAAACGGTAGGCTGGGTACTGGCTACTGAATTACGTGCCTGTGGCATAGATTTATCATTTACGCCTGTTCTGGATTTGGACTGGGGTGAATGTGCTGTTATTGGTAATCGCAGTTTTCATCAGCAGCCGGCTGTAGTCAGCTCTCTGGCAGTAGCTTTGCAACGTGGTCTGGCTCGTGGTGGTATGGCTTGCTGTGGCAAACATTTTCCCGGGCATGGAGCTGTCAGTGGTGATAGCCATCTTACCTTACCGGAAGATAACCGCAGCTGGGAAGAATTATGGGCTGATGATATTCAGCCATTTAAAGATTTAATTCATAATGGTATGCCGGCACTCATGCCCGCACACGTGGTATATCCTAAAGTTGATCCGACAGAACCGGCAGGATTCTCCACTATCTGGCTGGGGGGTGTTTTACGCGATAAAATGCAGTTTGATGGAGTGATTTTCTCTGATGATTTAACTATGGAAGGAGCCAGCTGCGCCGGTGATATCCATGCACGTACAGCGCAGGCTTTTGGTGCCGGCTGTGATATCGCTCTGGTATGTAATAAACCAGACTGGGTAGATAACCTTCTGACCGATTTTGTCTGGCCGGATATCAGCCGGCTGGCACAGCGCTGGCAGATGATTGCCGGTAAGGGGAGTGCAACAGAATATGTTGCTACTATGCAGACACCTGAATTTCAGGCAGCTCAGCAACTGGTAGCCAGTCTGGCCTCTGCTCAGGACACTCTCAATGGTGTTCAGGTAGGCGAAGCCTGCTAATTATTTCTCCGGACAACAAAAAAGCCATAGTCAGACTATGGCTTTTTTAAACTGCCTAACAGATATCAGGCATTTTTAAAGTCGATTACCATACGACCAGTAAACTTACCGGCAGTCATTTCATCGAAAATATCATTGATATCTTCCAGAGGGCGCATAGTTACTTTTGGTACTACTTTACCTTCTGCACCAAACTGGAATGCTTCACGCAAATCTTCACGTGTACCTACCAGTGAACCTACCACTTCAATACCATCCAGAACCAGACGCGGAATATTCAGATCCATAGTGTCAACTGGCAAGGCTACAGCAACAATACGTCCGCCGGCACGAACAGAGGCTACGGCTGAATTGAAAGCAGATTTAGCTACAGCTGTAACCACAGCAGCGTAAGCACCACCTACTTTTTCCTGAATGATTTCTTCTACTTTTTCTTTAGCAGGGTTCAGAGTCATATCTGCACCCATTTCGCGTGCCAGCTCAAGTTGTTTTTCATTAACATCAATAGCAATTACTTTAGCATTAAACACGTTTTTGGCATACTGCAACGCCAGATTACCCAAACCGCCAAGGCCATAAATCGCAATCCACTGACCCGGCTGAATATGAGAAACTTTGATTGCCTTGTAGGTTGTCACACCGGCACAGGTAATACTGCTGGCTGCTTCAGAACTCAGTCCGTCTGGTACTTTAACTGCATAATCTGCTACAACGATACATTCTTCAGCCATACCACCGTCTACAGTATAGCCGGCATTTTTAACTTCACGGCAGAAGGTTTCGCGACCACTGTTGCAATATTCACAATGTCCGCAGCCTTCAAAGAACCAGGCAACACTGGCACGGTCACCCACTTTTAAAGAAGTAACATCTTCACCTACAGCAGTTACAACCCCAATACCTTCATGTCCCAGTGTTACACCAGTTACGTCGCCAAAATCCGCATTTTTTACATGCAAGTCGGTATGGCAAACGCCACAGCATTCCATTTTCAGCAATGCTTCATTGGCTTTCAACGGGCGTACAGCTTTATCTTGGATGGCAACTTTTTTGTCTTTTGTTACTACGGCTGCTTTCATAATGAACCCTTTTCATCAGTAAAGAAGAAGTGTTTAGTCTGTTAGTTTCTGTTCTCAGATAAACAGACCGGTACAACCAGAAAATCATTTACCGGATAAAATCAATACCGGTATAAATATAATCCTGAATAAAAATGACAGAAAATTATACAGAGGTGTAAATGTACCTCATATTACCGATTAAATGTCATTTAAAACAGGATTAAAATATTTATTTTCTACCAGTTATTCTGACAGATATATCAGTACAGTACCAGCACTGGTATATAAAATAATTGTAACTCTAAATAAAGCATCTGCGTAAGACTTAATTGCAGCAAAATACCATATATTTATAAGAAATTTTAATAAATTTCAATGATTCCTTTGTGCTATTGTCCTACTAATCAGATCTGCTCAGGTAAGAAAACATAAAATCTGCATAGAGGCATGCACACCTAAATTAAGACAATAAAACAGTATGCAAAATTAACTATCACATGGGTAAACATCGCTGGAAATCAAGAATAGTATGACTAACGGCATATACATCTGATCCATACACCTATCTGGGTTCGCAGATTCCACTGATAGTGAAATCTGGAAATTATGTCATCTGTGTGCATCCTGATAAGATGCTTTTATAGTCAGTTTTTAAGTTTGAAAATATAGATGTCCGAAGTTCTGTTATCGGCGGAGCTGGTAATTTTAAAAGCCAGTACTGGTTCTCAAGCCTGTTTCTAATCGAAAAAGCGACTAATCCTGAATAGGCCGGATAAAGCATGTTATGATGCGCTCGCCTAATGACCTTGAAACTGAAATTAGATAAACAACATCATGAATACCCAGACTAGCCGGCGCAAACGCGTTCTTAATGGTGTGCTGTTACTTGATAAAGACAGCGGAATGAGTAGTAACAGTGCTTTGCAGCGGGCGCGCTTTTTATATGGTGCGGCCAAAGCAGGGCATACCGGTGTACTGGATCCGCTGGCAACAGGTTTGTTACCCGTATGCTTTGGAGAAGCAACTAAATTTGCTCAGTATCTTCTGGATGCAGATAAAGCTTATATAGCGACTTTACAGCTGGGTGCGGCTACCAGCACAGGTGATGCTGAAGGTGAAATCGTTGCCACTGCCGATACAGTGATTACACTGGCGCAGGTACAGGCAGCCATTTCTGCTTTTAGTGGTGAAATTACTCAGACACCGCCTATGTATTCAGCTATTAAATATCAGGGTAAGCCATTATATGAATATGCCCGTGCGGGTATCACCATCGAACGTAAAAGCCGCCAGGTGACGATTTATCAGATAGATATTATTGAATTTACTTTCCCGCGGCTGGTCATCAGTGTGCGTTGCAGTAAGGGAACGTATATACGTACTCTGGCTGAAGATATGGCCAAACATATGGGAACTGTAGCGCATCTGACTGCATTACGCCGCACTGCTACTGCCGGCTTTACCATTGAACAGACTCATTCACTTGCAGCAATCAGTAATCTGGATGAGACAGCACGGGATAACTGGCTTTTACCTTGTGATGTACTCGTACAACATTTTCCGGCTGTCACTCTGAATGATAAAGATATTTTGCAGTTACAGCATGGTATAGCCGTGCATTCTGAGCAAAATTATGGCACAATGTGCCCCTTGCGTATTTATGCTGTGGATGGCCGCTTTATCGGGCTGGTGCAATATCAGGCTGCCAGCAGGCGTTTGAAAGTGCTGCGTCTGATGAATACGGCTTATATCAGTTAAATATGTATCCGGAGTTGGTATTTGTTAATGACATATATTAGCTTGGCCAACTTGTCTGCCGTAAGGCTTTTTTTAAGAGTAAATTACATGTTATCTGTTGAACAAAAAGCACAAATTATTAAAGATTATCAACGTGCCGAAGGGGACACTGGTTCTTCTGAAGTACAAATCGCGTTATTGACTTTCCGTATTAATGATCTGACTGGTCACTTTAAAGCTAACCCGAAAGACCATCACAGCCGTCGTGGTCTGTTGAAAATGGTTAGCTCCCGTCGTCGTTTGCTGGCGTACATCCGCCGCACTAAACCGGATACCTATCGCGAATTGATTGCACGTCTGGGTCTGCGTAAATAAGCATTCTCCATCTGAAAAAAAGCCGCCTTTTAAAAGAGGCGGCTTTTTTATACATCAAACTAAAACCATTCAGGCAATATTTGATTATCCTATTTCGTTATATAAATCCGGATTCAAACGCGCATTCTGTGTCTGACACCAGTCCAGATGATCCTTATTTAAATGAAAAGCTTTTGCCTGAAATTCTTTCAAAGCTTCCTGCTGTTCCATCTTACGAGTATATGAGCGTACAAAACGGCGTACTTCATTGGATGTTTCCAGAATCAGACCGGGTACAGACTGTGGCTTACCGGTGGCAGAATCAATGGCGACCATGGTGAAATAACTGGAATTACTATGACGAATTTCTCCGGTAACCAGATTTTCCGCTTCTACACGAATACCAATCATCATGGACGATTTACCTACATAATTGACCCGAGCTTTAATTGAGACCAAATCACCCACATAAATTGGCGTACGGAAATTAACAGTATTAATAGCTGCTGTTACCGTTACAGAACGTGAGTGTTTACAGGCGCATGCATACGCGGCCTGATCCATTAAAGCCAGAATACGTCCGCCAAAAATAGTGTTGTTTGCGTTGGTATCTTCCGGATGCATCACAACAGATAACAGTACATCACTGTCAGTTGGTTTTTTATATAAAAATTCAGACATTACTTTGTCCTCAATAATACAGGTACAGCCAGATCCGGTTGAACCAATATGGTAATTTACATTAGTAAAATCAATTCTAACATACAAGTAAATAGTTTTAATATTAATGATTTTGGGTAAAGAAAAAATATACGGCCAATAGAAATATTTTTATGGCAGATTGAAAAAGACCAAAAATGCATATCCTGAGCTTAACCAGCGTCGGGACAGTCATTGAGTTTGCGATAAGGTAAAAAATATATGTTAGAATTTGACCATAATACAAAATGTATTTATAGCCTGTTACAGGCTTGATTAAAACCTCATTAATAATCATTTTGCAAATCACGCCCGGCCAGAAACCCTACCTATGTATATGCCAGTTACGTGTACATTGTTAGGTTTTTTAGCAGGTGCGGTATCTGCAAAAAATTAGAATGGAAAAACAATATGTTTAATAAACACATTAAAACCTTTCAATACGGCAATCAGACAGTTACTTTGGAAACTGGTGAAATTGCCCGTCAGGCAGCCGGTGCAGTAAAAATTTCCATGGGCGATACTGTGGTACTGGTAGCCGTTACAGCTGCTAAAGAAGTCAAACCTGGTCAGGATTTCTTTCCGCTGACCGTAGACTATCTGGAACGCACCTATGCAGCCGGTAAAATTCCGGGCGGATTTTTTAAGCGGGAAGGCAAACAGAGTGAAAAAGAAATCCTTACCAGCCGCCTGATTGACCGTCCGATTCGTCCTTTATTTCCGGAAGGTTTCTACAACGATATTCAGATAGTTGCTATGGTAGTATCAGTTGATCCGGAAATTGATTCAGATATTCCGGCTATGCTAGGTGCTTCAGCTGCACTACTACTAACAGGTGTTCCTTTTGCCGGTCCGATTGGTGCAGCCCGTGTCGGCTATGTCAATGGTGAATATGTTCTTAATCCGACTAAAACTCAGCTGGCTCAGTCACAACTGGATTTAGTTGTTGCTGGTACAGAAAAAGCCGTATTGATGGTGGAATCTGAAGCAGATGTACTGTCTGAAGAAACCATGCTGGGTGCAGTAGTATTCGGTCATGAACAAATGCAGGCAGCCATCCGTGCCATCAATGAATTTGCTGATGAAGTTAATCCGGAAATGTGGGACTGGCAGGCTCCTGTTGCTGATGAAAGCCTGATTGCCAAAGTGCGCGAGCTGGCTGGTGCAACAATTGATGAAGCATTCAAAATCAAGCAAAAACAAGCCCGTACAGCAAAACTAGATGAAGCATGGTCTGCTGTTGAAGCGGCTTTGATTACCGAAGAAACTGATACATTACTGGCTAACCAGATTCGCGGTATTTTCAAAGATCTGGAAAAAGAAGTAGTTCGTGGTCAGATTCTGGAAGGTCAGCCGCGTATTGACGGCCGTGATACCCGCACTGTTCGACCTATTAATATCCGGACCGGCGTATTACCGCGTACACATGGTTCTGCCTTGTTTACCCGTGGTGAAACTCAGTCACTGGCTACAGCAACACTGGGCACTCAGCGTGATGAACAGATTATTGATGCTCTGAGTGGTGAATATACCGACCGCTTTATGCTGCATTACAATTTCCCACCATACTCAACCGGTGAAGTAGGCCGTATGGGTGCACCAAAACGCCGTGAAATCGGGCACGGCCGTCTGGCAAAACGCGCACTGCTGGCTGTATTGCCTGATGTTGAAGATTTCAGCTACACCATGCGTGTAGTATCTGAAATTACTGAATCCAATGGTTCTTCTTCCATGGCCAGCGTATGTGCCGGATGTCTGAGTCTGCTGAATGCTGGTGTTCCTCTGAAAAGTCATGTTGCCGGTATAGCCATGGGTTTAATTCTGGATGGCAATAAATTTGCTGTACTGACTGATATTCTGGGCGATGAAGACCACCTTGGTGATATGGACTTTAAAGTTGCCGGCACCACTACAGGTGTGACTGCTCTGCAAATGGATATCAAAATTCAGGGAATTACCAAGGAAATCATGCAGATTGCACTGGCTCAGGCGAAAGAAGCTCGTTTGAATATTCTCGGACAAATGCAGGAAGCAGTAAAAGGTCCGCAAGAATTATCTGCACATGCACCACGTTTATTTACCATGAAAATTCATCAGGACAAGATTCGTGATGTTATTGGTAAAGGTGGTGAAACTATCCGTGCATTAACCGCAGAAACCGGTACTGAAATTAATATTGCCGAAGATGGTACGATTACCATTGCTGCCAGCACCAGTGAAGCAGGAGAAGCGGCCAAACGCCGTATTGAGGAAATTACTGCTGAAGTAGAAGTGGGTAAAGTATACGAAGGCACAGTAATCAAGATTCTGGATAACAATGTTGGTGCTATCGTATCAGTTATGCCGGGTAAAGACGGCTTGGTACACATCAGCCAGATTTCACATGATCGTGTGAAAAATGTAAGCGATTACCTGCAAATTGGTCAGCAGGTTAAAGTAAAAGCACTGGAAATTGATGATCGCGGCCGTGTACGCCTGTCAATCAAAGCTTTGCTTGAAAAGGCACCGCAAGAACAAAAACCGGCTGAAAATTAATCATTAATATTGAGTATTCAAGACTGCCTTACATATAAGGCAGTCTTTTTTTGTAGCAAAATAGAAGTATTACATCATTTATAAGGGGTATAACCCATTATAAGAATAATAAGAAACTGCATCATTTAAAGCAGTTTTTTGAAATCAGTTTTTATAATTTGAAAATGTCTTAGATAAAAAATCAACAATGAGATGAGTAATTTCACGATGAATCTCACTTCTATTCCGGCTGCCGCCATCCTTACAAATAATTCCTTCTCCTTCTTTTTCTTGATTCAATATATCAATTGCATCAGATTTACAAATTTGGATAAAACTAAAATGCATTGCATCTGGAATAATAATATAAGTTGAGGAGGATTTTGGTAGAAATTCTTGTACATAACCCGATTCAAGTTGTGTATTTGTATCACCTATATCAACTCCTGCACCAATAATAAGAGATGGTATTTTGATTTTTTGTAAGCTTTCAATGGTAAACCCTCTTGTCAAACCAGCATCCAATGATACGAATGCTTTTATCCTGGGGTCTGACATATTCTTATTAAGCTCTGAATTTGCCAAACCAAGTTCAGATATCAAATGACAAGCTTTTAAATATGAATATTTATTACAATCTTTCTTAAAGGACTCTGTATCAAATCTGGCTCCGGAAAGTGCAATTACTGACCAACCACCAAGCGAATGGCCTATAGCGGAAATCTGATTTAAATTAATGATATTTGAGAATGTTTGATTTTCAGTCAGCGCATCAATAGTTTTACTTAAATCTTGCGGCCGTAACCATAGTTTGGCTGACTGCTCAGTATTCTGATCAAATCCAGTTGTCCCCGGATGATTAGGAGCTGCAACAATATATCCCTTTGCAGCTAATGCATGTGTAAGCCAGCTTAAACTTCGCCAGCTCCCACCGTAACCATGTGAAAGTAAAATTAATGGCGATTTAGTATTCTTCATTTCCGGTACTGCATCAGCAATAACTTCAGAACCTTCGAAAATAGCATTATCAGCTATAGTTATTGAATTTTGCTTATTATTAGTGACATACCAAACAGCAATATCTAATGGTCTTCCATCATGTATATCATAGTGAATTCGCTTAAAACCAATATGTTCTGAAGCGTTGGAGATAAGTGGAAAAAGTAAAATAAATGAATTGATAAAGCAAAAAAGTAATTTAATCATAGCATCCCTTTTTAATAAGGGAGTGTTGTTATAATAATTTCAAATAATATAATAAGGAATAAATCAAAGCCATTATCAAAGCAGTAATCAATGTTCAATATTCCGTTATATAAATCAAATTCAAATCCGGAAATGAATATAAAATTCAGCGTTTACTTGTTTTTTATGATAAAGATAATCAGCTTTTCAGAAAACCATTCCGATTAACATCATAACGGTGGAAACTTATCAGCATTTCAAAATAATCAGCGAGTTCAACAAGACAATACTGAATTTGATATGTCCTAGCAACTATGTCTATTATAGATATGAGGGCTATACTGCTGTTTGCAAACAGATATTGTCAGAGCAGTTTATGCAACGGAATCAAGGAAAATTGATTCAGTTATAATTTGCTGATTAAAAAATAGGCAGTTAAATTTAATTTATATATAACAAGGCTATAAATTACTTATCCACAGTTTATGTGCAACACCATCCCAATAATCACAGGAATAATGTGTATTTATTCATCTTATCGCATACACTGACAGATACGTGGATAAAAACTGGGAAAAACAATATCAGGTATTATGATTGTGGATAAACTAAAATATATTTATTATATTGACAGGATTAAAGAAATTTTGAATTTTTTAAAAATTACGGATATCTTATATGAGTAATGGTTTAAAGTTAGAAAATATCGAAGCATATTTTGAAGAGCATAAATTACCAAAATTCGACAGTTCATCAATATTGTATGGATCAATAGATGCAAAATTATGGCTAAAGATTGTAATAACTCAATTTTCTGGATTATTTATTAAACATCTGCTTATTTATTTTAATGCAGAAAAAATAATTCTGATTGGTTTAACCTTGAATACAAATATAACAGATGCAATTACTGTTATTCCTATGACAGAAGTTTCTGAACTAAGCTTCAAATCAGGCTTTATCAGAGGCAAGCTGACATTTAAATTTAAACAAAAGGAATATCTTATAAAAGTCCCGAACTTTATTCTTGTCGCGAAATGGCAAAAAAGAAATTTGAAAAATATCCTTCAGCGTTATATTATTAAATATTCATAAAAACACCAAATAATTATTTCTCAGTATTAGCAGATAATAATATATCTCATAATCAAATATTTATAATGATTCAATATAAACCCTTTTAAATTAATCATAATAGTCTGTTTTCTGTTTTTCAGTGTCTGTTTGTATTTTGAATTTAATTTCAGTGGTGATAGTGTATAGAAAATACAAAACATCCATGTAGTAAATATGAGGAAAGTCTATAATGCTGGTTTTCATCGCATAGAGACAGAGAAATGCAGCATATCCACATCATTGGTATCGGCGGAACATTTATGGGAGGAATTGCCGCTATAGCCAAACAGGCAGGCTATCAAGTAACTGGTTGTGATGCCAAAATGTATCCGCCCATGAGTACACAGCTGGCTGATTTGGGCATTGATGTGGTGGAAGGATTTGAAGCAGCACAGCTGGACAGATATCCCGCTGATGTCTATGTAATTGGTAATGTTGCCCGTCGCGGCATGCCAGTCATTGAGGCCATCCTTAATCGTAACTTACCTTATACTTCCGGCCCGCAATGGCTGGCTGAAAATATTCTTCAACAGCACTGGGTACTGGCAGTAGCCGGCACTCATGGTAAGACAACGACAGCCAGTATGCTGGCATGGGTGCTTGAAGATGCTGGTCTGGCTCCCGGATTTCTGATTGGCGGGGTGCCGCAAAATTTTGCTGTATCAGCGCGCCTGCCTCAGGTACCACCGGCTGAGCAATCTACATCTGAACCAGAGTGCAGTCCGTTTTTTGTCATCGAGGCAGATGAGTATGACACAGCTTTTTTTGATAAACGCAGTAAGTTTGTCCACTATCGTCCGCGTACGGCAATTCTGAACAATCTGGAATATGATCATGCGGATATTTTCCCCAATCTCGCAGCAATTCAGACTCAGTTTCATCATTTGATTCGTACAATTCCCAGTGAGGGGCTGATTGTCGTTAATGAACAATCTGCTGCACTGGACGAAGTTTTACAGCAAGGCTGCTGGTCAGAAGTAGAAGGTTTTGGTCTGAATAAGGATTGGCAGATTGGTGAAATTTCCTCAACCGGTGGCTTCGATGTCCTCTATCAGCAACAAAAGGTGGGACATATAGAGTGGAAACTACTGGGGCAGCATAACCGCATGAATGCACTGGCAGTAATTGCTGCGGCACGTCATGCAGGTATGTCGATCCGGCAATCATGTGCGGCATTATCTCGTTTTGAGAATGTTAAACGGCGCATGGAAGTCAAAGGTGTTGTTAACGATATTACGGTTTATGATGATTTTGCTCATCATCCGACAGCCATTGCTACAACTATTGCCGGCCTGCGTCAGAAAGTCGTTAATGCACGTATTCTGGCTGTGCTTGAACCACGCTCTAATACTATGAAGCTGGGTACCATGAAAGCTGCTTTACCTGCCAGTCTGGCGGAAGCTGATAAAGTATTCTGTTATGCCGGCGGGGTTGACTGGGATATTGCGGCTGCACTAAGTCCGTTACAGGATAAAGTAGCAGTTTTTCAGGATATGCAGTCATTGGTTGAAGCTATCACTGCACAGGCAGAGCAGGGGGATCATATTCTGATCATGAGTAATGGCGGCTTTGGTGGTATTCATCAGCAATTACTGACTCAGTTACAACACAAAGCAAATAATTAATTATTTTTGTACTGAATTCAAGGTAAAACAATAACCTCTGTTCAGATTTTCTAAAGGCCGGAGCTATCTGTTATTTCAGGTACTAAGGCTTTTATTTTATGTGCGTTTTAAAACACTGCATTATCAGGGTAAATATAAAAAATAATGAAATTACATGGTTGATAGTACAACAGAAGCAGAGCGATACAATATTTCAGGAAGCCTCATAAACCGTAGCTTTAGCCATTTCAGTATGATTCATTTTCCCGTATGCATTCTGCCAGCTTTGTGCAGCTTCACGCTGGTCACAGTTTTTGGCTACTTTAATCTGGGTTGGATTCATTTCAGTATAAGTTAAATTCGCCAGATGCTGGCAGTCCAGCGTTTGCGAAATCAATGCCGCAGGAGCTGTAGCACGAGCTGGCACTGAATGAAAATTGCCCAGCAACAATAATAAAGCCATTAACCCATATATTTTTAATAATTTCATAATCCATTCCTTATTTAGAAAAATCTAATAAATTATTTAATTTTTATTATATTAATTAGAAAAAAATAAATATTCAAGGAATTTATTTCTTAAATATTTAGTTACTTTTCATTTTTCTAAAAATGAAGTATAATAAAAACAAATTTATTGACGATATTTCTAAGAAATTGCCGGAATTTGTGCATGCAAACATTTAAAGACCGTCTGGCTTCACTGTGGCCGGGTGAGCGCCAGTCTAAAATTGCTACAGACATTGATATGACTATGGCCGGTTTCAGCCGTATCTGGCATGAAGGCGGGTTACCTAAAGCAGAAACCCTGAAACGTATCAAAGAATTAAAAGGTTGCAGTATTGACTGGCTGCTGACCGGAGAAGGGGAGCCCTTTCCTGAACAGCAAACTCAGGCAGCACATGATACGCTGGGTAATCCGGTGAATACTGAAGATTTTGTTTATGTACCGCGTTATGCAATTGAAGCAGCTGCCGGACATGGTAGTTTAGTTGCTAATGAAAAACCGATGTTTACCATGGCGTTTCGCAAGGATTGGATAAATTCAATGATTAGCCCTGAAGTTAGTGGCTTGTCAGTGATTTCGGTCAAAGGCGATTCAATGGAAGGTGTACTCAATGACGGGGATACCATTCTGGTACAGCAAATGAATCATATACGCCGTGATGGTTTGTATGTACTGCGTATTAACGATAATCTGCTGGTTAAGCGTTTACAGCTGATGCCGGGTAATGTAGTGAATGTTATTTCTGCTAATGAAGCCTATCCGAGTTTTGAAATCCGGCTGGATAGTGAAAGTGATGATGTACAAATCATCGGTAAAGTATTGTGGTTTGGCCGTTATCTGTAATGTTCTGATAATAAAATTTCATACTGAAGAGCCAGTTTGATAATCCGGGTATTACTGCAGACACATTATTAACCGGTTAACTCATTTATTCTGGACATGAAAAACCGTCTGAATTCCAAAATTCAGACGGTTTTTTTATGCACGTAAAATTCAGCTTATGGTTTTAGCCTTTATAAGCACTGCCATCAGCCAGTAACCATTCAGGTTCAGCACCTTTATCAATTACATCCTGATTAACAACCACTTTTTTTACATCGTTTAAATCCGGCAAAGCATACATAGTATTGAGCAACGCTTTTTCTACAATTGAGCGTAGGCCGCGGGCACCAGTTTTGCGCGCCATGGCCAGCTTGGCAATTGCCCGTAATGCAGAGGGTTGTACTTGTAGCTCCACACCTTCCATCGCAAACAGAGCCTGAAACTGCTTAATTAATGCATTTTTAGGTTCGGTAAGGATATTAATCAGTGCATCTTCATCCAGCTCAGTGAGCGTTGCAATAACTGGCAGACGGCCGATCAGCTCGGGAATCAAACCGAATTTAATCAGGTCTTCCGGTTCTACCGTCTGAAATAGTTCGCTTACATTGGTATTTTCGTCTTTGCTGTGTACCGCAGCACCAAAGCCGATACCACCCTTTTCAGTACGCTGACGGATAACTTTTTCCAGTCCGGCAAATGCACCACCACAGATAAACAGAATATTAGTAGTGTCTACATTAATAAATTCCTGATTAGGATGTTTGCGTCCACCCTGTGGCGGCACAGATGCAACAGTTCCTTCTATCAGTTTAAGTAAAGCCTGCTGAACACCCTCACCGGAAACGTCGCGGGTGATAGAGGGATTATCACTTTTGCGGGAGATTTTATCGATTTCATCGATGTATACAATGCCTTTTTGTGCTTTTTGTACATCAAAATCGCATTTCCCCAATAATTTAGTGATAATCTGTTCCACATCCTCACCAACATAGCCGGCTTCGGTAAGTGTGGTGGCATCAGCCATCACAAACGGAACATCCAGTTTGCGCGCTAGAGTCTGAGCGAGCAGAGTTTTACCGGAACCGGTAGGTCCAATCAGCAGAATATTGGATTTAGACAGCTCTACCTGACCTTCTTCCTTACCCAGACGCAAGCGTTTGTAATGATTATATACCGCTACAGCCAGTGATTTTTTTGCTGTTTCCTGTCCGATTACATACTGGTCAAGATTAGCAACAATCTCTGCCGGAGTAGGCAGTTTTTCCTGTCCGTCTCCGTCAGCTGCCGGCATGCCATTCTCTGTAGAAGAAGCACCCGGATTATGTAGCATTTCATTGCATGTATCCACGCACTCATTACAGATTAATGCGTTTTCACCTTCAATTAAATTTTTAACTTCGTTTTCAGGTTTACCGCAAAACGAACAATAACGAATTTCTTTACTCATAAACAGGATTTCATCAAGAAAATAGAGCTTATATTGAATGCCGGACCAAATACATAAGTGATATCGTATCGGATTCAGCCAAAAAACGAGTATATAGTTTTATCAGGCTGATATCAAACTGAATGCTAGTGTGGTTTTAATCACTGAAGAAATCAGTTTGATAATGAAAATCTGATTAAAATATCGTTTATAAACACCTTTTTTAGCCAAATATAATAAGAAAATACCGGCCGTAAGCAAATTTGTCTTATAATTAGATTGAGAAACAATATTTTTATTGAATAATTGGACGTTAAAAACTTCTTTCAAACACAGATAATAATTATGTCTGTGTCTCTATTGCGTCCAGTATGAAGTAGTATTCTCTTAAGAAATAAATTACCCTGATTCAGGGTCAAAAAGGAAGTTATCATGTCATGTTTATCACGTCTGCGTCGCTGGCAGTGGGTAAGCCTGTTAAGCAGCAGTCTGTTTTTTGCAGTACCTGCTGTGGCCGGAGATATAGATGTTCTTGGTCAGTTTATCGAACAAAAGCAGGCAGGTGGTCAGTCTGACACGCTCAGTACATTTATCAGCAACCATCCTGACGCCAGTCTAGAAACCCGTGCACAGGTTGCCGGTCCTTTATTGAGCTCACAATCGGCACTGATTATGAATAATCAGACCGGTGAAATTCTTTACCAAAAAAATATCAATCAGGTACGTTCAATTGCATCCATTTCTAAGCTGGTTTCAGCAATGGTAGTGCTGGATGCCAATCAGAACATGAATGATCAGATTACCATCACAGATGCCGAAATTGACCGGCTGAAAAACTCAACCAGTCGTCTGTCTGTTGGTACAGTAATGACCCGGCGTGAGCTGTTGCATATTGGTTTAATGAGTAGTGAAAACCGGGCAATCCATGCTCTGGCACGTACTTATCCGGGTGGTATGCCGGCATTTGTAGAAGCCATGAATAATAAGGCAGCTGAGCTGGGAATGACTAATTCACGTTTTTACGAACCAACCGGGCTTGATCCGCGCAATCAGTCCACTGCACGGGATTTGGCTTTGCTGGTGCGTGGTGCCAGTCAGTATCCGCTTATCAGACAATATTCAACTGACAATTCCGGTTCGGTATACACCAGTAATGGCAGAGTAGAGCAATATCACAACTCCAATGCGCTGGTACGCGAAGGTTTATGGCCTATCGCGCTGCAAAAAACCGGATATATTCGTGAAGCAGGTCGGTCTATGGTGCTGCTGACCAGTGTTCAGAACCAGCCGGTAACCATTGTTTTACTGAACTCTCCCAGTTCAACAACCCGCGTAAGCGATGCCCGCGCTTTACGTTCATGGGCGATGCAGCAATCCTTATAAACCATATATCTGTTATCAAAGAGCCCCGTTAGCAATAACGGGGTTTTTTATCAATAAATCAATCCGTTTATATCGTAATGTAACTATCAAAGCAGTTAATTAACATGATAGAAAGCCAGACATAACGAATTAACATCAGCAACTGAAAGTAATTTAACAGATATGATTAATAGCGTTTTATAAATGAGTCAGTTGATTCGTCTGCATCTTTTGTTTGTAAAATAATGGGCAAGGCATAGTTTCCGAGAATAGTACTGAGTAAAAAGCTTAATCATCAGTGTAAAATATTGGTTCTGAGACTGATAAATATTCCTGAGGGATGAATGAATGGATGTCACCGGTTGATAAACAAGACTCGGTCGTAGCAAAATAGAAATGTAATACCATAATATTGGAAATCGAATAAATATTGACTTATCTCATAAGGGACAAATAGAGGTGTTATCTTTAAACAGAGAAAGATACTGACATGGCAATATTAATTACAGGTGCTTCTGTAGGATTTGGCGCAGAAATGTGTCGTGTGCTGGTTCATGCCGGTTACCATGTTATTGGTGCCGCACGGCGGTTGGATAAGCTGCAAGATTTACAGACAGAACTGGGTGCACAGTTTTTACCATTACAAATGGATGTAGCCGATAAAAGCAGTGTAGATAATGCATTAGCCTCCTTACAGAGTACTTGGGCGGATATTGATTTACTTGTGAACAATGCCGGGCTGGCGCTGGGCATGGAGCCGGCTCAGGAAGCAAACTTTGCTGACTGGGAAACCATGATTCATACCAATGTTCTGGGTTTAACTTATGTCACCCGGCAAATATTGCCACGTATGGTAGCGAAAAATAGCGGCTATATCATTAATCTGGGATCTACTGCCGGATCATGGCCATATAAAGGCGGTAATGTTTACGGTGCTACCAAAGCTTTTGTACGCCAGTTCAGCCTGAATTTGCGTACTGATCTGGCCGGTACCCGCATACGAGTCACCAATATTGCCCCCGGTTTATGCGGTGATACTGAATTTTCCAATGTACGCTTTCGCGGAGATGATAAACAGGCTGCTGCCGTATATGAAAATATCAGCTATCTGCAACCGGCAGATATTGCCAACACCGTATTATGGCTGTATCAGACTCCGGCACATATGAATGTTAACCATATTGAAATTATGCCGGTATCACAAACCTTCGCCGGTCTGAGTGTAACCCGTGATTTGGCTTGAGGTTTGAGTCATGACGGATAAACTTGCATGGTCGACAAGAACCACTGAGAAAACGCGTATATTGGCTCAATGTGAAGCACAAGGTGTAACCATTACTCAGTTGCGCGCACAGGTTTTGGATATCGTGCTGAGCATGAGCGGAGTGATTAAAGCTTATCAGGTTTTGGCTCATATGCAGCAAAGTAGTCACAACACAATTGCCCCACCGACAGCGTACAGAGCGCTGGATTTTTGGACCGAGCAAGGTATTTTGCACAAAATTCCGGCGATTAATGGCTATATATTATGTCGGCATGCTCAGCATGATTGTGGTGAACAATGCCAGCCGGATCATATTCATCACAGTGATTTTGTGCTGGTATGTAATCAGTGCGGGGCTGTGGATGAACAAAGTATGAGCCCGGAATGGTTAGCTTTACGACAGAGGGTAGCTGATAGCGGATTTATACTTAATGACGAACATATTGTTTTGACTGGTATGTGTAGTCAGTGTCGTACTCAAAATGAAAACTTTAAATAAGTTATTCAGTCAGTTTTGGATTCTTAAATCGGTTGAAACTATTCCTTTATCTTTTATGCATAAGAAACGCCGAATTATTCGTGAAAAAATAGTTAATTAAACAACATTATTACCTATACATTCTCAAAGAACTAAGTGAAATTACCTATCCGGATGGCGTTTTATAATGTTGAATGAAAACTATATGCACTAAATTTTGTTGTTATAGCAAATATCCTACTAACGGAATAAATTGTGCCCAAACAGTAATAAAGAAAAACAAATATAGATTACATTAGATTGTTGCGTCTGACATTATTTCCATTATTTATTGTATGACATGTTATCCTGTAATAATTAAATAGGATTGGTAGGTGTTCCACAGGGTAGCCAGCAGCATCCTGCGATGCAGATCCGGAACATAATGGTGCAGGGCGCTGACTTCCGGTGCCAGCAGATATTTTGGCAGTTTGCCTTGGATCAGAGCCATCTGACGCAGGGCTAGTGCAGCCGGATAGTCAATAGCTACCGGCAGCGGTGCGGACTGTTGTAACTCAGAATAAGAAATGAGGCCGCTCATGGCGTTGACTCTCAGTCATAGTATCGTGGTATCACCGGTTGGTTCCACTCTCTGTTGCGGGCAACTTCAGCAGCACGTAGGGGACTTCCGCGTTTCCAGACTTTACGAAACACGGAAACCGAAGACCATTCATGTTGTTGCTCAGGTCGCAGACGTTTTGCAGCAGCAGTCGCTTCACGTTCGCTCGCGTATCGGTGATTCATTCTGCTAACCAGTAAGGCAACCCCGCCAGCCTAGCCGGGTCCTCAACGACAGGAGCACGATCATGCGCACCCGTGGCCAGGACCCAACGCTGCCCGAGATGCGCCGCGTGCGGCTGCTGGAGATGGCGGACGCGATGGATATGTTCTGCCAAGGGTTGGTTTGCGCATTCACAGTTCTCCGCAAGAATTGATTGGCTCCAATTCTTGGAGTGGTGAATCCGTTAGCGAGGTGCCGCCGGCTTCCATTCAGGTCGAGGTGGCCCGGCTCCATGCACCGCGACGCAACGCGGGGAGGCAGACAAGGTATAGGGCGGCGCCTACAATCCATGCCAACCCGTTCCATGTGCTCGCCGAGGCGGCATAAATCGCCGTGAAGATCAGCGGTCCAATGATCGAAGTTAGGCTGGTAAGAGCCGCGAGCGATCCTTGAAGCTGTCCCTGATGGTCGTCATCTACCTGCCTGGACAGCATGGCCTGCAACGCGGGCATCCCGATGCCGCCGGAAGCGAGAAGAATCATAATGGGGAAGGCCATCCAGCCTCGCGTCGCGAACGCCAGCAAGACGTAGCCCAGCGCGTCGGCCGCCATGCCGGCGATAATGGCCTGCTTCTCGCCGAAACGTTTGGTGGCGGGACCAGTGACGAAGGCTTGAGCGAGGGCGTGCAAGATTCCGAATACCGCAAGCGACAGGCCGATCATCGTCGCGCTCCAGCGAAAGCGGTCCTCGCCGAAAATGACCCAGAGCGCTGCCGGCACCTGTCCTACGAGTTGCATGATAAAGAAGACAGTCATAAGTGCGGCGACGATAGTCATGCCCCGCGCCCACCGGAAGGAGCTGACTGGGTTGAAGGCTCTCAAGGGCATCGGTCGACGCTCTCCCTTATGCGACTCCTGCATTAGGAAGCAGCCCAGTAGTAGGTTGAGGCCGTTGAGCACCGCCGCCGCAAGGAATGGTGCATGCAAGGAGATGGCGCCCAACAGTCCCCCGGCCACGGGGCCTGCCACCATACCCACGCCGAAACAAGCGCTCATGAGCCCGAAGTGGCGAGCCCGATCTTCCCCATCGGTGATGTCGGCGATATAGGCGCCAGCAACCGCACCTGTGGCGCCGGTGATGCCGGCCACGATGCGTCCGGCGTAGAGGATCCACAGGACGGGTGTGGTCGCCATGATCGCGTAGTCGATAGTGGCTCCAAGTAGCGAAGCGAGCAGGACTGGGCGGCGGCCAAAGCGGTCGGACAGTGCTCCGAGAACGGGTGCGCATAGAAATTGCATCAACGCATATAGCGCTAGCAGCACGCCATAGTGACTGGCGATGCTGTCGGAATGGACGATATCCCGCAAGAGGCCCGGCAGTACCGGCATAACCAAGCCTATGCCTACAGCATCCAGGGTGACGGTGCCGAGGATGACGATGAGCGCATTGTTAGATTTCATACACGGTGCCTGACTGCGTTAGCAATTTAACTGTGATAAACTACCGCATTAAAGCTTATCGATGATAAGCTGTCAAGCATGAGAATTCGCGAATGAACAAGCTCCAACGCGAGGCCGTGATCCGAACCGCGCTCGAACTGCTTAACGACGTGGGCATGGAAGGTCTAACGACGCGCCGACTGGCTGAGCGCCTCGGGGTGCAACAGCCAGCGCTCTACTGGCATTTCAAGAACAAGCGTGCGTTGCTCGACGCACTTGCCGAAGCCATGCTGACGATAAATCACACGCATTCGACGCCAAGGGATGACGACGACTGGCGTTCGTTCCTGAAGGGCAATGCATGCAGTTTTCGACGGGCGTTGCTCGCTTATCGCGATGGCGCGCGTATTCATGCCGGGACGCGGCCAGCCGCGCCGCAGATGGAAAAAGCCGACGCGCAGCTTCGCTTCCTTTGCGATGCTGGCTTTTCGGCAGGTGACGCGACCTATGCGTTGATGGCAATCAGCTACTTCACCGTCGGCGCTGTTCTTGAGCAGCAAGCTAGCGAGGCAGACGCCGAGGAGCGGGGCGAAGATCAGTTGACCACCTCAGCGTCTACGATGCCGGCGCGCCTACAGAGCGCGATGAAAATCGTCTACGAAGGCGGTCCGGACGCGGCATTCGAGCGAGGCCTGGCTCTCATCATCGGCGGTCTTGAACGGAGTGCTTGCGCAATCTCGCTCCTTTAGGGGCGAGTCAAGCAAGTGGTTTCTACTCTTTTCTTTGCTTCAACGCTTGTGATGTCTTCATGGCTTTTTCGCTGGGCGGTTCGTTCTGGTTGTTGATGTACTCCCGAACAACATCGAGGGCAACCCCTCCGCAAGAAACCACACAGTAGCTTGGCGACCAGAAATGGTTGCCCCAAAGCATTGTTTTTACCCTGTCCCAATACTCTCGCCGGATCATGTAAGACGATTTACCTTTTAACTTGCTGACTAAATTTGAGATTGCCAATTTTGGATGTACGGACACCATCATATGGATGTGATCGTCCTCTCCACCAAACTCCAGTAGCTCACAATCCATCTGCTCACAAGTCTCTTTCATTATTGCCTCAGTCCGTTCAAGCATTTCTTTGGTAAAAACACCACGACGATACTTTGTAACAAAGACTAGATGAACGTTGTTTTTAAAAATGCAGCTTCTACCTGTTCTCCAATCGTACATTATAACCACATGCTAGATTGACAAAGTTTAAGTAAGTGTAATAATTTCAGGTGTAAATAGCAAATAAACGGACATCATGTTAACTGGCATCAAGCTACGCGCTAACCCGACATCTCACCAAAAACTGATCTTGAGTCAGTGGATGGGGTGCGCTCGTAGTATCTGGAATGCCAAGGTAGAAGAAGAGCGTTATTACCGAACCTATGCCCGTAAATATTGCACCATCGGAACTTACGCGCCCATCGACCAGACCACTTCACAATTCAAATCCAAAGAGCTTTCTCCGTGGCTAAGTGAATGCCCTAGTCAAATCTTGCGTAATAGCGCGGTTAACTGGTATCAAACTTATCAGAAATTCATGAGCGGGAAATGCGGCAGGCCAAAGCGAAAACCTAAAACGGACAAAGGAAGCATTTATCTTACCCGTGAAGTGTTCCGTTTCGACCATTGCGATGACGGCAACGTGCGCCTGTTTATTGGGACAAAGACCAACAATATCGGTTATCTGTCCTTTAAGGCACATGGCAAATTTGAGATCCCAAACTCGCTTTATGTGAGAAAAGAGCGCGGCCACTATTATGTGTCATTCTGCTATGAGCAAGGACAGCCTGATCGCAAACTAAGTACCAATGAAGAGCACTTAGCTTTTCTGCAAGGGGCGACCAGAGAATATCTGGAAGAGCACACCATGGGTGTTGACCGAGGCGTGGCGATCCCCGTTTGTGCTGGCGAACAAACCTATGATTTCACCCATAGCCAGAAAAAGAACATGAGCAAAGCAGACCGCTATATCAAGCGATTGCAGCGCAAACTGGCAAGGCAGCAAAAAGGCTCTAACCGCAGAGCCAAGACCAAGCATCGAATTGCGGTTCATCATGCTAAAAAGGCTAACATACGAAATGATTTTGCGCATAAGACCAGTCGGTTATTGGTTGATAGCAGCGCCAAAATCATTGTGTTTGAGGCGTTACGAACCGCAAGGATGACGAGAAGGCCGAAAGCAAAACAGGATGAACAAGGTCGATTCATATCAAATAAAGCCAAGCAGAAAGCAGGACTGAATAAGTCTATTCTTAATGTGGGCTGGCATGTGATCGAGACTTACACCTACTACAAGGCTTATTCATCCAGCAAAGCGGTATTTAAAATACCCGCACCAACAACCAGTCAGGAGTGCGCAAAATGCGGTCACACTCATCCCGACAATCGCAAAACACAAGCCCTGTTTGTTTGCGGTAATTGTGGAAATACTGACAATGCAGATCACAATGCATCACTGGTTATCAAGAAGCGGGCAATTAACTTAATTTTGGACACTGGAACGGTGTTATCTGGCAAAGCGATATTGTCATATCCGATTATAAGCCAGCATTTAAAATAAATGTTAAATCAAGTTTTTTTATGATAAATAAAATTAGAAAATTTGATCTAGAGTAAAGTATCTAATTTTAATATCTGTATTATGAAGTCTGTCTTTGAACTTTTAGAATTTAATTCTTAAAAGATTATAACTATTATTTGATCTGATTCTAAGCAATCGCTGAACTACGGTAGCTAACAGGGAATATAGATTAATAAATAACAGTCAATATTTTACCAATTAAGTTATTGGAAGCAGAATGAATACATTGACATTTCCTATTATCTTTATGCTGGTTTGTATCTATATTGAAGCAATATTATTGAAATGGATTAAAAAGCAGAATATTAATTGGCTTGATATTATCTTCAATTTAAATTCTGGGCATATTGTTTTGTGGTTATTCAGAGGCCTGGAAATTTTATGTTATGCCTATGTTTATCAAAATTGTAGTTTAAATTTATTTTCTTCAACCCCAGTCTTTTATATATGGATATTTGCCGTCTTTGCCTGGGATTTTTGTTTTTACTGGCAGCATCGTTTATTACATACTTATCGTTTGTTATATGCTGTTCATTTAATTCATCATCAGGGTGAAAATTTTAATCTATCCTTGGCGGTCAGAAATTCCTGGTACTCTTCTTTACTGTCTGCTGTGTTTAATGTTGGTTTAGCTTTTCTTGGATTACCTACCGAAATCTTCTTAGCAGTTTCTATGATACATTATTCTATCCAGTTTTTTAATCATAATGATTTCACACCCCGACTAGGCTTTTTAGAGAAAATTTTTGTCACGCCCAATCATCATCGTGTGCATCATATTAATGACAGATATTATTCTAATCGCAATTTTGGTGGTTCATTTATTATATGGGATAAGTTATTTGGTAGCTATGCGGAAATGCCGGAAGGTACGGTTAATTATGGTTCTCCGGGTGTGAAAACATTTAATCCATTATTGGCCAGTAATTTTCCATTTATGCAAATATTTAAAATTCGTTTTCAACCTTCTTCGTTTCCTAACAAATTTGTTATTTCAAATTTACTCATGACTTTAGGTTCAACAGCATTGTTTATTTTAGCTATTAGTTATATCTATACATATGGGTACGGTTTGAACGATATTAGTTTAACTCAATATATATTATTTGCTTATCTGGCTGGTGGAACAATTTTTCTGGGCGCGATGTCCGAAGGTCGCCCGTGGGGAATAATAGGCTGGATAATATTAACTTTAACTATGCCTTTGTTATTTTTGTATGGATTTCAATGGCATCAGACCTACTGGCAAATTACTATGGCACTGCTGAGCATACATGGCATCATTATTTTCATTAACTGGATAAGAGTGTATCGAAAATCTTTGCCTGTAATCGAACCCTAAAGCCGAGTACGGATAAAATATGAGATCTGAATTAAGAGAACTTGAATACAATTCGCAACAGGATAAAAGTTTAAAAAAAGCTCTTAATGATGCTTTGCAAGAATATCTGACTACACATCAAGATCATCGCTATGCTGACAGGGGTATGAAGTTCAAGTTGGCAATACTTTGTCTGTTTTGTGCTGCAAGCTATATTACGGCATTACATCAAAGCTCAGTAATTTGGTTTTCATTATTTTATTTTTGCTATATTACCTTTGCGCTGCTGCTGGCTATTAATGTAGTACATGATGCTTCGCATAATGTTTTTTTCCGTTCCGGACGAGCAAATAAATGGTTAAATTGTCTTATTACCATTCCCCTGGGTATTGATCCAGACTGTTGGCGTGTTCGTCATGTTATTCAACATCATCCTTACACTAATGTTGAATACTACGATTTAGATATTGATTATAACGGAGTGCTGCGACAGACTCCGTTTCAGGTACATTATTGGTTTATGCGCTATCAGCATTATTATTGGCCAATAGTAGCAGCAATGACATTTCCGGCAATTGTCTGGTGTTTTGACTGGCAGGACAGATTAGGTCTTAAGTTCAATGTTAAAAAATTTACTAGCCAGGGCTGGAATGGATGGATGGTATTTTTACTAGCTAAATGGGTACATATTTTACTGGCGTTCATTTTGCCGGCTTGGGTATGTCCACAATTCAATTTTAGCTGGATTGTATTGGTTTATTGTTTAAGTCAAATGTGTTCTTCTTTGATATTTGTCATATTGATTTTAGGTAGCCATTGGGCTAAAGCTACTTTCTATCAGGCGCCGGAAAATGGACATTTTATGCATGGACGTTTGCAGCATGCTTTTAACACAACGCTCAATTGGCATCTAAAATATGGCTGGCTTGAATATTGGCTGGGCGGATTGAATTTGCACTTAACCCATCATTTATATCCCGGTGTTAGCCACCGGCATTATCATAAGCTGACTCCTATTGTGGCGGATATAGCACAGCAATTCAATATTTCGTATCAGGCTTTATCTTTAATCGGTCTGTTTAAATCCCAACAGGAATTTCTGAAGAAAATGGGAAGCAATTATCGAGAAAATCAGTCGTAATATTTGCTGTTATCCGTGCTAATCAAAGTAAAATAAATCCGCATCTGCCAACGCTTACAAAATTAAGACCAAAATTCAGATAATCTTGTTGAAAAGAGAATAATTTGCCAGACGGCTATGTTACGGTTATAAAGAGCATAGATGAGGATAAAAATTCGGGAGTAACTGATGCAGAATGTAAAAGTAGCTATAGTGCAAATGGTATCTGGTACTCAGGTAGCAGAGAATGTGTGCACAATGCAACGACTGGTGCAACAGGCAGCTGCTGAGGGTGCGGAGTGGGTAGTATTACCTGAATACTGGCCGATAATGGGTAAAGACGAAACAGATAAAGTAGCTATAGCTGAGGTTTTTGGAGATGGGCAATTGCAAACAGCTTTGAAAACTCTTGCTGCTGAACTGGGGATCATATTATTTGGTGGTACCATACCTTTACAAAGTACGGATAAAACCAAAATATTTAATACTATGCTAGTGTACGGGCGCTCAGGAGAATTGCTGGGTTTCTACCATAAAATGCATTTGTTTGGTTACACTGGTGCCAATGAGTGTTATGCAGAAGCCGATACAATACTGCGGGGCATGGATGTACCGGAGCTGAGAATTGATAATATCGCTGTGGCACAGGGTATTTGTTACGATTTACGTTTTCCTGAATTTTTCCGTGCCCAGCTTCCGTTTGAAGTACTGGTGTTACCGGCAGCATTTACTTATACCACGGGTAAAGCACACTGGAACACATTATTAACTGCCAGAGCAATTGAAAATCAGTGTTATGTGCTGGCGTCTGCACAGGGTGGGCAGCATCAGAATGGCCGCCGTACATATGGTCATAGTATGATTATTAATCCTTGGGGAGAAATCCTGGCTTCTTTGCCAGAAGGAGAGGGTGTTATTTGTGCAGAGCTGGATACCGAATTTCTGCAATCAGTACGTTCTAAGCTACCGGCACTACAGCATCGACTGTTGTAAATATGTTTTTTAAGTTAGTATTTTTTGAACCAGCCTGAATTTAATCCATACTTAAACCCATTATTTGGACATAATGTCTGAATAATGGGCTTAATGGTCTCAAAAACGGTACATTCACAATCATTTCTTGTCCAAAAATGCGATTCATGGCATGATTATTGATTAAAGTTTGAATTAAGAAGTAAGGGGCAGTAGCGATGAGTGGCGGAACAAAGAAAAAGTCGCATTCTCAGTGGAGCTCGCGGATGGGGTTTATGCTCGCCGCAGCAGGTTCAGCAGTTGGTTTAGGTAATATCTGGAAATTTCCCTATATGGCCGGTCAGATGGGCGGTTCTGCATTTGTGCTTACCTATCTGATTTGCATGTTTGTAATTGGTTTACCTATTCTGGTGGCTGAGTGGCTGATTGGCCGTCGCGGGCAGAAAAATCCGATTCATACCATGGAAGATGTAGCTGCTGATGAAGGGCAATCTAAATCATGGCGCTGGGTAGGTATTATCGGCGTACTTGGTTCATTCCTGATTCTTTCTTTTTACAGTGTTATTGGCGGGTGGGCTGCTGATTACATTTTTCTTGCCGGTACTGGTACTTTTAAAGGTTTAAATGGTGAGGGCACCGGTCAGGTCTTCCAGCAATTTCTTGGTAGTGTAAGCCATTTACTTACATGGCATACCGTCTTCATGTTTACTACCGCTTTGATTGTAGCCATGGGTGTTGGTGCCGGTTTGGAACGTTCTTGTAAAGTGATGATGCCGGGGCTGGGCCTATTACTGATTGGTCTGGTAGTTTATGCGGCTGTTGTCAGCGGACCTTCATTTGGCAAGGCTTTTGCTTTCCTATTTACTCCTAACTGGTCTGCTATTACCGGTAAGGCAGTACTGGCGGCATTGGGGCATGCATTTTTCAGCTTGTCTCTGGGCATGGGTATTATGATGGCTTACGGTTCCTATCTGGGTAAAGATGTGAATCTGATTTCTACAGCACGTACTGTAGTTATTCTGGACGTTATTGTTGCCATGTTATCTGGTATGGCCATTTTCCCGCTGGTATTTGCCAATGGTCTGCAACCGGGAGAAGGTCCGGGTCTGATTTTTGTTACCTTACCTATCGCTTTCGGCAATATGGCCGGTGGTACTATTATTGGTGTTGTATTCTTTATTTTCCTGACTTTCGCCGCCCTGACTTCCTCAATTTCATTGCTGGAGCCGACAGTTGAATTACTGGAAGAAAAAACCCATTTGGGACGTAAATCAGCGACTTTAGTAAGTAGTTTGGTAATCTGGGCATTGGGCATTGCCTGCCTGCTATCATTTAATGCATGGCAGGATATTACAATTTTCGGCAAAAATATTTTTGATTCTCTCGATTATCTGACCAGTAAGCTTATGCTACCGTTAACCGGTCTTGGTACGATTGTATTTGCCGGCTGGATGATGAATCAGGAAAGAATTCGTCAGGAACTGAATTTAGGTCCGGCTGTATTTGCTTGTTGGAAAGTGCTATGCCGCTATGTTATTCCGATAGCCGTAATAGCAATTCTGATTTATGGATTTATGTAATCAATATATAGTTAATATTCTCATATCTGAGTAAAAAAATCCCGGAACTATCCGGGATTTTCTTTTATGGATTCACTAATTACTATAGAAAATGCCTGAAAGCAGATATAGATATTTAATGAATATCTGGATTTGCATCAAATATCTGCAATTGTTACTATACTTTAATCTGATTTCAATCCATTCTGGATAAATAACATAAGATAGTTCAGTTTATAACAGATTTTCTGAAATCTTAGTTTCTTAGTTCAATTTAACCTGTTACATGCTAACGCCGGCTTTGCGCGCGATGGCCAGACCATCTTCTACACTCATATATTGAGCCGGCTGGATACAATCGCGCAAAACAATTTCTCCCTGGCTGAACATCACCAGTTCATTAACCGCCAGTTGTTGCCACTGCTCATTACAGGTAAGCGGTAATGTGGCAATTACGGCTACACGATCATGTGGCGTAGTAACCGCGGAAAAATCAATAGCCACGTCTTCATCTGCCAGAACAGCCTTACCAAAAGGTGCTTGCCGGATAATATAAAAAAGCAGGGTGCTGGCATGGGCAATTAACCAGTCACCATTCGAAAGCATATAATTAAATAAACCATACTGACGCAGCTCAGCAGTAATTTCTGCTATAGCATTAAATAAAATTTCTCGCGAAGGCTTGTGACGAAAGCGCTGGCGTAGCTGCTCAAGAAGATAGCAGAAGGCTTGTTCTGAATCCGTAGTACCTACCGGGTTGAAATATTCACCTTCAGAAGGATTAAAACGGCGCAAATTGCCATTATGTGCAAACACCCAGTATTCTCCCCATAACTCGCGTACAAACGGATGTGTATTTACTAAGTGCACTTGTCCCTGAGTAGCTTTGCGAATATGGGCTATTACATTTTCCGATTTGATTTTATATTGCTGCACCAAATCCGCTACAGGTGAGCTGGCACAAGGCTTATCATCCTGAAGTAGACGCACTCCGTGCCCCTCGAAAAAAGCAATGCCGAAACCATCTGCATGGCTGTCAGTCAGACCTCCCCGCAAACGAAAACCTTCAAAAGAAAAGACAATATCAGTAGGGGTATTGCAATCCATGCCTAACAACTGGCACATTTATTATTTCTCCATAAATAAATTAATAATTTAATATTTGCTGTTTCATCAAGTAAAGATTATACATCCTGATTATAGTAATCAATAACTGATGCCAATATTTACCTGTAAAAAAAGCCTGTAACTGCTGTTACAGGCATAAATTCAAATTAACAGAACAGAAACTTGCTTTTATACAGCCGAAACACTCAAATAATTATCAGCAGTACCTAAAAGTTTATCCTGTGGCGGTGATATTGCCATGCTGCTATCAGCAAGTCCTGAACTCATAGCCACCATTGCCTGCTTGAGTAACATCGCATCAGCGTAATTAAAACCGGAATTGATAATTTCATTGGCATAGTTATCCGGTGCCGCATTCTTTACAGGAATTCTGGCAAGGCCTGCGGCATAATTGCCTGAATCTTCATGCAGACTATTGTCAGCAGAATGGAACAGGTGATTACTGAGAGCCGAATCTTTTTCAAACTGCGGAATAAGGGGCATATCAACAGGTTTTCGCTTTGTAAGCAGGCTTAATAAAGTTTGCCCATGCTTACCATCTTCGGTAAATATAATATTGCCTAAATCAGAATCTTTGCCCCGGTTTTTCAAATTATAGCCGAGCAGATAAATAGTATCGCCTTTAACCCCGTTTTTAATCACTATTCCGTCTTTATAAGCACTGAAAGTAAGCGATTTTATCTGATCAACCTTAATATAAGACAATCCATTATGGTCTTCAATTGTAGTGATGCCGTCGCCGTTTTTAATTACATACATATCATCACCCATACCGCCATTTAGATAGTCATTGCCTTTACCACCGTTAAGCAAATCATTACCGGCTCCGCCATATAAATTATCATCGCCCAGGCCTCCATACAGCTGATCATTGCCATCATCACCCTGTAAATTATCATTGCCGCTGCCGCCACTGATAAAATCGTTTCCATCTCCTCCGAAGATAACGTCATTACCACTGGTTTTTGCATTATCGCTATTTACAAGTTCTTCACTGTCGCCATAAATAATATCATTACCATCACCACCATAAATCACATCATCACCACCACTGCCAATCAGCCGGTCGTTACCGATACCTCCATCAATGTAATCATTACCATAACCCCCATTAATATAATCGTCTCCTCCTTCACCATATAAAACATCATTTCCAGAAAAACTTTCTAATTCTTGCAAAACATCTCCATATATTCTGTCATTACCCTCTCCGCCGTATATAACATCATCGCCGGTATATTTAGAATTTTCGGTTGTAATTAAAATAGGATCACTAGAACCACCCGAACCAATTCCCCAACCAATAATATTATTGAAATCACCGATAATTATATCGTCGCCATTTCCACCATAAAGGTAATCATGACCACCGCCGCCGAATATAACATCATTTCCTTCGCCGCCATCAACTTCATCAGTACCATATCCGGCATCAATAATATCATTACCATTTCCGCCAAACAGATGATCATTACCGTTTATTGAACAGTCAGCATCGACAAAATTTTTATTCTCATCACCCCATATCTTATCATCGCCATCGCCCCCGAAAATCCAATCGTCTCCACCGCCGCCTATTAAACTATCATTGCCGGCGCCGCCATCAATATAGTCTGCACCCTGAATTTCTTTGTTATTCTCATCATCCCCGTAAATAACGTCATTGCCTTCATCGCCATAAAGCTCATCATTACCGTGGCCGCCATAAATTGTGTCATGATCAGCGCCGCCATGAATCACATCGTCTCCGTAGCCACCATACAGCTCATCATTACCGGCATCGCCCCAGATATGATCATTGCATGTTAATTGTGAAAAATTTCTATTCATATCATAAGAATCGCCATATATAATGTCTTCGTCATTACCGCCATAGAGAAAATCATCGCCACCACCACCTACAATAAAGTCTTTACCGGCACCGCCATAAATGGTGTCACTACCATGATATTGGCTATCAAGTATTTCTCTTGATGTCTTTCCACCATCATCGCCATAAATTTTGTCATCACCATCGCCGCCAATAATCACATCATTGCCGCCACCACCAATGATTTCATCATCACCTTCGCCGCCATCAATGTGATCATCTCCATGAGCCCTGCCAGCAAGAGAATTTAAGTGACCTAGTCTAACAAGACCATCGCCATATAAGATATCTTTGCCCTTGCCACCGACAATATAATCATTGCCACCCATACCAAAAACGACATCATCTCCTTCTTGCGTACTGCCCGGTGCTACCGAATCACCTTCGATATAATCATTCAGATTACCACCAACAATAAAGTCATTGCCCTCATCACCATATAGAAAATCTCCCCCATATGACATACCGTCCACAGCAGAGATGGGCTCATCAAAACAGTCGCTAATACCAGAGATAATCAAATAATTACCTCTTTCTACAAATATACCCCAGTTTGGGCCAGCATGAATCAGTTTTTTACCATAATCAGGCATCTTCCAGCGCTCATCCGGCTTCTCTCGTTGAGATATCGTTAAATGATTATTGGCAAAAATATAATCATCTCCGGCACCACCTCTGATGGTATCGGAGCCACCGCCGCCTGCGAGCAGATCCATGCCATCGCCACCCAGAATCACATCATCACCGGCCATGCCATCAATAGCATCGCCGCCGTCCAGCCCCGAAATTTCATCATCATTGGCTGTGCCGAAAATAACATCCTCAAAGCCGTTTTCTTGTTTACCATCGATAATACGGCCGTCGGCACTGCGCTTATCCCAATCATAGTGATAATGGCCTTTAAGAGACTCTAACTCTTCCTCAAAATGGCCTTCTACATGAATGATTTTCGTGCGCCAGTCGCCCAGAATTTTATTTTTTTCCTTAGGCGGGCGCATATTGGGTAAATTAATGCCGAGTTTATTTCCTTTAAGCTCATTCCATCCCTCAATAGTAAGAATATCTTTATTGTCTGTCAGGGACTGAATGCATAAATCACCGGTTTTATTCAGCCACACCTGCCATTTATTATCCTCTGACTGCCATACATTCAGCTCTTTCCCTATCCACTGATATGATGAAAAAATCTTATTGTCCAGATAGATATAGCCATTACCATCACTATCGATAATACGATCCTGCCCATCATCTGCATTGAAATAATAACGGTCTGTTCCCTCACCACCAGTCAATAAATCATTGCCGCTACCGCCAATCAACGTATCATTCCCGGCACCACCATATAAATAGTCATCGCCGGCGCCGCCATCGATAACATCATCACCGCGACCACCTATAATCACATCACCTAAACTACTGCCAGAATGAGTACCAGTGGCATTATCAGAAAGCATCAGCACCACATGGCCGGCTTGAGTTATCGCACCATTGGTCACCCAGCTTAGGCCGGTATTCGCATCACGAAAACGAATCACATCATCTTTACCAAAACCATATTTCGTCCGGATAGACTCAACCAGCTCTTTCTGTTGCCGCAGATGCATGGTTAGCTGCTGATTAATATCAATCTCGGGAGCCGGAGTAGGCGACAGCCCATTGAGCAGGGCACGTACATACTCATTGTGTTCTACTGCCTCAGCGTATTTCATCTCCTGAATGGCCCAGCAGCGGATTTTAATCCAGTCTTCACCTACATCATCCACACTTCTTTGCTGTGGCGTAAAATCCGGATTCAATACCACCACCGGATTCAACTGCAACAGCGCATGTAAATACTGCGATACCTTAGCTGTTTCTCCCTTATTGGTTAAATTCTGCAAAATACTCAGCACACTATCCGGCGTAGCATCAATATATTCCAGCTCATATTTGAATTCATACTCATCTGTTGCACCCGCTATCGGCCTGCGATGCCCAGCTTTAGGCTCAAAAACAAACCCCAATCCCTTATCCAGAAAGTTAATCTCATTAATGGAAGACAGTAGCGCGCTAGAACTATCGGCCAGATTTTCATTTAATACCGCGGCGATAATCCATTTAGTCATACTCGCGCCGCCCATCAATTGCCAGTTATTGGCCAGCCGCTTCTGCGTGGCAGCAGAAGTATTCTGATTGGCAAAAAACTTGCCGGTAAGTCTGTTTTCCGGCGTAGCATAATCCTTATACCAAGTATGAGTTGAACCATAAACAAGTATATTATCGCCAACCTTTTCCTTGGCAAAAGCAGTGAAAGCAGCCGCCATATCCGTATCTTTGCACCACTGCCGCGCCTGCTGCTGCTCAGCACTGGAAACGGCCACCTTTTTATAGCCAAGTACATTAGCCAACTTCTCCACATCGGTGCCTACTACAATATTAGCGATAGGAAAATTAATTGAATAAGCAGCATTCTTGATAATGTAGTCTATTGGCGCAACCTCACCGTTGGACTTATTAACGTAAATGTAGCCCTTCTGCGCATCCCGCATTACTCCGTATAACATCAGGCTTACCCATGAGCCTTTAAGCTTGGTTCCCTTAGTAGCCCGCATATGCTGCCACATATTTTCCACAACCTGCTTACCACCAATCACCTGACCATCGCTTCCGGTAGCCGAAGCATGATTCTGGATAATCGACATCGGTGTATACAGCGTCCAGTAGCCGATATCCAGCTTATTGTCTTTAAAAACTTTTGCATGAAAGTCTAACATTTCATCATAGGTAATATCTTCACCGCCTTTACCTTCATTTAGTTTTTTTTGCAGCATGGCTAGATAGCCCAGCGCCATATCGCGCCGTACACTGTCAACCCGCGCTTGGGGGAGCTTTTGTTTATGGTCTTTGGCCACCGCCTGCATAAACTGCAAAGCGCCATTGCCAGTAAGGGTATCAGCCGTGGCCACCCCAAATGCCCATTGAGCATAGTCATAGCCTTTTTTGGCCAGCGCCTGATACACTTCCCCAATAGCCGACAGCTCGCCGGTTTTGATTTGCTCGCTCCAAGTATCTATTTCTTTTTTAGTTAAGACCTGTGGTTGAGACATATTTTTACCTCTTTCATCAGTTGTTAACAATATAGACATAAATAGCAGGAATTTTTACATCTTTCCTGCCTGCTTCTTAATTAATGCGCCTTTATCCGTAACCACCCAGCTATCCAGTATGCCGGCTATATTTTTTTCGGTTTGCTGCCATTTTTCTAAATAAATCCGGTCATAGCTTATATCTACCACCACTGGCATACTGTCGATATAGAATTCGTGGGTGCAAGATTGAATTTCGCCTGTAAAATCACATTGAATATAGGTTTTAATATCACCTTGCGGATTTTTGGACATCAAAATATCCGGCCCGGCGATATTATCCTGCCACGGCTGATTGGTGCTGGGATCAATCCCATTATTGGCTTTGAAATAAGTTAAGCCATATATTTTTTGTGGTTGTTCAAAATAGTCAAAGTGCCAGACTTCTTTTTTAGCTTGCTGAGTGTCAGTAAACGCTTTATTAAAATTAAGTGGCTGATGTGGATCAACAATATTGTAAACAATGGTATAGCCCCATGGAAACGGCTTTCCCTGTGGAATCAAAGTTCTGTTATCACGCAGATAATCCTCTTCCGTCTGCTCCCTATAGCTCATCACCGCGCCATCTGTCAGCCGGTACTGAAAAGCAAAACTACTAATAGGCAATTGGTAAGTAATCGGCGGGCGCTGATACTTTTGTGCTTGTTTGCTGGTATCGAAATCGCCCGGGTCGCCGATATAGTGTACCCAGGTAAACACCACACCACCGGGGATACTTACCGGCTTGCCGCCCAGATTACCAATAGAATCATAGCGGCCAAATCTGTCCTGATGGCGTACTATAGGCGTCGGTTGCTGTTGCGGCGCCGCTTTATCGCCGGTTTGCTTAACATCATCACAACCAGCCAGCAGTAGCAGGCAACTTAAACAGATAAGCTTGAAATACAGTTTAAATATGCTCTTCATACAGATTTGTCCTCTATAGCTAATATAGAAATTATCACAGTTTTAACCTAAAGGAAATAATCAGTTATACAAAATTTAATCTATGTAATGAAATAGTAAGCTAAAAGCAATAATTATTTTACTTTAGATATATTGCGGCAGAAGTAAGTGGAATTTAATGGTGAAACAATACTATTAGGTTTAGTATAAATGGCAAAATTTATTTTAAGCCTAACTACTTTAATATTAGTACTGCTTATTATTCTATATGCTTATTCAGTATAATCATCATTAGTGTTTGGCGGTATTTATTGTGTTTTTCTATTATTACTTGATTGTCTGTTTTCGGTTTGTTCAAGTATGGGGGAAATTAATGCAAATAATAGCTATATATTATTTTTATAAAAGCTGTATGCTGGTCGAGAAATAAATTACGTTATTTTTTCCAAAGCCATATTTGATATTATTGGCATAGGTTGTAGAAGAATTAATTGTATTTATCTTATCCTGAAGAGAGGATTTACCTAATGGTCAGCATTAACTTAGTTTTTTGAAGAGGTGGGAAATAATAGGGGAACGCCAAAAATAACCCATAATCCAGCTGGATCAAATTCACCATCAGCCAATATGATTTTAATTATATTTAATAAATCATCTATGAGGAATGATAATTTTTCCATGAGTTGCCAAACGGGATGAGCGAAAAATACTATTGCCTGACAGATTGTGTAAATAATTATGAATAATGCAATGGAGCGTAGGCGGCTATTTGATTTTGCAATTTGTATGATTTGTGCTTTCTTTAATCTACAACGTATCTGTATGTTTCAATGCTATTTTAAGTGTAACCAGTTTTAAAGAATATAACTGTTTCTATCTCTATTGTTAATGATACTGTACTAGTGAAGGCTATATCTTTAAAGTTATATTTTATTGATATTTATTTTTTATCAAGTATGTGAGTAGTTGCTGTATTTTGATATGCCAGTGTATCCCTTTATATTTATACAGCTCTTATATTTCGTATGCTGAATTGATTGGGGTTTTCAGGTTTTGGTGTGGCGATAATCTGACTTGATTTTTTTGGCTGGTGCGGTCATATTGTTTGATTATTTTGCTGGGATTGAAATGATGACAGAAAATAAGATGGTACAAGCAGATCAGTTAACGAGGTTTATGTTTGATGACTGTCCTGTACGTGGTCTGCAAGTGAATTTGCAGCAGGTATGGCGGCATGTGGCAGCAAATAAAGTTTATCCTAAGGCAATTCATCAAGCTCTGGGTGAGCTGACTGTGGCTGCGGTATTGTTGGCCAGTAATCTGAAATTTGACGGTAATCTGATAGTACAGGTGCAGGGTAAGGGCATTTTGAAAATGCTGGTAGCGGAAGCCACATCGGCAGCAACCTGCCGAGCAACAGCACGCTGGGATGAATCTGCTGTCATTGATGACAATATGACACTGGTAGATTTGCTTGGTGAAGGAGGAATGTTTGTACTGACTTTGCAGCCCTCTCAGGGTGAATCCTGGCAGGGTATGGTGGAGCTTAGTGGTAGCAGTATTGCTCAGATGCTGATGAATTATATGGCGCGTTCCGAACAGCTGGCTACGTATATTATGCTTGCTGCGGATGATGAGCATGTCAGCGGTCTATTACTGCAAAAGTTACCCGAACAGGATATAGATGAAGATAGCTGGACAGAGTTATCAGCTTTATCTGAGACGCTTACGGCGGATGAGTTGTTGCGGCTGGATGTGCAGACATTGTTATTCAGGCTGTTTCATGAGCATGAGCTAAGGGTGTTTACACCTCAGAATGTTGAATTTTCCTGTACCTGCTCGCGTGCTAAGGTTGGTGATATGCTGCTATTGCTTGGCGGGCAGGAAGTAGGTGAGGCTGTAGCAGAGCAGGGTAGTATTGAGGTGAACTGTGATTTTTGTCATGCACGCTATGTATTTGATGAGGCAGATGTGAATTCTTTGTTTGGTACTGATATTGTGGCTACTGCGCAGGAGGAACTGGCCGCACGTCAGCTTAATCATTAAAAGTACATTTATAAAAAATAGCCGGATAAATGTTATCCGGCTATTTTAATGGCTAATACTGATCAGATTCTGATTTAGTGCTGCATCAATATTTCGATTTCTGCGGTAGTTTTAGGTACAGAAGCAGTGAGTACTTCATTACCGGTTTCTGTAATCAGAACGTTGTCTTCAATGCGGATGCCAATATTATGAAATGCCTGAGGTATATCATCTGCTGCGCTGATATATAAACCGGGCTCTATGGTCGTTACCATTCCCGCCTGAAGCAAAATAGGCTGTTCATTGCTGTCAAAACGGCCACCAACATCATGAACATCCAGTCCGAGCCAGTGTCCGAGCCCATGCATATAAAAACGCCGATAAGTCTGAGTTTCAATATTCTGTTCTAGACTGCCACGGAGGATGCCCAGATCAATCAGCCCCTGGGTTAGCATGCTGATGGCTGTTGCACTGATATTCTGCCAGTTTGCTTGTTTTACAGTAGAGGCAATGCTCGCCTCGTTAACAGACAGTACTATATCGTAGATATCTTTTTGTGCACTGCTGAAACGCCCGCTGACGGGAAAGGTGCGGCTAATATCACCAGCATACATCTGGTATTCGGCACCTGCATCAATCATGAGTAAATCATTTTGCTGCAACTGACAGTTATTGCTGACATAATGCAGACAACAGGCATTTTTGCCTCCGGCAACTATGCTGTTGTACGATGGATAGCGTGCTCCGCGTTGCATGAATTCATGCAGAATTTCTGCTTCTACCTGATATTCATACTGACCGGCACGAGTAGTCTGCATGGCACGAATATGAGCTTGTGCGCTGATTTCTGCGGCAATGCGCATGATCGACTGTTCATGTTTATCTTTGATAAGACGCATCGGATCAAGGATGCTGGCCAGATTTACCAGGCTGTCAGGTGCAATCGTACTGCCATTGGCACTGCGATAATTGGCTATACGGGCAACTTCATACCATAATTCAATGAGCTTAGGGTCATTTTCAGGATATAGTCCCCACAATGCGAAGAGTCGTCGGTGACCAGTCAGTGCTTGTTTAAGCAAAACCGGCCACTGGTTGATATCATCGGCTGAGTCGAAAGCAAATTGCTCTCGTGCAGCTGTATAACCATAACGGAAACCGTTCCAGATTTCGTGTTCAGGGTCTTTATTGCGGCACAGAAGAGTGGAGGTATGTTCACGTCCATTCAGTATCAATGCTGCTCCGGGCTCAGGAAAACCGGTCAGGTAATGAAAATAGCTATCCTGTCTGAAGGGGTATTCTGTGTCATTACTGCGGCGTTGTTCCGGAGCGGCAAATATAATGGCAATGCCATCTTCGCCGATTTTATTCAGTACAGTCTGACGGCGTTGCTGATAAACGGTAATATCCATTTTAATATTTCTCCCTGCTGATGTTGCGGCGAGCTGTTTGTATTTGACGAGCCAGCCATAGTGCCAGTGTGGCACCGATGAGATCGGCCATTGCATCCATTATATCGCCCTCACGTTTAGTGAACAGCGCCTGAATGATTTCGCTGGAAGCAGCCCAGATAATGGCAGTTATAATTAACAGGCGTAGCGGAATTGTGATGCCGGCACTGAAGCAGGATTTGGACAGGAACCAGAATTGGCCGAAAAATAAGCCAAAGTGACAGATTTTATCAAATTGCGGAATAGGTACCGGATTACCGCTTGCTTTGAAGAATAAAAAATACAGGCTGGCCAGAAACCAGATGACGGCAAGGAACAGCCATTTATTCATGCATGATGATTTCATAATGAGTCTGTTTCAATAAGCCATTGCTGACACAGGGTAGCCAGACGGTTAAATTTACTGCCGCGCTGTTGAAACAATTGTTGCCATAATTTTACTGTATGTACATCTGGTGCTTCATCAAGGCTGCATTCGTTGAGCCAGAAATCTAAAATTTCAGCGCATTCACCGGCAGAAGCTGTTTGAAAAAGTTCGGTTATAGCTTGCATGAATCAATGGTAATAATATGCTGTTAATGATAAAAACGGACTGAGTAACAGTCCGTTTTATGTTTACTCAGTTTCCAGTACGGCTGTAGTATAAACGTTCTGAACATCATCAAGATCTTCAAGTGCGTCTAGTAAACGCTGCATTTTTTCAGCTTCTGCTCCTTGCAGAACGGTTTCATTAACTGCACGCATGGTTACTTCGCCATCGGCCGCGTGCAAACCCGCTGCTTCCAGTGCTTCTTTAACACTGCTGTACTGATAGGGTTCGGTGATGACTTCCTTAGAACCATCTTCCTGTACGATAACGTCTTCAGCACCTGCTTCGAGAGCAGCCTCCATCAGAGTATCTTCATCCACTTCCGGGCTGAAGAGTAAATAGCCCTGATGAACGAACTGAAAGGCTACTGAGCCGTCTGTACCAAGATTGCCGCCATGTTTGGTGAAGGCATGACGTACATCGGCTACGGTACGGGTTTTATTGTCGGTCAAACAGTCTACCATTACTGCTGCTCCGCCAATGCCATAACCTTCGTAACGCAGTTCTACATATTCGACACCTTCAAGATTACCTGTACCTTTATCTATTGCCCGCTGAATATTATCTTTGGGCATGTTGGCATCAGTGGCTTTATCCATTGCCAGACGCAGGCGTGGATTGGCATTGGGATCGCCACCGCCCAGACGGGCAGCAATGGTAATTTCTTTAATCAGGCGGGTGAAGATTTTGCCGCGTTTGGCATCCTGACGACCTTTACGATGCTGGATATTGGCCCACTTACTATGTCCTGCCATTTTAAATTCCTTATTGCTGTGTTGATTTTACGTACCAAAACAATGCCAAAGCTGAGCGCTTTGGCAAGTTTTAATACCATCAAATAATTGAAATATGGTATTAATTTTACCATATTGCTCTTTTATTGAGTAGATTCTATCCGGATAGTATAAACGGCGGGTAATCTGGATTACTGTTTGCCTGCTGAGGTTTGCCAGTATTTGAGCCATGCCTCGCAGCCGGCATGGATAATGGTGCAGGTTTCTGTAAAATTACCGCTGAAATAAGGGTCTGGTACGTAGTCATATTCGCTGTCTGGTAATAAATCGGTAATTTTGTAGACTTTATCCGGACGGCTACACCCAAAAATACGGGATAAGTCTTGCAGGTTTTTATCATCCATAGCAATAATATGATCGTAAATGGCAATATCCTCCGGCCTTACTTCACTACTTTGAAAATCATTAGTACTGATTTGTTTTGCATGCAAAATTTCTTTGGTGCCTGAGTGCATGTCTTCACCATTGTGCCAGCCGGAAGTGCCGGCGCTGGCAATTTCAATCTGTTCACTCAGACCTTTTTTTGTTACCAGGTCGCGCAGAATGTATTCTGCCATGGGAGAACGGCAGATATTACCCAGACAGACAAATAATACTTTAGTTGCAGCCATCAGTGACTCCGTGGAAAAAGTGGGTTATGTCCGACCATATTGATAGATTGGGCATAATTAGGCAATTGGGCCTGTGCACTGATTGGTTCATGTAACAGGCGAATATTTTCAACATTGCACTCAGCCAGCAGATCAATGAAATTTTGTATTATGCTGTCAATGTTGTCTGCTTGTGTTAGCGGCCAGCGAAAAATTTGTGGCTGAAGTTCAAATACACTGTCGGTTGCGTTGAAACCAAATAATATATTCCCGCCTTCCTGAGCAGCAATAACTACGCCAACCCGTGGACTTTGCAGGCGAATCGCCCGGATAGCATTAGTCGTAAAGACATCACAGGCCATTCGCAGACGCATGGCACTGCCAGAGCGTAAGGCGTTTAATGGTGATTGTGGCGCAAGCGGGTTGATAAACAGCGTAGCACCGGCTGTAGCCAGATGAGTTTGCCAGACTTGCATGAGCGGCAGGGCAGTATCTGCCAGATTGCAGTTAAGGGCAGACTGAATGTCTGGTCCGGAAAAACCAAGGGCATAAAAAACCTGTACTGATTGTCCGCTTTCAACTATTAGTGGTGTTTTAGGTAACTGATCGAGAAAATCTGCGGCCATCTGTTGATTTTGTTTAGCAGCGTACCATTGACTGGCTTTGATATGGGTCAGGGTAGTATCACTCACAAGATGAGATGCCCAGTGAATTTTATTCCATTCATCAGACCATGGACGGTTTTTGAAGATTTCAGTAATGGCTTCTGCGGGTATGCTGTCTGGCAGAGAGATATTTTCTTTAGCACCACCTACTATTATCACGGGCAAAGCCAACCATTGTACTTCTGTCTGATTACGTGCTTGTAATACAGTTTCCATACTGTTCCACAGTGCATTGTAAATATCACTATTGGCCGCCATAGCCAGTGCTACAGAAAGGTTGGTATAGTGATTTTGTGCCAGCATACGGCTGATTTCAGTTTGCAGGCTCTCACGGGCAAGGGTAGTTTGTGCTTTTGATGTAGGTGTCACTAGACTGGCTGCATGCAGCAGCAGTTCGTTTTTAACCTGATCGGTAGGAAATGCGCGGGTATCAGGCAAACAATGATGGGTGTTCATGATGTTTGATCGGTTTTATTTAGTAGGCTTAGTAAATATTCTATTGTAACAAATTAGCTTTGTCTGAAATGTATATACTGATATTTGTCTGATATGTTGTGCTTGCGGCAAAAGCTGTACAACAAGCAAACATATGACTATCCGGCTTGAAACTGAATTGTGCTGCCCATATTTTGAATTAACAACAATCATATATTTGGGCTTTTGAGAAAATTATGAAACAGACACACAGTTTTCAGACTGAAGTAAAACAGTTGTTACAGTTGATGATTCATTCTTTATACAGCAATAAAGAAATCTTTTTGCGGGAACTGATTTCCAATGCTGCCGACGCGTGCGATAAATTGCGCTTTGAGTCTCTGAATGATGCTTCTTTGCTGGGAGATGATACAGAATTCAGGATTAAGGTTACTGCTGATGCAGAAGCTAAAACCATTACTGTATCTGATAATGGTATCGGTATGACTGAAGCCGATATTATCGAACATCTGGGCACCATTGCTAAATCCGGTACCAAAGCATTTCTGGAAAAACTGACTGGCGACGATAAAAAAGATGCCAATCTTATTGGGCAGTTTGGTGTAGGTTTTTATTCTGCATTTATCGTGGCTGATAAGGTAACTGTTGAAAGCCGCAGGGCAGGTGCCGCTGAAAATCAAGCTGTACGCTGGGTGAGTGCTGGTGACGGCGAATTTACTGTTGAACCGATTAGTAAGTCTGCCCGTGGTACAGATGTAATTCTGCATCTTAAAGATGATGAAAAAGATTTGTTGTCTGACTGGACTTTGCGCCGGATTGTAACGACTTATAGTGATCATATTTCTGTGCCGATTTATATGAAGAAAGCGCCTGAATATGATGAAGAAGGTAATGTAAAAGTTTCAGATGAGCTGGAAGTGGTTAATCAGGCTCAGGCTTTATGGCAGCGGCCGAAAAATGAAATTACCGATGAGCAGTACCAGACTTTCTATCGTCATGTATCACACGATTATGATGATGCTTTAGCGTGGACACATTTCCGTGTGGAAGGACGTCATGAATACACCGGATTGCTGTACATTCCGAAACATGCACCATTTGATTTATATGAGCGTGAACCTAAGCATGGTGTACAGTTATATGTAAAACGTGTATTCATTATGGATGATGCGAAAAAGCTGATGCCTTCTTATCTGCGTTTTATTCGCGGAGTGATCGACAGCAGCGATTTGCCTTTGAATGTATCCCGTGAAATTTTGCAGGAAAGCCGTGATCTCGATGCAATTCGCTCTGGCAGTGTTAAAAAAGTATTGTCTCTTTTAGAAGATCTGAAGAAAAATCAGCCGGAAAAATATGCTGAATTCTGGCAGGTGTTCGGTAATACACTGAAAGAAGGTATTGCTGAAGATTTCACAAATAAAGACAAAATAGCTGGTTTATGCCGGTTTGCCTCTACGCATAATGATAGTAGTGAGCAAAATGTTACTCTGGCTGATTATATTGGTCGGATGAAAGAAGGGCAGGAAAAAATTTACTATATTACTGCCGATAGTTATGCTGCTGCCAAAAATAGCCCACATCTGGAAATTTTCCTGAAAAAAGGTGTTGAGGTATTGCTGCTGACTGATCGTGTAGATGAGTGGGTGGTTAATAGTTTATCTGAATTTGATGGCAAGGGTTTGGTAAGTGTAGCCAAGGGTTCACTGGACTTAGGTAATCTGGCTGATGAGGAGGAAAAAGCAGCCCAGGCTAAGACAGAAGAAGACAACAAGGAACTGGTAGAGCAGATTAAAACTGCTCTGGGTGATAAAGTTGACGCTGTTCGTGCCACTGCCCGTTTGACAGAAAGTCCGGCATGTCTGGTTGTTGGTGAGCATGATATGAGCCAGCATCTGGCAAGAATGCTGGAAGCTTCCGGTGCAGCCGGTCAAATTCCGCAGACCAAACCAACACTGGAAATCAATCCGGATCATCCTTTGATTAAGAAAATTGCTTCAGAGCAGGACGAAGTACAGCGCAATGAACTGGCTGAGCTGGTATATGATCAGGCTTTGCTGGCTGAAGGCGGTAAACTGGAAAATCCGGCGGCATTTGTCAAACGCATGAATCATTTATTGCTGACACTAAATCAGTAATATTGTTTTTATCAGACCAAAAGAGCTGCTTTCATAAAAGCAGCTCTTTCAATTCATTTATAAAAATTTCAAACAAAATGTTCAAATTTTCTTAAAAATAATTATTTATATTATAATTAACAGCTTTTTGTAAAAAATGAAGTTTTTTGGTTTTAGCATACTTATAAATTATTTATGGATAATAATAGTATTTAAAAACCATGTGATTCTTCCGATATGGCACATAGTGAAGCATGGCTGTTTGGATTTAAGTTCTATGAAGAGAATGGATTACCTAAATTTAATCCCACTGAGCAGTTTCAGAAAAATTATAATAATTTACCGTGTGAATTAAAGTTTAAGTTAAATAGAAATATATTTGCATTTTTAGTCCATGGTATTTTTTATATTTAAGTATGTGGCGTAAAGCTATTTCAATGACATTCTGTTTAATGATGCTTTATTTTATTATAGCGATGATTATTCTGTTTAAACCTTCTACTGGTATTAGTGTAGGCGACTTTTCAGCCAGAATGTTTTTGGATTCCGGGTTAATTTCTTATTACTTACATAAAATAAAAAATCAAAAACTTTCAATATTTTTGAAGGATTATATTAAATAATTTAATAATCTAAAAATATTTTATTATCAATCTGAAAATATATTTTTTAATATATAAATTTTTATCTGGCTCGGATTTTTCCAGTCTGATATTACAAATGGCATTCTATCAATTTAATAACAGCATCAATGCCAGCGGGCAGTGATGCTGTTAGGGTATATACACTTTGTATATATTTATTTATTTATTTGTACTTTTTTATGATATATCTGAATAAAATATGCCAGAATTAAAAATGCCAGAAAAGGCACGCCAAATAATAAAGTAGCATGGAATATCGGAGTAAACCATGTGGTAATCATGATGCTGATTATGGCCAATAAACCGGCTATAGTGACAAATGGAAAACCGGGTACACGAAATTTCAGTTTTTGCTGTTGCCGCTGCATCCGGATGCGAAAACACAGATGTGTCAGAAATACTGCCCCCCAGCTGAATAATGCACCAAACATAGACAAAGCTATCATAACTGGAAAAGCCGTTTCCGGATTTAAAATATAAACCAGTGCGGCGACAGCAATACCGGCAGAAGATAAAGCCAGTGCATTCAGTGGTACGCCATTACTTTTTACTTTACCGAATATTTGTGGAGCTTCGTTAGCGCGAGACAGACTGAACATCATACGAGTGGCAATATAGAGCATACTGTTCATGGCTGAAAGTGCAGCAACAATGACAATAAAGTTCAGAATACTGTCGGCAAATGGTATACCTACATTTTTCATTACGCTGACAAACGGGCTGGTGCTTCCTTCTTTAATTAATTCCTGCCACGGTACCAGCATGACAATCAGACTGAGTGCAAGCAGATAAAATATCAATAGCCTTGCAAAAGTTCCTTTAAACGCGGTTTTAACTGCCTGTTCAGGATTGGTGGCTTCACCTGCGGCTATAGCGATCATTTCAATACCGAGATAGCTGAATATGGAAATAATCACACCGGTCCAGATACCGGAAAATCCATGCGGAGCAAAACCGCCGCTAAACATGTTTTGTTCAATTCTGCTGATACTGCTTTGCGTTAGTAATACACTGATGGCCAGTACAATAAATACGATAATGGCAAAAATTTTAATGGTGGAAAACCAGTATTCAACTGAACCGAAAGCTTTGACACTATAGGCATTAACGCCGATCAGGCAGCATGAAAACAGTGCAATCCATATCCATGAATCAACCTGTGGAAACCAGAATTTCATGTATTCAGCGATGGCTGTGACTTCTGTACCCACAGCCAGAACAATACAGGCCCAGTAACTGTAACGCACCAGAAAACCAGCCAGAGGATGCAGATAAAATTCAGCATAAGCACCAAAAGAACCCGAAGTAGGGTGCTGCACAGTCATTTCTGCCAGACATCCCATTAAAGCTAGTGCAATCATGCCGCCCAGTGCATAACTGATGATAACAGCAGGGCCGGCAAAGCCAATGGCAAATTTGCTGCCCAGAAATAAGCCGGTTCCTATTGCTCCGCCAATGGCAATCATGCTCATCTGACCGGCTGATAGCTTTTTGTGTAATCCTGTTTCCCGAGACTGAATACGCTCGAAATTACCCATCGTTTTTCCTTAAGATGAGAAGCATAAGCCGAGCAGAATATTCATGCCCGGCCTGTACCTGTGTGGATTAAAGAAATGCAAATCAGGTTACCTGTCCGCGCGTGTGAAACTGTGGCTGTGCCCACTCCTCATTAATTAATACCTGTTTCAGATGTTGAACAGCATGCCAGATATCGGTATAACTCAGATACAATGGTGTAACTCCCAGGCGAATCACTTCCGGTTCGCGATAATCTCCGATTACACCGCGGGCAATCAGAGCCTGAACTATGGCATAACCATGAGGATGACGCAGGCTGACATGGCTGCCACGGTGAGCATGTTCACGCGGTGTAATCAGCGTTAAGTTATGTCCGGCACATTCCTGCTCAGTAAGAGCAATCAGTAAATCAGTTAGCTGCAGAGATTTGTGCCGCAGTGATTGCATATCTGTTTGTAAAAAGATATCTACGCCGCTTTCTATCAGGCTCATAGATACAATTGGCTGTGTACCGCATAAATAGCGACGGATATTGTCTGCAGGTGTATAGCTTTCAGCCATATCAAACGGCCGCGCATGACTCCACCAGCCGGATAATGGCTGGCTGAATGCAGTCTGATAACGCTCATTTACCCACAGCATAGCAGGTGCGCCGGGACCGCCGTTCAAATATTTGTAAGTACAACCAATAGCAAAATCACTGTTACTGGCATTCAGATCAATAGGTACAGCACCGATTGAATGACACAAATCCCAGATAAGTAATGCACCATGCGAATGTACCAGTGCATTGTTTGCTGCCATGTCATGCAGGTAGCCGGTACGATAGTTAACATGAGATAACACTACAACAGCAGTGTTTTCATTAATACGGGCGGGCAGATCTGCCGGTGTATCTATTAGATGAAGCTGATAACCCTGATTAATCAGAGCCATGAAACCTTCAATCATATAAATATCGGTAGGGAAAGAATCACGCTCAGCGATAATGATTTTACGGTTATTGTCATTATTCTGCTGAATATGGATGGCTGAGGCCAATACTTTAAACAGATTCAGACTGGTTGTATCGGTAACAACGGTTTCATTTTCCTGAGCACCAATCAGCTGACCGACTTTATTGCCTAGTCGTACCGGTAAATCCCACCAGCCGGCTTTATTCCAGCTATTAATCAGATCGGTACCCCATTGCTGATTAATTACTGTTTGAGCATTTTCTGCAGCTTTTCTGGGTTTCGCACCCAAAGAGTTACCATCCAGATATATAACCTCTTGTGGTAATTCAAACTGATTTTTTAGGGGAGCCAGAATATCGGCGGCATCCCATTGCTGACATTGTTCTAGTGTAATCATTTTGTGCCGGTTAAATTTCAAAATGAATAGTGTACTGAATTGTTGCCAGTTATGGCGAATAAAATTTAAATTAATTTATCCGAATATTTATCTTAATCAATCTGTGTCAAGATAGATAAATATTATTACTGCTCTAAGCTGTATAAAACCAATATTAAATATTATTCTGTTTTATTCTGCTGGCTGCCGATTTTAAATATTTGTGCCACTATGCCCATTATCAGGATGATGGCCGCCAGTATGCTGGTATATATTACTTCATATTTATAGGTTCCTTCGATAATCATAATAATAATCGAAGCAATAATCAGCCCGATAACCAGATAAGTCAGCCATGGAAAGCACCACATTTTAAATGTCAGTGTCTGCCCTTGTTTTTCCAGTTTTTTACGCAGAAATAATTGTGAGCAGCTGATAGCGAGATAAACATACAAGGCAATCGTACCGGTAGCAGTCATCAGTACATCGTAAACATCCATTTTGGAGGTGGCGGTGAGATATACTGCAAACAGGGTAAAGATACAGGAAATAAGCACGCCAATTTGCGGACTGCCATTTTTCGAGGTGTAGGACATGATCCGATGAGCATCACCGCGTTTTGCCAATGAATATAACATGCGCGAACAGGTATACAGAGCTGAATTAAAACAGCTTAAAACCGAAGTAAGGACAACAAAGTTGACGATATGACGTGCCTGAGGAATTCCCAGCGAGGTTAATACTACACTGTATGTTCCCCATGTGGCATCATTCAGCCGCGGGTCGTTATACGGAATCAGACAAACGGTAATAAAAATCGAACCTACATAAAACAGGATGATGCGCCAGACGACAGATTTTGTGGCTTTACGAATTTCTGTAGCCGGATGGTTGGATTCTGCAGCAGCAACAGTAACGATTTCAGCGCCAATATAGGCAAACATAACACCCAGCAATGCTGTTACCACAGATGATGATCCTTTAGGCATGAATCCCTGATCAGTTAAGTGTGTCCAGCCTTTTGCATCTGCCTGACCCCACGGCCATAAATAGATAATAGCCAGACTGCCTACAATCAGAAACAATACAATGGCGACTACTTTGATTAAAGCAAACCAGAATTCAAATTCCCCGTAATTTTTAACATCCATCAGATTGATAACAACCAGAGCTACGGTTACTGCCAGCATATAGCTCCAGATGGGAAATACAGGAAACCAGTTATTAAGAATTTTACCGGCTACATAGGCTTCCCAGCCCATGAGCAATGCCCAGAAAAACCAGTATAACCAGCCAATGCTGAAACCTGCCCAGCGGCCGATAGCAGTATCGGCATATGTGGAAAAAGAACCGCTATCTGGATGCGCTACAGCCATTTCTCCTAACATGCGCATAATCAGCATGACCAGAAGACCGCCGGCACCATAGGCAAGAATGGCTGCGGGTCCCGTATGGTAAATTACAGAGCCGGAGCCAATAAATAAAGCCCCTCCGATCACGCCGGCAATAGAAATCATAGTCAGATGGCGTGATTTAAGTCCGTTTTTCAGTGTGGATGATGTGCTCAAATTAATTCTCCTTTGGAAAGAGTAATATCAGACTGAAACGCCTTTAGCTGGCTGAATTCAGTCAACAACGCCCCATCCTGATTTATGCAGTGCATTCAGGATTTTTATAATTATGAAGAAAGCGGCAGCGAAGCAGATTATGGCTGCCGCGGATTCAGGAATTACTGGTCAATGCCGGCAAGAAGTACATATTTAATTTCAACGTAATCTTCTATACCGTATTTAGAACCTTCCCGACCAAGACCGGATTGCTTGACGCCGCCAAAAGGTGCTGCTTCATTTGACAGCAGTCCTGTATTGATGGCTACCATGCCATAATCCAGATTTTCGCTGACGCGTACTATTCTGCCGATATCACGGCTGTAGAAATAACTGGCTAGCCCGAATTCGGTGTCATTAGCCCAGCTGACAACTTCGTCTTCGCTTTCAAAACGAAATACCGGCGCCAGCGGACCGAAAGTTTCCTCACGAGCAACTTTCATGTCCTGAGTAACATTTTTCAGTAATGTAGGCTGGAAAAATAATTCACCGTGATTATCTGCGGTTCCGCCGGTAACGATTTCCGCCCCTTTGCCAATAGCATCAGTAATATGTTCCTGAACTTTGTTAACCGCACCTGCATCGATTAATGGTCCGACAGTTACACCCTGATCCAGTCCGTTGCCTATTTTCAGTTTGGCAATGGCCTGAGCCAGTTTATCCACAAATTCATCATATACAGCATTTTGTACGTACAACCGGTTGGCACATACGCAGGTCTGGCCGGCATTGCGGAATTTGGAAATCATCGCACCTTCTACGGCTGCATCGATATCAGCATCATTGAAGACGATAAATGGTGCATTACCACCCAGTTCCATAGATACTTTTTTTACAGTACCGGCGCACTGAGCAATCAGTTTACGACCTACTTCTGTAGAACCGGTAAAACTGAATTTTTTTACCCGATCGTCTTCAGTTAATACTTTACCGATTTCACTGGAGCTGCCGGTAATGACATTGACTACTCCGGGCGGGATGCCGGCACGCTGTGCCAGCTCAGCAATGGCTAGTGCAGATAATGGTGTTTGTGAAGCCGGGCGAATAACAAAAGTACAGCCGGCAGCCAGAGCCGGAGCAATCTTGCGGGTAATCATCGCATTCGGAAAATTCCACGGCGTAATGGCTGCACATACACCGATTGGCTGCTTAAGTACCATAATCCGTTTGTCATTTGACGGTGCGGGTATGGTATCACCATAAATACGTTTGGCTTCTTCTGAATACCATTCCAGATAGGATGCACCATAGGCAATTTCACCTTTAGCCTCAGCCAGCGGCTTTCCCTGTTCTGAAGTCAGGATAATGCCCAGATCTTCCTGATGCTGCATCATTAGTTCAAACCAGCGGCGCAGAAGATTACTGCGCTCTTTGGCTGATTTGGCTTGCCATGGTTTCAATGCTGCATGTGCTGCTGCTACAGCACGTTCAGCTTCTGCTGTACCCATGCGGGGCACGTCTGCCAGATTGTTTCCGGTAGCTGGATTGATAACTGAAATAACTGCGCCATTATCGGCGTTCAGCCATTGTCCATTTATATAACACTGGGTTTTTAATAATGCAGAATCATGCAATTGCATAGTTTTTTCCTAAAAAAACTGAAACAGACATGACAGGCTGCCGGTAAAATATTCTACCGGAGCAGCCTGCAGACAATGAATATTATTGAGCCTGACGCAGGGCAGTTTCAAGTATATTCAATGCTTCATCAAATACATGATCTTCAATAGTAAGCGGATAGAGACAACGAATTACGTTGTAATACTGTCCGCAGGTCAGAATCATCAGACCGTTTTCCAGCGCCAGTTGCTGTACTTTTTTGGTTCGTTCAGCATCTGGTTCTGAGGTGCCGGGTTTAACTAATTCAATAGCGACCATAGAGCCCGGTCCGCGTACTTCTGCAATAGACGGAATAACTTCTTTTAAATTGTTAAAGCGTTCTTTCAATCTGTTACCCAGAATATTGGCGCGCTCGCACAGTTTTTCTTCTTCGATAACATCAATAACTGCATCAGCAGCAGCCAGTCCCAGTGGACTACCGGCGTAAGTGCCGCCCAGGCCGCCTACTACAGGAGCATTCATTATGGCTTCTTTGCCGACTACACCGGAAAGCGGAAAACCGCCAGCCAGAGATTTGGCAATAGTCATTAAATCTGGCTGTACGCCGGTCAATTCGGTAGCAAACATTTTTCCGCTACGGGCGAAGCCGGACTGAATTTCATCAAAAATCAGCACAATTCCGTGTTCATCAGCTAGCTGGCGTAAGGCACGCAGAAATTCATTTGGTGTAACATTAAAGCCGCCTTCACCCTGAACTACTTCGATAATGATAGCAGCAACATCGCTGGGCGCTAGATGGCATTTGAAAATATTATGAAGACCGTGCAATGCATCTTCAATGCTAACGCCATGCAGTGCATTCGGATAAGGTGCATGTACGATATCAGCAGGGAACGGCCCGAAATCTACTTTATAGGGTGCGATTTTGCCGGTTAAAGCCATAGTGAGATTGGTACGACCATGAAAGGCACCGTTAAATGCAATTACACCACGTTTTTTGGTATAGGCACGGGCAATTTTAATGGCATTTTCAACAGCTTCAGCACCAGAGGTAACAAACATTGTGCGTTTGTCGCCGGCTATAGGTGCTCTGGCATTAATTTTTTCGGCAACCTTAGCATACAGCTCATATGGAACAGTATTAAAACAGGTATGCGAAAATTTCTGCAGTTGATCAGCTACTGCTTTTTGTACTTTGGGATGCAGATGACCAGTATTCAGAACGCCGATGCCTCCGGCAAAGTCAATATAACGTTTACCTTCAGGAGACCAGAACTCAGCATTTTTAGCGTGATCAATATAAAAATCGCACATGAAACCGACGCCACGAGGGGCTGCGGCCAGTTGACGCTGACGAACATTGCTTGTTTGACTCATAATATTTTCTCCAAAAAAGTGCAGACCGGCCTAAGCAGGTTTTTACTAGTATCAACGGTATGATATGTGTTCTAACAATATAATTAACTGACTGAATATATCAGTCTTATAATTGATTGGTTTATTCGGTTAAATTACGGGATTAAATTTATACTGTCAATCTGGATAAATATTCTGCTAACGTAGAATATTGAAAAAAATTCAATAAGAATGAAATTAAATGTTTTTATAATTAGTATTATTGGCAATTAATATTAATTATAAATATTATTTTAAGAATTAATTGCTTAATTTATGCGTATATTCTTAATTGCTGAGCGTCTACAAGCAGGCAAATAAAGTGCTGCCTTATTTGATTATTGATTTCAATGATGTATAGATGTCAGTGTTAATTAAAAAGGCTAAACCGGTTGGGTTTAGCCTGATAGAAATTGGTGTTGTGTAGAGTTATTCAGTTAAAACTAATCAATACTGTTGTTAAGAAACAATTTTGGTATGGACTGGTTTAGTAATAATCAGACAGAAATAAATGAAACAGACACCATTGCAAGTGCAATGACATAAATAATGTGATGGCCGAAGCTGGCAGAAATTACGTCCTGTAACAAACCAGGCAGAATAGTACTGTATAAAGGCAATTGTTAAACAAATTAGAAATTAAATAGTTCAACTGGGAAGCTGATCCTGAAAATACAAGATGCAGACATTGGTACACTTGATTAATTTTAATTTTTATTGAACATGTCGAAGTAGGTTTGGTTAACGAAACAACTATTGTAATTCCCACTCATTTTTGATGTCTTCAATTGATGGATTAGATTTTACTTTACCATTTACAAATACCAGCGGAAAAGCCATTGTTTTGACATACTCAATTCTGTCAATCATCTGATTTATTTCTCTTTCTGACATATTGGCTAGATTATGATTGAAAGTGTAACCACTAATTCGGTTAGCAGGAATATTCTGTTTATTTAATTCTGTAGCCAGATAATCAGCAATCTTTGCCTGTCGTGACGGACAATTGATTGGAGCCATAATGACAATTCCCTTACTTCCGGGAAGATTAACTGATATATCCAGAAAACCATATTGATCAGTTCTGGATTTGATATCCTGATCAAAATCAAAATCAGTACTGGAGTTGATATCCTGAACAAATATTTTTTTTTCTTGTTTGCTTTTATGCCATTGATAACCCGCAAAACACAAGGCAAAGAATGCTACTATTGTTAGAATAAATCTGTTCATTAATCTTCCGCTTTTTGAGATTATCCGGTTATTTACAAATGTATATGCTTAATATCAAAGTAGAACCAAGCAAAAATAAAGTACGGGTTTATCAATTGGTTTCACATCTTGCGGATTGTAAACTTTCCTTGTTTTATTCGCAATATTTGTATATTAATGTTAATTAAAAATAATTTGTTAAATTTAAATAAGCTTTTTATCACTGAATGACGGAGAATTTATTTTTCTTTCTAAATTGTCTGAGTAATTCAGAGAAGCTCCTATTATTCTTTTGATAATAACTTTTGTTAATATATGATTTTTCCCAAACACCCACATTGCAACCAAACCTGTAACTATTTAGCGCCTTCAGTGATGGCATCTTGAGTATGTTCAATAATTTTGCTACTGCCTGACTATCAATCAAAGGGCTTACGTTAACACCTGCATCCATACCGTGACTAAGGTCAAATTGTTGATAGTTTCTTAGAATTTAGGCACAAACTGGTTGTTGACAGCGCTTTGCACATAAATATGATTGGCACAGACTTAGGTTTGTCCGTCATTGTGGAATTTGAAAATTATGGCGCTGGTTACTGCTGCATCAATATCTGTATCATTGAAAACAATAGATAAAGCTTTTCCCAAGTTCTATAGAAACTTTTTTACTGAAAATGCTTATTACGCAATAAGTTTTGTTCCAACTTAGTTTTTAAAGTAATCCGGGTGGCAGTTACCGCACATACAGCTTCTGTGGTAACCATTTTAGGATTATCAGCCAGTTTTTCACCGATTGTAGGATTGGATATGGGTATGATTTTTTATCATCAGCATTTAATCATTCACCATCAACTTAGCACTGGGTTTTGAATAATTTAGAATCATACAACTGCGTTTTATTTTCCCTGAAATATGACTATTTAAACGTTTACAACTGTTAAACGATAATATGATTGTGTCGGATAGTTTAGGAAAATATTTGTTTGTTAATGCGGATTTTTGGCGGTATGAATTTATTTATTACTACAGTGCTTTATTGATATTGATAATAGTTGTTTTAAGATAAGCCTATAGTCAGTTTTAGAACCTTATTAGAACGGTGATTACGGTGCTGATCAGTGATTAACCTTTGAGGGCGATTTAATTGCTGAAGGCGGTGGCTGAATAATCAGGCACAAGATGAAAGATAAAATTACCATGGCTAAAGAAATGGTATAGATACTCTGATGGCCGAAGTTGGCCGAAATTACGCCCTGCAACATACCGGCCAGAATAATACTGCAAGAAATACAGTTATTAAACAATGTAGAAGCAACACCCGTACGTTTAGGTAATAAATCCTGGAAATAAATCAGGCCGATACTGGCTATTATGCCGATAAATAAACCATTAAAGAATTGTAAACCAATCAGCATCCATTCGTTTTGGGTCGAAACCATACCGATATAAAATATGATGCCGCAAATGACTGCAAAACAAATCAGATTTTTATTACCAAAGCGCGGTACCAGCATGCTGGCAATCAGCATAGCGGGAATTTCAATGGCAGCAGCTATGCCCATCAAATGTCCGGGCAGTGACGGTGAACCGGGCAGAATGTCATCGATATATAAAGGCATATCAATCAAATACATCATATTGGCTGTACCCATACTGATTGAAGCGATAAACAGCAAAATGACATTAGGATTATTGAAAATCTTTTCTTTTGGCTCTTGTTTTTTAGTAACAGATGCCGGACGTTTTATGACAGGAAAGCACAGAAAAACGATCAGCATGGCAACAAAAAACATAGCTGCCGCACTCAGATACATAATGGTAAATCCGTAATTCACGGCTAATGCAAATGATAATGGCGGACCGATTACCCAGGCCAGTGACAATTGTGCCCGTAAAATACCATTAAAAACGACAACGTTACGGCCAGTTTTATCTGTATATTCACGTGCGGATGCAAAAATTTGTGGCATAGCTGCAGAGGTAAAAGCTGAAAAAAATATGCCTACGGTAACGAGGATAAAGTATTGGCGCGAAAATGCAAATGTAATGCAATTTCCTATGCCCATTAGACAACAAAATAGAATAATATTCCGTCGAACACCTTTATTATCAGAGTATTGTGCCAGCAGAAAGCTGATGACAATGCCGGCAACGGCATTGATTGAGTAAAACAAACCTACCTGATATGGATTAACCTTCACATCTTCGGCAAGATAACGGCTGAGTGTCGGTGCCTGCAATGCACCGGCAATACCAATAATAAATGCGGCAACCAGAAAAGAACCCAGAATAATATAAGCCTTTTGTTTTATCGCAAGGTTTTCTTCCATAACTGACTTTTCTATTCTGAAAAGAAAGAGTTATATCATAAATCATGGTTATAGGTATTTAAAACTCGTTATAAAAATATCATATTTTATTTAATAAAGCACATAAGTTATTGTTAATTTGTTAATTAAATTTCAAATTTGAATATTTATTCAATTTGAATTTATTGGTAGTAAATATAAATGCAGTATATAAGAAATCGTGTTTGATAAAAATTAGCAATATGATTATAAAAGCCGATAAATTTTTATCTAAAAATAATTGGCAGAGACCAGTGTTTGTATAAAAAATATTTGATTATTACAAATTAGTTTATACGATTAATTTGAAATGAAATTTTTTGGAAAGTTTGAACAGTTTTTCAACGAAAGTTTCAAGTAATTGAGGATACAAAAAGTTGTTAATAGCTTTTTATAGTATCGACGATACCGGACTAAGCTATCGCAAGCTCTTTATTAACAAAATTGTGCAGGATTAATCGGTTACAGGGTAAGCCGGATAATCCTGCAAAAGTAAATATTTAAATCAGCTTCTGTGTATGCAGCAGATTTTCAATTTGTTCTTTATTCCAGTTATTGCTTACAGCCAGTGTCAGGATAGCCACAGCAGTTTCCAGATTACATTTACCGCCGTTGATAACGCCGGCTGCACGCAATTCATGTCCTTGTGCGTAAACAGCAGAGGCACATCCCTGTAAAACCTGACTGATATTCAGAACAGGTATAGATTGCTCACTAATCTGTCTGATTGCAGCCAGAAAATTCCTATCATTAGGTGTATTGCCATTGCCATAGCTTTGTAAAATTACTCCGTCAGGCGGATTGTGAGTAAGACTGGTGGTAATCATTGCCAGATTAGCGCCCGGAGTCAGAGTAAAGCAGTGAATTCTGGCTGATGTACTGATGTCATATTGTGCAGATAGGTTTGAATTGCCGGCAACAGGCAGATTAGTATTAAACCATCCTTCGGATTCTGACCATTGAGCCAGTGAACCAAACTGCGGATTGGCAAATGCGTCTGCCTGTTCTGTACTGATTTTGCTGCTGCCGACAGCCGGCCAGAGCTGTCTGTTAAAGGCAATGGCAGTTTGGGTAAAACCCGGCAGGCTGAATGCAGCTAGTGCAGTACGCAGGTTTTGTGGTGCATCACTGTTATCAGCTTCCAGGGGTAGCATGGCTCCGGTAAGGATAACGGGGATATTCAGTTTCGGCCGTGCCAGCGCAATTATATTGGCACTGTAGGCTATGGTATCGGTACCGTGCAGAATGAGCAGACCATCATAATTTTCAGCTTTGCTGTCTATCCAGTTAAGCCATGTCTCCCAGTTTGAAAGGGTAATCGCTGAAGAATCAATCAGTGGTTCACAAATAAACCAGTCGCATTTGAGCTGGTGACTGTATTCCTGAAATATGGGCGCAGCCAGGCTGGCAAGATTGGCTGCCGGAGCCAGTCCGGCCGGTGTTTGCTGCATACCAATGGTTCCGCCAGTGTAGTAAACAGCCAGATGTTTCGGGGAGTTCATATATGCTGCCTTTCATACGGTTACTGGTATTAGTGCAAGCATATCACGAACGGGTTTTGTTTACTCTGGCTTACGCGTACAATAAGGTTTTTTCTGTGTCTGAAGAATGGTAATCATGATTCGTACTCGTTTTGCTCCCAGTCCTACCGGTTTTTTGCATATTGGTGGTGTGCGCACTGCTTTGTTCTCTTGGGCATTTGCACGTAAACATCATGGTAAGTTTATATTACGAATTGAAGACACGGATCTGGAACGTTCTACGGCTGAATCAGTGCAGGCAATTATGGATGGTATGCACTGGGTGGGTCTGGACTATGATGAAGGTCCGTTTTACCAGACAAAGCGCTTTGACCGTTATGCTGAAGTTTTACGTGAGTTATTGACTTCCGGTCATGCTTATTATGACTATACCAGCCGTGAAGAACTGGAAGCAATGCGGCAGGAAGCTGAGGCACGTGGTGAACACTTCTGGTATGACCGCCGCTGGCGGCCGGATGAAGGCAAAACACTGCCACCTGTACCCGAAGGTGTTCAGCCGGTTGTACGTTTTAAAATGCCGCTAACTGGTGAAACGGCATGGGATGATTTGGTTAAAGGTCATATTGCCATTGCCAATCAGGATCTGGATGATCTGATTATTGCGCGTGCCGATGGTACGCCTACCTATAATTTCTGTGTAGTTGTAGATGATTATGATATGGGTATTACGCAGGTTATCCGTGGTGATGACCATGTCAACAATACGCCTAAACAGATTAATATTCTTTTAGCTATGGGTGCATCTTTGCCTCAATATGCTCATTTGCCGATGATTCTGAATGAAAAAGGCGCAAAAATGAGTAAGCGCCGGGATGCAGTTAGTGTGGTTGATTATGACCGGCAAGGTATTTTACCGGAAGCTTTGCTGAATTATCTGGCACGACTCGGCTGGGGACATGGTGATGATGAATTCTTCACGATGGAACAGTTTGTTGAATGGTTTGATTTAAAAGATGTCAGCCCTTCAGCTAGCCGTTTTGATCATGAAAAGCTGTTGTGGCTGAATGCACAGCATATTAAAGCCAGTGATAATTCCCGTCTGGCTGAGCTGGTGCGCCCGCGTCTGGCACAGCAGGGCATTGAAGTAACTGAGCAGCCGGATTTGGCTGAAGTGATAGCACTGGTTAAGGAACGTGCTCAGGATTTAAATCAGCTGGCTGAGGAATGCAGATATTTTTATGCTAAAGCAACTCCCGGAGAAAAGGAAGTAGCTAAACACTGGGATGCAGATGCTCCGGCACGTATGCAGCGCTTTGCAGCCCGACTTGAACAGTTATCACAATGGGATGCAGAAAGTATTCACGCTCTTTTTGCACCATTTTGTGAAACAGAAAATATTAAAATGGGTAAATTGGGTATGCCTTTACGTCTGGCTGTATGTGGTACAGGAAAAACCCCGTCGATTGATCAGGTGCTGGCTTTATTAGGGCGCGATGAGGTGTTGCGCCGTCTGCATCAGAACTGAGTTTGATTTGCATTTACACAGGCTGCCGGTCTTGTGATTATTTGTCTACAGACAGATATTACAGTACCGGCAGTCTGTGTTATTTAGGCTGATAATATTAAGTAAAAATTTTTTTGTGTAAATAAAAAGCTGATTATGGATGTAAATTGTGTATTTAAGGCTTTTTTGTGTAAGTTTGATACACAATTAATTATGCAGGCAGGTTGCTGCTATGCTCTGCCTGTGGCACAATCTGCGCCGGTTTTGGATGAATGTAAATGAATACAAAAGCAAATTTATCACAACGTATTGTTGTTGGCATGTCCGGTGGAGTGGATTCATCGGTTACAGCCTGGCTGCTCAAGCAGGGCGGTTATGATGTGCGCGGTGTCTTCATGCAAAACTGGGAAGACGATAACGATGACGAATATTGTTCTATCAAGCAGGATTCACTGGATGCAGTAGCAGTGGCTGATCTGATTGATATGGATATTGATATTGTTAATTTTGCAGGTCAATATAAAGATAATGTCTTTGCATATTTTCTTCAGGAGTATCAGGCTGGTCGCACACCCAATCCTGATGTATTGTGTAATGCAGAAATTAAATTCAAATGTTTTCTGGAACATGCGCTGAACGGTGGTGCAGATCTGATTGCAACAGGACATTATGCACGTAAGGATGTACGCGATGGCGTACATTATCTGCTCAAGGGGCTGGATCAGAATAAAGACCAAAGCTATTTTCTGTATCGACTGCAACCATACCAATTACAGCGTGCATTGTTTCCGCTGGGTGATCTGGAAAAATCTGAAGTACGCCGACTGGCGGAGCAGGCTCAGTTACCCACAGCCGGAAAAAAAGACAGTACCGGAATCTGCTTTATTGGTGAACGTCCGTTCAGACAATTTTTACAGCGTTATCTGCCTACTAATCCGGGTGCAATGGTGACGCCGGAAGGTAAAATTGTAGGTGAGCATGAAGGACTGATGTATTACACACTGGGGCAGCGCAAAGGTTTGGGTATTGGTGGTGACGGTGAGCCATGGTTTGTTGCCGGAAAAAATTTGTCGGATAATGAGCTTCTGGTTGTACAGGGACATGATCATCCACTGTTGTTCAGTCGCAGCCTGATTATGCATGATTTAAGTTTTACGACACCAGAACGTCCGGCAGAAGGGCGCTATGGCGTGAAAACACGTTATCGCATGCCTGATGCGGCGGCTCAATTGCGTTATCTGGCTGATGATTGCGCGGAACTGGTGTTTGATGAACCACAATGGGCAGTGACACCCGGTCAGTCTGCTGTACTGTATGCTGGCGCTGTGTGTCTGGGTGGTGGTATTATCAGAGATACCGACAGTCATAGTATTCAAAATAATTAATTTAATCACTTATATCAACAGACTGGCTGGCTACAGTCAGTCATCTTGCAGACAATGCTGATGTTCTGATTTGATGTTTTCTTTGCAGTCTGTTTTGACTGATATTTCCTTACTTCACTTTAAATTAGACGCATTGTTGCAGAGGAAAAAGATAATGGAAAAAATCTGGTTACAAAGTTATCAGGAAGGGGTGCGGGCAGAAGTAGATGTGCGTGCATATTCGTCAATTATTGACGTTCTTGACACCAGTGTGAAGAAATTCGGCCCGCAGCCAAGCTTTTCCAATATGGGTACTACACTCACGTATACTCAAACTGCTACTTTTGTAAATCAGTTCACGTCATATTTGCAGAATGTACTGAATCTGCAAAAAGGTGAGCGGGTAGCAATTATGATGCCTAATGTATTGCAGTATCCGATTGCGGTATTTGGGGTGTTACAGGCTGGCGGGGTAGTTGTGAACGTCAATCCTCTGTATACGCCGAGGGAATTAGCTCATCAGTTGATTGATTCCGGTGCGACTGCGATTATCGTACTGGAAAATTTTGCGCATACTGTGGCTCAGGTTCTGGAGCAGACTGCAATCAAGCAGGTGATAGTGGCCAGTATGGGCGATATGCTTGGCTGGCTGAAGGGTACTGTAGTGAACTTCATGCTGCGCAAAGTCAAAAAAATGGTGAAGCCTTTTCAGATTGAGGGGGCAGTTACTTTTCTGCATGCTCTGGAATTAGGGAAAAAACAACGTTTTACTCCGGTACCGCTTGAGCTGGAAGATTTGGCTTTGTTGCAATATACCGGCGGAACAACCGGTATGTCTAAGGGCGCAATGCTGACGCACGGTAATATTGTAGCCAATATGCAGCAGGCATCAGAATGGATTAAGGCAAATCTGGTGCTCGGAAAGGAAGTAGTAGTAACACCGTTGCCGCTATATCATATTTTTTCACTTACTGTGAATATTATGATCTTTGCTAATGCCGGTTCCAAAAATATTCTGATTACCAACCCGCGTGATATTAAAGCGTTGGTTAAGGTTCTGAAAAACAATCGGGTAACGGTAATGAGTGGCGTTAATACTCTGTTTAATGCACTGATTCATAATGAAGAATTTAAAACGATTGATTTTTCAACCTGGAAGCTTGTGCTAGGTGGCGGAATGGCAACTCAGAAAATGGTGGCGCAGGAATGGAAAGCCATTACGGGTGTGCCCATTATTGATGCTTATGGTCTAACTGAGGCCAGCCCCGGCGTGTGCGCTAATCCGCTGAATAATCCTGAATATACGGGTACTGCCGGTTTGCCGGTTTCGAATACAGATATTGAAATTCGTGATGATAACGGCAAGGTTCTCGGGGTTGGTGAAGTAGGCGAGTTATGGGTTCAGGGGCCGCAAGTAATGAAAGGCTACTGGAACCGACCAGAAGAAACAGCTAAAGTTCTTGATAGCCGTGGTTTTGTGGCTACCGGTGATATGGCTGAAATTGATGCTAAAGGTTATGTAAAGCTGGTAGATCGCAAAAAAGATATGATTCTGGTATCGGGTTTTAATGTATATCCGAATGAGGTAGAAGAGGTTGTAGCCGCTATGCCTGAGGTGCTGGAAGTAGCTTGTATCGGTGTACCTAATGAAAAATCAGGCGAAGCAATCAAGTTATTTGTAGTAAAACGAGATCCGAATCTGACTCGTGAACAAATTATTGCCTATTGCCGCCAGAATCTGACCGGCTATAAAGTGCCTAAAGATATAGAGTTTTGCTCAGAACTGCCCAAATCTGCTGTAGGAAAAATTTTGCGTAAGGATTTGCGAACAGAAAAATAATATTTTGTTATAAAAAACGGATACTGCTAATATAAGAGCAGTATCCGTTTTTTATTCAGTAAATAAAATGTAATAATTTATTTATTATGGGTATCAAATATAATAAATGATATAAACATATTTATAGGTTTTATTTGTTTAATATCCAAATCCTGTCTGGTTGTAATAAATAAATGAATTTACTAATTTTTTAGCTTAATTTATTGTTAAACTGAATCTTAAATCAGTCCAATTCTGATTGTAATTCAAATGGAATATTTAATTTAGAATGAATATTTTTAGTACTTGTTGTTGGCAATAATAAGAAAGCTGGAATTTTATTTTTAATTTTAAATTGTATTCTACTTTCAGTTATTTAGCAGAAATTCTTTAGATTAAGTTGATAACTAAAAAACTGATATTGCTTTCTGGAGCTGATTCTAATCATGTAAATATGCTCATGCTACTGAGGATAATAGTCAATTTTCTTTCTTATTTGAATACAATTAATATCAATAGCATAATGATATTATTCAGTATATTTATGCAGCAAATATGTCTGAATTAAGTAGTAATCAGGCTGAAATGCTGGGTAAATTCATATCCAGAACACTTTGTTTCTGGCTTTCACGAAATTCTGCCAGTTTTTGTGCCAGCTGCGGATTGTCATTGGCCAGCATGGAAATGGCAAATAAAGCAGCATTGGCTGCACCAGCTTCACCAATAGCAAAAGTGGCTACTGGTACGCCTTTAGGCATTTGGACAATAGACAGTAGTGAATCTTCACCGCGCAAATATTTACTTGGTACAGGTACGCCCAGAACAGGAACGGTGGTTTTGGCAGCAACCATGCCCGGCAGATGAGCAGCCCCTCCGGCGCCGGCTATAATCGCTTTCAAGCCTCGGGAACGGGCGGTTTCAGCGTATTCAAACATTAAATCCGGAGTACGGTGTGCGGATACAACCTGTATTTCATAAGGAATACTGAATTGCTGCAGAAACTGCTCTGCCTGCTGCATAATCGGATAGTCACTATTGCTACCCATAATAATGCCGATTTGCGGAGTGTTCATCGAGTTCCTTTTTTGATTGGTAACAGGTTTTTTAATTGATGCCTGGCTTTAACAGCGGCATTACTGTTGGGATAACTACTGATAATGTGCTGATAAGTAAGGCGGGAAATATCCTGCTGCTGTAAATGAGTCTGACATTGTGCCACCATATAAAGAGCGTTGGCACTTTGACTGTTTTGCGGATAAAGGCTGTTAAAGCGCTTGCCGATATTAATTACTGATTCACAATTATTCAAACGAGAATGGTTTTGCAGCAGCAGCCACATGCGCTCTTGTGCCTGGGCGCTGCCATTGCCACCACTATCAGCGTTTTTCAGCAGACGAATGCTTTGGCTATAAAGACCGGCATTATATAGCCGGCGTGCTTCGCTGGTATTATCATTAGTAGCGGAGGCTTTGACCGGAGTAGTGTGGCTGACCGGAGTACGTACATTCAGGTAGCGCGATAATGTATCTTGTTGCTGACGAATATCATTCATCTGGTTTTGCAGGCCATTGATCTGTATCTGTAAAGCATTCAGCTGCGCCTGAATCTGGCCAATCTGTTCAGTGGATTGGTTACTATTTGTGTGTACTTCTTCCGCCGCAGAAGTGCTAGTCACAACAGAGGAGGATGGTAGGTTACTGCAAGCACTGATGCAAAATGTAACTATCAGGATTAGGCTGAAATGGTATTGATTTAAACGTGAATTCATGTATTTTTCTCCTCTGGTTGTTTGTTATTATCTTTTCTGAATAAGTGTTAAACCATCACCAAGTGGTATAGTTAACGGAATTATCCGCGTATCGTTTATCAGGCCGGCATTGAACTGACGCATGATATGAACACTTTCTGATTCATTAGCGTTGGCTGTCTGTGCAACACGGCCATGCAATAAGACATTATCAATGGCGATAATACCGCCGGGACGAACCAATTGCAGGCAGCGCTCAAAATATTGAGGGGTGGGTATCTTATCTGCGTCTATCAGAGCAATATCGTAATAATTGTTTTGATTACTGGTAATCAGTATATCGAGGGTTATTATTGCCGGCTGCAGATACAGCTGGATTTTATGGCTGACATTAGCCTCTTGCCAGTAGCGGCGGGCAATATCGGTATAGGTTACGTTAATATCACAGGCAGTGATGTGTCCGTCTTCCGGCAGTGCCATTGCCATAGCTGTACTACTGTAACCAGTAAAAACACCAATTTCCAGATAGTTGCGAGCCTGAATCATCCGTGCAAGCCATACCATTAATTGAGCCTGTTCCGGTGCGATACTCATATTACCCTTGCGATGCCGTGCCGTTTCAGCACGCAGCTGTGCCAATAGTGGCGCTTCTGCAGGGTTTATTCCGGCAAGATATTGCCTCAGCTCCGGGGTATTCAGACAACCGTTCTGGCTCATAACGGGTTAAATAGAGATTATTCAGTCAGATAGGTATAGCCTTTTTTCGGCAATTTGGCGGCGGCAAAGTTTGCTTCATCTTCCGGATTGAGCTGTACATCCCATAGCATGCCGCGATGTTCGATTTGTGCTTGTGCTTCTTCCGGGTGCTTAGTCAGAAATTCATTCAGAAACTGGGTAGTGTCAGACTGATAATTATACATATCGGTTTCTTCTTACATGATGAGTTCAGAAACGGGTGTATTATATACAAAGTAGGCAGTGGTAGTGAAGAAAATGCCGGCAGATTGCACTTGTCTGTGCGGTGAGGAATGATGAGATACGGATAGATAGGTTATACTATAGTACTTTATCGGTCGTGGTTGCTGCGGCACGCGAGTATTTTTTTATAAGCTTTTGTATTATTTATGCTAACAAAGTGGTTACACAAGGTTTTGCCGAGAAAGTCTGCCCGGCGTGGCAAAAGGCGGGAAATCTCATTGGCACAACACCATATTCAGGCAGATGATCTGAGTTTTGCAGCGGAAAAGGTAATCACCCGCTTGCAGAAGGAAGGCTATCAGGCTTATGTGGTAGGTGGAGCTGTGCGTGATTTACTGCTTGGTGTGACACCTAAAGATTTTGATGTGGCAACAGATGCCACACCCGAACAGATACATAAACTTTTCCGGCGCAGCCGCATTATTGGCAGGCGTTTTCCGATTGTGCATGTTATGGTTGGTCCGGAAACTATCGAGGTAACAACTTTTCGGGGCGGGGCAGTCAATAGCCATAATGAGCTAGGCAGGATTATGAAGGATGTCAGTTTCGGTACGCTTGAACAGGATGCAATGCGCCGGGACTTTACTGCCAACGCTCTATACTATGATCCGAAGCAGCAAGTAGTTTTGGATTTTCATCATGGCGTTGAAGACATACTTAACCGGCGTCTGGTAATGATAGGTAATCCGGCTGAGCGCTATCAGGAGGATCCGGTGCGCATGCTACGGGCAGCCAGATTATCTGGCAAACTTGGCTTTACCGTAGATAAACATACATCTAAACCGATAGCTGAATGTGCGCAGTTGTTAAAGCGGGAACCGCCGGCACGGCTATTTGATGAAGTACTGAAAATATTGTTCAGTGGTTATGCACAGGCATGTTTGCGCCAGATGAATAATCTTGGTCTGAAAGATATTCATCCTCTACTTGATGCATTAATGCCGGGCGGCGAAAGTAATGATAATATTGTCGCATTGGCTCTGCACAATACTGACGAACGCCTGCGGGCAGATAAATCTGTATCTATGGGCTTTGTACTGGCGGCTGTATTATGGCCGCATATCAGAACAGTATGGCAGCGGGAACTGAATAGTGGTATGCGCTCCAGTGCGGCGATGAATGCGGCGATTACTTCAGAACGTCAGCATGTAGATAAAAACTGGGGTGTGCCGCAGCGATATAGTGTAACTATGCGTGAAATCTGGAGTTTGCAGCCGCAGTTTGAAATTATGCGCGGGGCGCGTCCTTACCGCTTACTCGGACAGCCGCGTTTTCGTGCTGCTTTTGATTTTATGTGTTTGCGTGCCAGTCTGGGCGAATTATCACAGGATACGGTTCAGTGGTGGCAGGCTTTTCAGCATGGTTCAGATGTAGAGCGTGAGCAATTAATTCGTACTGCTTCGCAATCAGAAAAAAATTCAACAAGACAAAAAAGATACCGTAACAGACGTACCAACAAACCTAAGCAGGAGGAAGCATGAATTTAGTTACAGCGGTAATTGCTTTAGGGGCTAATCTTGATAATCCACGTAAACAGGTTGAAACAGCTCTGGCAGCTTTGAATCAAATTAAAGAGGTTCGGGTCAAGGCAATTTCACCACTTTATATTACTAAGCCGGTAGGATTGACTGACCAGCCGGATTTTGTCAATGCTGTTGTTCTGGTTCATACCACTTTAAGTGCTCATGAACTATTAAATTCTTTATTGGATCTGGAAAACAGGCTGGGACGGGTACGTGATGTTCCAAACGGACCGCGAGTGATTGATCTGGATATAATTGATTATGATCATCAGAATATTAATGATGCGAATCTGACACTGCCGCACCCGCGTGCGTGTGAACGTGCTTTTGTAATGGCACCGCTGGCTGCGATTGCGCCTTATTATGTAATTGGTACTCATGACAGTGCTTCTGCGGTGGCTGCGGCATTATTGAAGAAACAGCCAGATGCAGTAACTATAATTACTGACGAACAGGAATAAAAGCAGGGGAACAGGGAGTATGGATTATCGCTACATTGTCGTAGAAGGATCTATTGGCAGTGGGAAATCAGCTTTAAGCCGCCGTCTGGCACAATATTTTGATGCTCTACTGCTGTCGGAAATTCCGGAAAGCAATCCGTTTCTGGAAAAATTTTATCTGAATGCGACTAATCACGGGCTGGCGACAGAGATGCATTTTTTAATGCGTCGTTGCGAGGCAATAAATGTGATTTATGCTGAGGATGAGCGACGCTCGCGGGTTATTGCTGATTTTCTGCTTGAGAAGGATCAGATATATGTGCCGGTAATTTTGCGTGAAGAGGAACAGACTCTGTACTGGCAGATTAAGCAAAAAGTAATGCCGAAATTTCCGGTTCCGGATCTGGTGATTTATCTGGAAGCTGATGACGAGTTGCTTGATAAGCGTTTGCGTCAGCGTGATGACGGAATGGTTAATCTGTTTCCGGCTGGTTATTTACAGCAGATTCACGCTGAGTATCGCCGGTTTTTCCATTTATATCAGCATGCTCCGTTATTGATTGCTAATACTAATGAGCTGGATTTTCTTGGTAATGACGATCATTTTGAACTGTTGCTGAACACTATTGCCAATATGCAGGGCAGCCGTAATTATCTCAATTTAAGCGAATAGTTATTTAAAATTGTTTGGTGAAATAATTATTTCCGTTGTCTGCGTGGATATTTCAGTCAATCTGATTTGTCGTAAATTAGCTATATCGGCATTTTATGCTGTTTAATTTGAGTAAAAAAATATCAATGACATTATTCTATTAATTTGGTATTTATTTTCTTTTTGCGATGGATTTCAGACTTACAAACTGTACTTTCTATAGAAAAAAGTACAGTTTTTGTATATGGAATTGCAGAATTCAGATACGTATTTTTCCGGCATTATTGAGGATGAAATTACTGGTTTAGTACCAACATTGGATATATCCATATTAGATAAATAGTTTTAAAGATATTCCAGTCATCAGATGGGAATAAAGGATGGCAAAATATTTGTTAATCTGTTCTGGTTTGGCTGTAGTCTGTGGTATTTTGCCGGTCATTACAACTAGCCAGATATTTGTTGTAACAAATTTGAGTTTCTTTAGCCGGAATGCAGGTTAAAAATAAATAAGCTGTTATTACCGGCAATATTTTCTGATAAAACATAAATAGCGGATTTATCTGTATATGCATACTATTCATACTTTAAGGAAAATGAAGGCAGCCGGTGAAAAAATTGCCATGCTGACTTGTTATGATGCCAGTTTTGCCCGTTTGATGAGCGATGCCGGTGTTGATATATTGCTGATTGGTGATTCGCTTGGTATGGCGGTACAAGGGCAAACATCTACTATACCGGTTAGTGTTGATGATATCTGTTATCACACGGCTGCTGTAACACGAGGTAATCAACAGGCAATGATTCTGGCTGATCTGCCTTTCGGTGCCTATCAGCAAAGCAAAGAACAGGCTTTTGCTACTGCCGTACGCCTGATGGTTGCCGGTGCACATATGGTGAAACTGGAAGGAGGGGCATGGATAGCAGAAACCACTCAGTTTTTACAGCAGCGAGGTATTCCGGTATGTGCACATATCGGTCTTACACCGCAATCCGTTCATACACTCGGAGGCTATAAAGTACAAGGTCGTGGTGAAGCCGCGGCACAATTAATAGCCGATGCTCAGGCTCATGCACAGGCTGGTGCTGATATGGTATTAATGGAGTGTGTACCCGGCCGGCTGGCAGCAGAGGTGACAGCAGCACTTAGCTGTCCGACAATCGGTATTGGTGCAGGTGTCGACTGTGACGGACAGGTTCTGGTAATGCATGATATGCTGGGTATTTATCCGGGTAAAACAGCTAAATTTGTCAAAAATTTTATGCGGGATCAGGATAGTATTCAGGCAGCTGTCAGTGCCTATGTTCGCGAAGTAAAAGCAAAAACTTTTCCGGCAGCAGAACATATTTTTGCTGATTGAAAGTTTGAATTAAATTTCTGTTTTTAATTGAAAATATTATATTTTTTTGAGGGTTTTTCTTTACAAATAGTCAATAGGCATATTTTGCGGATATTTATACGGGCTTGTTTTTTTTTCTGGAAGTATATATAAGTTAATTCGTTGACAAATAAAAATTTTCAGGGAGATGCTTATGGCGCTCGCCAAGCCTTACCCCCGTGCTTTAACTATTGCCGGATCTGATTCCAGTGGCGGAGCAGGTATTCAGGCGGACTTAAAAACTTTTGCTGCGCTGGGCGCATACGGTACCAGTGTGATTACAGCCATTACTGCACAGAATACTTTTGGTGTACAGCAGGTTATGGTAGTAACGCCGGATATGATAGAAGCGCAGTGTGCGGCAGTGATGTCTGATATTCGTATTGATGCGGTCAAAATCGGTATGCTGGCTGATATTGACAGCATCCGTACGGTTGCTCAATCACTGCAACAATATCATCTGCCTTTTACTGTACTGGATCCGGTTATGGTGGCTACTTCCGGTTCAGCTTTGTCGATAGAAAATACTGTGCAGACAATGAAGCAATTGCTGATGCCGCTGGCTGATATTCTGACACCTAATCTTTTTGAACTTTCTATCATGACACATAAGCCGATAGCCACTACGGACAAAGAAATGCTCGAACAGGGACAGATTTTACTGGATGAAGGCTGTCATGCAGTACTGGTAAAAGGCGGGCACCGTAATAATTCTGAAGATGCTGCAGACTGGCTGATGGAACGGGATAATGAACCGGTATGTTTTAAAAGTCTCCGGATTCATACTTCACATACTCATGGTACTGGCTGTACTCTTTCAGCTGCGATAGCCGCTTTGCGACCACAGCATGAAAATCTGGCCAATACAGTCGCAGCTGCCAAAAGTTATGTACATGGTGCGATTGAGGCAGGGCAACACTGGCATCTGGGACATGGGTATGGTCCGTTAGCGCATTTCTGGCGTATAAGGCATGATTAGTAGTTTTGCCGCTATGCTAAAATTGGCAGCTTGACCGGTATAAGGCCGACTGCAAGGCATAAATTGCCTTTTTATCAGACAGGGGAAGTTCTAATGCAGACATGGCATCAGGCAATTGGTGCAGAAAAACAGCAACCATATTTTCAGCATATTCTGGAAACAGTACGTGCTGAAAGGCTGGCCGGTAAGGTGATTTATCCGCCGGCACAAGATGTGTTCAATGCGTTTAAGGCAACTGAATTTGCTCAGGTTAAAGTGGTTATTCTTGGTCAGGATCCTTATCATGGTCCGCAGCAGGCGCATGGTTTGTCTTTTTCTGTACGGCAAGGTGTAGCCATTCCTCCTTCACTAGTCAATATATATAAAGAACTGGCTGAAGATATACCCGGCTTTCGTATTCCGCAGCATGGCTATTTGCAGCACTGGGCAGAGCAAGGTGTATTGTTGCTTAATACCGTTTTAACCGTGCGCGCCGGTCAGGCACATTCACATGCAGAGCTGGGCTGGGAAACTTTTACCGACCATGTGATTGCTGTCTTGAATGCTGAACGTGAACATATTGTATTTATGCTTTGGGGCAGTCATGCCCAAAAAAAAGGTGCTATGATTGACCGGAAAAAACATCTGGTATTAACTGCACCTCATCCGTCTCCTTTATCTGCATACCGTGGTTTTTTCGGATGCAGGCATTTTTCACGGGCTAATGCATATCTGCAGGAGCACGGAATAAGCCCGATAGACTGGCAATTGTAAGATATCCGGCTGACCAGAAGCCGGCCTGATAAACAGTACGGTTGTGTTTTTGCCGGAAGCATCAATAAAACCATGTTAAATCTGAATCCGCAACAACACGAAGCTATTCACTATCTTGATGGACCATTACTGGTGCTGGCCGGTGCCGGCAGTGGTAAAACGCGTGTTATTACTGAAAAAATTGCTTACCTGATTACACAAGCACATTATCCTGCCCAGCAGATAGCTGCAATTACCTTTACTAATAAAGCGGCACGGGAAATGCAAGAGCGTGTTGGTCACTTATTAAGTAAACCGCAAACCCGCAGTTTAACTATATGTACTTTTCATTCGCTGGGTATGCGTTTTTTACGTGAGGAAGCAGCGGCAGCAGGATATAAAAAACAATTTTCTATTCTCGACAGTGCCGATGCGGGCAAAATCATCAGTGAATTACTGGGCAGTACCGGCAGGGAAATGGTGTTTAAAGCCCAGCATCAGATTTCACTGTGGAAAAATAGTCTGCTTTCTCCGGAAACTGTTATTCGGCAGGCTGATGATACATGGACACATCAGATGGGGCAGTTATATGCCTCTTATCAGGATACTCTGACCAGCTATCAGGCAGTAGATTTTGATGATCTAATCCGGATACCGGTTGAGCTGCTCCAGTCACAGGCAGATATTCGCTATAAGTGGCAGCTTCGTTTGCGTTATCTGCTGGTAGATGAGTGTCAGGATACCAATACCTGTCAGTATGCGCTGATGCGTCTGCTTACCGGTGCAGAAGGTAAGTTTACTGCCGTAGGTGATGATGATCAGAGTATTTATGCCTGGCGTGGTGCCAATATGGAAAATCTGCGTCTGCTGCAACAAGATTATCCGGATTTAAAGATTATTAAACTGGAGCAAAATTATCGTTCTACTGCACGTATTCTGCGTGTAGCCAATCAGGTGATTGCCCATAATCCCAAACTTTTTGCTAAAACATTATGGAGTGAATACGGGTTGGGTGACATGATTGATGTTATTGCCTGTAAAAATGAGGCTCACGAAGCTGATGTAGTCGTCAGCAGAATTGCTCATCAAAAATTGATTGGTGGTGATGCCGTACATTACCGGGATTTTGCGATTTTATATCGGGGTAATCATCAGGCGAGAGTTTTTGAAGAGGCATTGCGTAGCCGGAGAATTCCATACAGACTTTCAGGCGGACAAAGTTTTTTTGATAAGGCCGAAATCAAAGATGTACTGGCTTATGTTCGTTTACTTGCTAATCCGGACGATGATCCGGCATTTCTGCGCGCAGTAACGACACCACGGCGAGGAGTAGGTGAAACCACACTGGCTAAGCTGAATAATTATGCCAAAGTAGCACAATGCAGTTTATTTGAAGCTGCACGCAGTATGGATGCGCTGGCAGAGTTGTCAGCAAAAAGCCGTGAACCGTTACAGCAGTTTATGGCTTTGCTGGCTGATTATCAGGCACGTGCTACTGTGGAAGATGCCGGACAATTGTTGCACAGTTTGCTTGCCGATATAGCTTATGAAACACATTTGCTCAATACAGAGGAAGGACGGGCCGGAGAAATTAAATGGCGCAATGTGCAGGATTTGCTCAGCTGGATAGGCAAAAAAGGTGAAGAAGATGGCCGGAATATTCTGGAAATAGCCCAGACTATAGCACTAATGACATTGCTTGATGGTAAAGAAGATGAAGATGCAGATATGGTGAGTATGTCCACTCTGCATGCGTCTAAAGGTCTGGAGTATCCGCATGTGTTTCTGGTAGGCTGTGAAGAAGGAGTATTTCCGCATGCTGACAGTATCGAAGAAGGCAATATTGATGAGGAACGCCGGCTGATGTATGTGGGTATCACCCGTGCGCGGCAAACTCTTACTCTTACACATTGTCATAAACGCAAACGTGCCGGTTCCTGGGAATTTCATGAACCCAGCCGTTTTATTGATGAAATGCCGGGCGAAGATATTCGTTTGCTGGGACGTAAGGGCAGTGAACCCATTGTTAGTCAGTCGGAAGGTAAAAGTATTCTTGCAGGAATGATGGCACGGCTGGATAGTCTGCAATAGCAGTCTGTAACGTCATGTGGTTTGCACCATTACATGTTAAAATACAAATTGTTTGCTGCCTGTGCAGCTTGATTATGGAAAAAAATTATGAAAATCGCCAAAAATTCTGTTGTGACACTGGACTATGAAATGTTCAATGCTGATAACCAGCTGATCGATAAAACTGAAGAACCGATTAGCTATTTGCATGGTGGCTATGACGGTATTTTTCCGTTGGTTGAAGAACAGTTACATGATAAGACGGTTGGCGATGTAGTAGATGTAAAACTGGCACCAGATGATGCATTTGGCGAACAGGATGAAGATCTGATTCGTATTGAACCATTGGATGTGTTTCCGGTTGAAGTTGAAGTGGGCATGATGTTTGAAGCAGATGACCCGGAAACTGGTGATGTAATGGTTTATCGTATTACCGATGTAGCAGATGGTAAAGCGGTAGTCGATGGTAATCATCCGTTGGCTGGACAGTGTATTCGTTTTAAAGCAACAGTAAAAGACATTCGCCCTGCTACGGCTGAGGAGCTGGAACATGGTCATGTACATGGAGCGCATGATCACCATCATCACTAATTAGTTACATCATTGGATAATTAAATCTGAAAAAAGGAAGTTTCGCCGAAAGCGCAAACTTCTTTTTTTATTTCCGGCAATATTCAGCTTCTCACTGAAATACTGCATGTTATTGTCTCTGATTTACTGATTCACAGTATTAGTTTCAGACGGTATGATAAACCATGCATTCATATTCTTATTAATGCCATTATGACTCCCGAACAAATTCTTGCAGCAGCACGTCCGTATTCATTGTTTCTAAGCCGTTTACTGGATAATCAGTTACTTAATACAGACAAACTTTATCCTTGGCTGGAGCGGCAACTGACCATTGATGATTTCCGGAATTTCGCTGACTGGGCGCAATTACAGAGTAGTGAAAATGAAGATGAACTGGCACGCCAGTTACGCCTGCTGCGCCGTTATGTAATGGCACATATTATGGCTCGTGATTTGGCGCGGGTAAGCGATTTAAATGAAGTTACTGTAACTATTACCCATCTGGCTGATTTCACTATAAATATTGCTGAGCAGTATGCACATGCCTACTATGCTGGTTTGTACGGACAGCCAGTCGGTCAGTATAGCGGGGATAAGCAACGCCTTAGTATTGTAGGTATGGGGAAAATGGGTGGCTATGAGCTGAATGTATCGTCTGATATTGATTTAATTTTTGTGTTTCCGGAAGCCGGAGATACTGATGGTAAACGACAGAAGAGCAATCAGGAATTTTTTACAAAAGTCGGACAGAAAATCATTGCTCTGTTAAATGATATTACCGGAGATGGTCAGGTCTTTCGGGTTGATATGCGTTTGCGTCCAGATGGTGATTCTGGAGCTCTGGTAATCAATGAAACCGCACTGGAGCATTATCTGATTCAGCAGGGGCGGGAGTGGGAGCGCTATGCATGGACAAAGGCGCGTCTGGTCACAGACTATCCGAATAATATTGCTGCACTGGTACGACCTTTTGTATATCGCAAATATCTGGATTTTAATGCTTATGACGGCATGCGCAGCCTGCATAGGCAGATACAGCGTGAAGTTACCCGTAAAGGTATGGCTGATAATATCAAACTTGGTGCCGGTGGTATCCGCGAGGTGGAATTTGTTGCCCAGATATTCCAGTTAATACGGGGCGGACAGGTACGCAGCCTGCAATTAAAAGGTACACAGGAAACGCTGCATGCTTTGCTTCAGCACGGTATGCTGTCGGAGGATAGTGTCGATACATTACTGAAAGCCTATTATTTTTTGCGGGATACCGAACACCGGCTGCAATACTGGGATGACCAGCAAACCCAGATGTTACCAACTGGTGAAAAGCAACAGCAAATGCTGGCACAAAGTATGGGATACAGCGACTATAAGGATTATCTGGCTGCCCTGAATCAGCACAGACAGGCTGTGCACCAGATTTTCGAAGCAATATTTACTGAACCGGAAGACAAAGCCAAAGTAAACGATCCGGATATGCTGCGTGTATGGCAGGATGAAAGTGACAACAAAGAAAAAATCGCTTTGCTGACTGCGCACGGGTTTGATGCCAAAAATGTATTGCAGCGGCTGCAACAATTGCATCATGGCAGTCAGTACCGGCAGCTATCGTCCACTGCGCAACAGCGCTTTGACGAAATCATACCGTCAGTGCTTAGTATTGCTGCGAAATGTCCGCAAGCAGATGTTACTTTAGCCCGTTTACTGGATTTTCTTGAGGCCATTGGCCGGCGCAGCTCCTATCTGGCATTTATGCATGAGCATCCTGAGGCTCTGGAAAAACTGGCTAGTTTAATGAGCCAGAGTAGCTGGGTAGCTACTTATCTGCAGCAGCATCCGGTTTTGCTGGATGAACTGCTCAGCAATGAATTAATGCGTATAGATACTGATTGGGCAGCTCACTCGATTGAACTGGAGCATCAGCTTGATGAGTGTCATGGTGATGTTGAAGCCCAGATGGATGTTTTACGCCGGTTTCAGCATGCATGGATTTTCCGTCTGACTGTGCAGGATCTGGCTGGCTTGTGGACAGTTGAGTCCTTATCCGACCAGCTTTCCGCTTTAGCAGATCTGATTATTCAAACTGCACTTACAAGAGTGTGGACTGAGTTACCACGCAGGCATACTGATACTGCGCACTTTGCTGTGATTGGTTATGGCAAATTAGGCGGCAAAGAGCTGGGCTATACTTCTGATCTGGATTTGGTTTATATATTTGATGATAATCATCCAGATGCTGTCGATACTTATACTCGTCTGGCACGCCGCTTGACCAGCTGGCTCACTGTTCCAACTGGCGCCGGCATGCTCTATGATATTGATTTACGTCTGCGTCCGAACGGAGATTCCGGTTTTACCGTCACACATATACAGGCTTATGAGCGCTATGAGCGTGAAAGTGCATGGACATGGGAACATCAGGCTTTAACACGTGCCCGCTTTATTGCCGGAGACAGCATAGTTGGCAGACGCTTTGATGCTGTACGGAATGAAATACTGTGTCGTCAGCGTGAGGCGGAACAGCTTCGGAAAGAAATTATTGCCATGCGCGAAAAAATGTTCCCTACACATCCGCCAGTTGATAGTAACGTAAAATATGCCCGCGGCGGTGTCGTTGATGTGGAATTTATTGTGCAGTATCTGATTCTTTCTTTTGCACATCAGTATCCGCAATTATTACAAAATTATGGCAATATTGCTTTACTCAGTATTGCGGCTGAGCTGGGGCTGATTGATAGTAAACTGGCGGAAGACAGCCGTACTGCGTATCGTTATTATCGACAGCTACAGCATAACACCCGTCTTCGTGACGCAGTCACTACGCCCATAGATGCTTCCTTACTTGAATATTATCAGATAGTGAAGAAACTATGGAAACAGGTATTTGCCGCCGAACCGTCGGAGTAAATATTTTATCTGTCGGTTTTCACTTCCGCTAAATATAAAATCCTTATTCATCAGTTAAATTCCATCGTTATGCTGCTTGATATGAACTAAGCAGACAGCTACAATCAAAGGTCGAACTAGCTTTCAAACTGGTCTACTGTAGTGAACCAACTGATATTTGACTTTGACGATCGTAGCTATCCCGGATTTGATAAATTTCTTGGCCATACCAATGCGGAACTGATTTATGTGTTACAGCATCAGGCTGACCCGTTTATCTTTGTCTGGGGGGAAGCAGGCAGTGGTAAAAGCCATTTGCTCAAAGCATGGGTGGCTCAAGCACAGTCACGCGGGCTGAAAGCTGAATATGTTGATGCGGCCAGAGAAGGCCTGGGACACTGGCTGTTCGATCTGGATTGTGTTGCCGTAGACCAGATTGAATTACTCAGTGCCACTGAACAGCAGCAACTATTTTCTCTCTTCAACCATTTTCGCAACAGCCGGCACGGTAATCTGCTTTTAAGTTCAGCAATCCCTCCTCAGCAGCTAATGATCCGTGAAGATTTACGTACACGCATGGCCTATTGTCTTGTCTACGAAATCAAACCTTTAAGTGATGAAGAAAAATTCAATGCTCTGGTAGGCATGGCTCACGCACGGCAAATACCGGTTGACGCAGAAGTAATCCGCTATTTGCTGGCTCACTGGCGCAGAGATCTGGATAGCTTGCTGCTGATGCTCAATACCCTGAATGATTATTCACTGGCGCAGGGTCGACGCATCACTCTTACATTATTGCGCCAGTTACTTAAACAACAGGAAAATGCATGAATCTGGCTATTTTTGACCTTGACCACACACTGATTAACTGTGATTCAGATAATGAATGGCCGAAGTATCTGATGCAAAAAGGACTGGTAGATAAATCGTTTGTTGACATGAAAAACGACAAATTCTACCAGGATTACCTGAATGGCTGTCTGGATATTGATGAATTTCTGAAATTCCAGCTTGCACCACTCGTGCGTTTTAGCCGTGCAGAGCTGGATGAAATGCATAATGAGTATATGCGTGATTTTATCGTGCCGCATATTTCTACTATGGCTAAAATGCTGGTACAAGGTCATCGCGATGCCGGTGATGAAATGCTGCTTTTGTCTGCTACTAATGAATTTATTATCGCACCCATTGCAAAAGCGTTTGGTATTCAGAATATTATCGGCGTGCAGTTAGAAACAGATGCAGATGGTAACTATACCGGACACTATACAGGTACGCCCAGTTTTAAAGAAGGCAAAGTTACCCGCTTGCAGCAGTGGCTAGCACAGCGCGGACAGCAGCTGGAAGATTTTACTAAAGTGTATTTTTACAGTGATTCGCATAATGATTTGCCTTTGCTCAATTTGGTAACTGATCCGGTTGCCGTTAATCCTGATGAGAAACTGGTGCAGTATGCCCATCGCCATGGCTGGCCGATACTGAATTTTATGTAATGATGTATCATAACTTTGGCAGACAGTGTACAGATTTTAGGCTAAGTGATCGCTATCAGCCCACTTTACGTGATTTAAATGCAGCATGGCTGGCCAATTGAAATGGAAGGTGGCAATTATCAGATACTGTATAATCCTAAGCTGGCTGTAAAAAACTCTATGTTGAAATTCATACTAGTCTGAAGCCGGCGTTCCTGATATCAGATGCGCCGGCTTATTGATATACCAGTTAAAATTTGCTGAAATCATTGTCTGATTAATAGCATAGTTTTTATTTAAATAAATCATATTCTGAATAATATGGTCAGATTATAAAACTATAATTTCTCTTACAAATTAGTTTAACTGAACTGTATTTCCTGAATTTATATAAATTAATCAGCAGGTTGTATTATATGAAATATAATGATTCAGACTGAATATAAATTAACCGGTAAAAATAATTTTAATAAATACTGACTGTTGTTTTATAAAAATAAGAAAACGTTTTTTCCGGTTTAAAGAATAGTTGTTTTAAATCCAGCAGAATCGCAAGAACCGGATGTTTACAATGAATGGCAATTGATTATACTGATAATAAAGCGGTGTATGATTTTGTTAATTAACGCTATAATGTGAATAACTTTTATCTTGGCCATATTTAGTAAATTGCTCGGGTAAAAGTGACTTTTTAGCGTGCTCTTTCAAGAACAGCTTACTGGTGTTGAAAACCTAAGACTGAGAAAAGATATGGATGAATTAATCAAAGAAGCAGCATTACATTTTCACGAAGAACCCCGTCCCGGTAAAATTCAAATTACGCCTACCAAACCATTGGCTACCCAATATGATTTGTCACTGGCCTATTCACCGGGTGTGGCTGCACCGTGTATGGAAATTCACCGTGATCCCCTGAATGCATACAGATATACTGCACGCGGTAATCTGGTTGCAGTTATTTCCAATGGTACAGCGGTACTGGGTTTGGGTAATATCGGTGCTCTGGCTGGAAAACCGGTGATGGAAGGTAAGGGAGTACTGTTCAAAAAATTCGGTGGTATTGATGTATTCGATATCGAAATTAATGAAACTGATCCAGACAAACTGGTAGATATTATTGCTTCACTGGAGCCGACATTTGGCGGTATTAACCTTGAAGATATTAAAGCACCGGAATGTTTTTATATTGAGAAAAAACTGCGTGAGCGTTGCAACATTCCGGTATTCCATGATGATCAGCATGGTACAGCAATTATTACTGCAGCAGCGATTAAAAATGGTCTTGAAGTTGTTGGTAAAGATATCAGTCAGGTTAAACTAGTATGTTCCGGAGCCGGTGCAGCAGCGATTGCCTGTCTGGAGCTGCTGGTTGCGCTGGGTATGAAGCGTGAAAATATCACTGTGTGCGATTCAAAAGGTGTGATTTACCAGAATCGTGAAGAAAACATGGTGGAATCGAAAAAATTATTCGCCATACCGGATAATGGTCAGCGTAAGCTTGCTGATGCTGTTCATGACAAAGATATTTTCCTCGGATTATCTGGTCCGAATGTGTTGAGCGTGGATATGCTCAAAACTATGGCCAAAGATCCGATTATTCTGGCTATGGCTAATCCGACTCCGGAAATCTGGCCGCCTGAAGCTAAAGCTGCACGACCGGATGCGGTAATTGGTACCGGACGTTCTGATTTTCCGAATCAGGTAAATAATGTTCTATGCTTCCCGTTTATTTTCCGTGGTGCACTGGATGTAGGTGCAACTACCATTAATGAGCAGATGAAGCTGGCCTGTGTGCATGCTATTGCTGAACTGGCCAAAGCTGAGCTAAGTGATGAAGTCTCTGCTGCTTATGGCAATACCGAGCTTTCTTTCGGACGTGAATATCTGATTCCGAAGCCATTTGACCCTCGTCTGATTGCTGTAGTGGCGCCTGCTGTAGCCAAAGCAGCTATGGATTCCGGTGTGGCAACCCGTCCGATTGATGATATGGAAGCCTATGTAGAGAAACTGAGTCAGTTTGTCTATAAATCCAGCCTGTTTATGAAACCAGTATTCTCTCAGGCGAAAAAAGAACTGAAACGTGTGGTATTGTGTGAAGGTGAGGATGAGCGTGTTCTGCATGCAACGCAGCACATTGTTAACCACAAGCTGGCCTTCCCGATTCTGATTGGCCGGCCGGCAGTAATTGAAGCACGTTCGAAAAAACTGGGTCTGACTATACAGCCAGGCAAGGATTTTGAGATTGTTAATAATCAGGACGATCCTCGCTACCGTGAATACTGGCAGGCTTATTACGAGCTGCGTAAACGTCACGGTGTCACCGAGGAAATGGCCCGGCGCCGGATGATTAGCAGTTCTACTCTGATTGGTGCAATGCTGGTGCGGATGGGCAGTGCAGATGCATTACTGTGTGGTACGGTAGGTCGCTTCCATGATCATTTCAATATTCTGGAAGAAGTAATCGGCTATAACAATCCTGAACAGAATGCCTGTGCTATGAACGCACTGATTATGACCTCAGGTAATATGTTTATTGCTGATACCTATGTTAATCCAGAACCGACTGCAGAGCAGATTGCTGCTAATACACTGATGTGTGTTGATGAAATGAAACGTTTTGGTATAGAACCAAAAGTGGCTTTGTTGTCCAATTCAAACTTCGGTTCACTTGATCAGCCAAGCAGCACCAAAATGCAGGAAGCGCTTGCTTTAATTAAAGAGGCAGCTCCGGAACTAAACGTGGATGGTGAAATGCAGGGTGATCTTGCACTGGATGAAAAACTGCGTCAGAAACTGATGCCGGACTGCAAACTAAAAGGTGCAGCAAACTTGCTGGTAATGCCGAATGTTGAAGCAGCGAATATCAGTTACAATCTGTTACGTACTTCATCTCATGGCGTAACAATTGGCCCGATTCTGATGGGTATGAATGAATCTGTACATATTGTTACTCCTATGGCTTCTGTACGCCGTATAGTAAATATGGTGGCTTTGGCTGCTGTAGATGCCCAGCGTAAATAATCGCTGAATTCTGGAAGAATCATGCAGGCTGTCTGTGTTTTCAGACAGCCTTTTTGTGTCAATTATGGAGACAGTTTATGAGTAATGTGTCAGCACCCCAGACTGCACCTAATTATATTACCCCTTCGGGCCATCAGGCTTTACAGGATGAGCTTTATCAGCTTGTTCATAAAGAACGCCCTGAAATTGTTAATGTGGTGAACTGGGCGGCGGGTAATGGTGACCGAAGTGAAAATGGTGATTATTTGTATGGGAAACGCAGGTTGCGTGAAATTGACCGACGTATCCGCTTTCTGACTAAAAGACTGGAAGCTGCACAGGTTATTGATCCGGAAGCACGTGAACCCAGTGATCAGATTTTTTTTAGTGCTACTGTAACTATTTTACGCGGCAATGGTCAGGAGCAGACTGTACATATTGTTGGTACAGATGAAATCGATACCAGTAGAAATAAAATTTCCTGGGTTTCACCGCTTGCGCGTACTTTATTAAAAGCACATGAAGGTGATGAAGTGCGTTTGCATGGCCCTGATGGAGTGGAAAATATTGAAATATTAACAGTAGAATATATTCGAATTGGATAATGTACACATACTCATGAATAGTGTTAATATTCGTTATAAAATTTAATTTTAACAATTTATATACGTATGTATTGCTGCAAAATTATATGTATAAAATAAATTTTGTATAAATAATACAGAATTATTTCCAGTAGTTACATTTTGCGATAACAAACCCGATATCACTGCCGGATTTTTTTATTATTACTGTATCCAAACATGAACCCAAAACTCGAACCGATTTTCAAACAACTCAATGCCCTTATTCTGGGCAAACAACAATTGCTGATACAAATTGTTACCTGTGTACTGGCACGCGGGCATATTCTGCTTGAAGATGTACCAGGAGTTGGTAAAACCACACTGGCACATGCACTGGCAGCGGTACTGGGATTAAATTATCAGCGCGTACAATTTACTAACGATATGTTACCGGCTGATTTGCTGGGAGTCAGTATATTCCAGCCAAATTCCAACGAGTTTATTTTTCATCCGGGACCGGTTTTCAATTCTTTTTTACTGGCTGATGAAATTAACCGTGCTTCTCCCAAACTGCAATCGGCTTTGCTTGAAGCTATGGAAGAGGGGCAGGTATCTGTGGATGGTAAAACCTATGCGCTGCCGAAACCATTTCTTGTAGTTGCTACCCAGAATCCGACAGAACAGCTGGGTACTTACCCTTTACCTGAATCGCAGCTGGACCGGTTTATGATGTGTCTGAGTATTGGCTATCCGGCAGAAAAAGAAGAAAAACAGCTCTACATCTCTGGCGGGCGTCGCCAGTTTGTGCCACGCATTAAAGCAGTATGCAATGCGGAAATATTACAGCAATGGCAGGCAGAAGTATCCAAAATAAATTTATCTGCAGCGGCAGCGGATTATGTTTATCGGCTAGTTGCAGCTACGCGTACTCCGGGTACATTCGCAGTCGGGCTGAGTCCGCGTGCCGGATTGGCAGTAGTTCAGGCTGCAAAAGCATATGCATGGGTACAGGGAAGGGCACATGTTGTTCCGGAAGATGTGAAAGCTGTCTGGGTAGCAGTAGCGGCACACCGCCTGCAACCTTTACAAAGTCAGTCCCGAAGCAGTACTTTACTCACAGGAATGCTGGACCATGTGGCTGTGGTCTGAGACACCTGCACCTACACTTATTGACGGGCACACAGCTTTGCGTGCACGTAATATACGTGTCAACCTGACACGTATGGGCTGGGGTGTGGCTATTGCCAGTTTTCTGTTATGGGTTATGGCAGTTAATTATCAGGTAAACGTAGCTCATGCACTGGTGTTCTGGTTAGTGGGCATTTTATTATTTGGTGCACTTGCCGGTGTCCGCCAGCTTACCGGGATAGTATTGGCGATTAAACCCCAACAGGAATATTTTGCCGGTAAAGAATGTGTTCTGACTTTGCGAGCCTGTGACAGCTGCAAACGTACACGCTGGTTATGGCTGCAAACAGCACAGGAAATAACCGGCACAGCCAGTGACTGGGAATTGTGGACAATTACACCAGAAAATACTGAATTTCTCTGGAAATTACCTCCGCAGCGCCGTGGTATTTTGCCACCATTAATACTTGCCGGAGCCAGTATGGCGCCGTTTGGGTTGCTGATGATTAAAACTCAATGGGAATTTACTGAAGAACTTGTGATTTTTCCGGAACCTTTAGAACATACTATTTCAGCACAGCGTAGTAGTGATGACGTACCCAGCACCCAAATCAGTCTGAGCGGTCAGGATCCGGCTTATCTGCTGCCTCATCAGAGTTCAGCTTCAATGCGGCAGATAGCATGGAAACATTATGCCAAAACAGGTGATTTATTGGATAAATATTTTGAACAGGGAGGTAAGCGGGTAGAACCGTTACTGATTTCCTATCGGGATTATCCTCAGGGAACCAGCCTGGAAAAGATGGCGAGTATGATGTGCTATCGGGTATTGGCAGCAGATGCTATCGGGGAAAAATATATACTGGAGTTACCAAGACAGCGCTATGAGGCAACGACAGGTCAACGGACAAAATGTCTGAATGCTTTGGGTAGATGGTAATGTGGCTTGCTGATCCGGTTTTTTTACGTAAATCCCCATCTGTACGCACTCAGCTTATTCTGTTACTGATGCTGGCATGGGTATCGTTACCCTTATTATTTGAATTACCTCTGAGTGTGTGCGCTGCATTCGCTCTGTTGTGGATTGCGCGCGTTGCTTTGCTGTTTACCAGTATTAAAAAATTGCCGTTATGGGCATTAATAATATTGCTGGTGGCTACTTCTGTATGGGTATATTTTCGTGTGGGAACGATTATTGGCCGGGATGCCAGTGTTTCTTTGCTCATGTTAATGATTATACTCAAGGCATTTGAGGGTGAAACGTTACGCGACTGGCAAATATTATTATTAGCTCAGCTAGTACTGATGGGCGGCGGTCTGCTGTTTAATCAAAGTATATTAATGGCCCCCTGGCTGATTGTAGCGTTGTTCTGCCTGATTTCATCTCTGGGATTACTTGCGGGCATCAAACCGATGACGGCAATACGGCAGGGTGCAGTAATTTTAATTCTGTCTTTTCCACTGGCCGTTATTTTATTTATAGCAATGCCGCGCAGAAATACGCCATTATGGGGAGTGCCGCAGCCTCAGCAATCATCTGTTACAGGATTGTCGGATACCCTTGAATCAGGGAGTGTCAGCAATCTGATTTTGAGTAATGAACTGGCTTTCAATGTTATCTTTGATAATGATGCTATTCCACGCAATGCTGATATGTACTGGCGTGTAATGGTAATGGGTAATAACACGGACGGAAAATGGCATGCGGTAAAAGAACAGTATACGGATGAAGATACTTTACAGCTGCCAAGCAGAGCTTTGCTGGAACAGCGTACCGATAGCAAAATGGTAGGATATCAGCTGATTATTCAGGATGATCACGGACGATTACCGGCTCTGGATCAGCCTTTGCCTAATGAACAGTTTGGTTTCAGCCGACGAGTAGGTAACGTTGTCAGGGTCAATAATAGTCGCGAAGGTCTGCGCAGGGTACATTTATATTCTCAGATGACACCATACCTGCGTCAGCAAATGGATCAGGCTTTACTGAATTATTATACGCAGTTGCCGGATGGACTGAATCCTGAAACTCGCAGGCTGGCAAAACAGCTGGCGGACAAATCTGGTGGCAGCGAAGAGTTTATCAATCATATACTAGCTTATTTCAAAAGCAGTCATTTTCAATATACTCTAACCCCAAAACGGAACCATGAAACACAGAATAAAATAGATTATTTTTTATTCGAGGGACATGAAGGTTTTTGTGAAGATTATGCTGATGCTATGGTGTGGCTGGCTCGTTCAATCGGTGTACCGGCACGAATCGTAATTGGTTATCAGGGAGGAGAATATCACCCTGACAATAAGTTCTGGCAAATTCGCAGTAAGGATGCACATGCATGGACTGAAATCTGGATTGCTGAAAAGGGTTTATGGAAACGGGTAGATCCGACCACGGCAGTTTCATCAGTGCGTATAGACAAAGGGGTGGAAAGTGCTTTACCGGCAGAACAGCGTGCCGGATTATCTTCAGCTTTTCCGTTATTACAGAAATATCTGGATAATGGTCAGTTTTACTGGCAGCAATGGGTGGTTAATTATGATAGGGGCAGTCAGAAGTCAATACTTAGCTGGCTGAATTTAAAAAATATACCTATATATGTATTGATAATAGTCATTATAATCGCAATTGTCATTACGTCACTTCCACTGATTTTCTGGTTACGCCGTCAGGGTAATGTGCAGACTCAGCCATTAACCGATGGTATTAATCTGCTTAAGCAGACTATTGTAGAAGGTGAAGAGTCAGAATTATCTGCAATCGGTCCGCTTGAGTTACAAAATATTCTGGCAGAGCATAATTTGCTTAATGAAGATTTAGCTGCTTTATTGACACAGTATATAGACTGGCAGTATGGAGCAGCAGGAATGCCAGACATACGCAGCCAGCGCAAATGGTTGCGTAAAATGAAGAAAGCTGTACGCAATCTGTAATTATGCCGATTATCCTGATACATCATATCGAAGTTGTCTGGATAAATTATTAAGCACAGAAACGAAAACTACCCAGCAAGCAATGTTATCTAGAGCTGGGTAGTTTATTATTACATTTAATGACCATATTAATTTTTAGATCAGTCGTGTTTCCGTGTGGTCTGGAATGCCTGACTTTCCGAAATCACTACTGACAGATAACTTTTACTCGGTTCGAATAAAAGTTAAGAAATAACAATACTTTAAATTCTTTGGAATGAAAAGGAGTAATTAATGTTAATAATTAACTATTTGATTTTAAAAAATATAAAAATAGAATAGATTGTTGTTAAAAATATAATATTTTTTAATTTTGAAGTTGCTTTTAGATTGTTGATGCTGCCGGATATTTGTATCTTGCATCACTAAAATTTTATTTCATATTAATTAGCTATCTTTATGAATTAGAAAAATATTTTATGTTAAATGTATAAAAAATTTTGATGTCTATTTTCAAAATGTCAGAAGATAAAAAAGAAATAAAGAATATCAACTAGCCACAGCGCCAGACTTTTTTTCCTAAAATTATAAAATTATCTAGATGATTAGAAGAAATTTTAATAGTTTCATAATCACTATTTGAGCTTATGAGATTTATACCATCAACAGTTTGACGGATTTGTCTTATAAAAAAATGTTTATTGTAAATAATAGCATATGTTTCATCATCAACAGGCTCAACATCATTAGTGTTTATTATAACAATGTCGTTATTGTCCAAGTTAGGAGCCATGCTATTACCTTTTACACGCATGGCACGCAAATCATCAGAGATTAAATTTTTAGATGTGAACCAATTATTATTTATGAGTAGTGGTTCTTCAAATTCTGATAAAATCCAATTGATATTTTCATGATTTTTTGATAAATCAATATCGTATATCATAACTTTTTTATATCCGTCACTGGGACCGGGGTTTTCAGTTGGTTTTGGATTTTCATCTGTTTGTATAAAATTTTCTCCTGTACATAGCCATGTAACCGTTACTCCTAAAATTTTTGCTACTTCCTCTAGCCGTTTTCTTTTTGGAGCTGTGGCTTTAGTCTCATCTTTATTTTCCCATAGTTGGATAGCTGTAATTGATATATTTAACTTCTCTGCTAATTCAGCTTGGGTTAAACCTTTATTAGTTCTAGCTTGTTTAATACGGCTATGAATAGTGTGCATAAATTTTGACTTATTTTTTATTTCAAATAATAAGAGATTCAAGAATACAATTAAACTATTAATTTAAATAATTATTTTTGATTAATGTGTAAAAAAGCGCCCGCTGTATCAATCAGCGGGCCTGTTAAAAGGTTTAGATGTTATTTTTGATCATATCAATAACTTCTTTGCCTTTACCTTCAAGGATGGCTTTAGAACCATACCAGACCATGTTTTTTACATTTTCATAACTGATTGCTGGTGGCATTATCAGTTCTTTGTCACTGATTACGACATCCAGTAATGCCGGACCTTCGTGTGCAAGGAATGTTTTTACAGCAGCCTCCAGCTCAGAAGATTTGCTTACGCTTTGAGCACTGAAACCACAGCCTTCTGCAATGGTTTTGAAGTCACCGTTTTTCAGGTCAACATAGACTTCTACCAAACCTTCGCCTTTTTGTTCCTGCTCCACGAAGTTCAGGGAACTGTTGTTGAAAACAACTATTTTAATCGGCAGATTTTCCTGTTTGGCAGTAAGCAAATCACCCATCAGCATGGCTAAACCGCCATCTCCGGATAAAGAAATGACCTGTCTGCCCGGAAAGGCTTTCTGGAAACCATAAGCCTGAGGCATACCGTTTGACATGGTGCCGTGTTTAAGGCTGGTCAGGAAGCGCCGTTTGCCGTTCATGGTTAAATAGCGGGCTCCCCATAGCATTGGTGTTCCTACATCTGCGGTAATCAATGCATCATCACTGGCATGCTTATCTATCAATTCGATTAGTTGCTGCGGGTGAATTGGGTGTTTGTCATCCGGAGTGGCATACGTTTCAAATTTATCCATAATTTTGGCAAATAAAGCGGTATGGTGTTCCAGAAAACTGCTGTCGTTACGAGTTTGTATTTTCGGCAAAATTGTTTGCAGAGTGGTTTTAACATCACCAACCAGCCCCAGATTAATCGGATGACGCAAGCCTAACTGAGTAGCTTCATGATCAATCTGGATGATATTGGCCTTTTCCGGATAATATTCAGACCATGCAAAGCTGCAACCGAGTAATAACAAGGTATCGCAGTTTTTGATGGCATCATAACCAGCCTTAGTCCCAAACATCCCGGTCATACCCACCTGATAAGGGTTATCCCAGGCAATGCTGTCTTTAGCACGGGAAGTGTGTACAACTGGTGCCTTTAGTTTTTCTGCCAGTGCAATTACTTCATCATGTGCATCTTTAGCGCCAAAACCAGCGTAAATGGTAATTTTATTTCCCTGATTAATCGCTTTAACCAGTTCTTCTATTTCGTTATCATTCGGACGGGTAACTGGCTGCGGGCACCATATTTTTACTGGTTTTTCAGCTACTTCCATTTTACTGATGTCGCTGGGCAGGATTACAACGGCTACACCGCGTTTATTAATGGCGGCCTGTGCGGCCTGAGTGAATATACGCTGAGCTTCTTCCGGCTGGTTTACCATCTGGCAGAAAACGCTTGTATCCTGATAAACCTTGAGGAAATCCACTTCCTGCGGGAATCCGGTGCCCATAGAAGTGGCGGCAAGCTGACTGGCAATAACGATTACTGGTGCATTATTGCGGTTGGATTCGTATAAGCCGTTAATCAGATGCAAGCTGCCGGGACCACAGGAACCAGCACATGCAGTAAGTTTGTTTGTAATCAGAGCTTCAGCGCCGGCAGCAAAGGCAGCTGCTTCTTCGTGACGTGTATGCACCCAATTAATACTACTTTTTTCTATCGCTTTGCCAACAAAGTTCAGGGTATCACCGATGATGCCGTAACAGTTGCTGACACCTGCTTCGGTAAGAACATCAACCAATATTTCTGATACAGTTTTCGTTTTAGACATGCTGTATTTCCTCTTAAAATTGATTATTTATTTCAAAAATAATAAAGTAAATATTTTCTTACTATTTATTTATATAACCATATGTTATAAATAAATAAAATTTTTATATTAATTCTTTATCAATATTGTTTGTATTGTAATATTGTGTAATCAACAAAACAAGATTATTGTTGAAAATCATTTAAAATCGATATTTTTGAATAAATTTTTATAAAAATGGCAGCCTTTATGTTTTGCCGGCTGCCAAAAAACTGCTTATTAATCAGATTGCGCGGTCATCAAACAATGGAATGCGGGTAATCCGGCTAATGCTGTGCATATAATCCAGCACCGGCGCAGTCCATTCGATTCCTTTGACCATAGTCATATTGCGCAGTAAGGGAAATAAAAGAATATCTTCCATTCCGAAAGTACCATTACTACCATGATCATTCACAATCAACGGCGATAGTGCAATCAGATCGGCATTGAACCGGTTAATATAGGTTTGACTATTTTGTAAATGGTGCTGAAAATCACCAAAAATAGCAGTTTTTTTGTTGATGAAATAATTGATGGCATTCTGAGTAGCAAACTCAGGCAGGTTGATACTGATGCAGCGCGGTAAAGTCAGGAAATTGCGGTAAGTATCAACAATTTTTATCCAGCCCTCAATTTCAGGCCGTACTGTATTGTTTATAAGAGTAGTACCAGAAAGCTGGTCAATGTAGTGAACGATATCTAGACTTTCTCCCATGGCAGTACCATCATCTTTTACCAGAATCGGTACCATTTTTTTTCCGATTAATTTATTCGGAGTGTCTTCGTCATCATTCAGCAGATAGATATTTTCTACCGGTACTATTTTTTTACCGAATATCATTCTGGCTCGTACACAGTAGGGACAATGGTCATAAATATAAAGTTGCATTCAGATTTCCTTTTCGGATTTAGTGTGTTGATTAAATGTACAATATACAAAAAATATCATGTTTTAATATTTATACTGATAGTTTCGTATTGTTAAATAAGCGATAAATACTGTCAGGTAACAATAATACTGATTAAAATAATCTGTTATTGTAGATTGTGTATTACAAATATTAATTAATATTATACATATATTAATTAAACTTAGTTTACGGTTTTTTCATGAGTTGCGATGTCTTTAATCAAAATCTGGATTTTTTTCAAAACTTACAATTACATTTGGCTGATGCCCTGGCAAAAGAAGATGGTACTGCGGGGTTTGTAACAGATGAATGGTCTGGCAAATTGGGAAACGGGCGCAGTATGGTGCTCAAACAAGGAGCTGTGTTTGAACAGGCTGGCGTTAATTTTTCTCATGTTAAAGGTATCGCTATGCCGGCTTCAGCTGTGCGAAAACGCCAGTATCTGGCAGGAGCTCCTTATGAAGCAATGGGGGTGTCACTGGTGGTGCATCCGTGTAATCCATATGTACCTACCAGTCATGCGAATGTACGCTTATTCATTGCATATCCCGAACGCAGTAACCCGGTCTGGTGGTTTGGCGGCGGTTTTGATTTGACCCCCTTTTATCCATTTATTGAAGATATAGTGCATTGGCATAAGGTTGCTTATGATGCGTGTCTGCCTTTTGGTGAAACGGTATATTCTGAATTTAAAGAGTGGTGTGACCGTTATTTTTATCTGCCTCACCGGCAGGAACAGCGAGGTGTAGGCGGATTATTTTTTGATGATTTAAACCGCTGGGATTTTGCTCGTTGTTTTGCTTTTATACGAGCAATAAGTGCTGCTTATTTACAAGCTTATCTGCCTATTGTGGCGCGGCGCAAAAATATGGATTTTGGCGAGCGTGAACGTCAGTTTCAGTTATACAGGCGCGGACGTTATATTGAATTTAATTTATTGTGGGACAGAGGCACTCAGTTTGGTTTACATGCCGGCGGGCGAACAGAATCTATTCTGATGTCTATGCCGCCTTTAGCCCGCTTTGAATATCAGTATGAACCGGTACCTGGTTCTGCTGAAGCAGGTCTGGCCGGATATTTACGGGCACGTGACTGGCTGGCAGAAGCAGAAAACTGTCTGGTTTGAGTAGTAAAATTATTATAAATACTGTTTAACTTTGTTTTTTGTTCAATCCTTGCTGGCAGGATAGTGCTGTAAGCAGACACAGGCAAATTGGCATTATCATGTCGGGCGTAATATTGGTTATTTCCAATACAAATAATATGGCGGTAAGAGGCATTTTTTGCTGTACTGCCAGAAAAACGGTAGCTCCGGTCACAACTGCGGCGACTATGGGAACAGGTGGCAGCATGCTGTTCCATGCAGTGGCTGCCAGTAATGCAATCAGACCGCCAAGCATCATCGAAGGAGTAATAAATCCCCCGTATGCTCCGGCACGGGTGGCTAGTAGAAGCGCCAGCCATTTACCGATTAATAGTGCCAGAGCATAATGCCAGCTTATCTGGTCATTAAATAACAGTTCATTACCGGCTTTTCCGTTACCAAGTATCTCCGGCAGTTGCATGGACAAAACCCCGATAAGTATAAAGGCACCGATACTGATAAAGATCAGCTTGGGGCTGGTACGTACAGCCGGTTTGCAATAGGCGAGCTGGTATTGTAACAGCCATGAGAATGCAACAATCAGTGGTCCCAGCAACAACGACCAGATTAACAGTGGACTGTTCAGGGTAATTGCCGGTAGCTGATAGGCTGGCTGGCTACCCAGTCCGATCCGGCCTACCCATGCTGCGGTTGTACAGCAGATTAAAGCCGCAATAACGGTATTGCGCTGGAAACTGAATAATAAAGTTTCCAGTGCAAACAGAGCACCGGCCAGAGGTACATCAAAAACCGCGGACAGACCGGCGGCTGCACTACAGGCAAGCAGGACTTTTCTCTCTTCTGTACTGATGTTAAATCGCCGGCCGATAAAATCTGCAATGGCTGAACTGATTTCACGTGGCGCTGTCTCACGTCCGAGAGGTGAACCCATGCCTACTGTGAATATCTGTAACATACCATGAAAGAAAGTAGAAACTAACGGTATAGGTGTGGCATTGTTGCCAATTGCCTCCCTGATATCAACCAGTTTGGGAGCAAAACGGTGCAACAGGTACCAGCCGGCGCCCACTATTACGCCACATGCACTTAATGCAAGTAAACGATGTATGGCTGTGGTTTGTTCGACAATATTACGAAATGTGATGCCGTCTGTACGGACTATTCCGTACACTAACTGCTGAATAAAATGCAATAATCCGATAAGTGACATGCCTGCCACGCCGGCGATGGCACCACAAAATAGTAATATGGCAATCAGTTTCGGATTTAATCTGAACATGGCATGATAAATTTGCGATAAATCAAAGGTACTTTTGCTTTTTAAATAACGATATTGTAAACGACAGCACAGACTTTGCCGAATTTTGGCACGCGCCTGTGTTAAAATCAGAATATTTTGTCAGGAATTTAAAGGAAGTATTACGGTGATCAGTACCAATAAAATTACGATGCAGTTTGGCGCGAAGCCATTGTTTGAGAATGTATCGGTTAAGTTCGGTGGGGGCCATCGTTATGGGTTGATTGGTGCCAATGGCTCGGGTAAATCAACTTTTATGAAGATTCTCGGCGGTGATCTTGAACCTACTAGTGGTGAGGTGGCCATTGATCAAGGCCTGCGTCTGGGTAAGCTGAGACAGGATCAGTTTGCGTATGAGGATATGCGCGTACTGGACGTGGTACTGATGGGGCACACAGAAATGTGGGCAGCCATGACAGAACGCGACGCCATTTATGCTAATCCGGATGCCACTGAAGATGATTATATGCGCGCGGCCGATCTGGAAACAAAATTTGCCGAGTATGACGGCTATACTGCTGAGGCACGGGCGGGAGAATTACTTGCCGGTGTCGGTATCGATGAACATCTGCATAATGCCAGCATGAGTGAAGTTGCACCGGGTTTTAAACTGCGTGTATTACTGGCACAGGCACTGTTTTCCAAACCAGATGTGCTGTTGCTGGATGAACCGACCAATAATCTGGATATTAATACTATTCGCTGGCTGGAAGGTGTGTTGAACAGCTATGAATCCACCATGATTATTATTTCGCACGACCGCCATTTTCTGAATGAAGTATGTACTTATATGGCCGATGTGGACTATGGTGGCATTACTCTGTATCCGGGCAATTACGATGATTATATGCTTGCCTCTACACAGGCACGTGAACGTACTTTAAAAGATAATGCTAAAGCTAAGGAAAAACTTCAGGAATTACAGGAGTTTGTGGCACGTTTTTCTGCCAATAAATCCAAGGCAAGACAGGCAACCAGCCGGGCGAAACTGGCTGATAAAATTAAGGCAGATATGGTGGAAGTGAAACCTTCCAGCCGTCAAAGCCCGTTTATCCGCTTTAATTTTGATGATAAGAAAAAGCTGCATCGGCAGGCACTTGAAGTTGAGGATTTATCAAAACGTTTTGACCGGCAATTGTTTAAAAAACTGAGTTTGATGCTTGATGCCGGTGAACGTCTGGCTATTATCGGCCCTAACGGTGCTGGTAAATCTACGCTACTGAAATTACTGGCTGGTGCATATAATGAAGCATACAATGATGGCATTAAAGCAGATAGCGGTACTATAAAATGGGCAGAGAAAGCACAGGTTGGCTATTACCCGCAAGATCATGAAAATGATTTCGATGTATCTATGACTCTGACAGAATGGATGCGTCAATGGGGCAAGGAAGGCGATGATGAGCAGGTGATTCGCGGTACTTTAGGCCGTCTGCTTTTTGGCAGTAATGAAGTCGGCAAGCAGGTACAAGTACTTTCCGGTGGTGAAAAAGGCCGTATGCTATATGGTAAACTGATTTTGCAGGAACCTAATGTGTTGGTAATGGATGAACCTACAAATCACATGGATATGGAAAGTATTGAGGCGCTGAATATGGCGCTGGAAAAATTCCCGGGTACTCTTGTGTTTGTATCTCATGACCGCCAGTTTGTTTCCAGTCTGGCTACACAGATTATTGAGCTGGATGGTGAAGGTGGTTATGAATATTATCTGGGTGATTATGAAGGTTATCTGGCTAAAAAAGGTGTAGTTTAATATTTGTAAGCTGCCTGTGTTTACAGGCAGTTTTTTATATGGGAAAAAAATGAATACCGGCAAAAGTAACGCAGTTGAGCTGATTGAATGTAATGAAAAGGAACATGCGGCAGCCATTCTGGCGCTGTTTAACGATACTATCGCCACCTCAACTGCACTGTATGATTATGAGCCCCGTTCACTATCATTTATGCATAGCTGGTTTGCAGCTAAACGTGAGCGCAATTTTCCGGTTATCGGTGCAGTAAATGGTCAGGGTGAACTGTTGGCTTTTGCTTCATGGGGTGCATTCCGTGATTATCCTGCCAATAAATATACGGTGGAACATAGTGTATATGTACGTAATGACTGTCGCCGGCAGGGGCTGGCACGCAAACTGATGCAGGAACTGATTGTACGTGCACGTCAGGCTGATTTACATGTGTTAATGGGTGTGATTGATGCAGCCAATGACAGCAGTATTGCTCTGCATGAACAGCTTGGCTTCAAACATGTAGGCACATTGCCTCAGATTGGTTTTAAATTTGGTCACTGGCTGGATGCGGCACTTTATCAGTTAATTCTGGATACACCAGCTCAGCCTGTCGATGGTTAATAGTAACTCGGTTTTTTACAAAGCTCGCCATCAATACAAAATCATATCTTAGCCGGCTTTAAGCCACCAGTGCACAGTTACCAAACCCAGAATAGTCAGCAGTAAAGAACCGCCAGTATGCAGCAGTATATGTGTTACTGCCAGAGTATAACGTTGTGACAAAAGCATTTGCACGGCTTCGAGTGAGAAGGTGGAAAACGTAGTCAGCCCGCCGAGAAAACCAGTAATAACAAACAGACGCCATTCTGGAGCGATCTGGGTAAAATGTATACACAATGCACTGAACAGACCAATCAGATAAGCACCGATCCAGTTTGCCAGCAGTGTGCCATAGGGCAAACCGGAATGAAACGTATTCAGCGAGATTCCCAGAAACCAGCGCATGATGGCACCCAGAGCTGCGCCGGCAGCAATGGCAAATAAAGATAAATACATAATTAATCCGATCATACAACGAATATACAATTAATAATTTTAAACTAAAGCCGGACATGCCATATTGCCTTCTGCTGCTGAAATGACTACGCTAGTGTTTTTAGACATATAGAAAGTATCAATATGGATCTGACTGAAACCAAAATTTCCAGTAAAGAAGTTTATCGCGGTTCCTTTTTAAATGTTTCAGAGGACACTGTTCGTTTACCCAATGGCAACCAGGCACAGCGGGTAGTTGTACAGCATCCGGGTGCCGCGGCTGTACTTGCGGTTACGGCTGAGCAAAAAGTGGTATTGGTACGACAGTGGCGCTATCCGGTAGGTGAGGCTTTACTGGAAATCCCGGCAGGTAAGCTGGACGGAAAAAATGAAGATCCTGCGCATGCTGCTTTGCGCGAGCTGGCTGAAGAAACCCCTTATACTGCTGCTGAAGTAAAACTGATACATACTTTTTATACTGTTCCCGGTTTCGGTGATGAAAAAATGTATCTTTATCTGGCTGAAAATGTGCAACCAAATAGTGCTCTGGCGGCGGATGAAGATGAAATTATTGAACCAGTGTTGCTCAATCGTGAGCAAGTGCGTTCGGCACTGGCAAATAATCAGATTCATGATGGAAAAACGCTGATTGCTTTGCAGTACTGGTTGTTATATTGTTAATAAATTTATATTTGTCATGAAAATAATCCCGTTACCCGCTCTTTCTGATAACTATATCTGGCTGTTGCAGCAAGAAAATCAGGCTATAGTAATTGACCCGGGCGAAGCACCTGTTGTCATAAATTATCTGACTGAACACAACCTGACCCTGGATGCTATCTGGCTTACTCATTCTCATTATGACCATATTGATGGGGTGGCGGAATTAAAAAAACATTATTCGCAATGCCAGATTACCGGTTGCATTGATTGGCATATTGTGAATATACCCGTAACTGAAGGCAGTAAATTTCAGGTATTCGGTCAGCATGTAACAGTTTGGCATATTCCTGGGCATACTACAGATCATTTGGCTTATTTAGTATGCGATTCTGCCGGTCGTTACAGAGTATTTTGTGGTGATACGCTGTTCAGTGCAGGCTGCGGACGAGTGAATGGGACTATGGCACAATTGTTCAGCAGTTTGCAGCGTTTAAACAGTCTGCCGCCTGATACCTTGTTTTATCCGGCACATGAATATACCGCAGCAAATTTGAAATTTGCACAAGCCGTTGAACCGAATAATTCTGCAATCAGAAAAGCATTAGTACAGGCAGATAAATTACCTACCTTACCGGTAAGTCTGGCACATGAACGCACAATCAATCCTTTTTTGCGTACCAGTCAACCGGAAGTGATGGCCACATTACGCCAAAAAGGCCTCTCAGAGCAGCAGCTTGCCCAACCATTGGCAGTGTTTACTTATTTAAGGGAGTGGAAAAATCATTTTTAAAATTAATCACAATGTGACTTTTTGCATGCTATGATTATTTCAACATAATAACGAAGGAATAAATGAGTTGAAACTGAGCTAAAGAATGGCGACTGATAATCTCAGCCGGCATATGAAGCTTTCAATTTATCTGAATATGAAAAAATCATCATATCGCATGGACTGGACTAAGTTGCTCAGTACCCAGCGCTTTAAGCCGGAAAATGGTTGTATTGTGCCTACAGTGACCGCTTCAAGTGAAGAGGGGGCTGATGCACTGCGTACTGATTTTCATATTGATTATGATCGTGTGGTTTTTTCCAGTGGTTTTCGCCGTCTCGCCCGTAAAACGCAGGTTCATCCGTTTGCCTTACATGACCATACGCATAATCGTCTGACTCATAGTGTTGAAGTTGCCAGTGTCGGGCGCAGTCTTGGAAATCGGGTCGGTGTAATGCTGAATGCCGGCCATTTCCTGCCATCTGGCAGCCATGCTGCTGATATCGGGGCGATTGTACAGGTTGCCTGTCTGGCTCATGATTTCGGTAATCCGCCATTTGGTCATACAGGTGAAGATGCATTGCGTGAATGGTTCCGTGATCCGCAGCATGCTCATTATTTACAGGAATTGAGCAATACAGAACGCAATGATATCGAAACCTATGAAGGAAATGCACATAGCTTGCGTCTGGTAGCCAGTCTGGAAATGTATCAGAATGATGGCGGAATGCGTCTGACTGCTGCTGTTATCGGTGCTTTAATTAAGTATCCGTGGACCAGTTCTGCGCCGCATAGGCGGAATAAATTCAATATTTATCAGACTGAGCTGCCCTTTATGCGTTGTATTGCAGAACAGCTGGGGTTACCGCAAACCGGTGAAAATCAGTGGATGCGCCATCCGCTTTCATATTTAATGGAAGCTGCTGATGATATTTGTTATGCCTTGCTGGATTTGGAAGATGCTGTCGAAATGGGATTATTACAGGTGGCAGACGTAGAGCAAATTCTATCCAGGCTGACAAATAAAGAATATTTCTGGCAGTCTTATAGCAGTCAGGAGCGTTGTGCCCGATTGCGCGGAATTGCCATCGGAAGAGCAGTAGACGATATTGCACATACTTTTATTAAGCATCATCGGGATTTATTGAATGGTTCATTTCGTGGTAAGGATTTGCTTGCCCTGGCTAGTCCGGATGTTAGTGAAGCCCTGAACGCTGCAAAAGAGCTGGCTCGCACACGTATATTCCGCCATCAAAGCAAACTGATTACTGAAATAGCTACTTTTCCTTGTCTGGGTTCGATACTGGGTTTGCTTGTACCTGCGGTACATGCCTTTATTAAAACCGGTCAGCTTAGTAAAAGGCAAGAGCTGGCATTGTCATTATTAAAAGAACAAAAACTGGATAAAAAGGATGGTTTATATCTGGGATATATGAAAGTTCTGGATTTTGTAGGTGGTATGACTGACAATACTGCGGCAAAGCTGGCGCGTGAAGTATCCGGAATCGGAATGCTGTAGATTTTTTGCTTATATAGTTGCAAAATAAATATATAAAAATCAAGATATTTATCTATTTGTTTTCATTTTTATCTATTTTTGGCTTGCCAAAAGACCATTTATTGCGTATTATCGCGCTTCTTGATTTTCGGTGACTCTTAAACGAGTTCGAAAGCAGTGCACCCGTAGCTCAGTTGGATAGAGTATCTGGCTACGAACCAGAGGGTCGGGCGTTCGAATCGCTCCGGGTGCACCATCAAGCTAATGCGCCCATCGTCTAGCGGTTAGGACATCGCCCTTTCACGGCGGTAACCGGGGTTCGATTCCCCGTGGGCGTGCCAGATTTTAAAACCTGTTTGATTTTTCAAACAGGTTTTTTTATTTTAGCTTGAAATATTGCTGGTTTAATTGTTTAGTCCTGAGAATATAGCTGCTGAATTTTGTCATTAATTTTTTCAGGTTTACTGGAGCTGTTAATACAGATAAATATTTTATACGCCCAAATAAGCAGACCGTTGAGATAGCCACCGTTGCAAATGTTTATTGACTACTTCAGGTTGCTGGCTAATCAGAACAGGCGCTAAATCACGTGCTTTTTCCAGTATGGGCAGATCTTCTTCCAGATTGGCAAAACGCAGCATCGGCACACCACTCTGGCGTGCTCCCAGAAACTCTCCCGGTCCGCGAATATTCAAATCTTGCCGGGCAATTTCAAAGCCGTCGGTATTTTCATAAATTACTTTCAAACGTGCTTTGGCTACATCACTAAGAGGTTCACTGAATAACAATACACAGCGGCTGGCTGCTGCTCCACGTCCCACCCGACCGCGAAGCTGATGCAATTGTGCCAGTCCCATACGTTCAGCATGTTCTATTACCATCAGACTGGCATTGGGTACATCTACACCAACTTCAATCACTGTTGTAGCCACCAGTACCTGAATACTGCCTTCAACAAATTCTGTCATAACAGCTGCTTTTTCTGCCGGCTTGAGCCGTCCATGTATTAAGCCTATATTCAGTTCCGGTAACGCCGTCTGTAATTCAGCAACTGTATCTACGGCAGTTTGCAATTGCAGTACTTCAGATTCTTCAATTAACGGACAGACCCAGTATACCTGCCGGCCTTGTGCACAGGTATGCTTTACCAGTTTTTCAACTTCCTGACGGCGGGCAGTGTTTACCAGACGGGTTATAACAGGTGTTCTTCCGGGAGGCAGTTCATCAATGACAGAAACATCCAGATCGGCAAAAAAACTCATTGCCAGTGTGCGTGGTATTGGTGTGGCGGACATCATCAGCTGATGTACATCTTCACCTTTATTTTTTAATGCCAGACGCTGGGCAACACCAAATCTGTGCTGTTCATCAACAATAATCAGACCCAGATTATGAAAAGTAACATCATCCTGAAATAGAGCATGCGTACCTATTGCCAGCTGAGCAGTACCATCTGCCAGTTCTTTCCGTGCGTCATCACGGGCTTTTTTGCGCATACTGCCTGAAAGTCTGGCAATCCGGATTCCTAAAGGTGAAAACCATTGTGTGAATTTCAGATAATGTTGTTCAGCCAGAATTTCTGTAGGTGCCATGACCGCTACCTGAAAACCGGCTTCTATTGCTATTGCCGCTGCCAGAGCACAAACAATGGTTTTACCGCTGCCCACATCTCCCTGCAGTAAACGGTGCATCGGGTGTGTCTGGGCTAAATCATCAGTGATTTCAGCAAGAGCACGCTGCTGAGCTTCTGTTAAGGTAAAACTCAGATTAGCCAGTAAATGCTCACTAATATGGCCGTTACCAGTTAAAGCTTTTGCATGCCCGTTTAAGCGTTGCTGGCGTGCCAGCCTCATGGATAACTGCTGAGCCAGCAATTCATCAAATTTCAGCCTTTGCCATGCTGGTAAAGTACCTTCATGTAAATCACGCGCAGTGTACTCTGGCGGTGGGGAGTGCAGAAAAATCAGGCTTTCCAGCAGAGGAGGTAATTGTAACTGCTGTAATAATTCAGCCGGCAGTGTATCATCTGCCGGCAGATGCTTGAGTGCAGCCTGAATCAGCCGGCGAAGGGCAGGCTGGTTTAGTCCGTTAACGGTGGGATAAACGGGAGTGAGGCTTTCTGCCAGTCCTTTATCAATATCAGTGCGAATTTTTGGGTGCACCATTTCATCGCCAAAAAAACCATGTCTGATTTCACCCAGAGCCCGAATCACATTACCTTCTGCCAGTTGTTTTTGCTGATTAGGATAAAAATGCAAAAATCGTAGATACAAGACATGTCCGGATACATCCTGAACTTGTACTACCAGCTGTTTGCGCGGACGAAATTGTATTTGCTGATGAATAACAGTAGCTTCGATCTGTACCGGCACCCCGTTCTGTGCATCAGCAATCGGCGTAATATGTGTCTCATCTTCATAGCGTAACGGTAGGTGTAAAGCCAAATCCCAAATATTAGTAATATTGAGTTTGGTCAGTTTGGCAAGCGTATTGGCACTTACTGGAAAGGGAAAATCAGCAGTAGACATAGTGACAAACAGTAAAAGCATATTACAACATGGTTACGATAGCATGTTTGCACATATAGCGCTAATCTGACCACTTTAATCATATTTAAAGAATTGATCAGAATATCAAATTAATACACTGTGTATTTTGATTAAAAAAATAAACCCGTTTCGCTATCCGGACAGCGAAACGGGTACTCTGACAGAATGAATTAATCTTGTCGCTCTACTTGTGTTACATCACGTACAGCACCGGTATCAGCACTTGTAGTCATGGCTGCATAGGCACGTAAAGCAACAGAGACATGACGCTGACGTTTAACAGGTTTCCATGCACGAGCACCACGACTTTCCATTTCTGTGCGGCGTTGTACTAACTCTGCATCAGATACAGCCAGATGTATCCGGCGTTCAGGAATATCAATTTCGATAATATCTCCTTCCTGTACCAGCCCGATATTGCCGCCTTCGGCAGCTTCAGGAGAAGCATGACCAATTGAAAGCCCCGAAGTGCCCCCGGAAAAACGGCCGTCTGTAAGCAGAGCACATGCTTTACCCAAACCTTTAGATTTCAGATAACTGGTCGGATAAAGCATTTCCTGCATTCCGGGGCCGCCTTTGGGACCCTCATAACGGATAATAACCACATCACCAGCTACTATTTGGTTACCCAGAATGGCTTCAACAGCCTCATCCTGACTTTCAAACACCCGGGCACGGCCGGTAAATTTAAGAATACTATCATCTACACCAGCCGTTTTAACTACACAGCCACGTTCTGCGAGATTACCGAATAACACAGCAAGACCGCCGTCCTGAGAATAAGCATGCTGTTTATCACGGATACAGCCATTTTCACGATCCAGGTCCAGAGAAGGCCACATCGCGTTTTGTGAGAAGGCCTCTGTTGAACGGATACCGCCCGGTGCAGCCCGATATCGTTGTATTGCCTCAGTATTGTTCTGATTGCTTACATCCCAGTGCTTAATCGCATCTGCCAGTGTAGGCATATGTACAGTATGTACACTGGTATCTAGTAAACCGGCATGATTAAGCTGGGATAAAATGGCCATAACACCGCCGGCACGATGCACATCTTCCATGTGATATTTCTGTGTAGCCGGAGCCACTTTACACAGGCAGGGTACATGGCGGCTTAACTGATCAATATCAGCCATTTTAAAATTAACACCGGCCTCGGTGGCGGCTGCCAGTAAGTGTAATACCGTATTGGTAGAACCACCCATAGCAATATCCAGACTCATAGCATTATTAAAAGCTGCCTTAGTTGCAATACTGCGCGGAAGCACACTGGAGTCATCCTGTTCATAATAGCGTTTGGCTAATTCAACAATACGCCGGCCTGCTTCAAGAAAAAGTTCTTTACGTAATGCATGAGTAGCGAGTAAAGAACCATTACCGGGTAAGGATAAACCCAGCGCTTCAGTCAGACAGTTCATTGAATTAGCCGTAAACATACCTGAGCATGAACCGCAGGTAGGGCAGGCACTACGCTCCACTTGTGCAACCGTTTCATCGCTGATTTTATCGTTACCAGCCTCAATCATTGCATCAATCAGATCCAGCTTGCGGATTTGTTGCTCACCATTGGTGGTAGCGATAATTTTACCTGCCTCCATCGGACCACCGGAGACAAAAATAGTCGGAATGTTCAAGCGCATGGATGCCATCAGCATTCCCGGAGTAATTTTGTCACAGTTGGATATACACACCAGTGCATCAGCACAATGTGCGTTGACCATATATTCCACACTATCCGCAATCAGGTCGCGTGAAGGCAGGCTATAAAGCATTCCTTCATGTCCCATAGCGATGCCATCATCAACCGCGATGGTATTAAATTCCTTGGCAATACCGCCAGAACGTTCAATTTCACGTGCTACCAGCTGACCTATATCGTGCAAATGCACATGTCCGGGAACAAATTGGGTAAAAGAATTGGCTATGGCAATAATCGGTTTACCAAAATCACTATCAGCGACACCTGTTGCACGCCAGAGCGCACGTGCACCGGCCATATTACGCCCATGTGTAGAAGTTTGTGAACGGTATTGTGGCATTATGCATTCCCTTGTATTGGTTTTTATCTGTAAATGTAAAACAACTGCCAGCATGGTACGCAGGCAGTTGATGTTTGTAAACTTAGAACTGAGTTGATTATATAATTTTAACAAGTTAATTTCAGACTACACAGAAATTAATATTGCTGAAACGACATATCAGTATGTAATATTCTTAAGTATATATAATTATACTTTTATGACAATTGTTTTGGCCAAATAATCTTGGAGAGTACGACGATTGGCCTCTGTTCTGAACAGCATAAAAAAACAAATAAATGTAATTAAATAGTTAAATATTTTCTCAGTAGATTCAGGATTAAGGTTAAAAATTTCAATCAATAAGTATGAAAAAATAATGATAATTGTTTGAAACAAAATTTCACGAATTAATACAGTACCGACAAATCCCGGATTGCGTCCGTCAAGGTTAATAACTTTAATTTTCATAATGCGCTTACCAAATGACTGACCAGTTTTACTCATCATAATCCATTGTGCTGTGATAAATGGTATTGAAGGTATACACGGTGGCAGTTTATAGGTAAAAAGATAATGGGTTCAGGGTAATATACCTTAATATTAGGTTGTCTGATTTTTGGATTAATGTGATAAAAAGGGAGATCATTTATTATTTATATTTATTTTTTCTTGTAATAACTATTTTTTATTTACCAGATCTACATAATGAGGATTTTTGGAATTTTTTCTTACTGACGTTGCTTAAGCTATGGTCATCAGTAACAACACTTCCGTTATTATTTATCATTCTTTTGGTAAATATATTCAATTTAACGTGTCTATATCGACTACTTTCAGATAAATTTTTATCTATCACTTTACAGGATAAACTTGCAAAAACCAAAGTAGTACAAAATATTTCAAAATAGCTTTATAAAAAATATATTAATATTATTTGAGTAATTTTAAATTTAGTCAGCCTCAAGAAATTTTAATTTTTCCTGAGGCTTCTTAGTTATTTAATTTTAACAACGATTGTATTAGCCAAAAAGTCTTGCAGTGTACGATAATCTGATTTTCTTATAAATAACATAATTATACAAATAAAAAGAAATAAAGTTGAAAATTCAGTGAATATACATAAAATCCTATATAAATAATTTAAAAATTTATAAATAAAATTCTGGTAAACTCCAACATTTTTAGCGAAATCCATTAGATTGGGTGGCACATCTATTATTATTATTAACATTGTAAAAAGGATAAGAGTAATGAATGTATAAAAAATTTCACGAATTAATACTACATTGAAAAAGCCAGCTTTCTCACCATTCTTTTTAATAACTTTGATTTTCATTAATCGCTTACCAACAGATTGGCCTGTTAGACTCATTTGTATAAATTGAAATACAACATAAATGAGTAAAGGTAATATGATATATAAGAATATTCGTATTGGTTGATGTACACCTCCCTCAAACTCATTATCCATAAATAAGAATGAAAAAATAGATTCTATTGACTTATCAGTTCTATAATCTGCAAAAAACCATAATTCAAAAGGATTTATAATATTTTGTGAATGATTCGATTCATAATCAGTTTGAAAATTGTAAACATGTAAAGCAATGTAAAATATAAAATAATATATTACATAATTAATCAGATATGCTGTAACTCTTTTCCATGGCGGAGCCAGTTCAACCAGGCCGCCTTTTTCTGTCATTAAAAAATTATGTTTATCATTTAATGCTGATGATTGTCGAGTACGGGACATAAATTTTATAAATCTCCTAGTGTGAAATCAAACTCAATATGCTTATAAATCAGCAATGTTTTAAGTTAATTTTTATAAAAAATAATATTATAGATTTACATAATATTATTTGATAATAATATCAGAATTTATTTATATTTCATTAGATTTATTTGGTAAATATGTTTTTTTATAAATAAAAACAGATATTTTTAAATAAAATATCTGTTTTATGATATAGCTAATCCGTTTTTATATCATGCAGGTGTTCTCAACTCAGCTGAGAGTTTATCCAGAATACCATTAATGAATTTATAGCCATCGGTACCACCAAAGGTTTTAGTAATTTCGATAGCTTCATTGATAATTACCGGATGGGGTGTTTCCGGCATGGCAGAAAGTTCATGGCAGGCCATCAGCAGTACAGCCCGTTCAACTGGATTAAGCTCATCTTCGTGGCGGTCCAGCAGAGGACGGATCCGTTTCATGTAATCACGCTGATTGTTATAGGCACCAAAAAATATCTGGGTAAACAATTCTTCATCAGCTTTGGCGAAATATTCATTATCACGAATATTCTGCGCAATAATAGCAGCTGATTCTTCGTTATTCAGTTGTGCCTGATATAAAGCCTGAACAGCAAACTGACGTGCACGACGACGTGGTGTAATCATTGACATGTATACAATGTCCTTGTTTAATAAATAATCAATATTGAATTTTAAGCAGATTGGCCATTTCTACTGCAACTATAGCCGCTTCACTGCCTTTATTGTGCATACGCGCCAGTGCCTGAGCATCGTTCTCGGTAGTCAGTATGGCATTGGCAATGGGTATATTGTGATCCAGACTAACTCGGGATACACCTGCGGCAGCTTCGTTGGACACCAGCTCAAAATGATAAGTCTCACCGCGGATAACCACTCCGATGGCCACCAAAGCATCAAATTTGCCGCTACCAGCCATGCTTTTCAATACCAGAGGTACTTCTAAAGCACCCGGCACAGTAGCCAAAGTTATATCGCTGTCTTTAACCCCCAGTTTAACCAAGCGGCTGCAACAGGCTTTGACCAGCTCTGCTCCGATAGGATTAGTAAAGCGTGCCTGTACAATGCCTATACGCAGGCCAGAGCCGTTATGTTCCGGGGTGATGGTATTCATTCAGTTTCCTTTTTTCATCTGTTACGCCTCAAGCACCATTGCATTGTCCGGAATAAAATACTTACATCACAGACATACAAGTATTTATGCTTAGCATTCTGATTTTACCGAATTTGCCAATAGGGTGGAATGTTTAAACCGTTTTTTTCTGTTTGTGTCTGGGCTTAAGTGAGCCCAGATAAATGGCCAGTAAGGTCAGTGCAGTACCAGTCCATTGCACAGTATTTATCGGTTTATTCAGCAAGAAAAAATCGATCAGAATAGCAGCAACAGGTTCACTTAATAATAATAAACCGGTTAAAGTCAGTGACAGCAAAGGTACGGCATAAGCAATTAACCCCCAGGCAAAACACTGCATGACCACACCGTAAATCATGATCAGAAGAATATCTTTTGTGTTAGTAGGCCAGAAATGGCTTGAATCAATGAGAATACTTGGCACAATTAATGCACCGACTGCTCCGACGCTGACCAGCAGCATCAGCGGAAATAATGCAACCGGCTCTGCCAGATGTGCCTGACGAATACATGCCATGGAAGCAGCCATTGCTGCACCGGAAATCAGACCGATAAAAATACCATAACCACCATGTGAATTGTGTCTGAGTTCAGGGTGGGCGATCAGTAAAATACCGATTACAGACAATATCATGCTAAATAGTTGTAATTTGCTCTGTCGTTCACCGAAGAAAAACCAGGCAATTGCCGCCAGAAAAAAAATCTGCATACTGTTGAGCAGAGTAGAAATTCCCGGACCTACTGCATGAATGCTTTCATGCCAGAATGCCAGATCAAAACCTAAAAATACACCTGATAGCATACAAAACCGTTTTGCTTTATTGCTTTCAGGCAGTTTCTGACCAAAATAGCGACTTAAAAACAGAAAAACGATACCACCAATGAATACACGCCATAATGCAATGGCATAAGAACCAATAGATACAAATTTAACAATCAGGCTGCCGAGTCCGAAAACAACGCAGCCGAAAGTTAAACCGGAAGCAGCCCATTTTTGCGGGGTCAGTTGCATTAGATACCATCCTTAAATAACAGCCATTACAATAGGCTGTCGGAAAATACCCGATGCCGGTGTTCCATGGCAACAGATAATTCAGACAGCCTGAGGTGGGGTATTGTATTTAATTGTGTTACTAAAATATATACTTGTTTAGTAAAGAATTATTATCGGGATGGTTCTTCAAACCCGGTAACTTCCAAACCAAATCCATTCAGACCGGTAAAGGCAGAAGGCTTACCCATTACCCGCATACGTTTGACTTTTAAACCAGCCAATATCTGAGCACCGATACCATAAGTTTTACTATCCCACTGTCTGGTCTGATGAGTGCCTTTGGGTAAGGTGCGGTCTAATAAAGTGGCTCCGGTTTCAGTACGGTGCATCAGTATTATTATACCGGCATCAGCTTGCTGTATACGTGCCATAGCTTCAGGTAGTGGCCATGTATGCAACTGATCCGGTTGCAGAAAATCCATGGCACTAAATGGTTCATGTACTCTTACCAGTACTTCACCGGCAGTTTCCGGATCGCCTTTAACCAGTGCCAGATGGGTTTCACCGGATAATTGATCAACATATACATGCTGAGTAAAATCTCCCCATGTTGTATGGATAGTATTTACTCCCAGTTCTTCTATCAGACTTTCGTGACGGCTGCGATATTCAATCAAATCAGCAATAGTGCCAATTTTAATATCATGTTTTTCAGCAAAAACCATTAGCTCCGGCATACGGGCCATAGTGCCGTCGTCATTAATGATTTCACAGATAACGGCTGCCGGAATCAGGCCGGCCAGTTTGGCTAAATCAACGCTTGCCTCAGTGTGTCCGGTACGAACCAGAACGCCGCCTTTTTGTGCACGTAATGGAAAAATATGACCCGGCTGGACAATATCTTCTGCTTTGGCTGTAGGGGAAACTGCTGCCTGTACAGTATGGGCACGGTCTGCTGCGGAAATACCGGTAGTAATACCATGTGCTGCTTCTATGGAAACCGTAAAATTAGTACCATACTGAGCGCCATTATTCTGTGTCATCAGTGGTAAGCGGAGGCGATCTACTATTTCTTCTTCCAGAGGCAGGCAAACCAGACCCCGGGCATATTTAATCATGAAATTGATGGCTTCAGGTGTGACAAACTGTGCAGCCATGATTAAATCACCTTCGTTTTCACGGTTTTCTGCATCAGTAATAATAACCATTTTACCGGCTTTTATGTCGGCAATAATTTCAGGAATGGTGGCAATACTCATGATAGTAAACAACGCTCCCTTAATAAAATAAGAGTTATTTTACTCTGGATTACCGGGGCTGGTGCGCTTTTATCTTAGCGTTATTCGAATGCCGGCTACGAAATTACCGGAATAAAAAAATTAAAATAAACAGATTAAGCTGCAATATCATTAATCGGGCAGGAAATTATATAAATAATAATGTTTTTTTTTACTCAAGTTACAGAATAGGCAATGAGATAATAAAATTTTACCGGCAGGCATTATTGATGAATAAAACATGAGTCAGTCGATTTCTTCGGTTATTCAGGTACTGGCAAGCTGAATTTTTGAACAAGGTAAAGTTCAGTCAGTTAGCGAATTTTTTCACAAAACTTGCCAACTAACCAACAAAGATTATTCTGACAGTCATAAGATTGTACAATCTGCTATAAAACAGATTCATAAATTAATTCTGCATGTTCAGATTAAAGTAGAAATTTTTTTGAAAGTAACGATAGAATGGTATTGGTAAATAATATTACGCGGTATACAAAAAGGTTTATAAAGGTTTCTGCTTCTGATTGCGTAAGTATATAGCGAAACATAGCAGTAAGCCGTTTTGAAAACAGATTGAATGTAGAAGGGTGGATAAATACAAACTTGGCGGAACAGCTTTTATTATCGAGATAAAATAATATTTAATTATATTTTCTATTCTTTTAATTAAATACCTTGTAGACAAGAATTTTTTTTAATCAGCTGCACTTTATGGAAAACAGTTTCGGGAATAAAATTCGAGCCAGATTTTACCTGATAGATATCTATAGAAGCCAGTAATTGGCTCATCAGATTTGATTCGATATCAATATTATTCCTGAACTTTAATAGTATAGATTTTTAAATTTGCTTTCCATACACATCGTGCCGTAAGCCATATCTGCAAGCTCAATGGTGATTGTCCCAGTCATTTCTTATTTATATAGTCTGAATAAACAAATCTTATAATTACAAAAATAAAGTATCCGATAAATTTATTAGCTATTAAATTCAATTTTTTTATTAAAAATTTTATTCCAGATATAAATTTGTCTGAATAGGATAGTATTGCCTTAAATACCTTATGAATTAAACTTAGAAGACATAATGTTATATATCAATTGATGTCTGAATATATGTATGTATCTAAAAAAATTAATCTGGATTTGTCTGAAATAATAAAAAATTAAATTGTAGTTTTTAGAATAAAAAATAATATTGAAAATCTAAGTTATTAAAGTTATAATTTGTTTATAAATGTAAAGAAAAGTTTATTTATGAAAATATAGGAATAGTAATGAGCTCTTTTACACCAACAGTATTTTTTTCGCGTTTATGCTCTTCTTTGGCAATTATAATTTGCTATGGATATCCAATATTGTTGTATATCGGATTAATTCATAAAGAAAACAAAAATAATGATTTAATTCTGCTTTTGTTATCAGTCTACTTTATACTTACTATACTTGTTTTAATGATTTTAGGATGGGCTCTTAACTGTAAATCAAATATTTGGATTAAGACAGTTGTCATCATCGCGTCATGTTGTGCTATTCCTCATTTATTATTCAGTTTGGTATTTCTGCTAGGTATTTTCAGCCTCCCTTTATACATATTTACTTATTACCTAGCTTATTGGTATTTGAAAGGTGGTGCAAATTACCAGCCCACAACAAAGCCAAAGAGAATTAGATTAAAGGTAATCAGCTAAAATATGTCATCAATAAAGTTATAGTATGATTTAGTTTTTATATTTAAAAAATATCTATTAAAAAAATATAAAATATCAGTATGATAACTGGCCGTGAAATATTTCATTAATTAAAACTAATTGTCACATCTGCTGCTCGTATTGAGTTTATTAAATAAATTAATAAATTTAATAGATGTATTACATTTTTAATCAATATTATTACAGAGGATAACTACTATGGATAAAGAATATACTATGGCTACATTTCTACGGCGTTTTAGTATTTCTGTCATGTGCCTGATTATAGGATCACCATGTTTCTTTCTAGGTATTGTAGGTGATGATAAAGCATTTCCGTTTTTACGTTTATTGCATATTATGCCTATGCCGGAAAATATGAGCAGTGATGAAATTTTTTATTTCACATTGGGAGTAATGGCTTTTTTAGCCACAGTAATATTATTAATTATGATGTTTGTATGGATATTTGATATTTCTACTAATCGTTTTCTGAAAATATTGGTGATTATTGGCTGTTGCTGCGGTTTTCCTAACGCTGCATTGTGTTTGAGTTTTGGTGCCCTGATAGGAATAGGATTATTAATTTTACCTGCGACAATATTATCTATATATCTGTCACTTAGGTACTTTAATATTTTCGATTAAACTCAGTTTAAAGATAAAATTAATAACAAATAATTATTTATAGCCGAATATTTTGAAACTGATTATTACTTATTAGGATAAATAGTAATCAGTTTCTGTATATTTATATAACATATTTTATATATAAGCAAATTTATAATTAATTTTTTACTTTATTTATATACTGTTGCATATATTTCTGCACAGTATCAACAATTGCCTGTGTCTGAGCATCCACTTCGAGATTGATGCGATCATTTACCTGACAGCGTCCAAATAAAGTCCGGTTCAGGGTTTCGGGAATCAGATGAACGTTAAATTCAGTAGTGGTTACCTCGCCGATGGTCAGGCTGCAACCGTTCAGCCCGATAAAACCTTTAGTAAGGATATAAGGGGCTGTACTTTCAGGGAGATTAAACCAGACAGTACGATTATCAGGTGTATCGTCAATTTTATTAATGGTGGTCGTAGTAAAAATATGACCACTCATAATATGACCGCCAATTTCATCCCCATAGCGTGCAGCCCGCTCAATGTTTACCGCATCACCTACTTGTAGTTGTCCTAAATTGGTTTTGGCCAGACTTTCCGCCATGACATCAAAACATACTTCATCACCTTTAATGGCTGTAATGGTCAGGCAGCAGCCATTATTGGCAATAGAAGCACCGATAGTCAGGTTGTCACAGGCTCCCTCAGGGAGACGTACCTGTATTGTGCGCAATTGTTCATACTCTTGAATAGAGGTAACGGTACCTAAACCGCAGACAATTCCTGTAAACATTTATATTCCCTTTAAATAGATCAGGCAGATTGTGTATGTCTGGTTTTTGCAGCTTTTAACCGGGCTTCTTTGCGAATGGCTCCTTCCTGAAAACGGCGAGCCTCTTCTTCGCTGGCAATACATAGCGGCGGTACAACTGTAGGTTTGCCGTTTTTGTCTACAGCAACCATGCTGAAATAACAACTATTAGTGTGACGTGCACTGCGATGCTGGATATCCTGTGCTTCCACGCGAATACCAACTTCCATAGAAGTTCGGCCGACATGGTTAACTGACGCATAAAAAGTAACGAGTTCGCCCACGTGAATTGGTTCTTTGAATATTACCTGATCAACTGATAATGTTACTACATATTCGCCAGAATAACGACTGGCGCAGGCATAGGCTACCTGATCCAGTAGCTTGAGTAAATCTCCGCCATGTACATTTCCGTGAAAATTTGCTAATGCTGGAGTCATAAGTACAGACATGGAAAGCTGATGCTGCGCACCTTGTGGTGGTAAAGGTGTAGGTTTCATGGAATAGCCTCTGATGTGTATTTCTGTATTAATTATTGTCTTTCTATGAAGACTGATTGTTATTATAGAAGCTATTGATAGTTATAACCAGCGCCGTCTGTAGAAATAAATTAATAAGCTAATAATTATAGTCGCCATAAGACCGAGTACCACAAAATAACTATAATGCCAGTGTAATTCAGGCATGTTATCAAAATTCATCCCATAGATACCGGTAAGGACATTCAGTGGCATGACGATGATAGTGATAACGGTAAGCATGCGCATTTGTTCATTCAGATGGTTTGACTGATAGGATAAATGCACATCCATCATGCCCATTACAGTATCTCGTGCACTGTCGAGCGTTTCCATTAATTGCTGGGTATGGTCATACACGTCAAGTAAATAAACATGAGTGTTCTGACTGAACATGGAAAATTCACCATGTACAATTCGGCCGACAATATCACGGATAGGGGAAAGGGTACGGCGCAGATTACTGGCATCACGTTTTAACTGGTGGATCAGAATCAGTAAGTTTTTATTACTGTTGCTAAACAGGCGTTTGTCAACACCTTCAACCCGATTATCAAATTCATCTACAGTAACGAAATAATCATCAATGATACGATCCAGTAATGAATACGCCAGAAAATCAATTCCTTTGCGGTAGATATCGCTGTAATTATGCTGAATATATTTACGGATAATATGCAGTAATCCAAGCGGTTCAAACTGGAAAGTAATAATATAATTCTGACCGATAATGATATAAATCTGGTTATATTGCAGTTTTTGTTTTTTATAAACAAAAACTCGTGCGGCTACAAATAGATAATGTCCATAGTCTTCAATTTTCGGACGCTGCTTGCGACTAAGCATGTCTTCCATGGCCAGTTCATGGATATTAAAAGGCTGTAATAGCTGATGCAACTGTTCGTTATCAGTAATACCAATCAGGTGAATCCATGTAAGACACTCTGTATCAGGTGCCGGTATGTTTTTACTGCATATATCGTCGCCAGTGAAGCTATGATTGATTAGTTGCTTTTCTTTAATCCGGATAATAGTCATGGATTGTGCCGGCATGTTGCTGACATTGCTGCGATGTACCAGACTAGGCAGATTATGGGTCTGAGCCAGTTTGTTACTGGAAACATTCGGCGTTGTACTCATGGGACATCCTTGACTGATTTCTGGTTTACATGGCTTTGATTTCTAACTGTAATCCAATTTTCTGCCATAAAACAGATTCCTGCAATAAGACACTATCTGTAAGCGGATTGTGTTTTAACCTTTCTTTACTCAGGCTGATGGTCAGTTTCCTTAACTGTTTGTCATAGTGAATGTCACAATGATTCACCGGTATCTGAATGTCTTGCCGTGCCCGGCAGAACAGTGCAGCCAGCCGTAATGACAATATACCCAGCCAGAGCATTTCCTGCTGACTGAATTCGGCTATTTTCCGTAGGTCGCCGCGCTGTCCTAATACCATTGTGGCCAGAATATGCTGTTCTTTACGTGAAAAACCGGGCATATCAGCCTGATCGAGGATATAGGCTGCATGCTTATGAAAACCAGTATGGGAAATATCCAGACCAATTTCATGTACCAGCGCAGCCCAGTGTACATATTGCTGCCATTGTTCCGGATGATCAGGAGAGACGGAGGCGGACAGATGATTGAATATCATTTGAGCCAGCCCAGCTACCCGTTCTGCCTGGATGGTGTCAACATGATAGCGCTGCTGAAAATCAGCTATAGTCTGGTTGCGCATATCATCACCAAGTTGTCGTCCGATCATGTCGTAAAACACACCATCCCGCAGTGCTGCATCGGTTACTGTCATTTCGCTGATATTCAGTTCGGCAAAGGCGGCGATCATTACAGCCAGTCCGCCGGCAAAAACCTCTGTCCGGTCTGATTTTAAGCCTTCCAGTTTGGCTTTTTTGGTACTTCCGGCTGCAATAATATGATTGGCAATTTTGTGCATTTGTGTTGCGGTAATTGCATCGATGGTTGTGTCGCCGGCTGCAATCACATCGCGAATTGAGCGGGCAGAGCCGGAGGTACCAATAGCGTAATGCCAGCCAATATTTTTAAGTGCGACGGAAATACGCTGAATTTCTGCCCGTGCATTGTTGACTGCGGCCTGAAAATTTTTATGGTGTATTTTACCGCGCGGGAAGAACCGCATACTGTAGGAAACACAGCCAAGATTCAGGCTTTCAGTAATGGCAGGCTGTAAATCCTGTCCGATAACAAATTCAGTAGAGCCGCCGCCAATATCTATTACCAGCATGTTTTCACCCTTAGGCGGTAAGGTGTGAACCACACCGGTATATATCAGTCTGGCTTCTTCGCGTCCGGCAATAATATCAATCGGAAAACCCAGTCTGGCTTCGGCAAGCGGTATAAACTGGCTGATATTTTTGGCAACGCGAAAAGTATTGGTTGCAACAACTCTTACCTGGTCGGGATTGAAACCACGCAGCCTTTCTCCGAATCTGGCCAGACAATCCAATGCACGTTGCTGAGAATCCTGATCAAGATTTTTTTGTTCGTCCAGTCCTGCTGCCAGCCTTACCATTTCTTTGATGGAATCAATGACCTGTAAATGGCCGTTCTGATTGTGGCAAATCTGGAGACGAAAACTGTTAGAGCCTAGGTCTACAGTAGCGAGCATGTCTTGCGTGGTCATAATAAATATTTTTTTAGTTCAGATAGACATAATGTTACCGTATCCCTACCGTAACTGCCATGAATGGCTGTTTTACCAAATGCTGTCGGCGAAAATGATACACAAGTAACAGTGAATTTTATTTTTGAATAAAAATAAAAAGGAGAAATTTGTGATTGAATGTACTTAAGTATTTCGGCAGAGCTGAATACTTTACATTGCTATTATGCTGACAGATTGCAGAAGTGTATAAAGCTTGAGTCAGCTAAAATCCGGATACAATTCAGACCGCTTTATCTGTGGGATAAATTTTACCGGTATGGCGGATTTATTCACAGATAAGCGGTCTGAGAATCAGCTTGAGACTAATATTTTACAGACTGTAATACATTTCAAATTCAAGCGGATGTGGTGCCATACGGATGCGTTTTACATCATCGCTCTTGAATTCAATATAGCTGTCGATCCAGTCCTGACTGAATACGCCGCCACGGGTTAAAAATTCATGGTCTGCTTTCAGTGCTTCCAGTGCCTCTTCTAAAGAAGCACATACGGTTGGTACCAGAGCATCTTCTTCCGGTGGTAAATCGTACAGATTTTTATCTGAAGGATCACCCGGATGAATTTTATTCTGGATGCCGTCCAGTCCGGCCATTAACAAAGCGGTGAAAGCCAGATAAGGATTAGCGGTTGGATCCGGAAAACGAGCTTCGATACGGCGGGCTTTTGCACTGGCAACGTACGGAATGCGGATAGAAGCTGAACGGTTTTTGGCAGAGTAGGCCAGTTTAGTCGGGGCTTCAAAATGCGGTACCAGACGTTTGTAAGAGTTGGTTGACGGATTAGTCAGCGCATTCAGTGCTTTAGCATGTTTAATGATACCGCCGATGTAGTACAAAGCCAGATCAGACAAGCCGGCGTAGCCATCACCGGAAAACAGATTTTGTCCGTCTTTCCAGATAGACTGATGTACATGCATACCGGAACCATTGTCACCCAGAATAGGTTTTGGCATGAAAGTAGCAGTTTTGCCAAAGTTGTGCGCTACATTCTGGATGACATATTTCATATCTTGTGTCCAGTCAGCACGGCGCACCAGTGTATTGAAGCGGGTACCGATTTCCATCTGACCGGCTGTGGCAACTTCGTGGTGATGTACTTCTACCGGAATGCCGATCGCTTCCAGTGTCTGGGTGCAGGCAGAACGTAAATCCTGACCGGAATCAACAGGTGCTACAGGGAAATAGCCGCCTTTAACGCCCGGGCGGTGTCCGGTATTCTGACCGTCATATGATTTACCGCTAGACCATGCGGCTTCTTCAGAATGAATTTTGTAACGGGTACCGCTCATATCGGTTTGCCATTCTACGCCGTCAAACACGAAAAATTCCGGTTCCGGACCAAAGAATGCAGTATCACCGATACCGGTTGATTTCAGATAAGCTTCGGCACGTTTTGCGATGGAGCGCGGATCACGGTCGTAACCCTGACCATTAGCCGGATCGATAACATCACAGGTTAAAACTACTGTGGTGTCATCATAGAAAGGGTCAATAAATGCTGTCGATGCATCTGGTCTCAGAGTCATATCGGAAGCCTGAATTCCTTTCCAGCCGGCGATGGAAGAACCATCAAAAGCCTGACCGTTTTCAAACCATTCTTCAGGGTCTTCCAGCACAATTCTGGCTGGCACGGATACGTGCTGCTGTTTGCCTTTTGTATCGGTAAAGCGCAAATCAATGAATTTGGCATCATTTTCTTCAATCAGGCTAACTACTTTTTTTATTGACATATTTAAGGCTCCCATTAAGGTCTGGAGAGTAACAAACTCTCCGGCAAGTTAAGGTGATTCTGCCACATTCAATTTGTAAAAAAAACGCATTGATGTAAAAAAAGCCGGTTTTTTATAATGGATTAAATTAATTTATTTAAAAACATGTTGTTATATATATCTATTTTGGTTTATATCAGAATTTGTGAACTATCAGATTTAGTTATTCAATACAGAAAAATTTAATAAATCAAATACCGTCAGGAAATAAAGAAGAGCCAGGTTGATGTATCAGGCAAAATATTAACGGTAAATAAAAGGCGTTATTTCAAATTTTCTTATGTTATTGATTCGGAATGCTGATATTTGAATCGAATCGTATTAATTTATTTCAGCCCGTAAGTTATCTGTTAACTCATAATTAACGGGCTGAAATTGATAAATATTAATTATTTATTTGATTTTTCCGTATTTTTTCAAAATTGCTAACAGTTGATCCTGCGGTAGCGCCTGAACCAGATTGTGGTCACGACCTTCCATGGTTTCAGCTGCACATAAAGCATTTAATACTGCTTCTTCAACTGCTTCTACTGTGGCAATATAAAGCGGATCAATAATTTCATCGCTCAGCATATCAATTTTGCTGATGCCCAGACTGTAAGCATTTTCATTAGCGGTAGAGAAAGCCAGAAAAATGTCGCCGGAACCGTTATCACCATAAGCGCCGAGTAAGCCGATGCCAATAGGGACACGTTTGGTAAGTTTACTCAGTTGCCAGGGAAGTAACGGGGCGTCGGTAGCCAGAATCACAATGATAGATCCTGTTCCCGGCTTGGGGGCAAAAGTATTAATTACCGGCATGGTTTCAGGACCAAATTCATCTTTCAGCGGAATACCGCAAATTTGAAAAGTATCACGCATCCCATGGTTGGCCTGTACCAGTACACCCAGAGTAAATTCACCGGCTTCTGTGCTGACTATACGTGATGCGGTGCCGGTACCACCTTTGAAATCATGGCAGATCATGCCGGTGCCACCACCGACGTTACCTTCAGCAATGGCACCTGCGTGTGCATTATTTAAAGCCTCAAGTGCATGTTCAGGTTTGATATGAAAACCATTAATGTCGTTTAATAATCCGTCCCATGTTTCGCCCACTACCGGATAAAAATATCCTACGCCGTCTACAGGCTGACCATTGTTAACATATGGAAAATAAAAGTGATTATCTATCATCCATTTGCTGGTGGTATCGCGAACAATACCTACGCTGTTAGTATTGGTAATGAGTACCGGACCATGCATTAAACCTGAATCATCCAGCCAGTGTGTGCCGGTTAATTCTCCATTGCCGTTTAAATCATGCCTGCCAACGAATACAGCACTGTGTTGTTTACCTCTGGGCAAAATAGCGGTTACACCAGTACGGGCAAAGGCTGAACCCGGACCTGTATAATCATCCGGTGTACCATAGATAACGGTACTGTAGCCAACTTCAATGCCGCATACATCGGTTATCGCATTGTTTTTGCCAGTGATGCCGGTTAGAGGAATTCCTAATTCCCGTGCACGTTTCTTAGTCATAATATTTCTCCTTTTTTACATGTATCATGTTGTTTATCTTGATTATATTGTAAATATCAGCTTTTGCAGTATTTTTACAATAATTGTTTGAAATTACTGGTGGTGTACGGCTGCTGCTCTTTTTTTGCTTTAAGAGCGGTAAGTAATGCCTGATAACGGCTGCGGGTCAGTGGATAACCAATGGCACACAGTGCAGCAATAATGCCGGCTAATGCATGAATCCATGTGTTTAATTCCAGAATAGCCTGTTGTGCCAGTGGTGGCTGAATAATGGTTTCCTGACCTGTGGATGATATATATCCATGTTTCTCCAGATAAAAACCAATAAACCAAATGGCCAGTGCACTACCGAATTTTTGTAAGAATGACATCAGGGCTGTAATTGCTCCTTCTCTTCGTTTGTTGTTAATAAAATCATCCAGCTCACTAATGTCGTACATCATGGAATAATATATAGTCCAAAAATAACTATTACCAAGTTGCAGCAGAATTAAAAAAATTATCAGCATAGTTCTGTTAGGAAATCCGCAAAAAAAGAATACGCCTGTGCCTATTGAGCTGATGAGCATAGACAGATAATAGACATTTCTTTTATCAAATTTCTGCGCGGTATAATTTACAGCGGGAAGCCAGGCAAGAGCCAGTAAGCTGTAAATCAAAAAACAGATCGCAGCATCTTTTTCGCTGTATGCCATGTTGTTTAAGAATAAATAATATAAGGCTCCGGTACTGAGCGCGTAAGCAGCCGACCAGAAAAAAACTGATGCGCCGAGAAATTTACTTGATGAAAGACGCCAGATTTCAATCATGTTACTGATAACTTCGCGAATAAAAGCCAGAAGCCGGTATCTGCTATGTATTCGGCTTGTTTTATGCCGGACAGGCAGTTCATAACCACGTGTCAGAAACCAGCAGGTGAGTCCGCTCAGTAAAGTCAGAACAGCAAATATCACACTCACGCCGTGCCAGCCGCTGCTGACACTGAATCCATGATCTACAATCCATTTAACAATCAGCGGCGGAGCGCAAGAAGATACAAGAACGGCTGCATTAAGTGCATAACCCGCCCATACCCGAAGCGAAGTACGTTCATCAAAGTTATTGGTCATTTCTGCACCTAAAGTGTAGAAAGGTATGACGTAGATTTTGTAAGCAGACCAGAACAGAATGGCAATTATGGTGAAATAAACCGTTTTCTGATTGGTGCTGAGAGATGAAATATCAGTATAGAGCAGTAACAATAGCAGGGTATATGGCAGAATAGCTGCCAGCATTAATGGTCTGCGCCGCCCCCAGTGTGAACAGATATTATCTGAAAACTGACCTACCAGCGGATCAGCCACAGCATCCCAGATAACAGCAATCAGAACAATAGTACCTGCCTGAGCAGCAGGAATGCTGGCAACGTTTGTCAGAAAAAAAAGATAAAAAACATAAAAAAGATTATAGGCGAGTGAATCAGCCATTTGTCCGATGGCATATCCCAGTTTAACGTGTAAGGGTAATTTATTGAATGTGTGAGGAATGACAGGCCGGCGAGTATGCATGATTCATCCTGATAAAAACTATATCAATTGGCATTGCAATATGCATTGCATAAAAATTAAAAATTTTTGCTTCAGATGCTGGCCTGATATCAGATTATTTTTTGAACGTGCTGATTGATTGAATGCCAGCTGATTGATAAGTAGTTTTGTGTTTACCTGGATGTAATCAGGTTTTATTACGGTTAATCGATAATCCGAAAATTAAAGAGTAAGCGCGAGTAAATCATACGGTAAATTGAAGTTAAATAAAAATAATTTTTACAATTGTTGCTAATTGGTCTGGTTTTCAGGCTAAAAAACTAATTTTATTCAGGCAGAAATTTATTTAGCGACCAGATATGCATGCGTATGAAAACCAGCGTCTGCTTATCATGAAAGAAAAATTAATGGTTTTATGATAGGGTTTTGCCTTTAACCGGTGTAGTCTGGATAATGGCAACAGTTATTTACATAGCAGAGGGGAGTCAATGAGTATATTTGCAGTATTGGGTAATCCTGTAGCGCATAGTCGTTCTCCGCAAATTCATCAGGCTTTTGCTGCTCAGCACGGTCAAAAGTTAATTTATGAGCGGCGTCTGATTGCTGTTGATGATTTTGCTGCACAAGCCAGAGAATTTTTTAAAGCTGGCGGAACCGGGGCTAATGTTACTGTGCCTTTTAAGCATGAGGCTTATATTCTGGCTAATGTGCTGACTGAACGGGCTAAAGCAGCAAAAGCTGTTAATACTTTATTCTGGCGCAACGGGCAGTTGCTGGGGGACAATACTGACGGTATCGGTCTGGTGCGGGCAATTGAAGAATTATTGTCTTTTTCTCTGAGTAATAAACATATATTACTGCTGGGAGCAGGTGGTGCAGCATGTGGTGTCATTCAGCCACTTTTACAGCAACTGCCGGCTTCACTGACCATTGCTAACCGCTCAGCAGAAAAAGCGCAGTTGCTTGCTCAGGAGCATAATGTAAACTGGTGCGCGGTAACGCAGATAAAACCAGAATATGATGTCATTATCAATGCTACCTCAGGTAGTTTACACGGGCAGAAATTACCTGTGTCTGTGCCAGTACTGGCCAGAGCGCAACTGGTTTACGATATGATGTATTCGGCAAAGCTCACCCCTTTTTTGCTTCAGGCTCATGAAGCAGGGTGCCGGCATCTGGCTGATGGTCTTGGTATGCTGGTAGCGCAGGCAGCAGCCTCATATGCATTGTGGCATGGTTTTAATCCTGATATCCGGCCGGTAACCGAGCAGATACGTAAAGAAATGGAACAGTCATGAAAATCGTGCGTAATTTGTTAATTGTGCTCGTTACGCTGTTTTTGCTGTTTAATGTTTATATTTATGGCAGTCTGTTAATCTATCGGACAGTGGCGCCGCACCGTACCATGTTTATGTTGTTACGTATGCATGAGCTGGCTGAAACCCGCCCGGATACGCAGTTGAATTATCAGTGGGTAGCTTACAACCGTATTTCGCCCAATCTGAAAAAAGCGCTGATTGCCTCAGAAGATGCGCGTTTTGCCGAACATGACGGTTTTGACTGGAATGGTATCCGTACGGCAATTAAAAAAAATGAACGTCAGGGTAATATTAAGGCTGGCGGGTCAACCATCAGCCAGCAGCTGGCTAAAAATCTGTTTTTATCTGAAAGTCGCAGTTACTGGCGTAAAGCAGAAGAAGCAGTGATTACTTCGCTGCTTGAAGCTACAACCAATAAAGACCGGATTTTTGCGCTATATCTGAATGTAATTGAGTGGGGATATGGGATATACGGTGCCGAAGCGGCCAGTGAAACGATTTATGGACGAACCGCCATGCAGTTGTCACCGCAACAGGCAGCCAAACTCGCTGCGCGTGTACCCAGACCACTTTATTACATTGATCATCCGCGAGATAAAGAAATTCGCCGTAAAGCCAACGTTATTTTACGGCGAATGGGTTCTGCACAATTGCCGGATAATGACCAGTAACTGCATAGAGTATTGGTTAATTACTCACTCCGGATTAACCGCGTCGGCGTAAATCTTCTACTTCATCCAGTAATTGCAGAATCAGTGCAGTGGCACTCGCGCTGGCATCAAAATCACGATGAATACGCCATGCACGGCGGGCAATAGCCATATGATAGCCACTATAGCGCGCCAATTGCGGTTCCTGTGCAACAGGAATAACGCTTTCAGCAATCAGGCTTAATATCCAGTTACTCTGATTGTCACAGGCACGAACCAGATCATCAAAGCTTAATTCAATATCTTGTTGATTTTTATTCATTCTTCGCTCCTGTTATCAAACATGATTCTGGGGTTTAAAACCGGCATAATGCGTGGCAAGTGCCTGCCATGCGGCACGGTCTGCTTCGTTACTGGCTTGTGGCAGCACAATATTTATCAGCAGATACAAATCACCGGCTGCTTTTGCCGGTATACCTTTACCTTTCAGGCGCATTTTCTGCCCGTTGTAGCTGTTGGTAGGAATATTGACACTCAGTTTGCCGGCCGGAGTAGTAATATCTGTTTTACCGCCCAATGCAGCAGTCCAGGGAGCAACGTTGATACGCTGGTAAACATCTTTACGGTTCTGGACATATAAATTATCCTGATTACGGAAACTGATTTTTAAATATAAATCTCCGGATGAACCACCGTTAAAACCAGGTAATCCCTGACCGCTAAGCCGGATTTGCTGACCTTCAGTAATCCCTGCCGGAATTTTTACATTGAGTGTTTTACGCTCATAAGCCATTTGCCCCTGAGCATTCAGTGTAGGCATATCCAGGGATAAATTACGCTGTGCTCCCTGATAGGCTGCGGCTATATCAATAACCAGCTCAGCATGCTGGTCTTCTCCGCCTACCGGACCGCTTCGGCGTTGTTGAAAGCCTTGTCTTGCACTGCTGCCGAAAGCAGAGAATAAGTCGTCAAAACGAAAATCGCCATTGCCAAAGGCTCCGTTCTGACCAAAGTGACTTGGGTCAAAATCATACTGCTGATAACTGTAATCACCCTGGCTACCTCCAGCCTGCCGGCTGCTATGCCGGAACGGATTGTCCAGCATTTCATCATATTCAGCCCGTTTTTCCTTATCATGTAAGGTTTCATAAGCAATATTGATTTCACTAGTTTTAGCTACGGCATCAGGATCTTTACTTACGTCTGGGTGATATTTGCGAACCAGTTTACGATAGGCTTTTTTGATATCGTCTTCGCTGGCATTTCGATCAACACCGAGAATTTCATAATAATTGCGTTCAGCCATATTTTATCCTTTGCTGAAATTTCTATTCGTTTTCAAAATACTATTTAAATCAAAATAAGGTCAAATGATTAAGATTTAAAGTGCTTATTTTATGTAGTAAAAACAATTAATAAAATATATATTTGTGTTTTAATTATAGATAAATAAAAATGAAATGATTAATTTTTGAAGTCTGAAAGAAATTAAAACTTGATTTGATAATGCGGTAAAGAAAAATTGTAATAATCCAGCTAATATAATATTGATTAGATTAAATAAATTATAAATTGAGATTGAAAATAACAGAATGTGAAATAATTTTATGGGATCAATTTATGATAATTATTTAACATTAAACTATAAATAAAATTCTAAAGAATTAAAACTAAGATAAAAAATAAAGAAAATTTCATTTGTCTGAGTAAAACTGATACTGATAACTTGATTTAGGTTTGGTTGTTTAAAGCAGCGAATAAACAAATTGATTACTCAGTAATAGCGTTTGTATAAAATAAAATTTATTAGTTAATAAATGTCAATTAATGTGCGGAAGTTCAAAAATAATTCCAATTCTGAATTTATTAATAAAAAATAGTTTTTGTTAATGATAATTACGTATTTGGTATTAATATAACTTATTATATTTACTTTTGTTTTATCTAATTACCTGTTTTTGGCATAGTAAAAATCATTTACCACATTCTGATAAACTTTCTGTGATGATTTGTTTATTTGTTTTAAATCAGAAAATTGGTGTAAAAATACATTGCTGTTTAGGTATTACGCTGGTACGATTTAAACGAAAATACAGTATGTTGCATCACAATAATATATGCTTTTATTCAACTAAGATTATGCAGATTTATTGTAAGTTATTTGAATTTATTTGTATTTCTTTTAATTAATTTGGTAAAGCATCTGGTTAATAAAGAAAATGATAAATGAAATAGCAACAACATAAAGTGTTTTGTTCATGACTCAATCCCAAATGAAAGAGGATATTGCTATGTCTGCTGACTTCCATGATCAAGATATCGATCCGATTGAAACCCAGGAATGGCTGGATTCGCTCAGCTCGGTGCTGAAAGAAGAGGGACCTGAACGCGCGCATTATTTAATGGAAAGCCTGGTGCGCTATATCCGCCGCCGGGGTATTTATATGCCGTTCAGTGCCACAACAGCCTATCTGAATACTATTCCTGTTGGTAAAGAAAAAAAATCACCGGGTAATCATGAATTAGAGCACCGAATCCGATCACTGGTGCGCTGGAATGCAGCAGCACTGGTATTAAATGCCAGCAAAAAGAATCTTGAGCTGGGCGGGCATATTGCCAGCTTTCAGTCTTGTGCTACTTTATATGATGTTGGTTTCAATCACTTCTGGCATGGTAAAACAGATAATCAGGAAGGCGATCTGGTATTTTTCCAGGGTCATAGTGCACCTGGTTTCTATGCACGTGCATTTGTTGAAGGCCGCTTAACTGAAGAACAGATGAGTAATTTCCGTCAGGAAGTACATGGTAATGGTCTGTCTTCTTATCCGCATCCGTGGCTGATGCCTGACTTCTGGCAGTTCCCGACAGTTTCTATGGGTCTGGGACCAATCCAGGGTATTTATCAGGCCCGTTTGCTGAAATACCTGGAATCCCGTGGTCTGGCGAAAACTCAGGGCCGTAAAGTATGGGTATTCTGTGGTGACGGCGAAATGGATGAGCCGGAAAGTCAGGGCGCAATTGCACTGGCTGCCCGTGATGGATTAGATAACCTGATTTTTGTTGTTAACTGTAACTTGCAGCGTCTGGACGGACCGGTACGCGGTAACGGTAAAATTATTCAGGAACTGGAAGGCAACTTCCGCGGTGCCGGCTGGAATGTACTGAAAGTAATCTGGGGCAGTAAGTGGGATGCACTGCTGGCTCAGGATAAAGATAATCTGCTGAAAAAACGCATGGAAGAATGTGTTGACGGTGATTATCAGATGTATAAATCACAGAATGGCGCATATGTGCGCGAACACTTCTTCAATACGCCTGAACTGAAAGCCATGGTGGCTAATATGTCAGACGATGAAATCTGGTCACTGAACCGTGGTGGTCACGATCCGCATAAAGTGTATGCCGCTTACTATGAAGCAGTTAATAATCCGGATGGCCGTCCGACTGTAATTCTGGCTAAAACCATTAAAGGTTATGGCATGGGTGCTTCCGGTGAGGCACAGAATACTGCTCACCAGGCTAAGAAAATGGATATGAAATCTTTGAAGCAGTTCCGTGATCGTTTCCAGATTCCGGTAACTGATGAAGAGATGGAACATACTCTGCCATTCTTCCGTCTGCCTGAAGACAGCGAAGAAATGAAATACATGAAAGAGCGTCGTGCTCAGCTGGGTGGTTTCCTGCCTTACCGTCATCCTGATTCTGAGCAGCTGCCAATTCCGCCATTAAGTGAATTTGAAGCTCAGCTGCAGGATAGCGGAGACCGTGAATTCTCTACAACAATGGCCTTCGTACGTATTCTGAGTACACTGCTTAAAGATAAAAATATCGGCAAGCGGATTGTGCCGATTGTGCCGGATGAAAGCCGTACATTCGGTATGGAAGGTCTGTTCCGTCAGTATGCTATCTGGAATCCGAAAGGTCAGATTTACACCCCGCAGGATCACGACCAGCTGATGTTCTATAAAGAATCTAAAAATGGTCAGATTTTCCAGGAAGGTATTAATGAGCCGGGTGCAATGAGTTCATGGATTGCTGCTGCAACAAGCTATTCCAATAATGATTGCCCGCTAATCCCGTTCTATATTTATTATTCAATGTTTGGTTTCCAGCGTATCGGCGATCTGGCCTGGGCTGCTGGTGATCAGCGTGCCCGCGGCTTTATGCTGGGTGGTACTTCCGGCCGTACAACTCTGAACGGTGAAGGCTTGCAGCATCAGGATGGTCACAGTCATATTCAGGCTGAGCTGATTCCGAACTGCATTTCCTATGACCCGTCCTTCTCTTATGAAGTTGCTGTCATTATTCAGCATGGTCTGCAGCGCATGTATGTAGACCGTGAAGATGTGTTCTATTACATCACTCTGATGAACCAGAACTATAAACATCCGGCTATGCCGCAGCGTGAAGGAATCGAACAGCAGATTCTGAAAGGTATGTATCTGTTGCAGGAAGGTGGCAGCGGTAAACTGAAAGTGCAGTTAATGGGTTCCGGTGTTATTTTGCAGGAAGTGATTGCTGCAGCAGAACTGCTGAAACAGGATTTCGATGTTGATGCCAATATCTGGAGTGTGACTTCATTTAATGAACTGTACCGTGATGGTATTGATATCGAACGCTACAACCGTCTGCATCCGACCGATACCCAGAAAGTACCTTATGTGACTCAATTACTGTCTGGTCATGAAGGTCCGATTGTGGCTTCAACCGATTATGTACGTCACTTTGCTGACCGTATTCGTGCTTATGTACCACAGGATGTGTTCACAGTTCTGGGTACAGATGGCTTTGGTCGCAGTGATTCCCGTGACAATTTACGTGAGTTCTTTGAAATCAACCGTTACCACGTGGCTGTAGCTGCTCTGAATGGTCTGGCTGATGAAGGCAAGATCAGTAAACAGGTGGTACAGGATGCCATCAATAAATATGGTATCAAGGCTGATGTAGAACCGAGCTGGGCACGTTAATAAACCCAATGCCTGAAGTTCATTCGGATTTCAGGCAGGTTTTGCTGGCTGTGCAAGCTAATGATTGTCGGACGCAGGCTTAAGCCTGCTGTCATCAAAGGACATAATGATGAGTCAGATTGTAGAAATAAAAGTGCCTGATATCGGTAATTATACCGGTGTCGATGTTATTGACGTGGCGGTCAAAGTTGGCGATAGCATTGCGGTAGACGATACCCTGATTACGCTTGAAACAGATAAAGCCACTATGGACGTTCCTGCTGATAAGGCTGGTGTGGTGAAAGAAGTCCTGGTTAAAGTAGGTGATAAAGTATCTGAAGGTAATGTGATTGTGAAAGTAGAAACTTCTGCTGCCGCAAGTGCATCTTCATCTGCCGGTACCACTACTGAAGCTCCGGTTAAGGCAACAACTACCGAAGCAGCCGGTACAGCTGCTCAGTCTGTTGCTGTGAAAGTACCGGACATCGGTAATTTCTCGAATGTTGATGTAATTGAAGTAGATATTAAGGTTGGTGATGATGTGGCTGTTGATCAGACACTGGTTACCCTGGAAACTGATAAAGCGACGATGGATGTACCGTCTACTGTTGCCGGTAAAGTAACGGCTGTACATGTAAAAGTAGGCGATAAAGTATCAGAAGGAAGTGCTCTGATTGAAGTGGCTGTTGCTCCGGCAAGTGCTGCTGCCGCACCGTTAACGCCGGAACAAAAAGAAGCTTCTGAAATCAAAAAACAGGTTGCTGCCACACCATCTGCAGAAAATAACGAATTACGTGCCGAAATCAAAAGCCATGTGCCTCAGGCTTTTGGCAGCTCTGATATTGATGAGAAGGGTTTTGAAAAAGCCCATGCCAGCCCGTCTGTACGCAAACTGGCTCGTGAACTTGGCGTAGATTTAGGACGTGTAAGTGGTAGTGGGCGTAAAGGGCGCATTACCCCTGTTGATCTGCGTGAATTTGTTAAATCGGTTATGCAGAAGGTTGATCGGGGTGGTAGCGGTGCTTCTCTCGGAGGCGGGCTGGATTTATTACCGTGGCCTAAAGTAGATTTCAGCAAATTTGGTGAAATTGAAGTTAAAGAACTGTCACGAATCAAGAAAATCTCCGGTCAGAATCTGGCTCGTAACTGGGTAATGATTCCTCATGTTACTTTACATGAAGATGCAGACATGACAGATCTGGAAGCTTTCCGTAAACAGCTGAATAAAGAATGGGAGCGTGCAGGTATTAAAGTATCGCCGCTGGCTTTCATCATTCTGGCCTGCGTGAAAGCATTACAGGAATTCCCTGAATTTAATTCTTCGCTTGATGGTGATAACCTGATTCTGAAGAAATACATTCATATCGGTTTTGCCGCTGATACGCCGAATGGTCTGGTTGTGCCGGTTATTAAAAACGCTGACCAGAAAGGTCTGAAAGAAATCACGCAGGAACTGGCTGATATGAGTAAGCGTGCCCGTGAAGGCAAGCTGAAACCTCAGGAAATGCAAGGCGCTTCTTTCACCATTTCTTCTTTAGGCGGTATTGGCGGTACAGGCTTTACGCCTATTGTTAATGCGCCGGAAGTGGCTATTCTTGGCGTTTGTAAATCACAGATCAAACCGACCTGGAATGGTAAGGAATTTGAGCCGCGCTTACAATGCCCGCTGTCCCTGTCTTTTGACCACCGTGTGATTGATGGTGCAGCCGGTATGCGTTTTCTGGTATTTATCAGCCAGCTGCTGGCTGATTTCCGCCGCGTATCTCTGTAAGTTTTTAAATAACAGGCTGCCTGAAAACAGATTGGTTTCTGGCAGCCTGTATACATGAAATACAGGCAATTACTGTTGTATCTGATGCAACAGTCAGGCAAAAGGTAAGACCATGAGCTTAATTGAATTGAAAGTACCGGATATCGGCAATTATAAAGATGTCGATATTATTGCGGTAGAAATCAAACCGGGCGATACCGTTGCGGTAGATGACACATTGATTACGCTGGAAACAGATAAGGCCACGATGGATGTACCGGCAGAAACAGCCGGTGTGGTGAAAGAGGTTAAAGTTAAAGTTGGTGATAAAATTTCTGAAGGTGGTGTGATTGCAGTAGTAGAAGCTACAGCTAAACCTGCAGCAAGTGCTCCTGCGGCTGAAAGTGCACCGGTAGCAGCACCTCAGGCAGCCAGTTACTCCGGAAGCAGTGATGCTGAGTACGATGTTGTTGTACTTGGCGGCGGCCCGGGCGGATATTCTGCGGCTTTTGCCGCAGCTGATGAAGGTCTGAAAGTTGCCATCGTGGAACGTTATGCAACTTTGGGCGGTGTTTGTCTGAATGTTGGTTGCATTCCATCCAAAGCTTTACTGCATAATGCAGCTGTAATTGATGAAGTTAAAGAACTGAAAGCCAATGGCATTGAGTATCCGGCACCAAAAATTGATATCGACCAGTTGCGCAGCTACAAGGAAAAAGTAGTAGCGAGAATGACCGGCGGTCTGGCCGGCATGGCTAAAACCCGTAAAGTTGATATTATTCGCGGTAATGGTCGTTATATCGATCCGCATCATATTGAAGTCAGACTGACTTCAGGGGAAGGACGTGTTGAAACCGGTGAAACCAGAACACTGGCTTTTAAAAATACCATTATTGCTGCCGGTAGCCGCGTAGTTAATTTACCATTTATTCCTGAAGACCCGCGCATTGTTGATTCAACAGGTGCTCTGGCACTGAAATTCGTGCCGGAAAAAATGCTGATAATCGGCGGTGGTATTATTGGTCTGGAAATGGGTACAGTGTACAGTACACTGGGCGCACGTCTGGATGTAGTAGAAATGATGGATGGTCTGATGCAGGGTGCTGACCGCGATATGGTCAGAATTTGGCAGAAGAAAAACGAACATCGTTTTGATAATATTATGCTGAATACCAAAACCACAGCTGTTGAAGCTAAAGAAGATGGTATTTACGTGACATTTGAAGGCGCTAAAGCTCCGACACAGCCGCAACGCTATGATCTGGTTCTGGTTGCAGCCGGTCGTGCACCCAATGGCAAACTGATAGGCGCAGAAAACGCCGGAGTGGCCGTTACAGAACGCGGATTTATTAATGTAGATAAGCAGATGCGTACTAATGTACCGCATATTTTTGCCATAGGTGATATTGTGGGTCAGCCGATGTTAGCGCATAAGGCTGTACATGAAGCCCATGTGGCTGCTGAAAACTGTGCCGGTCATCAGGCGTATTTTGATGCACGTGTTATCCCTGGGGTGGCTTATACCAATCCGGAAGTTGCATGGGTAGGCATGACAGAAGATCAGGCGAAAAAAGATGGGGTGAAAATCACTAAATCCGTATTCCCCTGGGCTGCTTCCGGCCGTGCTGTAGCCAATGGTTGCAGTGAGGGTGCTACTAAGCTGATTTTTGACGCTGACAGCGGACTGATAATCGGCGGTGCAATTGTTGGTCCGAGTGCTGGCGATATGATTGGTGAAATCTGTCTGGCTATTGAAATGGGTTGTGATGCAGATGATATTGGTCGCACCATCCATCCTCATCCGACGCTGGGTGAATCAATAGGTATGGCGGCTGAAGTCGCTATGGGTACGTGTACTGACCTGCCACCACAGCGTAAAAAGTAAGAACTAAAATTCTTATGTCACAAGCTGTCCGGTTTTTCCGGACAGCTTTTTTATTGGACAAAAAAAGGTAAATTCGGAAATAATTGATTAAATCAGCTGGTTAAATTGAATAATATTTGCAAAAAAATATCAGTATCTGATACGTAAGTTACATTTAGACATTCCAGTACTGCGCTTATTCAGCTATTATCAAAATAAATATGCTGATAAATCACTATCCGTGTATTGCTGTGAGCTTATATTTTTATTAATCAGTATGAGTGTAATTGAATGAATATGAACAGCAAAACCTCTTCTGGTATTGCCTCCTGGATTATAGGCGGGTTGGTACTGCTGGCAACCATCAGTCTGTTTATAGGGCTAAAACCGATTCTAATGCCTTTTGCCGCAGCCGGAGTACTGGCTTACATTTTAAATCCGCTGGTAGTAAAACTTCACAGTCTAAAACTTTCCCGTTCACTGGCAGCAATGTTGGTGATGTTTCTGGGACTGAGTGTTATTGTGATTTTGCTGCTGATTGTGATACCGATGCTGATTAATTTGCTGGACAGTATATATGAGAAACTGCCTGCATTTCTTGATTGGGTGCATCACCGGCTTGTTCCATGGCTTAATCAGACATTTCATATCCGTATCCGCTGGGATGCGGATTATATGTCCAAGTATGTAGCACAATGGATTCAAACTCATAATGCCAGCATTAAAGATGCCGCTTCAAAAGTTTTACCTGTAGTATGGCAGCATAGCAGTGGTATGGTAGAGTGGGTGACCAATCTGCTGTTACTGCCTTTTCTTTTATATTATTTTCTGCTGGACTGGAATCGCTGGACCTCCGGTATCCGTCATCTGATTCCGCGCCGTGCCTTACCTACTTATAATCGTATCGCTACCAATATGGATACGGTACTGGGTGAATTTCTTCGTGGTGAACTGCTGGTAATGGTAATTATGGGTATGGTTTATGGTCTGGGGCTGGCATTGGTAGGGCTGGAATCAGGATTTGCTATAGGTATGGTTGCCGGTTTGCTGGTGTTTGTGCCTTATCTGGGTGCTTTTACCGGTCTGCTGCTGGCCACGCTGGCAGCATTATTGCAGTTTGATGGCTGGACAGGACTATTACTTGTCTGGGGTGTATTTGCCATTGGTCAGTTTCTGGAAAGTTTCTTTGTCACTCCGAAAATTGTGGGCGATAGAATTGGTCTGTCGCCGTTCTGGGTTATTTTCTCATTGATGGCATTCGGGCAGTTACTTGGTTTTGTCGGTATGCTGCTGGCGTTACCACTGGCTGCAATATGTCTGGTATTGATTCGGGAAGGAACTCAGGCGTACTGGAGAAGTGATTATTTCCGCAAATTGCCGGAAAATAGCATAATCAAGGATGAAAAAACACAGCAGGACAGGTAATCCTAGCTTCTTATTTTTATATGTTGCCTGCTGAAAAAACAACACCGGTACTTGCATTTATGCTGTGAAGTCATTAAAATTCTGCGTTTCATGATTTGTATATGTATGTTAGGAGATATTGATGGCCAATAGTGCACAATCTCGTAAGCGCGCCCGTCAGGCACTGAAACAACGTGCTCATAACGCTAGCTTGCGTACCGCTTTTCGCACTGCAGTTAAAAAAGTATTGAAAGCCGTTGAAGCTGGTGACAAAGCAGCTGCTCAGGTTACCTACAGCGAGAGCGTTAAAGTGATTGATCGCATTGCTGATAAAGGTGTTTTCCATAAAAATAAAGCTGCACGTCATAAAAGCCGTCTGGCTGCCAAAATCAAGGCTATGGCTGCTTAAGCTGATTTTTGTCATTGCATGAGACGATTCTCATGATTGCTATTATCACAAGGCTGTTCCCATTGTGGGCAGCCTTATGTTCTATTTTTGCCTATTATAATCCTGCCGTTTTTATTCCTCTGAAATCTTATATCTCTGAAATGCTGATGCTGGTGATGCTATCCATGGGCATGACGCTGAGAATTGAGGATTTTACCCGGGTATTGAAGCGTCCGGCGCCTATTGCGGCAGGTATTGGTCTGCATTATCTGATTATGCCACTGGCGGCATGGTTGATTGCCAGATTGCTGAACATGTCGCCAGAATTGCAGGCAGGAATGGTGCTGGTAGGGTGTGTGGCCAGTGGTACTGCTTCGAATGTGATGGTGTTTTTATCCAAAGGTGATGTTGCACTGTCTGTCACAATCAGTGCCTTGTCTACTGTAGTGGGTATTTTTGCTACACCACTATTGGCAAAACTTTATATAGCTGCATCAATCGAAGTACCTGTCGTAACTATGCTCAGGGAAATTTTGCTGATTGTTGCCTTACCTATTGCTATAGGGGTAAGCATTAATTATTTTGTGCCGAAACTGGTAAAAAAAATTATACCTTCACTACCACTGATAACGATGTGTATGATTATTATTGTGCTATCAACTGTGGTGTCATTAAGCAGCGATAAGATCGGAATAAAGACGGTAATTGTTGTTGTTGGTGTGATTTTGCATAATGCTTTAGGGCTGATTGGCGGTTACTGGGGTGGACGGTTATTTGGTTTTGATAAATCCATCTGTCGCACACTATCTCTGGAAGTAGGGATGCAGAATTCTGGTCTGGCAGCAGTATTGGGATCTGAATTTTTTGGTTCGATGGCTGCTTTACCGGGCGCAATATTTTCATTATGGCATAATATTTCCGGTTCATTTCTCGCCAGCTACTGGTCGGGAAAGCCTACAGGTACAAGTAACGACCATGTGAAACGTGAAGATGTTAGTTTACATTGATTAATTTGATATACCAAAAAAGCCCGGTTATTAGTCCGGGCTTTTTTATTGAATAATGCTTTGCTGAATTAAATGTACAGGTATTGATTTTGTATGTATATACGAAATTTTGTATTTTCAGGATGTGCTGTCAACACCTGACATTATAATCAGTATTCATCTTCGTCAGGCAGCGAAGTATCAGCCCACGCCTGACGGATAGCTGAGTGAATAATATCCATACTAAAACCGCGGTAAGCAAGAAAATGCATACATTTATGTTTTTCTTTTAAGTCAGCGGGAGGCTGGCGATATTTTTTTTGCAAAACAGCTATAGCATTAATTGTCTGTTGTTCTCTGTCCGGTAAATAATCTGCAATCAGAGCTGCATCAACACCTTTTTGCTTCAGGCTTTGCTCTAAACGCAGATTACCATGCAGCCGGCTTTTACTATTGATATAAGTTTCCGTATATCGTTCATCTGATTGCCAGTGCTTTTGTGCCAGTTCATCCAGTAATGCTTCAAGATTGTCGTTTTCATCTGCATAAGGATGCAGTTTACGTGCCAGCTCAGCTCTGCTGATTTCCCGCCGTGCCAGTAGGGCAATGGCACGGGCACGTAAACTGATTTTTTGCTTCATGCGCGGATTTCGCTGTTAGCATGATGACGTATGCCATCATCAATCTGAGGCAGATGATCAACAATAATGTCCGGTTTAGTCTGTGTGTTTTTTGCCAGCTGTGCCATATCTGCATAACCCCATGTGACGCCACAGCTTAAAGCTCCGGCTGCTTTAGCTGCCAGAATATCATTAGCAGAGTCACCAACCATCAGTAAATTTCCGACGGGTACGCCTAATACTTCTGCTGTGTGCAATAAAGGCATAGGAAAGGGTTTTTTTTCAGCCAGTGTATCACCACCCACAACCAAACTGAATGAATCAGCCAATCCAAGCTCACATAATAATTCCACTGCCAGAATTTCATTTTTATTTGTGATTACTGCTAAAGGCAAACCACGGGCACGGAATAATGCCAGTGCGGTTTCTACTTCAGGATAGGGGCGGGTGTGAACACTCAAATGAGTACGGTAATAGGAAATAAAAGCAGTAAATCCCTGTGTCCAGATTGTTTCATCCACCAGACCGTCCCGATTACCACTGAGAGCCCGGTGTACAAGGCTGGATAAACCGTCACCTACATAGGTAGTCAGTTCAGATTCTGGCAGTGATGACAGTCCTAGTTCCGCGCGCATATGATTGGCAGCAGCACATAAATCGGCGATTGAATCGACCAGGGTACCATCCAGATCGAATGCTATGGCATGAATATCATTCCATTTCATGATTGGCTTATTGATTGGGTAAAAGACATGCTTATTTTATCATGTTCAAATAACTAGTAAGGCTGCCGGTAGCAGTATATTTACTCTGTTTAGCAATTCGGAATTATTTAGGTTCAGACATAGCAGGATAAAACTACAGGCAATTAATCCGTTGTAGTTAGTTTATAACTGGCTGAATGGGATCACGGCTGAATATATAAGCTATATGCTGTTTAAACTTTGTACCGGCATGCAGAATATTATTCGGAAATGCATGGTGATTCGGAGCATCCGTATAGCCTTGCGGTTCAAAACAGATTGCTGCAAATGGCAGAAGTGATTTACGTGCCGGTATCTGCTGCTCAGGCAGATTTTGAGCATTATAGACCACCATTACAGGTGCATCTGTTTTTACCGCTATGGACAAACCGGTATCCGGAGCACTTAAGCGCGCAACAATGTTGTTTGCTGAATTTGGAGGTAATACATACGCAGTATCAATAATACTGCTGCCTATGGGACGTGCTGAATGAAAATCAAGCGTTGCCGGTGCCTTATGAATATCACCAGTTGGTATCATATCTTTATCAGTCACAATGACTTCTTGTGGTAACAGCCATAACTGATGTTCGCTGATCGTGCTTTCTCTCAGAGCCAGATTAAAATAACTATGCTGAGTCAGATTAATTAAAGTATCACGATCTGATTCAGCGCTGAAATCAATATTCAGTTCGTTATTTACTGTCAGGGTATAGCATACCTGTACATTCAGGTTACCCGGATAGCCTTCTTCACCATCGGCACTAAAAAGCTGCATGGTAACCGAAGCGCAATGTTCATCATTATGGGTAGCACATACTTTCCACCACTTCTGATCAAAACCAGTATATCCGCCATGCATATGATGTTCTCCCTGATTAGCAGTCAGGTGGAGCAGTTCATGGTTGAGCGGTGCATGTGCAAAGCTGATGCGTCCGGCATGCCGTCCGATTACAGCGCCCAGATGGGGATTGCTGGCACGATAACTGGTGCTGGCATAATCCTCAGCATTATTGAAACCCAGAACACATTGCACAGGATTGCAATCTCTGTCAGGCATGATGATCGAGGTAACTATGGCACCGAAATCCATAACAGATACCTGCATCCCCTGACTGTTTGTCAGTGTCCACAATGTGGCACTTTCACCGTCTACCAAACCGAATGGCTGGGTACTAATCGTACATAATGAATGTTCATTTGATTTCATTCTGTCCGGCCTCTTCATCAAGATTATGTAAGAACGCCAGTTTTTCGGCGATTTTAATTTCCAGCCCGCGAGCTACCGGCTGATAGAATGCCGGTTCATCCATCCCTTCAGGCATGTAGGTTTCTCCGGCCGCATAGGCATTAGGTTCATCATGGGCATAGCGGTATTCACGCCCGTAGCCCAGCTCTTTCATTAACTTAGTCGGTGCATTGCGTAAATGAACCGGTACTTCATTGGACGGGTGTTTTTTGACAAAAGCACAGGCTTCGTTATACGCAAGATAACCGGCATTGCTTTTTGCCGCACACGCCAGATACAGCACTGCCTGCGCCAGAGCCAGTTCCCCTTCAGGGCTGCCGAGTCGTTCAAAAGTCTGCGCTGCATCATTGGCTATTTGCATCGCTCTCGGATCAGCCAGACCAATATCTTCCCATGCCATACGAATTATACGTCTTGCCAGATAGCGGGGATCAGCACCACCATCCAGCATCCGGGTAAACCAGTACAGAGCGGCATTCGGATGAGATCCGCGTACTGATTTATGCAGTGCAGAAATCTGTTCGTAGAAGCTGTCGCCGCCTTTATCAAAACGGCGTAATTGCGTGCCAAGACTGCCGGCAGTTAACTCTGCGCTGATTTCAGTTTGCTGCTGTGCTTGTGCGGTATGAATCAGTTGTTCGAGTAAATTCAGAAAACGCCGGCCATCACCATCAGCGCTGTTAAGGATTAATGTCTGTGCATCCGAACTGATACTGAATGATTGAAACTCAGGCAGGCTGAAAACTTTATTTTGCAATTGTTTCAGTTCTTCAATGCTGAGTGAGTGCAGGGTATACACCTGTGATCGGCTTAGTAGTGCCGGATTAACCTCAAAAGAAGGATTTTCTGTTGTAGCGCCTATAAAAGTAAATAAGCCGTTTTCGACATAAGGTAAAAATGCATCCTGCTGTGATTTATTAAAGCGATGTACTTCATCGACAAAAAGTATGGTGCGTTGTCCCTGTTGTAAAGCCAGCTGAGCTTTTTCAACCGCTGTACGGATTTCTTTTACTCCGGAAAAAACCGCTGATAAAGGAATAAACAGAGCATTAAAGCTTTGTGCCAGAATCCGTGCCAGAGTGGTTTTACCCACGCCGGGAGGACCCCATAACAGCATGGAATGTAGATGTCCGGTTTCTACAGCAACACGCAGAGGTTTACCGGTACCAATCAGGTGTTGCTGCCCGATTACTTCGTCCAGATTTTTCGGGCGTAACTGTTCTGCCAGTGGTGGTAAAGGTTTCTGATTAAATAAATCCATAACGTGTCATTCAGTACACGATAATTCGTGTAATATATTGTACCTGATTATGTAAACTTTGCAGGGCTGATAACCATTGGATTATGGGTATAATCAGTATGGTTATATATTGTATAAATAAGAAAAGTTGTATTCTAGACTTAAATTTAATCCAACTGAAGAAATTGTATGAGTAAAATATTGTTTTTTCTGGTTTTTGTAGTTGTAGTGATAGGGGCTTATATAAATTATGACCGAAAATCAGAATACGGGCTGATATCTGGTATTGGCAGATATATGATCGATCAGGAATGTCAGCGTCAGTTTGGTCAGTCGGTAAATAAACAGTTGACAGAATTATTTATCATCAAAAGAATCAGTCAAAAGGATTGTAACTGTATTGCAGTACATGCAAGTCGAAAACTCAGCATTAAAGAAATTGCAAAAATGGTCGATCCGCAGGTTCGTCAGCAAAGAGTGCGTGAATTTACTGTATCTCAGGCCAGAGTATGCAGGATAAGATTCCAGCGTTATTAACTATAGCTCAAATATGATTAAATCATACGGGAGAAACAATGAAATACATTAGTACCAGAGGGCAGACCGCGCCAAAAAGTTTTAGTCAGGCATTAATGGCAGGTCTGGCAGATGACGGTGGTTTATTATTACCACAAAGCTATCCGCATATTGATACATTTACTCTTCATGAGTGGCGGTCATTAAGTTATGCTGAACTGGCTATGCAGATTATCAGTCTGTTTGCTACTGATATTCCTAAAGCAGATTTACAGACGATAGTTAATAAGACATATACAAAAGAAATATTCGGAAGTAATGAGATTACTCCGGTCAGAACTTTGCATGATGGAATTCTGATTGAAGGACTTTCAAATGGTCCGACGCTGGCATTTAAAGATATGGCCATGCAATTATTGGGTAATTTGTTTGAGTATGTGCTGGAACGTGAAAACCGCTTTCTGAATATTATCGGCGCCACCAGTGGCGATACCGGTTCTGCTGCTGAGTATGCTCTGCGCGGCAAAAAGCGGGTAAATGTATTTATGTTGTCGCCATATGGAAAAATGAGTGATTTCCAGCGTGCTCAGATGTATAGCCTGAAAGACAGTAACATTTTTAATATTGCTGTTAAAGGCATGTTCGATGATTGCCAGGATATTGTAAAAGCGCTGCAGAATGATCATGCTTTTAAGGCACACTATCATTTAAGTACAGTTAATTCTATCAACTGGGGGCGTATTGTTGCGCAGGTGGTGTATTACTTTAAGGGCTATTTTGCAGCTACCAGCACAAATGAACAGAAGATTTCATTCTGCGTACCCAGTGGTAATTTTGGTAATGTGCTCGCAGGACATATTGCCCGAAGCATGGGGCTGCCTATTCATCGCCTGATTGTTGCTACAAATGAAAATGATGTGTTGAATGAATTTTTCAATACCGGCCATTATCGTCCTCGTGATGCGGCACATACATTTGTTACTTCAAGCCCGTCTATGGATATTTCCAAAGCTTCTAATTTTGAACGCTTTGTTTATGATTTGCTTGACCATGATGGTTCTCATGTGCAAAAACTCTGGCAGCAGGTTGCAGCAGGCAATGGATTTGATTTAAGCCATATGCTGAATAAAATTCAGCATCAGTATGGTTTTGCTGCTGGTAAAAGTACTCATGCTGATCGTTTGCAAACCATTGCTCAGGTGTATCAGGAGGACAATGAACTGATTGATCCGCATACAGCAGATGGCGTAAAGGTAGCGCGACAGTTGCGCGAAGCCGGCGAAATCATTGTGTGTCTGGAAACTGCTCTGGCAGCTAAATTTGCACAGACTATTCATGAGGCAGTTGGAAGTGATGTAACCATACCGCGCCCTGATAATCTAGACGGACTGGAAGATTTACCACAGCATGTTACCGTGATGGATAATGATGCGGCTGCGGTTAAACGGTTTGTGGAAACACAATTGGATAAATAAAAGTAGATGTAAGTTTTTTCAAATTTTAAAGGCCGGCATGGTTATGCCGGCCTTAGTTTTTCAAATTAGAAATTATCCGGATTTTCCAGTTTATCTACTTTCTGTTTTAATTCTTCAGGAGTCAGTGCAATTTCTTCACTTGGATTAGCCGCTGCAGTGGCTACTGCAACAGGATTATAGACAGAAATGTATTCTGATCCGTCAGAACGATCCTCAATAGTGTACATCACTCCGCTGCGGTTGAAACGGTGGCACTGGCGCTGATACCAGCCTCTGAACCCAGTTTTAGGTTCATTCGGGTTGTAATAGAATGCGTTGAGTATTTCCGGTAAGCCAAGGCCGCATACCACACCGGAAAGCAATACACAGATAAATGTATAACCAACCAGAATATCGCTGTATTTAGCCAATGCTGGCATATTGGCTACAGCCAGTATCAGGGCGAGAGAGATACCACCACGTACACCGCCCCAAGACAAAATGGTAAGGCTGCCATGGTAGCTTTTCTTATATACTTTCGGGAACAACATAAATGCCAGTATGTTTCCGACAAAACGGCTCAGATGCAGTAATACGAAAGCTATAATACCGCCGATAACCAGAGTTTTGCTCATATCAACGATAAAGAGTTCCAGACCGATTAAGGTAAACAGAAATGAATTGATGATGCCTTCTACAGCGTGCCAGAAGTTATTAACATCATCTATTTCTTTTTTCTGTAAAACTTCCTGCCATTTATTTCCAACGATCAAACCGCCGACTACACAGGCAATTGGGCCGGACGCATGAGCAAAATAAGCCACCAGATAAGAACCGGAAGCCAGCAAAGCTGTTGTCAGAATCAGTGATTCATTTTCATGTTTGCCATGCAACAGGCGCAATGCGCCAATGCCGAAAATAAACCCGATAATAACGGCAACAACAATTTCATAGAAGAAATTTTCAATAACACCTAAAGGAGATACGTGCTGACCATTAATCAGGGTAAGAATGGTCATGAATACTACGATACACATGGCATCATTGAATAATGATTCACCTTCCAGTTTAACCATTAAATGGCGCGGGGTACGTACTGAGCTCAGAACGCCTTTAATACCGATAGGGTCTGTTGCGCCCAGAGCAGAGCCCAGTAACAGCAGAACCAGTAAAGGAACATGATCGCCGACCAAAAACTGAAACCCATATAGCAGACCGCCAAACAACACTGAGCACAGCAATAATCCCAGAGTGGCCAGAATCAGAATTTGTCTCCAGTAACGCTTTAAATCAGAAATCTTAAATTTAAGAGCAGAGGAGGTCAGGATAAAGCAGATTACGCCGTTTACCAGAAAATCATAAAAATTAATATGACTTACGGCTGCCTTTAACGCCATGATATCTACATGGATAAAATGATTGCGTCCGAATAAATTCATGCCCCATTGCAGTGCAAATACCAGAATGGCTGAAACAATCGGTACGCCAATGGCCTGCGGCATATCAAATAAGCGTTTATTTAATAATGTGGTGACAATAGACAGTGAAAAAATAACCGTTATTGCCTGTAAAAAAAGTACACTACCCATGCAAACAGTTTTCCTTTATTTAAGTATTGTAATAAGTTGCTGATGAATCGAATCTGTCGCAGTTTGTAGCAGGTTCCCCTTGAATCAAAACTTGCAATAATAACTTACGAATCAAATTCATCCAGTAAATCAGGTGCTGGAATAAAATAGAGACTGCCGCTTACCGGTGTACTGAAATCCAGCAGACGGTCTACGTGACCTTCGTCATTTCCGGTAAACATATGCTGCAGCATTTGGCGTGTTACTGCAAATGAACGTGCATAACCGATAAAAAACGTACCGTACTCATTTTTTGACGGATGAGCAAATGCTACATTGGCACGAATAATTTTCAGTTCATTGCCTTGTGCATCATAAGCCTTACTCACGTTACTATGCGCAGTTTTCGGCTTTTCTTCATCAGAAAGCTCAATGTCATTAAAACGGCGCCGGCCAATGACTTTTTCCTGTTCTTCTACTGATAATTGCCGCCATGCCTGCATGTTATGCAGATATTTCTGAGTAAAAGCATAACTGCCGTTGCGGAATAACGGATCTTCATCACCCACCAGAGCATATTCTGCTTTGGATACATCTTCCGGATTTTCAGTACCATCAACGAAACCGATGATAGCGCGACCATCCAGATAACGGAAACCACTTACTTCATCAATGGAATAAGTCGCATCAGCCAGTAATTCATCAATCATTGCGGCCATTTCATAACAAATGTCCTGACGATCGGCACGGATATGAAAGAAAAGATCGCCTGCTGTCGCTACGGCAGTATGTTTTTCGCCTTTAATAGCAGTAAAAGGAACCAGTTCCTTAGGCTTTGGTTTACCCGGCCTCAGCTTGTCCCAGGCTTCCGAACCAATCCCCATTAATGCATTAAAATTTTCATCATGAAACCGGCCATGCATGCTGCGTACTAACGCTGAAAAACCAGTAATAAATTCGAGTACCTTGGTAATCGCTGCCTGATTATTCTGTATCCCTAACGTAATAAATAAAGCACTTTTACCCGGATAAGCTAATACTGAAGGTGTTCTGTATATTGTCATTAATAAATACTTTCCTAAACCATTATTATAATGAAATCAACGTACGTTATTAAGTACAAACTGACATGAATTTAAATATTTTTAACTATGTCATAAAAATCGCCTGTAAATATGTTCAGCACTGTAAACCGAACCGAGTAATAAATCCGGCTTTTCTCACTGCCTGTATTAGTAACGCAATTAATAAATGGGGATACTTATACATAAGATATGAAAATTATCGATAAAATATGATAATTATAACCTAAAAGCGTACAAAAGCTTTTATTTGCTGATATTTTTCCGCTAGTATAGATTACTTACTATTATTTACTATTACCCTGAGAAAGCAATGCATCACTCATTTCCATTGGTTGAAACCATCGTAGGTGGTTTATTTTTCGCCTTTGTGCTCGGTTATATCGCACATAAGCTGCGTATGCCTCCGCTGGTCGGCTATCTGCTGGCCGGCATAATTGTCGGACCGTATACCAAAGGATTTACTGCTGATATGCATTTATCACAGCAACTGGCCGAACTGGGCGTGATTTTGCTGATGTTTGGAGTGGGGCTGCATTTTTCCATTCGCGATTTGCTGGCGGTTAAGCGGGTAGCGATACCGGGCGCACTTATCCAGATTGTTCTGGCTACTTTACTTGGCTGGTTGCTTGCCTGTCTGGCCGGCTGGACAACAGGTGCGGGTATTGTCTTCGGATTGGCTCTATCTTGTGCTTCAACTGTTGTCTTAATAGCGGCTTTACAGCGCTGGCATTTGGGGGATTCTACACAGGGGCGAATTGCCACCGGCTGGCTGATTGTTGAAGATATTGCCATGGTGTTTGTGCTGGTGATGATTCCGGCTCTGGCACCGGTTTTATCAGGAGAGGGAGCTGTTTCCAGTGCAAATTTGCTTTATTTGCTGGGTAAAACCGGAGTACAAATCATTGCATTTATACTGGTTATGCTTTTTCTTGGTCGCAGAATAATTCCATGGTCTTTACAGCGTGTAGTGAGCACCGGAAGTCCTGAGTTGTTTCGTCTGGCTGTCATTGCTATTGCTTTAGGCTGTGCCATACTGGCCAATTACTTATTCGGTGTGTCGTTTGCTCTAGGTGCTTTTTTTGCCGGAGCCATCATCAGCGAAACCAGTATGAATCACACTGCTGAAGAAGCATCCGGCGGCTTACGTGATTTTTTTACCGTACTGTTTTTTGTTTCTGTGGGTATGCTGTTTGATCCTAGTATTATTATCCGTAATCCATTATTACTCTTAGCCACTTTATTAGTGGTGGTAATAGGTAAAAGTGCAGGAGCATTTTTGATTGTGCGTGTATTCGGCTATCCGCATCAAACTGCACTAACAATTGCTGTTGCGCTGGCTCAGATCGGTGAGTTTTCTTTCATGATTGCCAGTCTGGGCGCGGTATACAATATTTTGCCGCAATTAGCCAGTGATCTGATTCTGGGTAGTGCACTAATATCCATAATCTGTAACCCGTTTTTATTTGTCTGGCTCAACAGCTATCTGGAAAAACAGTCACAGCAAAAAACTTCTGCTACAACCATTGTGTCCGAGAGTAATCGATTATCAGATAAACCTCATGCCAAAGTAGCTGCACCGATTAAGCCGGTTTCAATCTATTTTGTAGATGAAGATATGGCTATTGCTCCTGCGGTGAGCGATCATACAGTGTTGGTGGGTGCAGGCCCGGTCGGACAAGAAATAATCAGACATTTGCACGCACGTAATGAAACAGTCTATGTACAGGAAAATCGTTTAGAAGCTGTTACCGAGTTGCGTGCACGTCAGATACCCGTTGCCTATGGGCATGCATTATCAGATGGGATGCTGGACGCTGTATTTGTTGCTCAGGCTAAAAATCTGATTATTACTATTCAGAATAAAACTGAAGTGATATCAATTATAAAGGCTGCCATTGCACTTAATCCGCAACTGCACATAGTCACATTCAGCAGATATGAACAAGACAAACAGTTGTTTATTCAGGCAGGGGCAACCAAAGTTGTTGACAGTCAGCTCGTACTGGCCAATGAAATTATGCAAGCATTCGGACAGGTCTGAAAACTGGCATTGATTCCCATAGAAAAATATAATTTTTTTATTAGTTTTTAAAAATAATCCAGTATCCTGAGAATGATATTTTCTGAAACAGGCGTAAATCAATAATTATCTAATATTGGTTTGCGCCTGTTTTGGTTTAATTACTTATAGTATCGATGAATACTTCCAGTTGTTCACGGTTAGTAATTTTGCTGTCTATTTTGATATATATACTGTGTTCTTCAGGAATAATTAGTACCTGATGTACACCAGCCTGTTCAAGTAATTGTTCTCGGGCATTGTCAGGTAAAACACGACCCTGTTTCAGGATAATGCGCAGACTGGCCAAATAGGGTGGTTCGTGCATTGTCAGGCTCAGTAGAAGCCAGATAAAAGTTAATCCTGTGCCGAAGATAAAAACACTATGTGCACCGGTATGTGCAGCCAGCCAGCCTCCGATTGTTCCTCCGCAGGCTACGCCCAGAAACTGTCCGGTTGCATAGATGCCCATTGCAGTGCCTTTATAACCTGCCGGTGCTTCTTTACTTACCCATGAAGGCAAGAGTGCTTCCATCAGATTAAAAGCAATAAAGAATAATAAAACACCTGTGACAAGCGGCCAGAAAGAAATATTAGCCAGCCATAATACACTTTCAGCAATCAACAGTCCGGCTACACACAAGATAAACACTTGCTTCATTTGCCGTTTGCTTTCAGCGTAAATAATTGGTGGCAGAACAGTAATGAAAGCAATCAGCATCGTGTATAAATAAATCTGCCAATGTCTTGCTGCCGGAAAGCCTGCCTGTTCCAGTTGTATAGGCAGCGCGACAAAAGTCGACATAAGCAGAAAATGCATGCAGAAAATACCGATGTTCAGCTTAAACAGGGCAGGGTTGCGCAGTACAGTACCAAAACTGCCGCGTACAATGCCTGATTCACGGTTAAGTACATGAACAGTACTGTCGGGTACAAAAAACAATGTCAGGCCGATAGCAGCCAGTGCCAGTATCGCAATAACCCAGAATAATCCGTGTAAACCTATTGCATGTGTAATGATAGGGCCGCAGACCATGGCAATTGCAAAAGTGATACCAAAGCTAATACCAATAAAAGCCATGGCTTTGGTGCGGTTTTGTTCGCGCGTCAGGTCAGATAACAATGCCATTACAGCTGCTGCGATAGCACCACTGCCTTGTAATGCACGTCCCAGTATGATTCCCCAGATAGAGGATGTTAAAGCAGCAATAATGCTGCCCAGAGTGAAAATCAGCAAGCCGCCTACAATTAAAGGTTTACGCCCGAAACGGTCAGACCACAAACCAAAAGGAATTTGCAATATAGCCTGCATCAGACCATAAATTCCGATTGCCAGTCCGATTAGGCTTTCACTTGCTCCCTCTAATTTCATACCATAAGTAGTCAGAACAGGAAGAACCATAAACATGCCCAGCATGCGCAGCGAAAAGACTGCCCCTAACCCCCAAGTTGCACGCCTTTCGGCAAGATTCATGTGTGTATCGGTGTTGTTCTTGGAATTCATGTTTAATACTGCTTAAAAGAAAAACCTGCCTATTGTAAAAGAAACAAAGGCAGGTTGGGTTGGTTTGCGTATTGTTATATATTTATGTCACGGTATCAGCCAGCAAAGCTTAATACAGTTTGTGAGGCCGGAGTCATAAAATCTACCGACATCATTATGCTTAAGGTAGTGATAGCAATAATCGAAAACACAAACAGTTTGCGTGCCCATATACGATCATTATTCTGTGCTTTATAGCCGGATAATGCCATACACAGCCACCACACGCTGACAGCAGCAGCAACGACCAGATATTTGTAGCCGGCGTAGCCGCCTATTGACAGCATCAATGTTGCAAACATAAAGGCAATAATATAAAACGTGATATGGTGTTTTGCTACAGCAATGCCTTTTACTACCGGTAAAACCGGAATATTAGCCGCCTGATAATCCTTAAAGCGGTAAATCGCGATTGCATAGGAATGCGGCATCTGCCAGAGACTGAAAATCGCCAGCAGAATAAGTGCACCTGCATCAAAATTATTGCTTACAGCGCAATAACCGATTACTGGTGGTGCGGCACCTGACAGACTGCCAATTAAAGTTCCGTAAACAGAATGCCGTTTCATATAGAGACTGTAAATCCCTACATAAACCACAAAGCCCATTACAGATAACCACATGGCTAAGGGATTTGCGCCAAAATAAAGCACAATAAATCCGGCAATACCCAGTATCGTGGCCAGTGCAAATGTTACACGGGCAGATGCTAAGCCCCGCACAAGCACACGATTCTTAGTACGCTCCATTTTCGGATCAATATCACGGTCAATCAGATTATTAAACGCACAGCCGGAGGCTACTACCAAAGACACGCCCAGCAGGGTAAGGATTAGCAGGTAGCCGTTTATGCTGCCTTTTGACGCCAGCAAAAACCCGCCGACAACCGAAATCAGGTTGCCGACGATAATACCTGGTTTTGTTACTTGCAGGTATGGCTTAATCATGAACTGCCTTTAACCTAACACCATGTTTGCGTTGAGGCTCCACATAATCCAGATGGAAAGACCTACCAGCAATACAATCACAATAGCAGTGAAGATAAATGAAATCAGATTCCAGCGTTCTTCAGGGTTACTGCCTAGATGCAAAAAGCATACCAGCTGAACAATAAGCTGCAAAACGGCAGTAATGACAATCACAGCAAACAGAGTTTGTTTGTCAGCGGACTGATTCATTACCATCATAAATGGAATCAGAGTTAAAACTACAGACAGGATAAACCCGATAATGTAGTTTTTAGCACTGCCATGTTGTGGGATATGGTCTTGATGGTTTGACTGACTCATAACGCTACCCCCATCAGATATACAATTGAGAACACGCAAATCCACACGATGTCCAGAAAGTGCCAGAACAGGCTCAGGCAGTTGATGCGCATGCGGTTAACACTGGTAAGACCGCGTGAAGCTACCTGAATCATCATTACAGCCATCCAGATTAAACCGGCAGTAACGTGCAGACCGTGGGTGCCGACCAGAGCAAAAAAGCCAGAAAGATAACCACTGCGGTCAGGACCCATACCACTTGTAATCAGGTGATGAAATTCATACAGTTCCATCCCGATGAAGCATGCACCGAATACAAAAGTAATCACCAGCCATAATAAAACCTGACTCTGATTATTGCGATTCATTGCCAGCACGGCAAAGCCGTAAGTAATGGAACTCAATAAAAGAGCAAAAGTTTCTACCAGCACAAAAGGCAGCTCGAAAATGTCTTTGCCGCTTGGACCACCTGCTGTGCCCGGCAGGAGCACGATATAGGTGGCAAACAGACAGGAGAACAAAATCAAGTCACTCATCAGGTAAATCCAGAACCCGAATACCTTCAGTGAACCGTTGTCGTGGTGAGCGTGCTCATGCGCACTACCGTGAATCAAGGTTTCAGTTGACATTATTTCAGTCCTGCTTTAGTTAATTCATTAAAACGTTTGCTTTCAATAGCTTCGATTTCAGCAACCGGAACGTAGTAATCCACATCCGTGTCAAAGCTCTTGACAATAATGCTGATAATCATGCCGGCAAAGCCAACGATAGCCATCCACCAGATATGCCAGATCAGGGCAAAGCCGCAAATCATTGAGAACACTGCAATCACCAGACCGGCAGCAGTATTTTTCGGCATATGAATTTCTTCATATTTGGCTGGTTTCTTGTAAGCAATACCTTTTTCTTTCTCATCCCAGAATGCATCACGGCTTTCAACCTGTGGCTGCACAGCGAAATTATAGAAAGGTACAGGGGAAGAAGTAGACCATTCCAGAGTACGACCATCCCACGGATCACCCGTAACATCAAGGTTTTCCTTACGATGCAGGCAGGAAACTACAACTTGAATCACCATGCATACTACGCCCAGAGCGATAATGGCAGCACCACTGGCAGCAACGCACAGCAAATTATGGTAAGCCGGATCAATGTGCTGACTCAGACGGCGGGTCATACCCATGAAGCCCAGTGCATATAAAGGCATGAATGCTACAAAGAAGCCGATAAACCAGCACCAGAAAGCCCGTTTGCCCCATTTTTCATCCAGCTTAAAGCCGAATGCTTTCGGGAACCAGTAGTTAAGTGCTGCAAACAATCCAAACACTACACCACCGATAATGGTGTTATGGAAGTGAGCGACTAAGAACAGACTGCCATGCAGTACAAAGTCCGCACCCGGCACAGCAAGCAGTACACCGGTCATACCACCTACAGAGAATGTAATGATAAAGCCTACAGTCCACAGCATCGGCACATGGAAGGAAATACGACCTTCATACATGGTAAACAGCCAGTTGAAGATTTTTACCCCGGTCGGGATAGAAATAATCATGGTTGCGATACCGAAGAATGCGTTGACATTGGCACCTGAACCCATGGTAAAGAAGTGGTGCAGCCATACGATAAAAGACAATATGGTGATACACACAGTTGCCCATACCATTGAAGTATAGCCAAACATGGTCTTGCGTGAGAATGTAGCTGTAACTTCTGAATACACACCAAAGATTGGCAGTATCAGAATATATACTTCCGGATGACCCCATGCCCAGATCAGGTTGATGTACATCATCATGTTACCGCCCAGTTCATTAGTAAAGAAGTGGGTGCCGAGGTAACGGTCTAATGTCAGCATGGCAACAGAGGCTGTCAGGATAGGGAAGGAAGTCAGAATCAGAATATTGCTACAGAAAGATGCCCAGCAGAAAATAGGCATTTTCATCATAGTCATGCCCGGGGCACGCATTTTCAGGATAGTAGCAATAAAGTTAACAGCACTAACTGTTGTCCCGATACCTGATATCTGCAAACTCCATATCCAGTAATCAACACCTACCCCCGGACTGAATTCCAGACCAGACAGCGGCGGATAGGACAACCAGCCGGTTTGTGCAAATTCACCGATTCCCAGTGATAAGTTAACCAGTACCACACTTACAGCAGTAAACCAGAAACCCAGATTATTCAGGAATGGGTAGGCCACATCGCGCGCACCCAGTTGCAGCGGGATGACAAAGTTCATCAGGCCGATTACAAAAGGCATGGCAACAAAGAAAATCATGATTACACCGTGAGCGGTGAAAATCTGATCGTAGTGATGTGGTGGCAAAAAGCCGTCACTGGTGCCTGATGAGGCTAAAACCTGCTGACTACGCATCATCACTGCATCGGCAAAACCACGAACCAGCATCACAATAGCGACAATGATATACATGATACCGATGCGTTTGTGGTCAACTGTAGTAAACCATTCTTTCCACAGATAGCCCCATTTATGAAAATACGTAATTGCACCTACCAGCGCCAGACCAATGACGATGATAGCTGTAATCGTTACCATGACAATCGGTTCATGGAACGGTATCGCATCTAAAGATAATTTTCCGAACATTGTTTATTTCCTCGCAAGCTTACTCAGCACTGCTGGCTGCACTGGCCTGTAGAGCAGCAGGCATATTGTGATTGGCAAATTTAGCAATCACGTTGCCGTACAAACCCGGATTTGCGCTGGAGAAATATTCCACTTTATGGAATTGACTAGGCGCAGCCAGTTTGTTGAATGAAGCCATGTCATTAAGTGTATTGGGCGACTGTTTCACCTTATCCACCCACTGATTGAAGCTGGCTTCATCCGGTGTCGCAATGGCAGTAAATTTCATGCCAGAGAAACCGGCACCGCTGTAGCTGGATGAAATACCTTTGTATTCACCTGCTGTATCAGCAACCAGATGTAATTTGGTTTGCATACCAGCCATAGCATAAATCTGGCTACCCAGCTGCGGAATAAAGAATGAATTCATCACTGTATTGGAAGTGATTCTGAATTCCACCGGGGTATCTTTCGGAAAAGCAATTTCATTAACAGTGGCAATACCCTGTTCAGGATAAATAAACAGCCATTTCCAGTCTAATGAAATTACTTCGATTACCACCGGTTTTTTATCACTTTCCAGCGGACGATAGGGATCCAGAGAGTGAGTGGTTTTCCATGTGATTGTTCCCAGAATGAGAATAATCAGGATAGGAATACCCCAAACTACGGCTTCGAGTTTGTTGGAATGCGCCCATTTCGGTGAATATTTGGCATTACTACCCTCTCTGAATTTCAGAGAAAATAAAACTGCCATGATAATCACCGGAATTACGACTATCAACATCAAGCCTAAGGCTGTCAGTATCAGTGTGCGTTCTTCCTGACCTATATGGCCTTTAGGGTTTAGCAGAGCTGCATCACAGCCGCTTAAAAAAAGCGAACCGATCAGCATCGTCAATACTATCCCTGAGAGCTTACTTAATTTCATGTAACGACCTCAACATTACGGGAAACACGATTAACGTTTGTAAAAAACGGGTGCTACTATTTTAAGACAATGTAGCTGAACTGTATATTGCAGTATTCAACACATTATTAAAAAACATAGCGGAATAAATAAAAAATTTTTAAAATATTTTTTATTATTTATTATATAAAACAAATATGTATATTAAAAAATTACTTTATATTTCTTTGTCGTGAAGATAAGAATACTGCTTTGATTTCCGATAAAATCCGTTTATTAACACATAAATGTCATCTTGAAAATTAGTTTAATATTTAAATTTATCATGAATAAACTTAAATTTTTATTAAATATAAAATGCTGATTTATATAGATAAATATAGGGTGTATGTTTTAAGAAAAAAACAGCAAGCTTTTTTTCTGAAAAAAAAGAAGATAAATGTTAAGATTATAAAAAGGTTAATCTGTATCAATTTTGTGTGAATTATTTTAAAAAATAATTTTTTTAAAATAATTTCAACAATAATTAAAAGCCAGATCGTCTAATTGTTGTATTTAAAATTTTGTATTATATGGTTTTTTTATGAACTCGTTTTGAAATAAACAAATATTCGGGTGTTGTAAAGGTATCGACTGAAATAAAATATTGATTGATTTCTTTTTGCAACATGGTTTAAATAATATAACTAAAGTAAACAATCTAATTCAAATTAGATAATTATTATCTTTATTGTTTTTATGCTTATTTTCCTTACTTGTTAACATTTGAGTAAATGTTTAGCAATTTTCATACCATTTTGCATATTTTCTGTATTGAATTCATATTTATTGTAATTTCTCAAAATAATCATTAAGTGTTTTAACTATCTGATTATCTATATTGTTAATGATATTTGTATGATGGTATAGAAGAATCAGTGATCAAATTCAAAATAAATCAGCATGCATTCAAATATAAATATATAAATGCATCAGTTTGCTTTCATACCGGCTGGGTTGTTTGCAAACTGATGCATTCCTGATGGCTATATATCTTTTTATTCTAGCTATTTTGTTGTAATTGCTGCGCTGCTTGCAAGGCAAAATAGGTCAGAATACCATCTGCACCGGCTCGTTTAAATGCAAGCAGGCTTTCTAAAATTACTTTATCAGCCTCGAGCCAGCCATTACTGATGGCTGCCTGCAGCATGGCGTACTCACCAGATACCTGATAGGCGTATGTAGGAACGCCAAATTCATCTTTAACCCGTCTGATTACATCCAGATAAGGCATACCCGGTTTAATCATTACCATATCTGCTCCTTCAGCTATATCAAGTGCTACTTCATGCAGTGCTTCATTGCTGTTAGCAGGATCCATCTGATAAGTATATTTATTACCTTTACCCAGATTACCGGCACTGCCTACCGCACTGCGAAACGGACCGTAAAAAGCTGAAGCATATTTGGCAGCATAAGACATAATCCGGGTATGAATAAAACTATTTTCTTCCAATTCTTCGCGGATAGCTCCGATACGTCCATCCATCATATCGCTTGGAGAAAGAATATCCGCACCGGCTGCTGCATGTGAAAGTGATTGTTTGATAAGCGCTTCTATCGTTTCATCATTTTTAATATAACCATTTTCATCCGGCAGGCCATCCTGTCCGTGGGTTGTATAAGGATCGAGAGCCTGATCTGCCATTACACCCAGCTCAGGAAAACGGGATTTCAGAGCACGGATAGCACGCTGAATGATACCGTTTTCATCCCATGCCGCCCGTCCGTCAGCGGTTTTGCTATCAGGATTGGGAACACCAAATAAATCCAGAACCGGTACGCCCAGTTTTAAAGCCTGTTCCGCAACTTTTAATAATTCATCAATAGATAAACGTTCTACTCCGGGCATGCTGTCAACAGGCATACGCCCAGTTTGTTCATGCACAAATACCGGCAAAATAAAATCATTGGCTGTCAGTATGGTTTCACGCATCATTCGCCGTGAAAAATCATCACGTCGCATACGCCGCATACGTGTATTGGGCATAATTCGAGGAGGAAAGTTCATAATAGTAATCCTGATTTTTAATAATTACAGCCACCTATAAGCTGGCTAAAATCACGTTCTGTAAAGCTTAGTGAAATTTGGATTGTTATTCTAAACCCTTTCAGGCAGGACTTCTAATGACATAATTCTGTACTGATTATTAATAAAAACTATTAAATTTTGGTTTGTAATTAAAAGTGTATTTATAAGATGTAATTAGGAAAAAGCATAATTGCTTTTAAAATTCCTTCTGTTTAGTATTTATTTAAAATTGATAAGCAGTAAATGTTTGAAACAAAGTCTGACTGAGTTAATTAATAGAATAATTTTTTGCTGATAGAAAAGAAAAGTGATTTTTTAATGAATTTAGCGTTCAATGCGATTATTTAGTGAAAATCAGGCTAAAACTTATACTCCACATAATAACGCTTATAACTAAGTCTAATATCTTCCATGAAAGATTTTGATTAAATAAAGGAGATAAAAATTTTGCACCATAGCCTAATGAAAAAAAGAACAGCCATGAGGCAAGCATAACTCCAAGTGTAAATAGATGAAGATTATCTTTGAATGATACCGATATCGAACCAACTAAAATCACTGTATCCAGATACACATGTGGATTTAACCATGTAAAAGTCAGACATACTCCAATAACTTTCATTAAGGAACTTTTTTCAATCAGGCTTGGTTTCAGCGCTGAATTTTGATTCAATGCAGAATAAAAACTTCGTATGCCATAAATAAATAAAAAAGTAGCACCAAAATATTTAGCATAAATAATGATTTCCGGATAGCGGTTAAGTACTTTAGCAAATCCGGCTACCCCTAAATAAATCAGAATAGTATCTGATACTGAGCAGATCAGGCATACCCAGAAAATATATTGCTGCTTTAAACCTTGCTTTAAAACAAATGCATTTTGGGCACCAATGGCTATAATTAATGAAAAGCCAAGGCCTAGTCCTGATAGTAAAGCAAACATTGAATTTAACCTATTAACCTATTGAAATGTAAAATAATTAACGCAATTTCTATTACTTGTTATATTAAAGTATATTTATAACAAGTTTATTTTATTAATAATTTTGCTGAAAGCTTTATTAATTCAATAGATACGACGGTTTTTAAAATTATTCGGAAAATGTCTGGATAAAAATAGCTTAGATGAAATCCAGCTTAGGAATAATGATTTAGATTCATTTGAAAACAGGTTATTAAGTTTTACTCAGAGGGCTGACAACTGCGTACAAAGGCAGATGGTCGGAAAGTTTTTGCCATGGCAGACCTGTTAATGGTTTTGCTTCATGTATTTCCAGATGGCGGGTAAAGATTCTGTCGAGACTTAAAATAGGCAGGCGGGCTGGAAATGTTTTCGGCGCATGGCGATAAGCATAAAATGCATCATGCAAATTTAATTTTAAGCCTAAAGTATTGTGGGAACGCTGGCGCCAGTCGTTGAAATCACCGGCTAAAATTAATGGATTGGCCGGATCTATTTCACTTTGGATATAGTCATAAATAGTCTGATACTGTTTTATTCGATCTGGTTCACGTAAGTTTAAATGGGCACACAGGCATACCAATGGTCGTGTCCAGTGCGGGGGCTGAATTTCACAATGTAGCAGTCCGCGCTGCTCAAAACTGTTAACACTGATGTCCAGATTATGGCAGGTTACGATCGGTAGCTGACTTAAAATAGCATTACCATGATCACGAAATTTATAACGAGCATTGCGACCATAACTGACATTATAGGCTAGTTGTTCGCCGAGTACCTGGTAATGGGGTTTTTTGGGAAAATCCGGCATATTTTCTGCCCGTTTACTATTGATTCCTTGTACTTCCTGTAAAAACAGTATGTCTGGTGCCAGCTGATGCAGTGCTGCCGCCATTTGAGGAAGCTGTACTTTTTTATTAAGTGCTGACATGCCTTTATGTATGTTATAGGAGGCAATAGTAATTTTATTCATGAAAATGGCCGGTGCTTTTAAATTACCAGTGGTGGGTTAGTTCCAGTATTGCTGAACGGTTTGATGGCGAAAATACTTTTTCCGCAGCCTGTTCAGGCGAACACCATATATAGTCTAAATGTTCGCGTGGTGACAGAAGAATAGGAGTTTCTGCTGTAATACACAGGGAAAAAATATGCTCGGTATTATGAGTAACTCCGGGAGCATAGCGATGACGCCAGTGCGGATAAATTTCGTAGATACTGGATTGCTGCCAGTTAAGAATATCATTGCTGTAAATGCCGGTTTCTTCTGCCAGTTCTCGTTTTGCAGTCTGCTCAATTGTTTCTCCCGGTTCCAGACTGCCGGTTACAGATTGCCAGAAACCCGGCTTATCTGCGCGTTCCAGTAGCAGTATCTGCCGGTTGTTATTATAAATAACAACCAGTACAGATACAGGTTGTTTATATGGTTTATTGCTGATCATGATGCTGTTGATGAGCTGAGCGATAAGATGAAACGCTTAATGCTGTGGGTAAAGGCTCCGGATAAGCTGAAGCAGTTTCTGTTTTTACTGAACTGGTTATGGTATCGCAGGCAATCGGATCTGCTTTATCATTGAGAATACGTATTTCCTGCTGCGGAAATGGAAATTCTATACCAACTTCTTTAAAACGATTCCAGATTTCCAGCAAAATTGCAGAATTGATACTTAGAAAACCATTTTCCGGATCACGAATCCAGTAATTAACATACAGATTAATGCCGGAATCAGCAAAGCCGGTAACATAACTGTTTGGTTTAGGATCATCGCATACTCTTGCCTGTTTGGCTGCTGCCTCTTTTAGTATTTCCAGAGCCTGAGGCAGATCAGTATTGTAGGCTACCTGTAAGGTCAGGTTGTTGGACATGATTTTACTGGAATAAGAATCATTGATAACTGTATTGGAAACAAAAGTATCATTCGGAATCAGGGCTTCTGAGCCGTCACTGCTGCGTAGTACTACAAAGCGGGCAGTTATCTTGGTTACATAGCCGGTGAAATTATTAATATTCAGTCTGTCACCAGGACGCACGGAATGGTCTGCCAGAATGATAAAACCGGATACATAGTTGCTGGCAATTTTCTGTAAGCCCAAGCCAAGACCAACACCCAGAGCACCACCAAAAACAGAGAGAATAGTTAAGTTAATTCCTACCATTGGCAGGGCAATCAGTACGGCAACTACAACCAGTAATGTTTTGACAATTTTTACCAGTACATAACGCAGATTGACGTCGAGTTTTTCTGCTTTAAGAATGCGTCTTTCGGTAAATCGGGACAGCCACATGGCAATAATGATGGCAATCCCGACAATAATACTGCCGGTAATGACGGTATACAGGCTCAGACTGGTTGAGCCTATGGGCAGAGCCAGTGACTTGAGCAGGCGGACAATAAAGGTATCCAGACTGGTGAGCCATAGAATAAAACATACCCATAGGAATGTGGATAGTGAGCGCTCATAATGCTCATTAAAACGGTTATTCGGGATTGCGTTGTGCAATACGGCCATAATGATGCGAATCATCAGTAACCAGCGCGCGGTAAATGTGGTTATTTGCAGCCATAATACTGATTCGCCTGTACTGGCCCTCCAGATAATCATTGCGATAATGGTGCAGATAAATAGCAATACAGGCCATAGCAGGCGTGTAAACAGGTGGTACAGAAACGGAAATTTAATGTTGTTCTGGTTTTCAGTACGTTTGGATACGGCCGACAGCATTTGCAGGCTGAGCCAATAAGTACCAATCATAATCACCACTGCACAGGCCAGTTCCAGCCAGCCGGTAGTGGTTTTTAAACTATGTACTATCAGGCGTGCCAGGAATTCTTTGCGGGCAAACATGGAGTCAAAGTAGTTATTCATGGTAGGGCAAAGAAAAAATTTTAAAATTGACCTAATAGTAGGCGTTTTAATAGGTTTCTGTAAACTGTCGTTATTAAAATTATCAAATATAGATAACTAAGCTGTGCATATGATAGTGGTGAATAATACTTCTAAGAATGATGGTTTATTTAAAATTGTTCATAAAAACATATTTTTGTTGTGATTTTAATAAATCAGCTTAAGCAGGCAACTTATTATTTGATTCTGAATACAAAGATGCTTATAATAGTCGGTTTTCCAACCTTGCCCTTTGCACTTTCGCATGGTAAAGGGATCGATTAGCCACAAGGAGTACTCATGCGTCATTATGAAATCGTGTTCATTGTCCATCCGGATCAAAGCGAACAGGTCGGTGCTATGGTTGAACGTTACAAAACCATGATTACCGAAGCTAATGGTAAAATTCACCGTCTGGAAGACTGGGGTCGCCGTCAGCTGGCTTACCCGATCAATAAAATTCATAAAGCACACTACGTGTTAATGAATATTGAAACCACACCTGAAGTGATTGACGAAATTGAAACAGCATTCCGCTTTAATGATGCTGTATTGCGTCATCTGACTGTAAAAATGGACGCAGCAGTGACTGAAGCTTCTCCAATGATGAAAGACGAGAAGTCTAAAAATCTGTTAGCAGGTAACAGCACTGAAACTGCTTCAGAAGAAGCAGCTGAAGCCTGATTAATTTACTGAGGCCGGTTTGCTGAATCAAATATGCCTGTGTGCACAGATTAAAAGTCTGGACAATTTACGCTATACGCCAGCCGGTTTGCCGGTTCTGACCATGTGGCTTACCCATGAGTCATGGCAAACGGAACTGCAACAGCAGTATCTGGCAAAAGTAGAAATTCAGGCGAAAGCACTGGGTGATTTAGCTGAAAACTGGTCGTATCAGCCGGGAAATATGGTCGAAGTCAGCGGATTTCTCAGCCAGAAAGGTATATACCACTCCCGTCCGGTACTGCATATCCAACAAATTCGTGAATATAAAGGTTAAACGACATGGCTCGTCAATCATTCAAACGTAGAAAATTTTGCCGCTTTACTGCGGAAGGTATCAAACAAGTAGACTATAAAGCAGTTGATTTGTTAAAAGATTTTATTACTGAAAATGGTAAAATCATTCCGGCACGCATTACCGGAACCAAAGCACATTACCAGCGTCAGCTGTCTACAGCGGTAAAACGTGCCCGTTTTCTGGCTTTGCTGCCTTACACCGATCAACATAAATAATAAGGAAGAGTTATTATGCAGATTATTTTGTTAGAAAAAGTCGGTGGCCTGGGCAATCTGGGTGATCTGGTTAATGTAAAAAATGGCTATGCCCGTAACTTTTTGATTCCTCAGGGTAAGGCTCAGCGTGCTAATGCTGCCAATCTGGCTGCATTTGAAGAAAAACGTGCTGAATATGAAGCACATCAGGCTGCTGTTCTTGCTGATGCTGAAGCACGTAAACTGAAACTGGATGGTCAGAACATCAGTGTAGCGCAAAAAGCTGGTGTTGATGGTCGTCTGTTTGGTTCTGTAACGACTCATGATATTGCAGAAGCTATTAAAACTGCTATTGGTGTTGAAGTAGTTAAAGCTAATGTGCGTTTGCCTAATGGTCCTTTGAAAGCCATTGGTGAATATGAAATCGAAGTAGCTCTGCACAGTGATGCTGTTGCTGCTATCACAGTAACTGTTGTAGCTGCTGCAGAATAAATATAACTGACACACATCAGGAAAGCGTAAGCTGTTCGGGTTAATCCGGACAGCTTTTTTGTTATTGATGGTAAAATTAGTTTAAACTGTGCATGAAGCATATGCTAGGAACCATAATAATGAAATTAGTCAGGATGATAAGTGCAGCTTTGTTTCTGTCTGCTTGTCAAAGTACCCATCCAATTCAGGAAAAACCACTTCAGCCTACTGCTACAACCAGTGTATCGTCACCAGCTGATAATAAAGTGTTTGCTTTGACGGACAGTGGAATAGATTTACTGAAACGTAATGATGTAAATCGTTTTATTGATTTTGAAGTTAAGCGGGGACAATATAGCAGGGCTCAATTGGAAAATTTTTTCCGGCAGGTAAGCTACCGGCCAAGTATTGTTCGTGGTATGGATAAACCGGGAACATCCTTACCGTGGTATACATTTGTACAGAATAATGCCAATAATGTTCGTATTAATACCGGAAATATCTTCTGGAAAAATAACACCGGAATAATTCAGGCAGTATCAAAACGTTATGGAGTAGCGCCGCAATTGCTGGTGGCGATTGTTGGGATTGAAACCAATTACGGCAATACTATGGGCTCATATCGGGTTGCTGATGCACTGACAACATTGGGCTATCACTATCCACGGCGGGCTGAATATTTTCAGCGTGAGCTATCTGAATTTTTGCAACTGGCTTATGAAGAAAAGCAGGATCCATTAAGCTTTAAGGGCAGCTTTGCCGGGGCAATGGGTATGCCACAGTTCATGCCATCCAGTTTTCGCCAGTTTGCCGTTGACTGGGATGGTGACGGACATCGGGATATCTGGCGTAATTCCGGTGATACACTGGCCTCAGTGGCCAATTATATGAAACAGCATGGCTGGCAGTCCGGAGCGCCGATTGCCGTTCCGGTAAATATGCAGCCAACACCGCGATTACAGCAAATCATTGATGAACCTACTTCGCTTAAATACACCGCAGGTCAGTTGCGTCAGTTAGGCGTAATCATTCCCGTGCAGATTAAAGATCAGGAAAAGGGTATTTTATATCGTCTGGAAAGATCTCCCGGCGAATATGATTACTGGTTTGGTCTGAATAATTTCTACACTATCTGGCAATATAATCATAGCCGGCATTATGTGGCAGCCGTTCGTCAGATTGCGAATAATCTGGCAGATGCCAATGCTAATTTATAAATGAGTATTCATTTGCAATCATCAGCCATCTTGTTATACAGATGGCTTTTATCTTGCTATGGTAAGTAGTGATTGATTAAAATAATTATTAAAAAATTTAAATAAAGATGAAACTAATCTGGTGTAATTCTTACCTACATTAATATTGCAGGATATTCAATTAAACCATAGTCAGATTTATCATTGAAATGAAGATGAATGTCTGATTAATTATTATTAAATTAGTTATAATAGAAGATATTAATATTAATTTATGTGTTCAAATAAGTTTTTATCTTTCATTGCAGATAACTCCGATTTAAAATTTATCTAAGTATGGCTATTCGTGTTTATTAGATAATGAGTAATCTAGTGATTTACCTGCATTTCCTCGATAACACTTTCTATAATCTGATAAGCCAGTTTAGCTGCATCTAATTTTTGATTGATAGAATTTTGATCATCATTATCAGGATTATTCTTATAATTAATTGTAAAAGAGTATAAGTAGGAAACTTTCCAATTATTAGTAAAATCATGAGTTATATAGCATTTTAAATCATAATCAGTCGGGCAATTAATAACAAGAGGTTCCGTTACAGATGGTAACCAACCGGGATTGGGAACGGTTATGACATTATAGTAGTGATCAAAAAACTTAAACATTTGTACTTGATTATCAAATTTTAAATTTTCAATCAATTCAGTGTGATGATTCACTATTTCATAATTTAATTTTTCTTCTTTAGTATAAATATATTTATTATTCAGATCGTCTTGAAATTGTTGCCATGGACTTTTAGTATTCTTATCTTTTTTTATCAGTTCGAATTCAAGCCATTCAAATTTTATTTGTCTGGTTGCCGGATTTTCGCAATAGCTGGCCATTTTTTTTGAAACCGGATGTTGGCATAAAGTATTTAAATCAATATTTATTTTACCAATGGAGTCGATTAAAGTTGGTTGAGAAGCTGAAAATTGCCTGCAAAAATTCTTTTCAGCAATATTAAAAATATAATCTTCTAACTTAGGAGCAAGGCTTCTAATCCAAAATGATGGATATTTGGAGATCGGGTAAATACGTAAGTTAATATCTTCTGATAAAGCCACTAATCGGCCATTTTGTTTGCATTCACTGTCTGGACGGTTTTGCCAGTATTCTATTAACGCCGGAGCAACAAGATAGGCTGGCCAGAAAAAGGTACATAAGAATGGCAAAACAATATAAACAATAACAGAATAAAATTTTTGCTTAATGCCTTGAAAATGAGCCGTGAAGGACTGACAGTAGCGAAGAATAACTGGAAAAAGTGCTCCTGTTATTGAAAATAAAAAAACATAGAAGTCAGCAAATATCAGGCTGAAAACTAACCATCCGGCAATAATAATGGCAAAGCCTATTTTGATAAATTTATAAATTTTTCCATAAACAATTATCAGGGTAGGAAGAAAAACGATGTAGAAAAAAGGCAGTATAAATATCCATACAAAAACATAACTATCAGTGTGATAATAAGGATGATCCATGTACAGGCTCACTAAAAATATCTTTTTAAAATTATATTGACCCTGTTATTAATATAAATTAATTATTTTATTTAAAACAAATAATATTGATATATTGTGTATTTATATCAAATTATTGGTAGGTTAATTTGTAAATATGAACTCTTTTGACAAGGATAAATAAATTTCTGGTAATTTTTTTACTCATCCAGATGCTTAGATTAAGAGTAAAAATATTTAATATTGGAATAATGTGATTGTTAAACGCAGCTGCTCAAGTAATGTTATATATTTCATAAATTAAGATTGATTTATAATTAAGCATACAGACTAAGTGCGTGGTTACATGTATTCAGATAGTTTTTCATGTAGCAAATGACTTTTTATTTCTTTTTGTTTTTATTTTCGCGTAGTTATATTTACTAAGAGCGATTTGTGTAAAATATTTGTACTTTAATTTATTATTGATGATTTAAGCATATTAAATATATATTCTGTAATTTTAACTATTTAAAGTAATAACAACAGATGTTAAAGCAAGTTGAGGTTGTTTCATCTGATTGTTTCACCTGGTTTGTGGCTTTGGTATAACCTTTTATGCTGGTTTTTAGTTACAATAAAGTGCTTGTTTAGATTGCACTGAACAAGATTTATTTTGCCTTTAAGTTTTGCTGTGGCTGGCAGTTGCGGATGGTTATGACTTATCAAGTATTGGCACGAAAATGGCGACCAAAAAAGTTTGCCGATTTAGTAGGACAGGAGCATGTAGTCAGGGCGTTGTTAAATGCGCTTGATAAAGGACGTTTGCATCATGCTTATATGCTTACGGGGACTCGGGGTGTAGGTAAAACCACCATTGCCCGTATTCTGGCCAAAAGCCTGAATTGCCAGCATACTGAACATGGTGAGCCATGTAACCAATGTGATTCTTGTCGCCAGATTGATGCCGGCCGTTTTGTTGATGTGCTGGAAATTGATGCTGCTTCCAATACAGGAATTGATAATATCCGCGAAGTACTCGAAAACGCACAATATGCGCCAACGATGGGGCAGTATAAAGTCTATATCATCGACGAAGTGCACATGTTGTCGAAAAGTGCTTTTAATGCCATGCTCAAAACTTTAGAAGAGCCGCCTGAACATGTGAAATTTATTCTGGCGACGACAGATCCGCAGAAAGTACCGATTACGGTTTTAAGCCGGTGTCTGCAATTTGTCTTGCGCAATCTGAATAGTACTCAGGTACATGATCATCTGGTTTATGTATTACAGCAGGAACAAATTGCTTATGAAGATCCGGCATTATGGCTGTTAGGCCGGGCTGCTGCCGGCTCAATGCGTGATGCACTCAGTTTGCTTGATCAGGCTATTGCCATTGGTTCAGGAAAGGTGACTGAATCTGATGTGCGGAATATGATTGGTGCGGTTGATAAAAGTTATTTGTATGCGCTTTTGGAAGCCTTGGCTGTACGGGATGGTCAGGCATTACTGGCTAAAGCGGAGGAAATGGCCAGTTGCGCGGTAGGATTTGATAGTGCGTTAACTGAGCTGGCTCTGTTATTACAGCGTTTAACAATACTGCAATCTGTTCCGTCAGTCGGCGCTGATGATCCTGGGTATGCGGCTTTAACCCGTTTTGCGGGTTTGTTTTCAGGAGAGCAGATTCAATTATATTATCAGTGTGTATTACGAGGTAAGGCAGATTTGCCGCTTGCTCCGGATGAGAAAGCCGGGTTTGTCATGACCTTATTGCGGATGCTTGCATTTGCACCTCTGGCTGCACTGAATGCACAACGTTTGCATGGACAAATCGACGGTACACAGTTGCATAATGTGTCAGTAAATAATAAGCAGATGGATAATATACCAACTGTTTCTGAAGAAAATAGTCCAGTTTCAGTATCTGAAGCACTGTCAGAGACAGCATCTGATGCAACTACTGAAGTACCGGTAACATTAGAAACTGAAATAATCGAAAAAAAATCTTCGTCGATAACAGTTGCTGATAGCAAGATATTAAATGATTCTTCACCTGCTTTGCAGGAATCTCAGTCTGTAACGATTAGCGATGAGCCTCCGCCACCCTGGGAAACAGGTGTTGATGACATATCCTGCAGGGCTGTGAGTGTGTTTGAGTCTATAGAATCAGTCAATGCAAATGCGGTAGAAAAGTATGATGAAAATACGGATATATCCGCAGAAAAGCCCAGAGATGATCAGAATTTATCTCTGGTAAAAAAGGCTTTTCCGCCATTGACGGCAGAGAACTGGCCGGAAATTTTAACTATGCTGGCACATCGTCTCGGTGCAGTACAGTTGTTCAGTCAGCATACGGCGATTGTTGCTTATGATGAAAATAGTGGTGATTTAACTATTGCTCTGGCTGAGCAGGGTGAGCCGACAGCCAATCGTGAGTTACTAAACCGGCTGGCTGAATCGTTGTCAGAAGTTTATCAACGGCCGATACATCTGCATACCTGTAGCTGGCAGGAACAGAGTATGCCGGAAACACCGCAAATGCGTCAGCAGCGATTACATGCAGAACAACAGCAGCAGGCAAAGACAGTGTTAGAAGCCCAGCCCGCTGTAAAAATGCTGATGGAAACTTTTAATGCAGAATGGATACCGGAAAGTTTACATCTGGATAAAGAATAATTGCCATTATTTGTTTAATTTTTTCTCTCTATTTAATTGACGTGTAAGGAAGATATTATGTTTGGAAAAGCAGGTTTGGGTGGTTTGATGAAGCAGGCGCAACAGATGCAGGAACGTATGAAAAAGGCGCAGGCTGATCTGGCTAATGTAGAGGTGGAAGGTGAATCTGGGGCTGGTATGGTTAAGGTAACCATGAATTGTCACTATGGAGTAAAACGTATCCATATTGATGACAGTTTGCTTGCAGATGCTGCTGATGACAAAGAGATGCTGGAAGATTTGATTGCAGCTGCGGTTAATGATGCCGTACGTAAAGCTGAATCAACTTCTTCAGAACGTATGAGTCAGTTTACTCAGGGTATGAATTTACCAGCAGGTATGGGAGATTTATTTAAATAATTACGCCAATAAAAAAGGGTAACGGTTACGTTACCCTTTTTTATTGTTTTTAGTTTAAGTTGTTATCATTAAAACCTTTGTTATCTGCTTAGTAATGAAACTAAGCAGATAAAATGTTATATTAAAGTTCAGAAGTCAGTATGATAAGTGATCCGGATTAGTCTGATGGTAATCTTACATGGTATACAAATGTCAGGTTGGGTAAGGTGAAGATATTTGGTCTGAGTTGGTAAAGCCAGTTCCGTTTCTTCCGGCCTGATGAGAGCTTAAATACATGAGAACTATATATAAAATAATCTATAGTTTTTATGGAATAGATTCGGGCAGTCAATCAGTGAAAACGGGCTGGTTTTATATATGACTTAAGAGTTTGTTACAGGTAAATAATGAGTACAAAACAAGTGGACGCATTTAGCCGCTTAACCAATGCATTAAAAGTATTGCCTAATGTTGGTCCTAAAACAGCGCAGCGCATGGCTTATGAATTATTACAGCACCAGCGTCAGGGCGCAGAAGAGCTGGTGGAAGCAATTCAAGCTGCTTTATTACAGGTACAGCATTGTCGTTTATGTAATACTTTTTGTGAAGGTGAATTGTGTGCAATTTGTTCTGATGAGCAGCGTGACACCAGGCGATTAATGATAGTACAAATGCCGGTAGATGTAGCCAGTATGGAATCAGCACATTGCCATGATGGTATGTATTTTGTATTGATGGGACAGGTTAGTCCGGCTCAGGGAGCAGATTTGCAGGCCATTGCTTTGGATAAACTGGTAACGCGATTACAGCATCATGAAGTAGATGAGATTATTATTGCTACCAATTTTACTGCTGAAGGAGATGCTACTGCGTATGTGTTGGCACAATTACTGGCTGAGTTTCCGGCAAAAGTTACGCGTCTGGCGCGAGGTATGCCACTCGGAGCAGAACTGGAATACATAGATGCGGGTACTCTGGCTCAGGCTGTTTATGAACGCCGTAATGTAAAGTAAACAGTATAATTTACAGATAAAATCGGCTTAATGGCAGAATGGAGAATAAAAATATCACTAGGAAAGATTAAGCCCGTTACAGATTCATTTAAAAAATTAGACAGAGTAATTTTAGCAATTACTCTGTCTGTTGTTTTGTGGTTGTATTTCTGATTTATTTATCAGGCGGTGGCGGATTCGCTTAGAAATAGCTGATAAGCGGCATTGTGAGTTTGTTCCTGATAGATATAACCCACATTATCCAGAAATGCATAGAATTTTACTGCATCAGCCGGTGGAATATTCAAACCAACCAGTACGCGACCGAAATCGGCTCCATGATTGCGATAATGGAACAAAGTAATGTTCCAGTCGGATTGCATATGTATCAGAAAACGTCTCAGAGCACCCGGTCGCTCAGGAAATTCAAAACTAATCAGACGCTCATTAGCAACTTTGCTGGTACGACCACCTACCATATATCGGATATGCAGTTTGGCCATTTCGTTATGGGTGAGATCTAGAGCCGGTAAACCATTGTTGTTCAGTTCCTGTACGATAGTCTGTAAATCAGCAGTATCATTGCTTTGAATACCAACAAATATATGGGCTTTCTGGTCATCACCATAGCGATAATTGAATTCGGTAATATTTCTGTTACCGATTAAATCAATGAAAAAACGAAAGCTACCGGGTTTTTCCGGGATGGTTACCGCAAAAATTCCTTCATGTCCCTCTGTCAGTTCACAGCGTTCAGAGACGTGGCGCAGTTGATGGAAATTCATATTTGCACCGCTGGTTACTGCGATTAGATTTTGATGCTGACATTGATTCCGGGCAATATAGGCTTTTAATCCGGCAAGAGCCAGTGCACCGGAGGTTTCAGTAATACTGCGGGTATCATCGAAAATGTCTTTAATTGCTGCACAAATACTATCGGTATCTACAATAATAATGTCATCCAGTAAGTCTTTGCATAGTGTGAATGTTTCTTCACCTACCAGTTTAACTGCAGTACCATCCGCAAACAAACCTACTTCTTTAAGTTCTATGCGTTTGCCAGCAGCAATAGATTGCTTCATAGCACAGGCATCTTCAGTTTCTACGCCGATTACTTTGACCTCCGGACGTACATTTTTAATGTACGCTGCCACTCCTGCAGCCAGCCCGCCGCCGCCAATAGCAACAAATACAGCATCAATAGGTTTTGGGTGCTGGCGTAATATTTCCATACCGATGGTACCCTGTCCGGCAATGACATCCGGATCATCAAATGGTGGAATATATGTGAGGCCACTTTGGGCAACCAGCTGCATGGCATGGTTGTAGGCATCATTGTAGGACTCACCGGCCAGTACTACTTTGCCACCGCGTTTTTTTACAGCATCGATTTTAATTTGTGGTGTGGTCTGAGGCATAACGATAGTTGCTTCACAACCCAGTTTTTGTGCTGAAAGCGCTACGCCCTGAGCATGATTGCCAGCCGAGGCCGTGATGACACCTTTTTCCAGGGCATTTTTATCCAGCTTGGCCATTTTGTTATAGGCCCCGCGGATTTTGAAAGAGAATACTGGTTGTAAATCCTCCCGTTTCAGCCAGATGTGATTGTTGAGTCGATCTGACAGATTAGCAGCATAATCCAAGGGTGTTTCAATGGCCACATCATATACTGCGGCAGTAAGAATGCGGGTAAGGTAGTTTGTGTGATTGTTCATAATGTAGAATGAAATAACTGATTTTATTTTGCAGATTATCTGCTTAACTGAATTAATCAAAAATTAACGATAACGCGGCTGTTTTTTTTATGCAAGTAAATTTGCCAATATTGCTTCTCTTGTGCAGACTACTGTTTATAATAAGCGGTTATGGAAATGATTAATTGCGGTTAATTCAGATTTAAATTAGATAATAGAAATGATGAGAAATTTTTTTCGCTGGCTCGTTACAGCTTTACTGATGTGCATTTTATTACCGGCACATGCTGTAACTATGCCTGAAATTAATGCTGCTGCATATGCAGTGGCAGATCAGCAAAGTGGTACAGTTCTGGCCAGCCGTGATAAAGATGCCCGGATTGAACCTGCTGCACTGACAAAGCTAATGACAGCTTATCTGGTATTAGATGCTTTGCATACGGGTAAACTGAAAGCGCAGCAACCGCTAAAAGTTTCCGCTACCGGCTGGCAGGCAGATGGTAGCCGGATGTTTTTACAGCAGGGTGTTCCGGTAAATGTGGAAACCGTTGTGCAGGGTATGCTGGTTATCTCAGCTAACGATGCAGCAATTACGCTGGCTGAGGCTGTGAGCGGAAACGAAAAAGCATTTGTGCGCAAGATGAATGCTGAGGCGCGAAAAATGGGACTGACAAATACCAATTTTGTTAATTGCACCGGATTACCGGCAGAGGGACAATATAGCAGTGTGGAGGATCTGCTGCTGCTGGCTCAGGCTTTGGTGCGCGATTTTCCGCAATATCAGAGCTGGTTTGCTAAAAAATCTTTTGCTTATAATGGTGTTACTCAGTTAAACCGTAATTTGCTCCTATTCAGAGATGATCAGGTAGATGGTCTGGCAGTCGGCTATACTATACATGGTGGTTACAATCTGGTTGTAAGCAGTAAACGCAATGAACGCAAAATTGTAGCTGTGCTGGTAGGAGCTGACAGTAGTGAGGCCAGAGCAGCAGAGGGAAGTAAATTATTAAGCTGGGCTCTGACTAATTTTAATACGGTTAGATTATATCCGGCCGGACATAAAGTAAGTGATATTACTGTTTATAAAGGTGCACACAGGAAAGTAGCAGCAGGTTTTTTAGGTGATGCTTATGTCACTTTGCCTTCTGGTAGTGCTAAACAATTATCTGTAGAGCTGGAGGCTGTTCAACCAGTGGTAGCTCCGGTGTACAAAGGCCAGAATATCGGAACTTTAAAATTGCTCTCAGGTAAACAGGAAATTGCCCGACAGAATGTTGTGGCACTGGATAATGTGGGCGAAGCAAGCGGTTTTGGTCGTTGGCTGGATGGTATTGCTATGTGGTGGCATAATCTTTTTAACTGATAAAGCCGGCTGCTTTTTGAGAGATAAGCATTTATCTAAGCGGCTAATTAATCAGTTTAAAGGTAATATGTGCTGAATTGATTGATTTGTTTTAAAAATAAACCCATCAGCTGATGGGTTTATTTTTAATTTCAGTTATTCATATGGATGACGGAGCAGAATAGTTTCTTCTCGATCAGGACCGGTAGAAATCATGGCAATCGGAGCACCGCAAATTTCTTCAATACGTTTCAGATAGGCTTTAGCATTGTCTGGTAGTGCGTCGTATGATTTCAGACCAAAAGTGCTTTCCTGCCAGCCCGGCATTGTTTCATAAATAGGCGTACAGGCAGAAACGGCGTCGGAACCACAAGGCAAAATATCTATTTTTTGCCCGTTATAATCATAACCGACACAAATATTAATGCTATCCATGCCGTCCATAACGTCCAGTTTAGTTAAACATAAGCCGGAAATACCATTTACCTGGATAGACCGTTTCATCAGAGCAGCATCAAACCAGCCGCAGCGGCGCGGACGTCCGGTTACTGCACCAAATTCATTGCCGCGTTCTGCCAGACCTTCACCCACGCTATCGAAAAGTTCGGTCGGGAATGGTCCGGAACCAACTCGTGTTGTGTAAGCTTTGACAATACCCAGTACGTAATCAAGTTTAGTCGGTCCTACACCAGAACCGACAGCTGCCGCTCCGGCAATGCAGTTAGAGGAGGTAACGAAAGGATAGGTACCGTAATCAATATCAAGGAAAGTACCCTGAGCACCTTCAAACAGCAAGGATTCACCACGGGCATTCATATCGTTCAGTTCACGGGAAACATCTCCGACCATTGGTTTTATCTGATCGGCCAGTTCCAGAGTCTGCTGGTAAATTTTTTCAGCATCAAGTGCTTCCTGACCATACAGGCCGGTAAGCTGGCAGTTATAAATGGCTACTGCATCTTTAATTTTCTGCTGTAAAACATCAGGCTGGAATAAATCCATAATACGAACTGCACGCCGGGCAATCTTGTCTTCATATGCAGGTCCGATACCACGACCGGTCGTGCCGATTTTCTTATCCCCCTTGGCTGCTTCACGAGCATGATCCAGAGCGATATGATAGGGAAGAATTAAGGGACAGGTCGGTGCAATGGTTAATTGTTTGATTACATCAATACCTGCCTGCTGTAATTCAGCCATTTCGCTAAGCAAAGCTTCTGGTGATACGACAACACCAGAACCGATAAAACAACGTTTACCTGTATGTAAAATACCACTGGGAATCAGGCGCAAAACAGTTTTTTTGCCATTGACCACCAGAGTATGCCCTGCATTATGTCCGCCCTGATAACGTACCACGCCGGAGGCACGTTCAGTCAGCCAGTCTACAATTTTACCTTTGCCTTCATCACCCCACTGGGTGCCGACAACAACGACGTTTTTTGCCATATGGTTTTACCTGCTCATACTAAGGGTTAATTATTGCTACAAAGGAATCAGCTGCCATTGCTGGTTTTGCCATACCAGCTGGCGGTCGCATCCTCTGATATCGTTACATTCGGGAGTATAATCAATAATGACACACTCACCGGCTGAACGCAGTTGCTCTATTTCGGTTTTTGCAGCAGTGGCATCTTGTACGCTGACTTTTATGCCGCGCAGTTTTTCTACCGGAGGCAGATGCCCGATTAAATCACGTAAATCAAAACTAAAACCGGAAGCAGGGCGGTTACGACCAAAATATTTACCCAGACCATTATAACGTCCGCCTCGTGCCAGTGCGTCCGGCCAGTCTTCGCTATAGGCAGCAAACAGCAACCCGGTATGGTAGTTGTCTACTCGCAATTCACTTAAATCAATAAATATATTATGGTTTGCAAATGCTGTGCAGATTTGCCGGAGCTGCTGTAATGCTTCACTTATTTCCGGCAGGTCTGGCAGACAGTCTGCGGCAGTCTGCAATACTGTCTGGGTTCCATATAATGCAGGTAAAGCGACGAAAGCTTTAATCCATTGCTCAGGAAGCTGCCATTGTTGTACACACTGCTGAACTGCGGCAGCATCTTTAGCCTGCATCAGCTGTAATAAAGTTGCCGCCTGTTGTGTAGTCAGGCTGGCAGCATTAGCCAGTGTATGAAAAATACCGATATGCCCAAGTGACAGTGTTGGTTTGGGTACATTGACAATGGTCAGGCTTTTGAGCATTAAATCAATAAGTTCGATGTCGGCTTCGATACCCGCATACCCATATAATTCAGCGCCGATCTGTAAAGGTTCCCGGGTACTTAAAAAGCCGTCAGGCCGTGCATGTAAAACCGGACCGGCATAACACAGTCGGTTAATCCCGCTATTGGCTGACAGCAGATGAGCATCTATACGGGCAACCTGGGGTGTGATATCTGCGCGCAGGCCAAGCTGCCGGCCACTAAGCTGATCGACAACACGGATGGTTTTTAGTGACAGCCCTTCATCAATACGGGTAAGTAAGGACTGACTGTATTCAAGTAAAGGGGGGCTGACAAGTTCGTAGCCATGGACGCGATAAAGTGCTAACAGCTGTTCTTTGGCGCTTTCAAGCTGGCGCGCCGCTGAAGGTAGAATGTCGGCAATATATTCGGGCAATTGCCAAGACTGCATTGGGATTCCTCACAAAATACAAGCCACACTGACCCTGACGGAACAGTGTGACGTGGACGTGGAAAGGCAGCAGAATGTTGTGCCTGAGGTCTTTTAAAATATCACTTTATCACAATTTAACGTTTTTATACCAGAGACAATTAGATTCTGATTACCATTTTACCCAGCCTGTAGCCCATGTTACTAAAATGATACCGCCAAATATAATTCGGTACCACGCAAAAGGGATATAATTTTTATGAGCAACAAAGCGCAGTAAAGCCTTCACTGCTACCAGGGCAGAAAGAAATGCGGCAACAAAACCAATAGCAATCAACAATAAATCATCTCGGGTAAACTCATGCAGATGCTTAAGCATGTCGTAACCGGTGGCAGCAATCATTACTGGTACGGCCAGAAAAAAAGAAAACTCTGTTGCTGCTTTGCGCTCAATCCCCCAAAGCATGCCGCCCATAATCGTACTTCCAGAACGAGATGTACCGGGAATCAGTGCCAGAATTTGCGCCAGTCCGACGATAAGTGCATCGCGAGGCCGCATGTCCTCAACAGTTTTAACTTTCGGTTCGGTACGGCTCTGACGTTTTTCAATCCAGAGAATCAGTAAACCGCCTATTACAAGTGCCGTAGCAACAGTAATTGGATTAAACAGATAATGCTTGATTTGTTCACTGAACAGTAAGCCCATGATGGCAGCGGGAATAAAGGCTATAGCCAGATTGAGAACAAAGCGGTTGGTAGCCGGTTCTTTACCAATATGGGTAATGATATGAGCAAATCGGTGTTTATATTCAAAAACAATGGCAAGAATTGCACCAAGCTGTATCGTAATGTCGAATACTTCACCTGTAGTCTCAAATTTCAGCAGATTACCGACTACTATCAGATGTCCGGTACTGGAAACAGGCAGAAATTCGGTCAAACCTTCTACAATGCCCAGAATCAGGGCTTTTAAAAACAAGACAATATCCATTTTATTTACTGTATTTGTGTATTTAAGCCATGAAATTTATACAAAACAATAGTGTGTTTAAGGCTAAACACACTATTGTTTTGATCGAAGACCAGAGTCTATCGATTGGCAGAGGCTGCTAGTGAAGCACCTATGCTTTTGGGTAGTTTACGTGTGCTTGCAGCATGCGCGCTATTCTCATTGCGTACTTTTTCAATTAGTTCATTCATTGTTTTCATTCCTGCTGCAAATCCTTTCGGAAATTTAAGTACGTATTTACCGCCTACAATAACAGTAGGTGTTGACGTAATGTTGTATTTTTCGCCCATTTTACGCATGCTGGTAGCCGTAGCTGAATTTTCCAGACTATTATAGGCTTTTACCAGTTTCTGACCGTCAAAAGCAGTTTGTTTTATAGCCCACTTGTTAAATACATCAGGTTGCCATAATTCGATGTGTTTATTAAAAATAGCGTCAAAGATTAGCGGGTCTGCCTGTAATTTCATTCCGGTACTGTTTACTGCGGCAGCAACACGGGCAAGATTGAAATAAACGTCATCATCCCAGACAACATGAACGGGACGCAGATAGGTATCAGGCGCAAAAGATTTCATTTCTTTAAGCATAAAGGGCTCAAGATGAGAGCAGTGGATACAGCTGTAGGAGAAAAATTCCAGAACTTCTACTTTGTCTTTATGCAGTTGCGGAATGGGTTTATCCAGTACATCATAATCTATTTTTACTATTGCTGCCTGTGCTATGCCAGTGACAAAAGCCATTGCTGTCACCATGGTAGTAATGATTTTTTTTAGCATGTTAATTTCCTGTTATGAAACTGGCTGACTCAGGATGCTGTTCTGGTCAGGCTGTCGATATTATGCTGCTGTAAAGTTTGTTTAATCTGTTTTGCCTGATTCTGACTCAGATTATCAGTCTGAACACGATATTTGATTGTACCGTTCACTTTAGCACTATGTACGCTGCTGTTAATTCCCAGCATCACTAGTTTGGCACGCTGGGCATCAGCATCAGTACGGTTGTTATATGAACCGATTTGTAAAAAAACTTTGTCTTCACTATGCTGCTTTGCTGCTGCACGCTGAGCTTTTTCAATACTACCGTTATTCAGAATTTGTTCCGGAGTTATATCTGTATGACTGACTGGGGGTGCTTTTCTGGGTGTTTTTTCTGGTGTTTTATGTGGTATGGGTGGTTGTGTTGTCGGTGTGTGTTCAATAGTAATGTCATTTTCAATCCCTCCCATATTGACCGGTTGTGAAGCTGGTATAGTCTCCGGGGTTTCAACGGTGGTTCCTGAAGACGCAGGAGTATCAGGAGTAAAGATTTGAGAAGATGCTGTTGTACTATTGGCCGGAGTAAGTATTTCGGGTTGTGGCGGAACAGAAGCAGCGGGATTATCAGGAATTTTAAAATCTGATTTGCTTTTATTCAGGAAGAATAGGATACAGGCAATGATTAAGGTTGCAAGAAGCAAACCTATTATAAAGCTGACAAGCCCCTTACCTGCCTGACGAAGTGGTGTGTACATATGCATGTTAAAAGCCTTTATGTTTGGCATTATATACGGCAAATTCTGTTCAGAACTGGAAGTTATCTGTATAGATAACATTATCAATTTCAGTTCTGCTGATATTATAAAGCACGGCGGAAGCTTATGGCGCGTAAAATGTGGCTGGTTTCAACATCATGTATATCATTCATATCTGCTAATGTACGTGCAATACGTAAAATACGATGAAAACTGCGTGCTGACAGCGACAATTTTTCCATCACACTGGCCAGGGTTTGTTTGGCTTCAGGGGTGATTCGGGCTATATCATCCAGTTCACGGTTGCTCAGTTGAGCATTGATTTTACCCTGACGCTGATACTGGCGCGAGCGTGCTGTTTTGACACGCTCACGAATACTGCTGCTGTTTTCACCGTTTGCCTGCTGTAACAAATCACTGGCAGGTAAACTGGGCACTTCAATGATCAGGTCTATACGGTCAAGCAGCGGACCGGAAATTTTATCACGGTAACGGGTTATGGCTTCGGGTGTACAGCGACATGGTTTAACTGGATGTCCGAGATAACCGCAAGGGCAGGGGTTCATTGCTGCTATCAGCTGGAATTTAGCCGGATAAGTAGCCTGACGTGCTGCGCGTGAGATATGAATTTCTCCGCTTTCCAGTGGTTCTCGTAAAACTTCAAGAACTTTTCGGTCGAATTCCGGCAGTTCGTCCAAAAATAAAATACCATGATGTGCCAGTGAAATTTCACCAGGTCGGGGATCGGAGCCACCACCTACTAGTGCAACAGCCGAAGTACTATGATGGGGCGAGCGAAATGGCCGGTTCAGGCGGTATTTTTGCTGTCCGTGAGGCAACAATGACTGTAATGACCAGACGCTGACGAGTTCTTTGGCTGTAAGTGGCGGTAAGATACCGGGTAGACGCTGTGCTAGCATAGATTTACCGGTTCCTGGCGGTCCGGACATGAGGATACTGTGACCGCCGGCTGCGGCGATCTCCAGTGCTAGTCTGGCTGTTTGTTGCCCGCGTACATCGGCCATATCAGGATAGTTTGTTTCATCAGGCTGTTGTTGTATATGTTGTACATCAACAGGGGAAAGTGGTTGGTCCTGATTAAGATGAGCTGCTACTGCCAATAATGTATCAGCGCCATAAACATGCGCATCAGGTAACAGGGCAGTTTGAAAAGCATTATCTGAGGGCAGAATAAATGAACGCTGGTGCTGTCTGGCTGCTTCTGCCATGGCGATAGCCCCGCGGATAGGCCTGATCTGACCGGACAGGCCAAGTTCTCCGGCCAGTTCATACTGATGTAGATTGGTACCATCAATCTGACCGGATGCTGCCAGTATGCCGATAGCTATCGGTAAATCAAACCGGCCTGATTCTTTGGGTAAATCAGCGGGTGCCAGATTAACGGTAATTTTTTTAGCCGGAAAGTCAAAACCGGACTGAATAATAGCCGCTCTTACCCGATCTCTGCTTTCTTTAACTTCTGTATCCGGCAGACCAACAATGCTGAATGCAGGTAAGCCGTTGGCCAGATGAGCTTCTACCTCTACAAGTGGTGCTGCCATGCCAGCCAGAGCACGACTATAAACAACTGCCCATGACATGGCGTAATTCCTTAGTCAGACAAATCAGTATGATTATCTGTCGGAGCAACCGGATCGGTGGTTTCATGGTTGTTATTATTTTGTGCTAACAACGCTTCCAGCGCGATCACTCTGCTTTCCAGTTCAGCCAGTTTTTCCCGGGTTTTTAGTAAAACCTGTTGCTGAATATCGAATTCTTCACGTGTAATCAAATCCATCCGGTTAAAAGCACTGCCAAGCATGGATTTAACATTTCTTTCCATATCTTTGATGGGACTGTTACTGATGGTATCGCCGAGTTTATCGCTGATGTCTTCAAAAAATTTTTTGCTGATCATGACCTGAATCCTTTTAATGGCAAGGTAATCAATGTCTGTGATTGTACGGGTGAAACAGTCTGAGATGCAATGCTTATATGCTTGTGCTGTTTACGGTGCAGTGAATACAATATTGTAATGCTTGCCGTCAACAGTTAAATCACCAAGAAAGTCATTACGTTCGTCAACACATACAGGCAATACGGCACGGTAAGCTGCCCATACCCCCTGTCCCTGCGGTTTGAAGTCAGTACGATTAAAACCCAGACTCATATTGCGCATGGTGAAATGTATGCTGATTCGTTTTACAGAAGCAGGTACTTTACGCATGCTGATATCAAAAGGTTTGGTGATATCTGCCGGAGGCGTAAACTGAATGACAGCTCCTCCGGGTAATATACAGCCGGTGCGGACATTACAGTTACTGAGGGTGCTCAAAGCATCGGTACGGGTGTTATGCCAGAAAACTATGCCAATAATAAGCGGAACAGCTATGATAAAAATAAGTAGTCCGATGATAACAGCAGTTGATTTTTTTGCGGGCTGATTCATGAGATTGGCAGACCAATATAAATTAAGAAAAATTATCCGGTAATTGCAGTACAGGTGGTCGTGAATACACAGAGGTTGTATTATTTATTATTGTTGTTCCAGTATGATGCCATGAACACCCAGTGTCATCCAGTCTGGCTGTGCAATGAGCTGAGCGTTTGTTTGCTGTAAAACCATAACGGGTACAGAGGAAGGCTGATTATGCAGCAGATGAAGCAGCAGCTGAATATCTTCATGCTGGCCAACCGGCCAGATTATCGCCGCAGCTGCTTGTGCCTGTAGCCACTCTTCACTGTTATGACATATAGTCCAGATAGCGCTGACAGGATGCAGATTCGCCAGTTGCTGCAGCTGATCTGCTGGTGTGTAAATAATTGATCCTGCTGCTATTCCTGAGTGGTAAGGGTATATTTTTAAGGCAGGTTCCTGCTTTGCCGCGGTATGAAAACCTGTATTTAAATTTCCGCTCATATGAGCAGGAATGGCTAATGCGGCCAGAATAGGTGCATTAGCAGGTAATATGGGGGTAACAGTAAGACAACCTGGCTGCTGCCAGCTCCAGCTTTGCTGTTCTCGTGCAGTTAGTTGTCCCTGCCACTGATCGGCTGCAATGCGATAAAATTGTAAATGTACGTGGGCATGTTCGTAACGATGAGTTTTGCTTATCCATGGTGTAGCTGAATTAACGGTTATGCCTAGTTCTTCGGCAAATTCCCGCTGCAATGCCGCCAGCAGACTTTCCCCTGATTCTACTTTACCGCCGGCAAATTCCCAGTACCCTGCATATGCTTTACCTGCCGGACGTGAACTAAGCAGAAATTCACCGCGCTGGTTATAAAGGACACCGGCAACTACTTCGATGAGATTATCCTGCGTCATTTAGCATACTCTGCTACAGCAAAAGCCACTATGTAGTCGTCTTCATCTGTGAGACTCAGATGGATACGGCCAATGTTTTTTTGTTTGAGCCATTGTGCTAATGGCTTTTCAACAATAAATTCAGGCCGGCCGAGTTCATTATGACCGATTCCGATATTGCGTAAGGTCACCGGACTGCGCAGACCGGTATGGACGGCTTTGGCAAAAGCTTCTTTAGCGGCAAAGCGTTTGGCCAGAAACTGTACAGGATGATTGGCTGAAGGCCACTCTAGTGCTTCAATCCGTGACAGCATTTTTGCTGCTACGGCATTGGCACCATAGGTTTTACACATTTTGGCAATACGTTCAATTTTAACTAAATCTGTACCTATGCCGTAAATCATGTTGTTCCTTTTGCTGGTAAAAGGTTAGGTTAATAAGGAAGGCTGCGTGCACGGAAAATAGTGGTCTTCATTTGTTCAATGGCTTGTGGTAAGCCGATGAAAATAGCCTGAGCAATCAGGGCATGACCAATATTCAGTTCGTTTATAGCCAGAATTTTAGCAATAGGGGTGACATTGTGAATATTCAGACCATGGCCTGCATTAACAGTTATGCCCATTTCACTGGCCTGATGAGCTGCTTCTTCGATTCGTGCCAGCTGCTGCCGGCGCTGATGCATTTCAGGTGCATCTGCATAAGCACCGGTATGCAGCTCAATAACTGGAGCACCGACTTCCTGACAGGCCTGTATCTGCCGGCTATCTGCATCAATAAACAGTGATACCCGTATCCCCGCAGCTGTCAGTTTCTGGACATATTCTGCTACTTTATCCTGTTGTGACAGAACATCCAGTCCGCCTTCTGTGGTGATTTCCTGTCTTTTTTCCGGTACGATACATACGTCGGCAGGCTGAACAGCCAGAGCGTTGTCAAGCATTTCCGGGGTAAGTGCCATTTCCAGATTAAGACGGGTGCTGATGGCATTTTTTACGGCAAATACATCAGCATCATGAATATGGCGGCGATCTTCACGTAAATGCATGGTAATCAGATCGGCACCATGTGTTTCGGCAAGCAGTGCTGCTTCCAGCGGGCTGGGATAGATACTGCCGCGAGCGTTACGTACTGTTGCCACATGATCTATGTTTACGCCAAGTAACATAAGTTTTTACCTAGTGCTGAGTTAAATGGATGTCACGATACTTTACCTTTTTCCGGCGGTAAAGATAACCGGTTTAACTTTATTTATCTGCAAATAAATCGTTGTCAAAAAGGTCTGGATTGTGTTCCGGTGTATCGGTTCGAAGATGGCAGACCAGATGCAAATCGGTTTTTACCTGACAGCAGCAGGGAAGTATCTCTCCCGGGGCGATAAAGGCCAGCGGCTGTTCTGCATAACTGACCTGCCCGGATAGCAGTTTGAGCCGGCATGAACCACAGTAACCGCTGCGACACTGATATTCAACTTCATGTCCGGTACGTTCCAGACCTTCCAGCAGGGTTTCATCCTGCTGAAGAGTGAATGTTTTGTCGCAGGTGGTGATTAAGCTCATTTTAGCTGAAGCTGCTCCGGTAGATTTTGTTGAAAACTGGGTTCAGACAGAAGTTTTAAAGTTCAAAATCGCTTAAGTCGTCTTCATTAAGTTCGGCATCAATCTGACCAACCAGATATGAGCTGACTTCTACTTCCTGTGGTGCTACCTGAACATTGTCGGAAGATAACCATGCATTAATCCACGGAATGGGATTTTGTTTGGCATGTTCAAAAGCCGGCGGTAAGCCTACAGCCTGCATACGCAGGTTGGTGATATATTCGACATACTGACCAAGAATATCTTTGTTCAGACCAATCATGGATCCGTCTTTAAATAAATATTCTGCCCAGTCTTTTTCCTGTATGGCAGCACGACGGAAAAGCCGGAAACATTCTTCTTCTGTTTCAGCCGCTATCACCGCCATTTCCGGATCATCTGCGCCGGTACGCATCAGGTTAAGCATTTGCTGGGTACCTGTGAGGTGTAAAGCTTCATCACGGGCAATCAGTTTGATGATTTTGGCATTGCCTTCCATCAGTTCGCGCTCAGCAAAAGCAAAGGAGCATGCAAATGAAACATAAAAGCGGATTGCTTCCAGTACATTGACACACATCAGGCATAAATACAGCTTTTTCTTTAGTTCATGTAAATTGATTACAATGGTTTTACCGTTAATCTCATGTTCACCTACGCCCAGTAAGTTGTAGTACTGGGTATATTCGATTAAATCGTCGTAGTAACAGGCAATTTCTTCAGCACGGGCAATAATGTGCTTGTTTTGTACAATATCATCAAACACAACCGAAGGATCATTCACGATATTGCGGATAATGTGAGTGTAACTGCGTGAATGAATGGTTTCAGAAAAAGACCATGTTTCAATCCATGTTTCCAACTCAGGAATAGATACCAGAGGCAGTAAGGCAACATTAGGACTGCGCCCCTGAATGGAATCAAGCAGGGTCTGATATTTCAGATTACTGATAAAAATATGCTTTTCATGCTCTGGTAAATTGGCATAATCGATGCGATCACGCGATACATCTACTTCTTCAGGGCGCCAGAAGAATGAAAGCTGTTTTTCAATCAGTTTTTCGAATATATCAAATTTCTGCTGGTCATAACGGGCTACATTAACCGGTTGTCCGAAGAACATCGGTTCTGTCAGGGCATTATTCGGTTTTTGACAGAATGTACTGTAATTCATAGACAGATGTTCACAGGCCATGGCGATACTCTTTATTTAATTAATGTAGAAAAAGGAGATAAGGGTGCTGATGCACCCTTGTTTAATCAGATTTTGCAAGCACCGCTGGCGCAACCGTCATCCTGAATACTGGTTTGCATATCATCGGCACCATCACGGGTATTCTGGTAATACAAAGTTTTCAGACCAAATTTATAGGCTGTCAGCAAATCTTTGATTAATTGCTTCATCGGGACTTTTTGTCCTTCAAAACGCTGCGGATCGTAATTGGTATTGGCGGATATCGACTGGTCGATAAATTTCTGCATAATACCGACTAAATGCAGATAACCTTCATTATTCGGCATATCCCAGAGCAATTCATACTGGTTGTGCAGACGTTCGAATTCCGGTACTACCTGTTTAAGAATACCATCTTTGGATGCCTTCACCGATACCAGCCCGCGCGGTGGTTCAATACCGTTTGTAGCATTGGCAATCTGGCTGGATGTTTCTGATGGCATGAGTGCCGTCAGGGTGGAATTACGCAGGCCGTGTTTAACTATATCGGCACGCAATGATTCCCAGTCCAGATGCAGAGGTTCCTGACAGATTTTATCCAGATCTTTTTTGTAAGTATCAATCGGTAATAAACCCTGAGCATAAGTAGTATCGCTGAATTTTGGGCATGCTCCCAGTTCCTGTGCCAGTTTGACAGAAGCTTTCAGCAGATAATACTGAATGGCTTCAAAAGTCCGGTGGGTAAGGTTTATGGCAGAACCATCACTGTATTTAACGCCATTTTTAGCCAGATAGTATGCAAAGTTAATGACACCGATACCTAATGTCCGCCGGTTCATGGTAGCCAGTTCAGCTGCTTTGATAGGGTAGTTCTGATAATCCAGCAAAGCGTCCAGAGCACGGGTAGCCAGCTCGGCCAGTTCTTCGAGTTCTTCCAGACTTTCCAGTGCACCCAGATTAAATGCTGAAAGGGTACAGAGAGCTATTTCTCCCTCAGGGTCTTTAATGTCATTCAACGGACGGGTAGGTAAAGCAATTTCCAGACACAGATTTGACTGACGAACCGGAGCCAGTTTGGGGTCAAACGGGCTGTGGGTATTACAATGGTCGACATTCTGAATGTAAATACGTCCGGTACCGGCACGTTCCTGCATTAATAATGAAAATAAATCTACTGCCGGAATACTGCGGCGGTTGATGCTGTTGTCTTTTTCGTATAAAACATAAAGACGTTCGAATTCGTCCTGATCTGCAAAAAATGCATCATATAACCCCGGGACATCTGAAGGCGAAAACAGACTGATATTTTCACCTTTAATTAGGCGGGTATACAGCAGGCGATTAATTTGTACACCGTAGTCAAGATGTCGTACGCGGTTTTCTTCAACTCCGCGGTTGTTTTTCAGTACCAGCAGATTTTCTACTTCCAGATGCCACAAAGGATAGAACAGGGTAGCAGCACCACCGCGGACACCGCCTTGTGAGCAGGATTTCACAGCTGCCTGAAACATCTTATAAAATGGAATACAGCCTGTATGCTGTGCCTCTCCGCCACGGATTTCGCTGCCCAGTGCACGGATCCGGCCAGCATTAATGCCAATGCCTGCGCGCTGAGATACATACTTCACAATTGCACTGGTAGTTGCATTGATGCTATCAAGACTATCATCACATTCAATCAGTACGCATGAAGAAAACTGACGGGTCGGGGTGCGAACACCTGACATAATTGGTGTTGGCAGGGAAATTTTAAAAGTACTGATGGCATGATAGAATTTTTTTACATAAGTCAGTCTTGTAGCCTGGGGGTAACGGGCGAACAGGCACATTGCTACCAGCATGTATAAAAACTGCGGACTTTCAAAAATTTGTTTGGTAACACGGTTCTGAACCAGATATTTGCCTTCCAGCTGTTTAACTGCAGCATATGAGAAAGTTAAATCACGGTTATGTTCGATGCAGTCATTCAGTTCATCAAATTCTGTACGAGAATAATCTTCTAAAATATGTTTATCGTACTTACCTGATTCTGTCAGCTTACTCACATGATCATACAGATGAGGCGGCTCAAACTGGCCGAAAGCAATTTTACGCAGATGAAAGATAGCTAAGCGGGCTGCCAAATACTGATAATCCGGTGTTTCTGTGGAAATCAGGTCGGCTGCTGCTTTAATAATGGTCTCGTGAATATCGTCAGTACGAATACCATTATAAAATTGAATGTGTGAGCGCATTTCGACCTGAGATACGGATACATTATCCAGGCCTTCTGCAGCCCAGGTAACGACCTGATGAATTTTATCCAGATTGATGTCTTCCAAACTACCATTACGTTTGGTTACTTTAAGGTTGGCAACCGCATTCATGAGTTATTCTTTCTAGCATAATTAACGCAGAAAAAAACAGTGCCAACACAAAATGTAGTGGTCAACTGTTATTCCAGACACAATATACTGGTTTTTTGCTTTAAAAAAAAGACTTGTCAAAACTGACTATATCCGCTTCTTGATAATGGTTGGGTTAAGTGAAGTAATGATTTTTGTTGATTGACAAGTAGTTTGCTTTGATTTGTCTCAATTTGAATAAAATTGTAAAAAAAATTATTAATTTTTTTGTTTTATTAGTTTTTTTATATCAGGGGATAAGTTTATGCTGTATATATCTACATTTACAGGAAAAAAGAAAAACTGCCTAAAATATAAGCTCAGCACAGCTTCGTTTAATTTCAGGCAGCAATGACAACGATTAATATCTAGTGTTGCAATAGTGACTCATCTAGTTTTAAATCATTGTTATAATTGATACTAATTTGATTTTCAAGAACTGTTCGGGCAATGGACTTGGCTTCTTCAAGTGAATGCATGGTATAGCTGCCACACTGGTAGCGGTTAAGTTCAGGTATGCGGCTCTGATCAGTTACCGCAAGCACATCCTGCATAGATTCCGCCCAGGCTTTGGCCACAGTTGCTTCATCTGGTGTTCCGATCAGACTCATATAAAAGCCAGTGCGGCAGCCCATTGGTGAGATATCAATAATTTCCACTTGATCACTGTTAAGATGGTCGCGCATGAATCCGGCAAACAAATGTTCAATAGTATGCATGCCTTTTTCAGGCAGTATAGTCTGATTCGGTTTGCAGAAGCGTAAATCAAATACAGTAATGTCATCTCCTTTGGGTGTGGTCATATTCTTAGCCACACGTACTGCCGGAGCATGCATACGGGTATGGTCTACAGTAAAACTGTCGAGTAATGGCATGATGATTCCCTCGCAATTATCAGTTTAAAATTTTTCGTGCATTGGCAAACAGCCGGTACCAGCCGGACATTTCCGGCCAGTCACGCGGAGCCCAGCTCATTTGCGCTGTCTGGAATACCCGTTCAGGATGCGGCATCATAATGGTGACGCGGCCGTCCGTACTGCTGACACCGGCAATACCGGCCGGAGAGCCATTCGGATTGAGCGGATATATATCCGTTACCTGATTCTGACCATCAATATACTGGAGTGCAACAGAAAGATCTGCCGGTATGGCGTCATTGGTCAGGTGAGCAAAATCTGCACGTCCTTCACCATGACTCACTACTACCGGTAAACTACTTCCGACCATATCAGCCAGAATTAATGATGAGGAAGCCGGAATAGTGACCATGCTCAGGCGAGCTTCAAACTGTTCGGAAATATTGCGCCGAAAGCGTGGCCAGTTATCTGCACCTGGGATAATTTCAGCCAGATTGCTGAGCATCTGACAGCCGTTACACACGCCTAGTGTCAGGGTATCCTGTCTGTCAAAGAATTCTGCAAACTGTTGTCGCAGTTGTTCATTAAATAGGATACTTTTTGCCCATCCTTCTCCGGCGCCCAGTACATCACCATAGCTGAATCCGCCACAGGCAGCCAGCAGTTGAAAATCACTTAATTTAACCCGTCCGCTTAGTAAATCACTCATGTGAACATCGTAAGTTTCGAAATTAGCGCGGGTAAATGCGGCCGCCATTTCTAATTGTCCGTTAACGCCCTGTTCACGAAGAATGGCAACTTTAGGCTGCTGATGCCGATGAATATAAGGTAAAGCAATATCTTCTGCCGGGTTAAAACTCAGGCTGGCAAATAATTCTGACAGCTGTTCCTGCTCCAGTAAGGCAAATTCACTGTCTGCACAGCAAGGATTATCGCGTAAGCGTTGCATTTGATAACTGGTTTCACTCCACCTCTTTTGCAATTCAACCCGGTTTTCATTGAGTAAAACAGTATTACCATGCTGAACCATTAACCGGTCAGTTGTATTGATGTGACCAAGCACATGTAAAGTTTCAGCCATACCGGCAGAGGCAAAAGCATTCTGAATGCCGGCAAGGTCATCATTGTGTATCTGAATAACCGCACCAAGCTCTTCTGTAAACAGACTGCGTACAGCGGCATCTTGCAGCTTCTGATTCTGGCTGTGCTTATTGGTTTGCCGGATGAGAGATGCAATATCAATAGTCACCCCGATATGGGCAGCAAACATCATTTCAGCCAGTGTTACTACCAATCCGCCATCACTGCGGTCATGATAGGCCAGAATTTTATTTTCCTGAATCAATGACTGAATAAGTGTGAAAAATTTAGAAATAATTTCGGGATTGCTGATATCCGGAGCTAAGCCGCATAGATTTTTCCATACCTGCTGCAAGGCACTGCCACCCATTCGGCTGTATCCCTGACCGAGGTCAATGGCCAGCAGGGTAGTATCTGCAATATTCTGTAGCTCAGGTGTCACAGTGTTGAGCACATTCTGAACCGGTGCAAAGGCTGTGATGACAGCAGATAAAGGCGAAACTACCCTTTTTTCTTCACCGGCATCATGCCAGCGTGTTTGCATTGATAATGAATCTTTGCCTACAGGTATACTGATTTGCAGTTTCTGGCACAGTTCGGATACGGCTTTGACAGTCTCATACAGACGGGCATCTTCTCCGGCAAAACCACAGGCAGCCATCCAGTTGGCAGAAAGTTTAATTTTGCCCATTTCTCCGATGTCTGTGGCAGCAATATTGGTTAATGCTTCACCAACTGCCATACGCCCTGAGGCTGCACCGGAAAATAAAGCTACAGGTGATTTTTCACCCATACTCATGGCTTCGCCACGTAAGGTATTAAAGCCCATTTTGGTTACAGCAACGTCTGCAACCGGTGTCTGATATCTTCCAATCATCTGATCGCGATGCGTAAGACCACCAACACTGCGGTCACCAATGGTAATCAGAAATTGTTTGCTGGCTACAGCAGGCAGACCTAATACTCTGTACAGGCTTTCACGAATATCCAGTTTACTTCCGTCAAAAGGAGGAATCTCTTCATTAACAGCAGAATCAGTGCGAGTCACTTTAGGTGGTTTGCCCAGTAACACGTCCAGAGGAATATCTACCGGATTGTTATTGAATAATTCATCATGTAATTGCAGCTGGCCCTCATCAGTAGCTGTGCCGACAACAGCAAACGGACAACGTTCACGCTGGCATATGGACTGAAATATTTCCAGATTTTCAGGCTGTACTGCCAAAACATAGCGTTCCTGAGCTTCATTACACCAAATCTGCAACGGATTAAGGCCGTGTTCTTCAAGTGGTATGCGACGTAACTGAAAGATTGCCCCGCGGCCGGCATCGTTGACCAGCTCCGGAAAAGCGTTGGATAAGCCACCTGCACCAACATCATGGATGGATATAATCGGATTTTCTGAGCCAAGTTGCCAGCAGCGGTCAATAACTTCCTGTGCACGCCGCTCAATTTCAGGATTGCCACGCTGTACTGAGTCGAAATCCAGATCAGCATGATTTGCTCCGGTACTCATGCTGGAGGCTGCTCCGCCACCCAAACCAATCAGTAAGCCCGGTCCGCCCAGCTGAATAAGTAATGCACCTGCGGGAATATTGTCTTTGAAAACCTGCTGTGCCTGTATATTACCCAGCCCGCCTGCAATCATAATAGGTTTATGAAAGCCGCGCATAGTACCACTGAATAATTCTTCAAATGTACGGAAATAGCCGAGCAAATTAGGACGACCAAATTCATTATTAAAGGCTGCGCTACCGATCGGGCCATCCAGCATGATATCCAGCGCACTGCTGATATGGGCTGGCTTACCATACTGATTACGTGTAGTTGTATATTGTTCCCATGGCTGGATAAATTCGGGAATACAAAGATTAGAAACACTGAAACCGCTTAAACCTGCTTTAGGACGTGCGCCTTTTCCTGTAGCGCCTTCATCACGGATTTCCCCGCCGGAACCGGTTGCAGCACCGGCAAATGGTGCGATAGCAGTAGGGTGGTTATGGGTTTCCACCTTCATCAGAATATGTGTTTCTTCAGTGCTGAACTGATATTTCTGCTGTTGATTTGCTTGTGGGTAAAAGCGTTCAATACTGGCACCGGCAATGATTGATGAATTGTCTTTGTAAGCGACCAGTGTACCTTCAGGATGTGCCTGATGCGTAGCCCGAATCATGCCAAACAGAGATTCAGGTTTGGCTTCATCATCAACAATAAATTTGGCATTAAATATTTTGTGTCGACAATGTTCTGAGTTTGCCTGAGCAAACATCATCAGTTCTACATCGGTAGGATTACGTTGCAGTTGCTGATAATTTTCAACCAGATAATCTATTTCATCTGCGGATAATGCCAGCCCCATTTGCTGGTTAGCTGCTTGCAGAGCTGTTTTGCCATTTGCCAGTATGTCAATACTGGTAAAACTTTTTGCCGCAGTTGTGTGAAACAGTTGTGCAGCATCTGCTACAGCAGTTAGTACACTTTCTGTCATGCGGTCATGCAGTATGGTTTGCCAGCTATCCTGTTCCTGCTGACTAAGCTCGCGCGAAAATGAATACAGGATGCCGCGCTCAATGCGCTCAATTACGTTTAGTGCGCAATTGTGTGCAATATCGGTTGCTTTGGATGCCCACGGTGAAATAGTGCCCAGACGGGGTGTAACCAATAATTGCGTGCCTGTCAGAGTATTGCTGTTCTGATGAGTAGCACGTAAAAGTTGAAGCAGTTTTTGCTGTTGACCAGAATCAAGTTCGGTGGCTGAAGCCACAAAATAGCGATATTCGCTGTTTATCTGAATATTACAATCCAGTTGTAATCTGGCTGCCTGCTGTAACAATTTTTCGATACGAAACGGGGATAGTGCGGCCTCGCCGCACAGTGACAGAACAACTGACATGATGAGAGTAGCTCACTTTAGTAGTGGGTTTTGGCTGAAACGCAATTTTACGCGAAAAATAAGTGCTTTGCTTAAATTTATGTTATTAAATCATGGTAGTTTGAGTTTCAGATAAGGATATGGTAGTTTTTAGCACTGTGGATACAGTAAAAAGGAACATGGCGGCATGAAAAAAATTGAAGCAATTGTTAAACCGTTTAAGCTGGATGATGTACGTGAAGCTTTGTCTGATGTAGGTTTCAGCGGAATGACTGTATCTGAGGTCAAAGGTTTTGGTCGGCAGAAAGGACATACAGAAATTTATCGCGGCGCTGAATATGCAGTAGATTTTTTACCCAAGGTAAAAATTGAGCTGGTATTACCGGATGACAGAGTAGAACAGGCGATTGAGGTAATTATTACCGCTGCTCATTCCGGCAAAATCGGAGATGGTAAAATTTTTGTATTGCCGGTAGAAAGCGCTATTCGTATTCGAACCGGAGAGCGGGATGATACGGCAATTTAAAAAATAGTCAGAATAAATAGAAAACCGTCTGAGAATAGCAGTGATAATATGACTCAAGTATGTTAATACATTGCTTTCGTACGGTTTTCTTATCTTGAAGATATTAGCTTGGCTTTTTACCAAATTGCCACAGAGTGAACATAATAGCCGCAGCAATAAAAAATTTAAGTAAATCAAAACCGGCAAATGGCAGATAGCCTAATTGCAATGCATGATAAATACTGGTATGCAAATAAAAAGCCAGATAAAAAACACCAAAGACAAATATAATCTGATGAGCAAGTGCAAAGGCGCATAATCCGCTGAAAAAATGTCGGTCATAGCCTCTTTCAGCAGCCCAGCCGGCGATATACGCACTGAATATGAAACCGTACAGATAACCGGCAGAGGCTGATACCAATACATTTATTCCGCCATGCCCGCCCGCAAAAAAGGGCAGACCGCAGGCGCCGAGCAGCAAATATTCAAGTATGGCTAATACAGCAAGCTTTCGCCCTAAAAATGCACCGAGCAGTAAAACTGCCAGTGATTGCAGCGATAAAGGGACGGGGTGCAGAGGAATGCTTATATTGGCTGATATAGCCATTAATAATGCTGCTAATGTAGTTGCAAGTAATTGGTGCGACCACTGGGTTAACCTATAGTGCTGCAAAAGATAAGGCTGATAGGTTTGCGATAAAATTGAGGTCATGGATTGGTTATATTTAGTTGAATATCAGGGAGAAAAAAAGAGGTTCGCAATTAATAAAAAGCGGCCGAAGCCGCTTGAATATAGAATTACAATACGTAACGAGCCAGATCCTCACGTTCAGCTATATCCTGTAAACGCGCATCAACGTAAGCTGCGTCAATGGTTATATCGCCGGCAGGCGCATCAAAGGAAACTTCTTCAAGTAATTTTTCCATAACTGTATGCAATCGGCGTGCTCCAATATTTTCGGTTTTTTCATTAACCTGAAAAGCGATTTCAGCAATACGGGCAATGCCGTCATCAGTAAATTGCAGATTGACATCATCAGTAGCCAGTAAAGCAGAATACTGTTCAGTCAAATTAGCATGGGTCGTTGTCAGAATGGCTTTAAAGTCATCTACACTCAGATTATCCAGCTCAACACGAATCGGAAAGCGCCCCTGTAATTCGGGGATTAGATCACTGGGTCGATTAAGATGAAATGCGCCAGATGCAATAAATAAAACATGATCAGTTTTAATCATGCCATACTTAGTCTGTACCGTTGTCCCTTCAACCAGAGGCAGTAAATCACGCTGCACACCCTGACGTGAAACATCTCCGCCATGGCGACTGCTGTCAGTAGCAATTTTATCAATTTCATCCAAAAATACGATGCCATTTTGTTCAACTGACTTAATTGCCTGTTCACGTAACTCTTCTTCGCTTACCAGTTTAGCTGCTTCTTCATCCAGCAGTAATTTCATAGCAGCGCTTACTTTCATTTTCTGAGCTTTGGTTTTACCCTGTCCCATGCTGCTGAACATATCTTGCAACTGATTCGTGAAGTCTTCCATTCCCGGAGGACCCATAACAGACATGGTCGGAGAAGGATTAGCGGCAACCTCAATCTCGATTTCCTTATCGTCAAGCTCGCCTTTACGCAGCATCTGACGGAATTTCTGCCGGGTATGATTTTCCGGTTGAGCTTCCTGTGGCTCACCGGCAAAACCGACACTGCGTGGCGGAGGCAGCAGGGCATCCAGAATGCGGTTTTCTGCGGCATCCTGAGCACGGTCGCGATTTTTAGCGATTGTCTGGTTACGAATGTTTTTCAGGGCAATTTCAATCAAATCGCGAATAATACTGTCAACATCACGGCCTACATAGCCTACTTCAGTAAATTTGGTAGCTTCTACCTTAATAAAAGGTGCGTTGGCCAGACGGGCAAGTCTGCGGGCTATTTCAGTTTTACCTACACCAGTAGGCCCGATCATCAGAATATTTTTCGGAACGATTTCGCTTTGTAAGGGTTCGGCAACGCGACTGCGGCGATACCGGTTTCTCAGCGCTACTGCTACTGCACGTTTGGCCTGAGTCTGCCCGATAATATGATTATCTAATTCATGAACGATTTCGCTCGGGGTCATTACAGATGTACTCATCTTGTTCCAATCTTGAGATATGACCGTTTTTAAATACAAATTAAACGGCCAATAAAATTACAAGGTTTCAATAGTGTGGCTCTGATTTGTGTAAATGCAGATGTCACCGGCAATCTCGAGGGACTTTTTAACTACTTCAGCCGGTTCAAGCTCGGTATTTTCCATTAATGCACGTGCTGCCGACTGGGCAAAAGCACCACCGGAACCAATAGCTGCAATGCTTTGTTCCGGTTCGAGCACATCACCATTTCCGGTAATTACCAGTGTATTTTTTTTATCTGCCACAATTAACATTGCTTCCAGACGGCGTAATGCGCGATCGGTACGCCATTCTTTAGCCAGCTCAATTGCAGCCAGCATCAGTTTACCCTGATGTTTTTGCAATTTACTTTCAAATAGTTCTATCAGGGTAAATGCATCAGCGGTACCCCCGGCAAAACCGGCCAGCACCTGATTGTTATACAGTTTGCGTACTTTGCGTGCAGTCCCTTTAATAATGGTATTACCCAGTGTCACTTGACCATCTCCACCGATGGCGACGTTTTCACCGCGGCGAACGGAAATAATGGTTGTACCGTCGAATTGTTGCATGTCTCGTGATCCTTTGCTGACCAGCAGCCGGATAGCTGCCGGAGAAAATAACTGCATTTAAATAAGGGCAGTTATTACCGCTTTCAAGTTAAACCATGATTTATTCTGATTTATTAGAATTTGTCTGTCACTCCGGCTGGCTAGTACAGATACGAAGTAGGAGAGTTCTTTATTCATATATAAAATAAAAACGGCAACCTGAAAGGTTGCCGTTGTTCAAAGCACAAGCAATTATTTTTTGTGTTTGTATACTTTTTTGGTAGTAACAGTTTTGGTGGTTTTAACAGTTTTGGTTTTAGCCGGAGCTACTGCCACTGTACCATTATCTATTACGCAGTTCTGGGTAACGATTTGCGGAACAATTTTTTCCTGACCGTTAATTACCTGTTTGCTTGGCTGTAACAGACCCAGAGCACCAACTTTATCTACAGTATCGCTGTTGGCAATAGCGGTTTTCCAAGTAATGCCTTCTGGAGAAACAAAAGTATTGTAGTTAACATCACGTGCATCACGCATCATTACAGGAGAAAGTCTGCCCTGATAATTTACCTGAGCTGCCACGACATTCTGACCTTGCAATCCATACATTACAGTCAAACGGTTTTTAGCTGCACCAGTACCGCACAAATAAGCTACTTCTTTACGCGCATCAATCTGTACATTCGCTGTAGTTGCTGCAGGTACGGCTACCTGTGTAGAAGGTGCTTTATGATGATGTTTTGATGCACAACCGGTAACAGCCAGCATCAACAATACAGCCGGGACAAGAACTTTTTTCATGACAACTCCTTATAAGCATTTATGAATAAATCTTCTGATAACATAAACCATCATACTTGGCTTAGGTAAAGATGCAATAGCTGTATCTTAGTCTTTTTTAGCTAATGTAGGGTAGTATTAAATAATACAGTTTAAACGTTATCGTTACTGTATTAATAGTACATGAATAAAAAATTCTTCACAACATCATGTTTCAAGTGAAATATTTGTTTTCAAGGCCAACTATCAGTATGTGAAGGTCATTATTTTAACTGTATTTAATTTTCAATATTTAACTTTATTTCACTTGGTATCTGTACCACGCTTCTGTCATTCAGATTAAATGCTGTTAGGCTACCCCCCCATAAAGCACCGGTATCCACACACACAACATGATCGGCCTGATAAAAACCTAATGTCGACCAATGACCGAATAGAATGGTTTTATCGATATTTTGTCGGTGCGGCGCCTTAAACCATGGAATATGATGTACTGGTATATTAATGAGCGTCCCTTTATAATCAAAATCCATTGCTCCATCATCAGTCAGTGCACGCATCCGGGTAAAGCTGTTAGTGATAAAACGCAATCTCTCATCGCCACTGAGATTATTGTTCCAGCGAACAGGTTTATTGCCATACATTTGGGAAAAAAAATGTTCCGGAGTATTTTGCAATACGGTTTCCACTTCCTGAGCCAGTAGCTGTGCCTGATCGCATGTCCATTCTGGCCAGATACCTGCATGGACCATGACATAATTGTCCTGCTGGCGATATAAAGGCTGTCGGAGTAACCAGTCAATTAATTGTTTTCTGTCGGGCGCATTCAGAATGTCACTGATTGTATCTGCACGTTTGAGTTTGCCATAACCATAATGCAGTGCAAGTAAATGTAAGTCATGATTTCCCAGAATAGTCTGCATACAGCCATCATGCTGTTTTACCAGACGCAATGTGGCAAGTGATTGCGGGCCCCGGTTTACCAGATCTCCGGTAAGCCATAAGGTATCAGTACCGGGATTAAAATTCAGTTTATCCAGTAGTTTTTTAAACTCTGTCAGACATCCCTGTAAATCACCAATCACATACTGTGCCATATTCATCTCCTGAGAAATCGGGATAAACCTAATCAAACTGGTTTGTCCCGATTTGTCTGTTTACTTGTCCAGTACCAGAATGGCTTCAGCTTCAACCAGAGCACCTTTAGGTAAAGCAGAAACTTCAACAGCAGCACGAGCTGGATAAGGAGTTGTAAAGTATTGCGCCATAATCTCATTAAACGTAGCAAAATTACTCAAATCAGTCAGATAGGCATTTACTTTTACCAAGTCATTCAGACTGCCTCCGGCAGCTTCTGCAACCGCCCGGAGATTTTTAAACACCTGATGTGCCTGTTCAGCAAAACCACCATCAACGATTTGCATTGTTTCAGCTACTAACGGAATCTGACCGGAAAGATATACTGTATTGCCAGCACGTACTGCTTGTGAATAAGCACCGATAGCGGCCGGTGCTTTCTCAGTATGAATAATATTTTTTCCCATGTTTTTACTCCTTGGTATGAAAAGGGGTTATCAGTCTTTCAAAAATAAAGCCAGTAAATCATTCAGAAAAGTACGTCCGAGTGCAGTCGGACGTAAGTTTAACGGATCTGCGTCCATTAAACCTCGCTCTACGGCCTGAGTAATCGCATATTGAATGGAGGTAACAGGCAAGCCGGTACGCTCGCTAAACCATGTAGTAGGAACTCCATCAGTTAATCTCAGAGCATTCAGCATAAATTCAAAAGGTAAATCCTGTGCAGAAATTTGCCGGCGGACAATAGCACACTGAGGTTGCTGCTGCATCGCTTGCAGATAATCTTTCGGATGCCTGCACCGAGTAGTGCGCTCAATTGCCTGAGCACTGGATATCTTACCATGAGCGCCAGCTCCGATACCGATATAATCGCCAAATTGCCAGTAGTTCAGATTATGCCGGCATTGTTGCTGAGGGTGGGCGAAGGCAGACGTTTCATAATGATGAAAACCTGCCTGTGACAGTGATGTATGTACAGCTTCTTCTATATCAGCAATATGGTCATCATCTGGTAGCTTCGGAGGAGGTGAATGGGCAAAAGGTGTATTGGGTTCCAGTGTAAGCTGATAAGCACTAATGTGCCTTACTCCGGTTGCAATTGCTGTATTAATATCTTCCTTTGCCTGTGCGACAGTTTGTCCTGGTAAGGCATACATCAAATCAATATTGAGTTTAGGAAACAGGATTAAGCCTGATTCAATGGCATTTAGTGCTTCTTTGCGGTTATGAATTCTACCCAGTGCAGCCAGTTTGTCATTGGCAAAACTTTGTACTCCGATGGAAAGCCGGTTTATACCAGCTGCTGCATAGTCTGCAAAACGATCGCGTTCAAATGTGCCCGGATTGGCTTCAAGGGTAATTTCTGCTGTGGGTATCAGATTAACCCGTGCACGAATGCCGCTTAAGAGCTTTTCAAATGCAGATGCGGAAAACAGACTGGGTGTCCCTCCGCCGATAAAAATTGTGTGAACAGACCTACCCCAGAAATAAGGCAGTTCAGTTTCCAGATCAGTTAATAAGGCAGCAATATACTTCTGCTCATCCAGTTCCTGCTTAAGCTGATGCGAATTGAAGTCGCAATACGGACATTTGCGAACACACCATGGAATATGAATATACAGAGATAGTGGCGGTAAACTGGTCAAAGCTGGCGTAACAGAATGCGGTATTTGCAGAGAAACGGGAAACTCAGACATGAGTATTCAGACCATACTGCTGACGCAGTTTATCCATTAAAATATTTAATGCCTGAGCACGATGACTTATCCGGTTTTTTTCTTCCTGACTCATTTGTGCAGCAGTCAGTTTCTGGTCTGGAACATAAAAATGCGGATCGTATCCAAAACCATTGCTTCCTGCAGCAGAGGATTGCCACAGCCCAGACCAATTGGCTTCAGCAATTAATGGCTGTGGATCATCAGGATGACGCACTAAAACCAGTACGCATACATAAAACACACTTTTGTCATCACAATTGCGTAATTCATCATCCAGCTTGGCATTGTTGGCTGTATCTGATTTTGGTTCTGTACCTGCATAACGTGCTGAATGGACGCCAGGTTTGCCATGCAGTGCATTGGCACAAATACCAGAATCATCGGCTAATGCCGGTAAGCCACTATAACGGCTGGCATGACGTGCTTTAGCAAGTGCATTTTCAACAAATGTGACATAAGGTTCAGGGCACTCAGGAATATTAAATTCAGACTGCGGAACAACTTCGATATTTAAAGAATTAAACAGGCGGCTGAATTCAGCCAGCTTGCCCTGATTATTACTGGCAAGAACAATTTTATTCATGGTTTACATCATTTGAGGATAACACTTGATTAATTTGCCGGTATGCACGTTCACGCAAAGTAAATGCCAGCGCAGCAAATTGCCCCAGTACACTAATGAAAGCGAGTAAACAGCAGATTATCGCAATAGTGTGCTGTTGATGTACCCAATAATAACAGCCCAGCACAACCCAGCCAATAAACATAAATGTACATGAAGCCAGAATGAGTAATAAAAGTTTGAGTTTCGTCATTCGTAAATGCTTTAAAAAGATATAAATTGGCTGGACAGATTGGTTAATTAAGAAAGATACAGCTATTTACGATTATTACTTACAGCCGAAATAAAATAAATCAGTTTATAAATCAATTTTAAGTAAAAAAATATGAGTTATTTATAAAATACAGATTAATATTAATTATAGTGATTTCATAAACTGAAAAATTTTATTTTTTTCCCAATGAAGTAAAATCTGTAGTTGTTTCAGATTTCTGCTGATTCTCTTGTTTCATTTTGGTTAATTTAAAGGTCAAAGGCATTTCTCCGATGGCCATAATTGCACCTAGGATAAAAAATGTTTTACTATAAATTGTCAGTTGCTGATCTTTATTATAGAGAAAAAATCCGATACCGAGAAAGATTACAAACATAAGGCTTGTGCAAATATGCATTATAATTAATTTTTTCATTAGTCTGACATTATAAAAGGTTAAAGAAGAAATTCCAGCCAATTATATACAGAAAATCTGTTAAATGAAAACTATTGTAAATATTTAAATAATAAATATTTACAACTTATAGTTAAAAATATGCATATAAAATAAATTAATATTATTGAAAATGGATATTGAATTAATTTAAGTTTCGATTAATTTTAATTATTTTAATGGTAAATGGCGTTAGTATTATTAAGCCGAAAGCAGCAATAACAAAGCAGGTGATACTGTACCATAATGGAAAGCGTATATCCGCAAAGAATATTGTACCGATAACTAAAGCTCCAATTACGGTCATTGAAAGAACACAATAACTAACAATTAATTTTTTCATATTTGACACTTCAGAATTTTTTATTTTCTATCTTTAGAATCTGTTTATCTGTCTAATAGACAAGAAAACCGGTTTTATAATAAACAGATTGAACAGTAAAAAAGATTGTATAAAAATAATTTTATTTTTAAAAGATATAAATATTAAATCGTTAGTATGTAATTTAAAAAAGTATTTGATAAGTAATTTAATCGAATCCTGAAAACAGCATAAAACAAAAATCCGGTGCCAGTTAAGTTAATCTTAAAGTAATTAATTAGCTCTGATTAGAAATCAAACAATCCATTTAATCCAAATTGATTCTAATTATTTAATTAGGCGACCTGAAATAAAAGTCTGAGTAGTTGTTTGGTTTAAAAAAGCCTGCATAAGCAGGCTGTTAAAGTTAGCGTAATTGCTGATCCAGTTGCTGAAGCCATTTTGTGGCATCTTTTCCGGTATATATTGTGCCATCTTCATTGGCCAGAGTGACACGTGTTCCGCCATCTTTGAGAGGTATTGCCAGTACCATCAGACGAGGTTGCTGTTTTGGCTGTTGCTGTTGTTCAGCTTTTTTGCTGCGCCCGAACATACGTCCGAATAATCCTGGTTTTTTATGAGAAACAGAAGAGGCTTCTGCAGCAGCTACTTCAACCAGATAAGCATATTGACTCTGGTTTTCTCCAATTACATTCAGACCAACACGATCCAAAGCCAGTGCAACACGACGCCAGTTACGTTCCTGAGGCCCAAGCAGGTAAATACTATTGCCATCAATTTTGGCTAAATTGTATTCATTCGGGTTTTGTTTTTGGGCAGCTATCTGTTGCTGTACCTGTTTGGCGTCTGCACCAAGATATTGCATAAAGCGCGCAAGAAATGCTGCTTCCAGCTCAGGCTCATTTGGTCTTGGCTGCCATGCAGTGCTGTCACCATCTTTGCTGGTATAGACTTCTTTCATACCTTTCTGGCTGAAGAATACATCTGTACCGCCTTTGCTGTTACGTTCCAGACGGATAGTAAACATATCCCGCTCGCCGCTGGAGTAAACACCACCCAGACCTACTTTTTCGAATATACCGCGAATCACATCAGATGGCAGTTTGGCACGGTTTTCCGCCCAGTTGGTTTGCATCAGACCAATGGATGGTTCTTCACGCTCGATGGTAAAGCCCTGTTCCTGCCAGAATGCTCTGAGCAGCGGCCATAATTCAGCAGCTTGCTTGTTATCGATAGTCAGCCAGCGAATACTGCCATCACGTTGTAAATGAATATTCGGTACCTGAGTCAGTACCTGTGCATTCGCATTATTCTGAGTTTTGCCTGCTTTCTTGTTCATGTCACTGGCACGTACAGCCCCATTAATCAGTGTACTGCCAGGTGCACTAAAGCGGTTCCCCTGATTCGGATCAGTCAAATCAGGAGGTACATCCAGCTGAACAATTTTTTTATTGTCAGACTGATAATCCAGTTTAGGCAGGTTATCTTTTTTGCTGGCACAGGCGGCAAGACTGGCTGCCAGCAGGGTTAGTGCAACGGTTTTACTTATATTCATATCGGCCACTTTCAGTGTGCATTACAATGACAATGTAGGCTTGTGTTTAAATTAATTCGGCTTCCTGCATGGCGGCTAACACGACAGCCTGTCCGGCAGGAGTTAATTCAGTAATAGGCAGTCGGCAAACCGGATTGATTTTACCCAGTTTAGACAGTGCCCATTTCGTTGGTGCAGGGCTTGGTTCACAGAAAAGATCACCATGCAGACGCTGTAATTTATCATTTAAAGCGCGTGCACCGGTAATATCTCCGCGCAAAGCTGCATGACACATATCTGCAAACAATTTCGGAGCAACGTTAGCAGTAACGCTGATCACACCATGACCACCGCACAGTAAAAATGCCAGGGCAGTAGGATCATCACCGGAATAAACTGCAAAATTTTCAGGTACGTGCTTAAACAGATAACATGCACGGCCAATGTTTCCAGTGGCTTCTTTAATACCAACAATATTGTCAATTTCTGCCAGACGTAAGGCAGTGTCTGGTTGCATATCGGCAACAGTGCGACCCGGGACATTATACAAAATCATGGGGATACTGGTTGCTTCGGCAATAGTTTTAAAGTGGCGGTAGATACCTTCCTGATTCGGTTTGTTGTAGTAGGGTACTACAGACAAAGTCATATCTGCACCAGCCTGCTGAGCCTCCTGAGCCAGATAAATTGCTTCGTGAGTATTGTTGGCGCCAGTACCGGCAATTACTTTCACACGTCCGGCTACATGTTCTACAGCAGTTTTGATGACATTCAAATGCTCATCCACGCTGAGTGTGGCTGATTCACCGGTTGTTCCCACGGCGACAATGGCATCGGTTCCGGACTCGATATGCCAGTCAATAAGCTGTTTGTATTGTTCATAATCAATACTGCCATCTTCATGCATAGGCGTTACGATGGCAACCAGGCTGCCTGTCAACATAATTCTACCCTTTACAGGTGAGCTAAAAATGTGATGATTGTAGCGTATTTTTTGCTTACATGGAAAACTGCCGGTATTTGAACCACTTTTGATAAAAGTAGTTTGCTTGTGTTAAAGATTCTATTCCTCAATAGTTTGCTCTGGATTAAACAGCGCCGTATCGCTTAAAATACGCTGCTTTATATACATTTCACACATGCATAAAGCAAATAAGGAAGGATGACATGGCCGATAATTCCTCTGTTCGTAAGCAGAATGAACACTCTGATCTGGTCTATGGTCTGGAGGAAAAACCTCCTGTTTTAAATGGTTTGCTCAGTGCATTAACCCATTTACTCGCTCTTTTTGTCCCTATGGTGGCACCGGCTCTTGTGGTGGGCGGTGCGCTGAAACTGCCGGCTGACATGACTGCTTATCTGGTCTCAATGTCTATGGTGGCTTCAGGTATAGGTACTTATATTCAGGTACACCGCTTTGGTGTTATTGGTTCAGGGCTGTTATCAATTCAATCAGTTAATTTTTCATTTGTCACTGTCATGATTGCGCTGGGGCTGGGCATGAAAGAAAGCGGGATGAATGAAAATACTATGATTTCAACTTTACTGGGCGTCTCATTCGTGGGCGCCTTTTTAGTAATCGGGGCATCATGGCTGTTACCTTTTCTGAAAAAAATCATCACACCTACTGTAAGCGGAGTTGTGGTATTGATGATAGGCCTGAGTCTTATTCATGTCGGTATTACTGACTTTGGCGGTGGTCTTGCTGCAAAAGCAAATCATACTTTCGGTTCATGGTCTAATCTGGCTCTGTCCACATTTGTACTGTTTACTGTATTGTTATTTAACTGCTTTAAAAATGCATGGTGGCGTATGGCCGGCATTGCGGTAGGTTTGATATCAGGTTATGTAATTGCGATTTTTATGGGAATTGTAGATTTTTCCAATCTGCACGATTTACCCTTAATTACAATACCGATTCCCTTTAAATACGGCTTTGCTTTTGACTGGCATGCTTTTATGGTGGCCGGTACCATTTATCTTTTAAGTGTGTTTGAAGCAGTAGGTGATTTAACTGCTACCGCCATGATTTCTAATCAGCCGGTAGATGGTCCGTCGTACACAAACCGTTTACGCGGCGGGGTAATGGCTGATGGTCTGGTGTCGGTGATTGCTACAGCACTGGGTTCATTGCCGTTAACCACTTTTGCCCAGAATAATGGCGTTATTCAGATGACGGGAGTTGCTTCCCGGTATGTCGGTAAATATATTGCTGCTATTCTGATTATACTTGGCTTATTTCCATGGGTTGGTGCTATTTTTACTACTATTCCCAGTCCGGTTTTAGGTGGGGCAATGGTGGTTATGTTCGGTTTGATTGTCACCGCCGGTATCAGAATTATTATTACTGCTGGTATCCGACGCCGTGAAGCAGTTATCTGTGCTACATCACTGGGGCTTGGTCTGGGTGTGGCTTTTGAACCGGAAGTGTTTGCTCAGTTACCAATATTGTTTCAAAATCCGATTTGTATGGGCGGAATTGTAGCGATTATTCTAAATATAGTGTTGCCACATGATAAAAGTGAACCTGCTGTTTATTTAAGTGACGATATTCCACATTAATTAATATCTGAAAAAAGGCTGCCAAAAATATTGGCAGCTTTTTTTTATAAATTTAAAATAATAATTTTAAATAGTAAGCTCTATTTTAATTAATGAGTACTATAAATTACATGGAAAAATTTAATTATTTGTAATTCTGAATGGTATTAGTTTTGTATTAAAAATTACTTTTAGTTTGATATTATCCTTTGATTTAATAACAATATCAGGCAGGTAAGTAGCTTGTTTTGTCAGAATTCAGAAAATTGTTAATCTATGCATTTTCCTTTGAAAGCAGATTAGCACCGTCAGTTGAATGCAGACGGGCAAATATCCAGCTTGAAAGCAGAGTGAACACGCCGAGAATAATAAAAGTAATGCGAAAGGCGGTAGTAATATTGTGATTGATAAAGCTGGCACGACTGAAAGATTGCAAAAGTAATGCGCCAATTGCTATACCGAAACTTAATGCCAGTTGCTGGTTAACAGCCATCAGACTGGTGCCGCTACTAACTTGATTAGGACGTAAATCAGCCAGTGTAATGGTATTCATACCAGTAAATTGCAAAGAATTGCAGGCGCCCAAAATACACAGATGTAATAATATCAACCATTGCGGTGTACTGGCACTGATTAAAGCGAGTGACATAATCAGTATACCGATAATACGTGTGTTCCAGGCAAGTGTATTACGATAACCAAAATGATTCATTAAAGGCTTCAGAAAGGGTTTGGCAAATATAGCTGCCAAAGCAAGAGGCATCAGCAGCCAGCCTGAATTTACCGCATCATAGTTAAAAGCAACCTGAAATAATAAAGGCAATAATAAAGGCAGGGCACTCATGCCAAGGCGGCTTACTAAATTACCTGCCAGCCCCAGACGAAATGTACGCACCAGAATTAAATGCGGAGGATACAAAGCACGGTTGTTCTGACGTGCATGAGCAAGATAGGCAAATAAAGCGCCAATACCTGCAATAGCCATCATACAGCCAAATAAAATATTGTTAGCATGTGACATGGTTTCAAAAGTAAGCGTCATGCAAAAAGCAGATGCCGAAAACAGAAAGAAACCTAATCCATCAAAGTAATTTGCCGGACGGTTAAAATTGGGCATGATATACCAGGTAACCAGTAATCCTAATAACCCTATCGGTACATTAAGCAAAAATATCCAGTGCCAGCTGGTATATACCACAAGATAGCCACCAATAATCGGCCCCAGTACTGGTCCGATCAGTGCCGGCATGATGGCATAGTTCATAACAGTTATGAGTTTAGAGCGGTCGTAGGCCTGCATCATGGTTAAACGGGCTACAGGTGTTAACATTGCGCCACCCAAACCCTGAATGATTCTGGCCAGTACTAGCAAAGCCAGATTATTACTTGCAGCACACAGTACAGATCCGATAATAAATATGACCATAGAACCCATAAAAAGTTTACGTGTTCCTAATTTATCCGATAGAAAACCAGACAGAGGCATCATTATTGCTAGAGTTAGCGCATAGGCAATAATTGCAGATTGCATATTAAGCGGCGACTGCCCCAGATCGGCAGCCATTGAGGGCAGAGCAGTATTCAGGATAGTAGCATCCAGCTGCTGCATAAAAATGGCTATTGCCAACAAAATGGGCAAAAAACGTGAGGGTTTACTGTCGTTAATAGTAGCCATAATTGCTGTTTATCAATAATGGATTCATTTATTATAACAGACTCATGTGATGCATCATTTTGTTAATATAAAAGCATAAATCTATGAAAATATATTTCTTATATTCATAATTTTAAGATAATAAATGTATATAAAAAGTGTTTATGTTCTAGGTTTGATATATGTTTTATTATGGCAGATTAATAATACGGAGCAGGCATGCATTATCAAATTCTGATAAGTAATTTTATAAAACATAGGTTTGTTGAGTTTGTTTATAATATTCGGATAATTGTATAGATAGATAATTATTTTATTTTTCTGAATTCTATTTAAGCTTGTATGTAAGTCTGGTGAAAAATGCCAGTATATGGATAACTTACGGTATAACTATTATTTACATTTATTAAATTTTTTTATCATAAAAGACATTGTTTCACTACAATGGAAAAAGCTAACAAACATACAAAGTAATCATTATAAATTTAGTGTAAAAACAAAATATTTAGATGTTTTAAATAATATTCATTGTGTATATATCATTATGAATATTAGATAAATTTATTATTGCAAATGCTGGTTAGTACAAGCTTGCTTTTAGTATCCAGTTTATAAAAAAATTTTTAGATAAAGGCGGATAATTTAAAAATGAGAAAGTAATGAATAAATCTCAAAAAAATTGATATATGTTGTACTTGGATAATATCTACTCTGTTTATATAAAAGAAAAAGGTTAGACATAAAATAAACCGTGTTAGTTTAATAAAGCTAACACGGCCTAGAATGCAGTTATAGACTTACATACGTAATGTGTCTACAACATCAATCATGAATTCCATATCTTCTTCAGATAATCCGATAAAGCCTTCTGGAAAACTCAATGCTTTAACAATAGTAGCGCCATCAGAATCGTCTGCCATTTTGCATAATATCTCTCTCAATGGCTCTACTTTATCAGCTATATCTTTATGATATAACATGACATGAGATACTTCATTAATCCGGCTTTTCAGTAATACTTTTAACTGATCTTTGGTTACAGAGTTAAAGCTGTCATATACTTCAGCTTGAATAATGCCAATTTTTGCCTGCTGGCGGATAACGCTGGAAGCTACCATGAGGAAGTTATCTTTACGATTGATAACCAGCTCATCATCGCTCAGATTAGCAGGTTCAAGCAAACGCAAACCAATAAAGTTGGCATCTTCATTATTGGAAAGAGCCAGTTCAACAGTACCTTTGAGCTCTTCAATAGCATTAATTTCTGAATCAGCAGCAGTAACAATTACAATCTCATCTGGTTGATTTTTAGGTTTAACTAGTGGTAAATAACCTTGTTCACGTACATAATTACCGGCAGCAAACGGATTAACAAAAAGCATAGAGACTTTTTCTTTATCTTGCTGAGCTTTTACTTCATCAAATGAAGGAGGCATAATCAGAGAAATATTCTGATCGCTTTTCTTTTGCAGGTAATTATTCAGCAAATACCAGGTGCTGAACTGATCAGGCAAATAATCGGGTACAACCATTAAACTCAGCATATTATTTTCCTTCCTGTTCAGTTTTCAGCATTTCTACATACTTGGCACTCATTTCGTTAACGCGTTCACGGCTTGGTTTACGACGAATTGAGCTATAGCCAATCACTTTGCCTTGACGTAAGTTCGGAATTACAGTGGCGTATACCCAGTAATGGCCGCCATCTTTTCGTAAATTTTTAACATAACCGTACCAGCGTTCGCCTCTTTGCAAGGTTTCCCACATATCGGCAAATGGAGCTTTGGGCATGTCAGGATGACGTAACAAACAGTGTGGAGCACCAATAATTTCATCACGTGTCCAGCCACTGATATCAACAAAGACGTCATTGGCATGCGTGATAATACCGTTAAGATCTGTACGTGATACAATTAAAGCACCATCAGGATAAGGAAATTCCTGATGAGTTACATATACTGTTGATTCTCCGTCTTGCTGATAATGCTTAATTTTATACTCTGAAAATTCACCTTCAGGCTTTGGCTGAATCCAACGACTCATATCCATATTTATCTGTCCTTCAATTTTGGTTTAATCTGAATAAAGAATGAGTGTGCTTAATAGAAATGCATTTCAGATTTTTTATGTTTTTACAGTAGTTTATTCTTTCTGCTTTAATAAATTTACTGCTAATATAAATTTCTGGAAATGCATACAATCGGGATTTTTAAATATTACCCAATACATATATGCGATGCGTTTCAATATAGTTATAAAACATTTAAACGCCCTTTCATGCAATAAACTCAGTTTTAGCTTTAGTTTTCTTTAGGTTTGACTAACAGCAATTTAGTCAGAATTCAGAAAATATCCAGATATAAGGGTAGTGCCTGATTTTAAAGCTTATTTTTACAGTATTATAAACTGTAATAAAACGTGTTAATTTCAAATTTGCATGAGCGGGTATTTAAATAGCATTGCATATTTCAGATCAAGCAAATTGATTATTAACCAAAATGGTCAGCTAATTCTTTCAATGCCCGTTTAGCTTCAAACAGAATCAGACCTAATTTGGCTTCATGAGTGGTAGTAATGGTTAACAGAATAGCTTCAGAGGCCTGAAACAGCAGCATGTAGCCTTTATCAGTGTGAATAATGGTATTGTCCAGAGTACCTTTTAATACTTCTTTTGCAGAACGATTACCCAGAGACAGTAATGCTGCAGCCATTGCACCGATACGGTCTTCATCCATGCCACTCTGCAAAGCAGAAGCAATTGGCAAACCATCGGTTGAGATAACTGCTGAAGATGTAATGTCGGGTGTACTGTTCAGGGTTTTCAATACGCCTTCGATGAAATCATATTTCATGAAAATTCCTCTTAAATTGACTGTAACTTTGTCAATTATAAAGATGGGTGAATTTTTTTGCAAAAAAATGTTATTAAATTTTATTAATTATCTTTATTTAAGTTTTCTATTTTATTTACATTTCTTTAGTTTTCTTGCTTATCTATAATTATTCAGAGCAATGAAAACTATTGTTACAGTTTATTGAATTCTATTGAAATGCAAATGAAATTATAGCATTTTGAATAGGAGATTGCGTAATATAATCCGGTCTACTTAGCTAAAGTTTGATATTTATCAAATGTTATCTCATTTTTTATATTTTATATGCTATTGAGACTGCGACTATATGTTTAATTCTATGCTTAACTTAATGGTAAATGAATTGTTTTAAATAATAAAATCTTACTTTTTTAGTGTATATTAATATATAAATTAATGGTGTGTTGTAAGTTTGCTTATATATTTTACAAATTTAAATTAATGTTATTTATTAAAAAGACAATTAAGTGAAATTAGTGACTTTATAGTTTTATAATGTTAATTATGTTTATTTTGTTGTTTAATATATAAATTAATTTAAACAGGTTGTTCTCAATATGATAAACAACCTGTTTGTTAGGTTAATTTCAAATATCGGCTTCTACTTTATCTCCTTCAGCTTCCATCCATACTCTTCTGGAAGCTGCTTCACCTTTTCCCATTAATTTGATAAAAATATTTCGGGTTTCACTGTTTTCTTCATCGGGAATATGTACTTGCAACAGACGGCGTGTATCCGGATTCATGGTAGTATCCTTGAGCTGATCAGGATTCATTTCGCCTAAACCTTTAAAGCGATTTATGTGATAAGTACTTTTTTCTAGTTGCAGTCTGTCTTTAATGCTTTCCAGTTCTGCCTCATCCTGAGCATAAATTTTGCGTGCAGGTTTGCTTTTACCCTGTGCATTTACATCTATACGAAAAAGTGGTGGTTGGGCAACATAAATGTGTCCGGCCTCTATCAGTCGCGGGAAATGGGTATAAAATAAGGTAAGTAATAGAACCTGTATATGAGCACCATCAACATCGGCATCTGATAAGATGGCTATTTTTCCATAGCGTAAGCCAGATAAATCAGGATTATCGTTTTTCCCGTGGGGGTCTACTCCGATGGCAACAGAAATATCATGTATTTCTGCATTACCAAACAATTGGTCACGATGAATTTCAAAACTGTTTAAAACTTTACCGCGCAATGGAAGAATTGCCTGAGTATTTTTATCCCGTGCCAGTTTGGCTGAGCCGCCGGCTGAATCACCTTCTACCAGAAACAATTCATTTTCTCGGATGTCTTCACTTTCGCAGTCAGTAAGTTTGCCTGGTAAAACAGCTACGCCAGAACCTTTTTTCTTTTCAATTTTTTTAGTTGAACGCATTCGCGCCTGAGCCTGACTAATAGCCAGTTCAGCTATTTTTTTACCTGTATCTATATTCTGGTTTAACCAAAGTTCTAATGGATCACTACATACTGCCGCTACCAGTTTGAGTGCATCACGACTGGTTAATTTGTCTTTTGTCTGCCCTTGAAACTGAGGGTCGAGCAGCCGTGCTGAGAGAACAAAGGCAACGCGTGAAAAAACATCGTCTGACTGTAGTTTTACGCCGCGCGGAAGTAAATTATGATGATTGATAAAGTTGTTTACAGCGTGAAAAACTGCCTGTTTCAGCCCGGCTTCATGAGTGCCGCCTAACGCGGTAGGGATCAGATTAACGTAGCTTTCACTTGGTGTATGTCCGTCTTCCAGCCATGTCAGAGCGAAAGCTGCACCTTCACCCTGATTAAAATCAGTTCCATGATTTGAGTTTAAATAATTTTCACTGGAGAAAATGGGCGTGGCAGTCTGGCTGTCTGAGAGTAAGTCAAGTAAATAGCTTTTCAGGCCATTCGGATAATGCCAGTTTTGTGTCTGAGCTTCATCCGTAGCATTCTGGTAGCGGGTAAGGGTAACATTCACGCCGGGTAATAAAACTGCTTTGGCACGTAAATTGCGTTCCAGTTCCGGCAGATTGTATTGCGGATTATCGAAGTAATGTCCGTCAGGCCAGATACGAACTTCGGTACCACTGTCTTTAACGGCGCATTTGCCGGTTACAGCCAAAGGTTTAATGACGTCACCACCAGCAAAGGCAATATGGTAAATATTTCCGGCTCTTTTAACAGTAACTTCAAGCCGGGAAGACAGTGCATTGGTCACGGAAACGCCTACACCATGTAAGCCACCTGAAAAAGCATAAGCACCGTCGCCGCTTTTTTTATTGAATTTACCACCAGCATGAAGTTGGGTGAAAACCAGTTCAACTACGGGTACTTTTTCGGTTGGGTGTAATCCGGTGGGAATGCCGCGACCATTGTCTCTGACGGTAACGGATCCATCGGGATTCAGAGTAACATCGATATTTTGTGCATAGCCGCCCAGAGCTTCGTCTGCGGCATTATCAATTACTTCCTGAATGATATGAGTAGGGCTATCCGTTCTGGTATACATACCAGGGCGTTCTTTAACCGGTGCCAGTCCTTTCAGAACGGTGACACTGGATTCATCATAAGTTGTGGATTTGCTCATAATTTATTTTTAGATAAGTATTAATCGCAATATAAAACAAATTACCGTAAAAAATTTATTTTTTCGGTAATTTGTTTCAGATTCAGAATTTTGGCGGAATCTTCAATACAGAACTATTCACAGGCCATCATTCTGCCAGTGAGTATTTATCATCATGATTTTGTCGAGTTTGAACAAATTCAGTCCAGCTGGGCAGTTCGTGTAAAAAGCGTGAAAGCTCGTGTAATGCATTCAGATAGACATTTCTTTTGAATTCAATAACTTCATCAACAGGGGCCCAGTATTGGTGCCAGCGCCATGCATCAAATTCAGGATGATGGGTTGCTCGCAGATGAACATCACTTTCCCGTCCGGTCAGGCGCAGCAAATACCAGATCTGTTTTTGGCCTTTATAAGAACCCCGCCATTCGCGTTTGATCCAATGTGTAGGTACATCATAACGTAACCAGTCCCGGGTGCGTCCGATTATTTTGACATGATGCGGCAGCAGGCCGACTTCTTCCATGAGTTCACGATACATGGCGGCTTCCGGGCTTTCACCCGGCTTAATACCGCCTTGCGGAAACTGCCAAGAGTGTTCATGTACACGCTTGCCCCAAAAAACCTCGTTATGGTCGTTAGTAATGATTATCCCGACATTGGGGCGATAACCTTCTCTGTCTAACATGGTAGTTCGCCCAATAAATAAATTGAATTTTCGCACAAATCAGGCAGTGAGACTAGTAAGGATTAAGTGTGCAATATCAAATTTAATTAAGTAAATTTTTATATTATATTGGCATGTATGAAGTTTTCAGTTAAAAATCTGGATTTAGCTATGAATAATATTGGAGAAGTCTAATATCAATGATTAATTAAATATCTGGATGAGTTTTAATCATTCAAGTTGGATATTTAATTTATATTTTATTTATGGTTTTCATAAACCAGATAATTGTATAAATATTAAATCAGTTAAAAGCGTAAAAAAACGTATCTTTCTTTATCTATCAATAGAATATCATTGGGATTATGTGGTCGTTTGGAATAAACGATATACGAAAATTATTTTTCCAAATATTTTCTCATTTCCAATATTTTAGACGAAAGATAAACTTTATGCTGATAAACAGGTAAATTATTATTTCTAATATTCTGCTTATTTTCATTTTGATATTTTAAAAAAGACAATTCTGTTAAATCTATGAATGATTGAACAGTTGGTAAGGGTATATATTAAATTGAAAAAATTATTAATATTAAGCAATTATCATAAAATTAATTGTCAAAAGAAAAGCAATATTGTAGTGAGGATAGTTGAATCTATACTATAGTGACTGGTATAGCTGATGATAATTAATATCGCCCTTGGGGCTTAATCCTGAAAAGGTTGAAATTGTGGGACGGTATATAAAAGATAAAAATGTCTATCTGGTCAAACTAAAGTCATTTACAAAATGAATGCAGATGCAGAAAAATTTAATATTTTTATTTTAGCGCAAAGATATTTAATTTTTGGACTAGGATATCTTGATATTTATTGTATTGTCAATCGTTTGATTTATAAAAAATTTTATTTAATTTAGTGTGGTCAAATATACTAAGGAATAACTGATTAAAAAATATTTTCATACCGATTGATAATAATTGAATCTGTACTCAATAATTGAATTAAAACAAATTCAGCTGAAAAAAATCCACATTACTGCAATCTTTTTGTATTTGAAATTTTATTATAAATAAGATGTAATGAGTTTATAGGTATTTGTTACTGGTAATAACTTTTCCGAAAATATTATTTATAGTTTTTATTAAAGAGAGCATATTTAAAAAGAGCCCTATCTCTGCAGATAGGGCTCTTTATTAGCAAAAATTTTATTGATGAACAGGTTCGAAATTGTGAATGGCTTTTTCATTTTCAGGAGTTTGCTCTTTGCCATTTACAGCCTGAGTATGTTGATAAAAAGCAGCGCGTTTAGCTGCCTGAAAAATTTGTAATCTACGACGATGTTGCATAGTTAAATCCTTTCTCGCTTGCTGGTGTGGGGCACCAACTGTTGTCATTTATAACTTGGAAGTATAAGTTTACTGATAAATTAATAATGCAGATCAGTTATCAGTTCGGATATTGTTTTTAACGTAATAATTTATTAGTTCATTAAACAATATATAAGATATAACAGAATATTGCAAGACAGTGATGTATGTCTGTCTTTAAATTGAGAGGAAATGATAAATAGAAAACCGCAGAATTGTTAAAAGGTCAGGTCTGAATCAGTAGCCTGACCTTTTATTACGATAAAGTGAGGAGCTTATTGCTTGGGTTGGCTATTACTACGTCTGTTTGGCTGACTGTTTCTCTGACGGGCAGCCGGAATGTTCTGGCGGGAACGGTTTGGTTGCTGTTCGCCAGACTGACGGCGGTTTGCATTCCAGTTGCCATTTTTGTTGTGATTACCATAGGAGCGGCGACCTTTATTCGCTATTTTACCAGCACGTTTACGTGTCGGTTCCATACCGGCAATAGTTTGCTCAGGTAATTTGCGGTTTAGGTAGCGTTCAATTTTATGTACTTTAATATACTCGTTTACTTCAGCAAAAGTAATGGCCAGACCGGTTCGGCCAGCACGGCCTGTACGACCGATACGATGTACATAGTCTTCAGCCTGCTTAGGTAAATCATAATTAATGACATGTGTAATGGTTGGTACATCAATACCACGTGCGGCAACATCAGTAGCCACTAGTATTTTAATCCGGCCTTTGCGTAAATCCATTAATGTACGGTTACGCCAGCCTTGTGGCATATCGCCATGCAGACAGTTAGCCGAAAAGCCTTTTTCATAAAGTTCATCAGCCAGCTGTTCAGACATAGCTTTGGTGGCAGTAAATATTACTGCCTGATCAATACTGGTATCACGCAACAGATGATCAAGCAGACGGTTTTTATGCCGGATGTCATCACAGTAATACAGTTTTTCATCAATTTTGCCTTGTTTTTCTTCCCGGGCAATATCGATTTTTTGCGGCTGATGTGTTAATTTTTCGGCAAGTTTACCTACCATACCATCCCAGGTAGCTGAAAATAACAGGGTCTGACGTTCAGTAGGAGTTGCGGCAACTATGGTCTCAATATCATCAATAAAACCCATATCCAGCATTCTGTCTGCTTCATCCAGAATAAGTACTTCCAGCCGGCCAAAATCAATGCGTCCCTGACGCATGTGATCCATCAGACGTCCCGGAGTAGCTACGATAAGATCAATCGGACGGGATAATGCACGGATTTGCTGACCGAAAGCTGTGCCGCCTACCAACGTTACTGTGCGCAGCCAAGGCATGTTTTTACCATAAATCTGAGCGTTTTTTTCTACCTGTTGCGCGAGTTCGCGTGTGGGTGTTAATACCAGAGCCCGCGGGCCTTTGCCTGATTTTTCACTGCGTTTGAGCAGTTTTTGCAGTGTTGGTAATAAAAATGCGGCTGTTTTTCCAGAACCGGTTTGGGCGGAAACCATTAAATCCTGGTTATCCAGAACTGCCGGAATAGATTCAAGTTGTACTGGTGTTGGATTTTCGTAGCCGGCAGCAGTGAGTGCATTGGTAAGCTGTTTGTCTAGTTTTAAATCTGAAAAAGACAATGTCATGATTTTCCTTTGGTTAAACGAGCAACCAAACGTGATAATCTAGTTTATTGATGTGAAATTAGATTACAGGGAACTGTTGCTAGCTTAAGCCAAAAAGAAAATAAAAAAGGAAAGATAGCAATTGGTTGTCGTAAGTGTGTGTGTTCAGGTATTTTATACATCGACAACAACCAGACAACGTACGCATTGCTGCGAGTGTTGGGAGAGCGGCATTACATAACTATTAAAGTAATAATGAATTCGCCGTATTTAATAAGGTTGCAAACGATGGTTTCAAATATTATCTTTTTAATTATAAGAGATATGGTCTTTTTAAGCAAGAGCGCTATTATATCTATATATGTAAATGTGCGAAGGTTTCTGTGGTTTTTTCCGTTACAATGTGACTGTTAGTGTATTTATTGCAGAAATGTAAAATTTTATTTATGAGTGAAGATATTGGTGCTTTTGTCAATCGTCTGGGCAAAAATATTAAGCATTTACGTAAATGGGCACAACGTCAGGATATAGAGGCATGGCGTATGTATGACCGGGATATTCCACAGTATCCATTTGCTGCTGACATTTATGCCGATCATGTACATTTACAAGAATATGATACGGGCTGGTTGATGCATAAGACAGACTATGAAAAATGGTTGGCTGAAGTAGTGGAGGCTGTTTTATTTGTGACTGGTCTGCCTAAAGAACATATTCATGTGAAAAAAAGACAAAGGCAAAAAGGTAAAGATCAGTATGAAAAAACTGGTGTTACGGGTACGGATTTTGTCATTCATGAGCATGGGCGTGCATTCTGGGTGAATCTGGATAAATATCTGGATACAGGTTTATTTCTTGATCATCGTAATACTCGCCAGAAAATAGGCAATATAGCGGCAGGAAAACGATTTTTGAATTTATTTGCTTATACAGGCAGTTTTTCAGTATATGCTGCAACTGGCGGTGCTTTATTCAGCGAAACTGTAGATCTCTCGAATACTTATCTGCAATGGGCACAACGAAATTTTGAATTGAACGGGCTGGATATGCAGGCTCATCAGATTGTTCGTGCTGATGTATTTCAATATTTGCAGAAAGCTGTTGAAGATCACAAACAGTTTGATTTGATTGTAATGGATCCGCCAAGTTTCTCAAATAGTAAGAAAATGCTGGATATTCTGGATATTCAGCGGGATCAGGAAAAACTGATAGATGGTGCAATGCGTTTATTATCGAAACAGGGTAGTTTGTATTTTTCAAATAATCTGCGTAGTTTTACTTTAAATCCGGTTCTGGAGCAACGTTATGATGTAAATAATATTTCCAGAAAAACAATACCTGAAGATTTTCGCAATACTCGTATTCATCAATGCTGGGAAATCCGGCATCGTTAATCAAAAGGTCAATTTGCGGGAGATAAAAATGATTCGGGCTATACAATTATTTTTAGTTTTTGGTGTATTGAGTTTGTCAGAGTGGTTATTTGCTGTAGCTGAGGCCGCTGTTATCTACCATTCAGGTCGTGGCGAACGTCATGTTTATGTCGATTTACCCGTTTCATCAACTACAACCATTAATAAAACAGTACATATTAATGCTCCTGCCGGTGCAACAGTGATTTATACGGATACGCCGGTTTATCCTGCTGCACTTCCGTATCCTCCGGTTTATCCTATTGCATCCAGTATTAGTTTACGGCCGGTAAGCCATGGCTGTCTGCGTAATGATGGCATGTCTTCGGTCTGGCAGTCGGTAGCACTCGATTCCTGTGTCGGCGGTGAAATCAGCGAGGCTTTTTATTTTCATCAGGGGCAAGTGTGGCTGAATAATCGTTGTCTTGCGGTGAAAAATCATTCAGTAGGGACAGTTTTCTGTGAACCGGACGGGAACAATAATTGGTTGCTTACAGGCAGACAGATTCGTGACAGAAACAGTAATTTATGTGTAGATGGTTCACAAGGACATTTACAATTGCGGCCTTGCAGTAATGATAAAAGTCAGCAGTTTCATTAAATCTATTTACAGATTTGTTAATATAATAAATATATCCAATAAAAATTATTGTTATATTTTATAATGCGAATCTATGTTTGTAATCTTTTGTTTAATTGATAAGTTTAGTAAAAGTAAACAATTTTGACTTAAATATAATTCTGCATGTTTATGTAATGTTATATTTTATTATGTTAAGATAATGCTTGATGAAATTGCTTTAAATTTTTGGAAAAATTTGTTTTTATATTCATAATCATAAATACGGACATTAGTTTTATTTATGTTTTACCTGTGTAAACTTTGCCTGTTTCAGTGTTTTCACTGGTGGAATAATAGCTGTTAAATAAGTAGTAATTAAGCTATTAATCTGATTTATCAGGTAGAAATATAACGAATATGTATGAGAAAAGGCGATTTCATACTGATGACTTTCATTGCAGGAATTTTTGATTTCAGCTAATTTTATTTATATTCTTGGTAAGGTAATTTAATACCACTATGTCTCGTTTTTCTTCCTGTATTCTGCCGCCGGCGATGCTGGGTATTCTGGGCGGCGGCCAGCTGGGTGCAATGTTTACGGTAGCTGCTAAAACAATGGGTTATCAGGTAACGGTTCTGGATCCTGATCCGAATGCGCCCGCAGCACAGTTTGCTGACAGACATTTATGTTCTGTATTCGATGATGCTGATGCTTTGCAGCATATGGCCAAATGTGCTGCTGTTACGACTGAATTTGAAAATGTAAGTGCTGATTCAATGCGCTGGCTGGCACAATATACGGTTGTATCGCCCTCGGGTGATTGTGTTGCAATTGCTCAGGACAGGCAACAGGAAAAAGAATGGATTGACCGCGCCGGTCTGGTTACCGTGCCTTATGCTGTTATCAGCACGGAATCTGATATTAATGATTCTCTGAAAAAATTGTTACCGGGTATTCTGAAAACAGCTACTCTGGGTTATGACGGAAAAGGACAGAAAACAGTTGATTCAATCGCTGAATTGCGTAAAGCTTTTACTCAATTGCAGCATGTGCGCTGTGTGCTGGAAAAAAAAGTAGATTTACGTGCTGAAATATCAGTAGTGGTTGCCCGTCTGAATAATCAGTATGCAGTATGTTTTCCGCCTGCAGAAAATCAGCATAAGAATGGTATTCTGGCGTACTCATTAGTACCGGCAAGGCTACCTCAGGCTATATTAAAGCAGGCTGAAAATATGGCTTTTAAGCTGGCTCAGGCCATGAATTATCAAGGGGTACTGGCAGTTGAGATGTTTGTTGTAGGCAATGATATGCAGTTGATTGTTAATGAAATTGCTCCCCGGCCGCATAATTCAGGTCATTACACTTTAGATGCCTGTATTGCTGATCAGTTTCAGCAGCAGGTAAGATTAATGTGTGGTTTGCCTCCGGCAGCCTCAGATTTATTAAAGCCCTGCTGTATGGCGAATATTCTTGGTGATGTCTGGCCTGAAAACGGCGAACCGGACTGGAATGCTGTTCTGAATCATAAAACTGCCTGTTTACATCTGTATGGAAAAAAACAGGTGAGGCCCGGCCGTAAAATGGGACATTTTACTGTTCTGGCTGATAACCCTGATCAGGCATGGCAGACAGCACGCAATCTTCATCTTCACTTGCAAAACTCAGCTCAAAATTCTTGCTCGACTGCTTTAGATAAATCCTGTTGACATGGACAAAGGATAATACCTTGAAACTGATGAGCACAAAACTGTCTCCATTGGCGTGGTTTTCTTCTGGCTGGAAATTATTGGGATATGTCCTGCCAATGGCCCTAGCCTGTGCTGGTATTGCCGGTTTACCTGTTTCTATGGCAATTGCAGGTGTGATGTGTGCTTTGTTATGCAGTCTGCTTTTGGGCGGTAGTAAAAAAATATTATTAACACCATCACCTTTTTCCGCACTAATGCTGATGGCGGCAATAGCCTATTATGCAGGTGTAGTCAGTGAACGTATTGCTGTGGCCAGTTTACTTACGCTGTTTACCGGTGGCTGGTTATTATTGATGTCACTGATATTACCCAAACATTGTCTGAACTGGATTGCACGGCCAGTCTGGCATGGTATTGGTTTGGGTATGACGCTGACTCTGATTGTCATGCTTTTTCCGGTCGTTTTAGGTGTGCAGGCCAATAATAGTTCATGGCAGGGAATGTGGGAACTGCTGATTGATTGGCAAGGCTGGAACTGGCCAAGTGTGGTTTTGGCCGGTTTATCATTTGCCTTGCTGGTATTATGGAGAAGTAAAACTCAGCCCAAGGCTTTATGGGTATTATTACTGGTATGGATTCTCAGTTATATATGGCCGTTTGCGCTAGTCGGAATTGCTACTCCGGTTCAGCAAAATGTGCAGCTCTGGCCATTTATGAATCCCGTACATGCTGACTGGCCATTATTGTTTTTTTTAAGTGCCACAATAGCACTATTAATATATATGGAAAGTTGTCAGTATTTATCTAATCAGTTCAGGCGTAATGTTGGCCTGGTTGGTTTTAGTAATATTCTGACAGCATTCACCGGAGGTATGGTAATCAGTTTAGGCTACATAGCTGATGAGGTTCTCAGGATTAAGCGTAATACGCTGATAGCAATGTTATTGCTTATGGCACTGATTTTTTGCTGGTCATGGCTGGCATATGTACCATTACCTGTGCTGGCAGTAATTGCGTTATATGTTATTTGTGTTCAGATTAACTGGTGTGAATTACGTTTATATTGCTGGCAATGGAGCGATTTATTGTGGCTGTGTATATCTGCCATACTGATTATTCTGTTTGGTGTCTGTACGGGTTTGTGGCTGGTGATTTCTTTTGCTCTGATAGTAATGTGCTGGTATTCACTCCGGATGCATGCCTGGCCGGTTTTATTGCCTGAAGTTCAGATTATTGCGCAAGAAGCGGTTATCATTTTACCGCAGATATTATTGTTTGCTAATGTCAGCACGCTGCTGAATAAAAGCTATCTTCTTATTAATACGCTGGATATTAAAAAAATATATCTGGATATGAGTGCAGGCTGTCATGCTGATGTGACTGTATTTTTTCATTTACAAGCTCTTGCCCGTAGATTGCATCAGCAGGAAAAAATGTTATTTGTATGTGGTCTGAATGAAAAAACATACCGTATACTTATTGCTAAAAAGCTGGATTATTTATCAGCCGAGCAATTCAGTACCCTCAGTGCTGAATCTTTGTTAATATGTCATAAGTATAATAATGGTCCTGTAATAGCATGATTTGCTCAATATGATAATTGTTGATATGAATGTCAGTTCTGAGATTTTAATACTGAATATTTTATTCAGGCTGGAGAGAGAATGAGTAAATTCTGGAGTGAGAAAACCAGACAGCTGCAACCTTATGTACCCGGAGAGCAGCCCAAAATAGCTAATCTGGTTAAACTGAATACTAATGAAAATCCATTTCCGCCTTCTCCATTGGTATTAAAAGCAATGCAGGCTGCTACTGAAGATTTGCGTTTATATCCTGATCCGAATGCAGATAGATTAAAACAGACCATTGCTGATTATTATGGTTTGTCCAGAGAGCAGATTTTTGTGGGTAATGGTTCGGACGAAGTACTGGCTCAGGCATTTGCTGCTTTTTTTCAGGGAAAACAACAATTATTATTACCTGATATCAGTTATAGTTTTTATCCGGTCTATTGTCAGTTATATGATGTTGAGGCCCGTTATATCCGGCTTGATGAGCACTTCGCTATTAATCCGGTTGATTATTATGGTGCTCAGGCCGGAGTTGTTTTTCCTAATCCGAATGCACCTACCGGATGTATTTTGCCTTTGGCTCAGGTTGAGCAGATATTACAAGCCAATCCGGACGGTGTGGTACTGGTAGATGAGGCCTATATTGATTTTGGCGGTGAGTCTGCGGTGGCATTGATTGCTGATTATCCTAATCTGCTTGTGGTGCAGACACTTTCAAAATCTCGTTCGCTTGCCGGTATGCGGATTGGTCTTGCACTAGGGCAGGCAGAGCTGATTGAAGGACTTGAGCGGGTTAAAAACAGTTTTAATTCTTATCCGCTTGATCGTTTAGCACAAGCTGGCGCTATTGCAGCATTCGAAGATAAAAATTATTTTCGCTCAACTTGTGCCAAAGTTATCGAAAACCGTATCTGGCTGACTAAACATCTGTCTCAGCTCGGATTTGAGGTTTTACCTTCGCAGGCCAATTTTGTCTTTGCAAGTCATAAAAATAAAACAGCTGTGGAAATTGCTGCTGAGTTACGCCGGCATGGTGTAGTGGTTCGGCATTTTCCTCAGGAAAGAATCAATAATTTTTTACGAATCAGTGTCGGAACACAGCAACAGCAGCAAAGGCTGATTGAAGTATTAAAAGAATTGCTGAATCCATAGACAAATATACATTTTGATTTTGCTGGTCTGGAAGATGCAAATTATCATCTAGATGTATTTGTTTGATTGATGCAGTTAAGAATAGCTGATGAGCTGATAATCATCTGCTGTTAATTCAAATGTGAAATGCTGATTGGATTGAATGATTATTTTTTTATCCCGTGTTACGAATATGACTCCGATATTTTGCTTTTTTTTCAGTTCACTCAACCCTTGTCTGATACCTAAGCCATAAAAAATAGTTGAATAAATATCTCCGGTTAATGAGTTATCAGATATGATGCTTACACTGTGCAACTCATTATTCAGAGGATAGCCGGTGTGCGGATCGAGGATGTGATGATATAGCTGGTTGTTAAAAATAAAATAGCGTTCATAAATGCCCGAAGTGACTACTGATTTGTCTTCGACATGTATGATTCCGAGCAGATTGTTTGCCTCGGCAAAAGGGCGTTTCAAACCAATATGCCATTGCTTATCAGCAGTAATTGGTGAGTAGCCGATTGTTAGCACATTACCTCCGCAATTGATAATTGCCTGAAAAATGTTATATTGAGCTAAGAGCAATTTGATAATGTCCGCAATATAGCCTTTGGCAATGGCTCCTAAATCAATTTCCATACCAGCTTTAGCCAGATATACAGTTTGATTTGTCCGGTTCAGATCAATATGATTCGGGTTAGTCAGTGTTAATCTACGGGCTATTTCATCCTTTTCCGGAATACTGCGTCCGTTAAAACCTATTTTCCATAATTTCACCAACGGACCAATTGCCAGATTAAACTTGCTGTCAGGTAACAGGCTGGCTGCTTTAGCCTGACTGATTAAATCAAAAACCAGTTTGCTTACTGCTACCGGCTGTTTGCCGGCAGCATGGTTAATGCCCATCACTTCTGAATGGTAGCGGTTTACCGTTAACTGAGCTTCCAGTTGCTCTATAGCGTTAAAAACGGCAGAAACTGCGGTTAGGTTTTCAACGAACAGTTTCAGGGAAACCGTTGTCCCCATTAACTGTTGGCTATAGGTGTAACTTGTACCAGACATAAGTGATGAGGTATTTATCTGTAATTAATGATTTTTAGCATATGCAGCAGCCTGATCACCGGCCTGAATACCAAAAATAATGATATCGGCAATGGCGTTCCCTCCAATGCGGTTGCCCCCATGTACACCACCGGCAACTTCACCTGCGGCATAAGCACCTTTAATAATCTCTGCATGAGTATCAAGAACTTCTGTTTTCGTATTAATGGTTACACCACCCATAGTATGGTGAATGCCTGGTGCAATGCGGATAGCGTAAAAGAATGGCTGGTTCAACTGGTGACGCATGCCGGTAGTACGTCCGAAATCTTCATCATGCTGTTGTTTTACAAAATGATTGTAGCGCTCTACTGTGGTAATGAGAGAATCCGGATTAATATTCAGCTTTTCTGCAAGTTCAGTCAGTGAGCCGGCTTTTACCGCTAGTCCTTTGCTTATGTAGGTTTCTGCTGCTTTATTTTCAGCACAAATCTGTTCATCAAATAATATATAGGCATAATGTTCAGAAAGAGCAATGATGCTGTTGGATACTTTGTCACGGGTATCCAGTTCATTGACAAAGCGTTTGCCTTTTTGCGATATCAGAATAGCACCTCCGCCACGAATGGATTCTGATATCAGATAAGCGGTATTTTGCTCTACTGTGGGATGAATCTGTATTTCGTTCATATCAACAGTGCCGGCACCAATTTTTTGTAATAAAGCAATGCCTGAACCGGTTGCTCCTTTATGATTGGTGGTGACAAAATCAGCTAAATCAGGGCGGTAATGGGTGACCATTTGTGCATTGGCTCCAAAGCCACCGGTTGCGATAATGATTGCTTTGGTGCTGATGCGTTGTTCATTTCCTTCTTCGTCGCGCACGATTACTGCGTTAATGCGCCCGTCCTTCATTTCAATATCCGTTACAGAGGTTTCCAGCATTACCTCTATCCCGCGGTCATTAATATTTTTCAGCAGACCGCTAATCAGAAAACCGCCGACTGCGGCACCATTATCGGGACGATGAGTGCGGTCTACACTCATACCGCCTGTGGTAGTCAGGTTATTTAACCGGATTCCTTTTTCATCCAGCCAGTCTATTGCAGCCGGAGCATGTTCGACAAAGTAATGTAATAATTGCGGGTTGTTTTTATTTTTACCGCCTTTCAGGGTTTCGTTATAAAACCATTCTTTATGGTCGGTAATTCCTGCCTGCTGCTGAAAGCGGGTTTCAGCCGCATTCATACCTGCGGATGCTTTGTTGGTATTGCCGCCGATAACCGGCATTTTTTCAATAATAATGACTGAAGCCCCTTTATCATGTGCTTCAATAGCTGCGGCCAGTCCGGCACCGCCGCTTCCGACGACGACTACGTCACAGGATTTATCATCAGCATCACCGCCTTCTACAATTGTCGCTACTTTATATGAGGTTGATATGGCTTTGGTTACAGCTTTTTTAAATGCATCACATTGTGATGTAGCGCCACTGATTGCATCTACATAAGGGCTGTTGGCTGCCAGAATCCGTTCTTTAATTTCATTGAAATTACGTACAGAAACATGATCCAGTTTTTCGGCATTGGCTAAAGACAAATCTTTGATAAAGTCTTGCCCCAGTTCTACATTTATGACAAATTGGTTATCAAAATCGTCGCTGACAGTTTGCTGATAGGTACCGGCATGGAATTTTTTGGTATTGATTTCTCTTACCATGCTATGAATAAGCGGAAAGCGCCATAATGGTTCGGGAATGTTCAGGTTAGTACGCTGATCGCTGTTCATGGATAGCTGTAAATCATTATGTTTCTGAATGCGTTCAGCCCAGTCAGGATAGGCCACACAGGCGCGCCCTGCAGCGATGAGATCATAGCCATGTGCCATTGCTGTTTCTGCGTCAGTTTTATTCACGACATTACCGACGCCGATAACCGGTATCTTAGCCAGTACGGCAGAACGTAATTGTATGTATTTATCAATTAATGGTGTTTCATCATTGCTGTCAATGATGGATGGCCGCAGTGTGGCAGCCATTGAAAAATGTATATAGTCCAGACCAATTTGAGCGAGCTTGTCTAGCAGGAACAATGAATCGTCAAAAGTAATGCCCGGCACTTCGAGTTCTTCCGGTGAAAACCGGTAACCGATAATAAATTCATTAGAAGCATATTTTTTAGCCATTTGCCGGTTGATTTCAAGTATGGCGAGCGGGAAGCGGGCGCGGTTTTCGCGGCTGCCGCCCCATTTATCCTGGCGCTGATTGGCGTGTGGTGAAAAAAACTGCTGGATAAGATAAGTATTGGCGCCATGTATTTCGATTCCGTCAAAACCCGCGGCAATTGCGCGCCTGACAGCTTCGCCGAATTTCTCAATCATATCTTCAACTTCGCCGGCTGTCATTGCTACAGGAACCGTTGCATTCGGACGAGGAATAGCAATCGCACTGGGGCCGACAGGTGTCTGACCGCCGATTAATTGCGGCTCAACCATTCGTCCGCCATGATAGATTTGTATAACAGCTTTGGAACCACGCTCTTTTATGGCTGTGGCTAACAGGCTCAGACCTTCGATACAATCATCATTATGAATGCCTATTGCTCCCGGAAAAGCCGGTCCTAAAGTATCAACATACGCGCATTCAACAATTACTGTGCCAATACTGCCGGCACGTTCACGATAATAATCAATCAGATTATCTGTTACAGTTCCATCATAAAAACCACAGCAGGTTGTCATTGGAGCCATAACTAAACGGTTTTTTAATACATTACCATTTGGTAACGTCAGCGGATTGAAAAGGGGCGAAGATAGCTTGTTCATATTTTGATACGAGTTCATCAGAACGGGATAAAAAGACTTAAATATATGGTAGCGTAAACGCTAATAATCATCTATTAAGCAAAAGGGTTATATATTACAATGACATATATATAATATATTGCATTGATGTTTATCAAATTAAGCGGGTTAAATCGGGTAAATAATTTGTTTTGGGTCAGTTTTAAATACTTCTTTGACTATGAGTGAGATTGTTCACTACCACTCTTATATTAAACAGTTTGTACTGTATGCTGATTCATACAAGCCACATCCGGCTTTGCAGTTTTCATTATTGAACTAGATATTATCAGCAGAGCAAAATTAGTATTGGTTCTGAATATTATTTAACGTGCTGAAAAGATAAAAATTAATTTTTTACAAATATTAATAATCAGGTATTTGCTGTATAAGCATGACTTTGTCTGCTGCGCTCAGGTACAATCTGTTTTTTCTATTGAAATACAGTACTCATGGCATCTCTGGAAACATGGATTGGTTTACGTTATTTACGTGCCAGAAAACGTAATGGGTTTATGTCATTCATTACAGCAGTATCAATAGTTGGTATTGCATTAGGGGTGACAACATTAATTGTTGTTTTATCTGTTATGAATGGTTTCCAAAAAGAAATCCGCAATCAGCTCTTGAGTGTTGCTCCTCATGCTGAAATGGGATTTTATGAAAATAGTCTGGACCAGCACTGGCAGGATTTGCAGAAGCTTGTTAAAGGTAATCCGCAAGTACTGGGCTCAGCTCCTTATGTGGCTGATCAGGCTTTGCTTGCTAATGCCGGCGAAGTTCGTGGTGTGCAAATACGCGGAATAGATCCGGCACTGGAGGGTAAAGTTGCAGATTATGGTCAGGGTATGCCCAAAAATGGGTTTGCTGATCTAAAGGCGGGTGAGTTTAGTATTCTTCTGGGAAAAGATTTGGCCGATGCACTGGGTGCTAATATCGGAGATAAGATAACTGTTATTACCCCTGATGGCAATGTTACGCCGGCTGGTATGGTGCCACGGCTGAAGCAGTTTACATTAGTAGGTGTAGTTAAAACCAAAATCTATGAAGTGGATAATACACTTGCTTTAACTCATATTACGGATGCACAGAAATTGTACCGGCTGGGAAATAATGTAAGTGGATTGCGTTTAAAACTGGCAGATCCGCAGAATGCCCCGTCTGTCATTCAAAATATTGTGCCGGCAAAGCTTCACAATGAAATCTGGATTCGCGACTGGACTTTTCAAAATCGCAGTTATTTTGATGCAGTGCAGATGGAAAAACGGATGATGTTTATTATTCTGTTATTAATCATTGCTGTAGCTGCCTTTAATCTGGTTTCTTCTTTAGTCATGGCTGTTACCGAAAAACAGGCTGATATTGCTATATTGCGTACACTCGGTCTTTCGCCGGGCGGTATCATGCGTATTTTTATGATTCAGGGTGCCATAGCCGGATTCTTCGGTACTTTTTTTGGTGTATTTTTTGGTGTAACACTCGGGCTGAACATTGGCCGGATCGTTGCCTTTTTTGAACATCTGACGGGTAAGCACCTGATTCCTTCGCAAGTGTATTTTGTAAGCTATCTGCCTTCAGATGTGGAATTTTCTGATGTTTGTATGATTGCTGTTATTTCATTATTACTGGCTTTCGTTGCTACTTTATATCCAAGCTGGCGTGCCGCCAAAACTCAGCCGGCGGAGGCTCTTCGCTATGAATAAACCAGAATATGTTCTTGAGTGTGAGCATGTCAGCAAAACTTATGATGACGGACATTTACAGGTATCTGTACTGGAGGATTTAGATTTCAAAGTCAGATGCGGTCAAAGTGTGAGTATAGTTGGTGCGTCCGGAAGCGGAAAATCTACTTTGCTGCATTTACTTGGCGGACTAGATACACCCAGTAGCGGTACTATACGTCTGATGGGACAAGATATTACTCGTCTTGGGCAGAAAGCCATAGGTCAGTTGCGTAACCAGTATCTGGGCTTTGTTTATCAATTCCACCATTTGTTGCCAGAGTTTACTGCGCTGGAAAATGTAATGATGCCTTTACTGATTGGACGTATACCGAAGGCTCAGGCAGAAGAACGTGCTAAGAAAATGCTGGATAAAGTAGGGCTTAAGCAGCGTATGATTCACCGCCCCGGCGAATTGTCTGGTGGTGAGCGGCAACGGGCTGCTATTGCACGTGCGCTGGTTACTCATCCCGCCTGTATATTGGCTGATGAACCTACGGGCAATCTAGATCGGAAAAATGCCGGCAATGTACTGGATATGATGCTGGATTTACAACATGAACTGAATACAAGTCTGGTAGTTGTTACCCATGATGATGAGCTTGCTCAGCGTTTTGATGAAGTATTGACGGTAGCAGATGGCAAATTATTACCATTCAATGTTCGTTGATGTATGAATGTATAGGTTGTATTGATTGATTAAATATGGCTGAAGCTATCAATCCGGCAGAAACTCAGGAACAGTCTGCACATCCGGCACTTGCTGCAATTGAGCATGTGCTTCGTGGGGTTGCCCAGAATGAGTGGGAAATTATTCAGCCATGGGCAGATAAGCTGTTATGGGCGCTGAATCGTGGCGACAGTTATATTATTGTTCCCCGACAATATTCGGAGACGCTTCGTAAATGCAGAATTCTTGTTGGAGCTGCTGGTACTTATACGCCATTTATTTTGCAAAGCAATCATTTATTTTTAGGAAGAATGTGGCAGCTTGAGCAGGATATAGCCGAGTCTATGCTGGCATTGGCCAGTATTCCGCCTGTTCATTTGAATATGGATGTAGCCACTGATCTGGCGGACTGGTTTCCTGATGCCGACAGTACCCAACAACGTTTTGCTGCGGCACTGGCTCTTATTCAGCATTTTGTAGTGATTAATGGCGGGCCCGGAACTGGTAAAACGACTACTGTAGCCAAAATACTGAGTTTATTGCTGAAACATACCTGGCATTTATCGCGTCCGCCGCAAATTGCACTGGTAGCACCAACTGGTAAAGCTGCGGCACATATGGCCAGTGCTTTACAACGTGCATTGGATAAACTGCCATTATCTGATGACAGTAGACAATTGCTGGCAGATTTATCAGGTCAGACAGTTCACCGCCTATTACAGTTACAACCTCCATTGTTAACAGGGCCATATGATGCAGAACATCCTTTACCGGTTGATATCCTAGTGGTGGATGAATCCTCGATGCTGGATTTGTCTCTGTTTCGTGCACTGTTGCGTGCTTTAAAGCCTGATATTCGTATTATTTTGCTGGGAGATGCTAATCAGCTGCCTGCTGTAGGTGCAGGAAATGTGCTGGCTGAATTATCCCAGCCGACAGTACTGTCTCCTGAGCTGAAAAAACAGCTTACGGCTTTATTGCCCGAACAGTCTTTGCCTCCTGTCAGCGATAATGCCGGTATGGCTCAATATGTTGCTACGTTAACTCACAGTTACCGGTTTGATGCGACACAGGGTATTGGCGCTCTGGCCTCCGCTTGTATTAATGGTGACGCGACGGCTGCACTTAATGCAGTAAACAGTTTTCCGGAGCAGTTACAACTGCACCAATTTGATATACAAGTACTGTGTCGCAAATTATATTCACAGCAACAGCTATGGTGGCAGGCAGTGGCCGCAAATAATATTACTCAAGTATTCAGCCATCTTACCGATATTATGGTGCTGACTGCATGGCGTACTGATGCTGAAGCATTTAATCAGCAATACCGCAGCTATTTACGGACTCAGTTACATCAGAATACAGATAGCTGGTTTGCTGGTATGCCGATTCTGATTACTCAGAATGATTATGGTGTGGGTCTGTTTAATGGTGATATCGGCGTGATTCTTCCTGAACAGAATAATAGCGGGCATTTACTCGCTTATTTTGCTGAAGGGACAAATTATCGCTCAATTTCTCTCAGCCGCTTACCACAGCATGAGTCAGCCTTTGCCATAACGGTACATAAAAGTCAGGGATCAGAATATGATGATGTCTGGTTGCTGGCCCCGCAGTTGCGCGCAGCGGCTGATGATTCGTTGTTTAACCGTTCTCTTTTGTATACCGCATTAACCAGAGCCAGAAAACAGTTTACTTTTTGCGGTACGGCCAAACAGCTAGTACAAGGTATAAAAAATAACCAGCAGCGGCATAGCGGATTAGGTGCAGCTCTGGCTCAATTATTGAGGAAACAGACACAATTGTCTTTATTCTGAATTGGCGGAATTTGCGTCGCTGATTGGTTGTTTTGTTCAAATAATCTATTTGTTAAACATTAAATTTTTGTGTCATTACATCCGCGTGGTGAATAAAATAAGATTATGCTATTCTGTTTATTCTATTACAGAATAAAGTTTCAATTATGCAAAAACCTTTAATTGCCATTATTGCGGCGATGCAGCCTGAGCTGGATTACCTGCTTGAACAACTGGATAACCGGCAGGATAGTCAGGCTGGTGCTGTTTATTTTCATCGTGGTGAAATTAAGGGCGTACCAGTGATACTTGCACTGAGTGGTATTGGTAAAGTCAATGCGGCGTTGACAACAGCAGTAATAATTGAAAGATTTGCACCTGATTATGTTATCAATACTGGTAGTGCCGGTGGTTTGAAAGCCGGTATTCAGATTGGCGACGTTGTTGTTGGTTGCGAAATAACTCATCATGATGTTGATGTAACCGTTTTTGGTTATGTGCCGGGTCAGGTACCACAATTACCGGCACGATTTAACGCTAACCAGTATCTTGCTGATGCAGCCAGAAAAGCCGCACACGTATTTACAGGTGCAGAAATCTATACTGGTTTAATTGTCAGTGGTGATCAGTTTGTTGGTACTGCTGAACAAAATCGATTGATTAAAGAAAAATTTTCTGATGTTGTGGCGGTAGAAATGGAAGCCGCTGCCATTGCGCAAACTTGCTATCAGCTTAATATCCCTTTTGTCATTATTCGTGCTATTTCAGATAACGGTGATGCAAATGCTTCTGTCAGCTTTGATCAGTTTCTGCAACAGGCAGCCGGTAATTCTGCGCAAATGGTAATCAACTTAATTACTTCAGGATTGAATAAATCTGCCTTTGAAAACAAGTAAATTAGAGTAGTGATACTGAAAACAGAGTAGATATTCAGATAAGTAAATATTCTGATACTGCTCTGTTTTTTTATTTTTTGCTCTGAATTGTCTTAATATAATGTTGAGTACTGTTAATCTTTAGACATTTATTAGTCTTGGCAGAAAATAATAAATAATTTGGATTATCTGTGATTGAGCGTGCTATACAGTAAATTTTCTTACAAGCATGACATTGCTAAAATTCAATTTTGCCGGTTCCTCAGAAATTGAATTTGATATGGGGTACTATGTGATTATATTAAGTTATTGTCTGAAAAAAATCTGATTATAAACAATTTAAATATTATTAATTGACTTTGTAGACAAGCCACTATTTAATAGCTTCTTTACAATATAGCTGGTTATGTAATAACTGTATTTACTGTGCTGCCCGCAGCTATAGAAAATTAAGACTAATAATAGCTTATTTTTAACCGGCATTTATTTCATCAGGATGAGATTGTGTTCCATTCATTTTTTCCAAAGCCACGTTGGTTTTTTCCATCTGCCATATTGTGGATAGGTCTGAATATTGCCCTCTGGTATTGTGGTGGGGAGGGTGCCGGAGAGTGGTTTGGCTGGCCGCAAGGCTATGCGGACAAACCTCTGACTATTGGTCTTTCGCGTTTCTGGTCGCCGGCATTTTTGTGGTTTTATCTCTGGTTTTTGCTGGCTACAATCATTTTTGCTGTTTTCTGGTCAGTAGTAGCAAAACATCCGTGGCAGCGCTGGTCAATATGGGGTTCTGCTTTAATTCTTTTTAATATCTGGTTTAGTGTACAGATAAATGTAACGATTAATGCCTGGTATGGTCCTTTCTGGGATATGATTCAGAAGATGCTCAGTAGTGGGGGGGGGGCGATCAGTGATTTGTATCAGAATATACTAACATTTTTGCAGATTGCGATGGTTGCAGTAACAGTATTTGTATTAAATACTTTTTTTGTCAGTCATTATGTATTTCGCTGGCGTACAGCCATGAATTATTACTATATTGAAAACTGGTCGAAACTGCGTACTGTTGAAGGGGCTTCTCAGCGTGTTCAGGAAGATACAATGCGCTTTGCCACTATTGTAGAAGAGTTGAGTGTCAGTCTGGTGCGGGCGGTTATGGTATTGATTGCATTTTTACCTTTACTGTTTCAGTTATCCAGCCATGTGCCGGCATTACCAATAATTGGTGAAGTAAAATATTCACTGGTTTGGGCAGCACTGGGCTGGTCCTTGTTTGGTACAGTTTTATTAGTTGCGGTCGGTATTAAATTACCCGGACTTCAGTTTAATATTCAAAAAGTAGAAGCTGCATATCGTAAAGAGCTGGTATATGGGGAAGATGATGGTGAACGTGCTCAGCCGGCGACATTGAAAGAGCTTTTCGAACGGGTAAAGGTTAATTACTACAGACTGTATTTTCACTATGCCTATTTCAATATGGTGAGTATATGGTATTTACAGCTGGATGGTATATATGGGCTTGTTATGTTATTTCCATCCATTGCAGCGGGTACCATGACTCTGGGCTTAATCAATCAAATTCTTAACGTATTTAATAATGTTCGTGAATCATTTCAGTATCTTATTAATTCATGGAAAACCATTATTGAATTGCTGTCAATTCATAAACGTTTGAAGGCTTTTGAATCTATACTGAATGACAAAAATTGATATCTGATTGTTTAGAAAATTCTATGGGTATCCGGCTCTGACCGGATACCCATAGAATTTTATCATTTTGCTCCGATTCCGATAGAGAAAGATTAGTGATAATGTAACCAAGAGTTACATGAAATTTTTATTGGATATTTCTCAAATTTAAATTTACAAGTTGTAATTAAGCAAAATAAATCTTGATTATATTTGCAGAGTTTTTTTATTGATAATCCAGTGCAATCAATTTTTTATCAATAGCTGTTGCTGGCTGAAATTCAGAGCTGATGATATACAAAATGTTATTTTTATCCTGTAAAAAAAGCGGAATAGCCTGCGGATGATCATGACAATACTGGTGATAATCATAGGTAGCGGTAATATTGGTAATTTTAATTTTTGTCTGCTTACCAAGCATATTTTCCAGCCTTCTGAAAGTCACATCTTTGCCAAAAAGCTGGCGGGAAACATATTGATACTGTTTTTGTGCACGCGAAGTTAAATCCTGTTCTTCATTAAAACGGATGCGATATATATTCTGTTCGCCAAAATCATGCCGAAATTGCAGTTCACATAATGTATTCAGTTCTTTATCTCGGCTAACAGCAAACAGATAGCCAATACCTATCAGGTCAAGCTCAGTTTGTGCATTTTCTGAAACAGGGTTGCCAAAATATGTACGCAAACCCTTCATGCGCGCACGGGCAATTTGTACATAGTGATAATCGGCAACTAAAACATCAATATTAAGCTGCTTAAGTGTTGTAGCCAGCATCAGGGCTACTTCATTACTGCCTACAATCAGTACACCGTTATTACCGGGTTCACGGACTTTTAGTATACCGGCAACGGTTTTGGCACCAAGTCCCTGTATCAGGACAGTGCCGATAATAATCAGAAAAACCATTGGTGCCAGTAGCTCAGTTCCGGATAAATGTTGATTTTGCAGGCGTAATGCAAACAATGAAGCAATGGATGCAGCGACGATACCGCGCGGACCTATCCAGCTAATCATTATTTTTTCCTGGATACTTAGGCCGGAATTAAAAGAAGAGAACCATACAGCCAGAGGGCGTGCAATAAACATTGCGATAAACAGCAAAGCCAGCCCACGCCAGCCTAAACCCAGTAACGCAGTAACGTCCATACGGGCAGCAAGAATAATGAACAGCGTAGGTATAAATAATAAAGTTAAAGATTCATTAAATGCAAGAATACTTTGACGAGGAAATTGCGGCCAGTTTGCCAGAGCGAGTCCTAAAATAGTAACGGTTAACAAACCAGACTGGCTTTCGAGATAATTGGATACGGAAAACAAAATTAAAACAAAAGCAAATGTTACGACGTTGCGCATATATTCAGGCAGCCAGTAGCGTTTGATGGCATTGGCAAGAAATACTGCACCTAGACCTCCGCAAATAAATGCTACCAGTACAATTTTGCTAAAAAGCAATAGAGAATTTTCATGTCCGTCAGAAACGATATATTCGTATACCAGTACAACTGCAATGGCACCTACTGGATCAATAATAATCCCTTCCCAGCGCAGAATATTGGCAATTTTCGAACGAGGACGCACACTGCGCAGCATGGGTGCAATAACAGTAGGGCCAGTTACACAGACAAGTGCGCCAAATAATAGAGCTACCCGAAAATCCAGATTAAACAGCCAGTATGCCGCCAGCGATAATACGATAATAGTTATCACTGCTCCAAGCGTTACCAGATTCTGCACAACACGTCCGTGTTGGCTGATTTCATGAAATTGCAGGGTCAGTGCGCCTTCAAACAAAATAATGGCAACGCCAAGTGAAATAGAAGGAAAAAGTAAACTTCCCAGCACAGTATCAGGATGAAACCAGCCCAGAACCGGACCAATCATGATTCCGGTAAACAACAAAAAGAGTACGGACGGTTGTTTTAAATACCATGCCAGCCATTGAGCGCCCATGCCCAGAGCCAGTAATATCGATAACTGAAAAGCGATATCCATTGCTTATATTTGTGTAGTTCTCAGAATTGCTATTCTGCCACAAACTTGTTTCGCTATTATTATTTTCGATGAAGTGACGATTATGTATTAAGTAAATGATATTTGTATTGACAGATTATCAAACTTAGACTGATTGTTTGGCAGGCAAATACATGTTAATGGAAATTAACATGTATATCTTTAGGTTATATTAATTTATGTTTATAAATACAATTAATTTGTAGCTAAATTGGCTGAATCGCTGCACAATTATGCATGTTTATAATGGGAATTAAGTATATTCCGGATTTCTGTGAATGTAATTAATGCCTGCCTTGTGCACAAATTATTGTTTTTCATCAATAATACAAGCACACAATCATGGAGACGATATGAATACACGTATTGAACATGACAGCATGGGTGAAATCGCTGTATCTGAAAATGTTTACTGGGGTGCGCAGACGCAGCGCAGTCTGCAGAATTTTGATATTGGCGGCGAAACTTTGCCTCCGGCAATGATACAGGCAATGGCTTTGGTGAAAAAAGCAGCAGCTTTAACCAACCAGCAGCTTGAACGTATCAGCGGAGAATGTGCCGGTTTAATAGTACAGGCTGCTGAACGTGTTCTGGCTGGTGAACTGGCAGACCAGTTTCCATTGGTAGTATGGCAAACCGGCTCTGGTACGCAGAGTAATATGAACATGAATGAGGTTCTGGCTAATGTGGCCAATGAAATAGCCGGTCAGCCACGTGGCAGTTATAAACCGGTACATCCGAATGATCATGTTAACCATGCTCAGTCTACCAATGACTCATTTCCGACTGCTATTCATGTCGCTACAGCAATTCAGATTAATAAGCATTTGATTCCCGCTGTACAGGCTTTACGTGACACACTGGCTTCTAAAGCAGAAGCCTTTAAAGATATTGTTAAAATTGGTCGTACACACCTGCAGGATGCGACACCGCTGACACTGGGTCAGGAATTCAGTGGCTATGTCAGCCAGCTGGATCATGGATTAGAGCGTTTGCAGCAGGCATTACACTGGTTATATGAATTGCCATTGGGTGGTACGGCTGTAGGCACTGGTTTGAATAGTCATCCACAGTATGCAGAAAAATCAGCAGCTAAACTGGCTGAGTTAACCGGTTTACCGTTTGTTAGTGCACCTAATAAATTTGAAGCACTTGCAGGACGTGATGCAGTGGTATTCGCTTCTGGAAGCCTGAAAACTCTGGCAGTTAGCCTGAACAAGATTGCCAATGATATTCGCTGGCTGGCCAGCGGACCTCGCTGCGGTATCGGGGAAATTACTATTCCGGCAAATGAACCGGGTTCAAGTATTATGCCGGGTAAAGTGAATCCGACACAGTGCGAAGCTATGACTATGGTAGCTGCTCAGGTAATGGGTAATGATACAACTATTACAGTAGCGGGTGCTTCGGGTAATTTTGAACTGAACGTATTTATGCCGGTACTGGTGTTTAATATTCTGCAATCAGTACGTTTACTGGCTGATGCATGCAATAGTTTCAATCTGCGTTGTGCACAGGGAATTGAGCCTGTAAAAGAGAAAATTGATGCCAATTTACATCATTCACTGATGCTGGTTACTGCGCTGAATCGTCATATTGGTTATGAAAAAGCAGCCAAAATTGCTAAAACTGCTTATGCACAGAATACAAGCTTGAAACAGGCAGCAATAGAGCTTGGATTTCTGACAGCAGAAGAGTTTGATAAATGGGTTATTCCTGAAGATATGATTGCACCACACTAATGGTGTAATCTGATTAAAAGCCGCATCGAATTAATTCCATGCGGCTTTTTTGATATTAAACTCAGTATTATCAGGTGTCTGATTAAACTATTGAAATTGATTACAATCTGATAATAAATTTTTTGTTTAATTTAGTTAGTTTGCTGTATTTTTAATTAAACGCGCTTCTAACCTTACATAGCGGTGTTTGTCCAGTAATTGCAGACGTACACCAGTAGTGTCATTGATTATACGCCATGATTTAACAAAACCTAATGTACCGGTACCAGTCCGTTCATCTTCTATATTGGCACATAGTTTAGTGATGCCGAAAGGCTGACTTAATCGCAATGTATGACGATAGTCGCGATAGGTTCCATTTATATGATTACAGCCGAAATAAGCAAAATACTGGTGTGTATTCGGATCAAAACGAATGCGAGAAGAAGTATCTGGTGTGGGTTCACCATTCAGAGAACGGATTTCCCAGTTACCGGATAAAAATCTGGTATTAGGCTTATCTGCAAAAGCACAGGCATTAGTTATAAGCAAAACAGCCATACAGCCCAGAAAGAATGTTAGTTTCTTCATCTTTTAAATTTCATTTACTTATATAGCCAATTAATTTTGACATATTTTAGGATTTTAGCATTTTTATTCAATTTTGTCAGATTTTGCGCATTATTGTTCGGATTCGCGTTGTTGTTTATACAAACGTAACCATTCAAGAGCTTCTGCTTTTTGCTGATCATTCCCATATTGTAAATCTCGCATGGCGCGGCGGTAACCAGCCTGCTCCTGTGCCTTGGCAATTTGTTGCTGCTGAAAAGAGTCCTGATTATCAGGCACTCTTCTGTGTATCTGTTGCGTTTGTGCTTTAGCCATTGCTTTTGCAATCAGGGCAGCCGGATTAATTTTGCCGGCAGACTTTGTTGCAGAAGGTATTGTGCTGGCTTCTTTAAGTTTACGTGAATACTGTTGCTCCTCTTTTAAACGCTGCAAGCGTTGCAGACGTTCGGTACGATGCTGAAATCGCAGACTGGCCTGAGTAGCAGCGGCAAAACGGTCACTTTCCTGCTCATCGGTCAATGTTCTTGCCTGTGGTAACCAGTGTTCAAGTACCGGCTGCATATCGATACAATCAACCGGGCAGGGGGCAATACATAATTCACAACCGCTGCATTCAGCGCTGATTACTGTATGCATTTGTTTGGTTGCGCCCATAATCGCATCTACCGGACAGGCTTTAATACATGCCGTACAACCGATACACTCGGTTTCATCAATTACAGCTATTGCTTTAGGGAGGGCAGCTTTAAGTGTATCAGCCGGAGGTAGAATCTGCACATTTAACAGTTTAGCCAGATCATTGATGACAGCAGTACCGCCCGGTGTACAGAGGTTAATTTCAGCTTCGCCGCGACTCAATGCCTGAGCATACGGCAAACAACCCTGATATCCACATTGCCTGCACTGCGTCTGAGGTAAAAGCCGGTCAATGTGTTCAGAAGCAATAGACATGATAAAACTACGTAGTTTTTAATACTTAAAGAACTATTCTAACATAAAGCTAAAACAGCAAATTTATACATATAAGCAGACTTTATTAAATATTATAGTCTGTTTATTCTGCTTTGTATTCAATCCTGTGCGGTTGTTGCTGAAATTATTTACCTGCAGGTGCTGTCCAGCCTCCGCCAAGAGCCTGATAAAGTGAAACCTGTGAATTCAGATAATCTGCTTTACTCTGAATCAGCTGACTTTGTACGCTCAGTAAATTGCGCTGGCTGTCCAGAACATCAAGATAAGGAGAATAACCTGCACGATAACGATTTGTTGCATGATGCAGGGCATTCGCCAGTGCATCTCTTTCCATTTCCAAAGCTTGTTCCTGTTCCTGCAGGCGATAGCTGCTGGATAATTGGTCTTCAACTTCCTTCAGAGCAGTCAGAACAGTTTTACGATAGTTCCAGACAGCTTCATTACGTTTAGCGACATTCAGATCAAAATTTGCTTTTAATTGTCCGCCTTCGAATACAGGTGCCAGAATACTGCCGCCTATACTCCATAAATTAACCGGTTCTTTAATTGGTGATGTGGTAAACAGACGGCCGAATGTAGCGCTGATTTTCACGGAAGGTAAAAATTGTGCCTGAGCCGAAGCCAGACTGGCATCACTGGCAGCTATTAATAGTGCTGACTGAACTATATCCGGACGATTTTTCATCAAATCAGAAGGCAGTATGTCAGGTATAGCCGGTGCATGCAGTTCCGATAAGGATAAACCGCGTTCAATGGTACGGCTGCTACTGCCTGTGAGCATACTCAGAGCATGTTCCTGCTGGCTGATACTGGATTGAACTATCGGAATCTGTTGCAGTGTGGCTGCATATTCAGCCTGTGCCTGATTCAGTTCCAGTTTGGATGTATAGCCGACATTAGCTTTAGATTGAGCAATTTTTAGCTCTCGCTGACGCGCTTCCAGAGTTTTTTGCAGTAAATTCAGCTTTTCATCAAGTGCACGTAAAGTGACATAAGATTTAACCGTAGTTGTAATGACACTTAGACGGGTCGCTTCTTCGGCAATTTCACTGGCTTGCCGGTTCAGACGACGTGCTTTCCATGCATTACGGTTCTGACCAAAAACATCCAGTTCGTATGCAGCCTGAAATGTTGGCTGTTCTACCCGGTTAATGGTAGCAATACCAAAAGCATTCAGGCTTTTTTGCCGTGAAGTACCGCCGCTGGCTTCCAGACTGGGTAGTAAGGATGCGCGCGAAGCATGTTCCTGAGCGAGTGCTTCCTGTATTCGTGTTTGTGCCAGAGCGATATCAATGTTATTAGCAAGTGCTTCACTGATAAGCCGGTTTAAAACCGGATCATTAAGCTGAGTCCACCATTGTGCATCTGCATTTTGAGCGGAGTGATGATACTGTTCATGCCACTGTACCGGAACATCGACCCGCGCAGCTGCCGGAATGTTCGGAATTCTGGGAATACAACCACTGGCACTGACTGATAGAGCAATCAGGGTAAATAGTCTGATTAAAGGTGTTTTCATGCTTTCACTTTGGTTGTATCTATACTTACTACCACAGACATGCCCGGGCGCAGACGTTCAAAAAGATCATTACTGGTATCAATGCGTATGCGGACAGCGATACGCTGTGGTACTTTAACGAAATTACCTGTAGTGGTATCTGGTTTGATTGCAGAAAACTCACTGCCCGCAGCCGGAGAAATTTTTTCTACGATACCTTTGACTCTGGCTCCGTTCAGGGCATCCACTGTAAACCATGCTGGCTGACCAACACGGATATTGGCTGTCTGTGCCTCTTTAAAGTTAGCGACTACCCATTTGCGAGCAGGTACCAGAAACATTAATTGTGTTCCGGCATTTACCAGCTGACCATTTTTGACGCTGATTTCACTTAACCGGCCACTTTCAGGAGCCCGGACAACGGTATTGGATAAATCAATCTGAGCCAGTCCGAGCTGTGCATGTGCATTATCAACGTTTGCTTTCAGGCCGCTCTTGTTAACATGAGTGCTTTTCAAATCTTCCTGAGCAACCCGATATTGTGCTTTAGCTTCCGCAACTCCGGTTTGAGCCTGTTTTAATGCAGCTCTTGTCTGGTCGCGTTCACGTAAGGAAAGCGAACCATCAGCAACCAGAATATTTACCCGGGACATATCAGCCTGAGCTTTTTCCAGTTGCGCCTGAGCATTGGCAATATCTGCCTCACGGGCTGCCAGAGTTGCTTCTTTACTGCGGCGATTCTGTTCGTAATTGGCTAAAGAGCTATCCTGTAAACCAATTCCGGCTTCAGCGGCTGCAACTTTTTGTTTGTATATCCGGTCATCAATCTGTATGAGTGGCTGTCCAGCCTTAACGTCGTCAAAATCCTGAACATATACCTTAGTAACGTAACCAGTTACTTGAGGACTAATTATGGTAGTCTGACCACGTACATATGCATTATCAGTTGATACCATTGAGTTGCGGAATGGCGGTAATTTCCATGCACGTAAAATCATCAGGACACCAAGCATTAATACCAGCACCAGAATGGCTGTTACAAACCATTTGCGTTTAGGAGGCTGCCACTGGCTGGCTGCCGGCTGGGCAGGTGAGGGATTGGCCTTACTGGCAGAAGCGGATGAGCTGCTTTGCTGATTTGTGCCCGCCTGATTCGTATTTGGCTGTACTGATGTCTGTTCATTAGCGGTTTTGCTTGCTACCGGAGCAGACTGTGCGGTTTGATTGCCGGTTGTTTTCTGATTTTGATCCGGATTGTTTTGTTGTGTGTCAGTCATTATTGTCCTTCTTTATTTTATTGTTTTGGCGGTTCTTGCATTGCACGCTGGCGGGCAGCCGCATAGTTTCTCAGTTCACGCCCGATTGGGTTGGTACCGTGTATCTGATGCCACCAGCGATGTGCGCCGACAACCAGAAAGCAGATTAACGAACCGATTCCCACCAAAACAAATAAATCATTGTAAGCAGCCACTTGTGCCAGCATGGTGTCCTGTTGAATCAGTTTACTGACACCATAGGCATGATTCCAGCTGCTATCAAAACTAAAACGCTGGCTGGCCAGAGCATTCTTCTGAATTGCCTGATTGACTAACGGGTCTGTCAGGTATGCACTGTCTGCGCTGTTAATCAGATGAATGCGTGTTCTGATCGTAATGAAAGCATTAAGTAACGCTGAACCGATTAGCCCGCCGACAGTTTGTGAAAAACCGAATACTGCCGAGAAACTCATGATATATACAGGGTCTTTGGAAAGAGCTCGTATCAGTCCTTCCATCATAACCGGTCCGAAGAAAAACAGCGAAGCAAAGGCAATCATAAACTCGGGAATATAGAAGTTAACCGGTCGTGACCACTGATTCTGTCCAACTTCCATAAAACTGGCCATGGCAATAATGGCAAATGAAATGACCAAAGGTAATTTAATATCAAGAGGGTTGAATGTTAATACACTAGTAAGTAATCCGAGTGCAGCACCACAGGAAACAACCGCATAAAAATGTATCATCTGGTCATTACTCAGGCCTAAAGCTGTCATCAGACCGGCCGCACCCATATTTTGTTCAGATAAGGCAACCCGTATCAGTGAACCGAAAATCAGTATCTGGAGCATACCGTTGGTATGCATCATCCATTTGATATCCAGCATCGGGCGTTTGCGGTTGTATTCAATAATCACGGAAAGCATACAGCATACGACGCCGGCTACAAACAGCCAGCCAATCCAGTCTTTGTCCCACCAGACAATTCTGCCTTGTACCGCTCCTGCAGAAATAAAGGCAATTCCGGCAGCCAGCAAAGGGAAGCTTATCAGATCAATTTTTTCGAAAGATTTTTCCAGATAGCCAGAGGGAATAGGTAACAGCCATACTGCACCGCAAACCAGCAATGCCATACCTAACTGAAAGCTGAATACAAGCTGGAACTGTTCATGCTGTAATAGCAGGGGAGAAATAAATCTGGCCAGTGGCTGGCTGAGCTGAGTAAGCCCCAGCCCGAATATCATGCCTTTACCACGATGGATAGCAGGCATTGCCTGCATCATGTAATACATGGCCATACTGTTTAAACTGCCGCCTACCAGCCCGCTCATGCCACGGGCGAATAATTCCATATGATAGTCATGAAAGAAAAATTGGAGACAATTAGTCAGTATCAGCCCAAGAATGATATAGCCTACATAACGCGGCAACCCGAAATTCTGGCGGATTTTAAAAAGTAATACACTGATAATGGCGCTGAACATGTAATAGGATACCTGTATCCAGCCGCCCTGTTCAGGTGTCAGTCCCAAGTAGCCCTGAATTTGGGGAATGTTGGCCAGCATCATGCCATTGGTAAATCCGGCAGTTAAGCCAACGATTGTTCCAATGATGCCGTAGCATAATCGCCTTTTCCACGGATGGTCGGGAAATGACGGTGAGCCCGCCATCATGGGGCGTTCATGCGGTTTTAACTGATAGGTATTTTGAGACATGGATTTTTTACTGCAATATACATATGCTGATGCCGCTACAATTAAAAATGCCATCCAGTAATCCTGATTAACTCAGATGGATGGGCGAAAACGTTCAGCGTGTAAGTATTCTAAAACAAATTTTTGGTTTCTGCTAACAATATTTTAATATCTGTGATAATAACTCTGCTTTAGAATAACGGATATAAATTGTTAATTTTTAAAATTATTTATCATTGTATAAATATAAAACCATTGTGTCTGTAAATAAATCTCAAGTGATTGAGATAAATTACGATTACATAAATATACGATAATTAAAACAGACAAGACCGCATATTAGTTTAATGCAGGATAGGACGAAAGTTCAGTAATTACTGATTGATTTTTTAGAGGCAGACATGAGTGATAATCACTCATAAGTATTAACTTATTTTGTTAATAAAAATTCAGAAGAGTAGATGGTCGTTAAAAACAAAAAAGCATAATCCTGAGATTATGCTTTTTTGTTTTTAACTGGTGCCGGCACCAAGAGTCGAACTCGGGACCTTCTGATTACAAGTCAGCTGCTCTACCAACTGAGCTATGCCGGCGAAAGAGGAGCGCATTATGCGCAATAAAATTAAATCGTGCAAGCCCTTTTAGTGATTATTTTTTAAATTTACAATTAAACTGCTGTTTTAACGATTAATTAAAATATTCAAGTTTTAGCCTGACGGCGACAAACTATAACTATTTTTTATAACGTCCTATATTATAATACAGGGTTTTGTTTATTTATCGGGAGTGTCAGGGTGGGACACCATTTGAAACTCGCGCTTGCCGGCGCGCAAATTCTGTTTGTAGCATTTGGTGCTATGGTTCTGGTACCGTTGCTGACAGGGCTGAATCCGGCACTGGCATTAATGGGTGCAGGTATAGGTACTTTATTATTTCAACTTTGTACTAAACGTAAAGTACCGATTTATCTTGGTTCCTCTTTTGCGTTTATTGCACCGATTATTTATGCCATGCAGGAATGGGGACTTAGTTCAACTATGTTTGGTCTGTTTGCTGCCGGCTTTATGTATTTTGTTTTTGCCGCATTAATTAAATGGCGCGGTCTGGCTTCAGTACATCGTTTACTGCCACCAGTGGTCATTGGTCCGGTGATTATGGTGATAGGTTTATCGGTGGCTGTGGTAGCGAGCAGTATGGCTATGGGCAGATCCGGTGATAAGCAGGTGGTTGATTACGCTCATTCATTATTTTTGTCCGGTTTCACATTTGCTGTAACGGTTATTGTTACAGTATTCGGCAGCAAAATGATGCGGCTGATTCCGATTCTGATCGGTGTGGCTGCCGGTTATATTATGGCCTTATTTACCGGTATGGTAGATACCAGTGCCATGGCAGCGGCACCCTGGTTTGCTGTGCCGCATTTCGCTACACCTGAGGTTAACTGGCAGGCTGCACTGTTTATGCTGCCCGTAGCTATCGCACCAGCTATTGAGCATATTGGCGGAATCATGGCGATTGGTAAGGTAACAGGCCACGATTATGTCAAAGACCCCGGTTTGCATCGGACTTTGCTGGGTGATGGTTTGGGTGTATGTGTGGCCGGTCTGATTGGCGGCCCTCCGGTTACTACTTATGGAGAGGTTACCGGCGCGGTGATGATTACTAAAAACAGTAATCCGGTAATTATGACCTGGGCAGCCGTTTTTGCAATTTTTATGGCTTTTTTTGGTAAGTTTAATGCTTTTCTCAGCTCTATTCCGTTGCCGGTAATGGGCGGGATTATGTTGTTGCTGTTTGGTACTATTGCTTCATTAGGCTTGAAAACGCTGATTGATGCCAAAGTGGATTTGATGGAACCGCGTAATCTGGTGATTGTCAGTTCCGTACTAACTGTCGGTATCGGTGGTATGGTTGTGAAGATTGGTACGATGGCTTTTGCTGGTGTGGGTCTGTGCGCTTTACTGGCGATTGTGCTTAATTTGCTGTTACCGGCTAAATCATCTGTTCAGTCCTGATAGATTATTTAAACGATTTATCCTGTAAAAAACCGCAGCTTGTTTATTGCTGCGGTTTTTGTATTTGGATATTAATTCTGTCTTCTAAGATAGTTTCAGTAAGAAATATATCAATTCAGATACAGGAATTTCAGGACAAATTACGTGCAGGAATATTAACTGTCTGAATATCAACGGCCAGTTAAATAGAGATTAATGATACAGATAAATATTTAGATCATTATCCTGCAAAAGACAATTTCTTCAATTTCAAACAGAAAATAGCGGCTTTTGCCGCTATTTTAGACTAACCGGACAACCGGCTAAGATTAAGCTGCCTGAATATTAGCCGCTTGTTTACCTTTTGGACCGGTGGTCACATCAAAAGATACACGTTGACCTTCTTTCAAGGTTTTGAAACCATTCATGTTGATTGCAGAGAAATGTGCAAACAAATCTTCGCCACCTTCATCTGGGGTAATAAAACCAAAACCTTTAGCGTCGTTAAACCACTTAACAATACCAGTTGCCATGAAACTTCCTATACATAAAAAACAAAATAAAGAACAAGTTTACGACACAAAAAGGCCAAAAAAATAGTGAACGACTGTACAACAGTTTGTCTGGCAGTCTATGTCTGACTTGTTAAGTAGTCTTTTTACATAGGTTAAGAACTAACGTCAAGCAAGCTTACCGAAAAATGATAAAATTATTAAAACCGTTACTAAAAACCCACAGATACATGTAGATTAATAGACAATGTCAAATTCGAAGATACAAATTGTTAGCCAGAGCCAGAAATCCATGATAATGCCGCCAAAGCGCTATAAAGTGGTTTTGCTGAATGATGATTACACGACAATGGACTTTGTAATTGCAATTTTAATGGATGTGTTTCATTTACCACATACGCAGGCCATAGCTATTATGCTGATGGTGCATGAATCAGGCAGCGGGATATGCGGTGTGTTTCAAAAAGATATTGCAGAAACAAAATGTAATCAGGTTTTGTCACGCTCGGAAGCAGCCGGTTTTCCTTTACAGTGTTTGGTAGAAGAGGCCTGAATTGCCTGTTTGGGTAATTACGGGTGAAATATTAGTTCTGCGGGCGCTACTTGAATTTTATCGTGTATGCTTCATGTTGTTTATACAAGTGAATAAAATTGGTTGCAGTCGCTATTGATAACGTTACTTTGTCAGGAGGTCGGATATGATTTCGGCACAGCTTGAAAAAATTCTGCAATATGTTTATGCCGAGGCTCGTAGCCGTGCCTTCGAATTTATTGGAGTGGAACATTTATTGCTCGGCCTGTTGCAACAAAGTGAAGATGTTAGTGAAGTATTACAGGCTGTGGGTGTAGACAATCATTTGCTGGCTAAACAGTTACAACAGAGTATTTATGAAAACACTCCGGTTTTGCCGGATAATGAGCTGGAACAGTCTGAATTACAGCCTACACTGGGTTTTCAGCGGGTTTTACAGCAGGCTATCGTGCATGTACGTGCGGCTCAGGCAAAAGGAGAGGTAACGCCGGTTGATGTATTGGTTGCGATAATGTCGGAAAAAGACAGTCATGCTGTCTATTTTATTGAATCGCAATCAGTAACCCGTCTGGATGTGCTGCGATATCTGACACTGGGTAATCATCGTTTTTCTCAGGATAAAAATACCGAGCAGAATAATGAAACAGAAGCAGCCAAAGCAGAGGCAAAAGCACTCGAACTGTATACAGTGAATCTTAATATGGAGGTAATGGCCGGACGTATTGATCCGTTAATCGGACGCAATGAAGAAATGCAGCGTCTGATTCAGACATTGTGTCGACGGCGCAAAAACAATCCATTACTGGTAGGTGAGGCTGGTGTAGGTAAAACTGCTCTGGCAGAAGGACTGGCCTATCTGCTGGTGAATGAAAAGGTACCTGAATCTATTAAGGGGTCAGTAGTTTTTTCTCTGGATATGGGCGCACTGCTGGCCGGTACCAAATATCGTGGTGATTTCGAAGCACGCCTGAAAGCAGTAATCAAAGAATTAAGTGAGCTGGATAAAGCTGTGTTGTTTGTTGATGAAATTCATACCATCATCGGAGCTGGCAGTGTGTCCGGCGGGACAATGGATGCATCCAATCTGCTTAAGCCCGCGTTAGCTAAAGGAAGTATGCGCTGTATTGGTGCCACTACGTATCAGGAATACCGTACTATTTTTGATAAGGATCATGCATTAAGCCGGCGTTTTCAGAAAATAGATGTAGTAGAACCTTCCGTACCGGAAACGGTACAGATATTGCAGGGCTTACGTCCGGCATTTGAGCACTTTCATCAGGTACGTTATACCCGTGCAGCATTACAGGCTGCTGCTGAGTTATCCGCACGCTATATAAACGAGCGATTTCTGCCTGATAAGGCGATTGATATCATTGATGAGGCAGCTGCTGCACAAAAAATTCAGCCGAAATCCAGACAGCGTAAAGTTATCGGACGGGCTGAGATTGAGGCTATTGTCGCTAAGGTGGCACGTATTCCGGAAACTGCTGTTTCTCATGATGATAAGCAGGTATTGCGTTTTCTGGCCGATAACCTGAAAGCAAAAGTTTTTGGACAGGATCAGGCTATTGATGTACTGGCTGCATCAATAAAAATGGCTCGTTCCGGTTTGAAACCGGCTGATAAGCCGATTGGCAGTTTTCTGTTTGCCGGGCCTACCGGCGTCGGTAAAACTGAGGTTGCCAGACAGCTGGCGCAGTTGCTGGATTTACCATTACTACGCTTTGATATGTCTGAATATATGGAACGGCATGCAGTTTCGCGTTTGATTGGTTCACCGCCGGGCTATGTTGGATACGAGCAGGGTGGATTGTTAACTGACGCGGTGAATAAACAGCCGTATTGTGTGTTACTGCTGGATGAAATTGAAAAAGCCCATCCTGATGTATTTAATGTGCTGTTACAAGTGATGGATTATGCCAAACTCACAGATAATAATGGACGTAGTGCGGATTTTCGTAATGTAATTGTCATTATGACCACTAATGCAGGTGCTGCCGAGCTTGCCAGACCGAATCTTGGATTTACCGGTCAGCGTGAACAGTCTGACAGTTTGATTGCTATTAAGAATACTTTTACTCCTGAATTTCGCAATCGCCTGGATGCTATTGTTCCATTTAAGGCATTGGATGAACAAATTATTGCGAAAGTGGTTGATAAGTTCTTGCTGGCTCTGGAACAGCAGTTATTGTCTAAACAGGTTGTGGCAGAATTTACACCGGCTCTGCGTGTTTTTCTGGCTAAAAATGGTTTTGATGCAGCAATGGGTGCGCGTCCGATGCATCGTCTGATACAGGAACGTATCCGTAAATTGCTGGCAGATGAATTGCTGTTCGGAAGGTTAAGTGAGGGCGGTGCTGTGCTTATAGATTATCTTCCGCAGTCAGATGAAGTAGTACTGGATTTTGCGGATTCTCAGGAAGCTGATCAGAACAAATTTGAATCAGTAACAATTGAATAATTATGTTAAGAATGTCAAAATTAAGATAAAAAAAAGTGTGGCGAAGAGCCACACTTAAACACACACATCAAGAGGAAACCAATCAAAGTAAATTCATTATAATGTTTTTGTTCAGAAGTGTTTTGATTCATATCAAATGTAAAGCTTTAATCTGAAATTATTTGAAAAATTTAATCTCTCTGCTTTGTAAAAAAACAGAGAGATTGTTTTTTTATGTAATTGTCACTGCAATTGTGCAGGGAGAGGATCGTTTTGCAGCTTATCTACAGGTTGTAACCGCTGATTGAGATCCAGAACCTCTAGCTGAGTACTGTCCGTTTCACTGAAAAATTGTTTACTATACGGCAGTTGCGGGGTGCTGATTCCCAGCCATTGTGCAACTCCATCCAGCAATTCTAAACCGCTGCGCCGTGCTTTGTTACGTAATTGTCCGGTTTCATTGCTGCTGATAATCACTAATGGTACGTGGTAGTTCTGATAGAAGTGATCATTATGACGAAGAATACTTTCAGAACGCACGAGGCTGTTTTTTTCATAACTGTTTTTATCGTGACTTAAACCGTGATCGCTGAAATACAACATACTGAATGGCTGACCGCTGTGCTGTAATGCACTATATATCTGACTTAGTAAATTGTCTGTCTGCCGGATAGTGTCAATATAGCAGTTACTGTTGTTATTATCGACATAGTGATGCGCTGGTTGTGGAAGACGGTCGCACGGATTAGGATGAGAACCTATGATATGCAGCGCAATCAGCCGTGACCGATTCGCAGGCAGTGGCTGATTTAAAACTTTTTGCAGCGGTGCAATAAGCTGATCATCAAAGCTGCGTATACCAAAATCGTATCCGGTTGTTTTCAGAAAAGTCACCTGATTTGCCTGATGAGCAATAGTGGAAATTGATGTATCGTATTGTCCGAGAGCCCCCTGATTAGATAACCAGACAGTATCCATACCGGCTTTTTTAGCCAGAGTAATAATATTATTCTGAATGCTGAAAGGTTTGCCATGGCTTAGCGTTAAGCCGTGTAATAATGAAATAGGTGTGTTGGGTCCGGCAGACAGCATATTATCCATAACAATATTGGCATGTTTATCCAGAAATGGTGTATCTGCATATTTAAAGCCATACAGATGCATATAGTCTGCACGTACACTTTCGCCGATAATCAGTACATAGTTACGATAAATCTGATGGCTACTGCTGATTTGCCAGTTGTCAGGTTTGGCTAAATCCTGCTTCATTTTTGCCAGTTCAGCAAAATAGGCTCGTGGTTTCAGATAGGCATCTGCTAAAAATTCCACCGGCTGTGCGCGCAACGCAAAACCACCGGTTGTATAGCCCTTACGTGCTGTCTGTACTGTCATTACCATCAGAATCAGTACCAGCGGAATACTCCAGTAAAAACGCCAGCGAGGTGCTGCGGCTTGATGATTGAAACGAACAATAAACAGCGGAACGGCAGCCAGTAAAATAGTAGCAAGATAAGTGTGCCATGGAATAGCACCAATATATTCACTTGCTTCACTGGCGGTTGTGCTTAATAACGAAGCAACAATGCCGAAACTTGGCCGGCCATACAGAGTAGCAGTAGGGTGGTATAAGAGAATAATAATCGCACTTAACCACATCAGCCAGCGCCATATACTCGGGAAGAAACGCTGTAAAAGCAGCATAAGCAGCCAGGTTTCAATAATCCGGTTAGGATTCGGCGGATAAGCCAGCGCATAAATCATTACCAGACTGTAAATAAGTAATAACACAATCATCAGCAGATAATGTTTACGAGGTGTCAGTTTCATAAATAACTCAGGATGCAGGAGTAAAATTATCGGCAAAGAAAGCTGTTTCTGCCAGAGCAGTCTGTTTGAGGAATAAGGATTGTGCGCTGGCAATCATTTGCGGATGTCCGCATGCATATACTTCATGGTTGCTCATGTCAGGATAATCATTTAAAGCAATATCCTGTACATACCCTCGAGCTCCTTTCCAGGCTGATTCTGGACGGGACAGTACCGCAGTCCACTTTGCCTGTACCAATTCGGCGCAGAGATTGTCCAATAAGGCAGCATCGTACAAATTTTCTTCTGCGGCTACTCCCCAGTATACATGGATAGCCTGCCGGTATTGCTGTTCAGCCAAAGTATTCAGCATAGCTTCAATTGGCGCAATACCAGTACCAGAAGCCAGCATAATTAATGGTTTTTGCTGTTTACTCAGTTGAAAGCTGCCTAAAGGTCCGTGAATGTGAATAATATCTTTTTGCTGAAGCCGTCCGTCAAATAATTGTTCAGAAAAAACACCACCCGTATGGCGGCGGACATGAATAACCAGTTGACGAGTATCGGTATTAAAACCGGCGATAGAGTAACTGCGGCGTAAATTATCAGCGAGAACAATATCGACATATTGTCCGGCTGTAAAGTTAAACTGTTTTTTTAGCGGCAGTTTCAGGGTAACAATGGCTACATTGGCACAGTAGCGAATATCATCAATCCGCGCATTCAGCGTTTGAACCGGCTGATTATTTTTACCCTGATAATTGGGTAGATAAAGTGTTATATCACTTTCAGCACTCTGACAGCATAATAAAATATCCTGCTGAGTGCTGTCTTTACTGTTCAAGGCCGCCTGTGAATTGATTTCAGTAGTTTTGCCCTCGGTCAGTTGCGCCTTGCAGGCACCACAACAGCCACTTTTACAGGCATGCGGCAGCATAATACCGTTTTCAATAGCCGCATTAAGCAGTGATTCCCCTTGTTTTGCGTAAAAAGTTTCACTTGCCGGTAAAACAGTTATCCGATAACTCATATCTGTTTTGTATTATTTTAAAGGAAACGATTATTTTAGAACCTTGCCAGATAAAAGCCAAATCAGGAGGTAAAAAGTGATAATAAATACCGCAGAGCAGATTACATTATTGTTTAATGAAAAAAGCCTGTTATGCTAAATAACAGGCTTATCATGAATACTGCCTGAAAAGGCAGGGAAAGATTTAGTTGGAAAAGTATTTGGCGTAAATTTTGTCGTACTCGCCACTGGCACGAATTTTTTTCAATGCATCATTCAGTTTTTCTACTGTGGCTGTATCACCTTTGCGTACCACGAATCCATAATGGTCTACACCGAATTCCGGTACCTTATTAATAGTAAATTTATCAGCACCGTTGGCTTTAACATAATTACTGATAACAGCACCATCTGATACCATGGCCTCAACTCCGCCATTTTCCAGCTCTTTAATGGCTAAAGGTACACTGTCAAAACGGGCAATTTTGGTACTTTGGGCACCAAGTATCTTCTGAACTGCCAGATCACCGGTCTGACCACTTGCAACAGCTACGCGTTGCATATTATTTAATTCAGCCAGAGAATGAAAGGTTTTTGCTTTTGGTGTCAGTACCATCATAGAAATATCAAAGTACGGATCGCTGAAAGTCATACTTTGTTTACGTTCATCAGTGATGGTTACCCCGGAAGCTACTATATCTAAATCGCCATTATTCAAGCTGGCAAACAGACCATCCCAGGGCTGGTCTTTAAACTGTATTTTGAAATTACCGGCTTTAGCCATTGCTGTAAGCAAGTCAATATCAAAACCGGTAAGTGAACCATCAGCGGTGCGTGACTCAAAAGGGGCAAATTCGGCATTTGTGCCCACAATATAAGTTTTATCGGCACCAGACTGTGTAGTTGCAGGTACAGATGCAGATTCTGAATTATTTTTACTTCCGCCACAGGCCGTTAGCACCAGTGCAGAGCACATGGCCGCAGCGGCGAACCAGTGTTTGATTTTCATAAATGCTCCTTGAGTTTAGATGGGTTAATTGGCTAGGAAATATGTTCTATACAAAAATTTACATTTGATAATACGCATCCTTACTGCCATGTCTGGTTTGATAGTAACATATTTAAATGATGACACAAGCTTTATAGATACTCTGTAATGTAGGTTTGCAGTGTTATAATTTCACCCTCACATATACATGACATTTATTAACAGTATATAAATTATGTGTGTTTTAGTTTTACAGGATAATTTATGCATATAATACATACCATTGCTGAAATGCGTTCATGGCGCAGGCAGGCTGAACGTGTAGCCCTGGTACCGACTATGGGTAATCTGCATGAAGGTCATTTGTCACTGGTACGTACAGCTAAAGCTTATGCTGATTCAGTGGTAATAAGTATATTTGTTAACAGGATACAGTTTGGTGCCGGGGAAGATTTTGATAAATATCCGCGTACTTTAGAGCAGGATGTAGAAAAGCTTAAAGCAGCTGGTGCCGATGTGGTATTTGCACCCGATGAAAGCGAGCTTTATCCAAATGGTGTGCAGAGTTATTTTGTTGAACCGCCGGCAATCCAGAATGAGTTATGCGGGCGCAGCCGACCGGGGCATTTTCGCGGTGTGGCGACAGTAGTAACTAAATTGTTTAATATTGTTCAACCTGATGTTGCCTGTTTTGGTAAAAAAGACTATCAGCAACTGGCTGTGATAAAAGGCATGGTTCAGGATCTGAATATGGATGTAGAAATCATTCCGGTAGAAATTGAACGTGCACAAACCGGTTTGGCTTTATCCAGCCGTAATGGTTATCTTTCGGCACAGGAGCATGTACAGGCAGCACAGCTGTCTGCACAGTTACAAAATATTGCCGATGCAATTAAGCTGGGAAATACTAACTTTTCGGCTTTGGAAAATAGTGCCGCAACTTATTTGCAACAAAATGGATGGCAGGTTGATTATATTGAAATCAGGCAGGCACAAACACTGACAAAGGCTCAGATATCCGATAAAAATCTGGTTATTCTGGCTGCTGCAATTTTGGGAACTACCCGTTTAATTGATAATATAGAAGTCAATTTGTCGCATTAATAATAAAAATAGTCTGTTAACCAGATATTAACCATAAGGCAGCGTGAACACGTATGTGGTGGATTGTATTAATACTGTTAATTATTGCTATAGGCGCTTTATTCTGGTGGCGTAATATTCAGGAACGCAAATGGCAACTGGAACTGACCTATCTGACCCGCTATGAAAACCGGCTTCAGGCAGGTCAGTTTCCGGTATTGAAGTTTGCCAGACCTTCTTTGAAAAACCGTATTTTTTATCTGGCACAAAAGCTTGTACAGCGCAATCAGACAGTTCAAAGTTCAGTGCAACAAGAACAACCGTCAGAAGCAGAGTTGCCAAAGACTGAATCTGAAGCAATAGATACTATAAATAATCATCAAGAAATTCACCCGGCTGTACCGGCTAATAGTACTGGTGAGAGCTGTCAGCCAGAACAACAAACTGAAAAATCGGAATCTGAACCGGTTACTCCTCAGATTACAGTTATCGAATCCGCCCCTATACCGGTAAAAAGTGAAACGGATAAAACAGTCAGTGAAAATGGAGATAATTTACAAGATATAGCCGAAACTGATAATGAATTGCCGCTAATAAAGGATAACCCTTTGTTCCCGGTCAAATTGTTTAAATCTTTAAAAGAAGATGCAGCCGATGGTAATGATATTCATGCCGAAGCTGTGGCCGAAGAAAATATCCTGCCGGATACAGACGAAGAGACTGATATCGATAATGATGATCAGACAGATAAAAACATATTGATTACCAGTGATGAGCATGCTGAAACCGCTGTGGTGTTCCCTCCGGATAAAAATCTGGAAGTAATTACTCTGGCAGAAGCTACCCGTAAAGTGGCAACTCATCCGCTTACTGATACGGTTAGTGAACAGGCGCCTGCTCTTGAAGTTATTCAGCTTAAATGGCAGTACAAACCTTTAAACAGTCAGAATCAGCAGCGCAATCACAATGCGAAAGAAATTACAGTCGATGATCCGATATTAAATAAAGTTCGTTCGCGTACTAAAGCCGAACAGGCTGCTTTGTTAAAAGCCCGGGCATTAAAAAATTTTGATTTGGATGATTTACAACAGGCTACTCATCACAAACTCGGTAATTCTGTTGGTGCTCCTTCGCACTTGCCGCATTCTGTAACTACTATTCCTGAGCAGTCAGTTCATGAGCATAGACTCGGGAGAGAACATAATGGCGTGCAAATTATTAACGAAGAAGATATTCGTTTGAATCTGCTGCGTCAGCGATTGGCAAGACAGCGCCATAACGAGAATGCCCAGCAGTTTAATTCTGGTTATAGCATACCGGTAATAGCTGAAGATGAAATATATGCGAATCTGGCCAAAACCGATTCACCGGTAAACAGACAGAAATTTCAGCGACCGGTAGTCAGAGAAAGTGTTATTCCGGCAGCTGCACGTATCGGTAAAAGCCATACAGTAAAAATGACAGCACCAGTTGCTGATATGTCTGCAGACAAAGGTTTTACAGATGCTGCCGGCAGTGCACAGGCACCACTGTCAACAAGATTTACACCTTTTCATTCCATGCCGCCAACATCTATTACTACAGTTACGGCTGGAAATCATCCTGTAGCAGAAGATTACACCAGCAGTAATGTTGACTATAGCGATTCTTTTAATCAGCAGCCAGTACAGCAGCAGAATGAAAATTTTACTGAAAATCTGCGCCCGAGAAGAAGTCAGTTTCATTATTCTCAGAATATGCCAACAGTAAAGCAGGCAGTAACTGTCAATAATAATTCAGAAAATTCTTATTATGAGAATTCTGATTTTAGTATTGGAAACACTCCCTATCTGTCTGATGATTGTGATGGAGATGTTGCTGTGGCAGAAACTCCGGTATTGGCTACAGAAGATCCATTTTTTGCTGAAATTGAAGAGCAGACAGAAACACCAGATTATTTCCCTTTGCATGAACATTACAACGAAGAAGAAGCTAATACAGATATATCTGCATTTTTGCCAAATATTGAAACTCAACCACAAGGCAGTTCGGAAGTTGTTAATCATGTTGAAGTAATTAAAACAGATAAACAACAGACTGAATCTGTACCGGTTGTCGAAAGCGCTGGAGTAGTTACACGAAATAACCGGCAGTCACTACCCACAGAACAAAAAGACTATAGTGCTCAGTCATCGCAAACTGCTATCGGTATGGCACTGCAAAAAGCTTTGCATAAGACAGCAGCTGTCACACCGGTGCATAAACCACAGTTAAAACCTATGCTGCCGGGGATGGATTTATTATTACCACCATATTATGATCCCGCAGCACAACAGAGTGAAGAAACCTTGCTGGAAAATGGTATCACCATCGAAGAAAAACTGGCTGAATTTAAGGTTAAAGTTCGCGTCATCGATGCATTTGCCGGCCCGGTTATTACTCGTTATGAAATTGAACCGGCACAGGGTGTTCGCGGAAGTCAGGTAGTTAATCTGGAAAAAGATTTAGCACGCAGTCTGGGCTTTGCTTCTATCCGGGTAGTTGAAACGATTCCTGGTAAAACCTGTATGGGGCTGGAATTACCTAACCCCAAACGACAGATTATTCGTCTTAGTGAGATTTTTTCAGCTTCGGTATTTCAGCAATCCCGTTCAAAACTGACGCTGGCTCTTGGTCAGGGTATTACCGGTCAGCCTGTGGTAACGGATTTGGCTAAAGCACCACATCTTTTGGTAGCCGGAACAACAGGCTCTGGTAAGTCGGTAGGTGTTAATGCCATGATCTTGTCTATGCTATTTAAAGCTACACCTGAAGATGTACGCCTGATTATGATTGATCCGAAAATGCTTGAATTGAGCATTTATGAAGGTATCCCTCATCTGCTGGCGCCCGTGGTTACGGATATGAAGCTGGCTGCTAATGCGCTAACTTGGTGCGTAAACGAGATGGAAAAACGCTACCGGCTGATGAGTCATGCCGGTGTGCGTAATCTGGCCGGATTCAATCAGAAAATTGCCGAGCTAGGTGCACGCAATCAAAAACTGTTTAATCCGTTCTCACTTACGCCGGATAATCCTGAGCCACTGGAAAAATTGCCTTTTATTGTTGTGATTGTTGATGAATTTGCCGATTTGATGATGACAGCCGGCAAAAAAATTGAAGAACTTATTGCACGTCTGGCGCAAAAAGCCCGTGCTGCTGGTATCCATTTGATACTGGCTACCCAGCGTCCCAGTGTAGATGTTATTACCGGACTGATAAAAGCCAATATTCCAACCCGTATTGCTTTTCAGGTATCCAGTAAAGTAGACAGTCGCACCATTCTTGATCAGATGGGTGCTGAAAACTTGCTCGGACAGGGTGATATGCTGTTCTTACCGCCGGGTACTGCCTATCCAGAGCGTGTACATGGGGCCTTTGTTGCCGACGAAGAAGTGCATCGTGTAGTACATTATCTGAAACAGTTTGGTGAGCCCCAATATATTGATGATATTTTAACAGCCGGGGTCAGTGATGATGATATGTTCAGCAATGCATCGTCTCGCAGTAGCGATGATGAGCTTGATCCTCTGTATGATGAAGCAGTGGCGCTGGTAATCAAAACTCGTAAGGCAAGTATTTCTTCTGTACAAAGACAATTGCGCATCGGTTATAACCGTGCCGCGCGCTTGGTTGAGCAGATGGAAGCAGAAGGTATCGTGTCTGCTGCTGAAGGAAATGGCAATCGCACTGTACTGGCTCCGCAAAATAGCCATCTGGATGGATAGTCCTTTTAGAATAAGTTTGTTTTGAATAGATTTTTTAAACGCATATTTGTATATGCGTTTTTTTATATCAATATGAAATGTAACCCTATATTATGTACAAGTATTTTATTAAAGTGATGATTTTAAAAAACAGTATTGCTGCATAATAGTTAATATCAGTATTCAGCATCTGATGAAAAATTTAATAAAATAATATTTAGTAGTAAAGTATGTTTAGTATCAATTTATAGTATCGAATTTTTTCAATTACTGATATGTAGATATTTATAAAATAAACGATAAATAGAAGATTTAAACTAAATTTTTCAGTCTGAATATTAAACCAATTAAGTATTTGAGTTAATTCTTTGTATTTATTTGTATGATTAAAATGAATTGATTGTAATAATGTTGTTTAATTTATACATTTTACAGCCTTTTTTTAATAAAATGTCATATTTATTAAGAATTGTCTGCTACGCTGAAACGCGGTCTATGCTTAAATAATGTCAAACAATTAATTAATTTTGATTTGTACGTATAAAAACGCAAATAAATATACAAATATATTAATTAAAGTATATAAATTCTCATAATTGATAAATTATAAAAAAAATATATATCAATTTTTATCAATAAATAAATATTGTAAGTAATTGTTTTTAAAGTTAAGTTGTTTGAATCGTTTATAGATAAGTCTTAAGATAATTTGGCAATGTTTGAAATATAAATCCTAATTTTAAAATTTATATAAATGTAAATATATTAATTATCTGGAGATGAATTTATGATTGAATCTTACAAACGGTTCTGGCATAACATTCTAAATTTTTCAGGGACTTCTAATCGTGCTGATTATTGGTGGCCGATTGTGATTAACTATGTTCTTGGAATAATTTTGACGTATGCAGTTGAAAAAATGCTCGGACATCCGATTAATGATATCTATACATGGGGCGACTGGACGATTGATTTTGTCTTTCTGGTAGTCTGCTTTGCTGTGTGGATAGCGACTTTGTCACTTCAGTTCAGACGGCTGCATGATACAAACCGTTCTGCCTGGTGGATTCTGATTACTCTTATACCGGTCATCGGGCAAATTTGGTTTATCATACTGATGCTGTTGCCGGGTAAGCCAAACCGTTTTGAGCAAAGATTATTCTAGTATTTTGCAGACATTCCCTCTGGAAAATAATAAAGACAAAACTAAAAGTTTAGTTTTGTCTTTATTTAGTCAGAGGGTTATATATATTATGATGATAAAAATAAACCACTAATTGAAAAATTTATTGCTATTGTAAAAAATGTCAACTATAAATTTTCATTTTGAATTATAAGAAGATAACAACAAGATTGGCAGGATGTAATAAATATTACATTTTTCTTATATTTTCATTTAAGTTTTAGTTTAAAAAATATTTAATTTATTTTTAACTATATGATTTTAATTAAAAAATAATGTAACTAATGATAATATCTCATTCATTTTCTTGTTTATAAATATTTGATATTAATTTTGATATTAAATATACATCAACATCACTCATTGAACATTCTTCATAAGAAGCATCATTTTTAGTAATGGTTTCATAAGTATTTCCTGTTGTATCATAAAAAATAAAGTGATAAATCTGGGTATATAAGCCTTTTGCTTTTTTCTCAGATGCTAATAATGTTATCTTAGTTTTAGATTCATCTAAATTTATGTTATCAACTATACCAACTTTTTTTAACCAGCCTTCACTTATATTCATTGGCCAGGAATAGCAATCAGGCCCTTTAGCAAAGCTTAATATAGGTAAGACTGCTAATAGTGTTATTAGTAAAAATTTTTTCACTTTTTTTATCCTTAGATTTTATCTATTATGCTATTACTTCTAGAATTTTATCACCGCTGTTCCACATATCTTTTCGATACTTTATAGGTAGAATTATACAACCTTGAGAAGCAGAACCGGGATGCGTTTTACTATCACCATGAATTAAAAAACCGGATCTACCACACATATTATTACCTGGATCAGGTTCTAACCTGATTACAAATGTAACACAATGTGGATGTTTCAAGATAATCTTTAAGATGGCAAAATGTAATAAATATTACATCTTAATTATATATTTATTTGATACTAAGACTATAAATTACTGTAATCAAAATTTCACTATTTCAGAGCTGAATAAATGATATGATTTAAGTTTTATTTTAAAAAACATCTAATTTATTTTAAAAATTTATGATGAAAATCATATATCTATTTTAAATATATGATTTTCCTTAAAAGATATATAACTAATGATAATATCTCATTTATTTACTTGTATGAAACACTTCTTGGTATTAAATAGACATCAACACCACTCATTGAACATTCTTCATAAGAAGCATCATTATTAGTAATGGTTTCATAACTATTTCCTATTGAATCATAAAAAATAAAGTGATAAATTTGGGTATATAAGCCTTTTGCTTTTTTCTCAGATGCTAATAATGTTATCTTAGTTTTGGGTTCATTTAAATTTTCGATAGCAACTATACCAGCATTTTGTAACCAGACTTCACTCATTTTCATTGGCCAGGAATGGCAATCAGGCCCTTTAGCAAAGCTTAATATAGGCAAGACTGCGAATAGTGTTACTAGTAAAAATTTTTTCACTTTTCTTCATCCTTAGATTTTATCTATAATGCTATTACTTCTAGAATTTTATCACCGCTGTTCCACATATCTTTTCGATACTTTTTATCTAGAATTATACATTACATCTTACTGATATATTTCATTTAAGTTTTAGTTTAAAAATATCTAATTTATTTAAAAATTTATGAAGAAAATCATATATCTATTTTTAAATATATGATTTTCCTTAAAAGATATGTAGCTAATGATAACATCTCATTTATTTACTTGTTTATATGACTTTTTGATATTAAATAGATATCAACACCACTCATTGAACATTCTTCATAAGAAGCATCACTATTAGTAATGATTTCATAAGTATTCCCTGTTGTATCATAAAAAATAAAGTGATAAATCTGGGTATATAAGCCTTTTGCTTTTTTCTCAGATGCCAATAATGTTGACTTAGTTTTAGATTCATCTAAATTTATGATATCAACTATACCAGCATTTTTTAACCAGCCCTCACTTATATTCATTGGCCAGGAATCACAATCAGGCCCTTTAGCAAAGCTTAATATAGGTAAGACTGCTAATAGTGGTACTAGTAAAAGTTTTCTCACTTTTCTTCATCCTTAGATTTTATCTATTATGCTATTACTTCTAGAATTTTATCACCGCTGTTCCACATATCTTTTCGATACTTTGTATTTAGAATTATACAACCATGAGAAGCAGAACCGGGATGCTTTTTACTATCACCATGAATTAAAAAACCGGATCTACCACACATATTATTACCTGGATCAGGTGCTAACCTGATTACATATTCACCACAGCTTCGATGTTTCAAGATAAGCTCTTTCATAATATATTTACCTCTGGGTAGAGGACCAACATTACTCACACATTGCATTGAAGGGTTAAATTTCCCTTTACCAAAACCTGCATACCCAGAAATAATAAACACACCATTATGTTTCAAGATACCAGTACTTTGTGCATAAGTCCAAGTCATAGCAATCCACTCCTTTTTATAGTTAATACAAATCTAAAATATATTAAAATAAGTTATTTTATTATTTCAATTATTAAATATATTAAAAAATAGTAAATATATTATATATTTTATTGGCAAAGATATCAATTTTAAAATGAATATCAAATCTGTATTTCGACTTTTGCGTTATAGTGCTGCCAGTTTTCTGATTGGGGTGTTATGAAAAATCTGTGGCAAAAGTTTGATCGGTCGTTTTTACGCGGACAGAAGTTATCAAAAGTCCTGGTTGTGCTGATTGCTGTGTGGCTGTTTCTGGCTACCAGTCTGGTAGGGTTGTCGTTGAATACCTCATGGCGGCTGGAAGAGCTGGGAATGGCAATCAATGAAGCCGGCAGTCTGCGCAAGCGGGTGTTTTATATGGTACTGGTCACGAAAACACCGGGTGCAGAGCAGCAGTTTGCGGATGAAAAGCGTCAATTTAAGGAAATACTTGGTCATTTATACGAATTGCATGATACCGGGGTTATGAACGGCCAGCGCCATAAACAGTTATTAACCCAAGTTCAGGAAATTGAGGAGCAGTTGCAGGATTTTCTTGCTGACCGTGAAGCTTATTTACAGGGCAGACTAAGCGGAGAAGCTTTCCTTGCTCAGGCCAGAGAATTCACAGCGGTAATTGACCGGCTGGTTTTGCTTATTGAGCAAGATAATACGCACAATATTAGGCTGTTGCGCTGGCTACAGGCGCTAGTATTAATGATGGCTGTACTATCTGCGATTGTGTCTTTGCTGTTACTGCATCATTTGGTCATTTCGCCGCTATTACGTCTGAATCAGGGCATCAGTCAGATTGGTAAGGGTTATTTTGATACACGCCTGAAAGTGGGTACGGCCAATGAGTTCGGGCAGGTAGCACAGGGTTTTAATCTGATGGCCGCCAAATTGTATGAAGTATATGACACGCTGGAAAACCGGGTCGCTGAGCAAACGCAGGCAGTGGTTAAGCGTAATCGTGAGCTAGCGGTATTATATGCTATGACCTCATTGTTTCAGGAACAGCATGATCTGACGGTGCTGGTACAAATATTTATGCATAAAATGAAGGCATTCAGTGGTGCGGATGCCTGTGTGGTGCAGTTAAAAAATCGCCATTCACAGATGCTTGAAGTAGCCGGTTCGGACGGGCTGACAGAGGAGCAGGTAGATATGTTCCGTGATTATCGCTGTGATGGCGGGCGCTGTGTGCGGTTGCATCAGTCTGTGGTTAATTACAATAATCAATCGCTGGTCATTCATGAGGAAAATAATCATTGCTGTCAGATGCAGCAGGTTCTGCCGTTTTGTCTGACATTTGCAGTGAAATCAGTAGATGATGAAATCGGTATGCTGCACTTGTTTGCACTGAAGCCGTTTGCGCTGAGTGAAGAAAATCAACGTCTAATTTCAACTGTTTGCAGTCAGTTCGGGATAGCGATTGAAAGTATGCGCTTGAATGAACTGGATAAGCAGATGGCGATATTGGAAGAGCGTAACCTGATGGCGCAAGGATTGCATGACAGTATCGCGCAGTCGCTTTCATTTATGAATATGCAGATACAAGTACTGGAAAAATCTCTTGCAGAGCATAAACAAGAGCAGGCTAAACAGACTCTGGATTTTATTCATGAGGGTATCCAGCAATGCTATGATGATGTACGCGAATTATTGTCAAATTTCCGGATACGTCTGGTTTCAGAAGGGCTAATCAGTTCGTTGCAGGAAGTGATGAAAAGATTTGAACAACAAACAGATATTGTTGCGGATTGGTCGGTAGAAGGCGATGTGTATGAGGTAGAGTCGGATGTACAATTGCAGGTAGTGTTCATTGTGCAGGAAGCATTATCAAATGTACGTAAACATGCGCATGCCGATGCTGTGCGAGTGAGGCTGGTATATCTGGCTGATCGCCTGAATCTCTGTATTGAAGATAACGGAATAGGTTTTGCCGAGGATACGCTAATTCAGAAGGGGCTGCACGGACATGTGGGTGTACATATTATGAAAGAACGAGCCGGCAAGATTAATGGAGAATTAAAAATATTTGCACGTGAAAATAACGGGGTATGTGTAGAGTTGATGGTGCCGCGTCAGTATATTCATGCGCAGGAATAATTTTGGGAATTTAATAATGCTTAATGAAAACAAGTACCGGATTCTGATTGTTGATGATCACACTTTGTTTCGGCGTGGTTTGCGTGCACTGATTGATAGTTGTGAGCGTTTTGAGGTGGTGGGTGAGGCCACAGACGGTCTTGAAGGGGTAAAAATGCAGCAACAGCTCCAGCCGGATGCTGTACTTCTGGATCTGGATATGCCGGTAATGAGAGGACTTGAAGCACTACCGCAGATGATAAATCATAATCCGCAGCAGGTGGTGCTGATGCTGACAGTCTCTGAAGATGGTAGTGATTTACTCGAATGTATGCGGCTGGGCGCCCGCGGATATCTGTTAAAAAATATTGATACAGAATTTTTGCTGGATAGTATTGAAAAAGCGATTAGCGGAGATAGTGTGTTATCGCCTGAAATGACAAGTAAGCTGGTAACAAGGTTGCGCAGGCAGGAACAGGCTGACGAAAAAATTACTGAACCACTGACACCGCGCGAACGGGAAATTTTGCGCTGGCTGGCACGTGGGAATAGTAATAAGGTGATTGCGCGTAATCTGGATGTAACTGAAAGCACTATAAAAGTGCATGTTCAGAATATTTTACGCAAATTAAATGTAGCCAGCAGGGTACAGGCTGCTGTTTATGCCATTGAGCATGGTCTGGATAAATAAACAAGTGAGTTGAGTATCGGGTAATAACTACTGAATATCAGAATTTGATAAAGGCCTATTGAGTTTGTCAATAGGCCTTTTTGCTTATTTGGCGTTGTGCTTTCTGGTTAATGATTTTGCTTCGGATGACTAATTGGATAGGAAAAGGTGATTACGTACACTAAAGAGAATTATTAATGGGGGTACAGAATGGATTCTGGTGTTAGAAAATCGGTAACAGTGCTTACTTCCAGCACGATTGCATTTATTGTCTGTTTTATGATCTGGATGATATTTGCCGTTTTGGGAATACCTATCAAAGAACAATTACAACTTAGTGAAGCTGAATTTGGTTTGCTGGCTGCGATGCCTGTACTGTCCGGATCACTTATCCGGGTGCCTTTAGGTATCTGGACTGACCGTTTTGGCGGCCGTATTGTATTTTTTCTGCTGATGCTGTCATGCGTTCCGGCAGTCTGGCTGCTTCAATATGCACACACATATAGTCAGTTTCTCTGGATTGCGCTGTGGCTGGGATTAGTAGGCGGCTCATTTTCTGTTGGTACTCCTTATGTGGCCAAATGGTTTCGCAAGGAACGTCAGGGTTTGGCAATGGGTATTTTTGGAGCCGGTAATGCTGGTTCTGCCGTAAATAAGTTTTTGGCTCCTGCATTGGTTGTAGCATATGGCTGGCAGTCTGTACCCCGCTTATATACCGTAATTTTGCTGGTTATTACAGTACTGTTCTGGTTTTTCAGTTATCCGGAGCCTAAAGCAGCTTCTGCTAAACAGCCAAGTCTGAAAGCTCAGTTGTTATTAATGAAAAATCCGCAAGTGCTGAAATACAGTCAGCTGTATTCGGTAGTGTTTGGCGGCTATGTGGGCATTTCGCTGTGGATGGTGAATTACTATGTTAAGGAATATAACTTCGGCTTAGAACAGGCCGGGTTGCTGGCTGCATGCTTCTCTCTGCCGGGGGGTGTACTGCGTGCGTTTGGTGGCTGGCTGTCTGATAAATACGGTGCTTATAAAGTTACCTGGGCTGTAATGTGGATTTGCGCATTAGCATTCTTTCTGTTGTCTTATCCGCAAACACAAATGTCTATTCGTACAGTAAGTGGTCATCTGGATATGCATATTGGTTTAAATGCAACGATATTTACTGTGCTGCTGTTTGTGGTCGGTGTGGCTATGGCAATCGGTAAAGCTTCGGTATTCAAGTTTATTTCTGATGAGTTCCCGGATGATATGGGTACTGTGTCTGGTGTAGTGGGTCTGGCCGGGGGACTGGGCGGTTTTCTGTTGCCGATTATGTTTGGTTGGTTAGTAGACTGGACAGGTGTACGTTCTACCTCTTTCATGCTGATGTTTGGCACGGTATGTATCAGTTTAATCTGGATGCATTTTTCTCTGAAAAACCCTAAGCACCAATAAAGTGAGTTTGATATGGGTAAAGTTTTAAAAGATTGGCGGCCGGAAGACCAACAATTCTGGCAGTCAGGTGGTCGTGCAATAGCACGCAGAAATTTATGGATTTCTGTTCCTGCATTGTTACTGGCGTTTGCCATCTGGCAGGTATGGAGTGTGACGGTAGTAAAACTGCCACTGGTTGGATTTAAGTTCAGCAGCAATGAACTGTTCTGGCTGGCGGCCTTGCCGGCATTATCAGGTGCTACTTTACGAATTTTCTATTCATTTGTGATTCCGATTTTTGGTGGCCGCAAATGGACGACAATTTCTACAGCCAGTTTGCTGATTCCTGCGCTGGGTTTGGGCTTTGCAGTACAGAATCCGAATACTTCTTATACAACGATGTTCATTCTGGCACTTTTATGTGGTTTTGGCGGAGCAAATTTCAGTTCATCTATGTCCAATATCAGTCTGTTTTTCCCGAAATCGGAAAAAGGTCAGGCGATGGGGATTAATGCCGGTTTGGGCAATCTGGGCGTATCCGCAGTACAGATTGCTGTGCCACTGGCGATTACTAGCTGCCTGTTTGGTGCAATGGGCGGTGAGTCTCAGACAATTTCTACGCCACAGGGTTCTGCACAGGTTTGGTTGCAGAATGCTGGTTTTATCTGGGTACCGTTTATTGTGCTCAGTACGCTGGCTGCATGGTTTGGGATGAATGATATTGGCAGCATGCATTCCTCACTAAAGGAACAGTTTGTCATTTTCAAGCGGTTGCACAACTGGATTTTATGCTGGCTTTATGTGGGCACGTTTGGTTCGTTCATCGGTTTTTCGGCTGCTTTCCCGTTATTAATCAGCCATTCTTTTCCGCATCTGGATGCAGTTAAGTTTGCCTTTTTAGGTCCGTTTGTTGGTGCAGTACTGCGTGTCGTGGGTGGTTGGCTGTCTGACAAGATGTCTGCGGCAAAACTTACCGAAATCAGCTATGCCATGATGATTGTCGGGGTCATTGGTGTTCTGGTATTTCAGCCTATTGGTGGCAATGAAGGCAGTTTTGTTGGTTTTTTCTGTAGTTTTATGTTGCTGTTTGCTTTTAGCGGTATTGGTAACGGTTCAACTTATGCGCAGGTGCCGCGGATTTTCTCTCAGTTTCATCGTCATCTGCATCAGGGCGATGTTAAAACCTCAGAAGCTCATGCCACTAAAGAATCAGCTACGGTATTAGGCTTTATGGGCGCAATCGGTGCTTATGGTGGGTTTCTGATTCCGAAAAGTTTTGGTTCTTCGATTGAGGCGACAGGCAGCGCATCAATGGCTTTATGGGGCTTTATTGTTTTCTATGTAAGCTGTCTGATAGTTAATTACTGGTTTTATGTTCGCAAACAATCAGTTACGAGTTGTTAATTTGAAGTGATCGCACCATTGTCATAGATAATGGTGCAGAAAAAATATAAATCAATAAGAAACTGTTTGAGGCTTTTGCCTCTATGGAGCACAAATTCATGAGCCATTTTTTAGACAGACTGAATTTTTTACGTAAAACCAAAGAAACATTTTCTGCCGGACATGGGGCAGTGGTGGCTGAGAGCAGAGAATGGGAAGATGCTTACCGCCAGCGCTGGCAGCATGACAAAATTGTACGTTCAACTCACGGGGTAAATTGTACCGGTTCTTGTAGTTGGCGCGTTTTTGTTAAAAACGGTTTGATTACATGGGAAATGCAACAGACAGATTACCCGCGTACTCGTGCCGATTTACCCAATCATGAACCGCGGGGCTGTCCGCGCGGTGCATCATATAGCTGGTATGTTTACTCTGCTCAGCGGGTGAAATACCCAATGATTCGCGCTTCTCTGCTGCGTATGTGGCGTGAAAAACGCCAGACTCTGAATGCAATTGAGGCTTGGCAGAGTATTACTCAGAATCCGGAATTGGCGAAAAAATATAAATCTGAGCGTGGTCAGGGCGGTTTTGTCCGTCTGGACTGGCAAGAAGCTTATGAAATTATTGCTGCTGCCAATGCATTCACAATTAAAGAATTTGGCCCGGATCGTGTAATTGGCTTTTCTCCGATTCCGGCAATGTCGATGGTGAGCTATGCTGCCGGTTCGCGTTATCTGAGTCTGATTGGCGGTGTACCGCTGTCATTTTACGACTGGTATTGTGATTTACCACCTTCCAGCCCGCAAACATGGGGTGAACAAACCGATGTTGCAGAATCTGCCGACTGGTATAACGCCAACTATCTGATGGTATGGGGCTCTAATGTACCCATGACACGTACTCCGGATGCGCATTTCTATACTGAAGTGCGTTATAAAGGTACAAAAACAGTAGCAGTTTCATCTGATTATGGTGAAATGGTGAAATTCAGTGATATCTGGATGGCACCAAAACAGGGGACAGATGCTGCACTGGCAATGGCAATGGGGCATGTGATTCTGAAAGAATTTCATCTGCAGAATCCGTCAGAATATTTTATTGATTATTGTCGTCGTCTGACAGATATGCCTAATCTGGTGGTGATTAATCAGGAAAACGGTAAACTGCTGCCGGGCTACTTCCTGCGTGCAAGCCAGATAGCAGGCGGACTGGATGAAAGCAATCATCCTGAGTGGAAAACACTGGTTATCGACGAAAATACCGGTGATATTGTTGCACCGAAAGGATCGATAGGCTTCCGCTGGGGTGAGCAGGGTAAATGGAATCTGCTGGCACAAAAATCCGACAGTACAGAAATCAAAGCGCTGATATCACTTAAAGATAATCATGATGCCATCATGGGTGTGTCTTTTGATTACTTCGGCGGGGATGATGCAGCAGAAGTCATTGTTAAAAATATTCCGGTTAAGCAGATAATTAATGCAGATGGCGAAAAAATACTGGTAACAACAGTATTTGATCTGATGTGTGCTAATTATGGTATTGACCGTGGTTTTGGTGGTGATGGCGTTACCGATGATTATCTGGCTGATGTGCCTTATACACCATTGTGGCAGCAGAAACATACTGGCGTGAAGCCGGAGCTGGTGATTCAGGTGGCACGCGAATTTGCCCAAAACGCACATGAAACACATGGTCGCAGTATGGTAATTGTGGGTGCCGGTCTGAATCACTGGTATCACATGGACATGGCGTATCGTGGCATTATCAATATGCTGATGATGTGTGGCTGTATCGGTCAGAGCGGCGGCGGCTGGTGTCATTATGTCGGTCAGGAAAAATTACGTCCGCAAACCGGCTGGGCGCCTCTGGCTTTTGCTGCCGACTGGAACCGGCCTTCACGCCAGATGAATGGTACTTCTTTCTTCTATGCACACACCAGCCAGTGGCGGCATGAAAAACTCAAGATGTCGGAAGTTATTGCGCCCACTCATGCCGGTCAGATGGCTGATATGAGTCAGCTGGATTTCAACGTTAAAGCTGAACGAATGGGCTGGCTGCCTTCTGCTCCGCAGCTGGGACGTAATCCGCTTGATGTGACCCGTGACGCAGAAGCACAAGGTAAAGATCCGATTGCATTTGCTGTTGAGCAGATGAAATCGGGCGCACTGGATATGGCTTGTACTGATCCGGATAATCCGCAGAATTTCCCGCGTAATCTGTTTGTCTGGCGTTCCAATATTCTTGGTTCATCCGGTAAAGGGCATGAGTATTTCCTCAAGTATCTGCTTGGCACACAAAATGCACTGATGAGTGATGAAACTGATGCTATTAAGCCGATTGATGTACAAGTGCGTCCGGCAGCAGAAGGTAAGCTCGATTTACTTACCGTACTGGATTTTCGTATGTCTACTACCTGTCTGTATGCAGATATTGTGCTGCCTACAGCCACCTGGTACGAAAAAGATGATCTGAATACTTCGGATATGCATCCGTTTATCCATCCGCTTAGTGAAGCAGTAAAACCGCTTTGGGAAAGTAAAACTGACTGGGATATTTATCGTGGTCTGGCTAAAGCGTTTTCCGAAACTGCCAAAGATTATCTGGGAGTACGTAAGGATCTGGTATTAACACCATTGATGCACGACAGTCCAGAAGAGCTGGCACAGCCGTTTGACCCGAAAGACTGGAAACTGGGTGAATGTGAACCGGTACCGGGCAAAACCATGCCGAAAATGACCGTGGTTGAACGTGATTATGGTGCTATTTATGACAAATTCACTTCAGTAGGACCGTTGCTGGAAAAAATCGGTAATGGTGGTAAAGGTATTAGCTGGCAGACTGGTGCAGAAGTAGATTTACTGCGCAAACTTAACAACACCCAGTCCGAAGGTGTGGCCACAGGCCAGCCGAAACTGCACACAGCTATTGATGCTGCGGAAATGATTCTGACACTGGCTCCGGAGACCAATGGCCATGTGGCAGTTAAGGCATGGGAAGCTTTATCAAAAAATACAGGTATCGACCATACTCATCTGGCCATTGCCCGTGAAGACGATGCTATCCGTTTCCGCGATGTGCAGGCACAGCCGCGCAAGATTATTTCATCACCCACATGGTCTGGTCTGGAAAGTGAAAAAGTCAGCTATAACGCTGGTTATACCAATGTGCACGAACTGATTCCATGGCGCACCTTAACCGGCCGGCAGCAGTTTTATCAGGATCATCAATGGATGCGGCTGTTTGGTGAGGGACTGGTTTCCTATCGTCCGGCTGTAGACCTGAAAACCACGCTGAACGTGAAAGGCCATCAAAGCAACGGCAACCCTGAAATCGTACTGAATTTCATCACACCACATCAGAAATGGGGTATTCACAGTACTTATTCAGATAATTTACGAATGCTGACCTTATCACGCGGTGGTCCGCATGTGTGGGTTTCTGAAATTGATGCTAAACGTGCCGGTCTCGAAGATAACGACTGGGTGGAAGTATTCAATGTGAATGGTACGCTGACTGCACGGGTAGTGGTAAGTCAGCGAGTACCTGAAACCATGATTCTGATGTATCACGCACAGGAAAAAATTGTCAATGTGCCCGGTTCAGAGCTGTCCGGTAAACGCGGAGGAATTCATAACTCAGTCACTAAAGTAGTTATGAAGCCAACGCATATGATTGGTGGTTATGCTCAATTATCATGGGGCTTTAATTATTACGGTACGGTAGGTACCAACCGTGATGAGCTTGTCGTAGTACGCAAAATGAACAGAGTGGAATGGCTGGATCAACCGGCCAAAACACCGGTGACAGAATAAAAAGGACACAATCATGAAAATTCGTGCACAAATCGGAATGGTGTTAAATCTGGACAAGTGTATTGGCTGTCATACCTGTTCTGTTACCTGTAAAAATGTATGGACCAGTCGTGACGGGGTTGAATATGCCTGGTTTAATAATGTAGAAACAAAACCCGGTATCGGCTATCCGAAAAACTGGGAGGATCAGGAACAGTATAAAGGTGGCTGGATACGTGAAAATTCAGGCAAACTGAAACTGAAGCAGGGTAATCGTCTCAAAGTACTGGCCAATATCTTTGCCAACCCTAACATGCCGGCTATTGACCAGTATTATGAACCGTTTACCTATGATTATGAGCATCTGCAAAATGCCCCGCTGATGCAAACACCGCCTACAGCACGGCCTGTTTCGGTATTAACCGGGCAGAAAATGGATAAAATTCACTGGGGACCGAACTGGGAAGATGATTTAGGCGGTGAATTTGCCAAGCGTTCAAAAGATAAACTTTTTGATGGCATTCAGAAAGATATCTACGCTGCTTTTGAAAATACATTTATGATGTATTTGCCGCGTCTGTGTGAGCATTGCCTGAATCCAGCCTGTGTGGCCAGTTGTCCGTCCGGCTCTATATACAAGCGTGAAGAAGATGGGATTGTCCTGATTGATCAGGATAAATGCCGTGGCTGGCGTATGTGTGTTTCTGGTTGTCCTTATAAAAAGATTTACTACAACTGGGTGGCAGGCAAAGCGGAAAAATGTATTTTCTGTTATCCGCGCATTGAAGGCGGTCAACCGACAATTTGTTCAGAAACCTGTGTTGGCAGAATACGTTATCTCGGTGTACTCCTCTATGATGCAGACCGGATCAGTGAGAGTGCTGCGATAGAAAATCCTCAGGATTTATACGAACAGCAACTGGATATTTTTCTTGACCCGAATGATCCTGAAATTGCCAAAGAAGCACTGGCTCAGGGAATTCCGGCAGACTGGATACAGGCGGCTCAGAATTCACCAGTTTATAAAATGGCGGTTGAATGGAAAGTGGCATTTCCGTTGCATCCAGAATATCGTACTTTACCGATGGTTTGGTATATTCCACCGTTATCACCAATTCAGTCTGCGGTTGAATCCGGTGTTATTGGTCAGAATGGTCTGATTCCGGAAATAAAAGATATGCGAATTCCGATTGAATATCTGGCCAATCTGCTGACTGCCGGTAAAACCGAACCCATTATTAATGCGCTGCAAACCATGATTGATATGCGTAAATACATGCGCAGCAAAAATATTTATTCTGAAGAGCAGGCATTACAGGAATTGTCCGGTCATCGTTTGAGTGCTGCGCAAATTGAAGAAATGTATCAGATAATGGCAATTGCCAATTATGAAGACAGATTCGTTATTCCAAGTGCACATAAAGAACTGGTCAGCAATACTTTTGAGGAAAAAGCCAGTTGCGGATTTTCTTTTGGAGATGGCTGCCATAACGGCCACAGCAAAGAAAGCCTGTTTGGTACACGCAAAGCTTCACCGATTATTTTTCATGGACTGCGTAAGAAAAATAATCGTCAGTCGGCCTCATAGGACAGACAAATGTATAAAATTTTATCCATTTTACTAAGCTATCCAAGGCAGGAATGGTTAGACCATACGGATGAATTGCATTCAATTCTGGCTGATCAGTTATCTGCTAATCAGATTTCAGTATTACAGCCATTTTTTGAACATTTACGCACGCATGATGAAATCGATCTTCAAGAAGTATATGTAGCTACTTTTGATCGCAGTCGCAAACATGCTTTACACATGTTTGAACATCTGCATGGAGAAGATCGCATCCGTGGTCAGGCGATGGTCGATTTACTGGCAGAATATCAGAAACACGGCTTTGAACCGGCTGATAATGAATTGCCGGATTATCTGCCTTTATTTTTAGAATTTTTGTCTCATGTTGTCGAAGATGAAGCCAAAAATTTACTTGCTGATGCAGTACATGTGATTGGCTATATAGCTGACAACCTGCATCAGAGTAAATCAGTGTATGCACCGGTTATGGATGCAGTTGTCGCTTTATCTCCAGTTAAACCACAGCCATTACAGGCTGCACCAGTACGCAATATGGACGAAGCTCTGGAAAAATTCGGACCAACAGCAGAAGGGCTCGAACCATTATTAAATCAGCCGTCTGTGCAGGAAGTGCAATTTTTCCGCAATAAAAAATTCAGTTAGCCGGGAGACAGCATGTATTACCTTAATCAATTTATTTTCGGCATTTTTCCTTATATTGCCGCCAGTATTTTTTTTCTGGGCAGTTTGATTCGTTTTGATACAAATCAGTATTCATGGAAATCTGAATCAAGCCAGTTGCTTTATCCGCGTCTGCTGCGAGTTGGCAATATCCTGTTCCATATTGGTGTACTCGGACTGTTTTTCGGACATCTGGTCGGTTTGCTTACGCCTGTAGTAGTTTGGGATACACTTGGTGTCACTCATGAAGCCAAGCAGCTGACAGCAATGATTGCCGGCGGAATAATGGGTACCCTTGCTTTAATCGGATTACTGATGCTTATTTACCGGCGTTTCAGCTGTGCACGTTTACTGGCCAACAGTAGCTGGCGCGACAAACTGGTATTAATCTGGTTGCTGATTACGCTTTGTCTTGGGCTGGGTACTATCCATGTTTCCGCTCATCATCTGGACGGAGCAGAAATGATTAGTCTTATGCAGTGGGCTCAGCATATTGTGACATTCAGAGGCGGTGCAGCGGATATTATTGCGCATGTCAGCCCGATTTTTAAATTACACCTCTTTATGGGTATGAGTGTATTTGTAATCTTTCCATTTACCCGTCTGGTGCATATCTGGAGCGGATTTGGTACTTTAGTCTATCTGAAGCGTAAAACACAGCTGGTCAGAAGCAGACGTTATTAAATAGTTTCTAAAAAAAAGGCAGTACTGGTATTCAGTACTGCCTTTTTTATAATTTAAAAATCAATCTAAAATTTAACCTGCTCATTTGCCTCTACAGCTTAAATTTCATTTTCAGAAAATCTTTGGTTTTTCCTGTCTTCTTACTATTATTAAAATTTACCTATATTTTTTTAAACTGGTGGATAGAATTACTAAATCAACATTTCCGCCTGAAATAGACTTACTCGCAAAAGAATCATTTAACCATATAATTTCAGCAACGTGAGTATCGGTGTCAGCTACACCCAGTCATTAAATCAATAGCAGATTATCGTCGCAATAAAGCCAGAACGGATGCATTGAAAACACAGCGTAAAAATATTCTGCAAGTAATCTTACTGCGTGATATCTGTCAGCTTGAAAAAATTGCCGGTAACGACATATAAATAAAGATTAATAAAATAAATATTGACGAAAAACAAAGTTAATTCATTTTTATAATAATAGGATATTGATAGATAAGATTTGTACAATTCAACAATAACTATAAATATCAAAAAGGTTAGGGTGATGAAAAAAACATGGGCATGGCTGGCAATGCTGGCAGCAATCGAATTAATGGGTTGTACCAGCCATTTCGAACCTTTTGTCGGCATAACCTCAGGTAAAAACCGCATGTATGCAGCACCTGTTGAAGCCTATGAATACAATTATGAAAATATGAGCGGGGGTAGTATCGGAGGAGGATGTATTCCGGGTACACCAGGTGTTGATGATTATGAAGTTGGTAAAAGACGCTATGGAGGAGGAGCTACCTGTGGTGCAGCAGCATTAAGAGCAAAATGGACACCGGGTATGACTATGAAGATTCATTGGAAAATATTACCTTATCCGGGCTGGCAAGCGAGAATTTTAAATACAGCCGGAGTAAATGTTGATCGTGCAGAAGCTAATATTATTCATCAATATGATGAATATTATTCAGCAGAAATACCCTTACCGCCACCACCGCCATCAGCCGGTGATGATTTTGGTAAAGTAGCAAATATTACGGTACATTTTCTAGCTTGTAATCAGATATTTATTACATATGGCACGATAGAAGAAGGTCGTAATACACCAATGCATTACAAACTGTTTGCCGAAAGCCAGAAATTGTGTACGCCACGCCCAGTAGTTAAATCGATGGCAGATTATCGCCGTAACAAAGCCAGAATGGATGCAGTGAAAGCGGAACGTGAAAATATTCCGCAGGTAATCTTACCGCGTTATATCAAGCAACTGGAAGCAGAAGGTAAATTGCCGGTAACGACACATAAATAGAGATTCATAATCAAATAAATATTAACAATAAACAAAATTAATTCATATTAATAACAGGATATAGGTAGATAGAAATTTAAAAGTCAGTAATAACTATAAATACAAGAAAGGCAGAAGAGATGAAAAAAACATGGATATGGCTGGCGATGCTGGCAGCAATCGAATTAATGGGTTGTTCCAATCATTTCGAACCTTTTGTAGGCATAACCTCAGGTAAAAACCGTACCTATGCAGCACCTGTTGAAGCCTATGAATACAATTATGAAAATATGAGCGGGGGTAGTATCGGAGGAGGATGTATTCCGGGTACACCAGGTGTTGATGATTATGAAGTTGGTAAAAGACGCTATGGAGGAGGAGCTACCTGTGGTGCAGCAGCACTAAGAGCAAAATGGACACCGGGTATGACTATGAAAATAGAATGGGAAGTTTTACCTTATCCGGGATGGAAACCGCATATGTTAAATACTGCAGGAGTAAATATAGATAAAAAAGAAGTACAAATAATTGATCAGTATGATGAATATTATTCAGCAGAAATACCCTTACCACCGCCACCACCTTCAGCCGGAGATGATTTTGGTAAAGTAGCAAATATTACGGTACATTTTCTTGCTTGCAATCAGTTATTTATCACTTATGGGACGATAGAAGAAGGTCGTAATACACCAATGCATTACAAACTGTTTGCCGAAAGCCAGAAATTGTGTACGCCACGCCCAAGTGTTAAATCGATGGCAGATTATCGCCGCAACAAAGCCAGAATGGATGCAGTGAAAGCGGAACGTAAAAATATTCCGCAGGTAATCTTACCGCGTTATATCAAACAGCTAGAAGCAGAAGGCAAATTGCCGGTAACTACTTCTAAATAAAGATTCATAATCAAATAAATATTGACAATAAACAAAGTTAAATCATTTTTATAATAATAGGATATAGGTAGATAGAATTTTAAAAAGTCAGCAATAACTATAAATATATAAATACAAGAAAGGCAGAAGAGATGAAAAAAACATGGATGTGGCTGGTGATGCTGGCAGCAATCGAATTAACTGGTTGTACCAGCCATTTCGAACCCTTTGTCGGCATAACTTCAGGTAAAAATCGTACTTATGCAGCACCTGTTGAGTCTTATGGATACAATTATGAAGATATGGATGGTGGAAGTATTGGTGGAGGATGTATTCCGGGTACACCAGGTGTTGAGATTTATGAGGTTGGTAAAAAACGCTTTGGAGGAGGAGCTACCTGTGGCGCAGCGGCACTAAAAGCAAAATGGACACCGGGAATGACTATGAAAATTAATTGGAAAGTCATACCTTATCCTGATTGGAGACCAAAAGCATTAAATACATCTGGAATGAATTTCGATCATAACCAACTAAATATTATAGATAAATATGATGAATATTATTCTACTGAAATACCCTTACCACCACCACCGCCATCAGCCGGTGATGATTTTGGTAAAGTAGCAAATATTACGGTACATTTTTTAGCTTGCAATCAGTTATTTATTACTTATGGGACGATAGAAGAAGGTCGTAATACACCAATGCATTACAAACTGTTTGCCGAAAGCCAGAAGCTGTGTACGCCACGCCCAGTTGTTAAATCGATGGCAGATTATCGCCGTAACAAAGCCAGAATGGATGCAGTGAAAGCGGAACGTAAAAATATTCCGCAGGTAATCTTACCGCGTTATATCAAGCAACTGGAAGCAGAAGGTAAATTACCGGTAACTACTTCTAAATAAAGATTCATAATCAAATAAATATTGACAATAAACAAAGTTAAATCATATTGATAATAATAGGATATAGGTAGATAGAATTTTAAAAAGTCAGCAATAACTATAAATATATAAATACAAGAAAGGCAGAAGAGATGAAAAAAACATGGATGTGGCTGGCGATGCTGGCAGTAATCGAATTAACTGGTTGTACCAGTCATTTCGAACCCTTTGTCGGCATAACTTCAGGTAAAAATCGCATGTATGCCGCACCGGTAGAAGCCTATGAATACAATTATGAAAATATGAGCGGGGGTAGTATTGGAGGAGGATGTATTCCGGGTACACCAGGTGTTGATGATTATGAAGTTGGTAAAAGACGCTATGGAGGAGGAGCTACCTGTGGTGCAGCAGCATTAAGAGCAAAATGGACACCGGGTATGACTATGAAAATTAATTGGAAAATATTACCTTATCCGGGATGGCAAGCTAAAGGCTTAAAATTACCAGGTGTCAATGTAGATAAAAGTGAAGAGCGAATAATTGATCAGTATGATGAATATTATTCAGCAGAAATACCCTTACCACCACCGCCGCCATCAGCCGGTGATGATTTTGGTAAAGTAGCAAATATCACGGTACATTTTCTTGCTTGTAATCAGTTATTTATTACTTATGGGACGATAGAAGAAGGTCGTAATACACCAATGCACTACAAATTGTTTGCCGAAAGCCAGAAATTGTGTACGCCACGCCCGAGCGTTAAATCGATGGCAGATTATCGCCGTAATAAAGCCAGAATGGATGCAGTGAAAGCCGAACGTGAAAATATTCCGCAGGTAATTTTACCGCGTTATATCAAACAGCTCGAAGCAGAAGGAAAATTACCGGTAACTACTTCTAAATAAAGATTCATAATCAAATAATTATTGACAATAAACAAAGTTAAATCATATTGATAATAATAGGATATAAGTAGATAGAATTTTAAAAAGTCAGCAATAACTATAAATACAAGAAAGGCAGAAGAGATGAAAAAAACATGGATATGGCTGGCGATGCTGGCAGCAATCGAATTAATGGGTTGTACCAATCATTTTGAACCTTTTGTCGGCATAACCTCAGGTAAAAACCGCATGTATGCCGCACCGGTAGAAGCAATTGAATACAATTATGAAAATATGAGTGGGGGTAGTATTGGCGGAGGTTGTATCCCTGACACACCGGGAATAGATGATTATTTGGTTGGTAAAAAACGTTATGGAGGTGGTTCGACCTGTGGTGCAGCGGCGCTAAGGGCAAAATGGATACCGGGTATGACTATGAAAATTACATGGGAAATATTGCCATATCCTGGATGGAAACCTCGTATGTTAAACAAGGCGGGTGTAAATGTTGATAAGGAAGAAAAACGAATAATTGATCAATATGATGAATATTATTCAGCAGAAATACCCTTACCGCCACCACCACCATCAGCCGGTGATGATTTTGGAAAAGTAGCTAATATCACAGTACATTTCCTGCCATGTAATCAGTTATTTATCACATATGGAACAATAGAAGAAGGGCGTAATCCGGTACACTGGAAATTGTTTGCCGAAAGCCAGAAATTGTGTACGCCACGCCCAAGTGTTAAATCGATGGCAGATTATCGCCGCAACAAAGCCAGAATGGATGCAGTGAAAGCGGAACGTAAAAATATTCCGCAGGTAATCTTACCGCGTTATATCAAGCAACTGGAAGCAGAAGGTAAATTACCGGTAAGTGGCAGTAAAGCACAATAATTTTATTAATAAGGGAGATTATTATGACTGATAATGCAAAACAGCCTGATGATAGTAAACCAAAAGCCAATAGCAGCTCTAAATCTTCAAGTATCGATAAGCAATTTAATTTGGGGCATATGATAGAAGATATATTTGGTTTAAACCGTCCCGAAGTCAATACCGACGACCCGAATGATAAACCCAGTGCTATCGGAAAAGTAATTAATAAAGCCGGTAAAAAAATAGGAGAGATTGGCACAGGTATAGGTGAGATAGCTCAAAAAGGCATAGATGCAGTTCAGGGGGTACTGGATGAGCTACCACCATTGAAAGATGTTGATTTTGACTGGCCGGTTATGCATAAGCCACAGGTTTTTCCAACTGAGCCGGGCGGGCGCCTGCCGGCTTCAATTGAGGTAATTCAGGAAAATAGAGGTGATTGCTTTTATAAAGGTCCTAAAGAGGACAAGCCGTGCCAGAAAATCATTAAAATCAGCTTTTTCTTTGATGGTACCAATAATCATGAAAAGGCGGATAAAGTAGTCAGCGGTGCCCAAGCACCTTCAGAAGAGGAGCTGAAAAAACAGGATAAAGCAGCACCGCAAGCCAAAATGATTGCTGCGTACACCTATCCTCGTACCAGTAATGTAGCCCGTTTATTCCATGCCTGTATGGGCGCCGGTGGTACGCCAGATGAAAATAATATGGATCCGGATATGATCGAAAATGGCTGGTTCCGGCATTATATTCAGGGTGTAGGAACGCGCTTTGAAGAAATCGGTGATTTAGATCCGGGTTTCAGTGGTGAAATGTTTGCACGCTATGGGCAGTCGCGGATTAACTGGGCACTGACACGCTTATGCGCCACATTAGGTCTATGTAAAGTTTTTAATGAAAAGCCTTTATTATTAACAACAGCGCAAAAAATGATTAAAGGCATGGATTCAAAAATTGGCCGTAAAAACCAGCTTGATGAGTATATAGACTCGCTGGTTTTTGCCAACAGTAATCAGCCATTACCACAGGCAATTAAACTGTATGTAATCGGTTTTTCACGCGGAGCGGCTGAGGGGCGTACTTTTATTAACTGGCTGCTGGAATACTTGCTGGAGCGTCCGGAGAATGCTGATGCAAAAAAACAGCTGGAAAAATTGATGGAACAACGTCGCCAGCAACGAAAAGAATTACGCGAGTACTATCGTAAATATCCGGAAGCAAAGGCAGAGGCTCAAAAGCAGGCGATAGAAGAGGAAAAAGCGGCTAGCAGTGGCGTTAAACCGAATACAACACAGAACGGAGCCAAGCCGGGACAAGGGTCGCAGTCAGCGCCGCCTAAAGCCCCGGGCAATAATACGGGTAATCAGCAAAACAATAATAATGGTACGAATAAAAATTCAAACAACAGCGGTCCGGTTAACGGTGCCAATACCACGGCCAGTCTGAATCAGTCTGGCAATATCAATGCCAATCGCAAGGATGATAAGAAGACTGAACCTAAACCTGAATTTATCTATCTCAAGCTTAGAGGTATCCCGATCTATATAGAAATGGCTGGTTTGTTCGATACGGTAGCCAATGTAGGTATGTCTCCGCTAACTTCCTTGATTAGTGGTCATTTCGGCTGGGCGCATGGCACCATGTCTTTGGAACAGGCAGCGGCTGCACGTTTTGTAAAAAGCTGCTATCACTTTGTGGCCGGGCATGAACAGCGTAGAAGTTTTTCCGTTGAAAGTATCTGTATTGACGGCGGTTATCCGCGTGGTGGCGGCGCTGAGTTTCGTGAATATACTTATCCTGGTGTACATGCGGATATAGGCGGCGGCTATCCTCCTGGTGCACAGTTTAAAAGTAACTTTGGTATGGGACATGTAGTAGCTCAGATAACTTTGCATGATATGTATGCACGTTGCTGGCAACATGGTATGCCATTAAAAGTAATGGATATACATCCTTTATTAAAAGCTCAAATGAAAAAAACTCCTAAGTTTAAGTTACAAAATTATGAAATAATGGATAAAAAAACTATTGATGAATTTGATATAGAGTCTGAAATGGTAGAGCGGTTTAATGCCTGGCTGGAAACAACTGTTCTCGACAATATCACGAAGAGTTTGCAGAAGCAGGTTCATCATATTACAGCCTGGCGGATTCTGCGCTGGGTTAAAGACGGAATAGATGGCTATGCTACATTTCTGGGGCTGTCCATTACACGCAAAAAAGGATCTGCCGGAGAAAAAGAAGATGCTGAACAGGTTAGCGCACGGGAAAAAATCATTGCTCAGGGGCGCAAAGAGGCAAATGAAAAACTTTCTAATGCCTCCGGTGGTTTAGTGCCGGCATCAACTGATTCAATTGCTGATGATGATAAATTATGGCAGCAGGCCGGTTTGGGGGATATACCGGCAGAAAAACGCGATGATTTTTTAAATGGCATGATTAATAAAAATTATGATCCGGTGAATGATGGTTGGGATATGCTGGAAAGTGCCAAAGAATTCAAAGCGGATTATCTGCATGAGTTTCGTTTTGAATCTTTCCTGTCATTAGGATTCTTAATGAAAACTTTTGCCGGCAGTATTTATATGCTCAATAATGTAGATGAGGCGGCTGAGTTTAAAAATATACATGAAGAAGGCGATAAGCTTTATTTTGGAGATCCGGCAAAAAATGAAAAAAAAGCTCCGCCTCCGCCTCCTTCTCAGGATGATGGATTTGAAGGTGATCCGGTAGCAACGGGAGCAACACCGCCGATAGTATCATCTAATAAAAAGGATAAGTCTGGTTCTATTTTTGACGGGCTGTTTGAAAATCTGGATATTGGTGCTGTAGCTACAGGCATTATATTAGACAGAGTAAAAGATAAAATTAATAAGGGTAAGAAAAAAGCGGAAGCCGCAAAAGATAAGACTGGCAAAAAGCCGGAAAAGGTATCCGGTAAGGATAATACTCTGGCAATTTTATCCAGTGTCTGGGAGCGACTTAATAGCAAAGATAAGCGTGATGTAACGGTATTAATGGATAAAATTAAAAAAACACCGGAGCAGTATTCCAAAACATTCGGAAAAATAGTTACGCTGTTTGACGAACAGATTCATGATTCGCGTGCCAAATATATGCATTCAATATTGAATGACCGCGAACCATTTACCAGTTATTTTGCACACCGGCTTGTATTCAGTGGTTCAACGTCTAATAAACAGATTACACCGCTGATGTTGCAGAATAATCTTATTGGTATCGCCGGTCTTGCTCGCAGTGCTTATATGTCTATCCGCTATGGTAATCCGGCTTATATTTTGTTAGGGCTTAATAATCCTGAATTTTTTGTAACAGAGAATGAACGCAAAGCATATGAAGCACTGATTAACGGATTTGATGCGATTGCAGTCAATCCTGATACCGGTAAAATTATACTTAACGGTAAAAATATTAAAAATATTTATAATCTGTATCAGAATTCGCAGCAATCAATTCAGAAAATAAAAGAAGCCCATGAAAAACTAACTGAATGGAACGGACGTGATTTTGCAGATAAGATTACTCAGGAAATAGCAAAATATGGCGATGAAACAATAAAAAATCTACAGCAGATTCGCCAGCTGCTGGAGGAACAAAAGGCTGCGCTTAAAGCAGCTGCCGAAGCTGAAAAACAAAAGAAACAGGCTGAATTAACACAAAGTCAGGCAGCAGCAATGGCTAAGGCAAACGAAGCACAAGCTAATGAGGCCGAGGCTGGCGGTGCCGAAACAGCCGCTCAGCTTGAACAACAGCTAAATACAATGATTAGCAAAATTGATAAAAATATTAATCAGCTGCAATCATTACTGGAATCGTCGGGTAGTAGCGGGGACGCCAGTGCGCTGGAGCATGCTCAGGAATTACTCAAACAGCTTGATCCGCAACTGGTGAATGGATTAAATCTAAACAATCTCAGTAATCTGGATAAAGCCCGTCAGGCTTTAAATGGAGCTCAAAATGCCATACAAGCCGGAAATATAACGGTTCCGAATGGCAGTTTGGTAAATGTATTACCGGCGCAACAGCAACTGGCAGATATTAATCCGCAATCTATGGCAGATTATCTGAGTAATCAAATTGCTCAATATCAGCAAAATCTGCTGAAGCAGACTCAGGCTACCGTATCGCTTATGCAAAATGGGGTCAATGATCCGCAGACGCTTGCTCAGGTATTTTACCGAAATGCGCAAGGTGATATTGCTGACCAGGCAGTAAATAACATCAGCAAAACTACACTAAACAGTATGGGAATGTCGGATCTGGAGCTGAATGAATTCTTACCGGAAAATATTGCTAATCGCAGCCAGACAGAAATTATTCAGCTGGTACAGCAACTGCGCAGCGGAAATGTTCCGGCTGAATTGCAATCATTACCGAAATACCGTTTGCAGCTAATGGCCAAAGTGCTGGAAAGCTGGCTTGTCTGAGGCTTACGACCGGCGTGATTATTTCTCTGCCGGTCTAATAAAACTGTGCAAAGGTGAAAGTATATTATCTGATTTGGTTTTGAATCATAAAAAGCAAAAAATGATGAATAGTGTTGCACAAATAACTGAAAAGTTGATTTATATATAAAATAAGTATTTTTGTGTTAAAATTATTAAATCAGTTATATGTAAATTTCAAAAATATTTACATCTTATAATCCTGAAAAGTGATTTCAGATTCAAACCGGATTTGGCTGGCTGCTATGAAAACTAACCGGATCTGTGAACAAGTGCAGATTGAATCTGATATTATATTTTTGTTTTGCTTTTAAATTTTATGCGGGAATAAAGTTGGCAGTATACGGCAGACTGGACTGTATATAAATTGAGTAAATATATATTTTCAATTGTATTGATTTTTTAAATTTTGTAGTCAGTAACCTGTATGCGGGAATATTTTTCCGTATCAGCACTATATCGGCTGATACGGAAACAGAACTGTCAGTCATGTATAAAGGTTTGATAAAGGGTGATTAAATGCAACAGCGTTATTATCTGAAACTGAACGCAAATCTGGCTAATTTTGACCAGTTTTCGGTGCGAAGATTCAATCTGGAAGAAAAGCTGGATGATTATTACGTGTTACAGCTTGAAGCAACGCATATGGCTGCTGACTTACCTCTGGAAAATTTTATTCATCAGCGTGTAATGTTTGAGATGGCTCCGGATATTGACTGGAGCGGAGTGATGCAGGTATCCCGGCAGCAGCTCGATGATTCTGACAACCGGCGCTGGCACGGGGTTATTCAGAGTGCGGAACAGATAGCAACCAGTGCTGATGAAACCTGCTATCGCTTTACTATTGTCCCGCGTCTGGCTTTACTGAACCGTATTACTACAACAAGGCTGTTCCAGAATGAAACAGCACTGAGTATTGTTGAGAAAATTCTGCGTCATCATGGTTTTGCCAGTGAAGATTTTCTGCTGAAATCATCCCGTTCGTTACCGCGCTATGAGCATCGAATGCAGTATCGGGAAACCGATTATGCATTTATTAAGCGTGTACTGGCTCGTGAAGGATTATGGTTTACCTTTACACAGACAGCTTCCAATGAAGTAATTTCTGTAGCTGATGATGTAAGCCATTATATTCAGCTGCGGCAGCAGGCATTACCATTCAAACCGGATGCTGGTTTAGAAAGTGATCTGGAGGGGCTGGAAAGCAAACTGGAAGCGCAGCTCTCATTTGATGTGAATGCTACGGCACAGGGTATCAAGGATAATTTGAAACAGCAATTAATGCAGGGGCTGATGGCAAAATATTCTGTATCCGAATTTCATGTTCGCTATAAAGCTCAGTATGAAAGTGTACAGATTAAAGATTATAACTATCGGGATGCTAATAACAGTCTGCTAGGCAAAGCCGGCTTTAATGAGCAGCAGCCTGCAGCATTTGGTCAGCCTTATATCTACGGATTTTTTCATCATAAAGATAGCGGGCAGGCGCAGGAATATGCCCGAATTTTGCATGAGCATTCTGTATCCCGCCATATTCTGGCCACTGGTAAAAGTAATGTTCAGAGCTTTGCTCCCGGTTTTACCATGGGATTTTCCTCTGATGCCAGAGTAGGCAATATTCGTCAGTGGCTGCTGGTCAGTGTTCATCATTCTGGTGCGCGCGATGAAGATTACATTAATTCATTCTCTGCTATACCCTCAGACAGCCAGTGGCGTCCGGAGCCGATTAAACACCCGATTATAGACGGAACGATACCGGGAACCATCTGTGATGCCGGCCAGGGGCCGTATGCATGGGTTGATGAGATGGGGCGTTACATCGTTAAGTTTAATCTGGATATGGATGGCTGGCAGCCGGGTGGTGAAAGCAGACCCATCCGTCTGGCTAAGCCTTATGCGGGCGGGCAGTACGGGCAGCATTTCCCGCTGCACGTAGGTACAGAAGTACAGCTGGCTTTTCAGAACGGTGATCCCGACCGGCCGTATATTATTGGCGTTTTGCATACCAGCACTCAGCCGGACCATGTTCCGAATACATGGCGTACCCGTAATGTAATTCGTACCTGGGCAAATAATAAAATCCGCATGGAAGACCTCAGCGGTCATGAACATATCAAAATGGCTACTGAGTACCATAAAACCCAGCTTAATCTGGGGCATCTGGTAGACAGCGGACGGGATAAGCGTGGAGAAGGTTTTGAGCTGCGAACTGATGGCTGGGGAGCTTTGCGTTCTGCACGAGCATTATATCTGACTACTGAAAATCAGGCTGCCGCCAACGGCATGCAAATGGATCGTACGGTAGCAGTCAAAGAAATTGAAGGTGCACTCAGTCAGGCCAGTCATCTTGCCGACGTGACAGCCAAGCATACTTCAATCAAACCCAGATTAGAGACATTATCTGATTTAGGTGAAAACTGTGCTTATCTGGAAAAACCGGTTATTTTAACCAGTGCAGTTGCCGGAATGGCGCAGGTTTCACCAAAATCTATTCTTAACAGTGTTGGTCAGGATATTCATCAGCAGGCGGGTAAAGATGTATTTACCGGTGCCGGTGAAAACATTACACAAACTGCCGTCAAATCTGTACAGGTATTGGCTCAGACAGAAGATTTAAATCTGGTAGCCGGTAAGAAAACTGCGCGTCTGGCTTCACATGGTAGCGCAGTGGAAATTACTGCGGCGAAAAAAATCTCTGTTCAGTCTGTAGGTGATGAGGTACTGGTTAATGCAAAAAGCGGTATCAAGCTGGCCAGCGGTGGTGCTTATATAGAAATTAAAGGCGGAAAAATCAGCCTGTATAGCCCCGGTCCGATTGAATATAAAGGTAATCATCAGTTTCAGGGGCCACAGGGCGGTAATTTCCCGTTACCGGAATTACCTGGTTCAGTTTGTCTTGAGTGCTTGCGCAAGGCACGTGCACAAGGTGTTGGCATTGTAGAGAGATAATCAATGAATACTTATCGTGACGTGCTGGCACAATTTATCAATTTTACTAACGAGACTGATGAGAAAACTCTTTTTCTGATTATCGATTTATGTACTTGTGACTATCCTCTTCTGGCTGCCATAGAAAACTGGCAGCCGGCATTGCAGTATTCTCTGCTATTTGAGCAAACACCCGAATCTCATATCAAGGAAGAAGGGCCGCTGTTGCTGGCACTTGATATCAGGAATGAAAACCATCGGGAAATACTGGAAAAAATATGTGAAATTACTCATATGAATAATCGCTTGCTGGCTTTCAACAGCAACTATCCTTTTGGTACTTTAGAAGTTCATCTTCGCCGTGCCATGCAAGTGAAATGGGGTAAAAAAGAGGGATTACTTCGATTTTATGCACCAGATATGTTTGATCCGGTTAACATGGTGTTAACAAATTCACAAAAAAACTGGCTGCATCAATATATGTTGCGCTGGTTTTTTGTTGATGATTCCGGAGAATGGGTAATTTATCAGGCCGATTATCCGCAGTGTGAGCAGAATGAATTTGATGTAAATGGTTTTGTTTTTACTGAAAAACAGTATGATACTTTGTTGTTATGGGCTGATGCATATAATTACCGGCGCAATTATGGGATTGCTTTGGATGCAGAAGAGTATGGCGGTGAAAGGATGTTAATTAACCAGCTATATGTCCTTGCTGCGGAAGCTGATACCAGATTGATTTTAAGCCAGGAAGAACGCGTTCAGTTTTTTAGGAATAATTTGCAGAAAATTATATAGGAAAGGCTGAAAGATGTTACGACGTATATTGACAGCATTTTGTTTATGCTTTGCTTTGATACAAATGGCCTGGGCGGGTACATATGATGATGCCGCTGCTGCTGCTCAAAACCGGCAATATGATAAAGCCTTAGTTTTATTTCAGAAAGCCATTAATGAAAATGATGATGCACGGGCATATAACAGTTTGGGTACGCTGTATGAAATGGGTTTGGGTGTACCGCAGGATTATGCTACCGCAGCAAAATATTATGAACAGGCTGTAAAAAAAGGCAATGTAAAAGCCAATGGTAATCTCGCCGTATTGTATGAGCGCGGATTAGGTGTAAAAAAGGATTGGGGCAAGGCGATGGGCTATTATTTTAATGGTCTGAACAGAGGTGACGGCAAATCCATGAACAATCTGGGGGTGATGGCCCTTAATGGCGAAATTCTGCCCAAAAATATTTCTGTTGCATGGGCTTTGTTTGCCAGTGCTGCGATTCTTAAAGACAGAGAAGCACCGCATAATCTTGCTGTAGTTGAAACCAAAATGACCAAAGCGGAAATTGAGCAGGGTAAAGTAGTTTTTAAAGCCCTGCATCAGGTAAAGAGTAAAAAACCGCCTATGGATATTATGTTAGATTATTTAGGCTGGCATGATTACGAATAGTATACAACGTCAGACTACATGGCTGCCGCCAAGACCAGTTCGCTGGCTTGCGTGGCTGGCCTTATATGCTTTGGCAATTGGTATTAATAAAAAATATGCAGATTCAATTATTACCCATTTCGGACTGGAAATCACAGTACACTGGCAAAAGTGGATGATATCTGTAATGCCGGCAGTAGTAATAGTAACTTTACTTCTGCTGGTGCGCTGTATCTGGTATCAGTTATGGTTAATTTACCAGCGTAATAATCAGTTTGTTTATAATGAAAAAATTTTGAATAATCAAAAGTACTGGTCGGAATATATGGTACTGGAAGAGGTAATATTGCACTGCGGCCAGTTAAATCATGCTTCCGATTTTTATACATATCTAGGACTGTCTCCAGAAGAGCGGCAGAAATCTGTATTTGAATCAATGAGTATGGAAATACCGGTTCAGAGCAATTCTTCTGTTTATTCTGACCGTTTGCATATCGTTTTATCACAACTGGTTCAGATATTATCTTCAAAAGAATATTTTACCGAACAATACCCACAATATTTATGGCTATGGGCAGCAGACAGAGAAAGCTGGCTGGTATTCAGGGAGCTTGTTATTGCTGAAGGCGGATATTGCCCGGCGATACCGGATTATTATGTTAAGTTTGAAGATTTAAACTGGATTATTGACCGTTTTCAGGAAGAACTTTATCAAAAAATTCTATTACTCGGGTTTGAGTGTCAGCCTGAGTTTGAATTGTATCTGGCAATGATTTTTGCCCGAAAAGGAAAAATAGCAAAAATACAGCGAGCTTTTGATACACAAATGTGGCGTATGGATCAGGATTATTTTTTTACAGCCATGACTGAAAAAGTTTCTGGTTTCCAGATTGAAAGCCATGCACAAGAAGTAACTCAGCCGGAATTAAAAGAAATGACAGGAGATTTAACAGCAAAAGATTATGAAATTTTACCGTATAGTATAGATAAACCGGATTTCTTTCAAAAATTACAGTATACGAGTGACTGGATGCAATTGCTGCTGGCTGTTTATCAGGCGCATAAACATTCCTATATAGTACTATTTAATCATAAAGAAAAGATAATACCTGTTTCCCAGGTTAAGTAAAATTTAATTACAGGCGCGTTTATGTTAAGGTGGAACCCTTTAAGACAATTCAGTTCACGTGTAAATAGCAAGTTGTCTAAATTAGCGCAGGTGAATCAGAAAATTACCCAGCGCCCTAAAATTCTCAAATTATGGTTATTGTGCAGTTTCCTCTGGTTGATACTTATTTGCGGATTAACTGCATTTTTATATTGGTATTATGATAAAAAATGGCTGCAAAATCATAAATTTCATTTGATAATACTGGCACTGGCCGGTTTATTTCTCTGCGTTATACTGCCATTATTCTGGCGTATTTTTGTTGTCATTGACGGGCAGGAACGGACAATCCGCTTTATTGAGCGATCGAAATATACACGTGAAAGTCCTGCACAGCAGAATTTGGTGGCTTTTCAGGATTATTTGAATCAGAAATATCCTTTATCTATTTTAAATCGCTGTTATATTCTTGCGGTACATGGAGAACCGGATGCTTTCTGCGACGTCAGTGAGCAGCTACAGCGTACAGGGTGGGTACAGGTTGACAATGTTTATCTGGTATTGATTAATGACGTGGATGAAATAGAATCCATACCACCTTTTCGCGGCAAATATCATTGTCCGTTCGATGGATTGATTATATTGCGTGATATGAAAAGTAACAAAACCCCGGTTACTCACGATAATATTTCTGTATGGCTGGAAAAATTTTATCAGCTGTTAAACTGGAAAATTCCATTTGTCCATGTATTTCAAAGTGATATTGATTTAAATAAATTTCCTCTTAATCAGGTTTTTACTTGGTCATCGCTAACAGAGAATATTGTTTCAGATATCAAAATAAAAGCAGAGGATTTATTTATTCAGGCTTTTTTAAAAAGCCGGGACAGACAGTTTTTGTCTCTGATTGATTCCATTGCTATTACTAAATTAAATCCGGCTGAAAATTACTCTGAAGAGCAGCAACCCTGGTTTACAGGTATGGCTATACAGGCTAAACAAAGTAACTGGTGGGAAACATGGGCGATGGTAGCAGAGCAGTTATATCAGCACCCTGCTAAATTGATTTTACAGCCCAGTAGTCAGCGGCTTGCCAAAGCCGGTCTGGTAATCAGTACTGTAATTTTTTTAATGATTCTGTATGCTTTTACCAGTAATTACAGGGAAGCACAGTTATTCCGAAACCAAATCACCAGCGTGAATAAATCTTCGGGCAGCAACAATGCGATTAATTCTATACTCAGTTTACAACACCATATTGCATTGATAAATAATGTTCCGCAACCATTTTACCGTCGTCTTGGATTTAATCATGATGATATTTTACTGAATAAAGCATTTGTAGCTTATGGTAATGCTGCAAAAAAATGGCTGATAAAACCCGCAGATCAACAGATTATTCTGGTTCTGAATTCTTTACAGCAACTGCAGACTTTACCTAACGTAATTGAAACAAATGCAGCGGATACAGAGGAAATTGCAGAACAAACCAGTAATGCAGTTGCATTGGATGAAGGCTTTAATGCTCTGAAAGCATATTTAATGTTACGTCGTCCTAAACGTCTGGATAATATTTTTCTAAGTGATTATTTATCACGTCTGTATCGGACACAGGGCTTACAAAAAGCCGATGCTGCTCAGAATATATTCAGATTTTATACCCGGAATATGATGAAGCATCGAAGCTGGTTTCTGAGTGAAGATTCTGCTTTGGTGGCAGAAAGTCGGGGAGTATTGAATAATATTGTTAATCAGCAGCAGGAAGATGTCGTTATTTATCAGAATTTGCTGGATTCTGCATTAGAGAAATATAGGGATATTGATTTAGTGCAGCTGGCTGGCAAAGATAGCACTCAATTCTGGACAAATAAGAATAAATTGCATGGTGCATTTACTGCACGTGCATGGAACGAATGGTTTAAGCCGGAAATTGATAAACTTAATCCTGAACATTTTAAAAATGGTTCATGGGTGCTGAATGAGTCTGAGGAAAGCAACGAAAATACGGATATCCGTAAACAGATAATGGCATTGTACAAGCAGGATTATTTTGAAGCATGGACACAATTTTTATCTGGTATACAGTGGGTACCGGTTACTGGTCTGAATAAACAGATGGATCGTTTGAAAAAATATTCAGATAAAAAGAATTCAGTACTTGTTAAGTTACTAACAGCCATTCAGTTTAATGCCAGTATCGGATATCCGGAAGACCGGACTGAAAAAGGCAAAGGAGTTTTACAGGAATTTGAACCAATTGTAGATTTGATTAAAACAGTTGAAGACAGGAATAAGCAACCCAGCCGTAAACTGGATCAGTATCAGGAAAATCTGCTGGCTATGTATCTTGAAGTACAGAAAGTTCAGGGGGCTAATAATCAGGCCTCTGCTTCACAACTTTCTTTCAATACTATTTTGAATAGTGATGATGGTTCTAATCTGGCTAAAGCTGAAGAATCTATTAATTTACAAGTAGCTAATCTGGGAGAAGAATGGCAGGATATCGGGCACACTTTACTTACTTATCCTTTTGCTGATGCTAAAAAAGCAATTTTGCTTCCGGCTTTAAACAATATTAATGCATTGTGGCAGCAGATGGTGGTTTCGCAATGGAATTCTCGTTTTGCTAATCGTTATCCACTGAATCCTTCCAGCAATCTCGATGTCTCTTTGCCTGAATTACAGAAATTTATTGATCCGCAAAAGGGTGTTGTTGCACAGTTTAATCAGCAATATTTAAATAAAATTCTGAATCTTGTTGGTAATCAGTGGATTGTTAATCCTGCTGTAATGGATCAGATTCAGATTGATGATCAGTTTGTAACTGGTTTAAATGAATTAAATCAGTTACTAGAATTTGTTTCAGATGGCTCAAATACCGCTTCTTTTGAAATAATGCCATTGCCAACTCCCGAAGTTAAACAGATTACATTTAATTTTAATAAACAGAAAATTCAATTTTATAATGAAAAATCTTTCTGGCATAAAGTGAATTGGTCTGTTAGTGATAGTACCGATAAAAAGGCTTCAATTCAGTGGTCTGATGTGACAGATAAGACTGCTCAGCTTGAAGTAGTTGGTGATTTGAGTATTTTGCGTTTACTTGAAAAGGCTCAGGCACGTAAAAATGATGATGATACTTATCATCTTAAGTGGATAATAAAAAATAGGGTTGTAGAAATGAATCTGAAGAATTTACAAACTAACGACCTGATTACATTATTGAAGTTAAAAGGGGCAAGTTTGCCGCAACAGGTTTTCAAGGTGGATCAAAATGCAAATTAGTGCAGCACTGAAAGTTCTCCAGAAGCGGAAAATCTATGAAGATATAAAACCTTTATGGGACAATATTGAATATCTTCTGGCTCCAGTGGAGGGAGAACCGGAAGATGTTACACATCATGATTCTTTTCTGGATATCCGGCAGGAGTTGGAAAAGGTCAGCGATATTCAGTTGAGTAAAATTGAAGACGCAGCTAATTATCTTTGCCAGAACGTAGGTAAAGATATTCGCGTAGCTGTATATCTGACTTATGTATTGTTTCGTCGTGAAGCCTTTCAGGGACTGATTAAAGGTTTATTATTAATATATGGAATGCAGGCAATATATACGCCTACTTTTCAGCCCCAACGTATCACCCTTATTAAAACGATGTTTCGCTGGCTGGGCGGCACAAAAATGGAAGATGCATTTTTATTGTGCCAAAGTACATTATCATCAAACGAATATCAGGTAATTACCATATTATGTGAGCTGATTCAGGAAAATTTTTCTGCACAATTTGAAGCGACAGTAGATGAGCTCAATGGCTTACTCAGCTTATTACCTGTGCCTGCTGGTGAAACTCAGGCAGCTATTAATCAAGCTGATTCAGTAACTACTGATAATAATTCAAACCAGAGTAATAGTACTGATAATGATGAAGTAATTTTACGTTCTTTTCAGGATTTGATGCAGACAATGAAAACTGTAGGGCAGTTCATTGCCGATAAAGAGCAGAAACCCTATGCATCATACAGATTATTGCGTCAGTTCCGATGGGATATGCTTGAGCAGTTACCTTTGCATCAGGACGGACTGACAAAAATTCCTCCTCCGAGACAGGAACTGATAAATCGCTTACAGACATTGTATCAGCGTAAAGAGTGGAACGGATTATTAGAACAATGCCATGCCGGTTTTATGGAGGCTTCCAATCACTTTTATCTTGATTTGCAATATCTGAGCTGGAATGCAATGCAGCATTTGGCACCTGAAGCAAATGTATGGGCTGATATGCTGTGCAGTGATATGGCTTTTCTGCTTAACCGTGTACCCGGACTCGAAACATTATCCTTTAATGATAATCATCCTTTTGCTTCCGGTGAGGCTTTAGACTGGATTGCAGTTCATGCACGTTTTCAGCAGCAAAATGTAGAAGAAATGCAATTGTCTTCCGATAATAAGCTTACATCAACCGAAGATATTGACGCACAGGCATTTGTAATTCTGGCAGAGCAGGGTTTTGATAAAACGATGGAATGGCTGTCTACTGTGCAATTTGATGAAGGGCTTGAGCAGTTATATTACAAACAATTTTTACTTGCCCGATTAGCTATTAAAAGTGGCAAAACAGAATTTGCAATATCTCTGCTGGAAAAGCTTAATCAGCCCTTTTCACAGCAACCTTTATTTGAATGGAATAAAAAATTAACTTTTCAGATCAAACAAGAGTTGTTAAAGCTTTTACAGCAAAAATTTATCACTATCAAAGGTAATAATAAAGAGTTTATAGCTGGACAAATTGAAGAGCTGAAAAAAGAACTGGTGTTACTCAATCCGTTTCTGGCGCATCAATTGTTGTATAGGTAAATGAAAAATATGGAAAAAAAAGACAATATTCTGCGTTATTATGAAGCGGAAATGCGTTATCTGAAAGAGGCCGGTGAAGATTTTGCTGAGGTTCATCCTGATGCAGCACAGTATTTAAAAATGCAGGATTCCCTTGAGCGGGATCCGATGGTGGAGCGATTATTTGAAGGATTTGCTTTTTTAGCTGCAAAATTGTATCAAAAAATTGATGATGATATGCCAGAGTTAACTGAGAGCTCTGTAGCATTACTATGGCCACATCATCTTCAGCCTATTGCTTCTATGTCGATAGTGCAATTAATGTTAAATGAAGAGATTTATACGAATGATCAGCATATTCCTGCCGGTTTGATACTGCAAACTGCTGTTGATACCAATACAGGTATATCGTGTGAATACCGGACAACTCAATCAGTTGATATCTATCCTGTTGAAATAAATGATTTCCGCCTTGTACATAATGATATCGGACAATCTGTCATCCAGTTACGTTTACAACTTCGTCAAACGAATGCGGGTCAGAATATTCGTTTACCAGACAATTTTTCACTCAAGTTTCATCTTGTTGGTGAAATAGAAACCAGACTGAGTATTTATCATTATCTGACAAATTATTTGTCACATATTACTACTGATGAAGATTTAAACATCATAAATCATAAGCTAAAATTACAGCGAACACATTTTAATTATGATTCAGTTACATGGTTACAGAACCGGCAGGCAAATGAACATGATTTAGTGATGGAATATTTCCTGTTTAAAGAAAAGTTTCTTTTTTTTGAACTAAATAATCTAAGTGAAAAAGATTTTAATAATGATAAACATGAGCTATTGGTAAATTTTCATTTAAAACGGGATTTTCCGCTGGAGCTAGTGTTTAACCGCAATTATTTAAAACTGTTTTGTGTACCTGTAATTAACTTGTTTGATTTAGAGGCAGAACCGGTTGTGCGTTCTCCATTACATACTGAATACAAATTGTCACCCACGTTTTCAGTTAAGGATCAGGTAACGGTATGTGCAGTTACTGAGGTGGAATCATTCAGCCAGATTAGTGGTAAAAGAAAATATTATTTGCCTTTTAATGAGTTTAAGCATAGTAAACGTCAGCTCAATATATTTGATAAAGACAGACCATATTATTATATCCGCTCACGTCAAGGTATCGGCAATCATTATGATAATTTTATAAGTTTTAGTGGTGAAATCCAACCTGATGAAGAAGAGATTTTTTCAATCAGTATTCTTGGCGCTAATGGTAATCTACCACGCCAGATTACTAAATATAACAAAATACTCAGTCTGCATTCGCCTGTACTGGGTGTAAAAGATGCTCAAATGGTAATGGTACCTACAGCTTTACATTACCCGCCGGATTATAAGAATCAGCAATGGCAATTATTGTTTGAGATGAGTAATAATTATCTGGCTACCTTAGATACCGGTACTTTGAAAAATAGCTTGCGTTTATTGAACTGGTCGACAGCAGCGGCAAATGAAAAAAATATAGCAGCTATTCACTCTGTTCAGACTGAAATTCAACATATTATACATCATGGTATGATGATTAGATGTTTGGTAATCGATATCGAACTGGATAGTACTGGATTTATCAATGAAGCAGATGCTGCTTTATTTGCTTATGTTCTGAACTGTTATTTAATAGCTTATGCACAATTAAATCTGGCTATAAAAGTAAATGTCATATTGCAGCCTGAAGCTATTACATTGAGCTGGCCAGTAAGTGTGGATGAAAAAATTTTATGAATGTCAGTTTATTTAACAGATTAATGCTGGCTCCAGAGGCATATAATTTTTTTCAGTTTTGTCATTTACTGGAGTCACATCAGGTTAATTTACGCGTACCTGACTTGCAAAGTGATAGTGAATTAACTCTTCAATTTTGTGCATGGCCATATCTTGGTTTTCCTGCAAGTGAGCTAAAACAGTCTCTGCCTGAATCTGTATATGATTATAAATTACCGGTTGTGTTTACTACCTTTATGGGCTTAATCGGTACAGATGGTGTCATGCCAAACTGGCTCATAGCAGAAAGTGCAGAAAAAAAAGACGGGATGGAAAATCTGTTAGCCTTTCTGGATATGTTTCATCACCGTATGATGACTATGTTTTACCAGATATGGAAACGTTTTCATTATGATTTTCAATTTCGTCCGGATGCTTCAGATCGTCTTTCACGGGCATTACTGACACTGATTCATGGTAAGAGCAAATTAGATATTGATCCATGTTATTATCTTGGTGTAATTAAAAATTTAAATAAAAAAAATAAAAATATATTTGGTTTAAAAGAGATTGTTCAATATGTTATTCCTGCTGCCAGAGAGGTAGTCATAGATGAGTTTATTGCTGTCAAATATGCCGTGCCTCAACGATCTATAGGTACTGGAATAACTTTTGATACGGCTGTGCTAGGCCGGTTTTTATATGATGCCAATAGCAGAATAAGGATATCTGTGAAACTTAATGATTATGCAATATTAAGTTTACTTTATGAAAATCAGCCTGTGCGAACGGTTTTAAAAACTTTGGTCAGGAAATATGTGGGATGCGCTCTGGATGTAGAGCTAGTGGCAAAAATCAGTGCTGATTTATTACCTCAGGCACAATTAAATGGCAGTAACCCGCAGATAATCAAAGCTGGTGTTACTGCAGGGCAGCCAGAAGCTGGTGCACTATTTTCGATTTTTCTCGGAGTGCTATAGATGAATTATCGTTTCTTGTCTGTATTAATTTTACTAACAGGATTATCTGGTTGTGGATTATTGCAACAAGGATATGAGGATGTACGCAAAACAGGAAAAGAAGCAATTGAGTTAAAACATTATCATTATGATTTCAGGGTGGTTTCTGCGCATCTTTTAAACCAGACAGATAATTCGCAGCAAAATACCTTCAGAATGGTAATTTTTCAATTAAAGAGTAATAATCTATTTAATCAGGCCAGTTATTATGATTTACTTACTAATGCAGACAATGCTCTTGGTGATGAACTGGTTAAACAAGATATACGTATGATTTATCCTTTTGATACACAGAATATAAAAGGAGATATAGATAGTAAAACACAATATTTGGGATTAGTGTTTTTCTTTAATCAGCCAGAGTCTGACAATAAAACCTGGAAAATACTAATTCCTATAGATGATTTAAAATTATTTAGGAATAATTATATTTTGGTGGAAGGAGCACAGGCTCAGTTAAAATCTAAAAAACAGGTTAAGGATTTAAGCAAACAACAAAAACAAGCGGAGAAGGCACAGAAAAAAGCATCAAAAGAGAAGAAAAAACAGGAAAAGATAGCTAAAAAAGCTCAGCAGGCTATGCAGGAGCAGATGGATAAATTACAGCAGCAGGGTATGCAGAAAGCTCAGGATAAAGTAGCGAAGAAAATAGAAAAAGTATTACCTGATAAGAAAAAATAGAGTATTGTCTGGTGATATCAATAACCGGACTACATGATTTATCATGGCTAAAATATTCTGATGGTAAATGGTTAAATAATTAAACTCAAATAATTATTACATATTATGAAGGTGTAAATAAGTTTATTATGATTGATGCGTCTTTATTAGAGAAAATTACTCTGAATTTTTCTGGAGATGTTCCATTAATTACTCTGGATCTTAAAGAACGCTATATTTATAGCGTTATGAATAATATTGAGCGTATTTTAAACACTCGGCGTGGTAGCGTTAAACACATACCTGATTACGGATTACCAGATTTAAGCATTATTTATCGTCATTTGCCTTCCAGCTTGTCTGTATTACAGAAATATATTACTTTTACTTTATTGAAATATGAACCACGCGTACAAGCATTACAAATTCAAATAGTTGAAAATAAATCTACTGATTTTATTATTGCTTATGAATTATTATGCCAATTAAAAGAGGTTGGTTATATTCGATTTTCAACCACATTTGATGGGCATGAAGCAGTTAAGGTATTCAGATAATCGATTTTTAGTATTGAATGATGTTTATATGAATCATAGGAAATAAAAATACAGCCACTTAGGCTGTATTTATTTTTTGGTCGGAGTGAAAGGATTCGAACCTTCGACCCCTTGCACCCCATGCAAGTGCGCTACCAGACTGCGCCACACTCCGACTTTGTAAAGGAAGCGATTATAAAAGTAATCGTATTACTTAGCAAGTACACTATTCAGGTTATCTACCACTTTTTCAATTTGCTGACGGGTTTCCAGTGCATTAATGACGGGATTACCATCAGCATCTACCTGATTACGTGTAAATGAGTCTATATATGGTGTAAAGCTGTCGCGCAATTGTCTGACTTTAATCACATCAGCACGGGTATAGTGCTTACCGCCATAGCCTACAATAATGCCATGTGTCTGTTGCCAGACAGAGAATTGCTCGGCACTGATGTCTGCAAGGCGGCATAGCTCTTCGAGGGTAAAATACCGCTGTGCTGGTATGGGTAACAACTGCTTAGGCTTGTTTTCCATTATAGTGATCAACCATACCTTTTAATTTTTGTGATGCGTGGAAAGTAACAACGCGTCTGGCAGAAATAGGTACTTCTTCTCCAGTTTTTGGATTACGTCCCGGGCGTTGCGGTTTATCACGCAACTGGAAATTACCAAAGCCGGAAATTTTAATTTGTTCGCCCTTTTCAAGAGTACTGCGAATTTCTTCAAAGAATAGTTCAACAATTTCTTTGGCATCATGTTTGCTCATGCCGGCAACTTTTTCAACCAGGATATCAGCAAGTTCAGCTTTTGTTAGCGTCATATCAGAATTTCTTTCATTAAAGAGGGCGTTATTATCCCTAAATTAGTTTTTGTTTTCAAGTATGTAAATTTTTTAGCCAGGCAAATTGCCCAGTTTGAATTTTTTAAGTACGTAATTGTGCACCAATTGTGGCTGCTGTATCAATGAGTTTTGTCATTATTTCTTCAACTTCTTCATCAGTTAAGGTTTGTTCTGTACTTTGTAAAATAATTTTGACCGCCAGACTTTTCGTATTTTCCGCCATACCTTTACCGCGATAAACATCAAAAACAGATATTTCCTGAATGGCTGGATGTTTCACTGTAGACAGCACATTAATCAGCTCTTCAGCAGTAGTTTGTTCGGGGATGATAAAGGCCAGATCACGCCGTACTGGTTGGAATTTAGATACTGGCTGATAAGTAATCCTGGCTTGTGCCAGAACAGCACTTAAATCAAGCTCAAATAAAATAGGCGACAAGGGCAGGTCGTATTTTTGTGTCCAGCGCGGATGCAATTCACCAATAACACCAACTACTTTATTATCAATGATAATCTCAGCAGTTCTGCCCGGATGAAGTGCAGGGTGCTGTGCTGCGCGATAATTTACTTTATGCGCACTTAACAGGCCTGCAACATCATTTTTGACATCATAGAAATCGGTGTTGCGAGTGGGTACTGCCCATTGCTCAGGAAAGACAGAACCATAAGCTAAACCGGCAATTTTTGTGGTTTGTGTATATTGCTGATTTTGTTTTTGAAATACACGTGCTACTTCAAATAATCTTACTCTGTTTTGTTTACGGTTCAGATTATTGTGTAATATTTCAATCAGGCCGCCAAACAGAGTAGAGCGCATAACGCTGAGCTGACTGGCTATCGGATTTAGTAAACGAATCGGATCAGTATTACCGGCCAGATCGCGTTCCCATGCTTCTTCTACAAATGCATAGCTGACTACTTCCTGATAGCCGCTATTAGCCAGTTGATGGTAAACACTAAACAGTGGCTTTTGTGTTTCCGGCAAAGCTACCATATTCAATTTGCCATTGGTATGATCATTGGGAATATTTTCATAACCATACACGCGGCCAATTTCTTCTATCAGGTCGGCTTCGATTTCAATATCAAATCGGAAGCTGGGTGAGGTAACGATAAAGCCCTCTTCACAAGCTTGCGGCTCCAGCCCTAAATGTTGCAGGATGATGGCAATTCTGGCTGAATCAATGGCAACGCCTAATACTTTTGCTACTCTTGCTGTACGCACTTTTACCTGTTTAACTGCAGGCAGATTACCGGTTGCTTCTGTAATTGCACCAATTTCACCGCCACAGATTTCTTTTATCAGCGTAGTTGCCCGTTCAATGGCTTGTTGTTGTAAATTAAAGTCTACTCCGCGTTCAAAACGGAATGATGAATCTGAACCGAATCCATACTGCCGTGCTTTTCCGGCAATGATATCCGGGGTAAACCATGCGCTTTCAATCACAACATTACGCGTGCTGTCTGTTACTGAGCTGTCAACACCACCCATTAATCCGGCAATACTCAGAACTTGTTTTTCATCAGCTACTACCAGTGTGTTACTGCTTAGAGTTACGGTTTTATCATTGAGGCATTCCAGTGTTTCACCTTCATGGGCACGCCGCACGATCAGTTTGCCGGAGATTTTATCTTCGTCAAACATATGCATTGGCTGGCCCAGCTCAAGCATGACATAGTTACCTATATCAACCAGAGGATTAATGCTACGCAGGCCACTGCGTTCGAGCCGCTGTTTTAACCATACAGGCGTTACAGCATTAATATTAATTCCGCGAATTATCCGGCTGATAAAACGGCCACAGTCTTCCGGTGCTTCGATGGTGACAGGCTGGCTGGCATCCAGTGTTGATGGATTAGTAACAATCTCTATTGGATTTTGTGGTTTCTGGGTTAAAGCGCCCACCTCACGTGCTATGCCTTTTATACTCAGGCAGTCTGCTCTGTTAGGTGTGATTTTTAAGGTTTGCAGAGCATCATCCAGATTGAGATAATCGCGGATATTATTGCCGACTGGTGCATCAGCAGGCAGAATCAGTAAGCCGTTTACTTCATCTTGTAAACCTAATTCTTTGGCAGAACACAGCATCCCGTTAGAGACTTGTCCGCGCATTTTTGTTGGTTTGATTTTGAAATCGCCCGGTAAGACAGCACCAGCTAATGCACAAGGTACTTTGATTCCCGGTTGTACATTAGGAGCACCGCAAACGATTTGTATCAGTTCTCCTGTACCGGCATCAACCTGTGTAATATTGAGACGGTCTGCATCCGGATGTTTGATTACAGATTTAACTTCTGCGATGACCACCCCATGAAATGGAGGGGCAGCCAGGGTGGTTTCTTCTACTTCCAGTCCGGCCATGGTTAATAAATGTGCCAGCTCTTGTGCAGATAATTCAGGGTTAATCCATGAATATAACCAATTTTGAGAAAATTGCATGATGCTTCCAGTATATATTCTGTTTCGGTTTAATCCAAAAGTTCGGAGGCTGATTCAGGCATGCTCAGTGACACGATTATAAAGCCTTACAAACGCTTTTTTTACTTTTGGAATTAATATCTTTGATTAATGAAATTAGTTCAGGTTACTTAATTGGACTAAATAATTTTCTGGCAGTTTCCGGTCGGTTAAATCTGAGAGATTCATTTTTAATGCGCTATCCGGTGTTCTGTACAATCAGTAATTGATAACTGGCTGAATGTAAAATCTAACTACTTAATCGCTATATTTACGGGATTTAGTCCGCTCAGTATTACCTGTCAGTTATATGATCAGTAATCTTAATCCTGAAATTGTTTAAGAAAATTCAGGTCATTATCAAAAAACAGGCGTAAATCATTAATGCCATAGCGAAGCATGGCAAAGCGATCCAGACCGATGCCAAAGGCAAAACCTGTATATTTTTCTGCATCTATATTGACATTTTTTAATACATTGGGGTGTACCATGCCGCAGCCGCCTACTTCCAGCCAGCCGCGTTCACCCATGATGTCAATTTCTGCTGAAGGTTCTGTAAACGGGAAGAAGGAAGGGCGAAAACGTACCTGTAAATCATCGCGCTCAAAGAAACGGCGGATAAAGTCTGTAAAGACTGCTTTCAGATCGGCCATAGTAACGCCTTCTTCTATCCATAATCCTTCAGCCTGATGGAACATGGGAGAATGTGTTGCATCTGAATCGACACGGTATACACGTCCGGGAGCAATAATGCGAATCGGAGGTTCTTTTTTATCCAGCATGTAACGAATCTGGATAGGAGATGTATGGGTGCGCAGTACGTTACCATTTTCTACATAAAAAGTATCCTGCATAGCACGAGCCGGATGATTTGGCGGGATATTTAAAGCCTGAAAGTTATGAAAATCATCTTCTATTTCCGGTCCGTCTGCTACAGTAAAACCCATGCTATGAAACAGTTCTACTATACGTTGCAAAGTAAGGGTAACCGGATGCAAACCCCCGAGATTTTGTCCGCATCCGGGCAGGGTCACATCCAGCGCTTCTGCCGCCAGTTGCTGCTGAAGTTTTGCTTCATTTAATGCATCACGTTGTCGGTTGTATGCATCCTGAAATTGGTTTTTACACTCATTGATATGTGCGCCAGTTGTTTTGCGTTCTTCTGGCGACATTTTACCCAATGTTTTTAATAAAGCATTCAATTCACCTGTTTTACCAAGATAGCTGGCTTTTACTAATTCTAAAGCAGGTAAATCAATGGCTGAATTAACAGCAGCGATGCCTTCGGCAACGATGCGGTTGGCATTTTCCATAACAAGATTCTTTACTTAAAATATAATGAAAAAATGTTTTGATGCTCTTTAGTTTTGCTGAATATGGCAGCTGTATTTTATCGATTACCGTATATCAGATCTTAAATGAGCTATATAACAATTTATAATAAAATGTGTACTAAAAGATTATTTTAGCGCGAAATTCATCTGTTCAACAATGCTAAATATTGATGGAACAATGATGGAAATTTTTACTAAAGCAGAAATACAAAAAAAGGAAACCGAAGTTTCCTTTTTGATAAGCTTTTTGTCTGTTAGGCCAAAGCAGCTTTTGCCTGTGCTGCCAATTGAGCAAATGCAGCCTGATCGAATACAGCCAGATCAGCCAGTACTTTGCGGTCAATAACAATGGCAGCTTTTTTCAGGCCATTCATGAATTTGCTGTAAGACAAACCATTCTGACGGGCTGCTGCATTAATACGAACGATCCACAACTGACGGAACTGACGTTTACGCTGACGACGGTCACGATAAGCATACTGACCGGCTTTCATTACTGCCTGTTTGGCAATGCGATAGACGTTTTTACGACGACCACGATAGCCTTTGGCTAACGCTAAAACTTTTTTATGACGTGCACGAGCGGTAACACCACGTTTTACGCGAGGCATAATTTAAACTCCTTAAGCGTAGGGTAACATTTTATGAACAGAAGCCATATCGCGTTCATTCACCATAGAGGTGCCACGCAATTGACGTTTGTTTTTGGTGGTTTTTTTCGTCAGAATGTGACGTTTGAACGCATGAGCGCGTTTTACACCACCGTTACCCAATACTTTAAAGCGTTTTTTCGCGCTTGATTTGGATTTCATTTTCGGCATGGGAAAACTCCATTGTTGTTTGATCAGGCGAGGGGTGGCTGAATTCAGCACTTTAACCCGCACACCACGGTTTTTGCCGCTTAAAATTTGATTCATGCACAGCGGCGATGCACAAGAAGCGGATTATAATATACCTGTGCTGCTAAGACAATATAGCGTTAATAACTTATGACCAGATATATCCGGATTTGTTAAGTTATTATTTGTGTTTTTAATAAAATGAAAAGTCTCATTTTACTGAGATAAAATGAGACTTTTTTAAGACAGGCTGAAATTCCGGTTAATGATTATTTTTTCTTCGCTGCAATAATCATTACCATCTGGCGACCTTCCATTTTTGGAAACTGCTCAACGGTACCAATTTCGATTAAATCAGCCTGAATACGCTTGAGTAGTTCTGTGCCCAGATGCTGATGTGCCATTTCGCGTCCGCGGAAACGTAAGGTAACTTTTACTTTATCACCGTCAGTCAAAAAGCGAACAATGTTACGCAATTTAATCTGATAGTCACCTTCATCGGTACCAGGCCGGAATTTAATTTCCTTAACCTGTACCTGTTTCTGCTTTTTGCGTTGCTCGTCGCGTTTTTTGGATTGCTCGTATTTGAATTTACCGAAATCCATTAATTTGCAGACGGGTGGTTTGGCGGTGGGGGCAATTTCCACCAGATCCACATCGTGCTCTTCGGCCAGTTTCAGGGCTTGCTGAGTCGATACTACACCCAACTGTTCTCCAGTTGGACCAATCAAACGCACTTCTTTAATGGTGATTTCACCGTTGATGCGTGCTTCGCGTTCTTGAGCGATGGTCGTACTCCTTATTCACGGTTTAATGAAGAGACAAGGCTTCTTGTTTCAGCTGGCTAATGAATGTTTCAATATCCATCTGACCAAGATCTTCACCGCCGCGTTTGCGAACGGCAACCTTGTTGTCCTGTTTTTCTTTCTCGCCTATAACCAGTTGATAGGGTAGGCGTTGCGTACTGTTATCTCGGATTTTGTATCCAATTTTCTCATTACGCAAGTCTAAATGCACGCGGAACCCTTCTGCGGTTAATCGCGTGGCAAGTTGCTGACAATATTCGGTTTGTGCTTCAGTAATATTCATAATTACCATTTGTACAGGTGCCAGCCACAGTGGAAATGCACCTGCATGATGTTCAATCAGGATGCCGATAAAGCGTTCCAGTGAACCCAGAATGGCGCGATGCAGCATTACCGGACGGGCTCGTCCGTTTTCTTCTGTTACATATTCTGCACCCAGACGTTCCGGAAGAACGAAATCCAGCTGAATGGTACCGCATTGCCATGAGCGACCTAATGCATCCTTAATATGGTACTCTACTTTAGGTCCGTAGAAAGCGCCTTCTCCGGGCAGTTCTTCCCAGGTTACACCACAGGCTGTCAGTGCATCACGCAGTCCTTGTTCAGCTTTGTCCCAGATGGCGTCAGAGCCAGCGCGCTTTTCCGGACGCAAGGATAATTTAACCGCTACATCATTGAATTCGAACTGACGGTAAATACGCATTACCAGCTCATTGAATGCTTTTGCTTCACTGACAATCTGATCTTCGGTACAGAATATATGCGCATCATCCTGAGTAAAGCCGCGTACGCGCATCAGGCCATGCAGGGCACCAGATGGTTCATTACGATGACAAGAACCAAATTCAGCGAGACGCAGCGGTAAATCACGATATGAGCGCAGCCCCTGATTAAAAATCTGGATGTGACCAGGGCAGTTCATGGGTTTTACAGCATAAACACGTTTTTCTGATTCAGTAATAAACATGTTTTCTTTGTAGTTATCCCAGTGACCGGATTTTTCCCATAATGTGCGATCCATAATCATGGGTGTTTTGATTTCCTGATAGCCGGCAGCAGACAGCTCGCGACGCATATGCTGTTCAATAACCTGCCACAGTGACCAGCCTTTGGGATGCCAGAATACCATACCCGGTGCTTCATCCTGCAAATGAAATAAATCCATTTGTTTTGCCAGTTTGCGGTGATCGCGTTTCTCTGCTTCTTCAATACGCTGGATGTAAGCATTCAGATCTTCTTTACTGGCCCAGGCGGTGCCGTAAATACGTTGCAGCTGTTCATTTTTAGCATCGCCGCGCCAGTAGGCGCCTGAAAGCTTGGTCAGTTTGAAATTCTTGAGGAAGCGAGTATTAGGGACATGAGGTCCGCGACACATGTCAACATATTCCTGATGGTAATACAGACCCATAGCTTTTTCATCGGGCATATCTTCAATCAGGCGCAGCTTATAATCTTCATGACGCTGCTTAAATACATTAATTACTTCTTCGCGCGGGGTAACTTTTTTAATTACATCATAATTTTGTGCAATCAATTCTTTCATGCGAGTTTCAATTGCAGCAATATCTTCGGGTGTAAACGGACGCTCGTACCAGATATCATAATAGAAGCCATCTTCAATTACCGGCCCGATAACCATTTTGGCTTCCGGATACAATTGTTTAACGGCATGACCAACCAGATGTGCACAGGAGTGACGAATGATTTCGACACCTTCTTTATCTTTGGCTGTAATGATGCTGACTTGAGCATCTTCTGTTACCTGATCACATGTATCTACCAGTTTGCCGTTAATCTTTCCGGCAATTGCGGCTTTGGCTAAGCCTGCACCTATGGAAGCGGCAATGTCAGCTATGCTTAATGGCGCTTCAAACTGACGGACAGAACCGTCAGGCAGGGTGATGTTCAGCATGCATACTCCACAAACAACAGACCAGACTCGCTTAATACAAGTGAGAAAATCAAATGGCTGCTTTTGATTATATTTATTAAGGGTAAATAGAAGCCAAAGTTACTTTGGTGCACTTTTGCTTCTGTTAAATAATTTATTTTAGCGATTTGGATTTTGCTTGGCAATGCTTGGTCGGCGAAATGTGGTGGTTTAGGCTATAATGATATATTCTGTCATAATTTTTGCCTCTGAATTATTTAATATGCTGAAATTTTCGTTAAAGCGCACGGATGGCTTTGCGCGTCGTGGTACTCTGGAGTTGAATCATGGTACGGTGGAAACACCAGTATTTATGCCGGTAGGAACATATGGTTCAGTTAAGGCTATGTCGCCGCGTAATCTGGAAGAAATCAAGGCACAGATTATTCTGGGCAATACTTTTCATCTATGGCTCAGACCCGGACTCGATGTTATCCGTGATTTTGGCGGATTACATGATTTTATTGGCTGGAACAGGCCAATACTGACAGACTCTGGTGGTTTTCAGGTATTTTCACTGGCACAAATGCGTAAGTTAACGGAAGAAGGCTGTACTTTCCGCAGTCCTATTAATGGCGACAAGCTGTTTTTGTCTCCAGAAATTTCTATGCAGATTCAGACGGTACTCAATTCAGATATTGTCATGCAGCTGGATGAGTGTCCTGACGGAAATGTAGATGCCAGAGAAGCCGAAAAATCTCTGCAAATGAGTTTGCGCTGGGCTGAACGCAGTAAAAATGAGTTTGAACGCCTGAATAATCCGAATGCTTTATTCGGTATTGTTCAGGGTGGAATGTACGAGGATCTGCGCGAACAATCACTGGTCGGACTGGAGGAAATTGGTTTTCCCGGATTATCTGTAGGCGGGCTGTCTGTGGGTGAGCCAAAACCTGAAATGTACCGTATTTTGCGTGCTATCGGACCTAAACTTCCGGCACATAAACCACATTATCTGATGGGAGTAGGTACACCTGAAGATTTGGTATACGGTGTGGCATGCGGCATTGATATGTTTGATTGTGTTATGCCTACCCGCAATGCGCGTAATGGCTGGCTGTTTACCCGTTTTGGTGATGTAAAAATCCGAAATGCCATATACCGGCATGACCAGCGTCCGCTGGACGAAAGCTGTGACTGTTACACATGTCGCAATTTCAGCAGGGCTTATCTGCATCATTTACAGCGTGTGGGTGAGATTTTGGGTGCACAGTTAAATACGATACATAATTTGCGCTATTATCAGATACTGACTGCAGAAATGCGTCTGGCTATTGAAGCTGGTAAATTCGAAGATTTTCAAACACGCTTTCATGCTGAGCGTGCCCGGGGTGTATTGTGATCAGAAAAAGCACGGTAGCGACTATTGTCTTTATATGATAGAGGCAAATGATGTCAGGCTAGTGGTTATAATCTGCAGTTAGTAAATTTTTTGAATATTGTTGAGTTATAGTGGAGAGCAAGTATGAGTGAAAAAGCCTGGTCAGGCCGTTTTCATGAACCGGTAAGTGAACTGGTTAAACAGTACACAGCATCAATAACTTTTGATAAACGTTTGGCACAATGTGATATTCAGGGTTCTCTGGCGCATGCACAGATGCTGCATCAGTCTGGCGTGCTTAGTGCAGAAGATCTTGCAGCAATTAAAACCGGTATGCAGGAAATCCTGGCAGAAATTGCTGCCGGTAAAATTGACTGGTCAGTAGATCTGGAAGATGTTCATATGAATGTGGAACATTTACTGACTCAGAAAGTAGGGGATGCCGGTAAACGTTTACATACAGGACGTAGTCGTAATGACCAGGTTGCTACGGATATTCGTTTGTGGTTGCGTGATGAAATAGACAGTATTGTTCTGTTAATTAAAGATTTACAATCTGCTTTGGTTGATCTGGCAGATAAAAATGCAGAAGTGGTGATGCCAGGCTTTACTCATATGCAGGTAGCTCAGCCTGTAAGCTTCGGCCATCATATGCTGGCATATGTGGAAATGCTGGGACGTGATAGTGAACGGATGCTGGACTGCCGTCATCGTGTAAACCGTATGCCATTGGGTGCGGCTGCTCTGGCCGGAACGACATTTCCTATTCAACGCGAGATAACTGCTCAATTACTTGGTTTTGAAGAGATTTGCCAGAATTCTCTGGATGCAGTGTCTGATCGCGATTTTGCCATTGAGTTTACTGCTGCAGCATCCATTCTGATGGTACATCTTTCCCGTCTGAGTGAAGAGTTAATTTACTGGATGAGTCCGCGTTTTGGCTTTATTGACATTGCCGACCGGTTCTGTACCGGTTCCAGTATTATGCCGCAGAAAAAGAATCCCGATGTACCTGAGCTTGTACGTGGAAAAAGCGCAAGAGTTGTAGGACATCTGATGGGGCTGATTACTTTAATGAAATCACAGCCACTGGCATACAACAAAGATAATCAGGAAGATAAGGAGCCGCTTTTTGATACAGTTGATACTTTGACAGATACTTTGCGTATTTACGCAGAGATGATGCGAGGTGTTAGCGTTAAACCTGAAAATATGCGTGCGGCAGTGTTGCAAGGCTTTGCGACAGCAACAGACCTGGCTGATTATCTGGTTAAAAAAGGTTTACCTTTTCGCGATAGTCATGAGGTCGTTGCACGTGCTGTCCGACTGGCAGAAGAGCAGCAAAGGGAATTAAGTGAGTTACCGCTGGATATATTACAGTCTTTCTCCGGCTTGATAGAAGAAGACGTTTATCAGGTACTTTCTCCTGAGGGCAGTCTTCATGCCCGTAATCATATTGGCGGTACTGCGCCGACTCAGGTACGCGCACAGATTGCTCGCTGGCGTCAGTATTTGCAGGCGGTTTAGCGTTTGTTAAACCAGCTTAGCTGGTTATGAGGATATTAAAAAAAACGGGTCAGATATTTTTGTCTGATTTATATTATTGGATTTAAATTCAGATTATCTCCTCTGAATAATTTGTCAGGATCAAACAGCCGGTATGCAGTGCATACCGGCTTAAAGTATTAATTCAGATAATTATATTTTTTTGGCTCTGAATACTATTGGTACAATTATTTTTATTGGTTTGTTTATATTTTTGATTTCTATTTGAATCTTAATACGATAGCTTGTACTAATGAATTTTCCGTTTGAATCAAAATAGAAATCGCTTACCATTGGAAGAAATTGATATTCGAATTGATCTGAGTTATTTATAAAAAAATTATTTCTATCAGATAATGAAGCAGCTATATTCTTTACAGCAGCGTCTAACTCAGGTTTATATTTACTATCAGGATATGCTTTGTATAACCTTTCTTTTAATATCGTAGAAATATTCAGGTTATCAAGATATGTTGTATTATGTTTCAAGCTTGCAATATTATCTGTATTCAGCTTGAGCTGATATTTTGCTTTTAGCCTTTTGCCGTACTTGTCAACATTTACCTTTTTGAAAGCATTGGGATTAATTGCTGCATAACTGTCATAAATATTTACTTTTTTGAAGACACCTTGATCGGCGGTGTAGCTATCAGATGTATAATCGGGTAAATTTTTTAATAAATCTGATACAGAGATATCAGATATGGTTTCCTGTGATATTGGTGGTTGAATATCCTTGTTATTTATTGTTCGTTTATTGTCAGGTATGGTATCTGAAGCATGAGTAGATGGTTTTGTATCTAGTGAGTTTTCAATTATATGGCTACATGAAGAAACTATTTCTACAACTGCGAATATAAAAAAACATTTTTTAAATTTCACCCACATAGAAATTCCTTTAAATTAAGAAGAATTCTGACAATTAATAAAACATATTATCATTATTTATATAAATTTTGCTTATATAATTTATTATTATATTTAAGATCAACAATAATTAGTCTTATATCATGGATAGCATTGCTCATATCAAATGTATTGATTTCTTATGAAGTATGTTTAATAGATAATGAGTGTTTAATAAAATATTATCTTATTTTGAATAGAAAACTAATTTAAGATAAATTTGTATTCACTTAATCAGTTGGATTTATTTCATAGAAATTTAAGATTAAGTCATAAAGAATTTTAGCAGCTGATACAATGAATGTATTCATAAATCCTTTTGTTTATTTTATTATTCAATCTTAGGGTAAAAGTAGTTTCGCAACCGGGCAAGCATATCCAGATCTGCTATTAAAGCACTACAATCTGCATAGCAATATTGCTGTAATAGCAGCGGATTTATCCAATTCAGACGATTATCCAGGCGTTTACAAAGTTCTGTTTATAAACAGGTGTTGGTAAATTTTTCACTATTTTGCCATACATAGTTAATCAGTTCCTCGTCTGTAAAATGGTGTAAAGTTATTTTATTGTTAATCATTACTATGCCTCTAATATAACAGCGCTTATAAGATTATATTCTTTACTGTTCTTAACTTTTTTCTTATTTTTTTCTCGTTTGATTTCCTCATGTTTCTCTTTATTAAATACTGGCTATCACATTTTTTTCAGATGATTAAAAGAACCTGATACTGATAAAGGTAGTCAAAAAATTGACCTGCATGATAATCAATAATTAATCAATGTTTCTCCTTTGTAGACCTGCTTATGTATTTTGGCAAATATACTATTTCATCATGCTTTTATTAATGAATAAATTAATATTTTTTATGTATTTAATCAAAATATGTTAAGTGTATTAATTTTATTCAAATCTATTTTTATTATGTTATCAGTACATATAGCAGTTGGTTTTAGCCTGAAATGGTTATATCGATTGGTTCCCAATCATCACTATTTTTACAAGATAACCAACTAAGAGATGTGTCGCCAATGTTGTACTCATTTTCTTCAGTTGTAGAAATAACTACTCCATGGCTTTCAGAAAAAAACAAAACAATAAATCCATAATCCGGATCTCTGCGAGCTACCGGATATGTAATTCTCTCGCTTGAAGGTTTGACGATTTCCAACATAATTAGCTCCTTGAAAATATGATTAAGTGGTAGTAATAAAAATTTGCTATTACCAAGTTCTAAAAACTGAAACATACTTATATGTGACAAATATGCTGTAGTTTTTAAACTCGCTTTAATTCTGTTTTGACTAAAGTTTATTTAGAAAATTAATTAACAAATAAAAAATATACGAAAGTTATTTAACCTAAGTTTATGAAAAAAAATAATTAGTTTGGTCATAAATTTCTTCCTTTTTGAAGTTTTGTTTAATGTTAAAGCCATTGGTTCCTTAACTTTTCCATGTGTATATATTACAATTGTAATTAAATATTTGCAATCATTTTTGTGATAATTTAAGTGTAAATATTATAATTATTTGATTATTATATGTATTAAAAATTACTTTTGTGATTGAATGACGTAAAAAAAACCGCTATTGGATAGCGGTATGCATTTAGACTTTTAACCTCCTCGCCAGACCATCTTACCAAGCACTTTAAATTGATCATATGTTTCTTGTGTAACATGCATAGTTTCATAGTCACGATGATAGCTAATAATATCTATACCATTTTCTGTATTGCGTAATTCTTTTATATATAATCTGTTTTTATAGATTATTGCATATACACCGCCATCTACAATTTCCAGATCATTTATGTTTAACAAAATTGTATCCATGTCATAGAGTAATGGCTCCATAGATTCGCCACGGACATACATTGCTTTAAGAGATGACTCATCAAGCCCCTTTCTTTGTAACCAGCTTTCTCTGAAAAGCAATTTGTCATGAGTATCACGAACTATCCAGGTTGCGTTACCCATACCTGCAGATAAACTAATATCATAATATGGAATCTTCACATATGCCCCAATACTGTTACTAATATTTTTGTCAGAATAGCTACCAATTTCAGAGGATGACGGAACAACGCTTAAGTCCTTTACACCGTTTAATAAGTAATTCGGTGTGGTATCAAGAACCTCTGCAAGCTCTATGATTTTTTTGGTGCTTTTATTTCTGCCTGTTTCAATTTGAGCTATTGTACTTTGTGGAACGCCTGCCATTTTTGCTAATTTAGCCTGTGAAAGATTTTTACCCTCACGAAGCTTAGTCAGACGTTCGCCGAATGTGGTCATGGATCACTTTCTGAATAAAAGTCAAAATTTATCACATTTGTGATAATGCTTCAATAGCTTAATTTTATTATTTATTTAATATAATTGTATATAAAGATTTGTTTACAATTAATCAAAAATAAACGGTTGAACTATGTCTTACATTGTTATAAGATATTGGTTTTATTATAATTTTATAAAATTTTTATTAAAAACAGTAACAACTATGCTATATGCTACTATTAATATTTAGAGCGATATATTAATCAGTAGAGTAGTAAGAGTTAATCAGAGCTAGTATGGTCATAGTTACCAATAAAAAGCGCTGCACTAATTTGCTATAAATAATTCAATTCTTAAATGATAATGGTTCATCTATTTTGTTATAAAAATAATATTTTGATTTTAATTATTTATTATAAGATTAAAATTTATTAACACATAATAAAACGGAATTAATTTTATGCATTATGCTGAATTATATTAAACTAATTTGTAGAAAATATGAATTGATATAAATAAAATTCATTTTAACTAATCTTGATTTTTTCAGAATGATAGGGGATAATTCCCCTGATTCCAAAATATCTAAGCAAGTAATAAATATTTTTTATGTTTATTTAATGCTATAAGTCTTCATAAACTAGCAATAAACAAGTCAAATTCTTAGACATATATTTTAAATTTTTCTATGACAACCCCGCAAATATAAAAGTTATCAGACATTTTAATAATCGGGTAGCGATTATTAAGTGGTTTCAAATAATGATAGCTACCCTCACTGATATACTGCTTAAACATGGCTTCGTTGTCATTTTCACGCACAATAACAAAACAGCCATCTTTTACAGAATGCTCTGGATCAACAATAATTCTGTCGCCTGCGGTAAATTCAGGTTCCATGCTGTCACCTTTAATTTCAAGTGCAAATGCATGATTGCCGGGTTTGCGTAGTGTCGGTACCCAGATAATATTGCTTTCTGTTAAAGCATTTTTGTCCAGCTGTTTGGTAGCATCTATCCATGATAGTAAAGGCACTTTATAACCATTAAACAAAATTTCGTTAGTTTCAAATGAACCAATACCAAAATGCTCAGGTTGAACAACATCGGCAAAATATGAAACCAGCTTGTCAATATGTGTTTTATCTACACGACCAGTCTGGATCCAACTAGTTACTGAAGGCGGCTTGATTCCAAATGCACGAGCTACATCCGCTTTGCGGACACCTTTGAGTTCAATCGCCGATTTAATAGCCTCACCTAATTTTTTACCAGTATACATAATTAACCCTTAGTTTTTACCTAATCTTATTTAGTGGTTGCATAATTAGGCAATGATTTGCATTTTATTAGTTATTGGCTTATTATTATGACAATTTTGATAGATAATTACGGTTTTTATTAATCATAATCAATTTTATGTAAGGCATAAGCAAAGATATTTATTAAATTATATGAAAATATAAATGCATAATCTAATCAATAAGGAATATTTATAATATAAAAGAGGAATCAAATGATTTTGCAAAAAAATTTTTAACCAATATTTAATCTGAGAATATATTTTAAATATTAATGCCTAATTAAAATATATAATAAATTAAAATATTTATTATAAAATTAAATTAATTAGCATATTTATTAAATTAAGGTATATCTATGAAAGACTATAAATTTGAAGTAGATCTGGCGGAAAATGTATTGCGTGCTTATGAATATTGCATGAGAGATACAATCAAAAAAGGACATTGCCGAAGTATAGAGTGGAAATATCAGGCACAGACATCTAAAAAAAATGTTCAGCAGACACTTTATCCTACTTATCAGCCAGAAGTGTATGATATGGTAAAAGCATCTATGGGAAATCTGTTTTACAAGAATCGTGAAGCTTTTGCTTTATTATCCAGTAAGTACTGTAAATTAAGTCCCTTATATAAACGCCAGAATCAAAATACAATCAAACGTAATCAGCGTAGACGTTATTCCAGTAAGGACTGGAATGAGTCAATTGAACAAAGTTTGTGGCTTTTTTGGCAAGAAATGAAAACACAATCAGATTTTGAAAAATATTTTCGGTTTTCTTCTTGACAATTAAATTACAAAGATTATAATACATTTATATTTTATAGGTATGCTTAACCTTAAACAGCTGATGATTAAAGTTCCCGAAAGGGAGCTTTTTTGCGCCTTGAGATAGTGTTTTTCACTTCCTTTTATTATTAAGATAAATTTTATATTTCATTATTGAATGAGTAAAATTAAAGCAGGTATATAGTTCAGTTTATATTTTATTTTTAAAGTATTATTTAATTAATCATTTTTGGATTCAATTTTAATTTTACATTTATATATTAATAAATTGAAATTAAATATTTTTAAAATAGATTAAATTCCTGTATTTTAGAGTATATGGTATATAAATGTTAAAATTTTCAATTTATTAGTAAATTATAAAAATTTACTTATTAATATTTTTAGAATCTTATATTTATATATTAAGTCAAATGCACATTTCTGGCACTCGACTTAATATCTGATGAAAGCATTTATTATTGATATTGAGGTTGTAATTAAAGAGTTTATAAAAAGCCTCCTCTGTAAATGATTTGGCCGATTAATTCGATATCTTTTAATGTTACAGTTTCATCTGGATATTCATAGGAATTATAGCTTTTAATACGTATTTGCTGTTCAGGTAGGTTTTGCAGAATTTTGATTCTGAATAAATTACCTTGATTAAAAGCATAGATTTTTCCATCTATTAATTTTTTCTGCGAAGTATCAACTATGAGTTTATCTCCATCATTTAAAAGATTTTGCATTGAATTACCACTCATGATGACATAGAACAGATTATCCATATGAAATTTATGGGCAGTTATATCAGTTTTTAAAATAGTAATATGAGTATTTTCTGAATTTGCAGTTTGTTGAAATAAAGGTGGTATAGTTAAATAACTATTTTGATTATCTTTAGAAGGCGCTAATGATTCAATATTGTGAAAATCAAGTATTTTCATAATTTTATTCATTGTATCTAGCCTAGGTATAACTTTGCCCAGCTCATATCTGGATATCAAAGACGGGGTAATACAGGCTTTTTGAGCCAGTTCTTTTTGGGAAAGTCCCGCAGCCAGTCTGGCATTTTTTAGTTGATTAGCAAATTTCATAATATAAGCATAATTGATTAATAGTGGAAAAATGATAATGAATGATAAAATATGGCTCTAAAAGACCATAAAGTGCTTGTAATTATCTTTTATAAATTTTAATATAGCCATATATGGTTATTTTGATAACCAATTAAGGTTATATTACCTTAAACTAACATAGAGTTAAAACAGCTATTCAACTTATTATATAGTTTTTGTAAATATATTTTATTAAGTATTGGTTAATTTGTATAAGGTTAAAATTGAATAAATTAAATTTAGATACATAGAATTTATTTTTAAAAAGGAAAATACCTCAAAGGCTGCCACCTATGAGGTATTAGATAAACAAAACCCAAGACTAATTTAAGGAGTTTTGAATGGATAATAATATCACATTTGTTTCTTTTCATGGGAGTAGTTTGGCCACTGTCAAGGTCAAAAATACTATTTATGTTTGCATGAAATCTGTAGTGCAGGGGATTGGACTGGACTGGTCTACCCAGCATCGTAAATTAAAAGGCTGCTACCAAAAATATGGTTGTGGATTTTTATCTATACCAGTCAAAAGCGGCACAAAAAAAATTCTGGTTATTCCGTTAAAAAAACTGACAAACTGGTTGCAAAGCATTAATCCGAAAAAAGTAAAAGACAGTTTGAAGGAATTGGTTGGGGTGTATCAGAATGAGTGTTCTCAAGCCATTCATTCACATTGGCGTAAATCAAGAGTAGCTAAAAAGCGTGGCCGACCTGGATTAGTTAAAGAAAATGGCACTTCTGGATTGTTGCCGGCACAGATTACCATGATCAAGACTTTGCACAAACAGCTGGTAATGTCTGTTGAACCTGAAAAACAGACTGAACTGGCTATGACATTATGGCAGGCTGTACGCACACGTTATGGTGTCAGCTATGAAAAAGTCCCGTCATCTAAATTTATTGATGTAATTTGCCTTTTAAGTCGGGTCGCTGTTAAAAAAGTTAATTTTAACAGTAAGGAAGTTACTAAAAACTGTTCAGACGAAATTCATGTTTCGGTGCAAAGTCTGATAAATTTATATGAATCATTTGTTTGTTCTCAGAAAATGCGTTTGATGTATGAACATTTATTACCTGCTTTCCGTATCCTGGGTAGTAAATATGAATCTCAAATTCATGAATTTAGCTATGGTATGGATAGCATTTTTAATAAATGTCATAAAGCTTTCTTACCTTTATTTGAAAAAATACCGGATTCTCCTGCCAAGGAATCAGCACGGGAATACCTGGCTAAACTGATGTAAACATTCAGGCTGAAGAAGTATTTTAATTTTCACTGAGTTTTAGCCATACTTTATAAAATTAAATGTATGGCTATTTTGTTGTTAAAGATATTTCGCAAAGTTACAAACGATTTAAATCAGAATTATGAATATAAAATATAGTTTTATATTATTTAATTGTATTTTAAATTTCATAAAAGATTAAAAATATATTGGAAGATATTTGTTTATATTTATGATTATAAATAGATATTTATTTATAAACTATTGGTATTAGAACCGGCTTTAAGCCGGTTTTTTGTTTTTGAGGATTTGATGGAAGATTTATGAAAAATGTGGAATTGGTATTTCAATTACTTTATTCACTGCTGGATTTAAGATTTTTACCAGATAAATTGCAAAGATGGTTGTTTGATACTGGTACAAGAGTGATTACTGTTACCAGTGCGCTGGTTATGATTGGTTTTTCTGGCATATTTATTTTAGGTGGCAGCGAAGTTTTTCATCTGAAACTGTATAAAGGTTTTTTGCTATTGCATCCTTTAACTCTGTCTGTGTTACTGATAGGTGTGGCTTTAACACAGCTGGTTATTGCAATATTTAAGTCTAATCGATGCAGTGTATTGTCTGGATATTTGCTGATTTTTTCAGCACTAATATGGGCTGTAATTTCAGCTACTTTCTGGGCCTCTTATCCACCATTAACAACAGGAATGACAACTTATCCTGTGCTGGCTGTGGTATGTGCTCTGGCCGGGAGAAATTTGATTAACTACGCTAAACGGATTGAAGATTCTAAATATAAAGGACGATAAAGTATGGAGTTTTTAAAAGATGCTTTTTCCGTCTGTATTTTATTTGCGCTGGTAGGTGGGCTGGCTGGTTCTTTACTGGTTACAGATTACAAACGCTATGGTTGGTTTATGACAATTTTATTTGTCTTGTTGGGAATGATTTTTGCTGCGGCAATAACTGATTATTTTTTCCCACAGAATCATCCATGGCTTTTTGCCGGAGTTGGTGTATTTGCAGGAATGTCAACTACATCGTTTCTTGATGCATTTAAAGCAGCTGCACCGAAACTGGCACAACGCATAATGAATATTGTTAGTAAAAAAGCAGAAGAGTTTATTGGTAATGATAAATCGACAAAAGAATAAATATAAATATAAATATAAATCAAGCAGCCTTCGAGCTGCTTTTTTTTTGGGTGATAAATATGTATAAATTAAGTAACCGATCCTTACAGCGTTTGTATGGAGTTGATTGCGGCCTGACCAACGTGGTAAAGCGGGCTATACAGATAACAAATCAGGATTTTATGATAACTGAAGGGGTGCGTTCCCGTGAGCAATGCTGTATTAATTATGGTAAGGGGCGAACGGCACAACAATGCAGCCAGAAAGGAATACCGGTAAAATATGCTCAGCCAAATTTAAGTAAGGTGACCTGGTTAAATAATCCTTATGCCAGTAAGCATGTTACAGGCAAGGCTGTGGATCTGGTTCCATATCCTGTTGATTGGACTGATTTGAACAAATTCCGGACTATTGCGCTGGCAATGAAGCAAGCGGCTGCTGAACTTGGAGTGAAGATAATCTGGGGCGGAGACTGGAAAACTAGTAAGGATTATCCTCATTTTGAAATTTTATAAATATTTTTATAATTATAGCGAAAACTTATCTGATTTAATTTATTTTTTTGCTTTTTTAAATCTAAAAAGATCAGATTAAATCAGTTGATTAAAGTCTTTTGTATATAAAAATAATTATAAAACAATATATTTTTCTGGTAACAGTAAGTCTATTTTTGTTTAATAATATAATTTTGCTTATTAGTTTATTGGATAAAAGTCTAACAAAATTAATTATATAATTTATTTTGTTAATATTACCAATAATAATTTTTAATTAATTAAAAATTATTATTGACTAAATCATAAAATATGTTATAATTATCAAAAATTAACAGGTATGCTTAACCTTAAACAGCTGATTGCACAAGTTCCCGCAAGGGAGCTTTTTGCATTTTAAAGAAATAAAATTTTATGTGTATAATTTTGGACAGATTGTAATATACAGATATTTAGAAATGAGAAAGAATTTGAAATAAAAATAGAAAGACTGGTGGAGGCGGGGGGAATCGAACCCCCGTCCGAAAGTCCTCTACAGAGCGATCTACATACTTAGTCTTGCCAACTTCGAATCTTATTCACAAACCGCCGACAGACAGGCTGTTTGTAAACCAGTTGCCATAAATCTTATTTAATGTCAGGCAACACGACATTAAACCAGCCAATGTGAATGTCGTTGCGGTGAGTTTCCTCACACGGCCCATTGGCGAACCGCTGCAACGTCTAGCCTTAAGCGGCTAAAGCGTAAGTTTCGTCGTTTGCGACTATATAAATTCAGTGTTTAACGGGAATCTGAGACCCCGGTATGCACGCATCTGCTTTGCAACCCCCGTCGAAACCAAGGTCGCCCCCAGATGGTTTATTTTGTTAATTATACTAAATTTTGATGTATATGCATAGCTATTAGTCACGAGATTGATTTAAGTTAGATTAAAAAAGATTGAAAAACTGTAGAATAGTTTATATTAATTATTTTTAATATGCTGTACATATGGTAAATTGGATTAATAATTTAATTTATTTTAAAAATATTTAATATTTTATGTAAATCCTGTTATTATGATAAATATAATTTACAATATATTTACTTTTTTTGTTTTTATCTTAATTAAGGAAATTGTATGCCGTTTATTGTTTCTGATGCAAATTGGAAAAAACTTATTTCTACAGTTGAAAATAATAAAACGATACAAAATAAGGACGAAAGGACATGGTTTGGAGAATCTCGTGAATGTGTTGCCGCTGTTAAGAGTTTAGCAAATGCACCGCATACTTCTTTTTGGAGAAGAGGGGCTCTTGTTAAAAATAATTTTAGTATAAAAAAAGGCACAGTAATAGCGACATTTAAAAGTGAGAGTCAGTATAAAGGTCACGCTGCAATATATGTAGAACAAAATTCCAATGGTATTATTGTTTATGATCAATGGAAAACTAAGGCAATTTCAATGCGATTAATTCGTTTCAATCGGCCCGAAAATGGTATTTCAAATGATGGAGATAAATTTTATGTTGTTGAATAATAAAATAGCCACATTGTTATCAAGTGCCTTAACTGTAATGATATCAATTAATTGTCAGGCAAAAACTCCTATTGTGAGTTGTCCAGCGACATTTTCTGATGGACATAATGTTTACCAGTTTAAGAATGCTAGTGTATTCGATGGACCAATTGAATTAAATGCTGAATTAAAGCCAGAATTTAAAAAAGATAAACAATATTGGAAGGTGTTTGGAACGAAGTATGATCCTTTTTTAATCTGCACATACGCCAATGCTAATCATTATATTGTTTTTGATGCAAAGGGTGCGAGCTTTTGCGAAGTTACCAATAAACCTTTACAGGCAAGATGTATGCCTTAATCATTTAATATAATCCTGATTAGTTTATCGGATAGAAATAACTCAGCTGCATCTTTTTGGATTTGGAATATAACCAATCATGGCAGATTATTCAAACCCAAAAGGAGTATCGATTCTATGAATAATGAAATACTAAATTATGAAAGTGATGCGATTTTGAGTTTGAAAAATTAATGCTTATACTCAAAATGACAGATATTAATTTATATGTTATCAAATAGTACAGAAATAGTAGCATTATTTATTAGCCTGTTACTTGGCGTAGTATCAATTAATTGCTATGCTCAGACTCCTGTTGTGAGTTGTCCGTCATCTTTTTCTGACGCACATGGTGTTCATAAGCTTGATGATGTTTATGTATATGATGGTCCAGTATGTATGGATGTATCATTAGTACCTGAGTATAAAAAAAATAAAGAAGTATGGGATTTAGATACATTAAGGGAACCTTCATTAGTTTGTACGTATGAGAATACCCGTCATTACATTGTTCTTAATGCGAAGGAAGCAGCTTATTGTGAAAAAACAAAATCACCAGTACAGGTAAAATGTATGCCTAAATAATTTTTATAAATCATCAAGGGTCTTAAAGATTCACTTATGATTAGCATGAATTTTATACTATTGAATAATCGAAAATTGCCTCAGTATTTATTGGCTTTATTTTTTAATATTGTATCAATTAATTGTCTGGCTCAGACTCCTGTTGTGAGTTGTCCGTCATCTTTTTCTGACGCACATGGTGTTCATAAGCTTGATGATGTTTATGCATATGATGGTCCAGTATGTATGAAGGTATCATTAGTACCTGAGTATAAAAAAAACAAACAAGTATGGGATTTAGATGCATTAAGGGATCCTTCGTTAGTTTGTACGTATGAAAATACTGAACATTACGTTGTTATTAATGCGAAGGGGGCAGCTTATTGTGAAAAAACAAATGCACCTGTAGAAGTAAAATGTATGCCTAGATAATTTTTATAAATCATCAAAGAAGTCTTTAAGATTTACTTATGATTAGCATGAATTTTATACTATTGAATACTCGAAAATTGCCTCAGTATTTATTGGCTTTATTTTTTAATATTGTATCAATTTATTGTCTGGCCCAGACTCCTGTTGTGAGTTGCCCGTCAACATTTTCTGACGGGCATAATGTTTACCGGTTTAAGAATGCCAGAGTATTCGATGGACCGGTTGAATTAAATGCTGAACTAAAGCCAGAATTTAAAAAAGATAAACAATATTGGAAGGTGTTTGGAACGAAGTATGATCCTTTTTTAATCTGCACATACGCTAAAGCTAATCATTATATTGTTTTTGATGCAAAGGGCGCGAGCTTTTGCGAAGTTACCGATAAACCTTTACAGGCAAGATGTATGCCTTAATCATTTAATATAATCCTGATTAGTTTACCGGATAGAAATAACTTAGCTGCATCTTTTTTGATTTGGAATATAACCAATCATGGCAGATTATTTAAACCAAAAAGGAGTATCGATTCTATGAATAATGAAATAGTAGATTATGAAAGTGGTGCGATTTTGAGTTTGAAAAATTAATGTTTGTACTCAAAATGAAAGATATTAATTTATATGTTATCAAATAGTAAGGAAATATTAGCATTATTTATTAGTCTGTTACTTGGCGTAGTATCAATTAATTGCTATGCTCAGACTCCTATTGTGAGTTGTCCACCAACATTTTCTGACGGACATGGTATTCATAAACTTACTGAAGTCATGGTATATGATGGTCCAGTATGTATGAAAGCATCATTAGTACCTGAGTATAAAAAAACAAAGAAGTATGGGTTCTGGATACATTAATGGATCCATCAGTAGTTTGTGCGTATGAGAAAATCCCTCATTACATTGTTCTTAATGCGAAGGGGGCAGCTTACTGTGAAAGAACAACGGCACCAGTACAGGTAAAATGTATGCCATAGCACATTTAGTGCAAACAGTTAACTCATATCGTAAGTTATTTGCCAGCTTTTTATGAAGTTACGGTACTGGCAATCTGATAATGCCAATTGATAGGATGAGTCTGGCTTATAAGAAAATAAAAAATCTATGATTTGTTTATTATTTCAGCTACGGTAAAGCTAGCAGTAATTACTGTATACATCAGCTAATTTTTCTTTATTTTGATTGATATACAATTTAATGAATAGTTATTGATTTCCGATTATTAATCCATTTTGAAAATATGAGCTGTTACAGAAATAAGAATTATTAAGAAGAAACTGGTTGCGATAGAAGTAATAAATTATCAGTAATAAGGTCATTGTTTTATAATTTGCATTATTTTGCCTGCAATGAGTGCTGTTATGTATGATGTCAATACTAATGATGTACGTCATTTTTTTGCGGATGTATGGCGTAAACGTCAGCAGCCGCAGTTGCTGGATGCACTGCAACAAAAAGCGTTAAGAATTATTGCTGCGCACTCTGAATATGCACCTTATCTGGAAAATATCGAGCAGTATTTAACCCGGGTATGGCGTCCTGAAGAAGGTGAAACTAATCCATTTCTGCATTTATCTTTACATTTGTCTGTACAGGAGCAGGTAGCGATAGATCAGCCTTTCGGGATTGCTACTATTCATCAGCGTTTGTGTCAGCAATATGCAGGCGACTGGGTGAAAGCGGAACACGATATGATAGAAGTTCTGGCTGAAACTTTATGGCAGGCGCAACGTTATGGTCAGGGGTTGGATGTTAATGATTATATGACAGGTTTACGCAGTCTGGTCGGATTGGGGCAGGAAGATGAGGCTCGTTTAAACCCTCATGAAGTAGGAAAAATTTCTGATATACAAACATGAATTGCTCAGGCTTTGATTATGGTTTATTGTTTTGTACATTTATATCTGTCACTCATGTTGTTGCAATGGGATTGATACGGGTATTTATTTTCAATAATCTTAAATCAGGGGATGAATATGTCTTTCTGGGCAAGTAATGCAAATGCTTTGCTGCTATTATTGTTTGTGGCTTTGGGTATTATCGGACATAACCCTTCTGTAACCATTTCTGCACTGATTATTTTGCTGGTGCAGCAAACGCCTTTGCTTAAATATGCACCTGTACTGGAAAAATACGGTGTGCAACTGGGTATTATGTTACTTATGATAGGGGTACTGGCTCCTTTAATTACTGGTAAGGTTCAGCCTGCACAAATTGCAGCTCTGGTAACCAGTTGGAAAACCATGGCTGCAGTAGTGGTAGGTATAGTGGTGGCATGGTTGGGTGGACGCGGTGTTCATCTGATGCAGGTTAATCCGACCATTGTCACTGGTTTAATGATTGGCACCATTATTGGTGTGGCTTTTTTGCGCGGAATACCGGTCGGACCTCTGATTGCGGCAGGATTGTTATCACTGATTTTATAGTAGCCGGATTGCGAAGTTCTTGCCAGAAAGATACGCTCTCGTTATAATGCGCGCAATTCCATTCTCACGGAGAGGTGGATGAGTGGTTGAAGTCGCACGCCTGGAAAGCGTGTATACGTGAATAGCGTATCGAGGGTTCGAATCCCTTCCTCTCCGCCAAATTATGATTAAAAGCTGCGAATGCAGCTTTTTTTATAGCTGTTATTTAAAATGCTTTTGTCATTTTAATGTTTATACTTTTTTGTATATTCATATTCTGAATGTCATCTTTGTTAAAGATGACAATTTGATTTTGTAATATTTTATTGATTTTTTGCTGGCAGGTTTAAGCTGTAAACTGTTTAGTCGCAATATTTATTTCCCTCACAATTTTGATTGTGAGGTTTTTTTTGTGCCTGCCGGAATGTATGGAGAGTACTGGATGAATTTAACCTGTTCTGTTTTAAATGATGTGCAGACACATCTTCAGCATGCATTGCCAAAATATTCAGTACAACTGATGCCTAATAGTTTAAAGAATTATCAGTTTGTTCATTCGCTGGGTACGGTCTTAATCGGTTATCAGCGCAGTAAATTTAAAAAGCCGCGCAGTACGGATCTGATTGTACAGGAGAGGCATTTGCAATTGCGTTTTACTGTTTTTGCACGTGCTTTGGATGGTGAAAACGGTGTTCTGGATTTACTCGATTCTTTACGTCTGGCATTAGTGGGATTCCAGCCTGAACATTGCCAGCAAATCCGATTGTTGAGTGAGCGCTTTCTGGGTGAGGCCGACGGAGTCTGGCAATACCGGTTACGCGCTCGCACCGAGACACTTCAGGTGGAGCAGCGTCCGGTGATTAATCAGCAAAATTTGGTCAAGTCTATACCAACTCGTGGTGAGATTAAGGCCAGAGCTATTTCACATTCTGTAATTTCGAAGGAGTAAAAATCATCATGGCAGCAGCCTATTTGCATGGTGTTGAAACAATTCGTATTGATGGTGGCAGCAGTCCTGTCTATACCGTAGACGGGGCAATTACTGCAATTGTCGGTACCGGTATGTCTGGCCCGGTTAATGAGTTAACTGTATGTCAGACTGTTAAAGATTTCAGTCAGTTCGGTTTGCTGACTGGTGCAGGTTTCACTTTACCTGATGCGGCCAATATCTGGACTCGTTATCAGTCTGGTGTTGCTTATGTAGTGAATGTACTGGATCCGGATAAACATAAAACGGTCGTTGATTCTGAGTTACTGGTTATTGACGGTGATACGCTGACTGCGAAAACAGCACATCCGGCTGTACAGGCAGGTTATACAGTTCTGGCTGGTAATCAGACATTATCAGAGGGTACTGACTATGCTTTGAATAATGAAACAGGTGAGCTGACTTTTGTTCAAATGCGTTCAGATGTATCTATTAGTTATACTTATCTTGATCCAAGTAAGGTAACTTCAAAGGATATTATCGGCGGTTACGAGGCAGCTACCGGTAAACGCAAAGGGATGGAGCTGCTTACGGAAGGTTTTACCCGGCTGGGAGCAGATGCAAAAATTATTATTGTGCCTCAGTTTGATGCGGAAGCGACTGTGGCGGCAGCTATGGTTACTCTGGCTGATAAGCTTGAAGCTATTGCCTATATTGCTGCACCGAAAGGAACAACGCTTACCCAGGCTGTTCAGGGGCGCGGTTCGCTCGGTAATATTAATTTCCAGACGTCTTCGGATCGGGCGCAATTATTTTATCCCTATGTTACCGGTACCAGTGGTGAGTTGGAAAGTCTGGCTACTCATGCAGCCGGTTTACGGATGCGAACTGATGTTGAACAGGGTTATTGGTTCAGTATTTCCAATCGTGAACTGTCCGGAGTAACGGGTATGGAGGTTTCGCTGACTGCACGTATTGATGATCCGCAGGCAGAAACCAATCGTCTGAATGAAAAGGGTATTACGACGGTATTTAACAGTTATGGTACTGGTTTCCGCTTATGGGGTAACCGTCTGGCCTGTTTCCCGACAGTAACACATATTAAAAACTTTGAAACTGCACAGCGTACCGGCGATTTGATTAATGAATCAATTCGCCGTGCTCAGTTACAGTATATTGATTTGCCGATTGATGATGCGCTGATTGACAGCCTTCTGGGTACGGTGCGCACCTATCTGGGTACGCTGAAGAGTATTGTTGGTTTTAGTGTCAGCCTGGATTATGACTATGATCTGGCTGATGCTTTCAGTAAAGGGCAGGTACCAATTAAGTATGACTATACGCCTAAACTGCCTGCAGAACGTATCACTAATACCAGTGTGATGACCCGTACTTATCTGGCTAATTTGATTAGTAACCAGTCTGCCGCTTAGGAAACAGTTATGACAGAATTTAATGCAATTTATAATGCCAATGTTTATGTTAATGGTAATAGTCAGTTAGGCCGTGCCAGTCAGTTTAAATTACCGGATATTTCTGTTGGTCAGACAGAAACTAAAGGTCTGGGTCTGGTAGGTTCAGTAAAACTGCCTAGCGGGATTGAGGCACTGGAAGGGGAAATCACCTGGAATAGCTTTTATCCGGATGTGTTTACAAAAGTATATAACCCTTTCAAAGCTTGTCAGCTAATGGTTCGGGCCAATGTACAGGCATTTAATGCTTCCGGACTTGCAGCTGAGGTTCCGATGGTTGTGACGGTAATGGCAACTTTCAGCAAAAATCCGTTGGGAACTTATAAACCGAAAGAAAAAGCTGAATTCGCCAGCACTTTTCAGGCTACCGAAATTCATCAGACAGTAGCTGGTCGTGAAGTGTTGTATTACAACGCATTTACCAATCAGTACCGGGTAAATGGTGTGGATATGCTGGCGCAGATGCGTGCAAATATTGGTATGTAATTTTTATTTGTATTGATGTATTTGAATGCTCACTCTGATTACCGGAGTGAGCTTTTTTATGGTTGAAGTATTTTTATATGCTGAATTGATTCAGTAATTATTGATTAGTCGAGGAATAAATATGGCACAAACTGAAGCGCAAAATCTGCAAGAACAATTGGGTACAGGCAAAGTAATTAAACTGGCTGAACCACTGCAAACACCAAGTGGTGCGATAACGGAGCTGACATTGCGCCGGGTACGGGTTAAAGATTTTAAACGTGCTGCAGAACAGTATCCTGATAATGCAGTATTACAGGAAGCTCAGTGTCTGGCTATGGCATCTGGTCTGCAAAGTGAAGATTTTGATGAGTTGTCATGGGAGGACTACACGCAGGTGCGTCAGTTTTGTCTGGGTACTCACTGATTGGGATAGTTTTTATCAGGCAGCTGCGGATTTAGCGTGGTGGTTTGGTTTTTCTCCGGCAGATATTGATGAAATGTCTCTGGAGGAAATTTTGCAATGGCAGCAACAGGCTAACCGGCAGATTAAAGCCAAATACAGCAAACTATAACTGGTTGCTGTCTGAAGTAACTGTGCTGTTAACTTGTTGTAAGCTTATAAGCGTGGTTATGAAGCGATAATAAGTTGACAGTCACAGTAATCGAAACAACAAATAATATAAATAAGTAGATTCCAATACAGTTTAGGTAATTGGAGAAAAATATATTGGTGCCGTTATGGATAATGGATTCGTTTCTGATTTTGGTGAGGTGCACCGTTCTGTAAAGGCTTTTGGCTTTGCTATCAGTACAGCGACACGGCATGTTGAGGAGATGGGGAAAGCTTTACAAGGTTTACATGGACAAATTCGCTCTATTGATAGTTTTTCAGTAGCGACGGCTAAAGCGGGTAATGCTCAGGATAAATTAACTCAGGCAATTGAAAGACAAAATAAGGTTCTGGAGCAGCGCACTAAAATCGGTAGTGAATTAAGCAAAACTAAGAGCACGCTGCAAGCTTTGATGAAACCAGCTGAAAAGTCTGTAAAAATTTATATGGAGCGTGAAACATCTGAAACCGGGCTGAAGCAGGCTATGATGCAAAATGATGGCAGATTAGGCGGATTTGATCAGATTAATGCCCGAACAGCACAGCTAAGCCTTGAGCAGCGGGGAAATAAAAATGATTTTACCAGTCTTGCCACTAATATGAAGATGGCTAATATGTCTGATGATTCACTACTTCAGGGAGGTATGAAGTCAATAGCCAGTTTTAATGCATTATTCGGTAAAAAAATTGAGGATATTTCTGTTGCCAAAGGGCTGATGCAAACTTATAAGCTGAAAGATACTGAATTATCAGCCGGTCTGGACGCTGTACAGAAAATGGCTTATTCGACCGGAATGAGTTTGGAAGATATAGAAAAATTTCAAAGTGCTATGGCTTTTCCTCTGCAAAGACTTCATCTGACCGGTTTACAGAATCAGCAAAAAATATATGCTTTAGAAGGTATGGCAATACAAGGCGGTATCAGTAAAGCTGCGGCCGCAGATGGGATGGAAGAATTTCTGAATAAGCTGGCGCAGGGACCTAAAGCTATGCATCTGGCTACGTCAGCTATGAATGCGGAAATGCGCCAGATGATGCAGAAATCCGGTGTAAAGTTTGATTTATTTAATAAAGACGGTTCACTTAAAGACATGCGTATGGTTATTAGTGAGCTGGAAACGAATTTTAAAGCTGTTAAAACTAAGTATGGTGAACGCGCTGCACTGAATATGATGGATGCTGTGTTTGGCGGGAAGGGCGGACAAGTTGCTTCAGCCGCTGCTAAAGGTGGTCATACCGGTTATCAGACCATGCAAACTAAAATAAATCAGCAGCCTTCTCTTGATCAGCGAGCAGAACTGCAGACAAATACGCTGGCTGTCAGTATGGAAAATCTGCAAGATTCGGTTGCTGAAGTCGGGAATGCTTTTGGTGCTATTCTGGCACCGGAGATTAATACTTTCGCTCAGGTGGCTAAAGATGTGCTGCTTAATACTGTATTGCCTTTTATTCAGAAACATCCAACGCTGATTAAATCTGTAGTGGCTTTTGGTATTGGAATGGCAGGCTTACGGATGGTATTACTGACTGTTCGTTATGCGATTACTATGGTTACCGGTCCGCTGGCTGTTCTGCGTACTATTTTTGCCCGTTTTCAGGTGGCACGTGAGCTTAAGCAAAGTGGTTCTGTATTTAAGCGTCTTCGAACTGCAATTTCCTCAGTAGGAAAATCTGCAGGTTCATTGCGTCAGAAACTGATGTCTTTTGGCAGTAAGCTGTCCGGCATTGAAAAAAAGTTTACTGTTTTTAGTAAAGGTCGTGCTGCATTAGGTTTATTGAAAAAAGCATTTGGTGCAATTGGTCGTGCAGCAATGGCTCCCATCAAAAAAATTGTGCAGTCTTTTGGTCTGATTTCTAAGGCGGTGAAACCTCTGTTTTCGGTTTTTTCGAATTTGGGGAAGGGGTTTAGTGTTTTAGGTAAAGGCAGGTTTGTACTTAATTTGCTGCGTCAGGGAATTATGGCAGTAGGCCGGGCTTTCTTGATGTCACCGATAGGCTGGGTTGCGCTGGCCATTGGTATGGCCGCCTTATTGATTTATAAATATTGGCAGCCAATCAAGAAATTCTTTATTGGTTTATGGGATACGGTTAAGACCAAATTTGAAGCCGGTATGAATTTTTTCAGAGAATTACCTGCTAAATTCAGTGAATTCGGGCGCAATATTATTGATAGTCTGGTCCGAAGCTTTACTGAAGGTATCAGTAAAGCTGTTAATGCTGTAGGTGAGTTTGCCAGTAAAATTATTAATAAGGCTAAATCAGTATTGGGTATTAACTCCCCCAGCCGGGTATTTAAAAGTATCGGCAGCTCGCTGATGGAGGGAATGCATCTGGGAGTTGATCTCGGGGCGGATAAACCTGTTTCGGCGATAGGTCAGGTAGCTGAGCGTTTACAGCAGAAATTTAAAGCCGGTTCCGGAAAGCTGACTGCACAGTTAAATGAAAAAATGCAGCTAAATGCAGCAGAGTTTGCACAGAACCGTTATCCGGCCGGACATGATTCAAGTGCTGTAACCATTAATTTTAATCCAACAATTCAGGTTAATGGTAATGCTGACCGTTCAGTCATTCAGCAGGCGCTTGCACTGAGCCAGCGTGAATTTGAACAGATGTACCGGCGCATGATGCAGGCAAAAGAGTTGAGGAGTTACTGATGTATGCAATGCTAGGGGATATTCGCTTTGAACTGCTGGATAGTTTCACCAGTTATGAAGAAACGCACAGTGCTGTTTTTGCCAAACATGATGTACTGGCCGGGCGACCGCGGCTGCAGGCTACCGGTAATGATTTGACTACGATACGTTTTGGTATGCTGCTGCATTGGAAACTGGCTAATCCGGATAATGCCTATAATGCGCTGATCAGTGCTAAAGAAGCACAGCAGGCGCTGGCGCTGGTGTTCGGTTCCGGGCGGTTTGCGGGCTGGTTTGTGATACAGCAATTAAGCAGTACAACTCTGATCCAGGATGCTAAAGGACGTACGGCGGCGCGCGAAATTAGCGTTGAATTGCTTGAATTTGTTGGTGATCCTAATAATCCGTTACCAACACCGGGAATCATGACCGGACAGAATCCGCTGCTTGCTCTTTTACCGGAGTCGGTTAAAGGCGCGGTTAATAAAGTTTCCGCAGCGGTTCAGACTGGTGTGCGTATTTATCATTCTGTTGAACAGAATATTACTGATATTCAGAACCTGATTACGCGCGCGCGTACTGTTCAGCATAATACTGCCGGCTGGATGGGGTTGATTGCAGATGTATTGTCTATAGGTGGTCAGACTCTGGATAAACTGAATACTTTACCTGAGATTGGTGCATGGTTCGGAAATCTGGCCGGAGCAGCAGATTTTCTGTCTTACATGGGTCAGGCAGCCTGTCAGCTGCAAACATGTATTAATTTAATACAAACCGGTTACGATAGCGGAGAGTGGGGCGACTGGCTGAATACCAGTGAACAAGTATTAGCAACGGTAGAAGACAGTATTGGAAATGCAACTGCAGGTACCCAGTCATTGACGGCGTGGCTGGCAGCAAGAAAAGATGAGGTCTGATTATGGTTGATTCAGTCTTGCAATATCAAACCAGTGAAGGGGATCGCTGGGATTTGATTGCACATAAATACTATGGTGATGCCACGATGATTGACAGGCTGATTGCGGCCAACCCGCATTTAGCGCTGGCTGAACAATTTACGGCAAATCTGACTGTACTGATTCCGGTTATCCGGTCTGATACTCATGCTGCTCAGGAGGATATGCCACCATGGATGCGGTAAATATGTTAAAAGGATTATCCGGCTTAAGCAAAACACATCCGGTTACTATGCCGGATTTCACTATCGAATACGAAAAAAAAGACATTACATTAGCAATTAAGCCTTATCTTATCAGCATTAGTTATACGGATTATCTGGGCGAGCAATCAGATGAGCTGTCTGTGTCGTTTGAAGATACAGATGGCAGATGGTTGCGTAACTGGTATCCTGAACAGGGTGATTTGCTGTCGTTTTCACTAGGTGATCAGTTTACCAGTCTGGTGAATCTTGGTAATTTTGAGATTGCGGATATCGATTATGCATTTAAACCAAATGTGATTACTCTGAAAGCGCTTTCTACTGGAATTACTTCGGCCAGCCGGACTTTACAGCCTAAGGCGTATGAAAAAACCACTCTGGAAAAAATTGTACAGACAGTAGCCGCACGATTACAACTGGTGGTTAAAAATCCGATTGCCAGGCTGGAAATTGAACGTATCACACAGTATCAGGAAAGTGATGTTGAATTTCTGGCGCGACTAGCAAAACAGTTTGGCTATACTTTTAAAATTGTTGATAAGACTCTGGCTTTTATTGCTAATACGGAATTAACTGCACAGAAACCGGTACTGGTGTTGCTGCCAGAAGATATTGAGTCAGCCAGTTTTCGCGATCAGATCAAAGGTGTTCCTAATGAAGTTGTTGCTTCCGGCTACGACCCTAAGGCTAAACAAGTACGTACGGTTAAGCGTAAAGGACAGCCGTTACGCCCGCAAAGTAAACAGGGTGCAAGCGGTGACAGGTTAAAAATTGTGGCTAATAAAGGGGAATCACAGCAGCAATTAGCTGCACGTGCAGATGCTGCATTGGCCGATGCACGCAAGTGTCAGGTAACCGGTAGTCTGGATCTTTTTGGCAATGTCAAGCTGGTAGCCGGTCAGATTATTCGTCTGAGCGGTTATGGCAAAATGTCGGGAAATTACCAGATTAAGCAGGCAAGCCATAATTTGAGCCGCAGTTCAGGTTATGTAACGTCTTTGGAAATAAATATGATTGAATATATTGCTGATGACGCAGATGGTGATACGCATGCAGAAACTGTATGAATTTGGTGCGACTTTACAGTTTGGTATTGTTGAATCCATAGATGCCGGACGGCATATGCTTAAAGTCAGTTTACCGGCATTAGAAAATATTCACACTGACTGGCTGCCAATGCTGACTGCTGCTGCAGGCGGAAACAGTTTTTATTCACTGCCTGACAGAGGGGAGCTAGTCGCCTGTATTCTGGATGCACGGGGAGAAAATGGTGTGGTTTTGGGAGCCTTATACAATCAGGCTGATAGCACACCGGTAAATAATAATAATGTCTGGATGAAAAAATTCAGTAATGGTACGGTGATCAGCCATAATCGCAATAGTGGTGAAGTATGTGTTCAGACTGGTGGAGCAGTAATAGTAGAAGCAGATACGGTACTGGTTAAAGCAGGTGATATTACTCTTGATTCACCTACTACTACTGCTACCGGCAGCTTACTGGTACAGGGGCAACTGACCTATCAGGGCGGAATGGCCGGTTCCGGCGGTGGTGGTACGGCAGCCTCAATAACCGGCACAATTAAGGTTGAAAACGGAGATGTGGTAGCCGATGGTAAAAGTCTTAAGAGTCATACTCATCCTGATCTGACTTCAGGTGGAAATACGGGCAAACCAAACTGATAATCAGCGAAACGCTCTGCTAATTCTTATTTTTTATATCCCTGTTCATTCTGACAGGGATTTTTTATTTTTGGAAAACCGCTATGACTATAACACCGCGTACCCGCCACTGGCAGCTAGCGCCACTGGATAGTGGCTGCGATATTGTTACCGGTATTGATGATATTAATCAATGTATTTTAAATATTTTAATAACCCGTAAAGGGACAGATGTAACCCGGCCGACTTTTGGTTCAGACCATCTGGACTATCTGGATACACCAGAAGATGTCTTTATTCCGGGAGTAACGCGTGAGGTGATTCTCGCTATTCAAACCTGGGAAAAGCGTGTGGTAGTGGAACAGGTCACTTTTACGGGTCACGCACCTGAACTGACGATAACTGTTCATTGGCGGATCGCAGAAGAGGTAGCCGGTGAAATTTATCAAACAAATATTGGGTTGGTACAAAAATGACAGATTTAACTAAGCTTTCACGAACAGATGTAAAAATAGTTGAAGACGATCTGGCAACGATTCTGGCCGATACCATAAATGATTATCAGAATCGTACGGGCAAAACACTACAGCCGGCGCATATTGAACGCTTACTGATTAATACTTACGCCTATCGTGAGGCATTAACCCGTCAACAGATAAATGAAGCCTACAGGCAGCAGCATGTTCGTTTTGCTACCGGCCTGATGCTGGATTTATGTGGTGATGATGTTAATACTCCGCGATTACAGGCTCAGCCGGCACAAACAACACTTCGCTTTCAGGCTGTACTAAAAGGTAAAGAGCAGATTGTGATTCCGAAAGAAACCAGAGTTACAGTGGACTCGCTGATATTTACTACTACAGCAGCAGGTATGCTTACCGCAACCACTCCCAGCCTAGAGCTCAATGCTGTCTGTCAGGCAACGGGAATCATAGGAAATGGCTGGTCACCAGGCCAGATAAACACTTTAGCTGATCATTTGACCGATATTGCTGAAATTAAGGTCAGCAATGTCACGACATCAAGTGGTGGAGTAGATGTTGAAAGCGATGATGCTTATCGGGTACGTATTCTGCTTGCTCCTGAATCATTTTCAGTTGCCGGACCTGTAGGAGCCTATGAATATTTTGCCAGACAAGTTAGTCAGGACATCATTGATGTTTTTGTAACCAATGATACTGATAAACAAGGTAAACCCTTGGGAGGTGTTGTTGCAGTGAATTTGCTTACAAAAACCGGCTTGCCTTCAGCAGAACTAGTTAATCAGGTTCAGTCAGCTTTGTCTGATGAGCGGGTACGCCCACTATGTGATCAGGTGATTGTACGGGCTCCGAAAACGTTTACTTATCAGGTAAATGCAATATTAACTTTGTATATAGGCACTGACGCAAGAGCTGTACTTGCAGCAGTTCGAGCTGCCTGGCAGCAATATCAGATTAGTCAGGAGCAACGACTCGGAGTAGATGTAGTCCCGTTAGTTATACAGTCATTATTAAAAGTTGATGGTGTTTATAACGTTGCTACACCGGATTTAGTGCTGACTAAGGTTGCTGCTGATACATGGGCACACTGTACTAATCTGATCCTGAGCATAGCTGAGGAGGCAGTGGATGGCTAAGCTGACCTATGCAGCAGTAATTGAGCGTGATCAGCGGATGCGGGCACTGGCTGCTCTGGGATTACGTCTTGATTTGGTGTCTACACCACAGCTTATGCCCCGGCTAGTAGAACTGGTATTGGCCGATCATCTTGAACTTCTGGCTGAAAGCCATTGTATTCTCGGAGTAAACGGATACTGGCTAGCCGAAAGCGATCAGGCCAAACGGCAATTGATTAAAGGTGCATACGAACTTCATCGCAATAAAGGAACACCCTGGTCGTTACGAGAGATTGTCCGCCGCCTCGGCTTTGGTGAAATAACGATTATTGAAGGGCTTAATCACCAGCGGCACAACGGTAATATTCAGCGCGATGGTATGTATGTACGCGGACATAATAGTTACTGGGCGCATTACCGTATCTTACTGAATAACCCGATTACTAATCAACAGGCAGCTTTATTACGTCAAACTCTGGCTGCTTTTGCTCCGGCACGCTGTGTGCTTTCCAGTCTCGACTATACTGCTGTACCACTACAGCATAACGGACAGGCACAGCGGGATGGCTCATTTAACAAAGGAACTGCTTAATGGCAAATTTAAAAGAATCTTCGTTCTGGGAAGAAGGTATTTATCAATGGGAAACATCCGATCCGGTATTGGGCGGGGAAAATGGTATCGATAATGTACCGACACGACAATTGGCCAACCGAACCAAATGGCTCAAAGACAATAAACTGGATAAATCAGCTACCGCTGCCAGCGCAGATTTGGCTAAAAAAGCACAGTTAGCTGACAAACTTAGCAAAGCCAGAAATGTGGGTGGGGTCGCATTTGATGGTTCAGCGGATATTGATTTACCCGGAGTAAATAAGCCCGGAAATCAGAATACTTCTGGAAATGCGGCCACAGCCTCATACGCAGCTCAGATAGCTGCCAGAAAAATTGGTGGAGTTATATTTAATGCCAAAACAGATATAGATTTACCGGGTGTCAATATTAAAGGTAATCAGGATACATCTGGTAATGCAGCTACTGCAACTAAATTGCAAGCGGCCTGTAAAATTGGTGATGTGCAATTTGATGGTACAGCGGATATTGATTTACCCGGAGTAAATAAACCCGGTAATCAGAATACATCCGGTAACGCAGCTACTGCCTCATACGCAGCTCAGATAGCTGCCAGAAAAATTGGTGGAGTTATATTTAATGCCAAAACAGATATAGATTTACCGGGTGTCAATATTAAAGGTAATCAAGATACATCTGGTAATGCTAATACAGCTTCCAGATTACTTAATGCCATTAAAATTGGTGGTATTAACTTTGATGGTTCTACTAATATAAATTTGCCGGGAGTAAACATAGCAGGAAATCAAAATACAAGCGGTAATGCTGCATCGGCGACAGTTTTAAAAAATTCGCGTCAGATTATTTTAAATGGAGATGTTTCAGGTAGTTGCTGGTTTAATGGAGATGGTAACGCTATTATTTCAACACGTCAGGTTAATTCACTGGGTGTTAATCAGAATTGGTCGGATGTTACAGGGGCACGTGGATATTCTATAACTTATACAAATCAGACTTCATCGCCAATTGCAGTAGCCATTAGTTTTTATCATATAAACAATAGATCAGCTGAACTAATTGTCAATGGTGTATTACTAGGTGAAGTAAATACAAGTAATGAAGATTCGCAACGTAAGCCAATATTTGGCATTGTACCGCCCGGACATAGTTATTGCCTTAATGGTAATTTGCCAGTCAGAGTGTGGGCAGAATTGAGAAGAGGTTAAAATGAAATATTATTTAAATAGTAATGATAAAATGGTTTATGCCTTTGATTCAGAAGAATTAGCAAATAAATGGTTCGAACAATTGCTTGAAGGAAATGAGGCATTCAGGATAATGACAGATAAAGAAATATCCAGACACCTTCAACCAGAAAAATACATGACAAAAAGTGAAAAATTATTGAGAAAGCGTAAAGATGCCATTTGTCTTGCTCGTCATCAGTTTTTGACTATGGCTGAGTTATCATTTGATAAAAATAAAGATGCTTTAATCTTAGTAACCGAAAAAAATTTTGAAGGTAAATCATTAATTAAGCTGCGCAATTACTTACAGGAAAGCCAGTCTTTCAGTTTGGTTTCTGAGGAGTTATGGAATCTTTTAACTAATATTTTAAAAATTGATCCTGATAAGTTATTTAATTCATGGGAAGAAGCTCAGGAATTTTAAATAGATTATTTGAAAAATTTATAAATAATGAGAATGTTGTAATTCAGAATTATGAATGAAGCACTAAGACAGCTGATAGCATAGTTATTGGCTGCCTTTGCTTTTTAAATTGACTATTAGATTATTTTTAAATCTAAATCATCTATTCAGCTGTAAATTATTATTCCTCCGGTCACCTGACTGCATTAATCGGATCGGATAGCGCATGGAAAAAATCGCCTATAGCGTTAGTTATATACCTTCCTACATGGAAAATATGAAGCTTTATGCTTAGTTATGCAGTCTTTTATCACAGGTTCGTCAGGAAACTTTCCAGTGATCATTAGTTTTATCAAACTGTAGCTTTTTTCTGGCCTGTTTGCCGGTCAACTTTTTGGTGGTATGAAACAAAGATTAGGTCATGCTTATGCGATGATGGCTTCGCCTAAGATATTGCTGTCTGATGAGCCGAGAGCAGGTGCAGATCCTCTTAGACAGCAGGACTTATGGAAAATGGTATTTGATTGATTAATGAGGGGATGGCAGCTATATGAACAACAGCGTATTTGGATGAGGTTAGCAATGTCTATCGGTTTAACTTTTGAATGAAGTTCATCTGGTTTTTGAAGGTAATCCGGAAAATTTAACATCTAAACTGAATAGTCGGAGTTACAGATATTAATATTGGTCTGAGTATCTTTGCATTCAATTCAACCTAGTAGCAAATAATATCAGGGGGTATTCGGGTCTATGGTGTATGGTTATGATTTCTGGATTTGCCACGTCCATTGATGATACACCTATTGTTTTGCAATAACTGACTGAAACGATGCTTTTTAAGTATTATTTTGTTTTTCAGATTTTTTTAAAAATATGTCATAAGATAATTTTTTTAATCCTTTACGGGAAAAACATATTAATTCAAATAATAACTGTATTGTCGTTGAATATTATCATCAGCGGCGCGCCAGCACTGCTGTAGACAGATAATCCTTAATTCCGCTACTAATTGAGTTTGCAACTTTTTTTCTGAAATCGCTGTTAGATAGTAAGCGTTCTTCAGTCGGATTGGAAATAAAAGCTGTTTCAACCAGAATTGATGGGATATCCGGTGCTTTCAGGACGGCAAAATTTGCCTGATCGACACTGCCTTTATGCAGGTTGTTGATTTTGGCCAGTTGATTCAGTACGTCTTTACCGAGTTTCAGACTATCATTGATGGTAGCTGTCTGAGTCAGATCAAACAGTGTGTTGTTGACATTTTTATCAGTTGAATAATTTACCCCGCCAATCGAATCAGCTGCATTCTGGGTTTGTGCCAGATATTTGGCTGCTGCACTGGTGGCGCCTTTAGGATTAAGTGCATACACACCAGTACCTTTTGCTGACGGATTGGTAAATGCATCTGCATGAATGGAAACAAAAACATCTGCTCTGAGTTTACGCGCTTTGGCTACACGTACACCCAATGGGATAAAAATATCTTCGTTTCGGGTCATATAAGTTTTGTAACCATACGAATCCAATATTTTTTTTACTTCACGCCCTATAGCGAGTACCACATCTTTTTCACGCAGACCGGAAGGACCTAAGGCTCCGGGATCTTCACCACCATGTCCGGGGTCAATCATAATTACAGGCTGACGATTCAGTTTATTTGGTGTACGTGATGGTTGAGGAGGCTGCTGTGTTACTGGAGGTTTATTTTCAGGCAGTTTTTTTACCGGAGGTGTGGAGGCTGTAGCCTGAGGACGGGTAGTGCCGTCACTGTTTACTTTACCGTGACTGTAATCCTGTAATAGAGCCATTAACGGATCGTTTTTTTCCTGTTCCATGGCTACGGTGGCGGTAGGGTATAAATCCACTACCAGTCTGTTTTTAAAGTTGGCAACCGGAGCAAGCGAAAATACCTGAGGATTAACGGTAGTTTTCAAATCCATCACGATACGGATGGTTTCAGGATTAAATTGTCCGACGCGGACACTGGCAATATAGGGATCCATTGGGAGAACTTTATTGCTCAGTTCACGCAAATACTGATTGGTGGCTGACCCCTGAATATCAATAACCAGACGGTCAGGATTCTTTAGCTGAAAATATTTAAACTGGATGGGTGTTGTGGATTCTAATGTCATCCTGGTATAGGCTGTGGCCGGCCAGATGCGTGAGGCCACAATATCAGCCCCTGTCTGGGCTGCGCGTGCAAGTGGAGTCAGGCTGATTAAAAGCGTGCCGGTAGATGTAATTAATAATTTCCGGCGGCTGATGTGGTTGGACATAGTTTATTCTGTAATTTTATTTAATGTTTTTGTTCCGTTTGTAGTAACGGCATTTATCTGTACTGTACGGCCACTACCATTGATGGTGATGTTCAGGATAATGTCAGCCGGAGGTGCCAAATCACCGCCGAGCTGTGGCCATTCAATCAAAATAATGCTGTCTGCTGTAATCAGTTCATCCAGTCCTGCATCCAGCCATTCTTCCGGATTTTGAAAACGGTATAAATCAAAATGATGCAGGTTAAAGCCTTTAAACGGATAAGTTTCAACTATATTGTAGGTAGGGCTTTTAACTGCACCGTTGTAACCAAGAGCGTTGAGTAAGCCTCTGGTAAAGGTTGTTTTGCCCGCACCCAGATCACCTTCCAGCCAGATAATCAGAGGAGGGCTGATAAGCTGTGCAAAACGTTCGCCCAGTTTCAGGGTATCGTTTTCATCAGCCAGAAAAATTTCACGGACTTCAGTGGCAGACATGGTGTTTTTAATTAATCAAAACGGGGTTATTATGCGATAAAGTTTGTAATAACGAAAGTAATAAAATTCAGTCTGTCTGTCTTGTTTCCGGATTCAGGCTTCTTTTAGGTACATTTGTTGTGTACTAAGCTATGAGTATATTTCCGGGTCAATGCTATAATCACAATAATGACTGATATTCGATTAATTCAGTTTATGCTGAACTGAGTTGTCATGGTCAATAATGAAGAGACAAATGACTGCAATACAACAACCTATAGGTGTATTTGATTCCGGGGTGGGTGGCCTGACAGTGGTTCGCGCATTGATGGAACGGCTCCCTAATGAAAATATTATTTATTTTGGTGATACGGCGCGTGTTCCGTATGGTATGAAATCCAGACATACAATTGAGGTTTATACTGAACAGATTGTATCTTTTCTGCTTGAGCATGATGTTAAAGCACTGGTTGTGGCCTGTAATACTATAGCTGCGGTGGCAAGAGAAAAAGTAAGGCAGCTTGCAGGCACAATGCCGGTTCTGGATGTAATTGCCGCAGGTGCACAGGCTGCTTTGGAAACCACTCAGAATAATCACATTGGTGTAATAGCCACCAGTACTACTGTTAATAGTAATGCTTATGCCCGGGCGATTCACAATCAGAATGCACAAACGCGTGTTTTTTCACAGGCCTGTCCGTTGCTGGTGCCGCTGGTGGAAGAAGGCTGGCTGGATCATGAGGTTACCCGCTTGACAGCACGGGAGTATCTGAAGCCGATTCTGGCAGAAGAAGTGGATACGCTGGTTTTGGGATGTACTCATTATCCGTTATTGAAGCCCTTAATCCGTCAGGAGGCTCCTGATCTGAAATTAGTTGATTCAGCGATTACGACTGCTGAAGCCACTGCATTGGCACTGGAACAACATAATCTGATTAATCCTGATCATTCAGGTGCGCAATACCGGTTTTATGTCAGTGATATTCCGCTACGTTTCCAGACAATTGGTGAGCGATTTCTGGGGCGAAGTCTGGAGCAGCTGGAAATGGTTTCTTTGGGCTAGGTATTTTGGTTGACAGGTGAGAGATGAGCGCTAAAAAAAGAATTGTGATTCTGATTTCCGGTCGTGGCAGCAATATGCAGGCTCTTGCAGAAGCTGATATTGCGCAGGCAGAAATTGTGGCAGTAATCAGTAATCGGGCTGATGCTGCCGGTTTACTGTGGGCTGCGCAACACGGGCTGACAACTGAGGCAATCAGCCATCATGATTATCCAGGCCGTGAAGCATTTGATGCGGCATTGATCAAGCATATTGATGCTTATCAGCCTGATTTGGTGGTACTGGCTGGCTTCATGCGCATTTTAACGCCTGAGTTTTGTAGGCATTATACGGACAGGTTAATTAATATTCATCCGTCATTATTACCGGCTTTTACCGGACTGCACACTCATCAGCGTGCACTGGATAGTGGCTGCCGGGTTGCAGGCTGTACGATTCATTTTGTCACTGCCGAGCTGGATTGCGGTCCGATTATAGCGCAGGGTGTAGTACCTGTTCTGAACGGGGATACTGCCGATACTCTGGCACAGCGGGTATTAAAGATTGAACATCAGCTTTTACCAAAAGCAGTAGCTGATTTTGTTGCCGGAAATCTGGTAGTTGAAGGGAACAGGGTAAAAAATCTTGCTGATGCTGTTACGGATAATGTGGCCTGCCTGAAAAACTGAGATGTTATGAGAAAAATATGAAGTTGAAAGTATATTCAGGTTTGATATTTGTCTGGATAAATTTGCTGTTCATACCTATGGCACAGGCAGCAGAACTGCCTCAGCAGGCACAATTGCAGTTTGTCGACAGTTATGGTTTGCCGGTAAATATGGATTTTGTGCAAAAGGATGGTCAGTATCAGATTAATACGCAAATTAATTTGATTTTTTACCAGATGCAGTTTGTTTCGTCCGGAACCGTAAAAGACTCAGTTTTAAATCCGCTTTCCTACACTGACAGCCGCTTTGGCAAACCATATGCTCAGGCACGTTTTTCTGAGCATGGGGTTGATTACGGTAAGGTTTCCGAAGCAGTTAAACATATGTTGGTGAACGGACCGGTATATGATATGTTTGCTCTTGGCTGGCAGCTGGGCTTTAATCAAGGTAAATTGTCCGCAAATACTTATCTGACTAATGGTAAAAAAGTGTACCAACTGGATGCAGTTAACAGCCGTGGTAGTGATCAGCTGATGTTAAACGGACGGCAAATTGAGATCAGACAGTACAGTATCAGTCGTGGCGATGATGTAGTGGAGTATGCATTCGCTCCCCAGCTTGAAAATATTCCGGTACGGATTAGCTATGTGGACAATGGTAAAGTATATACATTGCAACTGAAAGGCGGCCGGATTAACGGGAAGGTTTTTTAAGAAATTATGATAAATGCACAACAACTTGATTTAACTACTTCTGTGCTGGCACAGGTATTAACATTCAGACAGCCTGCAGATGTTGTGCTCTCAGCTTTTTTCCGGCGTGAGCGCAAGCTGGGTATGCGTGACCGGCAGGAAATAGCTGAAACTGTGTTTGCTACTATCCGCCATTTGCAGAAAATTCAGAAGATGCTGCCAAAACCGCATCAAAAACCACGTCGGGCAGCTTTGGCTGCATTGGTTTTAGGGCGGGGAATAAGCGTACACGGTGCAGAATCACTTTGTGACTCAGAAGAAAAACAGTGGCTGATTGATGTTAAAGAGCAAAAGTCTGCTTTTGCCTCCGATCTGACTACAGCTGCTGAGCTGCCTCAATGGTTAATTGAGTGTCTGCAACAGCAGGGCTGGGATGATAATCAGATTGCTATTTACGGTCGCAGCGTTATGCAGCCGGCGCCGCTGGATGTACGGGTAAATACTCAGAAAGGCAAACGTGATAAGATTTTATCTGCGTTACAGGCAGAAGGATTGCGTGCTGAAGCTACGCCTTTTTCGCCATGGGGAATCCGGCTATTTGATAAACCGGCTTTAAACAAGCATCCGCTGTTTTTAGACGGCGTGCTGGAAGTTCAGGATGAAGGCAGTCAGCTGCTGGCGTTGATAACAGGCGTTAAACGCGGTCAGATTGCTGTCGATTTCTGTGCCGGAGCCGGTGGTAAAACACTGGCAATGGGGGCAATGATGGCTGGCAGCGGCCGGCTGTATGCTTTTGATGTGGCTGAAAAACGTTTGGCTAATATGAAGCCGAGGATGGTTCGGGCAGGTCTGACTAATATTCATCCGCAGCGGATTGATAATGAGCATGATGCCCGTATTGCCAGATTAAAGAATAAGGCAGATTGTGTGCTCGTGGATGCGCCCTGTTCCGGAATGGGCACCTTGCGTCGTAATCCTGATTTAAAATATCGTCAGAGTAATGACAATATCCGGACGTTGCTTGAGCAGCAACAATCAATTTTACAGGCAGCTTCTGCACTGGTACGTCCGGGCGGAAGGCTTGTGTATGCAACTTGCAGTATTCTGGAAACGGAAAATCAGCAACAGTTAAATAATTTTCTGGCAGCCAATACAGGCTGGCATATAGAACCGGTGCAGACTTTGCTTAAAAGTAATGTCTTACCCGATATGCAGGGTGACTATCTGCAATTGAACACCGGTGAACATCATACAGACGGTTTTTTTGCCGCTGTACTTACACGCATTAAATAAAGTGATATAAGAAGGAATGTACATGAGTACTCAGGAAAGAATTAAAACGCTTGTTACTGAACATCCGGTTGTGTTGTTCATGAAAGGCACTAAGCAGTTTCCACAGTGTGGTTTTTCATCCCGTGCTGTACAAATATTGCAAGCTGCCGGTTTAAAAGAGTTCTATACTGTTAATGTGCTCGAAGATGAAGATATCCGTCAGGGTATCAAGGAATATGCAGACTGGCCGACAATTCCGCAATTGTATGTAAAAGGTGAATTTGTCGGTGGTTCTGACATCATGCTGGAGATGTACGAAGCAGGTGAATTGCAGACTTTGCTGGCGTCTGTCTGACAGAGTTTTGTTCGGAAATATTTTCCGGTAGCTGTTTTATTCAGGTTTTATAGCAATTATTTTTTGGAACTGGCTATGAATATAAATGTGATTGACCATCCTCTGGTGAAGCACAAGCTGTCATTAATGCGAGAAGAAGATTGCAGTACTTATCGTTTTCGTACGCTGACTAAAGAACTGGCACGCTTAATGGCTTATGAAGCCAGCCGTGATTTTGATATAGAAATTGTCAAAATGCAGGGCTGGTGTGGTGAGATTGATGCTTACCAGATTAAAGGCAAAACGGTTACTATTGTACCGATTCTGCGGGCAGGGCTGGGTATGCTGGATGGCGTACTGGACTTAATTCCTACAGCTAAAATCAGTGTAGTAGGTTTACAGCGCGATGAAGAAACGCTGGAACCGGTACCTTATTTTGAAAAATTTGTCAGTCAGATGGATAAACGCCCGGCATTGATCATTGATCCAATGCTGGCAACAGGTGGATCCATGAATGCAACTATTGAGTTACTTAAGAAAAAAGGTTGCAAGGATATTAAGGCATTGGTTCTTGTAGCAGCTCCAGAGGGGGTAAAAGCTGTCAATGAAGCTCATCCTGATGTGACTATTTATGCAGCGGCTCTGGATGATCATCTGGATGATAATGGCTATATTATTCCTGGTCTGGGCGATGCTGGTGACAAGATTTTTGGTACCAAGCACTGGTAATTTAAATTCAGATTATTTCATGCAGTTTGATTGCTGAAAGAATCTGTTAATAAAAAACACAGAATTTTCTGTATGGAAGATTCTGTGTTTTTTATTATGCCGAATTAAATCCAGATTTGTTTTTAAAAATGGATATGGGTATCAGATAAATACTCTAAATAGAATTGGCTGGTCGGATAAGAAATAAATTTTTGTTTATAAAATGATAAATCGAATATTTACCGGTTAATTATAATCTGATGCAACCATTTTGTAAGATTTAAATGTTATTTGTTTTATGTTTACAGCTTATCTGAGTTGAATATCAGGCTTACAGCCAGTCCTGCTTTCTGTTCTGAATTTCGCAGGCCAGAGTCTGCCAGACTGATACTGATGTGCCATTGATCACACAGGGTCTTGACGATTGCCAGCCCGAGACCGCTTCCGCTTTCATTGTTGCCCAAAATACGATAAAACGGTTCAAATACTAGCTGGCGTTCAGTTTCAGAGATTCCCTGACCATTGTCTTCTATAAGTAAAATCGTTTTGTTATCTGTGGTTGGTCTAATGCCAATGCATATTTGCCCATCAACAGGAGTGTATTTGATAGCATTACTCAGTATATTTTTCAAAATAGTATATAAATCATTATTGCTGACTGGCAGAAAAACATCTTCGCTAATGTCGAAACTTAAATTCTGTTTTTTTTGTTCGGCCAGCGGCAATAATTCGGCAATTAAATCACGCAGTAAGGGCATTAGTGCAGTTTTCTGAGCATTGTTCGCTATCAGATGTTGCTGCTGCTGATGCTGTGCTCTGGCCATAGATAATAATTGGATAAGCAGCTGTTCGGTTCTTGCAATACCTGCTTTGATTTGTTCAATAAGTTTGTGTTGTTCCTGAATAGTTAATTCCGGTTCATCAAAACGTGCTATTTGCAAGGTAAGTGCGGTAATTGGTGTACGTAATTCATGTGCTGCATGACTGATAAATTTTTTATCATGCTCCATCGCAGCCTGTAGCTGACTGAACAGGCGGTTAAGTGCGGTAATGAAAGGGCGGATTTCTGTCGGTACGTGCCTGGTATCCAAAGGTGATAAATCATTGGCGTTGCGTGCGGTTAATTCGCTACTCATTTCCTGCGTTGCCCGAAACAGGCGGCGAATCCAGATAGCTGTAAACAGCCATAGAATAGGCATTAGAATAAGAAATGGCCAGACTACACTTAATGCACTGTCTTTGGCTATATGATTTCGGTATGCTGTACGCTGAGCAACAATAATTCGCTCACGTTCACGGGTGAGCAGGTAAACCCGCCAATGACGGGCTACCGTAGTAAAGTTATGAAAACCATCAGGTAATTGCTGAAGGTTCTGCACAGCATTATCATCTCCCATCAGAATATTGAGATAGGGTGAATCTAGTGTCTGTGCCAGCACGCGCGGTTTGGGCAGCGTTCTGGCGCTTTCAGGAAAATTGAGATCTTCCTGTGTATCTCTGCGCAGTATGGAACTGCGCGGATCAAGTAAATGGGCTATCTGCTCCAGCTGAGCATCTTGTAAATCCTGTGTTTCCCGAAAAGCAGTCTGATAGGCAAGAATGTCACCAATAATAGCGATTGAAGTTACTACTATTGTTAAAACCAGTAATAAGCGCCACTGTAGTGATGAGACTATCCGCGTCGGTCTACCAGCCATCCTAGTCCTCGTACATTTTTAATCACATTACTGCCCAGTTTTTTTCTAATTCCGTGAATGACTACTTCTACGGCATTGCTTTCTACTTCTTCATTCCAGCCGTAGAGCTTTTCTTCCAGTTCCTGGCGTGACAGTATCGTGCCGGGTTGGAGCAATAAACTGTACATCAAAGCATATTCTCGTGCTGACAGCCGGGTAACCTGTCCGTTGGCACTGACTTCACGAGTAGCAGGATTCAGGGTAATGGTGCCATTGCTTAGTATAGGAGTTGCATGTCCGCTACGGCGGCGTAATAAAGCCCGGATACGCGCCAGTAATTCGGAGGGCGCAAAAGGTTTAATTACATAGTCATCGGCACCGCTGTCCAGACCATTAATGCGTTCTTCCACTGTGTCTCGAGCAGTAATCAGAATAACGGGTAAATCACAGTTTTTTGCACGCAAGTGGCGTAAAACACTTAGACCATCCTGTCTGGGTACACCAATATCCAGTAGGGCAATATCATAAATTTCTGGTTGCAATGCATTTTCAGCTGCAATACCGTCAGCAACACAATCAACGGCAAAACCGGCAGCATGCAGCATATCGCTTAATGCCTCTGCAATCATTTTGTCGTCTTCAAGAAGTAGAATTCGCATGAGTTAACATTTTTCCGCATAGACTTGTAAACCAGTCTGTATTGTTTCAGACTGTGAGATATCTATGATAACAAAAACCGTTTCAGGATTCCTGAAACGGTTTTATTCAAACGTTAACCAGCGACTGATTAGTTAGTTTCAGTAGTGGTAGTAGTTTGTTTGGTTGTAGTAGTACTAGCAGCTGCTTTTCTTGCATGTGCTTTTTTAGTATGTACTTTTTTTACTGGTGTTTTTTTAACAGCTGGTTTTACAGTTTTAGCACTGGTGTTTTCAGCTGTAGTAGTTGTAGTAGTGGTGGCTGTAGCTGGTTTAGGAGGGGTAGCAAAGGCAGCAGCAGCAGTTAAACCAAAGATAGCACTTACAACAGCAGCAGTGATTTTTTTCATGACAGATCTCCATTAAAAGTAATTAAAGACAATAACCATCTCGGTTCTTGTTGATGCACAGTATGGCTTTAAATACTTAGGCAAGACTTAGCTAAATGTTGTTTATTGTTAATTTAATGTAATTAAATGTTATTATTTGGGGTAAGTATAGATTCGCTTATTAGTTTAAAATTTAAAATAATATGCTTTTATAATGGTTTATGTTTGATGCATTGAATAAAGACAATTATTTATATGCTATTGAAATCTATTTGCTAATAAAAAATAAATGAGATTTTTATAGAAAATGGAACTTAATCTTGTCTTAATATGTGACTGCTAAAAGTATAAATATAAAGATATTTAAATTACGTGATTATTAGTTCAGAGTTGATTATTATCTAGAATACCAGTGTATGTTTTACTTTTGACATACACTGGTAAGAATAAATGTCTCAGACAGTACGCGCAATTTCCGTAAACGCTTCGGCAGCTAAACCCAGTGTATCTGCAATGATTTCACTGCTATGAGCAGCTGAAACAAAACCCGCTTCATATGCTGATGGTGCAAATGCAACACCGCGTGATAGCATGGCATGGAAAAACTCTTTAAATAATATCTGATTGGTATTTTGCATATCTGCAAAACAAGATGGCAGATTATCAGTAAAGTAAAAACCAAACATTCCGCCTTCACTGCGGCTGCTGAATGGAATATTGGCTTCACGTGCGATTGCCGTCAGACCATCACTCAGCTGTCGGGTATGTTTGCTGAGTGTAGTGTAAAAATCCGGTCGTTGTATGATTTCCAGTGTTTTTAGTCCGGCTGCTACACATACCGGATTACCGGAAAGGGTACCTGCCTGATAAACAGCACCTAAAGGCGATATACAGGCCATAATGTCTGCACGGCCACCGAAAGCTGCTACTGGCATGCCTCCGCCAATTACTTTGCCAATTGTCGTTAAATCAGGCTTAATACCATGGATAGATTGTGCCCCGCCCAGAGCAACACGAAAACCAGTCATTACTTCATCGTAAATAAGAACACTTCCATACTGTTCTGTAAGTTCACGCAGTGCCTGAACAAACTCAGTTGTGGCGGGTATCATGTTCATATTACCGGCAATTGGTTCGACAATAACACAAGCAATACTGTCGCCCTTGCTGGCAAACGTTTGTTGTAAAGCCTCAACGTCGTTATAAGGTAATACCAGGGTATGGCGGCTGAAATCTTCAGGTACGCCGGCAGAGCTGGGATTACCAAAGGTTAGCAGACCAGATCCGGCTTTAACCAACAGACTATCTGAATGACCATGATAACAGCCTTCAAATTTAATGATATTGTCCCTGCCGGTAAAACCTCTGGCCAGACGGATTGCACTCATGGTTGCTTCTGTACCTGAACTGACCAGTCGAATCTGTTCCATGCTGGGCATGATATGGCGTATTTCTTCAGCAATTCGGATTTCATTTTCTGTCGGTGCGCCAAAAGATAAGCCATTTTCGGCCGCCTGACAGACTGCCTGAACAACTTCAGGATGTGCATGACCGACAATGGCCGGTCCCCATGAACCGACATAATCAATATAACTGGTTTGGTTTTCATCCCATACATAAGCTCCCTGAGCTTTGTTAATAAAGCGGGGTATGCCGCCGACACTGCCAAAAGCCCGTACAGGAGAATTTACTCCACCGGGAATAATGGTTTTTGCCTCTTCAAAGAGCTGCTGGTTTCTATCCATGATTATGACCTCTGCTTTATTGGAATATCAGATAACTTGCATTCAGGGATTAATCATACTATCGATTACCCCTAAAGGTTAATTGTCTTTAGCTTTTCGAGCAGGAATCCGGAAGATAAAATAAAATATCAGGGTAGCAGTAAGTAATTTTAATGGTGAAATAATTGATTTATTAAATATTAATATGTAATTTCTTACTATTAATAATTGATTAAGTAAAACTTATCTATTTTCAGAGAAATAAAATTATCTATAGCTGATTGTAAAATCGTAAGTCTCACATACATAAAGACAAAGCTAAGATTTCAGATTTAAAATCTTATAGCTGTATGAAATTTATGTTTTTTAGCTAAATTAATGGACTGAATTCTCAGATTCTGAGACAACTAAAAGAAAATTACTAAACTAGCGTACGTAGCATACGAATAAAACGCGGAAATTTTGATAAATGCTGCACCCACTGATAAACCATTAAAGTGTAGCTTTCCTGCGCAATAAAGCGTAATTTCGACTGGGTTGCGGTGTAGCGGGTAGTCGGAGTAGGCGAAAGCTGTACATTTAAACCCAGATCACGTGCCATAAAGCAAGCTCGTGCCAGATGATATGGATCGCTGACAATAATAAAGCTGTTTAGATCATTATCATCAGCTATGGCTTTTGCATTAACCAGATTCTGCCAGGTGTCACGCGAATGATTTTCATAAATAATATCATTGGCATCAACACCGTTACGAATAGCATAGCGACGTCCGACGGCTGCTTCCGTCATGAAACCGGCTCTGGGGCTGCCTCCAGTAAAGAGAATTTTTTTTACTATGCCGGCACGATACAGATTAATGGCATGATTGATACGTTCACGGAAAACTGGTGAAGGGCGCTTATCCCATGCGGCCGCGCCAAGCACGATAGCGGCATCGGCTTCTGTCGGTACTTGCTGCGGATGGCTGAGCTGGTAGACTGTAGCAACACTAAAAGCATAGTTGGCCCCAACAAATAGGCTGCATCCGGCAATTACAGTGCGCAGACAATACCAAAAACCTAAACGTGTGCCGGAGCTCATTTATTGTTCTAGTAAAGCTTCAATATTCGTTAACGGGCGACCTATAGCGGCATGTTCGCCGTATACAGCTATCGGTCGTTCAATTAAAATCGGATGTGCTGCCATTGCGGCAATCAGAGTATCTTCATCTGCTTCAAGCAGATTCAGTTGTGTGAACAGATCATCTTTACTGCGCATCATTTCCCGTGCTGAATTGATGGCCAGTTTTTGTTTCAGTGAACGAATTTGTGCTTCGGATAAAGGCTCGGTCAGGTAGGGAATGACTTTGGTATTAATATTGCGTACTCGGAGTAAAGACAGGGCAGCGCGCGACTTAGAGCAATTTGGATTATGGTATAGTATGACGGTGTGTGTCATGATTATCCCTGAACTTCTAAAAATAAAAAATCTGAATTGGAAGTGTGGACGAAACTTCAAATTTTGACAAGTATTATTAATTATTCTAAAGCTAAAGCTGAATTAATGTGTTGGATGTAAATAAATTATCTGCTTTTGAATATGCATTTCAATTGATTTATACAAAATAAAAATAAATAAACCCCTTACCTGCTAATGTTTTTGCGGCAAAATTGTATATGAATTATTCTATAATAATTGCTATTAAAGGTAATATTAAGGTAATGATATGTTTCCGTCTGCCCAAGTATTGAAAAAAATATTTTTAATTAGCGCACTGTTTCTGAGCTGTATTCGTGTGCATGCTGCAGAATTACAAAACTGGCCTCAGCGTACACCGGCGACTTTACCAACTGATTCCCCGATAATGGTAGTTAATGTCTGGGCAACATGGTGTAAACCTTGTCGTAGTGAAATAGCTATGCTTTCGCGCTGGTATCAGCAACAACGAACTTCAGGGAAGAAAACAGTTGCTGTCGTTGGTGTATCTTTAGATAATGATGCAAATTTACAACGCTTTACTCAGCAGGTGTCTGTACCGTATCCGTTATACCGTTATACAGGTTCGGATAGCCGTGCATGGATGCAACGATTAGGCAATAATATTGGCGGAGTACCTTTTACTCTGGTTCAGGCACCTAAATGCGGTTTTCAGCAGGCATTGATAGGTACACTGAGTGAAATAAAGCTGAATCAAGTGATTACTGAAGCCAGACGGCAGTGTAAACAGCACAACGTTCGTTTATAGATTTTCCTGTAGGTCAAGATTAAAGTGGGTGCCACGGTTCATTTGCTGATTTAGCCCGTCCTGTACCATTAATAGTGCAGTTACCAGTGACAGTTTATGTTGCTGATTAATGGTTTGCTGATACCAGTATTGTAAGATTTCATGCAGTGTGAGCATTTCATCAGTTCGCCGGCAAATTCCAAAATAACGGCTCATGGAGTGTTGCAGTGCTTGCATGCTGAAAGAAGGGATATCCTGAATCGGATGAGGATGTTCCGGAAAAATAATTTCCTGCCAGGTTAATTCTGATGAATTCTTCTGCTGATTGATTGGCCATGTTTGCGGATATTCTTTAGAAGCAATTATCGATGCCGCGGCATTGCGTCCGGTTACGACACATTCAAGTAAAGAATTACTGGCCAGACGATTGGCACCATGTAGCCCGGTACAGGCAGTTTCACCTATAGCATACAACTGAGCCATATCGGTACGCCCATTGGTGTCTGTAACAATGCCGCCACAGGCATAATGTGCTGCTGGTGCTACCGGAATTAATTCACGAGTGATATCCAGACCCTGTTGCAGACAATGCTGGTGAATTTGTGGAAAATGTGTGCGGATAAAGCTTTCAGGTAAATGAGTGATATCCAGATACACACAGTGATGGCCGGTTTTGGCTATTTCGCTGGCAATGGCGCGTGCAACAATATCACGCGGAGCCAGTTCGGCACGGTTATCGTATTCAGGCATAAAGCGCCGGCCTTGCTGATTACGTAAAATACCTCCTTCACCGCGTACAGCCTCAGAAATCAGAAAACACGGATTTTCAGGTAAGGCAAGTGCTGTGGGATGGAACTGTACAAAAGCCAGATTTTGCGTTCTGCAACCAGCCAGAGCCGCTAAAGCAACTCCTTGCCCATTTGCTGTTACCGGATTAGTGGTCAGAGTGAATAATTGTCCCAATCCTCCGGTTGCCAGTACTGTATGCTTAGCCTGAATAGTTACAGTCTCATCAGTTTGTGCCATCTGTACGACTGCTCCGGTACAAACTGAATTTTCATGCACTAAATCGATAACACAGCTATGCGGCAAAATATGAATATTTGGTCGTGCTGATAGCTGTTGCTGGAGTGTACGAGTAATACTGTGACCAGTATGATCTGCCGCATGTACGATACGCCGCCGGCCATGTCCGCCTTCACGTGTCAGATGCAGGCGACCATTCTCACGGGTAAATTCCACGCCATGGGCGCATAACCATTCAATAGCACTGTTGCCTTCAGCCAGAATTTCGGCAGTCTGTTTTTCATTACAGCAGCCGGCACCAGCTATAAGCGTATCCTTAATATGTTCGGCTACACTGTCTGCCTGATCAATAACGGCTGCTACACCGCCTTGTGCCAGATTACTGGCACAGGTTGATAAATCTTCTTTTGCCAGCAAAGTAATGTGAAAATTTTCCGGTAAAGATAAGGCTACCGTCAGCCCGGCCAAACCGGCACCGATAATCAAAACATCGGTATTATTAACAGAGCAGGGTGTGATATTGGTCATGTTGGCTAATCCAGTGAGCAAAAATATCGGGGGAATGGTTTTCTGTATGGTGAAGATTGGTCTTATCAGTATGAAATTCCCGCCATGCAGTTGAAAAATCAAGCATACGCTGTATGGAAATACCAGCCTGTTTACCTAAAGCAGAAGGTAGATCAATTTTATGCTGTTCTGGTTTGCTTAAAGCATCTATACAGGCTTGTAATCCGTTCATAGCCATCCAGGGACAGAAAGCACAAGACTTGCAGGTGGCACCATTGCCTGCAGTAGGTGCGGCCAGAAAGGTTTTTTCCGGAGCATGTTTATGCATTTCATGTAATATGCCCTGATCTGTCGCTACAATAAATGTATCTGCCGAATCGTGAATTGCTGCCTGCAATAGACGGCTGGTAGAACCTACTACATCAGCTAAAGCGACTACAGCAGCCGGTGATTCAGGATGAACCAGTATTTTGGCATGCGGATAGCGTGCTTTCATTAAAGCCAGCTCCTGACCTTTAAATTCATTATGTACCAGACAGGAACCCTGCCAGAGCACCATATCTGCACCCGTCTGATTCTGAATATATTCTCCAAGATGTCTGTCCGGGCCCCAGATAATTTTTTTTCCTTGGGCATGTAAAAAAGAAACAATTTCCAGAGCAATTGACGAAGTAACGACCCAGTCAGCCCTGGCCTTAACTTCGGCACTGGTATTGGCGTAAACCACAACTGTCCGATCCGGGTACTGGTTGCAGAAAGCAGTAAATTCTTCTGCCGGACAACCCAGATCAAGAGAGCAGGTGGCTTTAGTATCGGGCATAAGAATAGTTTTTTCCGGACTGAGTATTCGTGCAGTTTCGCCCATAAATTTCACTCCGGCTACCAATAAAGTCTTTGCCGGATGCTGTGCTCCGAAACGTGCCATTTCCAATGAATCACCAACCATGCCGCTAGTAGCCAGAGCCAGATCCTGCAATTCCGGTTCAACATAGTAATGTGCCAGCATCACAGCCTGCTGTTGCTGTAATAGAGCTTTTACCTGTTCAATATATTTTTGCTTTTGTCTCCGGTCCAATTGCTGTGGAATTTTAGCCCAGGCACATTGCAGCACAGCAGATTCATCTCTAGTAGTTTGTGCAGCATTTTCAGTAGCTGCAACTGATGACAATTGTGGTTTTTCGTAATCGAATGCACGCCATTGATTGGTACTTTGCATAATCGCTCCTGAAAGGAATAATTAATTATGCTCATAATGAGTATATAAGGCAATACGAAAAAAACAAAAACTCGAATAAACTCGACAGAATGTGATAATCAGTTGAATTCAGTTAGATACAACGGTGCTTCTGCGGTAATGTACTCAATCAGTGAATTTTGTTTTTTTGCGACAAATTCTTTACAATTAGCCAGCTTTAATAAAGGAGTTTATCCGCATGCACTCTTCAGCTGAATATTCATCTTCAAGTTATAATGACAGTGCAGCTGAACTCGTGGCGGTATTGTTTGCTGTTACCGATTTCAGTGCGCGGGTACTTACCATAAACGATGGAAAATTATTGCCATATGGTCCGCTGAGACCTGTACATCATTCTTTACAGGCTGGTGCCAGAACCTGGGTACATCAGCAGACAGGTCAGCCATTAGGCTATATGGAACAGTTATATACATTTGTTGATGTCAAACGTAGCCATCATTGCGGCCATGCTGTAATTAATATCAGCTATCTCGGACTGGTAAAAGAAGCTGCTGAGAGTGGTTTAAAGCTGGAAGCCAAATGGCATGACTGGTATGAATTTTTTCCTTGGGAAGACAGCAGACTGCCTCAGCATAAGCAGATACTCGATCAATTAATCCTGCCGATGCAGAACTGGGTAGATGCTGCTCCGAATCAGGAAATCCGCAATCAGCGTCAGCAGCGCCTGAATTTATGCTGGGGGATAAACGGGCAGCAATGGCTGGCAGAAAATGCTCTGTTGCGTTATGAATTGATGTATGAAGTTGGCATGATCACTGAATCTCCCTATTTCGACGGTCGTCTGCCGGCTATGCTGACCGGTCGCTCCATGCAGTTTAATCATCGCCGTATTCTTGCTACTGCTGTATCTCGTTTACGAGCGAAATTACAGTATCGTCTGGTGATTTTTGATTTAATGCCGCCTCAATTTACTCTATATCAGTTGCAGAGAAGCATAGAGGCGCTGAATGGCGTAGATTTGCATAAACAGAATTTTCGCAGATTAATCAACAATCAGCAGCTGGTTGTACCAACCGGAACCACAGTAGTAGCTGAGCGCGGACGTCCGGCACAGCTGTACCGTTTTAATGAAAATGTTTTACAGGAAAGTCTGCTCTCCGGTTACAGATTACCATTAATTAATAACCATATTCAGTAATTCGAATAGCGTAATTGTCATCAATTCCGTTGATAAAATAGAAATTTTCTGATTAAAAATTTTTGATTCTTGGTTTTAAACAAATAAATCTGATTAATTTGCTGAATTTAAAAACTACCGCTTTTCAAATTTATCTGCTTATTATTTGTTAACGTATTTTCAGACTTTGACTACTAATATATACTCTAAAAGAGTATATATCAGGGTTTAACAATATGATTAGCGATTTACCAGAAATAATTACTCGACCACTGGTACAGGCTGCACTGTCAGAAGATTTAGGCAGACGCGGAGATGTTACCTCACAGGCAGTGATACCGGCAGACAGGATGGCCGCATTCAGTATTGTAACCAGAGTGCCCGGTGTGGTATGCGGTTTAGAGCTGGCCCGTCAGAGCTTCGCTCTGATGAATGAAAATCTGGAATTTACTGCATACAAAAATGATGGTGATGTTATCGCCGCCGGTACATTGCTGGCCCGGGTTGCCGGTAATGCGCGTTCTATTCTCGCTGCCGAACGCACAGCGTTAAATTTTCTGACGCATCTTAGCGGAATAGCCACTACAACTCATGAAATTCAGAAATCAATAGCCTATACCGGAGTTCAGCTGACGTGTACACGTAAAACCATACCTAATTTGCGTATAGTCCAGAAATATGCAGTAAGAATGGGCGGGGGACGTAATCATCGCATGGGTCTGGATGATGCCATACTGATTAAGGACAATCACATAGCGCTTAGCGGGGGAGATATTATTACTGCTGTTAAGCAAGCTAAATCTTATGCTGGCCATTTGATTGCAGTGGAAGTAGAAGTTGACACATTGGAGCAATTGCGTCAGGTTCTGGATGAAGGCGTCAGTTTGGTATTGCTGGATAATATGTCAATAGAAGAAATGCGAACAGCTGTGAGCTGGTGTAAGGGACGTTGTCAGACTGAGGCTTCAGGTAATTTGCGGCCTGATACTGTGGTAGCTGCTGCAGAAACAGGCGTAGATTTTCTGGCGATGGGCTATCTGACCCACAGCGCACGCTATCTGGATATTGGTCTGGATTATGCAGATAATCAGAATATTCTGAAAAAATGAAAATAATCAAAAATTTTGTTTTAAAACAAATATTATATTATCATTAATTAGTACAATAATATATCTTTTATAAGAATAAATATTATTTAATAATGAAAAAACTAATTATTTGGTATAGCTGTTTTTGTTTGTTGTTGCCATTAACTGCGTATGCGGTGGTAGTTAATGATGTTACCGGTATGACGCCGGTACAGATGGTCGCTGTGATACAGCCGGAATCAACCGAAGAGGTTGCAGAGCTGGTTAAGCACACAACCGGTCCCATTAGTATAGCTGGTGGTAAATACAGTATGGGCGGGCAAACTGCAGTTCAGAATGGCGTACAAATAGATACTCAAAAACTCAATCATGTAATTGCTTTTAATCCTGAACAAAAACTTTTAACTATAGAAGCAGGTGCAAACTGGCGTCAGGTACAGGAGCTGATTGATCCATATGGATTATCTGTGAAAATCATGCAAAGTCTGGCTGATTTTAGTATTGGTGGTTCTTTAAGTGTTAATGTACATGGTCGATATATGGGGGCAGGTCCTATTATCCTGTCTGTTGAGCAAATTAAAATAGTACTGGCAGATGGTTCAATAGTTTTAGCCAGCCCGCAAGAAAATTCGGATATTTTTTATGGTGCTATTGGTGGCTATGGTGCATTGGGTGTTATCACAGAAGTGACATTACGCCTTACTGAAAATGTAAAAGTAAAACGAATTAATGATGTGATGCCGATTAGTCAGTATTCCTCTTATTTCTCTGAGCAGATTCGTTCTGACAGAACGGCCATATTTCATAATGCCATTATTTATCCTCCTGATTTCAAAAAAGTTAGGGCTGTGACTTTTAAGCAGACTGATGAACCATTAACTATTTCTGCCCGTTTAAGACCACTTTCTGCACCTACACGCAAACGCCAAAGACAATTGAAAATTGTTGCTGCATCGGATTTTGGTAAAAAATTGCGCAAATTATATGATGATGCCTATTTTGTAAAACAGCCAGTAATGATGCGTAATTATGAAGCCAGCTTAGCAGTAGCGCTTTTAGAGCCTATTTCCATGCAAGATAAAAGTTTTGCTTTGGAAGAATATTTCATACCGGTAGAAAAGTTTGATGATTTTTATCCGCAGATGATAGACATCCTGAAAAAGCATCAGGCAAATATTATCAATATCTCTATTCGTCATGCTATTCCTGATAGTGGTTCTTTGCTGGCATGGGCTCAAACTGAGGTATTTGCTTTTGTGATTTACTATCAGCAAGGAACTGATGAACAGAGTAAAAAGCAGGTAGGAATATGGACACGGGAATTAATAGATGCGGCATTGGCAAACAGAGGTACTTATTATTTACCTTATCAATTACATGCAACTGAGGAGCAATTTCAGCGCGCATATCCACGGACAGCAGAATTTTTTAAGCTTAAAGAGCGCTTAGATCCGGAGAATAAATTCAGTAATCTATTTCTGGAGCGGTACCGTCCGGCAACGGCTCACTAGACATAGGGTTTGAACTTAGCTTTGAGCGAATTGAATATTTCCAGAATAGAGATGAAAAACTGGTGTGGTATATTATCGCCACACCAGTAATCAGAAAAAATCAGTTGATTATCCGTAGCGGCGTTGAAATTCCTGCATGAACTCCACTAAAGCTTCAACCCCCTGTATGGGCATGGCATTATAAATACTCGCCCGCATTCCACCCATTGATTTATAGCCTTGTAATCCGCTTAAACCATGAGCACCGGCTTGCATTACAAATATTTTATCCAGCTCTTTTGTAGGTGTATGGAAAATAACATTCATCTGTGAGCGTGCATGCTGTTTCACATTATTGATATAAAATCCATTGCTGTTATCAATGGCAGAATACAAAGTTTCAGCTTTAAGGGTATTAATGGCTTCCATCTGTTCCACACCACCGTGAGTTTGCAGCCAGCGAAATACCAGACCTGAAATATAAATCGGGTAAGTTGCCGGAGTGTTGTACATTCCCTGCCGGCTGATATGACTTTGATAATTCCACACATCAGGTATTCGTTCAGAACAACGATCAAGCAGATCTTCCCGAATAATCACAATAGTAGCACCTGATGGTCCGATATTTTTTTGTGCACCGGCATAAATAACACCAAAATCTGTCACATTTACCGGTCGTGATAAAATTTCGCTCGACATATCGCAGATGACAGGGGGCAAACCATCTGGTTTGGGAATATTGCGATATTGCAGGCCATGTACTGTTTCATTAATGCAGTAATGAACAAAAGCAGAATTTGGATCCACATCCCAGCTTTCAACCGGCGGTACATCTGTGTAGTTATATAAATCACCACCATGTGCTGCCAGATGTATTTCTGCATCGGAAAGTTTACCCATCTGGCTGTGTGCGATACGGCTCCAGTTACCGGAGACTACTGAATCAACCTGCTTAAAACCATTGGCCAGATTCATTACGACCATATTGAACTGGGCACTGGCACCGCCCTGCATGAACAAAACTTTATAGTTGTCCGGAATATGCATGAGCTGGCGTAGATCCTGCTCGGCATGGTGCAGAATACTGATAAAAGCATCTGATCGATGGCTCATGGTCATGACTGAGCAACCAGTACCGTTATAATCCAGCATTTCAGCCTGTGCTGTTTCTAATACGGCCTCTGGCAGTATTGCAGGACCAGCAGAAAAATTATATGTGTTCAGTGTTGTCATGAATAAATTTAAACCTGTTACAGAAATGTACTGTTGTTGATTAATTTCAGTGCGTTTGATGGTTGTGTATACACCGGCAGTCTGTTTACAGATTAATGTTGCAATCTGTCAGTGAACTGGTGAAATTCTAGTTGCTTGATAATGGAAAAGCAAATACAAAACCGTTTTGCATGTAAAGTAGCAAAAGTATGGTTATTTCTGCCTGTTAGTATAATGGATTTAGTTTAAACCACTTTTTTTTTACGTTTGAACAGGTAATTTTTCTATAAATAATCGGATTTATTCTGAGATAAGCCATCAGTCTTAACTTTATATTCAGCCCTCACTGCTTTTATCCAGTGGGATAATATTGGTTGCCCCCAGTTTTTGTAGTTCCTGTAATACATATTCCCAGGCTTCTGGCAAAAAAACAGAATTTTCACTATGTGTTTTCAGACCGAATTCCAGACGGTAATAATGTATTTGTTCTTCTGCCGGTAAATCATCACGAATGGTGGGTAAACTAAAAGTTTTAATCCCAGACCAGTTTTGTTCAATTGCTTCCATTAAAGGCGTAATTTTGGACTCAGGCACACCATCAACCAGAGCTGCTTTAGTCACCAGTTTCTGCCGGAAAAAATTCTGCTGGTAATATTGACTCAGTACCCACTGGGCCATAGGGTGTGCCATTTGGGGAAAGCCCGGGAAAAAATAATGCTCATTGATTGAAAAACCGGCAATGTTATTGAAAGGATTAGGAATCAGTGCTGAGCCCAGTGGAAACTCAGCCATTTTTGTCCGTTGCAAATGTGCAGGGCTGTCAAGTGTATCTCCCTGTTTCAGTGAAATGGTTTCAATTGCTTTCAGTGCTTCCGGATGAGGTGTTAACGGCAGGTTCAACGCCTTTGCACAGGCCTGACGAGTATGGTCGTCTGGTGTGGCACCTATGCCGCCGGTAACAAAAACAGGTATTTTTTCTTTAAATGATTCAATAAGCTGCCTGGTAATAACTGCCTGATCATCTGGTAAATATTGCGCCCAGGCCATATATAAACCGTGTTGTTGTAATAATTGTTTGAAAAAAACAAAATGGCTGTCCTGACGCGAACCATTCAGAATTTCATCACCAATTATAATGATACCGAATTGCATACGAATACTCCTGTATTTGCGGCAGTTGTTGCATGATAGCTATAACCTGTCTGCCGAATAAAACATGAATGTTGTTTTATGTGCTGAATTATTTTAATGTGCAAGTGTAGTGTTATTTTAGCAAGGATGTACTTATGAATATCAAAAAATTAGCAGTTTCCGCTCTGATTGCCGGCAGTCTTGCGGCCTGTGCACATACATCTGACCGTAAGGTAAGTATGCGTGCCGTCACTGTTCCGCAGTTAAGCGCCTATGACTGGCAGCTGGCTGAAGCTACTGACCGGCATGGTCGGCCGTTACCCGGTTTTGCAGCCGGCTCATCTATGACAATGAATTTTTCCGGTCAGCGGCTAAATGTTACCGGTGGCTGTAATAATATCAGTTCTAACTATCAGTTAAATGATCAGGATATGCAAATTCAGGCTCCGGTAAGCACTATGAAAGCCTGTGCGCCTGATATTATGGCGCAGGACTCTGCAGTTGTGGCTTTTATGAATGGTCAGAAATTACATGCAGGGCTGCTTAATGCTGAGAATGACCAGAATGCGCAGCCAGAATTATGGATTGAAAACCGGCGCGGCGAACATTTGCTCTGGCGCGGTGTCCCTGCTGCCGTTGCTCAATATGGTCAGCCTACTGTGGTATTTTGGGAAATAAGCCCGCAAACGCAAACCTGCCAAACTGCACAGGGGGCAGCTCAGTGTTTGAAAGTCAGAGAAATTAGCTACAATGATCAGGGAGTTAAAGTTAAAACTGGTGTATGGCGTAATTTTGCCGGCAAGATTGATGGCTGGCAGTTTAATCCGCAGGAAAATCAGGTATTACGTCTAAATGTATATGAGGTTAAACCGGCTGATGTAACGGGTACTGCTGCAGATATCCAGTATGTTTATAAGCTGGATCAGATAATCGAACGCTCAGTAGTGAAGTCTCCGAAGCATAAACATAAATAAAGTTTTCTATAATAGATAACTAAAAAGGCAATGAAAAAAATCATTGCCTTTTTATTTAACGGATATTTTGTATTCAATACAGCCTAAAAAGTTGAGAATTTACTGTTGTAAATAAACATCCGGCTGACTGTTGGCATTATTCAGTATTAATGTTTTTCTGCCATTATGCTGAGTAATTTTACCTTTACGGGTAACTGATTTGCTTTTTCCATCTTTGCTAATCTGATTCTGATAAGTAAAATTCTGATTCGGATCAATGCGGAAAGATGTCGTTTCACTATATTGATGGCACTCTGGCTGTTTGCAGTTTTTAAAAAGCTTAACCTGATTATCATCCTGAATAACTGATGCGGATAATCTGTCGATTTCTTTTTCAATTTGCTGTTGCTGATGATACATTTGAGCTAAAATTTTATCTGCATCATCAAATTCATTATTATCAGCGAAGTTTTTATGGCTGGCTGCCAGAGCAGGGTTAAACTGTAAACCGATTGTTACAGTTAACAGAAATAATTTCAGTATATTCATATACTCACCCTTGATTAAATTTTTAAAAATTTAATATTAATATCTTTGTATATCTCATTAATTTTGAAAATAAATGGGAAATATATAATCGATTTCACAGAAATTTTAAAAGGGTTCGCAAATATATTTATCATCTTTACTTTCACTTGTATCATCTTTATCTTTACTTGTATCTTTTTTACAAAGTGACCACCCTTCTACAGAATTATAGACAACATTTTTGGTTTCTCCTGAATTTGCCGCAGTTGGTGTGGCTGTCAAAGTATAACTACTTTCTTTATAATCTCCCGTAATAGTAAAGAATTTTTCGCTTCTTTTTTTGGTCAGCTGAGCATCAGTATAGGTATTGAATGTTTTATTCAAGGAGTAATAACGTTCTAATAAGCTAATATTTTCTGACATGTCGGCTCTGACATTTTCTTCTCGTGCCTTAATCACATAATTCTGATATGTGGGATAGGCAATTGCAGCGAGTATGCCAATAATAGCCAAAGTAATCAATAAATCAATAATAGTAAAACCATAAGTGTGGCGTCGCATCACGTTCTCTTTCTTTTAAAATGCTTATGATTAATTGTTTTCAACAATAGTATTGTCAGGCTGTACCAGCACATATGGCATAACAACTACTGCCCACATTGGCTGGTTACAATCATAATATTGTTGCGCCATTATATCGCTTACTTTACCAATTTTACCTTCTTGAATCAAAAGTGCAATGGCAGCGGAGTTATCAGTAGCTATCATGTGGGCTATATTGACCAAATCCAGTTCTGGTGCAACATATATGCAAACACCCCGTGCAAAGTGAGTTTGCAGTTCATGCCAGTTGATACGGGCAGTTTCCAGATTGAGTTTCTGTTCTAATGGCAGAGGATGGCTTGAAGTAAGATTATTCGAATGCATGGGTAGATAAACATTATTTGTAAAAGCATTCCGTTTTAAATTCATATACGGAATGCCTGCTCATGATTAATTAATTTAATTATTTTGCCGGTGCGGATGCGGGTTGAGTAGCTTGAATACCCCATGATTCAGGGTACTTATAGCCGGCAAAGCGCTTGAATGCATATTGTTTAAATGCAGCTGAATTATATGCGGCTGTTATGTCTTTTACCCATTGGCTGCCTTTATCAGCAGTGCGGATTGCTGACCAGTTAACATAAGTATAGCCGGGTTCCAGATACAGGGCAGATGTAAATTTTAAGCCAGAACTGGTCGCAAAATTACCATTGATTACTGCAAAATCAACATCATGACGCGAACGAGGTAATTGAGCAGCTTCCAATGGTACCAGTTTGATGTTTTTATTATTACCGGCTATGTCGGCAAGTGAAGCTTTAAGAGGATTAATATCAGTTTTCAGGGTAATCCAGCCTAGCTTGTCCAGCATAACGAGAGCACGTGCCAGATTGGACGGATCATTGGGTACAGAAACACTGGAACCTTCTTTTACTGCACTCAGTTCATGCATCCGGCCGGCATATATTCCAAGCGGACCAGTAGGAACCTGAAATGCCGGCATAATATCTAAGTGGCGTGATTGGGCAAAATCATCCAGATAGGGTTTATGCTGGAAAATATTGATGTCAATAGATTTATCTGCTAATGCCAGATTAGGGCGCACATAATCAGTAAATTCGAGTAATTGTACCCGATATCCCTGCTTTTCCAGTTCTGGTTTTACCTGATCTCTGACCATATCGGCAAAATCGCCTACAGTAGTGCCGATAATAATTTCTTTTTTATTTTGTTCAGTGGAAGCTGCAGATTGAGTGGTTTTTTCGCCGCTACAGGACGCCAGAGTAAGGATACACAGACTTAATAACAGGAATTTCAGATAACTTTTCACTATGATTCTTTCTTTTTTATGTTTTAAAAATTGAAACGGATATTGACTATATTGATACTGTTTTCTCTTTACTATTACAGTCAGATATAGGCGTAAACACATATATACTGGGCCAGGCTGCCTAACAAAACAAATAAATGCCAGATACCATGTCCATGACGGATTTTTTCATCATTGACAAACCAGTATATGCCGATGCTGTATGCCAGCCCGCCGGCAGTCAGCCAGAATAACCCTGGTGTAGACATCCGGTGAATCAACGGATAAATAGCAACAATAATCAGCCAGCCCATAATCAGATACAGGACTAATGACAGAATGCGGGTTTCACTTTTACGTCCGATAGTCACTTCCTGAATAATACCAAATATTGCCAGTCCCCATGATATGCCAAAAATTGACCAGCCCCAGCCTCCGTGTAATGTGGTAAGGGTAAATGGTGTATAACTGCCTGCAATTAACAGATAAATCGCACAATGATCAAATTTTTGTAATACCGCTTTGGCTCGATGAGAATAAATAGAATGATAAAGTGTAGATATACCATATAAGAATATCAGACTGGCACCATAAATAGCCGAGCTGACAATACGGTAAGCATCTCCGTACATGGCGGATTTAATTAATAAAAATACGGTGCCTGTGATGGCGAGAATAAAACCGATAAAATGAGAGTACGCATTAAAGCGTTCACCGCGATACATATTTTGCTTGCTAAGGTAATTTGTGAGATGACTATCGTTTCACTAGCGCCCTAAAGGTGCAAGTGTTTTTTATTTTTATTATTGTGCCGGTATTTATCCGCGTGCAGGTCTATGGCTGTTCAACTGCTTACAAGCACAGTAAAATAGATAATTTTGCAGACTATCAGAAATTTCTCGTCATGCTGACTTTTCAGGAAATTATTTTTACATTACAAAACTATTGGGCTAAACAGGGCTGCGTGGTGTTACAGCCATTGGATATGGAGGTAGGAGCGGGTACCAGCCATCCGGCAACCTGTTTGCGTGCACTGGGGCCGGAACCATGGTTTGCAGCCTATGTGCAGCCGTCACGCCGTCCTAAGGACGGGCGTTATGGTGAAAATCCAAATCGTCTGCAACATTATTATCAGTTTCAGGTCGCTCTGAAGCCTGCTCCTGATAATATTCAGGAGTTATATCTGGCATCTTTACAGGAACTGGGTATAGATCCCTGTCAGCATGATATCCGTTTTGTTGAAGATGACTGGGAAAATCCGACTCTGGGTGCCTGGGGACTTGGCTGGGAAGTCTGGCTCAATGGTATGGAAGTGACTCAGTTTACTTATTTCCAGCAGGTAGGCGGTATGGACTGTTCGCCTGTATTGGGTGAAATTACCTATGGTATTGAGCGGCTGGCAATGTATCTGCAGGGTGTTGAAAATGTCTATGATCTGGTTTGGGCTAAAACTCATGACGGCCGGATTGTCACCTATGGTGATGTATATCATCAGAATGAAGTCGAGCAGTCTACTTATAATTTTGAATTCAGTAATGCAGAATGGTTACTGGCACAGTTTAATTATTATGAAACCGAAGCTAAACGTCTGCTGGCTGTAGAGGATATCAGTCTTGCATTACCAGCCTATGAATTAGTACTTAAGGCAGGACATACGTTTAATTTGCTTGATGCACGTGGTGCTATTTCTGTAACCGAGCGAGCTGCTTATATCGGCCGTGTTCGTGCTTTAAGCCGTGCAGTTGCACAAAAATATGTAGAAAGCCGTGAAAAACTTGGTTTTCCGTTACTGAATAAAAATACTACTAATCAGACTGCCTGAAACTGAATGAAAGTAATACTTGCATGAATGCTCCTTTATTAATTGAACTGCGTACTGAAGAATTGCCGCCAAAGGCACTGAATAATCTGGGTGAAAGTCTGGCCGCCGGAGTAGTTGAGGGTCTGGAAAAGGCACAGCTGATTAGCGGTGTTGCTGATTATCAGGTATTTGCTGCACCCAGACGGCTGGGTGTTCTGGTGCAAAATGTTAAAGCGGTGCAGGCAGACCAGCAAATTGTGAAAAAAGGTCCCAGTGTAACAGCGGGTATGAAAGATGGTGAGCCTACCAGGGCTTTGCAGGGATTTGCCCGCAGTAATCAGGTAGAAATCAGTCAGCTTAGCCAGATTAATGATGGCAAACAAATGGTATTTGCCTATGAATATACTCAGGCCGGTTTACCACTGAATGCCTTGTTAAGCGATATATTGAATCAATCCATCAAAAAACTGCCTATTCCGAAAGTGATGCACTGGGGTAGCAGTACCTTTACTTTTGTCCGGCCTGTACATGGACTGGTGATGATGCATGGTACTGAAACGGTTACTGGCAGTGTCTTGGGATTAAACAGCCAGAACTGGACTTTAGGTCACCGTTTTCTGAGTAAAGACAGAATTATTTTTAACCATGCTTCAGATTATGAAAAAGTATTATTAGAGCAGGGTAAAGTAGTAGCCAGCTTTGCCGAGCGCCGAGCCCGTATTGAGCAGGGTTTAACTGTAGCGGCTGATGCACTTCATGCTCAGGTAGCCTATGCAGAAGGCTTGCTGGATGAGGTTACAGCTTTGGTTGAATGGCCGGTAGTTTTACAGGCAGGTTTTGATGAGCGCTTTTTACAAGTGCCGCAGGAATGTCTGATTTTAACCATGCAGCAAAATCAGAAATATTTTCCGCTATTAAACAATGATGGCAAACTAATTAATCGTTTCCTGCTGGTATCTAATCTGCAAACAGAAAATCCGGTACATATTATTCATGGGAATGAGCGTGTATTACGAGCCCGTCTGGCAGATGCCGAGTTTTTCTACCGTCAGGATCAGAAAACGACTCTTGAAAGTCGTCTGCCTCGTCTGCAAAACGTGGTTTATCACAATAAGCTGGGTAGTGTTGCAGAAAGAGTTCAGCGTATTACTCAGCTGGCAAAAGCTATTGCACCGTTACTTAATGCTGATGTAGAAAAGGCTGTACGTGCTGCTGAGCTGGCTAAAGCTGATTTACTGACCGACATGGTAGGGGAGTTCCCTGAGCTACAGGGAACGATGGGTAAATACTATGCTTTGCATGATGGTGAAAATGCTGATGTTGCTGTAGCAATTGAGCAACATTACTGGCCGCGTTTTGCTAATGATGCTTTACCGGACAATTTAACTGGTACAGTGGTTGCTCTGGCAGATAAACTGGAAACTTTGCTCGGTATCTGGGGTATCGGGCTTATTCCGACCGGGGATAAAGATCCGTATGCATTGCGCCGCAGTGCACTGGGTATTTTACGAATGCTGATGCAGCATAATCTGGCACTGATGCCATTATTACAGGCAGCATTTGATACATTTGCTTCAGGCAGACTGGCTGAAAATACTGTCAGTGAAGTGGCCGGGTTTATGCAGGCCAGACTGGCAATTCTGTTACAGAATTCCTTTGCGCAGGATGTAGTGGCTGCAGTACTGGCCGGTAAGGTAGAAAATCTGGGTGAGCTGGAAGCCAGACTTGCCGCAGTAACCTGCTTTAAACAGCTGGATGAAGCTACTGCACTGATTGCAGCTAATAAACGTGTTCATAATTTACTGAAAAAGGCCGATATTTCTGCTTTATCCGCTGTTAATCCGGATCTTTTGCAGCAGCAGGATGAAAAACAGCTTTATCAGGCAACTGAGCAGGTTGCAGAAAAAATTCAAGCTGTGCTGAAACGGCAGGATTTTGCTCAGGCATTAACCGAGCTGGCCGGAATTAAAGAAAAAGTGGATGCATTCTTTACTAATGTGATGGTAATGGATGAAAATGAAGCTATTAAGAATAACCGTCTGGCTTTATTACTGTGTTTATCTCAGCAGATGAATGCTGTGGCCGATATTGCCTTATTAAGTGAGTAAATAATAGCAGACATTTCTGCTCATTCTTAAATAGTGGATGAAAGCTAAATTATGATATTTGATAATATAGTATTCCATACAGAAGAAGATTATCCGCCTGCATTGTCACTGGCTAATGCTGCTACACATATGGGTTATTACTGGTCATGGGCTGTACGCCGGGGTTTATATAATCCGCAATGGGATGAAGCTGCAGAAGAAGATATGGCAGCACTGAAAGCTCAGGTTATGAGCGGAGCTGAATTTGTTCTGAATAATATGGCCGGTTGTCTGGAAGACAGTGATTTTAATGATGAAGGACGACGGTTTTCACTTTATTACTATGAAGATGAAGATGAGGGCTATGGTCGTTTTATGGAAGATTATGTACAAACATTAAATACGCCGGCCTTGCAAAGTTTTTATCATGTAGAAATTAATGATGAAAATCAGTCTTTACTTGATGGCGTATTTGATAGTGCTTTGATTCAGTGGCGGCAAAGTTTGAAGCCGGTGCAATAAGGTTAATTATGGCATTGAATGGAAAAGGCAAATTAATCATACTGGATCGCGATGGTGTGTTGAATGTTATGCAACCACAGCCCATCAGCGATCCTGATCAGTGGCTTCCCTTACCGGGTAGTATGGATGCTGTTGCCTTTCTGACTCAAAGTGGTTATACCGTTGTTGTGGCGGAAAATATGTCTGGTATCGGGCGTAATCAGGTCAGTATGCAGCAGTTGAATGAAGTACATAGCAAAATGCATACTCATATACAGAAAGCTGGCGGCCGCTTAAGCGGGGTTTGGTTTTGTCCGCATACCGGTAATGCTAAATGTAAATGTCGTAAACCTGAACCAGGTTTGCTGCTGGATATTCTGGATCGTCTGCATATGAAAGCAGAAAATACCTGGCTTGTCGGAGATGGTATTCGCGATATGCAGGCAATTGCCGCAATTGGCGGTCATCCTGTACTGGTTTTAACCGGTAAAGGCAAGGAAACATTAAAAATGGAAGAATTGCCGGAAGATACTCAGGTGTACGATGATTTGCTGGATTTTGCCAAATATTGTCGTACTCTGGCTGAACAGGCAGCCGAGGAATAATATAACATGCTGTTGTTGCGTAATTTGATTTACTGGTTTTGTTTGTGTGTATTTTCATTAATCTGGCTGGTGGTAGTAATTGTTTCCATGCTGGTACCAAAAGGGGTTACATGGACAACCACTGTATGGGGAAAAACTCTTTTCTGGATGCTGGAGCACATTATCGGATTAACATACGAAGTAACCGGCCGGGAAAATATTCCGCGCGAACCCGGAATTGTGTGCTGTAAACACCAATCCGGCTGGGAAACGCTGGCCATGCTGGTATTTTTCCCTGATCTGGCCTTTGTGGCTAAACGCGAACTTTTTCGTATACCGGTTTTTGGCTGGGCACTGAAATGGCGCGGCACAATCGGTATTGATCGTAAAAACCCTAAAGCGGCAAATGCCCAGATTATCAGTCAGGGGAAAATATGCAAGCAAAAGGGGATGTGGATTTGTATTTTTCCGGAAGGTACACGAATTAAGCCAGGTTTCCGTGGCCATTATAAAAAAGGTGCTGCCCGAATGGCACAGGAACTACATATGAATCTGGTGCCGGTCGCATTAAATAGTGGCGAATTCTGGCCTAAAGATTCCTTTTTTAAATATCCGGGTAAAGTAACAGTCGTGATTGGTGAACCGATTCATTATGAGTCAGCTCATAATCCGGAAGAATTAATCAGAATCTGTGAGCAATGGATAGAATCCGAGCAAGTAAAAATTCAGGGGGTGGGGCCGTTTGCACCAGAACATCCGCAAGTACCAACGCCGTTTGTGCCGCATTAATTGATATCAGTTGAATATTGATACTTTTTTATTTTTAAATAGTGTTTTGCAGAATCCTAAGCAGATAAACAGGCAGTTTATTTAATTTTTTAAGACTGAATCTGAAACGAGATATAAATAATATGATGTGCTGGTTAATAGAAGTATCTGCTTGTCTCAGATAGTAATTTATTTACATTTTTATCAGATTAGTTGTCATGTCGGAATTTCTTCACACAACTACAGATGGCGATATCATCAGGCTGAAATTACGGCGTACAGCAAAAAAAAATATTATTGTACGTCCTGCATCAGGTTGTTTACTGGATATTAACGTTCCGCCATTTGTATCAATGAAATCTTTGTATGAATGGCTAAACGTTAATGAAATTGCTATTAAAAAACTGTGGAAGCAATCAGAAAAAATAGCAACAGCATTACCTGAATTTATCTGGTTTCGTGGGCAGGCATATCCTTTTACTCAGATATCCGTACTAACAAAAGTGCAGTGGCATAAGCAATATGGCTTTTTAGTACCACTGGTAAATTCACAGTCGCCCTATGTACTTTTGAAAGCATGGTTAAAACAAAGTGCCAAAAAGGAATTGTTGCTACGCTTGCAATATTGGGCAAATGTAATGCAGTTGCAGCCAATGGCAATGACATTAAGTCAGGCTCGAACTTTTTGGGGAGTATGTCGCCGGCGTAGCGGAATCCGTCTCAACTGGAGATTAATTGGCGCACCTGCTGACGTGGTGGATTATGTCTGTATTCATGAATTGTGCCACTTGCGCCATGCCAACCATGGTAAAGCTTTCTGGGCAATGGTTGCAGAATACTGTGCTGATGCTGATAATGCCCGTAAGTGGCTAAAAAAATATGCTAATGAGCTGTTTGCTCTGGATAAATTCAGCTAAAGTCTCACTCTGGAAAATTTGGTAAATTTTGGCTGTTTTCAATACTGATACAAAATAAAAGCAGCCATACTATTTTCATCGTATGACTGCTTTTTGTTATTCAGCTTTAAATGCTGATTTTTATTTTTGACTGTCAGCTAAAAATGCTTACCTGTTATTTTTAAGTTTAGCCAGCATCAACCGCAAGTTGTTTCATAATGTTTTTAATAATCTGGACACGTTGCATAACGTCTTCAATACCAATGCTAACTCTGAGTTTATCTGCTCCAGTCAGACGGTAGTTTTTATCACTTTGCATAATGGCTACAATAGTTGCGGGGTTAATACGATGATGTTTGCCAAAAGTAAAAGTAATGGCTTCACTACTGGCGTCAATTGTGTCTATGCCTAAGCTGGCTGCTTCAATGCGTAAATGATGGCTGGCAATCAACGTGGAGACGGCCGGTTCAGGAAGCCCGAAACGGTCGATCAGTTCTTCGTGTATCTGGTCTATCTCAGCTTCTGTTTCACAGCTGGCCAGGCGTTTGTACAACACCAGTCTGGCATGAATATCCGGGCAATAATTTTCCGGCAGCAGAGCAGGGCTATGTAATTTAATGTCACTGGTAATACCCAGCGGGGCATCCAGATCCGGCTCTCTGCCTTTCTTCAAATTGCGCACGGCCTGCTTGAGCATTTCGGTATATAAAGTAAATCCGACCTGAATCATTTCACCAGACTGTCCTTCACCCAAAATTTCGCCGGCACCACGGATTTCTAAATCCTGCATGGCTAATGTAAATCCGGCTCCCAGATCATCAGCCATTTCTATGGCTTCCAGACGTTTCTGTGCATCTTTGGTCATTGCATCCGGTATCAGTAGATAGGCATATGCCTGATGATGAGAACGGCCTACACGGCCACGCAGCTGATGCAACTGGGCAAGACCAAACTTATCAGCTCGCTCAATAATAATCGTATTGGCATTGGGTATATCAATTCCGGTTTCAATGATAGTTGAACACAGTAACACGTTATAACGCTGCTGAAGAAAATCCCGCATAATCTGTTCCAGTTCGCGTTCACGCAGTTGTCCATGAGCGATACCGATACGGGCTTCAGGTAATAAAGTAGTTAATTTTTCATAAGTGTTAGCAATAGTATCAACTTCATTGTGCAGGAAAAATACCTGTCCGCCACGTTTCAGTTCACGTAATACGGCTTCTCGTATTAAACCATCGCTGTAAGGACGAACAAAGGTTTTTACAGCCAGCCGGCGGCTTGGAGCTGTGGTAATCAATGAAAAATCACGCAGGCCCTCCAGCGCCATACTTAATGTACGCGGAATTGGTGTTGCGGTCAGTGTAAGCACATCTACATTAGCACGCAGACGTTTAAGCTGTTCTTTCTGACGTACGCCAAAGCGATGTTCTTCATCTATAATAACCAGTCCCAGATTTTTAAAATGGACATCCGGCTGAACCAGTTTATGGGTACCAATCACAATATCTACTGTGCCGTCAGCCAGTCCGGCAAGTGTGGCCTGTGTTTGTTTACTGGTATTAAAGCGGGAAAGCTGGGCAACTTTAATCGGAAAGTCTGCAAAGCGATCAGCAAAATTTTGTGCATGTTGCTCAACAAGCAGTGTAGTTGGTGCAAGTACTACCACCTGTTTACCAGCCATTGCTGCTACAAAAGCGGCGCGTAGTGCAACCTCAGTTTTACCAAAGCCTACATCTCCGCAAATCAGTCTGTCCATGGGCTTTTCAGCACATAAATCTTTTATGGTCGCAGCGATTGCCGTAGCCTGATCTTCGGTTTCTTCATAGCCAAAGCCATTGGCAAAAGCCTGATAATCCATCTCATTCAGACTAAAACGGTGGCCTTGCTGAGCTTCACGCTGAGCATATAGATTTAATAATTCGGCAGCTGTATCTCTGGCTTTTTCTGCGGCTTTATGTCGTGCTTTATCCCATGCTCCATGACCCAGTTTATACAAACTGACGTTATCATGAGCACTACCTGCATAGCGGGAAATAAGCTGGAGCTGACTAACAGGTACATATAACTGAGAGCCTTCAGCATACTCCAGTAGCATCATTTCACAGGCACCTTCACCTAAATCCAGAGTTACTAGACCCTGATAGCGTCCGATACCATGTTGTTCATGTACCACCGGATCACCAATTTTGATTTCAGCCAAATCGCGCAACATGCCGTCTGAAACAGCACTATGTTTGCGTCTTGTACGCCGGCCGCGAATAATATACTGGTATAAATCAGCCTCAGTAATAATGGCCAGTTGCTGATCTGTCAGCAGGCAACCGTAACTTAACGGCGCAATAGTCAAGCACAAGCTGGAATTACTGTTCAGAAAGTCCTGCCAGCTATTGACAATATCTGGCTGTAAACTGTACTGGCGCATAAAATTGAGCATGGTTTCCCGGCGTCCGAGACTTTCTGCGCAAATCAGTACCCGTCCTGACCATTGTTGGAGAAAATTTTTCAGTGTATGCAGCGGATCATCAGCCTGTCTGTCTACTGCGACACTTGGCAGCGTATAAGTAGTGTCTTCACTGATTTGTGGAACAAGACGCGCATAAGATTTAATACGTGCCCCGAACTGGTCTTCACTAAGATAAAGATAATCTGGTGCCAGCGGGGGATAGGCCGGATCGCCTTGTGCCAGAATGTAGCGTTGTTTGACATCCTGCCAGATACGGGCAGATTCTTGATGAATATCACCCAGACAAACCAGAATGGCTTCATCATCTGTGTAATCAAAGATACTGACACATTCTTCTTCAAAAAATAAAGGCAGGTAATACTCAACACCCGCCCCGAAATGTCCTTCAGATACTGCATTATAAACAGTTGCTTTTCGGGCATCGCTATTGATTTCTTCCCGAAAGCGGCTGCGGAATATTTTCTGTGCATCACTGTCGGTTGGAAATTCATGTGCCGGTAACAGACGGATTTCATCTACAGTGGTTAATGTACGCTGGCTGTCTGCATCAAATGTTTTGATGGTATCAATTTCATTGTCAAATAAATCCAGACGAAACGGGGTGTCACTGCCCATTGGAAAAATATCGAGAATACCGCCACGCATGGCGAATTCTCCGGTCGCTACCACATGAGAAACATGATTGTAGCCGGCTTCAACCAGGCTGTGTTTCAATGCTTCAATATTCAGTTCCTGCCCGGTTTTCAGCCAGAAAGTATGTCCCAGCAAAAATGAAGGAGGGGCAATTTTTTGCATGGCTGTTGCCAGCGGTAACAATAAAACGTCAACCAGTCCGTTTTTTAGTTGCCACAATGTACTTAGTCGCTCTGATACCAGTTCCTGATGAGGAGAAAAATGTTCGTAGGGCAGAGTTTCCCAGTCCGGGAAAAACATGATACGTGCAGCAGGATCAAAAAAGTGCCATGCTGCCTGAATACGGATTGCCTGTTCGGCATCTGCAGTTAAAATAATTTTCAGTTTTTTTTCAGGTAAATGCTGGCTAAGTAATAATGGCAGACTACCAGCATTTAAATCAGACCAGATTACAGTCTGTCTGGTTTTAGGCAATGCGAATGAAGCAGCAGCGGGCATAATTTTAGTTTTACAGATAATAGAAATTGATTGCCAGTACTTATGGGCAAGCTATGATAAGACAAGCCCTGATAAGCAGACAATTGAAACAGAATTGTTTGGAATGGATGAATAACAAGTCAGTTTCAGACACAGTCCCAGAATTATGGCTATTATTACATAACAATAATTAATATAGCGAATACAAATACATTACAGCGATGGTAATCAGAATGGCAAATGCACAGCCAATTTTGGCAACCACACCAACAACCAGACCAATCAGTGTGGCAAAACCTACCTTGCCCGCAGCGACCAGATTGCGTCTGGCAATAAATTCACCGGTTGCTGCACCAATTAGCGGCCCCAATACCATGCCCGGTAAGGCAAAAAACATGCCAATAATGGCACCAATAAAAGAACCCCAGATAGCTCTTCTGCTTGCACCACTATGTTTAGCACCCAGCATACCGGCCATATAATCCAGAAAACAACCTAATAAAGTCAGTATACCTAAAGTTATTAATGTGGGTGCCCCCATAATCTGATAATTGCTGCTCAATGCCAGTAACCATGCACCTCCGAACATGAGAGGCAGACCAGGTAAAGCAGGCATAAATGTACCTAATAAACCAATGAGTAATAAAACAATAGCCAATATTACCAATACTGCATTCATGGCAAATTAGTCCTCAATAAAATTCATAATATAGAATAGTAAAATGGGGGATGCGGTTGTCACATACAAGGATAAATTTTGTAGTGCAGATAAAAAATATGTAATCAACCGCTGATTAATAACAGATAATTTTATCAGTTTGGCATGGTATCTGTATATTAGTGAGTAATTACAGTACAGACAATCTGTATAAAATATAAATGATAAATAAAGCTGTGTTATTTGTTGAGACTGGATGATTCAATAGTAATACAATAACCAGATTGAATAACAATGTTATTTATTAAGAAATATTGTTCTTAAATATAAATATTCGATATTGAAAAAAGGCAGCCTTTAAAAAGCTGCCTGTGCCAGATAAACTTTAATTAATCTAATTTTTTAAAGTGTTTGCGGCGTTCCTGTTCGCTCAGATAGCGTTTACGCAGGCGAATGGTTTGCGGAGTAATTTCTACCAGTTCATCATCATCGATAAACTCTACCGCAGCTTCCAGAGACATCAGTACCGGCGGAGTCAGACGCACTGCTTCATCTGTGCCGGAAGCACGGACATTAGTCAGTTTTTTACCTTTCAGCGGATTAACAACCAGATCATTGTCACGGCTGTGAATACCGATAATCATGCCTTCGTAAATTTTTTCGCCCGGATTGATAAACATACGACCACGGTCTTCCAGATTCCATAAAGCATAGGCTACAGCATCACCCTGTTCTTGTGATACCAGTACACCATTGCGGCGGCCGGGTATTTCTGCTTTTACTGGTGCGTAATTATCAAATACGTGGCTCATCAGTCCCTGACCACGGGTCATGGTCATAAATTCACCCTGAAAACCAATCAGACCGCGCGCAGGAATACGGTATTCCAGACGGGTACGGCCTTTGCCGTCGCTTTCCATATTGGTCAGTTCACCGCGGCGGCGACCCAGTTCTTCCATTACAGCACCCTGAGTATTGTCTTCTACATCGACAGTCAGGTTTTCGTAAGGTTCGCATTTAACGCCGTCAATTTCACGGAAAACCACACGTGGTTTGCCGACAGCCAGCTCGTAACCTTCACGGCGCATATTTTCAATCAGAATAGTCAGATGAAGCTCACCACGGCCTGAAACACGGAATACATCTGCGTCTGCTGTGTCTTCAACGCGCAGGGCTACATTGGTCAGCAATTCTTTTTGCAAACGTTCGCGAATCTGGCGACTGGTAACAAATTTACCTTCTGTACCGGCCAGCGGGCTGGTATTGACCATGAAATCCATCGTCAGAGTAGGTTCGTCCACGCTCAGCATAGGCAGCCCCTGAGGTTGTTCACGATCAGCAATGGTAACACCGATACCTATATCTTCCAGTCCGGAAACCGTAACAATATCACCGGCTTCCGCTTCTTGTAGCGGAATGCGTTCCAATCCTTTGAAGCCAAGCAACTGATTAATGCGTCCCTGACCAATCTGCTTATCTTCATTCATGATAGCTACTACCTGACCGGGTTTAATTCGTCCGTTCAGAATACGACCGATACCCAGCCGGCCGGTATAGTTATCATAATCAAGCTGAGAAATCTGTAATTGCAGAGGTTTATCTGCATCACCGGCTGGTTCCGGGGTATATTTCAGAATGGTTTCAAACAGCGGACGCATATCGGTAGATTCGTCTTCTTCATTCAGCTTGGCAAAGCCAGACAGACCAGAAGCATAAACGATAGGGAAGTCGAGCTGTTCATCGGTAGCACCCAGTTTATCGAACAGTTCAAAAGTCTGGTCAATTACCCAGCTCGGGCGGGCACTTGGCTTATCAATTTTATTGATCACTACAATCGGTTTCAGCCCTAATGCCAGTGCTTTTTTGGTAACAAAGCGGGTTTGCGGCATCGGGCCTTCCTGGGCATCCACCAGTAGTAGCACACAATCAACCATTCCCAGTACACGTTCTACTTCACCGCCAAAATCGGCATGTCCGGGTGTATCAACGATATTAATATGGTAGCCTTCGTATTCGATGGCGGTATTTTTGGCAAGAATGGTAATGCCGCGTTCTTTTTCAAGATCGTTGCTGTCCATTACTCGTTCGTCTACCTGCTGATTGGCACGGAAAGTACCGGACTGGCGCAATAACTGGTCTACCAGTGTGGTTTTGCCGTGGTCGACGTGTGCGATAATGGCAATATTACGAATTTTTTTACTCATAGGAGTGTGTAACCTAGTTTATTAGCTATTTGTAAGGAAAATTAACCTTGAATTATAACATTTACTCTGCTTTTCGTGGAATTTTTAGCAAAATCAGATGTTCTTTCTGTATTAAAGAGGCTGACTTACATCTGTGTATGTGTCATAGTTAACGTTTTTCCGGTGTTATTCCGGCTGGGTTGTTTAAGGCAGTCTGTTGTAATTGTGGTATTGAAGAGGGATGCAAAACCTAGGCAATGGAACAGTTAGAATTTTTTGTTATTCCCAGTCCCTGTAAAGGTATTTGTGAAAGCAATCAAAAGGGATATTGCAAAGGCTGCCTGCGCAGCAGAGACGAGCGTCTTTACTGGTTACGTATGTCTGATACTCAGAAACAGTATGTGCTGCGTTTGTGTGTATTGCGCCGGCGCAAGCTGGAACAAATGCAATCACAACCAGCAGACCAGACAGAACAAAATCTGAGTGAGCAAATATGGCTGCAGGCAGATTTTGATTTTTAGTTTTTAATAGCGGATAAGTCAGTTCGTAAATTTTGATTTTTGGGGGAAAAATGCATTTTCTGATTATTAGTATTCTATGTAGTGTCTCTGTGTCAGTATTACTGAAACTGGCACGCAGAAACGGTGTTAATATTGCTCAGGCTGTAGCGATTAATTACCCGGTAGCTGCTGCCTGCACCTGGTTTTTTTTACGTCCGGATTTTTCTGACTGGCATACTTATAGCAGTCACTGGATTATTTTTCTGGCTTTAGGTGTTGGTCTGCCGCTCGGCTTTATTGTGCTGGGGCGGGCTATCGAACAGGCGGGAATGGTAAAAACAGATGCCGCCCAGCGCCTGTCGCTATTTATGCCTATAGTGGCCGCATTTGTGCTTTTTGGAGAAACTTTAAGCACTAATAAAATTATCGGAATTGCACTGGCACTGATGGCCTTGCTTACCTTGCTGTACCGTGAGAATCCGGCTAAAGGCAAAGGAAAAGGCGATTTTTTAAGTACTGCCGGCTATTTATTCGGTGTATGGCTTTGTTACGGAACTACAGATATTCTGTTTAAACAGATGGCGAAAAGCGGAACAGCTTTTGCACCGACCTTGCTGGTGTCATTTATCCTCGCTGCCATTCTGATTATATGTTATCTGTGTTTACGCAGAACAGTCTGGAATGCGGCCAGTATTCTGGCAGGTCTGATACTGGGTGGTTTAAATTTTGCCAATATTCTGTTTTACATTCGTGCACATCAGTATTTTCAGCAAGATCCTTCGCTGGTGTTTGCCGGTATGAATCTGGGTGTAATAACACTGGCCACTATTATTGGCGCTTTTGTGTTTAAAGAAAAAATCAATGGTTTGAATGCTGCCGGAATTGTGCTGGCAATTGCTGCAATCTGGTTTCTGTTCTATGGCAGCAGGCTTAATTCTTTGTTGTAGCTGATTTATATTGAAAAGCTGTTTTGAAAGTCAGAACAGCTTTTTTTGATGAGCTTAGCCGGCATTACTTAATTGTGCCAGCTGCTGAGCCTGATGCTCGGCAATTAATGCCTGTGTCAGCTCAGATAAATCACCATCCATAATAAAATCCAGTTTATGCAGAGTAAGATTGATGCGATGATCGGTTACTCTGCCTTGGGGATAATTATAAGTTCGAATACGTTCACTGCGGTCGCCGCTGCCAATCAGGCTTTTACGTTCAGCAGCCTCTTTGGCATGAGCAGCATGTTTCTGCTGTTCATACAGTCGGGAGGCAAGTACTCGCATTGCCTGTGCTTTATTGGCATGCTGTGAACGACCATCCTGACATTCCACTACCATACCCGTTGGTAAGTGAGTAATACGTACGGCAGAATCCGTCTTATTAATATGCTGACCCCCCGCACCGGAGGCGCGGAAAGTATCAATGCGTAAATCGTTCGGATTGAGCTGTACTTCAGCAACTTCATCGGCTTCCGGCATAATGGCCACAGTACAGGCTGAGGTATGGATTCTGCCCTGACTTTCTGTAGTTGGTACGCGCTGAACCCGATGGCCGCCAGATTCAAATTTGAGCTGACTGTAAACATTCATGCCTGCAATTCGTGCAATCACTTCTTTATAGCCACCCAGATCGCTTTCACTGGCGGATACAATTTCTACCTGCCAGCCCATACGTTCTGCAAAGCGGGTATACATGCGCAATAAATCGCCGGCAAATAAAGCTGCTTCATCACCACCGGTTCCGGCACGAATTTCTATGAAAATATTCTTATCATCATCTTCGTCTTTCGGTAACAAAAGTTTTTGCAACTCGCCATCCAGCTGAGTAATCTGATTACGGGCAGTATTGATTTCTTCAGCCGCAAATTCTTTTAATTCCGGGTCTGCCAGCATTTCTTCTGCGGCAGCCAGATCAGTTTCTGCCTGTGTATACCGGCGATAGGTTTCTACTACCGGTGTAAGCTCGGCATGTTCACGGGTAAGGCGACGATATTCGTCAATATTATTCGTGGCATCAGGAGAAGCCAGCAAAGCGGTTACTTCTTCCAGACGTTCAGTCAGGTGCTGTAACTTGTCTATCAATGAAGGTTTCATCTGGTATTCCGTATTAAATAAAAGCTATCAGTCCATTGAGACTGTATCAGATATATAGAGTTAAGGATTATGAATAAGTTGGAGGCAGTAGCTAATGCTGCTGATTTTTTCCATGCAGCTGGTAAATCTGACAAATGACCTCGGCCAGCTCAGGATATTGCTGACTGTCTTTATTTAAAGCTCGGGTGGGTGCATGCAAAAGGCTATTAGTTAACTCACGGCTTAAACGCTGCAATACTTCTTCAACAGGCGTACCTTTACGCAGACGGCGCAGAGCTTTAGTGACTGCTTTGCTGCGCTGCTGTTCACCCTGATCGCGCAATTCACAAATTAAAGGAACGCTATTGCGTGTCTGTTGCCATGCAATAAACTCAGCAACTTTGCCTGCAACCATCTTTTCAGCTTCAGCTGCAGCCTGTTGCCGTGCTGCCTGACCATGCTGCACAATATGCACCATATCATCAACACTATACAAGTATGCATCGTTCAGTTCGCCTGCTTCGGCTTCAATGTCACGCGGTACGGCCAGATCAAGCAAAAACATCGGCATGCCGCGCCGCTGCCTGAGTGCGCGTTCTACCAAACCTTTACCAATAACCGGAAAAGGGCTGGCAGTGGAAGAAACAATTACGTCGTATTCAGCCAGAATTTCAGGTAAAGCAGTTAATATGCGTGCATCTGCTTCACAGCTTAATTTCTGACATAATTCCTGAGCACGTTCCAGCGTACGGTTTAGAACAGTCAGGCGCCGCGGACATTCTGCGGCAAAATAGGTGGCTACCAGCTCAATCATTTCACCGGCACCCACCATTAAAACATTCAATGCCGAAATATCAGGAAAAATCTGTGCGGCCATTTTAACTGCTGCCGCTGCCATGGATACAGAGTTTTCGCCGACTGCACTTTCATTGCGAATTTCTTTAGCTGCTGCAAAAGTTTTTTCAAACAGAGCATTCAGCTGCTGATGCAGCGTATGCCGGCTGCGGGCAACGCGTACGGCATCTTTTAATTGTCCGAGAATCTGCGGTTCACCTAAAACCATTGAATCCAGTCCGCAAGCTACCCGAAAGGCATGCTGCACAGCCTGTTTATTATGGAATTGATATAAATAGGGAGCAAATTCAGATAATGGCAATTGATGGTAGTCGGCCAGCCATTGTATGGCTGTGGTTGCATTACCAGTACAGTAAATTTCTGTACGGTTACAGGTAGACAGAATCATCGCTTCTGCTATTTCTTCCTGACTGCCAAGCGCAGTCAGTGCTTCTGCCAGTTCTATGGCAGGGAAAGCCAAACGTTCACGTACAGAAACTGGCGCAGTTTGGTGATTGAGTCCGATAACGGTTAAAGACATACTACCTGAAGTAATTTGCGTTTGCCCGCTACCGCGGGTAGGATAATTGCCAGCCAGACTTTATATTCTATATAAATATAAAGTTATTAAATCGGGCAATTATACGCTATCAGTGCTGAAAAAGCAGTAAATCATGCCTGAGAGTGGTGTAAATAACTTTTTCGCATGCATAAACAAAAAAATGAAGAATCTGGATTTGCACGATATTCGTGAAGATTACAGCCAGCAGTCACTTAGTGAAGCTGATTGCTGTGAAGACCCTTTGGAGCAGTTTCAAAAATGGTTAATGGCAGCCATGCATGCCAAAGTAAATGAGCCTACAGCCATGAATGTTGCTACTGTTGATCAGCACGGACGACCTAATGCCCGCATTGTGCTGTTAAAAGAAGTGACAGCAGAAGGGTTTGTATTTTTTACTAATTATCATAGCCGTAAAGGGCGTTCATTAAGTCTGAATCCGCATGCGGCACTCACATTTTTCTGGCCGGAACTGGAACGTCAGGTACGGGTGGAGGGAAGCGTGCAACAATTACCTGCAGCAGAATCAGATGCCTATTTTCAGTCCCGACCTTACAGCAGCCGTATTGGTGCATGGGCTAGTGAACAAAGCGCCGTAATTAATAGTAAAACCGAGCTGATGGCGCGTGCAGCAAAACTGGGGGCAAAATATTTGTTCAATGTACCCAGACCGCCGCATTGGGGCGGATATCTGGTTAAACCCGAGCTGGTAGAATTCTGGCAGGGAAGACCAAGCCGTTTACATGACCGTATTCAGTATACAAGACAAAATAATCTCTGGATTAAACAGCGCTTATCACCTTAAACATCGGCCTATATTGATTCAGAAGTTGAAGGCGCGGTTGCTGTAGCCGGACTATCCATAAGAACTTTGTTTTGAATAAAATCTTCAGCCTGAGTTTTCAGGCTGAAACGATCATTTGTTTTGTTTTCAGCAATATTCAGCAACGCAGAAAAATCTACTTTTACTATAATTTCCGGCATAGATACTATATTCCACAGACTACGCAATAAACTGGTTTTGCCGGCAAATGCTACTTTAGATGTACGCAATCCCTGAGGGTTGTAATAGCGCATGGCTACTGCCATCACGGGTGTATCTGCATCTATTGCTGCCTGAAACAGGGCTGCTTTAAACGGCAAGGTAGTCATTCCCTCAGATGTATACGCTTCGGGAAAAAACAGGACGTTTTTACCTTCATGCAATGCCAGTACTATGGCTTTGATAACCGGATTAATATCCTGTCTCGACTGACGATTAATATAAACAGTACCCCCGTTTGTAGCCAGTCTGCCGATTACCGGCCATGATTTGACACTTTGTTTAGCAATAAAGCCACCGGGGATATAGGACATTAATACGAAAATATCCAGCCAGCTAATATGATTGGCTACAGTAAGCCAGGGCATACTTGCTGTATCGGGTAATAATTGTTCAGAGTTTACCTTTACGTGCAGAATATCAAGTAAATTGTGCGCAATTGAAATTAATTCCTTATTACGCTCTGTTTCATTCAGGTTCTTAAACCGATTTACCCGTCTGATTGTCTTAACCAGCCATAAAGCCAGTCTGAAAATACGCGAAAAACGGGTAATTAAAGAAGTATGTTCTGATTTTGTCATTGTTTTGTCATTGTTATTTATCGTTTTTTCTGGCATTGAGGACAATAAAAACTGCTTCTTTGTCCCAAAATCATTTTTTCAATCGGATGCCCGCATTGCGGGCAAGGTTCACCGGCTCGTCCGTATGCCTGATGTTGTAGCTGAAAATAACCACTGGTACCAGCACTATTTACAAAATCCCTTAAAGTACTGCCACCTGCTGTAATGGCTTCCTGTAGTATCTGTTTGATTGCATCAGTCAGTGCGCTAATCTGCTGTTTATTCAGCTTCATAGCCGGAATGGCCGGATGGATACCAGTACGGAACAAAGCTTCGTTAGCATAGATATTGCCTACACCGACAACAATCTTATTATCCATAATTGCTGTTTTAATCGCACGTTTCTGGTTTGAAAGTTTTTGTAGCAAATAATCAGTATTAAAATCCTGGCTGAGTGGTTCCGGTCCGAGGTTAACTAATAAAGGATGCTGTTCAATGAGTCCGATAAACCATAAAACAGCTCCGAAACGTCTGGGGTCATGAAATCGTAAGAGCGTACCATTACTAAAAGCAATATCTACATGATCATGTTTTTGTACTGGCGGAGCAGTAAAGTCAGTAAAGACGCGTAAACTGCCTGACATACCCAGATGAATAATTAATGTGCCTGAAGCTAATTCAATCAGCAGGTATTTAGCTCTGCGTCTGACTGATAATACCTTTTCGCCGCCAAGCTGTTCGCCTAGATTATCTATTATCGGCCAGCGTAAACGCGGCTGACGCACTTCTACCTGTGAAATAGTTTGATTTTCAATAAAAGGAGCGATTCCGCGCAGCGTTGTTTCTACTTCCGGTAACTCGGGCATAATTTATTTATATTATTCAGAATAAAATCGTTACAATAGCATCATGAAAACAAAATTTAAAGCACATACTGTGTCAGTTTTAATCAGATAAAATTGCCATAAGTCATACGCAGCTAAAATTGTCTGTGTTAAAGTAGCAAATTATTTTAGCCTAATAGTTTATTCTTTAAACAGCTGCAAATTTTATCGTGCCGGTTAAAGTATTTAATAACTGAACACATATTGCATGATAAACCGCGATTAGAAAAAAATTGCCTGCACAAGTACAGAGTTGTTATTTATGATTCAGTGTCTACGTAAACTGATTTGCATATATGGAGAAGTTTAATGCCTCGTTGGATTCATCGTATTACCCCGATTGTTTTAAGTTTAATGGTTGTACATATGGCCAATGCCAACAGTGTGTCAGAGCAGCATAAACCAGTACCATTGATTCAAACTAAAATTGAGCGGATAAATAATCAGGTTACAGCACCGGATGATGCAGATTCGCTGCAACGGCGTCTGGCTATTGCTGGCCGTGCCAATGATATTTTTACTTTATTTGCCACAGAACTTATTTATTCTCAGGGTAAAACGGATCAGGCTCTGGCCGCAGATATGCGAATGCTTGAGCATACACAGGAACCAGATGTGGCTGAACGGGCGATGGAAATGGCTCTTGGCGCAAATAAAATCATCGAAGCGCAAACCATTGCTAATCGCTGGCAGGAAATTGAGCCGACAGAGACACCAGCCAGACAGCGCCTGATGTGGGAGCTGGCTATCGCCAAAAATGATGTGCCGCAAGTATTGAAAAATGCAGATGCAGTTTTATCTCATGCCAATGATTATCAGCTGCGCCGGTTGTTTTTAAAAATGGCACAATTCCGGTTAAATAATCTGGATGCCACTGATGAGTTAAATGCACCGATTCACAAAACAGCAGTTTTACATCCTGAAATGGCAGAAGCCCTAATTGCCGATGCTATTTATGGTGCAACCGGTGCGCATAAAGAGCAAACCATCAAAGCGTTACAATTACTGGTTCATCTGGATACCGATATTTTTCCAGCCAGCCAGCTGACACTGAACCTGATTAATCTTAAGCAGCCACAATATCTGCTGGATTTTTACCAGCTAACCGGTGTGGATACCATGCCAGCTAAATGGCAAAGTCTTTATATAGAATTGCTGATTAAGAATAATCAATTACAACAGGCATATCAAACTTTGCAGCCATTACTTGAGAAAAGTAAAAGCGCGGATCTGTATTTGCAGGCAGTTTATCTGGCTGTCAGTCAAAAAGCTGCTACAGCTACCATTGCCGGCTATGCAGAGAAAATTGTAGAACTGGGGAATTCCAATCAGCGAAGTAAAGCGGCCATGATGGTGGCTATGCGCTATTATGATGAACATAATCTGCCGGCTTCCCGTTCGTGGGCGACTAAAGTCAATGATCCGCAGTTTCTCTTCGATCAGGCACTTATGATGTGCTCAATTGAAGCAGAACAAAAACACTGGAAAGCAGCTCAGCAATGGTTAAATAAAGCTCAGACAGATAAAACACCGGCAGGTACTTTTTTCAGCGGATCGGATTTGCTTCGTTTACAAACATTTGTAAATAGTTCTTCACTCACTGACCAGAAATATGAACAATATCTGAATAGAGTGATTAATGAAGCAGAACATAGTGATGCCAGAACACAGGTAGAAAATGTTCCGCCGTTATTACTCCTTCGTGGGCTGTTATATGCAGATAAATTTGATGAGCCGGCAAAAGCAGTAGCAGATCTGCGCCGGTTTGTGAAAATGCGGCCTAATCAGATAGAGGGGCTTAATGCACTGGGTTACACCTTGTTAAGTCTGTCAAAAGATCACTGGCAGGAAGCACAGCAATTGCTGGAGAAAGCCTATGCTCAGAATAACCAGTCTCCGGCAATTAATGACAGCCTGGGCTGGGCTTATTTTCTTAATGGTAATGTAGAAAAAGCGCTGCCTTTACTAGAATATGCATATCAGAAGCTGCCGGAAAGTGAAGTAGCTGCTCATCTGGGGGAAGTTTATTGGCAGCAAGGGCGTGAGGACGAAGCTCGTCAAATATGGGCTCAGGGCTGGCTTAATAAAGCCAGTGATCATAAAATTCTGAATCAAATACTAAGTAAACACCAAATCAGACCGAATAGTCTGCCCTTAGCCACAGCAAAGAAGGTAGAAACTCAGGCTGATGCAGATATCTATTTACAACAGGCAGGAATTTTATTTAGCAACAGAACCAATGAACCGGCTTTGATTGAAAATATTAATAAAGTCATTCAGACCGGTAACAGACTTCAACAAAGTCAGGCAGCGCTTCTCGCTGCAACATATTACTTTTCTAATCGGGATATGACCTCTGCACGTAAGTGGCTGGATAAAGTAACTGATAGTGAGTTGATCGGAGATAAAGCCTATCTGATGGGGATGATTGAAGTAACCCAAAATAATATACCGGCTGCAAAGCAATGGTTAGCTCGGATAGATCAGAATAAAGAATCACCCGTTTCTGATAATATGCATACCATTGCACTGTCAGTTTATATTGATAGTAAAACCCTCGATCCGAAAGTTTATGTACAAAAGCTGACACAGATGCTAAAGGATGCAGACAAAAAAGCTGCTGCATCTAAGGATAATAATACAGACTTAAAAGCATTCCTGCTGTATTCACGAGCAACAGCTTATAGTGAAAAACTGGATCAGCCGAAAAAGGCAATAAAAGATATTCGTGCTTTTATTGAATTAAAACCTGATGATGCGGAGGGCTATAATGGGCTGGGCTATACTATGCTAAGTATGCCAAAACGCTATTGGGCAGAGGCTTTATCGATTTTGCAGCATGCAAGTCAGCTGGATAATGAGTCCTGGGCAATTCAGGATAGTCTGGGGTGGGCATATTATCTGAATAACCAGCCTGAAAAAGCGTTACCGCTTTTACGTTCAGCCTATCAGGTTCAGCAGGAAAGTGCCATTGCAGCGCATCTGGGAGAAGTCTTGTGGCAGCAAGGAGAACAGGAACAGGCGCGACAAATCTGGGCACAGGGATTAGCTAATAAAGACTCTGACCAGAAAGAGTTACAACAAATTTTGAAAAAATTTAATGTAAATCCGTCTAGTTTGACTACTGCTCCGAAATCACAAAACAATAAATAGCCGGATACCAATTACCGACTTTACTAACTGAATTATTGAGATTTACCGAAAAAGCTGCCGTATGCATCAAGTGTTAACGGCAGCTATTTGTTTAATTCTAAAACACAAAATTAACTTTACACAGCTCATACAACTAATTCTGATAATATTACAATAATAGACATTATAGATACCGGAACAAGAATGATATATTCATATTTGCGTAAAAAAAATCTTTATCTGGCAGCAGCTATTACCAGCCTGGCTTTAAGTGCCTGTAGCAGCCTCATACCGGACAGAATAACATTAGCATCAGACTGGCAGGCCGGTAACGAAAATGATGTTTCCGGTTTTGACAGTTCCGGACGTCTGGCCATCAAAGATCAGGGTAAAGGAAGCTATGCAAATTTTAGCTGGCAGAATACCGGTAGCGTACAAACGATTGAAGTTAAAACACCATTGGGTAATAGTGTAGGGGTTTTATGTACTGACAGCTCAGGCGTAATTGCAGAAGACAGTAAAGGGCAGGTAATTACTGCAGCCAGTATTGAGGAGTTAAGCCAGCGTATGCTTGGTTTTGTGCTTCCGTTTGATCACTTGAATCAATGGGTGCAGGGATACTGGATTGCAGATGAACCTTATCAGTTATTGCCCAACGGCAAACTTAAACAGTCTGGCTGGATTATCCAGCGTCAGCAACAAAACGGAAGTCATAATCCGCGTATTGTACTGTTAAATAATGCACGCTTCGACATCAGACTGGTGTTTGATGAATATACAGATACTGATGATAGTGCAAAATCAGCACAATGCGAATTGCGTCAAAGATTATCCTGATTAATTATTTAAAAATATGAATAAATCTCCAGCAGCTGATGCACGGCATTTTCTGGCGCCGGCCAAGCTGAATCTTGATTTGAGAATCGTCGGACGGCGCGCCGACGGCTACCATTTACTTGAAAGCATTTTTACTCTGATTGAGCTGTATGATCATATCTGGTTCAGCCTAAATCAGACAGGCTGCATAAAGTTACATACGCCAACTGACGGCATTACTGAAGAACAGGATTTGTGTGTGCGTGCAGCCCGGTTATTATCCGACCATACCGGTACTAAACACGGAGTGGATATCTGGCTGGAAAAACAGATTCCTGTTGGTGGCGGACTGGGGGGTGGCAGTGCGGATGCGGCAGTCGTATTAATGGTGCTTAACCGATTGTGGCAGCTTAATCTGAGTAAGACAGAACTATTACAGCTTGGCGTGCGCTTAGGTGCAGATGTGCCGTTTTTTATTTTTGGACAAAGTGCATTTGCTCGCGGTATTGGTGAGCAATTAAGCCCGATATCTTTGCCAAAACAATGGTATGTGATTATCAAGCCTCCGGTGCATGTCAGTACACCGAAAATATTTGCACATAAAGACTTGACACGTGATTCCAAGCCACGGATAATGCCAGACTTCCAAGCAGGACAGCACTGGCGCAATGATATGCAGAGCGTTGTTTTAGCTGAGTATCCAGCAGTAAAAGCGGCATTTGATGTTTTGGCTGAATACGGTTCACCAATGATGAGTGGTTCTGGTGCATGTGTATTTTTGTCATTTAATTCTGAAAGTGCAGCGCAAGCTGTTTACAATAAAGTTTCTTGCGCGCATCAGGCATATTGTGTTGCTTCCCTGACGAGGCATCCGTTTTATCAATGATGTGTGTAGTTGGGGAGTCGTCAAGTGGTTAAGACACTGGGTTTTGATCCCAGTATGCGTAGGTTCGAATCCTACCTCCCCAGCCAGTTGCTTGATAAAAAGCATTGGGGAGTCGTCAAGTGGTTAAGACACTGGGTTTTGATCCCAGTATGCGTAGGTTCGAATCCTACCTCCCCAGCCACATTTCGAGCAAATAAGCAGTAAACCCTATTGGGGAGTCGTCAAGTGGTTAAGACCCCGGATTCTGATTCCGGTATGCGTAGGTTCGAATCCTACCTCCCCAGCCAATTCAGATAAGCGTGTAAGTTTACTTACACGCTTATTTAATGTGTAAATGACAAATTGTTATTTTATAGCACGTGCAGATTGCCATAAGTGATATAATTTGCCATTAATCCCGTACGGAAAACTTCCAATCGGGAAACAAGCAAGTTTGTATAACTGTTTTCACTTTTTGTGATAATTAGCATGTTTAAGCCTGAAAAATGCAATACAGTTTCAATCCTAGTAATAGAATAGTGTTACTATTTTGTTGTGTTGCTATCAGGTATCGGCAAAATTGATTGATTAAATCTGTTTTAACCATGATACTTGCAGCTATCAGTATATACAGAATATTTTTCAAAGAGGTGGTCATTGCTTTTGAATTTAAAAGTAACGTAAACGGGTTAACAGCGAAATGAGCAACGAAATTCATAACGTTGAAAGCCATTACTTGTTTAAATGACAGATACACTACAACCCAAGTGGTGATATGAAAGCTTTGGATTAATGTTTAATCTACCTCACACAAATCAAACCAAACCAAAACAGGACTCAGGTACAACAGAAATGGCAGCATACGACAGTTTGATGGTTTTTACCGGCAATGCGAATCCGGAGCTGGCAAATAACGTAGCCAGACACTTGGATATTTCTCTGGGACGTGCTTCAGTTGGAAAATTTTCTGATGGCGAAATTGCAATTGAATTACTTGAAAATGTACGTGGTCGTGATGTATTTATCGTACAGCCTACCTGTGCACCGACTAACGATAACTTAATGGAAATCCTGACAATGGCTGATGCACTCAAGCGTGCTTCAGCCGGACGGATTACTGCAGCCATTCCTTATTTCGGCTATGCACGCCAGGATCGCCGTCCGCGTTCAGTACGTGTGCCGATTTCTGCCAAACTGGTAGCCAATATGCTGTATTCTGCTGGTATCGACCGCGTACTTACAGTTGACTTGCATGCTGACCAGATTCAGGGCTTTTTTGATATTCCGGTAGACAATATTTATGCTACCCCCATTCTGGTGCATGATATTGAAAAGCAGCGCATTGATAATCTGACAGTTGTCAGCCCTGATATCGGTGGTGTAGTGCGCGCCCGTGCCGTAGCAAAAACACTGGGCACTGATCTGGCCATTATTGATAAACGCCGGCCAAAAGCCAATGTGGCAGAAGTAATGAATGTAATCGGTGAAATTCAGAATCGTACCTGCCTGATTATTGATGATATGATTGATACAGCAAATACCTTATGTAAAGCTGCATCAGCATTAAAAGAACGCGGTGCAGAACGCGTGCTGGCTTATGCTACTCATCCGGTATTTTCCGGAGCGGCGATTGAGCGTATTGCTTCATCAGAAATCGATCAGGTTGTAGTCACTGATACTATTCCTTTATCTGAAGCTGCACAGAAATGTGATCGGATTCGTCAGGTAAGTATTTCAGGCCTGCTTGCAGAAACTGTACGTCGTATCAGTAACGAAGAATCTGTGTCATATCTTTTCAATGAAGATGTGGCCATACCGGGAGCAATGTTTCTCCCTTAATACCCCCAAGCCGTCTTAAGCTGGTCGCGGCCGATGACGGCATTATTAACTTTGGAGTAGTTATGTCTTACGAAATTAAAGCAGAAATCCGTGAAGCTCAGGGCACTGGTGCGAGCCGCCGCCTGCGTCGCGAAGGTAAAGTACCGGCTGTATTGTACGGCGAAGGTACCGAACCAGTAGCCATTACAGTAGATCATCGTACTTTATGGTACGCACTGGAAAAAGAATCTTTCCATACTGCTATCATCAAACTGGATGTTAATGGCAAAACCTACGACGTTATTGTACGTGATTTCCAGATGCATCCGTTTAAACAACAAGTACAGCACATTGATTTCCAGGCCGTTGATGCAAATAAAGCTATCAATATTCGTGTTCCGCTACACTTGCTGAATGCTGCTATTTCTCCGGCAGAAAAATTGCAAAGTGGTCGTGTGTCTCTGCTGGCTACCAGCGTAGAAGTAAATGCTTTACCGAAAAACATTCCAGCTGTATTGGAACTGGATGTTTCTACCATCAGTGCCGGTGAAATTCGTCACCTGACCGATTTAGTGTTCCCAGAAGGTGTGACCAGCGTTGCATTAAATCGCAATGAAAATCTGGCTATTGCTTCTGCTACTGGTAAAAACAAATAAGCAGTAAAAAATACCTACATCTGATTAGTATTTTACCTAAAAGTAAAATGCCATTGAAAACTGAAGTCTGTAGTAACAGACTTCAGTTTTTTTAAAGTAATGTGAGTAATAATTTCTAAATTTAAATAATTACAATTTAGCACATATAGCAAAACGTAAAGTTAAATTTGAAAAATCAGAAATAAACGGTCTGCACAAGAAAAATATATAAAAATATTTTATTTCATTCAAATTACGTTTTATAAAATAAGTAACGCATACTAATTATTTTATAAATATATTAATAACATAAAAAAGTCAAAAATATAAAAAAGCTTTTATCTGATTCAACACAGATAAAAGCCTTTTTAGAAATTAATTTAATCAATTATAACGCAGCATCAGGACTTTTTACGGCCTGGTTTTTTGCGTGAACCATTACTATATGACTTCTGAATGGCAGCAGTTTTTGTTTTGTTTGACTTAGTTTTCCCGGGTGCTTTGCGCGGCTGTTTAACAGTGGCTTTAAGCTGTTTCTGAATATTTTGCGCATTATTTGTCCGGCGACGCTTACCACTATTCGTGCTAATCAGCACCAAATCAATCCGGCTCGTATCCAAATCCGCGCGAGCTACTTTGACTACAACTTTATCACCCAGCTTAAAGCGGATACCACTACGCTCTCCGACAATGGCCAGCATTTCAGGATGATAATTAAAATAATCTTCACCCAGATCGCTGATATGAACCATGCCGTCAATATAAACATTATCTAAAGTAACAAACAAACCAAAATTTGCCATACCGGAAATCGTACCGGAAAAAACCTCACCGATTTTGTCCTGCATATAGTAAGTTTTAAGCCAGTTTTGCACATCACGGCTGGCATTGTCAGCTCTGCGTTCTGCCAGTGAACAATGCACACCCAGTTCAGACCACGACTTTGGCTGATATTGTTTATGCTGTAAAATGGCCTTAATGGCTCTGTGAACAGTCAGATCAGGATAACGCCTGATTGGTGAAGTGAAATGTGTATATGCCGGATAGGCCAGACCAAAATGGCCAATATTTTGTGGTTCATAAACCGCCTGCTGCATTGAGCGTAACAGCATAATACTGATTACATTCCGATCAGGCCGTTCTTTGATTTTTTCGCTTAGTTCCGCATAATCTTTTGGAGTAGGGTTACTACCGCCATTTAGATGTAAACCAAGCAGCGATAATTGCTCACGCAAAGTATTCAGACGCTCACTGGTCGGACCGGCATGATTACGGTATAGAGCAGGATGTTTATGATGTTTGAGAAATTCTGCAGCACAGACATTCGCAGCCAGCATACATTCCTCAATCAGACGATGAGCTTCATTACGCTCAACCGGTATAATACGTTCAATTTTACCCTGCTGATTGAACAGCATCTGTGTTTCTACACTATCAAATTCCACAGCACCACGTTGCAGGCGTTTTTTCAGTAAAATCTGATATAGCCGGTATAAACTCAGTACATGTGTTTTCATCGGGTCATCAAACTGGTCATTACTAATCCAGTCCCATGCCTGTGTATAGGTAAGCCGTGCATGTGAGCGCATTACCGCCGGATAAAATTCATAACTTTTAATATTGCCTGCATAAGTAATCACCATATCGCATACCATGCACAGGCGATCTACATTCGGATTAAGGGAACAGATGCCATTAGATAAATTCTCCGGTAGCATCGGAATAACCCGCCGTGGAAAATAAACACTCGTAGCACGTTCCTGTGCATCCTGATTAATAGCATCATCAGGATGGACATAATGGCTAACATCAGCGATAGCAACGACCAGGCGGTAATTACGACCAATTTTTTCTGCATATACCGCATCATCAAAATCGCGTGCTGTTTCGCCATCAATAGTAATAAGCGGCAGATCACGCAGATCTTTTCGGTTTTTTCGCTCATCAGCTTTAACATGATCAGGTATTTTAGTGGCCTGAGCCATACAGGCCTGACTAAACTGATAGGGTAAATGATGTTTGCGTACTGCAATTTCAATTTCCATACCACTGTCAGCATAATCACCAAGAATTTCTGTAACACGTGCCACAGCTGCCTGAGTTGCATTCGGATAGGACTCAATTTTTGCTACCAGAACCTGACCGGCTTTAGCTTTACCCAAAGAGTCAGGCTGTAGCACAATACTTGCTCCCAGACGTTTATCTTCAGGCACCAGCATAGCTATGCCATGTTCAATTGTGAGTCGTCCTACCACATCTTTATTAGCTCGTTCAATGACATCCAGCACCTGACCTTCACGCCGCCCGCGACGGTCAGAACCAGCCGGTCTTACAGTGACAATATCTCCGTTCATTAATCCGCACATCTGGCGAGCGTAAAGAACAAAATCACTACCGTCAGCAGGGTTTAACGGTACAGCAAAACCAAAGTCGTCTTTGTGTACTTCAATCCGGCATTTAACCAGTGCCAGTTTATTAGCTACACAAACAGCACCGCGGCGATTAATTAGAATCTGTCCGTCTCGTGCCATAGCATTTAAACGGCGCTCAAAAAAAACTATTTCTTCATTAGTAATATTAAGTTTCTGTGATAATTCAGTCATTTTGACCGGAATACCGACTTTATCCAAAACAGCAATAATCCATTCCCGGCTGGGTAAAGGATTGGAATAACGTTGTAATTCACGTTTTAAATATGGATCTTGATGGCGTAAATCTGATTTTTTTTTCATAGAGTATTGACAATCTCTTTAGAGAATATATAATGCACTTCCTCAGTTAAAGACATACTTTAACTGAAAGTTGCAATATATGCAAAAGCCCAGGTGGCGGAATTGGTAGACGCGCATGGTTCAGGTCCATGTGCCAGCAATGGTGTGGAAGTTCGAGTCTTCTCCTGGGCACCAAGTTATTTTCTTTATCTAGTAATAGATTTCAATCTTCAAAATTTCTTTCCAAAAGCAATTCAAATAGTTTCCACTGTAGACCTTCACAAAAGCTTATAAACTTTATAATTTTTGAATATCTGTATCTTAAAGATATACTTTAACATCGGTACAGTTGTTTAAAATTAATGAAAATTATTATAACGGACTAATATAGCGAGGGCTAAAGCTATAACGAAGTATACAAATATAAATAATTACATTAATTCCAACTTAAGAGAAGAGGAGGGTTCCTCGAACATGCTGATTTGAATAAACGTATTCATAATCGATTTTAGTTATTAGAGTGTAAAAAATAAATACCTTTAAATCTCATACTTAATTAAGAAACCTAAATAAGCTAAATTTGCTAAGAAATAAACTTGAATAAAAGCAATTTAGTAAAAAAGTGATTACACAGTTAAGTCCAATTTTCTTTGCTGGAAAATACTTTTCTTTGATAATCAATAGATATAGTCTGATGTACTAGTAATACTGTTGACAATCTTAGCCAAAAATATATAATGCACAACTTCACAAGCACAACGGTGTTGGTGAATAAGCCCAGGTGGCGGAATTGGTAGACGCGCATGGTTCAGGTCCATGTGCCAGCAATGGTGTGGAAGTTCGAGTCTTCTCCTGGGCACCAGAATTCCAAAAAAAGATATCTAATATTTAGATATCTTTTTTTATTTTGTAAAACTTAAATTAATAATAATCATATTTTAGAGATTTGCAGATTAGCATAAAATTTGCATACTCAATCTACATTTGAATTATTAATTCAAATATCAATTTATTTTGTATCAAATATATAAATAATTTTCAAAATAAAAAAGCTATTTATGTTCCGTAGCCGGAAGCTGATTAAATGCCCATTCTTTATCCGTGCATACCCGTGCGAGTACTAAGCCTAATGGTAAAGCCAAGACAATAAGCATTGCCTGTGCTCCCCAGTTAATAGCATTGATAATATCGTTTTGCTGTAAAAAATACATAGCGCGAAACATATAAATGCCCGGTACCATAATACATACTGCCGGTACCGATAAAGCAATACGCGGACATTTACTATGGCGGCTAAAATAAAATGCACTGATCCCGACAATAAAAGCTGCTATTAAAGAAGCTGCCTGAATAGGTATATTAGTCAGGTCTATCATTTCCAGCCGTAAAGTATTGGCATACATGCCGATAAAAGCAGTCATTAAAGCAGTTTTTACCGGGCTGTTAAAAAGCAGGGAAAAACCAAGTACACCAAAAAAGCTGGCAATCAGACGAAAAAAAGCTGTCCATACCGGGTAGAGGTTAGGTGAGAGCATAGCTTCCGGTGCCATATGGATTCCGGCTGCAACTACCCATGCGGCAAAAGTGGCGCAAAAAATTACAGTTATGGCATAACCTACACGCTGAATACCAGATGAAAAATCCAGTTTGGCTAAATCCAGCACTCCGGTTATCAAAGGAAAGCCAGGTATCAGAAACAGCATAGAAGCTATATAGCCGGCTGTGTGCTGAATATTTACTTTTAGCAAAAGATGACTACCGCCAATAATCAGAAAATACACACTAGAAGCTACAGCTGCGGCCAGCATGGTGACAACAAACTGATTCAGATGTTTATGTAATAGGGTTTTTCTTAGCGCCTGGCCAAAACCAGAGGCAAAAAATACACCCAGCATTTCAATCAAACCACCACCGATTAAAAAAGTAAAAGATGAACACGCAACCGCAGCAAACAAAGCTGACTGCCGTAAACTGTATAGGGCTGGTTGATTTTCAATTTCTGACAAAGATTTATCAAGAAAGCGAATCAGCTCGCTTTCACTCATTTGCTGATAACGGGCCTGTGTTTCTATCAGCAGAGTTTCAAGCAATTGGATATTATTAGTATTAATTCCAACTCCTTGAATCGTGGTAACCTCAGTTTTAAATTGTTTCCCATTACGGCAGGTAGAGTTGATTTCAGTAAGCGTAATATGTGCCTGATTTTCCACGCCGAGCATATAAGCGACATGACGCATTGACTGCTTAATGCGATAACTCCCGGTACCTGCTGCCAGACAAATTTTACCAACGCGTAAAACCAGATCCGATTTGATATTTAACTGAAGCTCATCAGAAGAAAGAGGCAAAGACATAATACTTTTTTATAAAAATAGTAGGCAAGTATTATAACGCTTGTAAATAGATGTTGCTTAATAAGAAATATTATTTAATTCACTTCCCAGCTACTGTAGCAAATGAATATATTCGGCTTCTCAGATTTAATTATCTTCTAAAAAATAATTATTAAAATATATCTCTTAGTCAATTAGTTCTAAGATAATCAACCCCATGATATACGTTATATATTATTAATTGAGCTTTTCAGGTTTAATTTCTAGGTATTTTGTAAATAAACAGTTGAATGCTGCTTAAATTAATCAAAGATGTACAGCATCAAGTAAAGAAAATAATAGGTAATATAGCATATAAATATGCTATTTACATAAATATTGAATTTATGATAATAAAAAATTGTGTGTTTTATAATAATTCTCAGGTAATTTATATGATGATATGGTTATGCAAATCAGGAAAAGGAAGACATGTAAATATGATGAAATTATGATCGTATAAAAATTTAACAGAGCTATTAAAAAGAAAAGATGAAAAAGTTAATTTTTTGAAAAGGGATCAAAATAATGAAGAAAATTTTATTATTTATATTAACATTTATAAGTAACAATGCTTTTAGTAAAATCAGTTTAATTGATGAGATGCTTAATAATCTAGATAATAAAATACAAGCTAATTATATTATTATAAATCAATTATCTGAAATTATTTTAAAAAAGAGATATTGATATTTATCAGCAGGAATGGGAAAAAGAAGTTAATAAAAAATGTAATTGGGTCTATTCTAATATTGATATTTATTTATTTGGTCAGGAAGATAAATTTAGTTATCCATTATGTTTACTGAATGAACAAAATGCTATGATTAATGAATTAATTTTACTAATGAATCATAATAAAATTTTAGTGAATAATGAAATACAACAATATTTTACTAATATTCCAGAACAAAAACAGTACAATATTTATTTTAATTTATTAACGGAAAAATATGCTTTAAAGTTTTGTAGTTCACTTTATCCTTCAACTGGTATTAAAGAATGTATAAACCGATTTCTGTTGACTCAATATATTCCCGAAGAATATGAATTTAAACTTACAGTGGATAAGGGTTATTTGTATGATTCCCCCAATTTATCTGATAAAACAAGAATATATTTGGTTAGAGGAGATCAGATAAAATTATTAAGTTATAAAAATAATTTTTATAAAATCGAATATACATCAAAAGAAAATAAGATAATAAAAAAATGGCTCCAGTGCACTGTTATTAATGCTTGTATTTCAGATTAATAATACAAAAAATTTTAATTATTAATTTATAGCCGACTTGATATTAAGTAACTTAAATCAAAGAGAACATAACCTCTATGTTTAATTGAGATTTGATAAGAGAATTAATAAAATTGAATAAAGTAAAATTCAAGAAAAAACTATGTAGAAAAATATTAAGCAAAACAAAATCAGCAATTTATAATCAAAAAATCATAAAAAACACTTCTGCAAATAAAAATTTTTGGAATCAAATGGGTGTTAGCAGATAAAAAAGCCAATTTTATTATTAGATTATAGTGGGTAAGTAGGTAATTTAATTAAGTTAGCAGCGATTTTACAATATTTACAGCATGGGTGAATGTATATGCTTTGTTCGCCGCACAATAAAACAATCCTATACTTACTGCTACTTTTAAGTAATTTAGAGTTACAAAGTTATATACTGGGGGGATATGATATTTCTCTTAATAAAATTCGCAGATATTTTATGTATTCAGAGTAGAAATAAATTGATTTAAATTAATATAAAATGTTTCTAAAAAGTAAGCAGCTTTTCCTCTAAGGAATAAGCTGCTTCTGTTTATGCAGAAAATCTATTGATTAATCTGTGCTGTTAATTCGCGGGTTTCATGAAAACGAATATCCGGCCAGCGTTCTTCTGTCAGAGACAGGTTTACACGGTTGGGAGCCAGATAGGTTAGGTTACCACCTGCATCTGTAGCAAGATTAAGTATGTTGGCTTTTTCAAATTCAGCCAGTTTTTTCCGGTCAGAGCAGGATACCCAGCGTGCTGACCAGATGCTGACAGATTCAAATACGGCATCAACGCCATATTCGTTGGCGAGACGGGCAGTAACCACTTCAAACTGCAATACACCTACAGCACCGAGTATTAGATCGCCGCCATTGTGGGGTCTGAATACCTGTACTGCACCTTCTTCACCAAGTTGTTGTAATCCTTTTTGCAGCTGTTTCATTTTCAGCGGATTTTTAATTCTCACAGCACGAAACAGTTCCGGTGCAAAAAACGGGATGCCGGTAAAGGTGAGGCGTTCTCCTTCGGTGAAGCTGTCGCCAATCTGGATGTTACCGTGATTAGGGATACCGATAATATCACCAGCAAAAGCCTCTTCAACCAGTTCACGGGTATGTGACATGAAAGTGACAACACTGGATGCAGCAATGTCTCGGTTAAGACGCAGGTGTTTGATTTTCATGCCCCGGGTAAATTCACCGGAACACACGCGTAAAAAAGCAATACGGTCGCGATGCTTGGCATCCATATTGGCCTGTATTTTGAATACAAAACCGGAAAATTTGTTTTCAGTTGGTTCGACCACCCGCTCTAGTGTTTCTCTGAGCTGCGGAGCCGGTGCCCAGTCAATCAATGCATTGAGGATTTCCTGAATACCGAAATTGTTGATAGCTGAACCAAAGAAGACAGGTGTCAGCTCGCCACGCAAAAATGCGTCTAAATCAAATTCATTTGAAGCAGCCTGCACGAGCTCAATTTCTTCGCGCAGTTGCTGAATTTCAATCGGAAAGAGCTCATCCAGTCGGGAATTATTGATACCTTTGATTACATCAAATTCATGTGGCAGCTTCTCGCCACCGGCTTCAAAGAGGTAAATCTCATCATTCAGGATGTGATAGACACCTTTGAAATTTTTTCCCATACCAATCGGCCAGGTAATCGGAGCGCAGCGGATGTGCAGTATGTTTTCAACTTCATCGAGCAGTTCAAGTGAGTCGCGAACTTCGCGGTCATATTTGTTCATGAAGGTAACAATCGGTGTGTCACGCAGGCGACAAACATTTAAAAGTTTGATTGTTTGTGCTTCTACGCCTTTGGCAGCATCGATAACCATCAAGGCACTGTCAACGGCAGTGAGTACGCGATAAGTATCTTCAGAAAAATCTTCGTGGCCGGGTGTATCAAGCAGGTTAACAACATGTTGACGATAATCAAACTGCATCACAGATGAAGCTACGGAAATACCACGCTGTTTTTCGATTTCCATCCAGTCTGATGTGGCAAATTTACCGGATTTTTTTCCTTTTACTGTACCTGCAGAGAGGATAGCTCCTGAAAACAGTAGCAGTTTTTCTGTTAGGGTGGTTTTACCGGCATCCGGATGGGAAATAATCGCAAATGTGCGGCGTCGTGCCGCTTCCTGGGCAATCTGACTCATGATTTTTATATTCTGAAAACAATAAAAACAAGACGGCTGTGGCCGTCTTGTAAAGAGATACATATTGTAGCACAGGTTGATATGAAATCTGTTAATTGGATATTTTAGTGCTGTTAATCATGACTTTTTATAAATATAAATTTTGTTTATCGGCTGTTTACCTGTGATTTAAACCGGTTAGTCATTAGCTGTAGAAAAAAAGCATTTTTTCATATTTAAAACTTGGTTGTTACATTGTAGCTGCGCCTGGGCAGCATTGTGTTTAATAACTGCCAGTACCAATGAAACTGAGTCTTTTTGTACCTGATTGATAATCAGCCCCGCTTCTTCATTGTTGCTATCATATATGCTGTCTCCGTCGGAAAGCGAGGTAGTACTTTCAATAAGTACCAAGCCGCGTTTTACCTGACCGCGGTACTGGGCCCGAGCGATAATTTCCTGTCCGGGATAACATCCTTTTTTAAAATGCACGGCACCGATAAGCTGCTGATTGAGCATTTGTGCCACACATGTTTCTGTGGTAGCTGCACTAATCCATGGATTGCCGCATGTGATTTCATGAGTTTTCCATGCTAGGGCATTTTCTGTATTCAGTGGTGGTAGTTGATCGATTTTGCCGATACTGACCAAAGAGTGATCTGGCAGTTGTATATGCCAGATCTGATTTGTCATCGTTGCTGATAAAACGTATTGAGGTTGTTCTGGTGTATTTGATACAGGAATATCATTTGGTAAACAAACTGCTACACCCCATTCAGGTAAGGTTTCCAATTTTACTTTGCTGCGCAAAATGTACATTTGCAATTTTTTCTGTAGTGTTTCACACAGATCGGCTGCAGAAATCAGAATAATATCGTCTCCTCTGTTAAGTAGAAGCATATTGGCGATGACACGGCCTTTAGCTGTGTTGTAAGTTGCCAGACATGCCTGTCCTTCTGCAAGATGATTAATGTCATTTGAAAGTTGATTATGCAAAAATGTGGTGCGATCTTCGCCGCTAACTCGAATAAGGCCGAAAAAGGGCATCAGGGTAGATGCTGTGTGTGTCATGTATAAATCCTAATTAATCGTTTTGCTTATTATAAGGTTGGAATTTTTAATATACAAAATAAAAGCTCCGTCCAGAGAAGGTACGGAGCTTTGATAAGGGGCTAATGAGCAGAGAGGATCATTTTCCTTCTACTTTGGCTTTAAGCTGCTGATACATATCAGGATGCTCAGTTTTAAGCAGTTCAGCCACTTCCATGTTTACGCGATTAAGTTTGCTTAATTCCAATTGTTCAACATGTACCAGACGAACCAGTTCACGAACTGGCTTCGGGATATTACGACCTGCTTCATAACGGGAACCGCCAGACTGAGTAACGCCAACCTGACTCCAGAACTCAATCTGATTCAGACCAAGTTTTTTACGGATTTCGCGCACATTGTTAATAGGCTTGAATGCTTTCATGATTTTTATACCTTAAAAAGCGAGTTGTCTATGTTTAGTTGAATTAATTAATATGGTCATTCACAGATAATTATTTATTTTGATAAAAATTTATCAATAAATGTTATGAAAAATGTTTTACCATTATGCATAATTATCTATGGACATCAATATTATCACAATTGTTTTTACATTCAATACAATATTGCTATTGTTTTATTAAAATGCGGTATAACAGGATAATACAAATTTATTTTAATTAATCTAAATTAAGATTTATTGCCTTATATCAGATATTCGTGCAGCTTAAATGTAAAGTTATGATATTTTAAAGTGAATTAAGGTTTGCCTGTTAATGGGCTGACTGTGAGTATTTCATAGCCGTCATCAGTAACCAATACCTCGTGTTCCCATTGTGCAGAGAGTTTGTGGTCTTTGGTTACAACAGTCCATCCGTCACCTAATATACGCAAATGACGTTTACCTTGATTAACCATTGGCTCAATTGTAAATATCATACCGGGTTGCAATTTTAATCCTGTATGACGACGACCATAATGCAACACTTGTGGTTCTTCATGGAATCCGCGTCCAACTCCATGTCCGCAAAATTCCTGCACCATGGAGTAACCTGCATTTTCTGCCACTTGCTGGCAGGCGTAACCTATATCCCCAAGTGTCGCGCCCGGTTTAACTACAGAAATACCAGCCATCATACTCTGGTGAGTGATGTTAATGAGACGGCGTGCTTGAGGACTGATTTCCCCGACTGCATACATGCGGCTTGAGTCGCCATGAAAACCATCTTTGATAATGGTAACATCTATATTTAATATGTCGCCGTTTTTTAGTGGTTTATCATCAGGTATGCCGTGACAGATTACATGATTAACAGAAGTACAGCATGACTTGGGAAATGGCGGGTTGCCATAGCCTAACGGGGCAGGATAGCCGCCCTGAACATTGATATGATAATCGTGAATCAGACGATCAATTTCATTGGTGGTGATTCCCGGTTTGATAAACTGGCCTATGTAGTCAAGAGCTTCGGCAGCTAGCCGGCCAGCAACACGCATTGCAGCAATTTCTTCTGCGTTCTTAATAATCACGGCCATGATTTTTCCTTTTAGGGTAATTAAAACAATTCAGTTAATGTGTACAATAATTTAAGCATTGACCAGTAAACTTAGTTCATCAGCAATGTTTTGTTTACGCATAAGGCTTTCACCGATAAGAAAAGTGTTAACCTGATGCTGTTGCATCATATGAATATCGTTTGTGGTGAAAATACCACTTTCTGTCACAATAGTTTTTCCGGTTAATGCAGGCAGAAGTTTGATAGTTTGTTGTAAATCTACTTCGAAAGTACGCAGATTACGATTGTTTACTCCCCATAGCGGGGTACGCATATTAATGCATTTTTCAAGTTCGTCTTCGTTATGAATTTCGAGTAATACAGTCATACCCAGCTCGTGAGCAATGGCTTCATATTCGGTTAACTGGGTACGGCTTAATGCTGCTGCAATAAGTAAGATTGCATCTGCATTGTATGCCCGGGACTGGTATACCTGATAGACATCTATGATGAAATCTTTGCGCAGTACCGGCAGATTGCAGGCATTGCGTGCGAGATTCAGATAGCCAAGGTTACCCTGAAAATAGTTTTTGTCTGTTAATACAGACATGCAGGCTGCGCCACCAAGCTGATAATCTCTGGCAATTTTTTCTGGTGAAAAATCAGGACGAATCAGTCCTTTAGACGGGCTAGCTTTTTTAACTTCGGCAATAATGGCAGCTTTTCCCTGATGATGTTTTGTATGTATTGCTTCAAGAAAAGGACGCGCAGGGGCTTGGTCATAGGCTTTTGCCCGCACTTCAGCCAGTGATTCAGCCGTTTTGGCTGTAACCATTTCGGTTTTTTTTGTGGCAATAATTTTATTTAAGATATCACTCATGGTTTTTTTTGTCCGAAGTTACATGCTGAAGCTGAATTAATGAAAAAAGTGAAAGGTGAATTGTGTGAAGAAAGAAGTAAGGGTTCAGGATGCTGTATCTTCACTAATTTCCGTTTTCAATACCTGAAAAATAGCGCGGAAAGCTTTTGGTGGCTTTCCTGCTGCCTGTTCCTTACGGGCATTGCGGATTAATGTACGCAGATTATTGATATCAATATGCGGATAGCGGCTGATAATTTCAGTAAGGCTGCTGTCATCGGAAATTAAACGATCACGCAGATTTTCCAGCCGTTGTAAGTAAGCATTATGTGCGCTGTTTTCACCTTTGAGGCGAGCCAGATAATCACTGATTGGTTTGGTATCGGTTTCGCGCATGAGACGACCGATAAACTGAGCCTGACGTTTCAGTGCGCTGTTGGAGGTAATTTTCTGGTAGCTTAATACTGCCTGTAATAAATCCTCTGACAAATTTATTTTTTTCAGTGTATCAGCAGACAGTTTAGTTAGCTCCATACCTAATTGCTGCAAATCATTCATTTGCTTTTTCAACTGGGTTTTACTTACCCATTCTTCGTCTGCACGGGACTGACTGTCTGTATTACTGTTCATATATGTATGTGTTACGTGTATATCGAAATTTCAAGTATCTATTTTAGCAAAAAATCCATATCATTTCAGTTGACATGTATGTTTAACTGCTGCCAGTGCTGAATTCAGCATGTTAGAATGCAGGCTTCTTCGCATGAGAGTAGATTAATGTTTCATCATAGTGCCGATCAGTTACAGGAGCTGTGCCAGCAGGCAATAAATAAAGCCAGAAAGCAGGGAGCCAGTTCTGTTGAAATTGATATCAGTGAATCTGCGGGTCAGAATGTACAGGTACGCCAGCAGAATGTCGAACATATTGAGTATCAGCAGGATAAATCTCTGGATGTAACTGTTTATGTGGGACAGGCTAAAGGGCGTGCAAGTACTGCTGATTTTAATAATAAGGCAATTGACGAAGTCATCAGAGCAGCTTTGAATATTGCCCGTTTTACTGCTCAGGATGATTGCGCCGGTTTGGCAGATGCGGCATTACTGGCAACGGAATTCGGTGATACAGAATCTTTTTTCCCCTGGCGGCTGTCTGCTGATGAAGCAATTGAGATTGGTAAAAAAACCGAACAGGCAGCACTTGATACGGATGAGCGTATCAAAAACTCTGAAGGAGCAGAAGTACAGACTGATCATTATCAGTTTGTATATGCCAACAGTTATGATTTTTGTGCTTATCAGCGCGGCAGCAGGCACAGTATTTCCTGTAGTGTGGTGGCTGCGGACGCTTCCGGAATGCAGCGTGATTATTGGTACGATTTAGCGCGTGATGCACGAGATCTTGCTGATGCTGAAATTATCGGACAGACAGCGGCAACACGTACAGTACGGCGTTTGGATGGCCGGTCTGTGGCTACAGGAAAATATCCGGTAATTTTTGATACTACTATAGCCGGTAGTCTAATTGGTCATCTGGTAGGTGCACTGAGTGGTAGTGCGTTATACCGGCAAACCAGTTTTCTGGTAGATAGCCTTGGCAAACAGGTTATGGCGCCCTGGGTATGTCTTACAGAGAAACCTCATGTAAAAAAAGCACTGGCCAGTACATATTTTGATGCTGAGGGTGTAGCCACACATGAACGTACTGTTATCAATGAAGGCTCTGTTGCGGGTTATTTTCTTGGTAGCTACAGTGCGCGTAAGTTAGGTATGCGTACTACTGGAAATGCAGGTGGTGTTCATAATTTATATCTTAATCATACCCATGCCAGTCAGGACGATTTATTGAAAACAATGGGAACCGGTTTATTGGTTACTGAGTTGATGGGGCAGGGTGTAAATGCTATTACTGGTGACTATTCGCGAGGTGCGGCAGGTTTCTGGGTAGAAAACGGAGTGATTGCCTATCCGGTAGAGGGTATTACAATCGCTTCACGTTTACAGGAAATGTTTATGGCAATGGTTGGTGTAGCAGATGATGCGTTAAAGCGCAGTACGCATAAAGTTGGATCTATTCTGATAGATAATATGACTATTGCTGGTGCCTGAAACGTAAATGATTATGGGAATTTGTTTGATTAATAGACGGGCAGAAAGTAGAAATGTTTGGTAACTGTCTGCTTAAAAGGATTGAAAATGAGCTTCCGTAAAGCATTGTGGTGTGTATTTTTTCTGGCTGTACTTTGTGCAGCTGGTTCTTTTGTAGGTCAGTATGTTCTGGGTATGAACCCGTGTGTGCTGTGTATTGTTCAGCGTGTTGCGGTTATTGCCACTGCGCTTCTGGCATTTTTGTGTGCCTGCTGTCCTAATCGCAACTGTATTGAGCGGGTGATAAATGCTATTGTGGTCAGTCTGGCACCCATAGGCGGACTGGGTGTAGCTGTATATCAGATATATATTCAGCATCTGCCATTGATGGATCAGCCATCTTGCGGTGCACCGTGGACTTTCCGTCTGCGTGATGCGCCATTGTTTCATTGGTATGAACCGATTATACGCGGTACAGGTAATTGTGGTGAGGTTCAGAAAATTTTACTGATACCTTTACCAATATGGAGTGCTTTATTTTTTACAGCTGTATTGATTTGGGTCTGGGTATGGTTTTGGCGTAGCCGTAAGGGCTAAAACCGGGCTGAGTTTCTTGCTGAAAACAGATTTGTTCGAATGAATGCTATGGTATGAATGCTAGATTTTTACTGAAGACTATTAGTCATATAACACTGGCCGGGTTTCTGCTATACACCTTGTCTGCATGTAAGGACAGTGGCGGATGGTATGGTGGTAATGATGATTCACCGGATGACAGCAGCAGAATTTTAAATCAGCCTTCTCAGATAAGCAGACTAATACCTGCTCGTGTAAAAGAACGAGATGCGTGGGCTGTGGATATTAGCCGGATAATGGATGAGCTGAAAATCAATAAAACACAGGAAAATGTATGTAGTGTAATTGCCGTTGTAGATCAGGAGTCTAATTTTGTTGCTAATCCAACTGTTCCGGATCTTGGTAATAAAGCAATTAAAGCTTTTCAGACAGAAGTGCCGCAAAAATTTGTCAGACAGTTCGGACCTGCTCTGGGACCGGCAGTTTCACGCTATTTTACTTCAGTACTGGTTAATGAACCCAGCAAAGAAAACAGTTTCCTGATACAGATGCGGACGGTTAAAACCGAACAGCAGCTGGATTTAATTTACCGGCAGATCTTTGCTTATGTTTCAAAGCAATTTTATGCAGATTCAATTACCAATGCCGCAGCTAAATTTATGGGAAAAGATATCGGAGAAGATAATAATCCGATTACAACAATTGGTTCAATGCAGGTATCAGTAAAATACGCACGTGAACATCAGCGTGATAATGCTCCGGTAAATGAATTACGTGATTATATGTATACACGTGAAGGTGGTTTATATTATGGTATTCACCGGCTAATGAAGTATCCAGCAGCTTATGATAATGCTCAATATCGTTTTGCTGATTATAATTCCGGCATGTATTCCAGCCGTAATGCGGCTTTTCAGCAAGATATAAATAAACTGCTTAATACGGATATGGCTCTGGATGGAGATTTATTGCTGTATGATAAAGATGATAAGGCGCAATCAATGCCAAGTCAGACTGAAACTGCACTGAATCAGTTATTTGCCGATCATGGTATGCCAATGAAACCGGAGCAGATACGTGCAGATTTATTACAGGAAAAACAGGCAGAATTTGAAAATACATCCACCTATCAGAATGTAATTACTTTATATAAGCAACAGTTCGGTAAGAATCCGCCATATGCCATTATGCCGCAGGTTGTAATTAGCGGACCAAAGTTAAGCAAAGATTATAATACCAACTGGTATGCTACTAATGTCACACGTCGTTATGAAACTTGTATGCGACATGGTGGCGGGACCGGACGCCATCGTAAAAGATAAAATCAAACACAAAAAAGCCAGTATATGAATATACTGGCTTTTTTATTGGATTAGCCCTGATTTTTTTGTTTTGCTTCAAGGATTTCCCAACGTTCAAGTTTTTCCAGCAGCAGCTCTTCAATTTCAGCAATACGTGTTTGCCATTCAGTTGCCAGTTTATAGTCATTTTTGAATATTTCCGGATCGGAAAGTTTATTATTCAGCTCTTGTTGTTCTGCTTCGAGAGCAGCAAGCTCGTCGGGTAAGCTGGCGAGTTCACGTTGTTCGTTGTAGGAAAGTTTATCGTTGCGTCGGCTTTTTTGCCGGTTTTTATCAGGATTAATGGTATTTTTGCTTGTTGTGGGCGCTGGTGTTAGTAAGCTTTGTTCACGTTTTTGGGCGTCAATATAATCCTGATAACCGCCTATGTATTCTTTTAACTGACCATTACCTTTGAAAACTATGGATTGAGTAACTACATTATCCAGAAAAGTACGATCGTGGCTGACAAGAAATACGGTGCCGTTATAATCCCGCAATAACTCTTCCAGTAATTCCTGCGTATCGATATCCAAATCATTTGTTGGTTCATCAAGTACCAGAATATTCGCCGGACGAGTAAATAGTTTGGCCAGTAATAACCGGTTGCGCTCGCCACCAGAAAGTGATTTGACTTCACTACGAACTCTAGCCGGAGAAAACAGAAATTCTTCAAGATAACCAATTACGTGTTTACGCTGGCCGCCAATATCAATGTAATCATTACCCTGACCTATAGTATCAAAAACAGTATCGTTTTCATTTAATGCACTACGAAACTGATCGAAATAGGCAACTTCCTGACGTGAACCCAGCCGAATTTTGCCTGAGGTTGGCTGTAATTCACCTAAAATCAATTTTAAAAAGGTGGTTTTGCCAACACCATTTGATCCTATCAGACCGATTTTGTCACCGCGCTGAATAACACAAGAGAAATCACGCATAATAAGGTGTTCACCATAAGCAAATCCGGCGTGTTCAAGCTCTGCTATAATTTTCCCGCTGGCTTCACCACGATTTAAATTAAAGCTGACCTGACCCTGTACCTCACGACGTGCAGCGCGTTCGCGGCGTAGTTGTTCCAGTCGTTTAACCCGCCCCTGGTTACGTGTGCGGCGTGCTTCAATTCCTTTGCGAATCCATGCTTCTTCCTGAGCATGAAATTTATCAAAAAGCCGGTTATGTTCAGCTTCAACTGCCAGTTCCTGTGCTTTTTTTTCACTATAAGCACTAAAACTTCCCGGGTAACTACGTAAATGTCCGCGGTCTAATTCGATGATACGTGTAGCTACACGATCCAGAAAGCGTCGGTCATGTGTTACGACAATCAGGCTGCCGGCAAAATTGCCTAGCAGATTTTCCATCCATTCTATCGCTTCAATATCCAGATGGTTGGTTGGTTCATCCAATAACAGGATATCAGGTTTTTGTACCCATGCCTGAGCCAGAGCAACGCGCTTTTTCTGACCACCGCTTAAATTGCCAATCAATTCGTTTTCCGGCAGTTGTAATTCACTTAAGGTTTGCGCAATTAAGGCATCAAATTGCCAGCCGTTACGGTTTTCCAGCTCATTTTGTAATTCAGTTAACCAATTCAGACTGGCTTCATCACCTATATTCTGGCTGAGCTCATGATACTCACGTAACAGATTTTGCAGTTCGCCCAATCCTTGGGCTATGGTGTCAAATACAGTGGTCTGCGGGTCAAAAAAAGACTCCTGCGGAACATACACAACTTTTTGGTTGTTTTGGATGGTCAACAATCCGTCATCCAGCTTCTGTACCCGGGCCAGAATTTTCAGTAATGTGGATTTCCCGGCACCATTGCGACCAATAAAGCCTATTTTTTCACCTGCATCCATTTGCAGAGATGCATGATCCAGTAAGGGGTGGTGACCTACAGCAAAGCAGGCATTATCGAGTGACAGAATACTCATGATTAAAACGGATATGTTCTGATATCAATTATGAAAACGAGTGTATTGTATCAGTTTAACAGTTAATATGTTGCTATTGTCCTGTATATAGAATAATTAAAAAATCCGGCATTTTTTGTCTGGCTGACCTTTACCATCAAAAAAATGATTTTCTTCATCGCAGCGGCTGGTACTGCTTTGACAGATAAATATTCTGCCATCCTGATTTAGCTTGATAATTCGGGGTTCAGCTTCAGTATCAATGGCTACAGCTTTAAGTGTGAAATGCTCTTCACGAGCAAAACTCGGGTTCCCTTGTATACGAAAACAAAAATGCTGATTTTTACTGATAGGTAATTCAGGCCAGTTGTGCTTGTTTTGTTTATAACTAAGATGTTTCTGATAATGTACAGCAAGAAATTGACCATTAATCAGCAGTGCCGCCTTCGCCTGATTTAATCGTGCCTGTAACTGATGCTGACGATAATATGGATAAGCTATAACAGTTAATATAATGATAACAGCCAGAGTAACCAGAAGCTGAAGCATGCTGTAGCCCTGTATATTTTTGCGGGTAGACTGCGGATGATATCTGATTGGTAACTGATGGAATATACGAACCATTATGGAATAAAAACAATCAATATTTTAGTATAATATTATATATAAATATATTTATTTTGTATATTTTATTCATTTAAATGATGAATTAATTGTAAATTATTGAAATTTTATAAATACATTATATAAATATGATTGGCTTAATTGTTTTATGCATATTAAATTATTATATGCTCGGAAATAATAATCTGATATTGATAATTAAATTACTTTTGTCGATATTGTAAAAATAAAAATTTTTATTTTTACAAACGGTACAGCTAACTATGTGCTGACTTCTGTAACGACAATAAAAAAACGGGCAAATAATGCCCGTTTCAGAAACATGATAAGTGATGGAATTATCTAGGATGTAAGCTTTCCATCCGAATCATGGTAACTGGGGATAACACCCGTGGTAATGCCTGAATTCTGGCCATTGACTGTTTGATAAAACGTTCTTTGGTTGAATGTGTCAGGATAACAATTTCGGCAGATTCCTTATTAATCATACCTTTTTGGATGAGAGCCTCAATAGAAATATTTTCTGCAGCAAGAATATTCGCAATTTCTCCCAGCACCCCCGGTTCATCGCAGGCAGATACACGCAGATAATAACTGCTGGTGATTTCATCCATTGGCAGAATGGAGATATTTTGTAATGAATTAGACTGAAAAGCCAGATAGGGAACCCGGTAGCTGGCTTCAGCATTCTGTAATCGGGTTACATCAATAATATCAGCCATTACCGCACTGGCAGTTGGGCCGGCACCAGCACCAGCACCATAATAGAGTGTCTGCCCAATCATATCTGCCTGAACAGATACAGCATTCATAACTCCTTCTACTTTTGCCAGTAATCGGCTTTCAGGGATTAAAGTAGGGTGTACACGCAGCTCAATACCTTGCGGAGTTTTGCGGGTAATACCAAGTAATTTAATGCGATAGCCTAGTTCCTCAGCATAACAGATGTCCAGACTTTCCAGATGACTGATGCCTTCCAGATAACACTGGCTAAAATTAATCGGGGTTCCGAATGCCAGTGCGGAAATAATACTTAATTTATGACCGGCATCATGACCTTCAATATCGAATGTAGGATCGGCTTCTGCATAACCTAGTTCTTGTGCTTGTTTTAATGCTTCCGGAAAGGTGCTGCCTCGGGTACGCATTTCACTCAGAATGAAATTACTGGTGCCATTGATAATGCCGGCAATAGATTCGATATGGTTGGCAGCCAGCCCCTCACGTAAAGCTTTAATAATGGGAATACCGCCGGCAACTGCAGCTTCATACATCACCATTACATTGTGTTCAGAAGCCAGTCGGAAAATTTCGTTACCGTACTCTGCCAGTAGTTTTTTATTGGCTGTAACGATGTGTTTTCCGTTTTTGATTGCCTGAATCACAGCGTCTTTAGCTATTGTTGTACCGCCAATCAGTTCTACCACAACATCAACATCAGTTGCATTTACTACTTCAAATACATCATCACTAACAAAAGTGCTGTTACCGCATATTTCCCGGGTACGTTCAATATTACGACTTGCTGCACGGGTAATAATTAATTCGCGACCGAGCCGGCGGGTAATTTCATCCGCATTATTCTGTAATAACTTGACGGTACCACCACCTACTGTGCCGACGCCCAGCAAGCCTATACGCAGAGGCTGCATGTTTACTCCTTCAAATAGACAAATTTAATTTATGGACTGCCTGATACTTGCAATTTTACGTGAATAATCTACTATGCTAGCCGAAAACTACTTTTTTGACTACTACAGCCATAGTATGTTGTGTGGTTATGCATGAGGAAATTTTAATGCAAATTGAAGAAATCCGGGATAAACAAGGATTATGGATTGAGGAAGTTGATACCGGAAAAATTACTGTAAACGGCCGGCAATATACTCAACCTGTATGTATTACTGCTGATAAGGTGCTCACACTGGATAAGCAAGCAGCCAGTGAGTTAACCATTGATGATTTTACTCAGGCTTTACAGTTTAAGCCTGAAGTGATTTTAATCGGTACCGGAAATCATCATGTGTTTATTCATCCGCGTCTGACTTCACAATTAGTCGCAAAAGGAATCGGTGTAGAAAGTATGTCTACAGCTGCTGCTTGCCGTACTTTTATGGTATTGCGCAGTGAAGGCCGCAGTGTCTGGGCATGGTTGTGGCCATTTATAGAAGAGTAGTATGTATTTAAATATATTGCTTTTAAAAAGAATAATTTAGAAATAATCAGTATCAGGGTTAAGGATAAAAAATCAGGCTGCCGGTATCATTAACCGGAACCTGATTTTTTAATAGTTACGTAAGTTATTTATTTAACTGCTGTGCTGTTCTGACCTTTGATAATGCTCATGCCAGCACTTACCAGACTACCAATATCTGCAACATTAGCAGGCATAATCAGAGTATTATTGGTTTTTGCCAGTTTAGCAAAAGCATCTACGTACTGTTCAGCCACTTTCAGATTCACAGCTTCTGTACCGCCCGGTTCTTTTACTGCGGCAGCTACCTGACGAATTGCTTCCGCGGTCGCCTGTGCAACCAGACGCAAAGCTTCAGCTTCACCTTCGGCGCGATTAATCTGTGCTACTTTGGCACCCTGAGATTCATTGATAGAAGCTTGAGCTTCACCCTGTGACTTCTGAATTTCAGCTTCACGCTGACCGGCCGCCAGATTAATCTGTTCCTGCTTGATCCCTTCAGACTGAGCAATACGTGCGCGTTTTTCCCGTTCGGCTGTAATCTGAGCTTGCATTGAGCGCAGAATTTCCTGAGGTGGAACCAAATCTTTGATTTCATAGCGCAATACTTTAACGCCCCATGAAACCGCTGCTTCATCCAATGAGGCAACCACGGTATGGTTAATATCATCACGTTCTTCAAAAGTTTTATCCAGTTCCATACGACCAATAACTGAACGTAATGTTGTTTGAGCCAGTTGGGTAATGGCAACTACAAAGTTACTGGAGCCATAGGATGCAAGTTTAGGATCAGTTACCTGAAAATAGATAATACCATCCACTGTAAGCTGTGTATTATCGCGGGTAATACAAACCTGACTGGGTACATCCAGTGGTATTTCCTTTAAAGTATGTTTATAAGCGACACGATCGATAATCGGAATAATAAAATTAAGACCGGCTACCAGAGTAGCGTGATAGCGGCCTAAACGTTCAACAATATAGACTTCCTGCTGAGGTACAACTTTAAATGCCATGCAGATAAATGCAACAATGGCGGCGAGAAAAATAAAAGTCAGAATCATGATTATTCCTGCTGAGTAGAAGGGGCTTGAGAAGTAATATTTAAAATATTGCCTTGATGGCTGATGATTTGAGCACTGTCACCGGATTTTGCGTCAGTTGGATGATTAAAACGAGCCTGCCAGATAGTGCCCCGATAATGTACCTGCCATAATCCGTCGGGTAGGAGCTGAGTAAGTATCACTGTCTGACCGTAGTCCGGATCATCAGTTGGTTTTGCCATGTTTTCACGCGGATGTTTATTTTGCCAGGCACGTACGATGGTAATACCCAGAATAGAAAAAACTATTGCAATAACAGCATTGACGCTCTCACTGGTTTTCAGCAGCCATTCAGCCAGACCGGCACTGAGTAATGAGGCACTGATTACCAGCATATAAAAAGTGCCGCTAAACATTTCCAATACAAACAGAACCAAAGCTGCAATACACCAAATCATCAGTATCTCCTTAACTTTATAATATTTAACAGAAATATGTTTTATTGTAAAGCCGACTTCAGGCAGATAGTATCCGTTGCCTACGGGTTTCGCTCAGAACGATACCGGTGCTGACAGAAACATTCAGGCTTTCAACGGTTCCGAACATAGGAATGGATACCAGTGTATCACACAGATCTCGTGTTAAACGGCGCATGCCATTACCTTCTGCACCCATTACCCATGCTACTGCTTCCGGGGCCGTAAAGTGATATAAGTCATCACTACCGTTCATATCAGTACCGATAACCCAGATACCGCGCTGTTTCAATTCACGGATGGTGCGTGCCAGATTCGTCACTGTAATATAAGGTACTGTTTCAGCAGCACCACAGGCTACTTTACTTACGGTGGCATTTAATCCGACACTTTTATCTTTGGGTGCAATTACCGCGTGAACTCCCATAACATCCGCAACACGCAAACAGGCTCCCAGATTATGCGGATCTGTAATGCCGTCAAGAATCAGCAATAACGGTGGTTCATTCAGATTTTCAAGTACATCTTCTATGTCTACATGTTGTCTGGAAGCATCGATAAAGCCCACTACACCCTGATGGCGGGCATGTTTACTCAAAGTATCGAGCCGTGCCTGATCTGCGCTGATAATGCGCACATTTTCTGCTTCAGCTTTATTTAATACATCGCGCATACGGGCATCATGTTTACCCTCCAGTACATAAAGTTCAATTATGCTGTCCGGGTTTTGCCATAAACGGGCATTAACTGCGTGAAAGCCAATGATGAGGCGCTGATTTGACATGTATATTTCATTTAGTGAGTAAAAAACCAATTATAACGGAAATTAGTGTACTAATCTGATTATACCGAATAAATATTATTCTTCATCTAAAAATATAATAGTGATGTAATTTGCCTGATAAAAGAAATAAATACCGTTGACAGGTAATTAAATTTTCCGCTCAGGGTTAAGACGGTATCAGTTACATCTTGATAAAAAATTATTGCTTATAAAATGTTATCTTTATCATTTATTTAAAATAAAGCAAATTAAACTAAAGTATCTTAATGTTCATTTTCAGAGTTTATGAATAAAGTTAAGAATGATGCTTGTATGAGGGGAATGAACTCTGACCGCTAATAGCTGGTCGGGAATTTAACTTTAATACAGGAAAAATTCTTATGGAATATTATTTATGGGTGCTGGCTAAGTTTCTTGTTGGTTTTATTATTGTCATTCTGCATTTAAATGTAACAGGTAAAACGCAGTTGAATCAGATGACCCCGGTAGATTTTATTGGTAACTTTGTACTTGGCGGTATTATCGGTGGTGTAATTTATAATCAGGATATTCCGATTTATCAGTATATTATTGTGTTATTAATCGGTGTTTGCCTTATTTCATTATTAAACTGGGTATGCAAGCATGTCAGCTTTATCCGAATGTTTGCTATTGGTGAACCGATTCCGATTATGAAAGATGGACACTTTTTGATGGATAATATTCTGCGTAAAAAAAATAAGATTGATATTCTTAATGTGGCTTCACTTTTGCATGCTCAGGGTATTACTTCCTTTCAGGAAGTCAGTTATGCACAGATTGAGCCTAGTGGTTCGCTGACGGTGTTAACAGATAAAGGCAAATATCCTTCATTAATTTTATTTAAGGAAGGAGAGGTGCGTACAACGGAATTGCATCGGATAAATAAGGATGAGAAGTGGCTGGAGCAAAAAATTCAGCAGCAGCACCTGACAGAAGATGATTTATTTCTGGTTGAATTCTGGAATAATAGTTTAAATTTTGTACTGCGTAACGGCGAAGTAAAAAAAGATACGCTAAAAAGTTAATTTTTATTGCAGATTAGTGGCTGGAGAAATATCCGGAAAAGGTTACAATACTGTTTTAGGTTAATTTAATTTATTGCTGTGCAGCCACTCGAATATTGTCTTCAGAAAATTTGCCATAGCAGGAATGCTATGGCTTTTCGTTTTCCTTTTCTTTCCTCGGTGCAGCGTCATGCACTGATAGCTTTGTATGCTTTGCAGCAAGAATTAAATGATGTAGTAGAAGATTGTTCTGATGCTAATGTGGCTTTGACAACACTGCGATGGTGGGAGCGACAACTAGATAAGCTGTATAACTCTGATTCTGTTCCTGAACATCCTTTATTACAGGCTTTAAAACCATTTATTATCCGATATTCTTTACCATTGGCTGAAATACTGGCTTTGCCTGATGCACTTCGTACGCAATTAACTCAGGCCAGATTTCAGGATATGGAACAGCTATGCCATTATAGTAAACAGGCAGGGATGGTGCAGGGGCGTTTAACAAGCAGAGTTTTGGGATTCAGTGCAGAACAAACTTTGGAATTTGCCGATAAAGTGGGTGAAATATGTCAGCTGGTGATGATTTACTCACGGATTGGTGCGGATACAAGGCTGGGGAAGCTGTATATTCCAGTAGAGTTATTACAGCAATTTAATGTTCCGGCTCATTTGGTACTTAACCGACACGGTGGGGTTGAATTTACAACATTGATGAATGCATGGCTTGCTGCATTAAAACAGCAGTTTAATTCTGCTCTTGCTTTGCTGCCTTCTGCAGATAACCGCAGGCAGCGCGCCAGTCTGGCCATGCTCGCAGTAGCCCGGGCTCAGCTTAATGAAATTGAGCAGGACGGACTACAGAATATCATGCAATATCAGCTGGTCGTACCCCGACCGCGTCAGCAACGGTTATTCTGGAAAACGTGGTTGTGTGGTTTTCGGCCGGTATAGATTAAAAAATGTGAAGCAGGATGTTTTCTAAGAAAAGTGTGATATGGCGAGTATTATGAGTTATAAGAACTATTTTTGTAATTGAATTATATTTTTAAAATTTTATTGCTTAAATAAATAAAATATTGAAATTATATTTCAATGTAAAAGCGTATATCTGAGCAATTTTAATTACGCAATAAGGCTGGATTTTTGTATAATTTATGCCATCATCTGCTTACTGGTGCAGGTGTAAGCAATTTTATTGCTAAATTGTTTCCGGATTAACCCTGTGCTGAGGAACCCAATATGCTCAGAGCAAAAAAAACCTTACTTATTCTGGGTTTAACTGCTGTCTGTTTGCTTTCTGCCTGTTCGCAATCCGAACAGGGAAATAAAACCAGCGATACCAATACGAAAAAAGTAGCCATTACGGCAATTGTTGAACATCCTGCTTTGGATGCTGTACGTCAGGGTGTGATTGATGAACTGCGTGCTGAAGGCTATGAACAGGGTAAAAATCTTCAGCTGGATTTTCAAAGTGCACAAGGGAATACTGCTACTGCCGGTCAGATTGCTAAAAAATTTGCCGGCAATAATCCAGATGTAATTATCACAATCGGCACGCCAAGCGCGCAGTCTATGGTTGCAGCAACACGCAAAATTCCGATAGTGTTTGCAGCAGTAACCGATCCGGTTGCAGCTAAACTGGTAACAAGCTGGGAACCCAGCAAAACCAATGTTACCGGTGTTTCTGATGAACTGCCTTTACAGCCACAGATTGATTTAATGAAACAAGTTGTACCTAACCTGAAAACAGTGGGTTATGTATATAGCCCGGGGGAAATCAATTCAACTGTTGTGCTCGGACAATTACAGTCTTTACTGGCTAAGGACGGTATTACTGTGGCCGCAGCACCGGCACAGCGTACAACTGATGTTCCCATGGCTACTAAAAGCTTGCAGGGTAAGGCAGATCTGATTTATACCTCTCTGGACAATAATGTGGTTTCTGCTTATGAATCCATGTACAAAGTTGCCAAAGACATGAAAATGCCCTTGGTGGCTTCAGATACCGGTTCGGTAAAACGCGGTGCGGCTGTAGCACTGGGGGTTAATTATCATGAGCTTGGTACAGCTACTGGTAAAATTGTAGGCCGGATTCTCAAAGGAGAGCAGGCTGGTAACATTGCTCCGCAGCGTATGACCGCAGATCAGCTTGATTTAATGGTAAGTAAATCTCATGCTGCCGAACAAGGTATTACATTTTCGGAGCAATTACTCAAACAGGCTAAATTAGTCGATTAGGATTATAAAAAGCCTCTGGGACGGATACCGTAACATCGGCAAGCTGATTCAGGCTTTGCCGATGTTGTTTTTATTTTCAACCACAATTTGTTAATTGGTTAATATGTCTTCTATAGCTTTATTTGGTGCTTTAGAAAGCGGGCTGATATATGCTCTCGTTGCTCTGGGTGTACTGATTTCATTCCGTATTCTGGATTTTCCTGATTTAACTGCCGATGGCAGTTTTCCGCTCGGCGGTGCTGTATTTGCCATTTGTGTTACCCATGGTATTAATCCGTGGCTGGCTACTGCACTTGGCGGAGTTGCCGGTGCATGTGCCGGTTTGGTAACAGCATGGCTGCATGTTTCTTTAAAAATCATGCAGCTGTTAGCCAGTATTCTGGTTATGGTTGCTTTGTATTCGGTTAACCTGCGTATTATGGGTGCACCTAATTTGCCTTTACTGGATCAGCCCAGTGTATTTACGCCGTTTTTTAATGCTGACGGAAGCAACCAGTATTGGGTGCAGCCGCTGGTAATTTTTGGTTTTGTGCTGATTGCCAAATTTTTTCTGGACTGGTTTTTTGCTACAGAAATTGGTTTATCAATGCGAGCTACCGGCGTAAATGCACGAATGGCTCGTGCTCAGGGTGTAAATACCTCACGTATTTTGCTGTTAGGCATGGCGATATCAAACGCATTTATTGCCTTGGCCGGTGCACTATTTGTGCAGACTCAGGGCGGTGCAGATATATCAATCGGAATTGGCACGATTGTCGTCGGGCTGGCCGCAGTGATTATTGGTGAAACCCTGATTCCGGGAAAACGGTTCATCATTATTACACTGGCTGTTATAGTGGGAGCAGTACTTTACCGTGCATTTATTGCGCTGGCGCTGGGCAGTGATACATTGCAGCATATAGGCTTTGGACCGCAGGATTTAAATCTGGTTACAGCAATTTTAGTTGTACTTGCGCTGCGTTTGCCGGCAATCAAAGGTTACTTTAAAAGGAAATTCAAAGCATGATGCGCGCAGATAATTTACGCCTCACATTCAATGCGGGAACACCAATTGAAAATCCTGCTTTGCGAGGCATGAGTTTAAGTATTGCGGATGGTGAATTTGTTACCGTTATCGGTAGTAATGGTGCCGGTAAATCTACTTTTCTTAATGCTATCAGTGGTGACACCATGGTAGATTCCGGTACGATTACTATCAATAGTAAAGATGTTACCAGTGAACCTGCTTATAAACGTGCGCCATTAGTAGCACGTGTTTTTCAAGACCCTCTTGCCGGTACCTGTGAAGCCTTAACCATTGAAGAAAATATGGCTCTGGCACTGCGGCGTGGCAGCAGTCGTGGTTTGCGTCCGGCTATTAAACGTCAGTATCGTGAACTGTTTCGTGAAAAACTGGCAATGCTTAACCTGGGACTGGAGAACCGATTGAGCGACAGAATTGGTCTGCTTTCCGGTGGGCAGCGACAGGCTGTCAGTTTGTTGATGGCTTCGTTGCAAAGTTCTAAAATTTTATTGCTTGATGAGCATACTGCTGCACTGGATCCTAAAACAGCCGCTTTTGTACTCGAGCTGACAGACCGTATTGTGCGTGAAAATAAATTAACTGCAATGATGGTAACACATTCGATGCAGCAGGCTCTGGATCACGGATCACGTACTGTCATGCTGCATCAGGGGCGTGTGGTGCTGGATGTGGCTGGTGACAAACGTGCCGGTATGTGTGTGGCGGATCTATTAAAGATGTTCGAACATACTCAGGGCGAAAAAGTATCTGATGATGCTTTATTACTGAGCTAAACCTCTGTGTTTATAAAACAGGCTGTCAGCATTCCTGACAGCCTGATTTTCTGATTGGAAGCATAATGTCTGTACCTGAACTGATTGTACTGAATAAACCTTATGGTGTGATTTGTCAGTTTAGCGCTCATGAGAAACATCCTACCCTGAAGCAATATGTATCATTACCGAATGTCTATCCGGCAGGCCGGCTGGATACGGATAGTGAAGGATTACTTTTATTAACTGCCAACGGACGTCTACAGGCAAAAATTGCTCATCCTAAGTATAAACTGATAAAAACATACTGGGCACAGGTGGAAGGTAAAACGGATAATGAACGCATACAACAATTGGCTGACGGGGTAAATCTGGGCGACTTTATTACACAGCCGGCTCAAGTTCAATTGGTTAATGCTGCTGATAGTGCCCGTTTATGGCCGCGAGTACCGCCAATTCGTGAACGTAAAACAGTAACTGATTTCTGGCTGCAAATTCGAATCAGTGAAGGTAAAAACAGGCAGGTACGACGTATGTGCGCAAAAGTTGGCTGGCCCTGTTTGCGTTTAGTGCGAGTAGGAATAGGGCAGCTAGATGTTTTTTCCCTTAAGTTACCTTTGGGAAAGTGGCAGGCTGTGAATCCAAAAGATTTATCATAAATATTTTTTGTATTGCCATACATTAAAAATAACCCTTATGTTATGGACATAAGGGTTATTTGTATTTCCTAAAATGAAATAATTAATCAGAATGCAGGGATGATGGCACCCTGATATTTTTCTTCAATAAATTTTTTCACTTCAGGTGAAGTCATGGCCTGTTTCAGTTTTTGGATTGCATCACGGTTTTCATCCCCTGTACGGACAACCAGAATATTTGCATAAGGTGAATCTTTTGATTCGATAAATAAAGCATCTTTGGTTGGTACCAGTTTAGCTTCCATAGCAAAATTGGTATTAATTACAGACAGAGTAGCATCATTTAAAGTACGCGGTAACTGAGGCGCATCCATCGGTGTAATTTTGAGATGTTTCGGATTATCAACAATATCACGTACAGTAGCACTGATACCCGCATCTGCTTTTAATTTGATTAAACCGGCTTTTTGCAGCAATAACAAAGCTCGGCCACCATTGGTAGCATCGTTTGGAATAGTAACCAGCCCGTCATCAGGTGTTTCACTGAGTGCTTTTACTTTTTTAGAGTAAATACCCATCGGCTCTACATGAATATTGGCAATCGGTGTTAACCGCATTTTGTGTTTCTGGACAAAATCTTCCAGATAAGGTTTGTGCTGAGAAAAGTTAGCGTCTACATCTTTCTCATTCAGGGCGATATTCGGACGTACATAGTCGGTCATCTGAATGATTTGTAAATCAATTCCTTCTTTTTCCAGTAATGGTTTAGCTACCTGGAGAATTTCTGCATGAGGAACAGGTGAAGCAGCAACTTTCAGTATGGTTTTATCTGTTGTTGCAGGAGTACTGCCAGAACTGGCGGCCGGTACGGATTCAGTTTTCTGAGTACATGCTGTCAGTACCGTACTGATTGCTGCCACTGACAATAATGCAAATAACAATTTTTTCATATTTAACCTTGAGTAAGATACGCAATAAAAATATACAGCTGAACATTAACACAAAATGCATGTTACTTGTATTTTTTACATGCATGCTTACTTTGGTTAATAGTTTTTTAACTGGTAATTAAACTGTGCGGCCGATAACAGCTCCACAGTTTAATTTATTCATTTGCCAAGCATTGGCTTAAGGTATTTTCCGGTATAGCTTTTAGGATTGGCTGCAACTTCTTCCGGAGTTCCTTCTGCAATAATCGTACCGCCCCCATCACCACCTTCCGGACCCAGATCAACAATATAATCAGCAGTTTTAATCACATCCAGATTATGTTCGATAATAACAATACTATTACCTTTCCCTTTCAGGCGATGAATAACGTCCAGTAACAGAGCTATATCGGCAAAATGTAAGCCGGTGGTTGGTTCATCAAGTATATAAAGTGTCCGCCCGGTATCGCGTTTGGAGAGTTCCAGCGCCAGTTTTACCCGTTGAGCTTCACCGCCGGAAAGTGTGGTTGCAGACTGTCCTAATCGCACATAACCCAGTCCTACGTCCAGTAATGTCTGCAATTTTCGCTTAACTGTCGGCACAGCATCGAAAAATGTGCAGGCTTCTTCCACGGTCATTTCCAGAATTTCACTGATATTTTTGCCTTTGTATTGTATTTCTAGTGTTTCACGATTATAGCGTTTACCATGACAAACCTCGCAGGGTACATAAATGTCGGGAAGAAAATGCATTTCTACTTTAATAACCCCATCACCCTGACAGGCTTCACAGCGTCCGCCTTTTACATTAAAAGAGAATCGGCCAACTGTATATCCGCGTTCGCGAGACAGTGGTACCCCGGCAAACAGTTCACGGATAGGTGTAAACAGGCCGGTATACGTGGCAGGATTAGAACGCGGAGTCCTTCCTATGGGAGACTGATCAACATTAATAACTTTATCCAGATGCTCCAGTCCTTTGATATCTTCATAAGGAGCAGGCTCTTCACTAGCACGATTTAATTCACGTGTAGTAATTTTTGCCAGTGTGTCGTTAATCAAAGTTGATTTGCCGCTGCCGGAAACGCCGGTAATACAGGTAATCAAGCCGAGAGGTAAGGTAAGGGTTACATTTTTAAGATTATTGCCACTGGCGCCGCTTAATATCAGTAAGCGCTCTTTATCAACCGGACTGCGCTGTTCCGGCATGCTAATGGCTTTTTCTCCGCTCAGATATTGTCCTGTTATGGATTCTTTGCATGCTGCCACCTTTTCAGGTGAAGCTGCGATAATAACTTGTCCGCCATGCTCACCGGCACCAGGTCCCATATCGACAACAAAATCGGCGGCACGGATAGCATCTTCATCATGCTCAACGACAATTACGCTATTACCCAGATCGCGCAGATGTTTCAGTGTATCGAGGAGGCGGTCATTATCGCGCTGATGCAGGCCGATAGATGGTTCATCCAGTACATACATGACACCTGTCAGGCCGGAACCAATCTGGCTGGCCAGCCGGATACGCTGAGCTTCACCACCAGATAAGGTTTCAGCACTGCGTGCCAGACTCAGGTAATTCAGGCCGACATTAATCAGAAAACCAAGGCGCTCATTAATTTCTTTAAGAATTTTTTCAGCAATCTGTTTTTTATTACCTTCCAGATTCAGATTCTGGAAAAAATCCAGTGTGGCTGTTAACGGCCATGCATTGACATCCGGTAATGATTTTCCGCCTATATAGACATATCGGGCTTCTGTTCTCAAACGGGCACCGCCGCAGGCCGGACAGGCTCGATGACTTTGATACTGGGCTAATTCTTCGCGTACGGTAGCGGAATCTGTTTCGCGGTAGCGCCTTTCGAGATTGGGCAGAATACCTTCAAACGGATGACTGCGGGTAAATTTTGTGCCCCGTTCAGACAGATAGGTAAATTCAATCTGCTCTTTACCGGAACCATAAAGAATAATATTCCGGATTTCTTCCTTTAATTCATTAAATGGCGTATTAACGTCAAATTTAAAATGATGTCCGAGTGACTGAATCATCTGGAAATAGAAAGTATTACGTTTATCCCAGCCCTTGATTGCTCCTGCGGCCAGCGATAAATCCGGATGCATTACTACTCGCTCAGGATCAAAATAATCCATGCTGCCGAGTCCGTCACAACTGGGACAGGCTCCGACAGGGTTGTTAAAGCTGAAAAGACGTGGTTCGAGTTCCTGCAGACTATACGAACATACCGGACAGGCAAAGCGTGCTGAAAACCAGTGTTCTTTACCACTATCCATTTCGATGGCCAGAGCACGCTCATTACCCAGACGTAGTGCAGTTTCAAAACTTTCAGCCAAACGCTGTTTGATATCCGCGCGTACTTTTACCCGGTCAATAACCACATCTATATCATGCTTGATGTTTTTTTGCAGTTTTGGTACTTCTTCAATCGCATATACCTCACCATCAACGCGAACCCGTGCAAAACCCTGTACTTGTAAATCAGCAAAGTATTCAAGAAATTCACCTTTGCGACCGCGCACTGCCGGAGCCAGAATCATTACCCGGCTTTCTTCAGGCAGGTTCAGTATATGGTCAACCATCTGGGAAACAGTCTGACTGGATAAAGGCAGGTTATGTTCAGGACAATAAGGTGTGCCGACACGTGCATACAATAAGCGCAAATAGTCATGAATTTCAGTGACTGTTCCTACGGTAGAGCGCGGATTATGACTGGTTGCTTTCTGCTCAATGGAAATAGCTGGTGACAAACCTTCAATTAAATCAACATCCGGTTTTTCCATCATTTGCAAAAACTGGCGAGCATAAGCCGACAGACTTTCTACGTAGCGTCGTTGTCCTTCTGCATACAAAGTATCAAAAGCCAGCGAGGATTTACCACTACCGGACAAACCGGTAATGACAACCAGTTGATGACGGGGAATATCCAGATCTATATTTTTAAGATTGTGTGTGCGTGCACCGCGAATATGAATCGTATCGTTATCTGACATAATGCCTTGCCCAAACTAGCTGGATAAAAGAGGATACCGGCTTTAATTAAATTGCTGTTTATTAAAACCATCCGGTATTATACCTATTTCAAAACGCTAATTTAAAGCTATCAGGTAAACGTTTTAATATTTGCGTAAAATAAATTCCTTAAAATCAATACGTAACTCTTGATTTCGCCATAAGTAAATTAAAACGGGCACATTTCCCAGCGCCACAATCATGTATAAGGCATTAATACTGTTAAACAGCCAGATAAGTACAGCGCTTAATATGGCTGCACAAACCATAAACAGACCGTTGATAATGTTATTGGCAGCAATTGCATGCGAACGGAACTGATCGCTGCTGGCTATTTGCAGCCATGTATATAACGGCAATGAGAAAAAGCCGCCGAAAAAACCAATACCGATTATGCAAATGATTATTGCCATGCTGTCCGGTCGGCCGATAAATGTACCGATACCGGCAACTGGCAGATTAGGTTGTGACGGTGTGAACCATACCAGTAGCAGACCGAATATACTCAGGCCGATTGTCCCGATCACAACCAGACTAAGATGTAACTGATGGCGGCTAATCCGTGCACAAACAATTGAACCCGTACCTATACCGAGGGAGAAGAGTGTTAGCATTAAATTAAATACAGCCTCGTTTCCACCAAGATTCAAACGGGTAAAAGTAGGGAGCTGGGTTATATATACAGAACCAATCAGCCAGAACCAGGAAATACCGATTATGGCAATCCAGAGATTTTTTTGCAGATAAGTTTGCCGAAGTAGCTGTTTTGTACTCCGCATGATGTTTGAATCAATATATTGCTGTGGAATTTGTGCAGGTACCCTTGGCATAAATATACTGGCAATCTGCCCCAGAATAGCGACGAATAGCAGGATACCAAACAGCCATGCTGTATTGGTGCCAGCCAGAATAGTACCTAAAATCTGCCCGAATAATATTGATAGAAAAGTACCGCTTTCGATCAGGCTATTACCGTTGAGTAGTTCATATTTAGGGAGATATTCTGGTAATACCGCATATTTCAACGGACCGAACAAAGTAGAATGTGTGCCCATCAGAAACAGGCATAACATCAATATTGTGACAGACTGCATCCAAAAGCCGACACCTGCTATCAGCATAATGCAGATTTCCGCAGTTTTTATCCAGCGCGCCAGAATGGCTTTATCCATTTTATTAGATAATTCACCAGATAATGCAGAGAAAAGAAAAAAGGGCAGAATATACAGCAGGGCACCAGCATTCAGCATCTGGCTTGCTGGTAACCATGAATTAGCGCCAAGCCCATAAAAGCTGATTAAAACGAATAATGAGGTTTTAAACAGATTATCATTAAACGCACCAAAAAACTGAGTACCAAACAGCGGTAGAAATCGTCTGGTACAGGCGAAAGCAAACTGGTTGCCGGATGGAAGCATATCAGGTGTAGACATAAATAACCTTACCAATACATATGTTGTGGTTACAGGGTGCCGGTGAGGTCATTCAGTATAAAATGCTGACCACATAAGATGAGATATTGTTGCTGTAAACGCCCTATAATATTGTTCTCAGCATCACAAAGCTGAACATAGTCGGCTTTGCGAAACCAACGAAGACTGTCCTGAACTGATAATTGCTGCAATATCTGCCATTGTGCCGTACAAGCTTGCTGGTCTGTTTCATCAGCCTGTGCTTTAACAGCATAATAGCCGGTAGCTCCATCAGTATAAGCTGAATTATCTTCATCCATGAGTACCAGAAAACCAAGATGACAGTTGTCCGGGCTGTTAATACTAAAATAAAACATAGTCAAAAATTTCTTTTAATTCTGAGAAGAGCTTAGTCAAATTATTTATTCTGCTGGGAGGATTCTAGCAGTTTATAAATGTTTGTGTATGCTAATATGCATGCTTTTGTGTACAGAAAAGCGTACTGGCTTTGAAACGTATTGCAAATAGACATGATATTTGGTTAAAACACTGACAAATATTTGTTCAGATTAATTGAATCATGTATTTAAAACGAGTCAGTGCGCAGAATTTTTAGTTTGTTTAGTTTGAAATTATGCTTTATCTCTTAATTGCTTCATTTATGTGGGGTAGCTCGTTTATTGCTACAAAAATGGCTTATGACATGCTGGATCCGTCACTTGTGGTACTCGGCAGGCTGATATTGGCAGCAGTAGTTACCTTACCCATCACGTGGAGCTATTTTAAAAACCATAATGTCATTTCCAAAGTACAACTGATCAAAATTATCGGACTAGGATTGCTGACATATCCTGTAACTTATCTGTTACAGGTTACAGGTTTGAAACTTATTCCTGCGGTCAATGCGGTCACCATTATCGGTATGGAACCAATTATTATAGTACTGGTGGGTCTGATTTTTTTTCGCGAAAAAACACCATTGTTGGTATTTATACTGGGCATTGTGGCTTTTATAGGGGTGCTGCTGGTAGTAGGTAAACCGGAAAAAGCCAGTGGTAATACTGCATTGTTGGGAGCCTCGCTGGTATTTACTTCAACTATTGTCATGGCTTTCTGGATACGTTTATCACAAAAGTTACTACGCGAAATAAATGTTAAGATATATACAGCCTTAACGTTGCAAACGGGTACTGTATTTGGTTTGCCGTTTATGCTGATTCTAGTTGAAAACTGGAATATTAATTATTCTTTTCAGGGTATTGGTGCTATAGCTTATCTGGGTATAGGATGCAGTCTGGTGGCTGCATGGTGCTGGAATAAAGGGCTGGAAAATGTTTCTGCCAGTGTGAGCGGGATATTTCTGGCTATGGAACCGGTTTTCGGAGTAATAACGGCCATTCTATTATTGAATGAAACGGTAAATATACAGGCTTTTGCCGGAATAGTTATGGTTATTGGAGCGGCAACTACCTGTATATTTATTCCAAAAAAGAATTAAATTTATATATCTAAAAATAAAAGGTTAGTGAATGTACACTAACCTTTTTGAATTAATTGCAATGATATGCTGTAAAGCTACAGATTGGTCAGCTTAATTTTCTGACCGGGACGTAATACTTGTTTCCCATGTACTTTTTGCAATTTACTTACAGGAATATTCAGGCGCTGAGCTATGCTGCTAAGCGTATCGCCTTTTTTTACCGTGTATGAAACAGGAACTACACTGGATTTAGAGTCTTTACCTTTACGTACAGCAGCCAGCATCTGTTTATTATCCTGATTCGGGCTAATTTTCAGTACCTGACCAACCTGCAGATTATGACCGCGCAGATTATTGGCAGTAACCAGATCAGCTACATTAATATTATAGCGCTGGGCAATTGAATACAATGTATCACCCTTATTCACTTTATGAGCAATATTACTGCGGTTGTTCGCAACGTTGATGATATTGCGTATGCTGCGTTCATTACGGTTTTCTGCCAGACGAGCAGCAGTCTGAGCTTCTTCACGTTCAGCCTGTGCCAGTGCTTTTTGAACAGAAGCCGCAGCAACTGCCTGTAATTGCGCATCCTGTGCAACTTGCATCAGTGCATCCTTATTGGTTGCAACAGGAGCAGGCAATTCAGCCGGGGTTGCTGCGTTTTCAGCCACGGTTATGGTTTGGGTTTGTACTGTTGTATTGACCGGTGACGGCTGGTCAGTATTCAGTACAGTGGATGTTGTGGTTGTAACTGTTTCAGTAAGAGCTGGTACAGATGCATTGCCGGTATCAGTAACTTTATCAGCCTGAGCAACAGTAGTTGCTGCCGGATGAGTCACAAACGTGCCCGGAGGTAATACTGGTTTTGCCATAGCAATATTCAGTAATGGATCTATATCACTGTTGCGGAAAGAATCCATAAGCTGAGTGTTCAAACTATTTTTACTGATAAGCAGGCTGCGACCGGCTGGTACAGTATTGCTGGACAAATTATTCAGCCGCTTGATTTCTGCACTGCTCATTCCGGTTTGTGCAGCTAAATCAGCTACACTGGTGGTTGAATATGCTTTAAAGATATTCCATGAAAGCAGAGTATTTTTATCTGCGTTGCGGTAATTGCGTTCAAAAGTATTTACTGCGGTAATCGGCAGCAGCATTTTACGATTTTCTTTAGGAATAAAAACCGGACTCTTGAAACTTGGATTAAGAGTTAAAAATTCTGAAGTCGAAATATTCGCCAGTCGGGCAGCTGCATCAATATCAATTGGCTGATCAATGCTGATTGCTTCAAAGTAGGGACGGTTCGGTACAGAAACCAGATTAACACCAAAGGCCTGCGGATTTTCGATAATATTCCGCACAGCCAGTAATTTCGGCACATAATTGCGGGTTTCATTTGGCATGCGCAGATTTTCATAGGTAGGATCTATACCGGCCAGCTGAGCACGTTTGATAGCCTTACCAACATTACCTTCTCCCCAGTTATAGGCCGCCAGAGCCAGTGACCAATCACCAAACAGGCTATAAAGATATTGCAGATAAGTTAAAGCAGCATCGGTCGCTGCATATACGTCGTGACGACCATCATAGAGATTAGTCTGTTCCAGCCCGTACTGTCGACCGCTACTGGGCATAAACTGCCACAGACCGGAAGCTCCTACCCGCGACTGAGCCTTACTGACGAAAGCACTCTCAATAAACGGCAGTAAAGCTACTTCAGCCGGCATCTGGCGTTTTTCTGCTTCATTTACGATGTGATATAAATAAGGCTGACTGCGCACAACCGTGCGGTTAAAGTAATCGCTGTGGCTTGAATAATACTGCTCCTGCCGGCGAATAATTTCAGGATTAACCTCGGTCATACGGAAATCCTGACGCATGCGCCCCCAGATATCATGATTAGAATACGTTTTTCCTTTCAAGGTAGCCGCATTCAGATTCATTATTGATAAACCAATGCCATTACTGGTGTAAGATTGGGCAAATGATAATGAGGGAGCAAGTATCAGGCCAGTAAGTGCCAGTACCATATGCTTCAATTTAGCCATTCGTTTAACCGTAAAATTTGTGCAAAATCCTATTAATATTAAAGAGGAAATTCTTAACGGTCAAGGATAAATCCCTATTTTTACAGTAATGATGTAAATGCAATAAAATGATTCAATGGTCTGCAGCTTAGATTTAATATGGTACATAATGGTGTTTGAATGAATACTCAGCAATTGGAAAACTGGCTGGCCGAACATAAATTTGGTCTCTATTTAAGCCGGCTGGAGCAGCAGTTTATCCTGCATAAATTAACAGGGTTGCGTTTTGGTACCATATTACAATGCGGTATATCACAATGGCAATTCCGGCATGTTTTTGCAGCTGATTCCCAGTATATTGTACAAAGTAATACAGCCGGTCGTGGTACGGCAGTTATTGCTGAATGTAAGGCCTTACCCTGGGCTCAGCAAAGTATAGATACCATTATCTGGCCTCATGGTCTGGATACTTTATCTGATTATGAAGATTCTATAGCTGAAATAGCTCGTGTTCTGGTGCCCGGCGGGCATCTTGTACTGACCGGCTTAAATATTCATGGATATTGGCGCCTGTTTTATCAGAGCAGCCTGAAAGGTCATTCTGCTTTAAAGTTATTGTCTGCCCGTACGGCTGTTGATAAGATGCAACGCTTTGGTCTGTTTCTGGAAGAAGGCCAGTTTATGGGTTATGGTATTCCGGCCTGTTACGGTGATAATCACAAGGCTATAGAATATATAGGTAATCGCTGGTGGCCGCATCTGGCAGCTGTTTATGGGCTGGTACTGGTTAAGCGAACTGTACCGCTCACTTTAACTGTGCAGAATGCAAATATGTTGCTCAATCCGGCACCATCAGTTGCTTTGAAAAGCATAGAATAAGAGCGATAAATTCACTCTCTAAAATAAACAAAAACCTGAGCGGTCACCCAGGTTTTTGTTTAATCAATTTCAGGCAGCCTTATCTGTCTTACAGTCCAGCTTTTTGTCCATAAGTTCCTCAAATTCACGCATGCACACACTGGCGATTGCCAGCATATTATCTATCTCCTTTTTGGAAATAATTAGCGGAGGAGCCGCTACGATATGGTCACCACAGGCACGGAAAATCAGATTGTTCTTAAAAAAGATATCCCGGCAAATCAAACCTGTAGTGCCGAAATCATCAAAGAACTCGCGAGTATCACGGTTTTTTACCAGTGTAAAACCACACATCAATCCTTCACTGCGAATATCAGCAACATATTTAAACTGACTGAATGTTTCCTGCCAGCGCTTACGCATATAAGGACCTGTTTTGGTACGTACCTTTTCAATCAGATTCTTTTTATCAATTATATTCAGGTTCGCACAGGCAACTGCGGCTGAAACCGGATGCCCGCTGTAAGTAAAGCCATGATTAAACTCACCCCCGGCCAGCAAACCTTCTGTTACTTTGTCATTGACCAGAACTGCCCCGATCGGTAAATAGCCGGAGGACAGTCCTTTAGCTGTCGTAAAAATATCTGGCGTGAAACCAAAAGTTTCGAATCCAAACCATCTGCCAGTGCGCCCATAGCCGCAAATTACTTCATCAGCTACCAGTAGTACGTCATATCTTTTACAGATAGCTTCAATTCGCGGCCAGTAACTTGCAGGAGGAATGATCACTCCGCCAGCTCCCTGAATCGGTTCTGCAACAAAAGCTGCAATTTTATCCGCACCCAGTGAAAGAATTTTTTCTTCAAGCCAGTTAGCAGCTCGAATACCGAATTCTTCTTCACTTTCACCAGTTTTGGCTAAGCCGTAATACCACGGTTGTTCAATATGAACTATATTGGCAATCGGTAAATCACCTTGCTCATGCATGCTTTTCATACCACCCAGGCTTGCTCCGCCTAAGGTAGAGCCGTGATAGCCGTTCCAGCGACCAATGATCACTTTTTTAGAAGGCTTGCCGACAGATGCCCAGTAATGGCGCACCATACGTATCATGGTATCAACCGATTCAGAACCGGAGTTGGTATAAAACACATGATTAAATCCCTCCGGTGTGATTTCAACCAGTTTTTCCGATAATTTAATGATTGCAGGATGGGTTGTTTTGAAGAAAGTATTGTAAAACGGCAGCACTTGCATTTGTTTCTCGGCAATTTTAGCCAGTTTTTTTTCTCCGTATCCAATATTGACACACCACAACCCGGCCATACCGTCAATGATTTCATTGCCGTCACTATCATATACATAAATGCCTTTTGCTTTAACCATCATGCGTACACCGTGCTTTTTAAGCTCAGCATTATCGGAAAATGGATGTAAATGATGTTTTACAGCCAGTCTCACATCGGTTTTATTACTCATAAAAACTCCTTTGTTTTAAAATGTTATAAGCAATCATTCAATGTACAAGTACAAGAATAACAGTTGAAATATGCTATTGAGATGGTTTCAGACATGTAATAACAGATATTTGCGCTCCCAAGGGCTGATAACACGAAAATATTCTGAAACTTCCTGCTCTTTTACGGCAATGTACATCTCAACAAAGCGCTGACCCAGTATTTCATGAATTGGTTCACACTGGCGTAAACGTTCTATTGATTCTTCCAGTGTAGTAGGGAACTGATAAGGTAATGAATACGCATTACTGCTCAGCGGAGCACGCGGTTGTAGCTGTTCTTTAATTCCCAGATAACCACAAGCCAGCGAGCAGGCAATCGCCAGATAAGGATTGACATCTACTCCGGCCAGCCGGTTTTCAATCCGTCTTCCTTTGGCTTTGGCTCGCGGAACACGTAAACCCACAGTGCGATTGTCATAACCCCATTCAACATTAGTGGGTGCAGCTGTAAACCGGGTCAGCCGGCGGAAAGAATTAACATACGGAGCAAAAAAGGGCATGGTTTGTGGCAGGTATTTTTGCAGGCCGCCAATAAAATGAAAAAATAGTTCTGAAGGAGTGCCATCATCACTGCTGAATGCATTATTACCATTTTCTACATTGTTCAGACTCTGATGGATATGCATGGCACTGCCCGGTTCTCCTTCCATAGGCTTAGCCATAAAAGTGGCATACATTTTATGATGAAAGGCAGATTCACGTACTGTGCGTTTGAATAAAAATACCTGATCGGCTAAATCCAGAGCATTACCATGCAGGAAATTGATTTCCATCTGTGCGGCACCAATTTCATGAATCAGCGTATCAACTTCAAGGTTCTGTTCATGGCAGTAGTCGTAAATTTCTTCAAACAGAGGGTCAAATTCATTTACTGCATCTACAGCATAAGACCGTCGTCCGAATTCACTGCGTCCGGTACGGCCGATCGGAGGTTGCAGGGGGACATCCGGATCGGGGTTGGGTGAAATCAGATAGAATTCCATTTCCGGAGCAACGATGGGTTCCAGCCCCATATTTTCATACAATTTTAATATGCGTTTGAGTACATTGCGCGGCGCAGTTTCAACCGGTAAACCGTCAGGAGAGAAGCAATCAAATATTAGTGATGCTGTCGGATCCTGAGCCCAGGGAACAAAGCGCAGAGTAGTCTGGTCTGGCTTTAACTCCATATCCGCATCTGTTTCATCCAGAAGGCTGGATTGTGGATATTCTCCGGTTACTGTTTGCAATAATACTGCCTCGGGTAGTCGCATATCCGGTTCAGATATAAATTTATCTTTCGGAATAATTTTACCGCGAGCCACACCTGTAATGTCCGGTAAGATACATTCTACTTCAGTGATACCATGTTCTTTAAGCCAGTTAAATATGTCATCATACATAAGTCACCTTAAAATGATTCCTTTTGCCTGTGCAATTTATATTGCATACATGCTTCACGAAAAGCTTTAAAAATAGCGATAGAAAGCGGCTTATTCCCATATTGCCATTCCGGATGCCACTGTACTGCATAGCCAAATATTGACGCTGCATCAATCCTGAATGCTTCAATAAGACCATCTGGAGCAGTTGCTTCTATGCTAAGCCCGGGTGCTAACGTTTTTACTCCTTGCTGATGTAAAGAATTGACCTGATACTGTTTGTGGTCTGTTGCCAGCCACAGCATCAATAAACTGTCTGTTTTCAGATTAACCGCATGCGCATCGCCATATTGAATTTCAATTGGCTGATTATCGGGTTCACGATGATCCAGATAACCGGGTATTTCCTGTATATGCTGGTGAAGGTCACCACCAAGTGCGACATTGATTTCCTGCAAACCGCGGCAAACACCCAGAAGTGGTATACCACTATCAATAATATATTTAATTAGCGGTAAAACAGTATGGTCACGGGCAGCATCTTGTAACATTCCCTCTTGTGCCGATATTTCACCATACCATTTCGGGTCTATATTTGAATAAGAACCGGGTAAAAAAACACCATCAACCAATTTGAGCAGGCGAGTTAAAACTTCCTGATCAGACAGTACCGGAAGTAAAATAACATCACCGACACTGTCCTGAACCGCATGAATGTATTTTTCACCGACAGCGTGAAAATTCCACTTACCTATCTGCTTTACATCACATGGTATACCTATGATTGGACGCGGCTGCATAAAATTGTCTCAAAGGATTAATAGTTAAAACAATTTTGATTTTTATGATTCATAATCCCATGAGAAAAACAAAATGGCAAGAAAACTTAACTTAAATTGATAATAATTCGATTTATTGGTAACAAAAGATATTAATCTAAACACATAATAAAAATAAATTTTTAGAATTAAATTAAAAATATCATTATTATATTGAGGCCAAGATTATTCGTTGTTTTTGCTGGCGTGAAAATTTACTGACTAAGTAATAATTACTGATGTTAACGATTATGTTAAATGAATATTAATTATAGAATGTAATTAAGAAATACAAATAAGCATGCTTTATTGATTACGTCATTAAAGAAAGAGAATAATAATCTGAAGTATATCATTGCAACCCTATTATCCATGTGTCTGACCACAGGATAATAGTCTCAGCACTTCCGGATGTTATCTGAATAGTTGGACATATTTTAATTTGGAAATTTAGATATAGTACAGTTACCTTGGATAGTATATAAAAAATATGCCATGTGTTTAGATAATAATATTCACGCGTTCAAAGATTGATTTAATATTAAAGCTGCTTAATTTATTCGTCTATTACTGATACAAGATAAATACAAATCATGATTGCAAGTTAAAATAAAGGCCCTGAATTTATTCAGGGCAAAACTTTATAACGAAACAACCTAAAACCGCCGTTGTAATTTTGCCGCTAAAATAATACTTGCAGCCAGTTCTTCAATAGATTTATGAGTTGTATTGGTATATGGAATATTAAAACGGCGGAACATATCTTCGGCGGTTAAAATCTCACGTCGGCAATTATCACGACTGGCATAACGGGAATCAGGACGACGCTCCGAACGAATATGGTGCAGACGGTCTGCATCTATGGTTAGCCCATATAATTTTTGCCGGAATGGTTGCAGCATTCTAGGTAATTCACTGCTTTCCAGATCTTCTGGAATAAGAGGATAATTTGCAGCACGAATTCCATACTGTAATGCCAGATAAAGACAAGTAGGCGTTTTACCACTGCGAGAAACGCCCATCAGAATCACATCAGCTTTTTTCAATTCGCGATCAGTAATTCCATCATCATGATTAAGAGTAAAATTGATTGCTTCCATTCTCTTATCATAGCGTTCAGTATCGTGCATTCCATGGGTTCTGCCAATGGAATGATTTGCTTCTGTGGCAAGTTCATCTTCCAGCTCACCAATAAATGCATCATAAAAACTCATATGCAGCCCTGCACTGGTTTTAATCAGTTTACGGACATTTTCATCAACGATGCTAGAAAAAACCAGCGGACGCGCTTCACAGTGGTTTGCTGCATTATTAATTAAAGCTACAATCTCACGTGCTTTTGTTTCCGTATCTACAAATGGATAAGTAGCACGCTTGAATTCTATATTGTCAAACTGGTTCAATAAAGCAAGACCCATACTTTCGGCGGTGATACCCGTTCGGTCAGAAACAAAAAAGACTTGGCGTACTGGTTTCATAATCAATCTACATAATTCAGAGTTAAAAAGGAATGTGACTTTATGAATTATCCATTGTAAATGAAGTTTCTTCCAGTTCCTGCGCAAAATATTGGTTTTTTTTCAACATTGATACTAAAAAAATAAAAATAGACTGAATATATAAAATTTAAGCAATAAAATTAATGTTTTATTGAATAAAAAAGATAATTTTAGATTAAAATTGCTAAAAAAATGTATAAATTGATATTTTAATCTAAATAATTGAAAATGTAATTAAAATACTTAAGGTATCAAGGATTTGTATTTGAATAGTGTTTGATTAGGGATAAATTATCCTCAATTATGGGCGGATAAATAGCCAAAAATACATGACATTTTATACCTGACTAGTTAGAATAGGTCGTCTTCAACTTTCCCACTCCTCACTGGATAACCATCATGGCCGGTAATAACGTAATCTGGTTTGAAAATCTGCGCATGACTGATGTTGAAAGCGTCGGCGGCAAAAATGCATCTCTTGGCGAGATGATTTCACAGCTCACCGAAAAAGGTGTGCGTGTACCCGGTGGTTTTGCTACCACTGCCGAAGCCTATCGCAATTTTCTTGCTTACGAAGGTTTGAGTGAACGTATCAATAACGAGCTAAAGGCACTGGATGTAGATAATGTTGCCGAACTGGCTCGGGTAGGTAAACAGATCCGTCAATGGATCATGGACACCCCATTTCCGCCTGAACTGGAAGCAGATTTACAGGCAGCATGGGAAAAAATGGTAGCTGATGCCGGTACTGACCAGATTTGCGTGGCTGTACGCTCTTCTGCGACTGCCGAAGATTTACCTGATGCCTCTTTTGCCGGTCAGCAGGAAACATTTCTGAATATAAGCGGTTATGATAATGTTAAAGAAGCTATGCATCATGTATTTGCTTCTTTGTATAACGATCGCGCCATTTCCTACCGTGTGCACAAGAATTTTGCTCATGATGTAGTGGCTCTGTCTGCCGGTGTTCAGCGGATGGTGCGTTCTGATAAAGGCGCCTCCGGGGTGATGTTCACCATGGATACAGAATCTGGTTTTGATCAGGTTGTATTCATTACATCATCCTATGGTCTGGGTGAGACTGTTGTACAGGGTGCAGTAAATCCGGATGAATTCTATGTACATAAACCAACTCTGTGTGCCGGTCGTCCTGCGATTCTGCGTAAAACCATGGGTTCTAAACTGATTAAAATGGTTTTCACTGATGCGGCTCAGGCAGGTAAATCTGTACAGACAGTAGATGTTGATGTTGCTGACCGGAAAAAATTCTCAATCAGTGCCGAAGAAATTACTGAGCTGGCTCAGTATGCACTGACTATTGAAGAACATTATGGCCGTCCGATGGATATTGAATGGGGTCGTGATGGTATTGATGGCAAACTGTATATCTTGCAGGCTCGTCCTGAAACTGTGAAATCACAGGAAAATAACAGCCGTGTACTGCGTCGCTATCAGATTAATGACAAATCTGCCATTCTGGTAGAGGGTCGCGCCATCGGTCAGAAAGTCGGTCAAGGTAAAGTGCGTCTGGTCAAATCTGTTGATGAAATGGATAAAGTGTTGCCAGGTGACGTACTGGTTACTGATATGACCGACCCGGACTGGGAACCGGTTATGAAACGTGCCTCTGCAATTATTACCAATCGTGGCGGACGTACTTGTCACGCAGCCATTATTGCGCGTGAACTGGGTATTCCGGCAGTGGTTGGCTGTGGTAATGCAACTTCTGCTTTGCAGGATGGTCAGGAAGTAACGGTGTCCTGTGCCGAAGGGGATACGGGCTATGTATATGAGGGTTTACTGAAAGTTGATGTCAATGAAATACCTTTAGATAATATGCCTGAATCACCAGCCAAAATCATGATGAATGTAGGTAATCCTGAGCTGGCATTCAGCTTCTCTGGTTTACCGGGCTATGGTATTGGTCTGGCACGAATGGAATTTATTATTAACCGCCAGATTGGTATTCATCCTCGTGCTTTGCTGGAATTTGATCAGCAGGATGAACAGATGAAAGCCACCATTACTGACAGAATTTCCGGCTATTCATCTCCGGTAGATTTTTATATTGATAAAATTGCTGAGGGTGTGGCAACACTGGCAGCTTCTGTGTATCCGAAAAAAGTAATTGTGCGTATGTCTGACTTTAAGTCAAATGAATATGCCAATCTTTTAGGTGGTAATAAATACGAGCCTCATGAAGAAAATCCGATGCTGGGTTTCCGCGGTGCAGCCCGTTATGTTTCTGATGATTTCAAAGATTGCTTTGCGCTTGAGTGTAAAGCACTGAAATATGTGCGTGATGAAATGGGATTGACTAATGTTGAAATCATGATTCCATTTGTACGTACATTGAAAGAGGCTGAAAATGTCGTACGCGCATTGAAAGACAACGGACTGGAACGTGGTAAAAATGGTCTGCGCCTGATTATGATGTGTGAACTGCCAACCAATGCAGTACTGGCCGAACAGTTCCTGAAATACTTTGATGGATTCTCTATTGGTTCAAATGATATGACTCAGTTAACACTGGGTGTGGATCGCGATAGTGGTGGTCCGATCGCAGGTACTTTTGATGAACGTGACCCAGCTGTTAAAGTGATGTTCAGTCTGGCAATTCAGGCTTGCCGTAAATTAAATAAATATATTGGTATTTGCGGTCAAGGGCCGTCTGATCATGCTGATTTCGCTAAATGGTTGATTGAGGAGGGAATTGAGACTATCTCTCTGAATCCCGATACCGTAATTGAAACTTGGTTATATCTGGCTAAAGAACTGAAAAAATAAATTTTTCGGTTTGTAAAATAAAGGCTGCTAATAAAATTAGCAGCCTTTATTTTTTGATTAATAAATATAGAAATTTCATATATAAATGATTTATTTAAAGATTTTTAGTTTTGCTTAATTAAACTTTTATATTATGTAAAATTAATACGATAAGTAAGTATTAGAGAATGATAATAAAGTGCCAATAAGTCATAAAATCGTTTTCATAGCGGGTTATATCTTCTGCGTCTATAGATATTGAGCTAATTGTTTCTTATTCGTCATTAGCTGTAATCCTTTTTGCAAATAAATGACTGTCAACTAACTTTGAAACACCGGTATTATTGAATGGATGACTAGCAAAATAAAAAATTGTTTAATATTTTTAAATTTAAAATTTTTTATTCAAATCATAGTAGTTAATTCAATTGAGTTAAATATTAAATAAATTTTGTTCGAGCTAAAAATTCACTAGATGAAAAGTAAAAAAGGAGTGGTTTATTAACTTTTTTAGGCAAATATCATTATTGGAAACTTCCCAACCTAAAAGTATTAAGGTTTTAACTAAAACTTTTATTTAATAGTTTGTGGAAAGTTAATTGTTTATATTCATTCAATTTTATTTGTTGTTATTGAGCCTATTCTGCAAACATTATTTTTGGGTAAGTTGGAATTTTAATTATTTTATAAGTTTTTTTATTTAAAAGTGTAAAGATATGGATTTGAATTCATTATCAGGTACTTTTAAATATTATTAAAGCATATATGGATTAGGTACTTTTTCTCAGCAATTAAGTTTTAGTTTATCTATATGATTTTGCAAATTAATCAAATACATTTAATAAAAAACAGATAGCTTTAAGCTATCTGTTTTTTAAGATGAAATTTTATTTTTTATCTTTTTTGTCATTGGTTTTAACTGGTTTTTTAGCAGCCAGTCCCAATGACTGATTCCATTTTACCGGGTCTTTTACCAGATCCAGAGCAGATTTTAACTGAGCATCTTTTGCTGGGTTAGGTTCACGTCTCGCCAGCCAGTCTTCTTCATCCTTTTTCTTGCTATCTTTTTTATCAGCAGTAATTGTACCTTTATTGGTTTGATTTTCGTCTTTACCAGTTTTAACTTCCTTGGTACTGTCTTTATCCGAATCTTCGTTAAGCTGATTTACAGGTTCACTGGCAAAAGCCGGAGAAGTGGTTTTTTTCTGACTGCCTTCTAATCCTCCTTTTACCTCTTTACCACCTAACGGGTTACTCAGATGCCCGCCAAGATCGGCTTCGCGGCTTTCAAATTTTCGGTTTTTATCTTTTACTTCAACATCAGGAACGATACCCTGTGCCTGTATTGAGCGGTCATTAGGAGTGTAATAAAGCGCAGTTGTCAGTTTAACTGCTCCACCATTTGATAGAGGAATTACTGTTTGTACCGAACCTTTGCCAAAGCTTTGTGTACCTACAATTACAGCACGTTTATAGTCTTGAAGCGCACCGGAGACAATTTCAGAAGCAGATGCCGTACCTGAATTTACTAAAACTGTAATCGGTATGGTTTTAATTTCTTCAGGCATATTTACCAGCGGATCATTGCCTTTAACTACATAATCTTTAGGAATAGCTTTTAATACCATACCTTCTTTTTTATCACGGTTTTTCGTGCTGACAACTTTTACGCCCGGTTTCAGGAATACTGCGGATACACCAACGGCACTGTTTAACAGACCACCCGGATCATCGCGTAAGTCGAGTACCAGACCTTTCAAAGGCTGTTTATTCTGCTTTTCTAAATCTTTGATAGCATCAGCTAGCAGACTTACAGTATGTTCCTGAAACTGAGTAATGCGCACGTAACCGTAATCAGGTTCCAGGAGTTTGTAACGTACACTTTTAACTTTAATAATTGCTCTTGTCAGATGTAATACAATCGGCTGGGCTTCATCTTTACGAGCTAAAGTCAGAGTTATACTGGTTCCCGGTTTACCGCGCATTCTTTTTACAGCTTCGGTAGTGGTCATGTTGCGGGTTGATTCGCTGTCAATTTTAACGATGTAGTCACCGCTTTTGATGCCAGCACGATCAGCAGGCGTGTCTTCTATGGGTGCCACAATTTTAATCAGCCCGTCTTCAGAGCTAATTTCCATACCGAGGCCGCCAAATTCACCTGTAGTGCTTTCCTGTAAATCCGAGTAATCTTTAACGGTCAGATATTCAGAATGCGGGTCAAGATTATTGACCATCCCTTTCATGGCACCTTCAAGAATAGTATCGTCAGTTTTATTCTCAACATAATTGGCTTTAATTTGTCCATAAACTTCCGCCATGGTATGCAGAGATTGTACCGGTAAAGCCTCAGATTTCTCATTGGCATAACTCTGTATGCTTAAAGTGAGAATGACACCGCTGAAAGCACCCAGTGTATATAAAGCAGCTTTTTTTAATCTAGATTTAGCCATTATTACTATTGTTCTTTCTTATAACGACATTAATTCAGGATATCAATAACCTGTTTATAGCAGGTTATGATGAAAATTCAAAATCGGTCAGAGTGTACACTATAAAATTATTGAAAGTAATAGCAAAGCATAATATGTGTTAACGCAACCATGATAATGGATTCATTGCCTGATTATGATAACGAATTTCAAAATAAAGTCCGTTCTGACCGTCCGGTAATTTACCACTTATACCAATGGTTTGACCAGAGCTAAGAATGCTACCGGCAGAAACATTGACGGAGGACAAGCCTGTGTAAATGCTGATATAACCTTCACCGTGATCAATGATAACGGTATTGCCGTAACCTTGTAAAAAAGCAGCATAGACCACATTACCATTAGAAATGCTGTGCACAGCCGCATTGTTACATGAAAAAAACAATCCTTTCCAGATACCGCCATTTGGTCTGTTTTCTCCAAATTTTCCTGATATGCTGCCGTTAACCGGTCGGGGAAGGCGTCCCTGTTTCTGTGCAAGACCTTTAATAAGTGGTGTTTTAATATTTTCTGTAGCCTGTAAAGCTAAATCTTCTGCAGTTAAGGTAGAAGGCGGTCTGGTGCTGTCTGTATCATTGTTACCAGCATCGTTACTTGGAGTAATTTGTGGCTGACCTGTATTTTTCGGTTTGATGGTTTGTTTAGGAGGTTTAGGCTGAGTCTGAGCCAGACGACGCATTGTTGCCTGAGCAGAAAGACGGCTTAAAAGATTGTTCAATCGTTTTTCATCAGCCTTTAATGATTGTAATTGCTTATTCTGTACTTGTAATTGTTGGTTTAATACACTGAATTTGCTTTGCTGAATAGTATGTTCATTACGCAGTTTGTTAATAAGCTGCTGTTGTTTTTTTTGTAGCGAAGAAAGTTGTTGTTGCTGATTATTAATAGCCTGTTGCTGTGCATTCATTCGCAATTGTTGTTCACGTAAACGCTGAATGACCTGCTCATTGGCTTCATTTAAATATCGTATATATTGTAACGAGCGCCCTTTTTGGTCGGAGGGATCCTTTTTTAGCATTAAATATACGCTGTTCGGCTGACGGTTACGGTAATGTGCATTAAGTAAACGGGCTATCTGGGTCTGAGTTTCTGCAATCTGGGTACGGGTTTTATCCAGATTGGTTTGCAGGGTTTGTAACTGCCGCATACTGGTCTGTTGCTGTTGTTGAATGCGGTGAAGCTCATTTTTTGCCTGATTAAGCTGCTGGTCTGTTGCAGCCATTGAGGCATCAATTTTTTTCTGTTCAACCGTAGTTTTACTGATCTGGTTTTGTGTTGCTGAAATAGCCTGGTGAACCTGTTTCAGTTCACCAGTTGGCTGTTGGATTTTCTGATTATTGGCAGCGATAGCCAAAGAGAAAAGGGTACTGCACCATATCAGAATGAGACAGAATAAAGATTTCATTATTTATCTGTGAATTCAATCAGGTTCTGCCCCGTCATTTCTGCAGGCGGAGTCAGTCCCAGAGCAGTTAAAAGAGAAGGCGCTACATCTTTAAGCGCTCCGCCTGAACGGATTGTAGCCTTACGCCCTATATAGATAAATGGGACCGGTTCAACTGTATGTTGTGTGTGAGGTTGCTGATTTTTTTCATCATACATGTGTTCACAGTTACCGTGATCGGCAGTAATAATCACTTCTCCGCCTGCAGAAAGTGTTGTTTCGACAACCTGTGCAACACAACTATCCAGTGTTTCTACTGCTTTTATAGCGGCGTCAAGTGAACCGGTATGTCCAACCATATCACCATTGGCAAAGTTACAAATAATAACATCATGACGATGATGTTTCAGACTATCAATAATTTGTTCAGTAATGCCGACAGCACTCATTTCTGGCTGTAAATCATATGTAGTCACTTTGGGTGAAGGAATCATAATCCTTTCTTCACCAATATAAGGTTCTTCCCGACCGCCGCTGAAAAAATAAGTTACGTGCGGGTATTTTTCTGTTTCCGCTATGCGGAGCTGGCTAAGACCCTGTCCGGCCAAAAATTCTCCCAAACCATTATTTACAGGTTGTTTTTCGAACATTACCGAATTGCTGAATTGTGTCCCGTAAGCAGTGATAGTGGCAAAATAGCCCGGTTGTACACGATACTTGCGTTTAAATCCATCGAAATCAGCAAAAGTAAGAGCTTGAGTTAATTCACGTGCGCGATCAGCGCGGAAGTTGAGAAACAGAATGGCATCACCATCTAGCAGCCTTGCCTGCGGGCTGACAATGGTAGGTTTGACAAATTCATCCTGCTCGCCACGGGCATAAGCAGCCTCTAATGCAGTAACAGGGGAATCAGCCTGGTAGGGCGCATCTCCGAATAAGGCATTATAAGCAGCTTCAACGCGATCCCATCGATTGTCCCTGTCCATGGCAAAAAAACGTCCGACAAGGGCACCGCATAATATCTGAGAATGCTGTTGCATATATTGTTGCAGGCGTTGCAGATAGGGACGGGCACTTTGCGGCGGTGTATCACGCCCATCAAGAAATGGATGGACAACAATTTTTTGCATGCCGGCAGCTAGTGCGGCATCTATAACTGCAAAAAAATGTTCTATATGGCTATGCACACCACCATCAGAAAATAAGCCCAGCAGATGTACAGTATGATTCGGATTATTCCATGCCTGTTGCAAAACCGGATTTTGTTCAAGAGTATGGTCTTCAATAGCCATATCGATTCGGGTAATATCCTGAGGTACAACTCTGCCTGCACCAATATTCAGGTGACCCACTTCTGAATTGCCAAACTGACCAACAGGCAATCCGACCATTCGTTCTGAAGCATCTATCGTGCCATAAGCATAGTGCTGACGATAGTTATCGATATAAGGAGTATGCGCCAGTAAAATTGCATTGTCATTTCCTTCGGCACGATGGCCGAAACCATCCAGAATTAAAAGCACAACAGGTTTAATTAATGACACAATTGACCTTTCTGTGATGGCTGTCTTTGACTCAGTCTGCCAGTATTAGCTGTTTTGATAAAATTTTAAAAACCGGATAAAACAATCCGGTTCGGAGTAAGATAGAATTATAGCGAAAAGCATACGCTTGAGAAACTGTAAAACAGACCCAATTTAACGACAAATTAATTTATATAGTCTGACATCATTTTCATGGATAAGCACAATATGGCTGCACAACAAAACGCTCCGTCCGGATTTTCTCTGGCCAATCATTTTCTGATTGCTATGCCATCAATGGAAGACCCATTTTTTAAAGAAAGCGTGATTTACCTGTGTGAACATAGTGCAGACGGTGCTATGGGCATCATTGTAAATAAACCATCACCGATTATGATGGATTTACTGTTTGATTCTGCTAAAACCCCTACACCGGAACGTTTTCACGGACAAAATGTTCTGATGGGCGGTCCGGTTCAAGTAGACCGCGGATTTCTGGTACATACTCCGACAGGTTCATGGGAAAGCAGTTTGCTGGTAACTGACGATATAGCCATGACTACTTCTCGCGATATTATTCTGGGGCTAACACAGGAAAATGAAGTTGATAAAGCTGTAGCTACTATTGGTTATTCCAGCTGGTCAGCCGGACAACTGGAGCAGGAGCTGGCAAATAATAGCTGGATAACTGTGCCTGCAGATAACCAGATTTTATTTGATATGCCTTATAAGCAACGTTATAAAGCTGCTTTGCAGTTATTAAATATTGATATTGCCAATCTGAGCGTATTGGTGGGCCATGCCTGAATCAATCCCTTCTCCGCTAAAGCGTGGCACTGTGCTCGGATTTGATTTCGGAAGCGCGCGAATAGGAGTGGCCGTCGGTGAAGCTGAGCTGGCGAGTGTACATCCTTTGGAAACTATTACTGTTATCAGTACTGAACAGTATTTTAGCCGTATTAAAACTTTAATAAATGAATGGCGGCCACAGGTGCTTGTAGTAGGTCTTCCCACTCATGCAGATGGTGAGGACGATGAAGCTACTGCTCTTTGTCGCCGTTTTGGTAACCGTTTACATGGTCGTTTTAATTTACCGGTATACTGGGTAGATGAGCGCTGGACATCTGTAGTCGCCGAAAGTTTGCTGAATGAAGCTTTAGTTTTTGGGAAAAAGCGTAAACAAATACTGGATCAGGTTGCAGCACAGGCAATTCTGGCAACTTTTTTCAGTACAGGCGCATGTATGGTCAAACTTGATTAAATTTTCAAATGTGTTTTAAATGAATCTAAATATCGGGTTACTGATAACGCAGAACTTATAACTATAAATACTGTTTTATTATTTCGATAATTTTTAGACTGCTTTTTCAATCAAGTATATTTTTCATTTATTTTTCAATTTGTACTTATTATTGCTTAAAATTTTAAACAAACATTAAATAACAAATTATGGTTTTATTTTATCATAACTAAAGATAAACTTAACCGTAGAAAAATAATCAGTTTAATTAGGCAGGGATAAATAATGAGCACAGACATCTTCACGAACATTAATGCTATTGAGGCTAAAACAAAAGCTAATATTTTAGCCGAGGCACTACCATATATCCGGCGATTTTCCGGTGTGACAATGGTAATTAAGTATGGCGGTAATGCAATGACTGATCCGCAATTGAAAGAAAGTTTTGCTAAAGATGTCGTATTGCTCAAACTGGTGGGAATTCATCCGATTATTGTACACGGGGGCGGGCCGCAAATTAATGAGCTGTTACAGAAAGTAGGAAAAGAAAATCAATTCATTCAGGGTATGCGGGTGACTGACAGCGAGACCATGGATATTGTTGAAATGGTGCTTGGTGGTTGTGTTAATAAGGAAATTACATCTTTACTTAATCTACATGGAGGGCATGCAGTCGGAATTACTGGTCGCGACAATCATTTTATCAAAGCCAAAAAATTGTTTCTTACCACTTCTGATAATGAAAAGCAGGATATCGGACAGGTAGGTGAGGTTGAAGAAATTGATACAGCTCTGATTCAGGAAATGGTGGAACATGGTTATATTCCTGTAGTGGCACCTGTTGGGGTAGGTGAACATGGTGAAGCATTTAATATTAATGCTGATGTGGTAGCCGGTAAGCTGGCAGAAAGTCTGAAGGCTGAAAAACTGATTATGCTGACCAACACAATTGGTGTACTGGATAAAAACAATCAATTATTAAGCCGCCTTACGCCATCTGATATCAATGCATTAATTGCTGATGGTACTTTACAAAATGGTATGCTGCCTAAAATTAATGCGACTTTGCAGGCTGCTATGCATGGCGTTCACAATACTCATATTATTGACGGACGTGTTCCACATGCTCTCTTGCTGGAAATTTTCACTGATAAAGGTGTCGGAACTATGATTCTAGGTCAGACTGAACAGGCTGAATAATTTAAAATAAAACTGCTTACTAAAATATTATTATTGTGTAATTAATAATTTAATTAGCTTGTAACCATAAAGTTGTTTAAAAAGCTTGACAGTAAAATTACAGTCGCTATAATCTCGCCTCATTCCCTGATAGCTCAGTCGGTAGAGCGACGGACTGTTAATCCGCAGGTCCCAGGTTCGAGCCCTGGTCGGGGAGCCAGATTTTAAAAGCACTCAGTCTACTGAGTGCTTTTTCATTAATTATGCCTATAATCAGATTTACTTTCCAACTTTAATCAGCTTCACATCAAATATCAGAACACTGTTAGCAGGAATGGCACTTGTCGGGCTATGTTCGCCGTAAGCAAGTCGGGCTGGTATATAGAATGTGTAGTCACTACCTTCTGACATAAGCTGCAATCCTTCAGTCCATCCGGGAATCACGCCATTAAGCGGAAATGTAACCGGTTCATTATTACGCTGAGCTGTGCTATCAAAAATAGTCCCGTCGATTAACCGACCTTCATACTGAACCGTTACCATATCAGTGGCTTTAGGTTTTTTACCGGATCCCTCATGATTAACTTTGTACTGCAAACCTGATGTAGTGGTTTTTACACCGGAAACATTTTTATTTTTGGCCAGAAACTCCTCTCCTGCACGCTGCGGGTTTCGGGTAGCCGAAGGTGCAGTTGAAGCTGCTACCGGCTCACTGCTGTTATTTTTATACCCATTATCAGCAAAGTTACAGGCCGATAAAACCAGTGCAGTAGTGATTCCCAGAGTAGTTAAAGACAAGTGTTTCATAATTTCTCTTTTAGTATTTAAAGGAGAGACAATTATAGCAGTCATCAGCAGAAAAGCATTTTCTTATCTGCTGTTTTACTGGTTGTTTGCTATTGTTTGATATCTGGAAATTCAGTTCTTTGAATATATAATCTATCTGTAACTGTTGTCTTTCTGATATATTCTTTTTCTATTTACATTATTATACTAATTTTAATAATGCGGTTATAATCCGGCCTGAATAACAGTTTATAGTTAAAAATTAGTGATTAATATAACAATAAGAAATTTATATTAACCTGAATTGTTGTTCGGTTCGGTTAATTCCTGATACAAACTAAAAAATACAATTATAACTTTTTATGCTATATGGATTTTCTGATGTCAGAATTAAATTTTAAGGGTATGCTTCATACAAGTGTTATTGAAAGTTGATAATAACTTGACATTATGTGGTTTGAAGATTAGAATTGCTCTTCATAAGAAGATGTCACTTCTGAAAAATCTTTTATTAATGTCTTTTGTGGCAGAATTAAACCAAATCAACTTTCAATAAAAACCTTACCTGTCTTTGGCAAGTATTTTGCAACTTAAAGACTGGTAACTGGAATTATTATGAGTTTTCTGACTCATTTTATCTTCGATTCTAATAAATAAGTTCATTTATATCTTTATGCACGTTTCTGAATTACAAAATCTACATGTGTCTGAATTACTGGGCATAGCTGAAGAGTTTGGTATTGAAAATGCCAATCGTTTGCGCAAACAGGATCTGGTGTTTGCTATTGTGCGCATTAAAATGAAGCAGGGAGAAGCGTTTACCTGTTCTGGTACGCTGGAAATTCTGCCTGATGGCTTTGGCTTTTTGCGTAGCATGGATACATCTTATCTGGCAGGCCCTGATGATATTTACGTCAGCCCGAGTCAGATACGGCGTTTCAATCTGCATACTGGTGACACGATTGAAGGCAGTGTACGTGTACCTAAAGACAATGAACGCTATTTTGCGCTGGTTCGTCTGGATAAGATTAACGGAGACGATCCGGATGTATGCAAACATAAAATCCTGTTTGAAAATCTGACACCATTATTCCCTGATCGCCAATTTGTGCTAGAGCGGGATATTCGTTCCGGAGAAAATCTTACCGGACGTGCAATTGATCTGATTGCGCCTATCGGATTTGGTCAGCGTGCTTTGCTGGTAGCTCCGCCGAAATCAGGTAAAACAGTGATGCTGCAGAATATCGCACATGCGATTACAGCTAATTATCCTGAAGCTGAACTGATTGTTCTGCTGATTGATGAGCGTCCTGAAGAAGTTACGGAAATGACCCGTTCAGTTCGGGGTGAGGTAGTATCTTCTACTTTTGATGAGCCGGCTACCCGTCATGTACAAGTGGCTGAAATGGTGATTGAAAAAGCCAAGCGTCTGGTAGAGCACAAAAAAGATGTAATCATTCTGCTGGATTCAATTACACGTCTGGCGCGTGCTTACAATACAGTTATTCCTGCATCCGGTAAAATTTTAACTGGCGGTATCGATGCAAATGCACTGCATCGTCCAAAGCGATTCTTCGGCGCAGCCCGTAATGTGGAAGAAGGCGGTTCACTGACCATTATCGCAACTGCTCTGGTAGAAACCGGTAGCCGTATGGATGATGTAATTTATGAGGAGTTCAAGGGAACGGGCAATATGGAATTGCATCTGGATCGGCGTATGGCTGAAAAACGTCTGTTTCCGGCAATTAATATCAATCGTTCTGGTACTCGCCGTGAAGAATTGTTGGTTTCTAATGAGCATTTACAAAAAATGTGGCTGCTGCGGAAATTCTTGCATCCAATGGATGATATTGAAGCAATGGAATTTATCATTGATAAGCTCAAACAGTCTAAAAATAATGCCGACTTTTTTGATTTAATGCGCGGCAAGTAAATAATTATTTTTAAAACTAGTATCAACCGTGTTTACGCTTAGTAGACACGGTTTTTATTTTAAAATCTCTGTATATAGTGGGTGATTTAATAATGATATGCTATTACCCAGATAAATCAGGGTATTTGGGAATGAAAAATAATAAATAAAAACCGAAAAGAATTTTTAATCTTTTCGGTTTTTATTTTACTGGCGTTGTATTCAGATACGAAATCTGACTGCCTAGTTAATAATGAGATAATTAACTTCTAGGAGTATTCCCATTAATATTATAGATGTATTTTTTCTATTTATAGCTTAAGCTCATGTACATGTACACCATCTATGTCTACAGCCAGATAGCCGCCGTAATTATCAGCCCAGTCCTGTATGACATAACGTTTAAAAGATTGGTTGTTCAACTGTGATTCATGTACGGCCGGACGATGGGTATGACCATGAATCAGTGTAGGCAGAGTAGATTGCATATGGCTACTCATCAGTTCATTAATGGCTTGTTCTGTTACATCAGAAATCTCACTTTTACCCTCATTGTTTTTACGTGTTTCACTCATCTGGCGGATTTGTCCGGCTAGTAAACGACGCTCTTCAATAGGTTTACTTAATACTGCCATTTGCCATAAAGGATTGCGGGACTGGGCACGGAATTGTTGATACGCAATATCGTCAGTGCATAATTCATCCCCATGCATAATAATATATTCATGCTCGTAAAGGTTTATTTGCTGAGGTGATGTAAGTAGTTGTATTCCGGTTTCTGCAGCAAATTTTTCACCAATCAGGAAATCCCGGTTACCATGAATGAAAAAAACTGGAGTTGCAGAAGAAAAAGATTTTAACTGAGATTTAATATGACGAATGAAATCACTATCATCATCGTCACCTATCCAGACGTCAAAAAAATCACCTAATATGTATAACGCATCGATATTTCCTTGCCATTGTTGCAGGCAGCGTTCAAATAGCTGATTTAAAGGCGGCGTCTGTTCAGAAAGATGTAAATCAGAAATAAATATTGTTGTGTTGTTCATGGTTTGTATCTGGAAGTATCAGGCAAAAAATTCAGTATAGCGTTGCGGATCAAAACCAACCAATATTAATTGATTTTTTACCAGAACTGGTCTTTTAATCACTGAGGGGTGGTTTATCATTAGGCGAATGGCTTCATCATCATTACTTAAAGCAATTGTCTGTTCATTGTTACTTAATTTCTGCCATGTTGTACCTTTACGGTTAATTAATGTTTCTTTAGGTACTTGTGTAAGCCAGAACTGAATATCAGTGATTGTTGGCGGTGTTTTCTTAAAATCGATAAATTCAGCGTTAATATGTTGATCAGCCAGCCATTGGCGGGCTTTTTTGACAGTATTACACTGACTGATACCATAAATTTGTATACTCATTGATGAAAGCCTGTTTGCGGAAATAAGCTGTTATTATACCGTTTTGCTTATATTTGCTTAAAGTGTTGGTTTTATGTCGATTGAGCGTTTTAAATTGTTTCTGACCAGTGAAGGTAAACTGCTTGCGTTGCTAATCCGGCATATTGGCAGTATGCTTTAATCAGTATAGATTTTATTTTATAAGGAATACCGGGATGAAAAAAATCAGTGTATTAGCCGTTAGCCTGTTACTGGCTGCATGCGGAGGTAAGCAAGAGGCGAGTAATCACAATTTTACTGAGGCGATAGATGACTTTGCTAAAAATGATAAGGTTTGTCTGGTGGTTAATCTGATGCTGGATAATGCTCAGGGAGGTATGAATAATACGGTTGCACTTGGTAATAAAGAAATACGTATTGCCAGAAAAAATAGTGATGGCGATAAAGTTAATAAAACTGCTTTAAAGCAAATGGATATTTTAACTGATGCAGACTTGTATGAAAAAGGTAAGGATGCAACTCTGGTTGTTAATGGCGGAAAAGATATACCGCAGGCAGTGTATTACCGTACAAGTAAAGGTGAGGACAATGTGCAAAATACAGCTCAGGGAAGTATGCTGTGCCTAGGAACACAAAAAGTAGATAAAATTGTGCTCTTTACTGAACCTACCCCTGCAAATGGAATGACTATTTCCAAGGTAGTTTATGATGCAAAACTGGTACCTGAGAAATGGGCTGAAAAATTATTGAAAACTACCGATGAAAACTGGTGGAAGTCTATGCAGGAACCTCAACGTCGTGCGGCTGTATTGGTTTTAACGGATAAAGGTTGGAAAGACGAACGGGCACTACGTTAGCAATCAGATATTGTTCGGCTTAGGAACATCAGTTTGTTAGCTTTTCAAATTCCATTTTTGATTGCCGTATAGATAAACCTAATTTTGTAGGTAAATTTTAAAATCATAAAAAACTCCAGAAATAAAATATTATTCTGGAGTTTTTTAATTAATTAGAGGAAAACAATAGTAATTTAATCTTAAACTACAGCTTCCTCTTTCCGTTTTGGCGGCTTAACCAGATTTTGCCGGTTCAGTCCAAACATCAGTAATAACGGACTCGCTACTAATACTGATGAGTAAATACCAAACACAATACCAATTGTTAATGCCATTGCGAAACCATGCAAAGCAGCTCCGCCAAATACCAGCATAGAAATGACCATTGCTTCAGTAGATCCGTGAGTAATAATGGTACGGCTCATGGTTGCGGTAATGGCATTATCTATGATTGCCGGAACGCTTTTACCACGCATATGTGGTTTACGGAAATTTTCACGGATACGGTCAAAGACAACTACTGACTCATTAACTGAGTAGCCAAGCACGGCAAGTACGCCTGCAAGTACGGTAAGAGAAAATTCCCAGTGAAAGAGGGCAAAGCAACCCAGAATAATTACTACGTCATGCATATTGGCAATAATAGCAGAAACAGCAAAGCGCCATTCGAAACGCATGGATAAGTAAATAATGATGCCAATCACAACCATGCCTAAAGCCAGTAAGCCGTGAGTAACCAGTTCTTCGCCCACTTGCGGCCCGATGAATTCAACCTGACGTAAACTTACACCTTCCTGATGTTGTTTAAGCAGGTCCATAACTTGATTGGACAATTGTGCTGAAGTCATATTGGCTTTATTGGGCAGACGAATCATGATTTGTTTATTTGTGCCCAATGCCTGTACTTGTATTTCTCCAAGTTTTAATCCATCCAGTTCTGTACGGATTTTATTTAAATCCGCACTCTGTTTGAATTCCACTTCCATTACAGTACCGCCGGTAAATTCTACAGAAAAGTTCAGCCCGCGAGTAACAAGAAAAAATACAGCCAGAATAAAAGTAATTAATGAAATCGCCGTTGTCAGCTTACCATAGCTCATAAACGGGATATCACGTTTTATTTTGAAGAATTCCATAATTTATTAAGCCTTACTTTTACCAGTGGCAGCTTTATCTGCAATCCAGATGTGGCCGATAGAAAGTGTTTTCAGTTTGCGTTTGCGACCATACCACAAATTAACAAAGGCACGAGAAACCACTACTGACGAATACATAGATGTAATAATACCCAGACAATGTACGACAGCAAATCCGCGAATAGGGCCTGAACCGAAAATCAGTAACGCCAGACCGGCAATCAGTGAAGTGATATTAGAGTCTACAATAGTATGCCAGGCGTGATCGTAACCTGCATTAATTGATATTTGTGGTGTATTACCATGACGTAATTCTTCGCGGATACGTTCATTAATCAATACATTCGAGTCAATCGCCATACCTAGTGTAAGAGCAATTGCCGCTATACCCGGCAGTGTCAGAGTAGCCTGCATGGCAGATAAAATAGCGATCAGGAACAACAGATTGCATGACAGGGCAATTACTGAAAACAGTCCGAACATCCGGTAATAAAGCATCATGAATATGGCTACTACTACAAATCCCCATAAGGTGGAATGAAAGCCTTTGCTAATATTTTCTTTACCCAGAGACGGGCCAATGGTTCGTTCTTCGATAATTTTCATTGGTGCAGCCAGTGAGCCGGCACGCAATAGCAATGCGGTATCATTGGCTTCAGCAATACTCATACTTCCTGAAATAATGGTTTTACCGCCGGGAATAGGTTCATTGATTACCGGTGCGGTAATCACTTCTGCCTTACCCTGATCGATAAGTACCATCGCCATACGTTTACCAACATTATTGCGGGTGAGGTCAGCAAAAATGCTGGCACCTGTACTGTCAAAATTTACGCTTACACCCGGCAATCCCCGGTCGTTAAAGCTGGCCTGAGCATCATTAATATTGTCCCCAGTCAGTTCAACCTGTTTGCTGACCAGTGTAGGTGCTCCGTTACCGGCAGATGGCAGTAGTTCAAATCCATCTGGATTGTGTCCTTGCAGCGCCTGCTGATACAGATTGGGATCATCACTTACCATTCGTACCTGTAAAGTTGCAGTACGGCCAATGATATCTTTAGCTTTAGCAGTATCCTGAACGCCCGGCAGTTGTACGACAATCCTGTTCGGTCCGGCCTGCTGTATAACCGGTTCAGCAACACCCAGCTCATTAACACGGTTGTGCAGGGTATTAATGTTCTGGGTCACTGCATCTGTACGAATTCTGGTCAGCGCAGTGTTACTCAGGCTAACTACCAGACGGTCACCATTCTGAGTTAGTGTTGCATCATTAAGATATTTTTTTAATCCGGATATTGCAGTGGAAGCATCGTTTGCAGACTGGAAAGGAACAACCAGTGTCTGTCCGTTTTTAACAATATTGCCACTACGGATTTGTAATTTACGCAGCTGGCGGCGGATATCACCGGCATAACTGTCAAGTGTTTTGTCAACGGCTGAATCCATATCCACCTGCATGGTGAAATGCACACCACCACGCAAATCAAGACCTAGAAACATCGGTTTGGCATGAATTTTTTCCATCCATTCCGGAGTATTGGCCAATAGATTCAGGGCTACGATATAGCCTTCACCGAATTTAGAAGCAATCGCATCACGTGCTTTAAGCTGAGTTTCAGTATCACTGAAACGTACCTTCAGGCTGCCATCAGTAATGAACATACCCTGATGCTGTATGTGTGCAGCTGCCAGAGCCTGTTTAACTGTATTTTCAGTTTGTTCATTGATAGTAATGGCCTGCCGGTTGGTAGAGATTTGTACTGCCGGTATTTCGCCAAAAAAATTGGGAATGGTGTATAACAGACCCAATACTATTGAGACGATAATAAGCAGATATTTCCATATAGGATAACGATTCATATTTGCTGCCTTGTTGCAGACTGTTGTTCTTCAGTTAATAAATGAAAGAAAACAAACAAAGGCCGCAACTGAAAAGTTGCGGCAGGATTACTGATTTTATTCTGGCGCCTTACCACTGATGGCATTGCGTTCAAATTCAACTTCTACTTTAGGAGCAATTTCTAAAGTGAAGTATTGTTCATTTACTTTAGTGATTTTGCCAACTATTCCAGCCAGAGTAACAACTTTATCGCCTTTTTTCAGTTCGGTTAGCATTTGCTGGTGTTTTTTATGTTTGCTTTGCTGCGGGCGGATAATCAGAAAATAAAAGACAACAAGAATTAATAAAAGTGGGACGAATTGCATAAGGCCACTCTGTGAACCGGCAGTGTTGGCAGCATAAGCAAAATCAATCATGGGGGTACTCCGTATGATTAAGGTAAATAACGCTATTAAACCAGTTATTGTAATCGGCAATGATAAATTTATCCAGCTTTGCACTATTATGCTATTAAGATAGAACGTTTAATTAATAATTTTTACTACATTAGATTTAATTCAGCCATTGATGTTATTTTTTCAGCAGTAACAATAAAATGATCCAATAAACGAATATCCAGCAGATTTAAAGCGGCTTTTATTTCTCTGGTAAATTGAATATCGCCATTAGACGGCATAGTAGATTGTCCTGGATGATTATGTGCCAGAATAATTGAGACTGCGTGGTGTTTTAAAGCTGCTGTAGCAACTTCGCGAGTGTAAACCCGTGCTTCATTGATGGTACCGCGAGCCAGTTCAATGGTTTGCATAAGCTCGTTACGCTGGTTCAGAAGTAAAGCTACACAAACTTCCACTTTTTCATGGCCTATATGTAAACGCAGGAAATCAGCCACTGCGGCCGGCTGAGTAAAAATAGGGCGGCAATAAATTTTTTCTGCCAGCATGCGTCTGCTTATTTCTCTAATTACTGCAAACTGGGTATAACTGGCAATGCCCATACCGTGATACTGACAAATTTGCTGACAATCTGCTTCAAGCAATGCGCGCAGACTGCCTAGTTGAGAAATAAGCTCTCGTGCCAGATCTACCGCACTTATGCCCCGAGTACCTGTACGCAGCAGGATTGCGAGCAGCTCGGCATCACTTAGCGCTGAGGCGCCCAGATTAAGAAGTTTTTCCCGAGGGCGATCGTTTTGCGGCCAATGCTTGATGCTCATTATTACGATTATGTGAATTAAAGGACATAATCATAATATAGCTATGTAATAAAATAAATTGGTTTGAGAGCATATTCGGATTACTGAGTAACTTAAAAACAGTTTAATCCGCCAGGTTAATTAAAGTTCATTTTGTTTTAGTATGGTAGCGCTTATAAGCATCTTTAAAATGAACCTGTACTATCTCACTTGGTTTTTTATCACATAAACTAAAAATAATAATTGCAATTGATGCAAGTATGAATCCGGGGATGAGTGAATACAGATTAAACCAGTTAAAATTGATCCATAGCAATACTGTGACGGCACCGGTAATCATACCGGCTAATGCGCCGTTACGTGTCATACGTGACCAGAATACGGAAAAAATAATAATCGGACCAAATGCTGCCCCAAAACCAGCCCACGCATGGCTCACCAAATCCAGAACGCTGTTATTCGGATTAATTGCCAGCAAAATGGCAATCACAGATACTATAAACACCATTATTCGTCCAATCCAGACTAATTCTTTCTGTTTTGCTTTTGGACGGAAAAATGCACGATAGAAATCTTCTGTCAAAGCGCTTGAGCAGACCAAAAGCTGACAACTTAAAGTACTCATCACAGCAGCCAGAATTGCAGCGAGAATAATACCGGCGATCCATTGATTGAAGAGTAATTTGGATAACTCGATAAAAATCCGTTCATGTTTTCCATTGCTTACCAGATAGCTTAATTCTGGATGGTTAGCAAAATATGCTATTCCGAAAAAACCGACGGTAATGGCACCGGCCAGACACAAAATCATCCATGTCATGCTGATACGGCGTGCGTTTTTCATTACTTCATGCGAATCAGCAGCCATAAATCTGGCTAAAATATGCGGTTGCCCGAAATAGCCCAACCCCCAGCCTAGCAATGAGATTATGGCGATAAAATCCATATGGGCAAAAAGGTTGGTATAGTCCGGATTCAGGTTTTCAATATGAATGAGTGCATCAGAAAAACCACCGGCATTAATGATTACCATTATGGGGGTTAAAATCAGAGCGAACATCATCAGACTTGCCTGAATGGTATCTGTCCAGCTAACCGCTAGAAAACCGCCTATAAGCGTATAAAGTATAGTTGCACCAGCTCCTGCCAGCATTGCCCAGCCATAGCTCATGCCAAAAGTACTTTCAAATAATTTAGCCCCGGCAACAATCCCTGATGCACAATAAATTGTAAAAAAAATCAGAATAATTACTGCTGAAATAATACGCAGTAAGGAGCTGTTATCTTCAAATCGGTGCGTAAAATAATCGGGTAAAGTTAACGCATTATGGTTGATTTCTGTAAAAACACGCAGACGTCCGGCAATCAATAACCAGTTCAGGTAAGCACCAAGTATTAAGCCAATGGCTATCCAGCTTTGTGAGATACCAAATAAAAATACTGCACCCGGTAATCCCATCAGTAGCCAGCCGCTCATGTCAGAAGCTCCGGCCGAAAGTGCAGTTACTACGCTGCCAATACGACGCCCGCCCAGAATGTAATCACCAAAATTCTGTGTTGACCGATAGGCAAAAAAACCAATTGCAATCATTCCTAAAATGTACACAGCGAATGTGACAATCATTGGCAAGGACATAGTTTTGAAAAACCCTGTGTTTAAAAATTGAAATAAAAATGGATTGACTTAAAACATTAAAATATTCAGCCAAGAATTAGCCGAAGACTAAAATTCATTCCATTTTTTTCGATGTATGTTAAAGATTAAATAGTGTAATGTAATAATTGACCATGCAAGAGAGTATCAAGGTAAAACTGGATTTAACCTGCACGAATTGACAGAGTATATAATAATTGCCAGACAAAGTAATTATTATAATTTGTTTTTGGAAGCAATTACTATTTGCCAAAACATTTGATTTTATCGTTCAGTTATCAGTGTAGACTCTTTTGAATTTGAATCAGTAAATTGCCATATTTTTTAATCTGCTAATCATTATGATTAAAACCATTATAATGCTTCAATTGTTTATAATTATAGATATTACTATTTTTATTTAATGGTTTTAGCTTCAAAAATTTAACTAAATTATACGCTGTTAAAGGGTAAAATTTATGGCTTGGTTCTTGTGTTCTAACTTAAGTGAAGATTTAGATAAAATTGAGAACTGAATACAATTGGTTAATTTTATTGAATCTTTATTTGCTAATAGTTACTGGATACTATATTTGAATTTAATGCAAGTCTTGCCGGAAAGGTTTCATGGTAAAGCAGAAAACTCAGTTTCAATGTCGCAGTTGTGGTGGAAGCTCACCTAAATGGCAGGGGCGTTGTCCTCATTGTGGCGAATGGAATACTCTGGAAGAAACAACAGTTTTATCTGCACCTTCTTCTGGCAGCCGTTTTCAATCATGGGCATCAAGTGAATCGGCGGTACAGTTACTGGCAGAAGTCAGTGCGGTTGAAATACAGAGAACGCCAACAGGAATGGGTGAGCTGGACAGAGTACTTGGAGGTGGTTTAGTAGACGGAGCTGTTATTTTGCTAGGCGGAGATCCGGGTATTGGTAAATCTACATTATTGCTACAAACAATAGCCTTGATGGCCGAACAGGAATCCGTATTGTATGTTTCCGGAGAAGAGTCAGCTCAGCAGGTTGCTTTACGTGCACAGCGTCTTGGTGTACATGCAGACAAAGTTCATTTACTGGCAGAAATACGTGTAGAGGCAATCAGTGCAGTTATTGCACGCCAAAAACCCAGAGTGGTAGTAATCGATTCTATTCAGACCATGTATTCTGATGGTATTACTTCAGCACCCGGTTCTGTATCACAGGTTAGGGAATGTGCAGCACAATTAACCCGCCTGGCAAAACAACAGGGTATCAGCATGTTGCTGGTTGGTCATGTAACCAAAGATGGCGCGATTGCCGGTCCCCGGGTGCTGGAGCATATGGTGGATACGGTATTGTATTTTGAAGGGGAAACTCATTCAAATTATCGTATGATTCGTGCTATTAAAAACCGTTTTGGTGCCGCTAATGAGTTAGGTGTTTTTGCAATGACAGAAAAAGGGCTGAAGGGGGTTTCCAATCCTTCAGCATTGTTTTTATCCAGTTATCGCGATGATGTTCCCGGCTCATGCGTTCTCGTTACTCAGGAAGGTTCACGCCCCTTACTGGTAGAAATTCAGGCACTTGTTGATGATGCTCATGGTTTTGCTCCAAAACGACTAACTGTAGGGCTGGCTCAGGAGCGTCTGGCCATGTTGCTGGCTGTGCTGAACCGTCATGCAGGTATCGCTTGTTATGATCAGGACGTGTTTCTTAATGCTGTAGGTGGTGTGAAAATTACTGAACCGGCAGCAGATCTGGCAGTGATTCTGGCCATGCTTTCAAGCTATCGTAATCGACCATTACCGGAAAAGCTGATTGTATTCGGAGAAGTCGGGTTATCAGGTGAAATTCGTCCAGTTCCTCGTGGACAGGAACGTTTGCGAGAGGCAGAAAAACTTGGATTTACTCATGCCATAGTACCTGCAGCTAATTGTCCCAAACGAACGGCAGATTTTCCGAGGCTGACTATTATCGGGGTAAATTCGGTACAGGAAGGTGTAGATGCTACACGACGTGATTAATTTTATATTTGCCTTTAGCTAATTAAAAGAATAGGCTTTACTTTTGTAGGTGCTTTCGTACCGTCAAGAAAAATTAAGGAGATAAAATATGTCACAGCCAATTAAACTAATTGCAATCATGGATCTGAAAGCAAATGCCTGGATAAATATTACTGCTGCCGTTGAGCAATGTGTGGAATTGTCACGTAAAGAAAAAGGAAATGTGTTTTACACCGTTAATAAAGATTTAGATAAGGCTGATCGAATTATATTTATTGAATGCTGGGCTGATGATGCAGCAATTAATGAGCATGGTAATACAGTACATTTTCAAAACCTGATTAAAACAGTAGAACCATATTTGCGTGAACCAATGCAATTAATAAAATTAAGTGAAATTACTGCTTTTTAATTTTAATAAATATATTATCTCTGGTTCTCACAGACTATACCGGCTGAATTTTCAATTTTGATAAACTGATTTTGGCCGGATAAATTGCTATTTCCAGACAGTAATTAATTTCAAATCTGGATTTAATTTTTGGTGACACAAGATGAAAACCGTTTATATCAAAGAACAAAAAGTTGCTTTAGGTAATATTTTTTGTATTGGAAGAAATTACACAGAGCATATTAAAGAATTACATAATGTAAAACCTGAAGAACCCGTGGTATTTATGAAGCCAACTTCTTCTCTGGCTCTGGAGTCTGATGATATTCAATTACCAACCTATAGCTCTGATGTACATCATGAATGTGAGTTGGTTATCTATATGGCAAAAGATGCTTTCGATGTTCAGGAAAATGAGGCGTTAGATTATGTCGGTGGCTATGCTATTGGTCTGGATTTAACTGCGCGAGATGTACAGGCAGAGTTAAAGAGTAAAGGTTTGCCATGGGAAAAAGCCAAAGGGTTTCTTACAGCAGCCTGTTTATCGCACTTTATTCTGCCATCTGAAATTGATGATATCCAGCAACAGGAATTTTTCTTAAAGGTAAATGGAGAGATACGCCAGCAGGGTTATACAAAAGATATGATGTTTACGTGCCGGCAAATTATCAGTTATCTGTCCAGGGTTTATGGTTTACAGGCAGGTGATATTATTTACACCGGTACACCTGCCGGAGTTGCTGCGATTCAATCCGGTGATGAACTGGAATTAATTTGGCCGGATAAAATCAAAGCTACATTCCGAGTAGCTTAAGCTAGCTTTAGTTGAGCTGATTTTGCATTATTTAGGCGCAATTTTTCATTGCGCCTGAATGCTTTGAGTGAATGATTTTTTAAAATCAACAGATAAGTTTCTTGATAATATTGCTATACAGTAGTGTCTAACCGTAACCGCACCCTTTATAATAACTTAATTTGAAAATTGAAATCTTTTTATGCCAAGCAAACCGTTGTCGCTCAGACTACCCTTTTGGTTAATACTTTATTTTATCTTGTGGACGGTATTACCTTTTATGCTTTCCTCAAGTTATCCCTTAGATGTTCCTGAGGGTATTTACTGGGGACGAGAATGGCAATGGGGATATTATAAGCATCCGCCATTTTCAAGCTGGGTACTCTATTCTTTTTACTATACTTTTGGTCATATTGGTCCGTATATTTTAAGTCAATGTACGATAGCATTGAGTTTATGGCTGGCTTATTTGTTCGGCCGGCAATTGATGAGCAAAAACCGGGCTTTTATCGGTGCATTATTTTTGCTGGCAATATTTTATTACACGTGGCCTTCTCTTGAATTCAATCACAATATAGCGCAAATGCCCGTATGGCTGGGTTTAATCTATATCTTTTATCTGGCTATTCGAGAAAATAGCTGGAAGCACTGGTTATTGTTTGGTTTGCTGGCTGGTATTGGCATGCTGGTAAAATATACCGTTGCCTTACTGCTATTAACTATGGTGTTATATTCATTGTGTACAACGAACCGACGGTTATGGCTGACACCAAAGCCGTGGCTGGCAATACTGCTTGCTATGATTGTGTTTGCTCCGAATATATACTGGCTGATAGAGCATAACTGGCTACCTCTGACTTATGCTTCAGCACGCTCAGCTGAAGATGCAAACCGTAACGGGCATCTGGCGGCTCTTGGCTATTTCGGCACTCAGCTACTTAATCATTTACCTATTTTATTTATTTTGCTGTTTACCCGTACACGATTGAGTTTACGCCCGTCTGTTCAGGTATTGCGTCAGCGTGACTGGTATTTTCTTTTATGGATGGGATTAGTTCCTACGCTGATACTTGTATTTGCCGGACTGATTTTTAGACTAGGATTACGTGATATGTGGGGTATGCCTATGTGGGGCCTATCCGGACTCATAATCGTGTCTCTGATTCCCGAACCGGTATTTATATCTAAAGATAAATCTTTGCTGAAAGGTATAGCAGTCTGGGCGCTTATTGTTACCATATTGATGGCTGTTTATGTAGGATTCGGAGCCAGAATCCGTCATAAACCTTCTCGGATGGACTGGCCTCAGGCTGCGCTGGCCAAACAGGCTGATGATCAATGGCAGGAGTTGTCTTCTTGTAAGCTTGATAGTGTTACTGGTTCAGACTGGGTAGTATTGCTGGTAGCTTCCTATTCAAAATTTGCTCCATCAGTCATGGTTTCCGGTAATTCCGCTTACTCTCCGTGGATGAGCAATAGTCGTTTACAGCAGCAAGGTACGCTGGCATTATGGCCTGTTGATGAACATCCTCAGACACCATGGTTAGAACCTTTAGCCCATCATTCTGAGCTGGTTGTAAAACAAGGTGAGTGGATAGTTCGATGGAATAAATTACCCGATCGAGAACCTCTTAAGGTAGTCTGGCAGGCATACATACCGAAAAAATGTTTAAAACAACAATGATTTTTTATATTTATATAAAATTAAAAATGATTAAAAATACATTTGGATTATCTCAGTTTGCTTTTAGGCTGAGAGGTAAATGATATGGATAAAGTTAGCACTGGTTTAAGTATTATTTTGCCGGTATATAATGATGCAGCAGCTATAAATCGCTTTTTGCCTGAACTGTTTGTTTTTACCAGCCGGCAGCAACAGAACTGTGAAATTATTTTAGTAGATGATGGTAGTAAAGATCATCTGACCACATTATTTGAAACATTTCGACAGCAATTACCAAGTAATACAGCATTGAGGCTGATACAATTTTCGCGTAATTTTGGTAAGGAAGCTGCACTTACGGCCGGATTAGCACAATCTCAGGGTGAACTGGTTACCATGATGGATGCTGACGGACAGCATCCGGTTTCAGTACTGGAACAAATGCTTGAATTAATTCAGACCAATAATGTGGATGTGGTGGCTGCCGTACAGGCTTCACGTGAACATGAAGGCTTAATAACCCGGATATTGAAAAATGGCTTTTACCATTTTATGCAGGATACTCACCGGTATGAGCTGACACCTAATGCCGGTGATTTCAGACTGATGAAACGTCGTGTTGTAGAAGCTTTACTCAAGTTACCTGAGCGGCAACGGTTTATGAAAGGGTTGTATGCATGGGTAGGATTTTCTACCATATATATACCTTTTCAGGCCTCTGAACGGCAGGCAGGCAAGAGTAAATTTAATTATTTCAGCCTGTTTGAGCTGGCTTTAATAGGTATTACTTCGTTTTCTCAGCGTCCATTACGCTGGATTTCCAGAATGGGAATGATTATTTCATTCCTGTCGATTGTCTATGGATTGTATATCGTTGCTGATACGTTGTTTTTTGGTAAAGACCTTGCTGGCTGGCCGACGCTGGCAGCCGGAATTATGTTTTCTGCCGGGATACAGCTCGTTTGTCTTGGTGTAATTGGCGAATATATCGGTCGTATTTATGAAGAAGTAAAACAGCGACCGCTTTATCTGGTAGACAAAGTGTGGGACAGTCGCGAAAAATAATGAAATCTGTATCTGCACAGGGCATATGGTTTACGCTGGTAGGAGGAGCAGCTGCTGCTATGCATTTTTTATGTTTGGTGGTGTTAGTTCAATATGCTCACTTTTTACCGGTTTTGGCCAATCCTCTGGCTTTTCTTTGTGCTTTTGTTATCAGTTTTACCGGTCATTATTACCTTACATTCAGTCTGACGCGACATACATGGTTTCAGGCTCTCTGGCGCTGGTTATTCAGCTCTATAACCGGTTTTATGATAAACCAGATTTTATTTATGGCAGGTATACGCTGGTTTGGAAATCAGGCCTATTGGTGGTTATGGTTTATTGTTACGCTGATAGTGACAGTTTTATCTTTTATACTGGGTAAATTCTGGGCATTTAATGAAAAGGCACACAATGAAACCAGTAATGATTAATGTAGATGATCTGGGTTTATCTGCAGCTGTAAATGAAGCCGTGCTTCGGCTATCTGAGATGGGACGCATACAGGCAAGCAGCTTTATGAGTCTGGGTACCATTGCTTCAGATGAAGTTGCAGAATTGAAAAAGCAGCATACTGATATTGGTTTGCATCTGGATTTCACCGGATTTGCCGGGTTGGGTACCCTGAAACAGGTACTAATTAAATCTTACCTGCATGCATGGCCGGAAAAAATTTTGCAGGATATTATTAATCGCCAGCTGGATGCTTTTGAAGATAAAATTGGTGATATACCTGTTTTTATCGATGGTCATCAGCATGTACATCAGTTCCCACAGATACGCTCTGTACTACTAAATATAATATTGCAGCGTTATGGAAATACAATAGCAGTACGCAGCACAAAAACTTCTCAGAAAGATATCAAGGCAAAATTAATTCATACTCTTGGCGGTCACGCTCTCGACAGCGCTTTAAATGCAGCTAATATTACGCACAATCATTTCTTTGCAGGTATCTATAACTTTAATGCCGATTTAAAAATTTTACAGCATAAATGGAATAACTGGCTTAGCATGCCTGCTGAACATTCATTGTTGATAATGTGTCATCCGGCAGTATCTTCAGAGCACTGGAATGATGAAATTAAAAATGCGCGTGAATATGAATGGCAATGGTTACAAAGTGAAGCATTTGCGCAATGCTGGCAGCAACATGATTGTTATGGCGTTAACTGGCATAATTTTAAACAATAGCTTTATTTTATACGCCAAAAAAGAGTAATACATAATAATGAACTTAATCACGAAGATTTACAGTATACTTGCATTTTTTAGCCGTAGTCATTAGAAAATCAGTCAGCACGTTTACGATTTATCAAGTACACTATCTGTATTGCATTACATCTGGATCATTGGAAATCAGATCGCAGCGAGTATTTAAGGATCGTTATGATCATATTTGAAAATATAAAAAAAACTTATATCAAAAATAAACAGCAGGTTCATGCCCTGAATGATATTAACCTTACAGTTGATACAGGTGATATCTATGGGCTGATCGGGTGGAGTGGCGCAGGTAAAAGCAGTTTAATTCGTCTGGTTAACCAGCTGGAAAAACCAACATCCGGTACAGTTACTGTTGACGGTGTAGATCTAAACAAACTGGATACCAAGGCTCAGCGTGAGCATAAGAAAAAAATCGGCATGATTTTTCAGCATTTTAATTTACTGGAATCTAAAACGGTTGCTCAGAATATTGCAATTCCATTAGTTTTACAGGGTTTAAAACGTGATGAAATAGACCGCAGAGTCGATGCTATGTTGTCGTATGTTGATCTGGCAGGTAAAAAGCAAAGTTATCCAAGCCAGTTATCCGGTGGTCAAAAACAGCGTGTCGGGATTGCCCGTGCTCTGATTACAGAACCAACAATATTATTATGTGATGAGGCTACTTCCGCATTAGACCCTCAGACTACTTTATCTATTCTGAAACTATTAAAACAAATTAACAGCGAACGCAATATCACTATTTTACTGGTTACTCATGAAATGGAAGTGATTAGCTCCATTTGTAATAAAGTAGCGGTGATGGAAAAGGGGCAGGTAATTGAGAAAGGAACTGTACTTGATATTTTTTCCGCCCCTCAGCAAGAGACAACGAAAAAATTTGTCAGCACAGTAATCAATGCAAAAATACCCGAAGCAGTGTTAGATAGTCTGGTTGAACAGGAAAATATATTCAGGTTGGAATTTTTAGGTAATTCAGCCAGAGAACCAGTGGTTAATGAGCTTATTTTAAAACAACTGGTGGAAATTAACATACTTTTTGCCAATATGCGCGAAATAGGCGGAGTAGTGCTGGGAAGTATGTTTATCCAGATGAATGGTATTGAGACAGATGTAGAAAAAGCGTTGGCATTTTTGCAGGACAGAGGCGTTCGAGTGGAAAGAGGTGGTGTATGAATCAGTGGTTAGATACCTCATTAACTGCTGACCAGTTTGGTACGGCAATATTGCAAACTTTTAATATGGTCAGTATCTCATTTGTTCTGGGATCTATACTGGGAACGGCCTTAGGTGTACTGTTATTGCTTACCCGTCAGGGAGGCGTATGGCCAAAGCCGATACTATATAATTTACTCAATATAATTATTAATATTATTCGCTCATTACCTTTTATCATTTTGCTGATTTGTGTGTTACCGATAGCCAGTCTTGCTATCCATACATCTATTGGTACCAAGGCAATGATCATACCGTTGATTATTTTTGTTTCGCCTTATATTGCCCGGTTAATTGAAAATTCCTTATTAAGCGTACCGGCAGGTATTATCGAAGCAGCTCAATCAATGGGCGCAACCAATTTTCAGATTATTCGCTATTTTATTTTACCTGAAGCTATGCCCTCTATTTTGCTGGCCTTAACCACAGCTCTTATCGGATTAATTGATGCTACAGCTATGTCTGGTACAGTTGGTGGCGGAGGCATCGGTGATTTAGCTGTTAATTACGGATATCAGCGATTTGATTATGTAATTATGATTGTTACAGTTGTCGTTCTGGTATTAATTGTTCAAATTATTCAGACTCTGGGTAATTGGCTCGCAGCTAAGGCCAAAAAAAATTAACTTTCTATTTATTAAAAACGGCTTATTTTAAGCCGTTTTTGATTTCTGCATATATATAAATTTCTTATCTTTGGTTATAAGCAGTCAGTCTTTTAATATTCATATGCAATGATTAGACTACCCAGCTATATTATATTTTTTCCATAAGCCAATTAATCTTTAATTCACATAAATAAAACGTACTTGCTGTTATGTGAATTAAAAATATGAAATTGACTATCATCGGAGCCAATAGCATGAAGTTTTTTAAGCAAATTATTATTTTAATTACTGCCTGTCTGGTACTGGGAGCCTGTCATCAGGATAAAACCAGTAATAAACAGATTATTGTCGGCACTTCACCCGGCCCCTATAGCCAGCTTTTTCTTGATGCAGTAAAACCTATTCTGGAAAAACAGGGATATCAAATTAAACAAATTGATTTTTCTGATTTAATGCAGGCTGATATCGCTTTACAACAAGGTAGTATTGACGTAAATGTTGATCAGCATACTGCCTATATGGATGCATTTAATCAGAATAAAAAAGCCAATCTGATTGCTTTAACTCATATTCCTACTGTGCCAACAGCAATTTATTCTAAACGCCATACAAACTTGCAGGCAATAAAAAAGGGAAGTGCTATTGCAGTACCAAACGATCCGGCAAATGCTGCACGAGCCTATCGTCTGCTGGCAAAAGCTGGCTGGATTACCCTTAAGCCTTCAACCAATCCGGGCATGATCTCTAAAAATGATATCAAGACAAATCCTTATGAATTGAATATCACTGAGCTGGATCCGGGTAATATTCCGCGTACTTTATCAGATTTTGATTATTCAGTTATACCGGGAAGCAGGGCATACGCAGCCAAAATTAACCCCGATCTTGCCCTGTTACAGGAAGATATTATTCCTTCATTTGAGTTAGTTGTAGCGGTAAGAGCCGATAATGCACCAAAAGCCTGGGCACAGGCTGTGAAATCAGCTTATAGCTCAGCAGAATTCAAACAGTATATGCAAACACACAATACTAAAAATTACTGGTATGTGCCGAAAGAAAATAACTGAAACAGATGCACAGTTATGAAAAAACTGCCTTTAGATAAAAGGCAGTTTTAATTATGTGCAGTTAATTATAGCTTATGCTGCAAAGCGTTTTTCTACTTCATTCCAGTTAACGATTTCCCAGAAATTACTTAAGTAATTCGGACGGCTGTTGCGATAGTCAATATAATATGCATGTTCCCAGACATCGCATGTCAGCAAAGGAGTGTTGTCAGTGGTCAGTGGTGTGGCTGCATTACTTGTAGAAACCAGATCAAGATTACCGTCCGGTGTTTTTACCAGCCAGGCCCAGCCTGAACCGAAAGTACCTGCAGCTACTTTGTCGAACGCTTCTTTGAATGCATTAAAATTGCCCCATTTCGCATTGATAGCGTTAGCCAGAGCACCATTTTCAGTTAATGCCGCACCTTTAGGTGTAAAGCCAAACCAGTAAAATGTATGATTCCAGGTTTGAGCTGCATTATTAAATAACCCGCCCGAAGATTTTCTGACAATTTCTTCCAAAGGCATATTCTCAAACTCTGTTCCCTTAATTTGGTTATTCATATTGGTGATATAGGTCTGATGATGTTTGCCATAATGATATTCCAATGTTTCTTTTGAAATATGTGGTGCCAGCGCATCAAGGGAGTATGGTAGTACTGGTAATTTATGTTCCATGGTTGAGATTCCTTCTGATAGAGTGAGTATTGCGTATTTTGCAGTGAGCTCAATGTAGAGTTATATAAGATATATTTGCAAATATATAGAACATTTAACTCACTTTAAACCATTATATGGTTCGTTAATATTGTAATACACAGCTCTTATTACCCGCAAATAAGCAGTCACTTAATGGTAAAATTAAAAAAGTTGTTAAAAAAGTCAGAAGACATGGAAGAAAACGATATCAGTGCAGATGAAACAAATCAGTTAGCTATGCCGCCGCATTCGATGGAAGCAGAACAGTCGGTTTTAGGCGGGCTGATGCTCGAAAACAGTGCATGGGACAGAATTGCAGATTTAATTGATGAAGACGACTTCTATCGTCATGAGCATCGCCTTATATTCAGAGCAATTAAAGCATTAGTAGAGCTCTCACGTCCGGCGGATGTGATAACAGTACAGGAAGAGCTGCAAAAAAGAGAAGAGCTTGAACCGGCCGGTGGTCTGGAATATTTAATAACGCTGGCACAAAATACCCCTTCAGCAGCAAATATCCGGCGTTATGGAGAAATTGTTCGTGAACGTTCCATAATGCGCCAGCTGGCTCAAGTAGGAACACAAATTGCCCGTTCGGCTTATAGTCCTCAGGGAAAAGATGCAGCACAAATGCTGGATGAAGCCGAAAACAGCGTTTTTCAGATTGCTGAATCAACTGCACGATCAAAACAGGGTTTCCTGACAATGCCGGTGCTGCTAAAAGAAGTTGTGGCACGAATTGACTACTTGTATTCGCGTGATAACAAAAACGATGTAACTGGTGTTTCAACCGGTTTTATTGATCTCGATAAAAAGACATCAGGTCTGCAACCGGGAGATCTGATTATTGTTGCAGGTCGTCCGTCTATGGGTAAAACGGCTTTTTCACTAAATATTGCAGAGCATGTCGCTATTGCAGAAAAATTACCGGTAGCTGTTTTTTCAATGGAAATGGGTGGTGCTCAACTGGTATTGCGAATGCTTGGTTCAGTAGGCCGTGTCGATCAGAGTGTTCTGAAAACCGGACAATTGCAGGATGAGCATTGGGGTAAACTCAATGATGCAGTAGTTAAGCTCACAGATGCCCCAATGTTTATTGATGAAACCCCCGGATTAACAGCGCTGGAAGTGCGTGCCCGCGCTCGCAGACTGGCACGTCAGCAAGGCGGTAAACTGGGATTAATTGTACTGGATTATCTGCAATTAATGTCTGGTTCAGGCCGCTCAGACAACCGTGCTTCTGAGCTGGGTGAGATTTCACGATCTTTAAAATCATTGGCTAAAGAACTTCAGGTTCCTATAATTGCTTTGTCACAACTATCCCGTACGGTGGAGCAACGTACCGATAAACGACCTATGATGTCAGATTTACGTGAATCTGGAGCTATCGAACAGGATGCTGATCTTATTATGTTTATGTATCGTGATGAATACTATCATCCAGACAGTCAGTTTAAAGGATTGGCAGAATGTATTATTGGTAAACACCGTAATGGTCCAACCGGAAAAGTTCATCTTACCTTTCAGGGGCAGTTTACTAAATTTGATAATGCGGCCATGCCTGATGGTTATTTTGATGAATAAAAATCACTTATTTATTATATTAGTAGTCTAAATCATATGTTTTGATGTAAAATTAATTTAAAATAAGTGTATATTAACTTGTGTCCGGCTTATTAGAATTAAGGTTAGAAAATGGCTTCATCTAAACCAACAAATGCTGGTTTTACTTTAATTGAATTGTTAATTGTTATTGCTATTACTGCCATACTGGCTGCAATAGCATTACCGGCTATGAACAGATTGGTTGCATCACACAGGACAAATAACCGAGCAGATCAGATGCTTGCAATGTTTCAGTTTGCAAGAGCTGAAGCTATTCGTACTAACAAACCTGTATTAATTTGTCCTACTGTAATCAGAAATGGTACAGGTACATCTAATGGATGTAGTGAATTTCAGAAATATGCCGAAGGGAAGGGATGGGATGGCTTTCTTGCATTTAATGATAACGATTTAGATGGAACATTTACAACAAGCACTGATACATCTGTGCGAACTGTTGCGATAAATCAGAACACGGATAAAATCAAAGTAAAACTTAACTGGGGAGTATGTAAAAATAATACAAATAATTGTACCGATACAATTACAGATTCAGATATGCTGGCATTTATGCCAAATGGACAATTCGGTCTAGGTTATGGTGCTGATTCTACTAAATGGACAATAGGGACTTCCAATGTAGCTATAGAAATATTTGATGCCGATTACAAAGATATTAAACGTCGCATTGTTATATCACCTAGCGGCAGACCTGTATCATGTTATGGTAATTCTAAAAATGGTTCTGTTTCTGCTTCTACACTTTGTATTGCAAGCCTAAAATAGAGTATATCAAGGAATTATATGGATAAGTATATGTACCGGTATATTTCAGTCAGGATATTATATTCATCAAATAGATTTCAGCGTCAGAATGGATCTACAATCATTGAAGCTATTGTGGCCATGTTTGTCTTGTCATTTGGTGTACTTGCATTAATGCTGGCTCAGATCACTGCAGTTCATACATCTGTAAATGCAGCGAATCAAGGAGAGGTAACCAGAGCAGTACAAAATTACATTGAACTGATGAATTCTCAACCAAAAATTTCTTTAGAAGTAACAGAAGATGCAGCAAAAAATAAGATATTTACTTTGAAAAAGGATTTTTCAGATTTTAATAATAAAAATTGTTCAACTCTCCTCAATATTAATTTAACAAATGCTAAGGTAAACAGCTGTGTAATTACAGATGGTCAGATTACTGTAACCTGGTGGGGGCAGATTCTTAATAAGGATGATGATAACAATGATGATAACAATTTAAAGGATAAAAATCTATTTTCGTATTCCCTGACTGCAGGTCAGTCATGAACACAACAGACAAAAATACAAAGATTGATCCAATAATGAAAATAGTTAAAATCACTAATTTAAAACAAATTCCACGCCGGCAGCAAGGATTCAGTCTGGTCGAACTGATGGTGGCATCTGCAATCAGCATAATTGTTTTATTGGCTGCCAGCTCTACATTTTTAACAACGTATAAATTAAAAGAACAGGTTAAAACACGTATTAGTTATGAACAAGATGTGCGTAATGCAGCAAATGTAATTCGTAGCGATATGCGGCAGTTGGCTGATTTTAGTTGTATGAATCCCCCATCGACATCCCAATTAAACTCTATATTCGAAAATGCATTTAGTGTGAAAAATAAACAGTTTTTATCAACTGATTTACCAACCGCATCTTCTAGTATTGCTGTAAAACCAGTAACAGGCAGTAAGCCTTTAGTGTTAACTTATGTAAGTGATAAATTAGTCAATAGTATTTTGTCTTCGAAATGTCAAACTAATATAGATGATGAAGACATAAGTGGTGCGGTTTATATAGTTGGAACTACAAATTTGGATCCAGATCCGGGATTTTATCGAATAAATTATTCTAATAAAACATTTAGCGCCCCACAACTGGTAGTAAGAAATGTCACTGCTGTAAATTATCATTTTGATTATGATAATCATACTGCAAATGATTGCCCCAGTGCTGCCAGTGCTGCCGGCAGCAAACTCCCTCCGCCTTTGAAAGCCAATGTAACACGTACAACTAATCTTAATTTCAAGTATGAAAAGCCACCTGTTTTAATTGGAGTAACCCTAACAGTAAGACCTAATGGAACAAATGATAATACAACTATCAATTATGAAATTAATGCCTCTGTACGACAAGGTGAAGTTTGTGTAAGTAGCAAAATTTAATTTTATAGACCAATTACTCTGGAAATCGTTGCAGACATGAAAATTAAAAATAAAACCTTACAATCCAGTCAGTCTGGTTTTGCATTATTTTTAGTGCTGATTATGATGATAGTTATTGCTTTTCTTGTAGTAGTAACTATGCAAAGTACATCGATGGATACGCGAACCAGCGCTAATGATAGCGATCATCAGCTTGCATTTCAAAACGCACAGCTTGGTCTGGCTGATGCTGAAAAGAAAATTAGTGAGTGGCCTGGTTTAAAGACAGCACAGCAATTTAACTGTGATTGCAAAGCAGGATTATGTGCAGCAAAAGGAATAGATCCGGCAAAAGTAAACAGCAAAATAGCTAAAGTTGAATCCTGTACTGATTTAAAGGAAGTTTGGAAACGGTCTGGAGTATTTACAGATATAAAAAATAGTGATCCATCATTTAAATATCCAGATAATCCAGATAAAAAGGCCAAGTACCGTTATGTAATTGAATATTTAGGGCCTGATACTAAAGCAGGAGTAGGGTATTATATATTCCGAATTACTGCAAAAGGCTGGGGACAAAATGCTTCAACTTCAAGTATTATTGAAGAAACTATTCAAGCTGCTTTATATGATTATTAATATAAAGATTTATATCTGGATAAATGCATGAAAAAATATCAAAATGGTTTCTCTTTGATTGAGCTAATGGTGGTAATTGCAATTATGGGGATTTTGACTGCCTTAGCTATACCGGTTTATAGTAGCTATATTGAGAAAGCAGATTTAACAGATGCTACTACTACACTAGCCAATATCAATCAGGATATAGCACAAACAAAACTAAAACTATTTAATAGAAATTTACTAAAAGATGATCTCGATTCATCAATTAAGAATCAATTGACCAAAAATGGTAATGTAGACAAAAAATATGAAATTGGAGTTACATGTAGTACAACTGATGATTGCACAAAATTTCGTTTATATGCAGAACCCAAAAATGGTGTCCATTTAAAAAAATCAGTTTGGATGAGTAATGACTCTAGTACTTACATTTGTAATACAAAATCTGTAAAAAGTATTACAGATCCATCTCAAAATTCTTTGTGTAGCAGGCAATAAGCATTTTTATATCGTATTAATATATTTTATTTTATGAAACACTATTAAGTTAAATCTGAATTCATATAATTGATTTATTCAAAATAATATTTAATTCAAATAGTTATCTATCAAGTACTAATTTTATAGTTTTAACGCAAACAATTATTAATCCAGTTTTGTCTTTGCTGCTGATTTAAAACTTGCAAAAACTCATATTGTACTTTTAATTCATCTATATCTTGTTGTATACGAGGCATATAATAGTTCAACACATAGCGTTTTGCTTCAGTTTCATCAAATTTTGGTTTCATCAGAATCTGTGTTAATTGCTCACTTTTACGTTTATTGTTTGCGGTATGCTGCAAATTAGTGTCCTGATTTCGTTTGTACTGCATTCTGATAAGCCTAAGCCTTGTTTTTTGCATTTGAGTTAATTCAAGCTTGCGTAAGTCACAATTAATCTGACCCGAGGCAAAAGTAGAAAAAGTAAATGTTAATAAGATAAAACCGGCACAATAGCGGGTCATTTTTTGCCAGTATGAAAATATCATTTTGTTCTCCCTTTGATTTCTATCAGTTATTATGAGTATACTTCAATAGCAGTCAAACACATATAATGGTAGTAAACTTGCGTAAATAATATAATTTATTATAGATAATGTTTTAATATGAATAAGTTAACGAAACCGGATTTTTATATTGCTCCTAGTATTTTATCAGCAGATCTTGCCTGTTTGGGCAATGAAATTACTTCCGTAATTAACAGTGGAGCAGACTGGATTCACTTTGATGTTATGGATAATCATTATGTGCCAAATCTTACGTTTGGTCCTATGGTTTGTCAGGCAATAAAACCATATGCTTCTGTTCCCATTGATGTACATTTAATGGTAGAACCAGTTGATGAAATGATTAATGCTTTTGCAAAAGCCGGTGCGGATATTATTACTTTTCATCCCGAAGCAAGTAAGCATGTAGATAGAAGCTTAAATCTAATAAAGACAGCTGGATGTCAGGCAGGGGTGGTATTAAATCCGGCTTCTCCAATAAGCTTATTGGAAGAAGTATTAGATAAAGTAGATGTCATATTACTGATGTCGGTTAATCCAGGTTTTGGTGGACAGAATTTTATTCCATCCACACTGAAAAAAATTCGTAAGGTTAGGGCAATAATTGATGAATATGCCTATGAAAGTAAAAGATTTATCCGATTAGAAGTAGACGGTGGAATCAAAATTGATAATATTGCTCAGATAGCAGCAGCAGGAGCTGACACATTTGTTGCAGGTTCTGCAATTTTTGGTCATAACGATTATTTTAAACAGATTTCTGTTATGCGTGCACAATTAGCTGAAATAAAATAAATTAGTTATTTAGCATTTAATTAATATGTTACTATTTTGATATATTCTGTCATAAAAATAAAGTTTTTATTGTTAATTTTTAAAAAGGTAGCCTGATAAATTTCAGACTACCTTTTATTATTAATCCTGATATTTCAAATAGAGTATTCCATTAATGAGCTTCATCCCAATTATGCCCATATCCGACATCAGCAATTAATGGAACTTTTAATTTAGCCACATTTGCCATTAATTGAGGCAAATGTGTTTGTACAGATGACAACTCATATTCAGGTACCTGTAATACAAGCTCATCATGTACCTGCATAATCAATCTGGTTTGCATTTTTTCCTGATTAAGCCATTTATATACAGCAATCATGGCTCGTTTAATTAAATCAGATGCCGTCCCTTGCATCGGTGCATTTATCGCAGCTCTGAATGCTCCGGCGCGTTCGTTAGCATTTGTACTTTTTAAACCAGGCAGATAAAGACGACGCCCGAATAAGGTTTCTACATACCCATGCTGTAATGCTTGTTCTTTAGTTTTTTCCATATATTCGTGTACACCCGGATATCTGTTAAAGTAACGTGATATAAAGTGTTGCGCAGCCTGCAATTCAATTCCTAATGATTTGGCCAGACCATATTCGCTCATACCATAGATTAAACCAAAGTTAATGGTTTTAGCATAACGACGTTGTTCTGCAGTTATTTGTTCCTGATTTGTCGAAAAAATTTCTGCTGCGGTACGCTTATGAATGTCCTCATCATGCTGAAAGGCATCAATTAAGGTAGAATCATTAGAAAGATGAGCCATAATCCTTAGCTCAATCTGTGAGTAATCCGCAGAAACAATTAACTGGTCGGGGGGGGCAATAAAACTTTTACGAATACGCCGTCCTTCTTCAGTACGTACCGGAATATTCTGTAAATTTGGATTATTACTGGCCAGACGACCTGTAATAGCGACAGCCTGAGCATAGGTAGTATGTACACGACCGGTATTCGGATTAATTAGTTGCGGTAATTTATCAGTATAAGTGGATTTTAATTTAGCCAGACTACGTGTTTGTAAAATAAGCTTGGGTAGGGGATAATCTACTGCAAGCTTTTCCAGCACGGTTTCATTGGTAGAAGTACCTCCGGATGAAGTTTTTTTCAGGCCGGAAGTAGGGATTCCCATTTTTTCAAATAGAATAGACTGAAGCTGTTTGGGTGAGTTTAAATTAAAAGGCTGTCCTGCCAGTTGATATGCCTGTTCTTCGAGTCGAACCAATTCAGTACCAAGCTCATGGCTTTGCTGAGCCAGTTCCTGACGATCTATTAGCACTCCGGTGCGCTCCATGTTATAAAGTATGTTCTCTACAGGGATTTCGAGATTACGATACAACTCAAGTTGCGCTGTATCCATCTGTTTTCTTAGTAAAATTTCAAGGCGAAAACAAACATCCGCATCTTCTGCTGCGTAATTAACGGCATCTTCAAGCGCGACATCAGCAAAACTGATTTGTTTTGCTCCTTTGCCACATAAATCTTCATAATGAATAGTTTGCCAGTTCAGATGACGAAGTGCCAATTCATCAAGACCATGGCCTAAATGGCTTTCAATTATATAAGAAGCCAGCATTGAGTCACCGGTAATTCCCTGTAAATTAATCTTATAGTTAGCCAGAACATGTTGATCATATTTAATATTTTGACCAATTTTTTCGGGTATATCTGCTTCCAGATAAGGTTTCAGGGTAGCAAGCACAGTTTCAATAGGTAATTGCTCACTAATTACTGCCGGGCTGTGTCCGACAGGTATATAAAATGCTATTCCTGGCTCTAGAGCAATACTGATACCGACAAGATGCGCATTCATCGCATCCAGGCTATCTGTTTCTGTATCCAGAGCAATAACTTTAGCGTTGTCTAATTGTTGTTGTAATTTATTTAATTGTTCAATTGTGGTAATAGCTGAATAGTTTTTGGATATATTTCTGATTTGTTCAGTTTCTGCTGTATTTTCTATAATTTTAGTATCAGTACTATCATCATCGGTTTCAATATCACTAAACAGATCATTAGCAGGCTGAGAAGTTTCATTCGTATTCTCGTGACAATGATTTTGTGCTTCTTTTAACCAGCTTTTGAAACCAAGTTGCTTGAATTGTGAAATTAATTCTGCCCATTTCGGAGTTTTTCGCTGTAAATCTTCAATTCCATGCGGTAGCTCATGATGTAAATCTACATCAGTTTTAATAGTAATTAATTGATAGGACAGGGGCAATTTTGATGATGCAATTCTGAGATTTTCACCAACTTTACCTTTAATTTCATTAGCATGTTCAATAATATTTTGTAATGAACCATATTCCTGCAGCCATTTAACCGCTGTTTTAGGACCACATTTTTCCACACCGGGTACATTATCGACTTTATCACCAATCAGACTAAGATAGTCTATTATCTGGTGCGGTTTTACGCCAAATTTATTAATTACACCTTCTATATCAAGCTTTTCATTGTTCATGGTATTGACAAGCGTAATTTGGCTGTTAACCAGCTGAGCCATGTCTTTATCACCAGTAGAAATAATAACCTGATAACCGGCTTGTTCTGCTGAATGAGCTAAGGTACCAATTACATCATCTGCCTCAACACCTTTGACAGATAAGACCGGCCAGCCCATTAATTTCACTAATTCTGGTAACGCTTCAGCTTGTGGTCTAAGTTCTTCTGGCATCGGCGGACGATTAGCTTTATATTCAGGATAAAGCTGATGGCGAAAATTTTCGCCTTTAGCATCAAATATACAACAAGCATAATTATGTGGTGTATCTAAGCGCAAACGCCGTAACATATTTAGTACGCCATATAAAGCGCCTGTTGGCATACCTGTTGGACTGGTTAATGGCGCAAGAGCATGAAATGCCCGATATAAATAAGATGAACCGTCTACCAGTAATAGTTTTTTTTGCATAATTATTCCAGAAATATCAGTTCTTACTTACACGTTCATTATTAGAAGCAAGAAACAGATGTTAGATATAAAGCCTCAATTAATTTGTATTTTACGATAAAAAATATCATCAGTAATTTAAAACTATGATTGAATTAGCCAAGTATTATTGAACGAAGCTTTAACAGATTAAATTTCGCATAATATATATTATGTTAAATTTTATTATTGCATTCAGCTAGCAATAAATATTAATAACAACTTGACTGCCCTAATATATTAAACTCAATATTGTCTAATATATCAAATTTAATATCCTTGACTTGCTTTTCTTTGGGGATATGGAACGACTTTTCTGGCAAGTTTATCAAGCTCTTTACTATGATAAAGATCAAGACATTTAAGGAAATCAAATTTTACACCTTTTATTTGTGCCTCCACTATTGGATTAAAATAATTACGTGATAGATAAGAATTAACTATTTTAAACTCTTCATCTACGCTTTCATTTATATCGTAAGAAACCCATTGCTGTAATGCACCCTCACTGCTTCCGATATCTTTTACTATATCTTTATTATCGTTATATGCTTTAGTTAAACAAGAAGCAAAGACCATATCCTTATAGTTCTGTATAAAAGTACGTTTTGGAGCTCCTGGATAATCAGGTTTAAAAGTATGCCTTGGTATATCTGATGCACCACATATTAAAGTTGAAAATAATAAACAACAGCTATACAAAATTTTTAATCTTGCCTTTACCATTTTAATCCCTTTATTTAAATCAGATATTTTTGTTTTTTATTTGAATAGTCTAATAGATCGAATTTAATATCCTTGACTTGCTTTTCTTTGCAGATACGGAACGACTTTTCTGCCAAGTTTATCGAACTCTTTACTAGGATAAAGATTTAAATATCTAATATCTTTATTTAATTTTTATTTCTTTCTATTTAAGTCCCTATAATAATTACGACTTGAACTTTTGTAAGTTTCATTTGGATCATAAACTATTTCTTTTGCTAATCTCTTCAAATCCTTACTATGATAAAGATCAAGACACTTTAAATAATCATATTTTACTTCTTTGTCAAATTCAGCATATGGATTAAAATAATCACGTGAGAGATACTTATCTATTAAATTGTGCACAGCCTTAGTTTCGTTTAAATCGAAGTATGCCCAATCAATTAATGCACTCGCACTACTACCGGCATCGCTTGACGCTGATTTGTCACCACGATATGCCTTAGCTATACAACGTCCTAAAACTATATCTTTAAAATTTTGTAAGTTTGTACGTTTATATGCTTCAGGTGACATGGCATTTAAATGAAGTTCTGATGCAATACATATTAAGGGCGATAATAATAAAGAGTAACTAAATAAAATTATTAATTTAAGTTTACTCATGATAACTCCCAAAAATGTGCTTTAGAAGTATTGTATCCTTGAGAACAAAAATAACAATGATCGTAACATGATGCTGCCGTACGCGTTCCATCAATTAATTGTGCTCCTTTAATTAAGGTAGCATGACCAGTAGCATCTGAAAAATCAGTCTCAAATATAATTATGCCTTTTTTTCCTTCTACATCTTTTTCAGTAGGACGATCTATTTTTATATCAGGTTTACCCCATTCATTTGTTAAAAAATTAATTAAATCTTTCACTCGATAATAAAACCAGAACTTTTTCTCATTAATAAAACCAGATACTGTTTGATCTTGTTCATACTTTATTTTTAGACCACCTCTATTCAAAATATAACTCATACGAATAGCACAAGTATTTTTGAAGTCCCCAGAATTAATATTCGCAGCAACCATACCACCAATCTTTTCAGCTACCATTTTTAGTAGTGTTTCTATATCCCAGTTTGGGTTATAAATTTCACTAGAGTATTTTATGGCATCTTTGAAAAGCGGACGTACGCCTTGCCGTGTTCCATTTACATTTTGGTGTCTGTTAACTTGTCGCAGTTTACCCACAGTAATCCCCTTCAAAGAATTTAAGTTTTTGAGTTTGAAAATTTGCTGCGATATCTGAATATACCAAACTTCAAATGTCGCAGCAATCTAACATATTATAGTTACATAAATTATTGTATGTTTAAATTATTTTTGATTCCAGCGTTGCTGAGATTCACGAATAACACTTTTTGCTTCTTCTATATCGCCCCAGTGTGTAACTTGAGTTGTGCCGGCTTTTTTTAAATCTTTATAGTGGTTGAAATGAAATTCAATTTGTTTTATTAATTGCGCCGGTAAGTCGGCCAGTGTTTGAATTGCATTACCATTATTGCGATCGTCGGCCGGTACAACAACAATTTTGTCGTCCACTTCACCATCATCAACAAATTTCATAACACCAATAATTCTGGCTTCCAGATAAATACCAGTAGTCAATGGCTGATCGGTAATGATTAATGCATCCAATTCATCACCATCTTCATCCAGTGTTTGCGGTATGAACCCATAGTTGGTTGGTTTAGCAAAAATCACAGGTTCAACGCGATCGAGTTTCATGGTAGCCAGTTTTCTGTCCCATTCTATTTTATGGTTTGATCCGGCCGGAATTTCAACTACTACATTAATAATACCGCCGTCTACATTACCGGCATCCAGAATCTGATTAAAATCTGCCATAATTAAATGTCCTGCTTTAAAGTTTAAGTAGGCGTATTGTAAACAATGGTTTTTTGTTTGCCCATATTTTATTTAAATTTTACCGGGTAAAAAACAATTCTTAGCTACTAGTATTCAAAAGTATTTACTAAAAGGCAAACTATGATTAAGTTTGCCTTTTGGATTAAAACTAGATTTTATAGCCATTTAGTTCTTTGATTTTGCTTTCAGACTTTTTAATGACACAATTATCATAATTTATTTGAGTTTCAGTAAGATTCTGGGCTGTTGGTCTGGAAAGGCAATATTGGTTTACCTCATCAGACCACTGTTCAAATGTCTGATTCAGGTTCTGTTGTATATCTTCCGGAATCGTTGACCAGGTTATGTTTACTCTTTTTAATGCGTCAGTTGCCATTTTATCCATTTGAGCAGTTTTTTCCTGTTTAATATCAGCCAGAGAGGAAGCTTGTTCATCCAGTAAACTTTGTGCCCGGCTATTTAGCATCATGGTTTCGCAATACTGTTTAGCCACTTGTTGTGCTAATGGTGTGCTGTAACCTGATAAAGAACAATTAGCTGCTAATGCAGTGCTATCCCAATCTTTCTGTTCTTGCTGCACTGTTGCTTTGAAATCAGGATCAAGACCAGCCCATACAGAGCGTAAATTAGCTACTGCATTAGTACGCTCTTGCTGAAATTTAATCAATAGTTTATTGAGTTCTTCTGGCGTTTTTTTATTAAGATTCAAACCTGTTTCATCTGTGTCTGCTTCCGAGGTTGTATCACTGGGTTGCTGGGCATTCACTGTGATAACACTACTGGCCATACTGGCTGAAAGAGTACTCTGGTCATTAACAGGGGGGGTATTTGCTCTATTGCTGAAGAAAATAAAAAACATTGCTACAAGTATAATTATTCCAATCATGATAATTAAAATAATCTTGACACTGTTACTGTGAGATTGCTGATTTTGAATTTGAGCAGGCTGTTCTATAAATACTGGGATTGATTCATCCTGAGATTCTACAGATTCTGGGAAGGATGTATTTGTATTTATAGGCTGTTGCTCTTGATTTGATAAGAGTAAAGCTTTTTGAGCTTCATACTCTTCTTTAGTAATCGCTCCTTTTTCAAGCAAATCAAATAATGCTTCCAATTCTTCAGTTACAGAAGATTTATCCATACCCTAACCCTTTAATGCAGACTGTTAATATATAAAGGTTATAACATAAATTAAAGATTTATTTATAGCAAATTTTTATTTGTTTCTGGTAACCGGGTTTTAGTTTTACGATGATTTCTATCAAAAATAATATTATAACCCCCAGTCGGCAATTGCAGCCCTTGAATCAGGACGCAATGATGAAAAGATTTATGAGAATCAAGCACGAAACGGATATATTCAATTCAAGCAGATTGACTTATTTGCAGACTCTGAAAACGAAATAAGATTGGTTGAAATTTCAGAAGAATGGGTCAGGAAAAACATAGGTAATGATTATAAAAATACTTTTATAATTACTGCTACAGATGATTCTATGTATCCAACTTTTTCTAATGGGGATTTGTTATTTGTAAATGTTGCAATTAAATGTCATCGTGGCGATGGTGTATATCTGATTGCTACACCGAAGAGCCTGCTTGTTAAGCGTATACAAGCAACGATTTGCGGAGATTTAAAAATAATAAGTGATAACAAAAATTATGCCCAAGAAACCATTTCACCTGCAAAGCTGAAATCTATACATATTTATGGAAAGATTGAGGCTGCTTTTGCATTCAAAACTATGTAATTGAACTTTGTTAACCAAAAGGTTTGATTTAAGGCATAAATAGGCAAGCTAGCTCATGCAGAATAAAGTCTCGTTATTGAGCTAAAAGCAATGGTAAGATTGCAATCACTGGAAAAGGTGCAGAAGTACGCTCATCTGGACAATGATCATTTACACGCACACGCAGCTAAGATTGACATCATCATGCAAATTGCATTACAAAAAAACGACAAAAATCGAAACTCAATGGACTATTTATTAACACCTAAACAGCCATAGAATCTATTGAATATAATAGGTTAATTTGTGGTGGGTCGTCAGGGGATCGAACCCTGGACAAATGGATTAAGAGTCCACTGCTCTACCAACTGAGCTAACGACCCGATAGGATTGCTGATTATACGCGTCTTTACACTGAAGGGCAATATTTAATACGGTGGTGTACAAATACTGCCCTTAGTAAAATTTTGATAAATTGAGATTCAATAACTCGTTGATATTTATGCGCGTAATACGCTTAATCCACCCAGATAAGGCTGTAAAGCCTCTGGAATATTAATGCTTCCATCCTCATTCTGGTGATTTTCCAGTAATGCTACCAAAGCTCTGCCAACTGCCAGACCTGAACCATTTAATGTATGCACCAGCTGATTTTTGCCATCATTATCTTTAAATCTTGCTTGCATACGCCGTGCCTGGAAATCTTCGCAATTTGAGCAGCTGGAAATTTCCCGATAAGTGTTTTGCGCAGGTACCCATACCTCTAAATCATAGGTTTTAGCGGCACTAAATCCCATATCACCTGTGCAGAGGACAATTACCCGATATGGTAATTCCAAAAGCTGAAGAATCTTTTCAGCGTGGCCAACCATTTCTTCCAGAGCAGCATAAGAATTTTCCGGTCGCTGAATCTGCACCATTTCTACTTTGTCAAACTGATGCTGCCGAATCAGTCCGCGTGTATCTTTACCGTAAGAACCGGCCTCAGAACGGAAACATGGTGAGTGTGCGGTGAGTTTTTTAGGTAATTCATCCTTGCTCAGAATACGTTCACGCACGGTATTAGTCAGGGTAATTTCTGCGGTTGATATCAGATATTGTTCCTGTGTATTTTCTTCGCCTCCGCAGCTTACTTTATACATATCTTCAGCAAACTTAGGTAATTGACCGGTACCTAACAGAATTTCAGGATTAACAATATAAGGGGTGTAATGTTCTGTATAACCATGCTGCTGAGTATGGGTATCAAGCATAAATTGTGCCAGTGCACGATGCAGGCGAGCTATCGGACCCCGCATTAATGAGAATCTTGCTCCGGATAGTTCAGAGCCGGTTTTGAAATCTAAGCCTAGCTGTTCACCTAAATCAACATGATCCTTAATTGCAAAATTAAATTGTCTTGGCGTACCGAATCGGCGGATTTCGATGTTGTCATTCTCATCTTTGCCCACAGGAACGTCACTATGTGGTAGATTCGGAATTGTCAGGATCAAATTATTAATTTGATTTTGTATGGTTTGGTAGTCTTGATCAACCTTTTCCAGTTCTGTCTTAATTTGGGCAACTTCAGCCATTGTCTGGTTAGCTTCATCATGTTTGCCCTGACCTTTTAGTGCACCAATCTGCTTAGACAGATTATTGCGTTTAGACTGCAATTCTTCTGTGCGTATTTGTAATTGTTTACGCTGTTGTTCCAGTCTGGTGAAAGTTTCGGTATCCAGATTAAAGCCACGAGTCTGTAATTTTTCCGCAATACTGTTAATATCCTGACGGAGTAATTGAATGTCTAGCATAATAATATAGTGTGTTTAGTGACAGATTATAGCCATTATTGTAAACGATTCATTGCTAAAATAATGCATACTAATTTTATTTAGCTTATAAGCCGGGTTTATTTAATGTTAGCTATTTGACAGGTTAGCCAATTGTTGTGTTTTTTGGATAAATTCTATTTGTTTCGCTTTTGCCTTACCAGAATCTATGGCGGTAATGGCTAAATCAACACCCTCTTCTAATGAAGAAGTTATGTCTGCCGCATAGATTGCAGCAGCTGCATTGAGCACGACTATATCACGGCAAGGTCCTTTTTCTCCGTTTAATACGCTATTCATGATATGCAGCGATTCTTCACTATTGGCCACTTTTAAAGGTTTTAAGTCTTCAATTACCGGCATGTCAAACTGAGCCGGATGGATATCGTATTCCATGATAGTGCCATTTTTTAATTCAGCTATGCGGGTTGTGCCGGTAAGTGTAATTTCATCCAGTCCGTCACTTCCATGAACAACTAAAACATGTTTGCTGCCAAGCTGTTTCAGCACACGAGATAAAATCCCGACCAGATCAATATGGAATACCCCTAAAACCTGGTTGGATGCTGTTGCCGGATTGGTTAATGGTCCTAGTATATTAAAGACTGTACGTACGCCTAATGCCCGACGTACGGGAGCTACATAACGCATGCTGTTATGATGATTTGGCGCATACATAAATCCGACACCAAGCTGATCGATACACTCTCCTACTTGTTCAGGAGCTAATTCCAGTGCAGCACCCATGGCTTCAATGATGTCAGCAGAGCCACTTGAAGAAGATACGGAACGTCCTCCATGTTTGGCTACTTTTGCTCCTGCTGCTGCAACTACAAACATGCTGGTTGTAGATATGTTGAATGTATGTGCGTTGTCTCCACCCGTCCCAACGATATCGACTAGATGTTCACGCTGCTGTACAGGTACCTTAGTTGAGAATTCGCGCATAACGGTTGCCGCAGCCGCGATTTCCGATACGCTTTCTACTTTAATACGTAATCCGATTAAAATAGCAGCTATGACTTCAGGCGCCACTTCTCCGTTCATTATCTGGCGCATTAAATCTGTCATTTCATCATAGAATAATTCATTGTTGTCCAGTAAACGATTAAGTGCCTGTTGCGGCGTTATCATGATAATTCTTTCTAAAATATAACTATTTTTAAAAATTTTACTTTATTAGTTATGCTGTTGCAGAAAATTGTGCAACATTGCATAACCATTTTCGGTAAGCAATCCTTCAGGATGAAACTGAACACCTTCGACAGGCAGAGTTTTATGTCTGATACCCATAATTTCGTTGTCATCAGTCCATGCGGTTATTTCGAGACAATCGGGTAAAGTTTCTTTTTCTATAACCAGACTATGGTATCGGGTACAATTTACCGGATTAGGCAGGTTATTGAAGAGGGAGTTATTGTGATGGTAAACAGGTGAAATTTTACCATGCATAACTTTTTTGGCACGTATTATATTTCCGCCAAAAGCATAAGCTATACTCTGATGTCCCAGACAAATACCCAGTATCGGTATTGTGAGCGCAAAATGTTTAATTGTGTCTACAGAAATACCAGCTTCTCTGGGTGTGCATGGACCCGGACCGATGACAATTTTATCCGGGGCCAGTCTGCTAATATCTTGCAGTGTAATTTCATCATTATGTTTAACAATTACGTTTTCGCCCAGTTCGCCAAGGTATTGCACTATGTTAAAGGTAAAGCTATCATAATTATCTATAAACAAAAGCATTGGCAATACCTCTTAAAAGAAATATCAAGTTATGAATAAATGAGAGATGGCTAAAACTGGTTAAAGTAAGCTCTCCAGTGGGAGTAAGGAGAGCATTTTTACCCAGACACGCTGCCAAAAAGTGGTATCCGGTTCATGATGATAAACCTTTGTTTGATTTTTGTCGTTGGTTTCTGTCCATTCCAGCTTGCCTTGTGGTGTTAGTTTTACCTGATAAGTAACATATGGCAATGCTTCATTAATCGCTTGATTCATAAATTGTGCCATTTCCGGAGACTGTATTACGACCCCCATTTCTGTATTGAGTCGTGCCGAACGTGGATCAAAGTTTAATGAACCGATATATAGTTGTTGTCCGTCAATGGTAAAAGTTTTAGCATGCAAGCTTGATTCGGAATTACCTGTAAATGCACGGTCACGAGGTCCTTTTAAAAAGCCCTGATTTTTGAGTTCATAAATTTCTACTCCTTCTTTTAACAGCGGTGTTCTATAGTGAGAATAACCAGAATGTACTGCTGCCACATCGGTTGCTGCTAAGGAGTTGGTGAGAATACGTATCTTCACACCCTCTTCTCGTAATTTTTGCAGATATTCAAGACCCGTCTGTGTGGGTACAAAATACGGAGTGATAACCAGTAAATCTTTTTGTGGTTCAACAACAGATGCAGCAAGTGCGTTCAGAGTTAAACTGGCTTTTTGATATTTAATTACTGGTGGTTGTTCTGTATCTGGTTCAATTAAAAGATTATTATCAGACTGGGTGGCTTCTACTTTTCTCCTGTTTTTGGGCAGAGCTTTATCAGGATTGTCACTTACCAATATCAGGTGTGCCCATTGATAATCCAGTGATCCGTCTAATAATCGGTTGGCAAAATTGTCACGATTATAGGCATTATCATAACTATTGGCACGTAGATGATTGAAACTGCGATGTTTAAATATAGGCATACTTGCCTGTAATTTAATATGGCGGGGGTGAACTATACCGTTTAAGGGATATGACGAAGCGCTGTTCCAGTAGCGGTCAAAATTGTTTGAAACCTGATTAACAATAGGTCCTATGGCGAGAATATCTAAATCTACAAAAAGTGTGCCTTTACCCATATCAAAATATTCATCACCAATATTCCGTCCGCCTAGAATAGTGGCCTGATTATCAGCTGTGATAGATTTATTATGCATACGCCGGTTCAGGCGGGCAAAATCTGTCATGTAGCTTAAAGCGCGCCAGTGCCGGTGCATAAAAGGGTTAAATAATCTGATTTCGATGTTGGGTTCTTGATTAAGTGCTTTTAATATATTATCAAGGCCGACAGTATTATTGTCATCAAGCAGTAAGCGAACATGTACACCGCGCTGAGCAGCTAAAACTAATTCATGAAAAAGTAACTGACCGGACGTATCGTTACGCCAGATATAGTACTGTACATCCAGACTGTGTTCTGCGGCACGAACCAGAGCTATCCGTGCGGCGAATGCTTCATGTCCGTCATCAAGCGGATAAAGACCGGATAAACCTTTATGTTCAGACACGAGTGAAGCATTAGCATAGGCAAGAGAAGATGGGGTGTCGGCAGTAATATGTGTTTCAATACTACGCCCCTGTTGTGAAGGCAGGTTTTGGCAGGCCGCCAGAATAGAGATCAGACCCAGTTTCAGGCACCATGTACAGATACGATTTATATATTTACTTCCCATGTTTATGCCGTATATATTGTTAAACTTCAATCTGTAAAATCCATAGTGACTGAAAATAGCTATAAACCTAAATCTTGCCATATGGCGTCAACTTTAGCTATGGTTGCCGGATCCTTGTGTATTACTTTACCCCATTCACGGTTTGTCTCTCCGGGCCATTTATTGGTTGCATCCAGCCCCATTTTCCCGCCAAGTCCGCTAATCGGACTGGCAAAATCCAGATAATCAATCGGTGTATGATCGATTAGTGTTGTATCCCGCACCGGATCCATACGTGTGGTAATTGCCCAGATAACCTCTTTCCAGTCTCTTATATTAATGTCATTATCTACTACAATAATATATTTAGTATACATAAACTGACGCAGGTAGCTCCAGCAACCCATCATTACTCTTTTGGCATGTCCGGCATATTGTTTCTTTATGCTGACAACGGCCATGCGATATGAACAACCTTCCGGAGGCAGATAGAAATCAATAATTTCTGGAAATTGTTTTTGTAATAATGGGATAAACACTTCATTCAGTGCGACTCCCAGAATTGCCGGTTCATCAGGCGGTTTACCGGTATAAGTGCTGTGATAAATGGCATTTTCGCGCATGGTAATGCGTTCTACGGTAAATACCGGGAAATCATCCTGTTCATTATAATAACCGGTATGGTCTCCATAAGGACCTTCCAGTGCAGTCTCGTTCGGATAAATAACTCCTTCAAGAATGATTTCTGCCCGGGCAGGAACATGCAAATCATTTCCGATACATTTAACCAGCTCAGTACGCGATCCTCTTAATAAACCGGCAAACTGATATTCACTGAGACTGTCTGGTACCGGGGTGACTGCTCCGAGGATGGTAGCAGGATCACAACCCAGTATGACTGATACAGGATAAGGTTTGTTTGGATATTTTTGTTTAAAAGCCTGAAAATCCAGAGCACCGCCACGATGAGCAAGCCAGCGCATGATTAGTTTGTTTTTTTTCAGTAGTTGCTGTCGGTAAATGCCTAGATTCTGTCGTTTTTTTTCTGGCCCGCGTGTAACTGTTAAGCCCCAGGTAATTAGCGGAGCCGCATCTTCCGGCCAGCATTTTTGAATTGGCAATTGTGTTAAATCTACTTTATCTCCTTCTAGAATAATTTCCTGACAAGGTGCTTTTTTGACGATATGCGGAGCCATGCTCCATAAATCTTTGAGTAAAGGTAATTTGGAAAAAGCATCTTTGAATCCTTTAGGAGGATCCGGCTCTTTCAGGTAAGCCAGTGTTTTACCTATTTCACGTAATTGACTGGTATCGTCTGCCCCCATTCCCATGGCAACACGTTCCGGAGTACCAAAAAGATTAGCCAGAACAGGAAACTGGTATGTTGTTCCTGTCTGATTTATAGTATTTTCAAATAATAATGCCGGTCCCTGCTTTTGTAATACACGATCAGCAATTTCTGTTATTTCCAAATGTGGAGAAACTGATGTTTGAATCCGCTTTAATAATTGCTGCTGCTCAAGAACAGCAATGAATTCCCGCAAGTCACGATATTTCATAACATGATCTTTCAAATTTTACTTGCTGTGTAATTGTTGCTGCGCCCTGCCGAATTCTCCTTTTAACAGCAGGGGTATAGCATTTAGAGATTTGTGTAAAGCTTCGTCTATCAAAACTTTTTCTTCAGCCAATGGTTTATGCAATACATAATGGACAACAAGATTACGATCACCCGGATGACCAATTCCTAGTCGTAGCCGGTAAAAATCTGCGGTGCCCAGCCAGGCCTGTATATCTTTTAGTCCGTTATGACCGCCATTTCCTCCACCTTTTTTAAACCTGATCTGGCCGCAAGGAATATCTAGCTCATCATGAATTACCAGTATTTCCTCAGGTGATATTTTGAAGAATTTGGCTATAGATTGCACGGATGTGCCTGATTTGTTCATGTATGTGGAAGGTTTAAGCAGCCAGATTTCATTTTCGGGTAAGTTAACTTTTGCTACTTGTCCAAAAAATTTTTTTTCTTCTTTTAAGCTGATTTTCCATAACCTAGCAAGTTCATCAACGAAATCAAAACCTATATTATGCCGTGTATGTTCATATTCTGTGCCCGGATTGCCCAAGCCAACTATTAGCCTGATATGAGACATGTATATTCCTCGGGAATTACAAACTGTTTAAAAGTTAACTGGAAAACTATTCTTTTTGCTTTGCACGCCGTCGCCGGTTTTCTTTCGGATCAATCAGTAACGGTCGGTAAACTTCAATTCGATCCCAATTGGATAATATATAATCATCATTAACTTTTTTACCGAATATACCAATGGGTGCTGCATAGAAATCAGTTTGTGGAAATTTTTCTGGTAAATCTGACTGTAATAATACCTGACGTGCACTGCTTCCTGCCGGAACTTTTCCCTGCCAGAGATGCTGATAATCAGTGGTGGCATATACTGCTTCAACAATAATTTCAGTCATCATAGCGTCTGTCTGCTTCCTTAATAAAAGCATCAACCAATGTTGTAGCGATAATGTTAAAGACTGGGCCTATTAGTGCTGAAAGTACTGCATTGGAGAATTCATATTCCAGACGAAAATCGATTTTACAGCCCAGATCATCGATAGGAGTAAATTGCCAGATGCCTTCCAGTTTGCGAAAAGGACCATTAAGTAAACTCATCTGGATTTTATTTGGTCTTTGATTAATGTTTCTGGTAGCAAATGACTGACGTATTTTCATATAGTCCATGTACAATACAGCTTCCAGAGATTGTTCATCCCGTTTGAGAATATCCGTACGATTACACCAGGGTAAAAACTTAGGATAATCTTCAACTGTGTTGACCAGATCAAATATGTGTTCGGCACTATGTAGTACTAAAACGCTTTTTTCAACTGTTTTCATCATTATTGGATCAATAGTTTAACGGTGAGTTACCAGAATAATGTTCAGATGGTCAGAGACAGAAAAAGATGTTTGATTTCTGCCCATGCATTACCTTCTTCTGCACCTTTAATTTGTCGGTCGATATACGCACATACCTGTAAAGCTTCAAGAAGACGTCTGATGCCGATACGTCTGGCAGCCTGTGGTGCTAAAGTCTGTTTTTCACCCCATAAACGCAGGCTCTGACGCATTTCACTGATTGATTTACCTTGCTTTAATGCTGCAAGTAAGCGTATGAGAGTACGAATATCCTCACTGATAACCCATAATAATAGTACCGGTTCATTTCCCTCCGATGCAAGACCTTCCAGTAAACGTAATACGCGTTCTGAGTTTCCGCTCATCCATGCTGCTGACAATTGAAAGATATCAAAGCGTGCTACGTTGGCTACTGCTGTCTGTGCGTCATCCAGAGTAACGGTATGTCCGGCCGGATGAATTAGAGCCAGTTTATCGATTTCCTGCTTTGCGGCTAAAAGATTGCCTTCTACTTTCTCTGCAAACAGGGCAAGTGCATCATTATCGATATTCAGATTCTGAGCCGCCAGCCGATTTTTTATCCACTGAGGTAATGCATTTTGATTAATTGATTTTGCATCAAATATCTGAGCATTTTTTGCCCAGCTTGAAAACCATTTACTCTGTGTTTGTAATCGTTCAAGTTTAGGAAGTATTAAAAGCAGGCAAGTATTTTCCGGCAATTGTTCAGCCAATTGTTGTAATACTGCGGCTCCTTCTTTGCCGGGTTTACCAGAGGGAATATGAATTTCCAGTAATTTTTTATCAGCAAATAATCCAACGGAATGAACTGAGGACAGAAGTGATGCCCAGTCGAATCCGGTTTCTATATTGATAACTTCGCGCTCATTATATTGCTGACTGCGTGCAACTGAACGGATAGTATCTAAAGCCTCTATTCGCAATAATTCTTCTTCACCGTGAATCAGATATGCTGCAGACAGAGGCTGGACTGATAAATTACTCATTCGTTAGTAGTTACAGGCAGAAAAGCCAGGCGACGTACAATTTGTTCTGCAGCATCGGTACGCATATCATGCCAAATCATACGTTGTTCATCTTCTTTGGCCAGTACCTCATGATCAGAATAATCCATATAACGGTGTACTGTGACTTGTATCGGATCGCCTAGTGGCTGATCATTATGATAGGCTTGTACATTCACTTTCAGTGTGAGCAGATATTCACTGGCTCCGCCAGATAAATCTACTGCTGATGTAGAAGAATCCTGTGTCGCTGAAATGACTTTTACCACTACATCTGGATGTTCAGTATCCACAATTACATTAGGCTGCCGCCGCAATACGATTTCCAGAGCCCGCTGCATACTACCGCCTTCAATCTTCCAATTATGGTATGGCATGGGTGTGTCGAATCCGGAAGTTCCTTTCAGATGGAATCCGCAGCCTGTTAATACAAACAGAGTAGCCAATAGCAGCCATTTTTTCATGTTTGAACCTTATCTTGCTTATGCCAGTTTGCTATGCAGTAAAGACTGAACTTGCTGAGGGTTGGCTTTACCGCGAGAAGCCTTCATTACCTGCCCTACGAGAGCATTAAATGCTTTTTCCTTGCCGGATTTGAATTCTTCTACAGATTTCTGATTATTAGCGAGTACTTCATCAATAATTTTCTCAATGGCACCTGTATCCGTCATCTGTTTCAAACCATCACGTTCGATAATGGCATCAGCAGTAAGATCACTGTTCCACATGGTTTCAAATACCTGTTTAGCCAGTTTATTGTTTAAGGTATTATCCGCAATTCTATTTGTTAAACCGGCAAGACGCTCAGCACTAATCGGGCTTTCAGAAATATCTATTCCGGCTTTATTCAGAGCAGCTGCAAGTTCTCCAAGCATCCAGTTAGCAACCAGTTTACCGTGACCATGAAGTTTTGCAGCCTGCTCAAACCAGTTTGCCTGTATATGATTGCTAGTTAATAATCTTGCATCATAATCAGAAATACCATATTGATCGATAAAGCGACCGGCCATCTCTTTAGGCAGTTCAGGCATGCCCGCTTTGGCTGCATCCAGCATGGTATCAGTAATGATCACTGGTAATAAATCAGGGTCAGGAAAATAACGGTAATCATGAGCATCTTCTTTACTGCGCATGGCGCGAGTTTCACCCTTGTTCGGATCAAACAAACGTGTTTGCTGAATGACTTTACCGCCGTCTTCAATTAATTCAATTTGTCGTTCCACTTCATAATTAATGGCTTGTTCCAGAAAGCGGAATGAGTTCAGATTTTTAATTTCACAACGGGTGCCAAATTCAGTCTGTCCTTTCGGACGTACTGAAACATTGGCATCAATACGGAAAGAACCTTCTGCCATATTACCGTCACATATGCCTAACCAGGTTACCAGGCTATGCATTGTTTTAGCATAAGCAACAGCATCTGCTGCTGAACGCATTTCCGGTTCTGACACGACTTCCAGTAACGGAGTACCAGCCCGGTTTAAATCGATTCCGGTATAGTGTTCAAATTCATCATGGATGGATTTACCGGCATCTTCTTCCATATGAGCTCTGGTAACATTAATGGTTTTAACTTCATTACCAACCACGATTTCAAGTTTTCCGTGCTCAACTATCGGCAAATCAAGCTGACTAATCTGATAACCTTTAGGTAAGTCCGGATAAAAGTAGTTTTTCCGGTCAAAAACATTTTTCCGGTTAATATTCGCACCTAAAGCCAATCCAAGTTTAATGGCCTTGTTTACCACATCACGATTCATTACTGGTAAGGCACCAGGCAGTGCGCAATCCACAACATTGGCCTGAGCATTGGGTGCTCCGCCAAATGCAGTAGATGATCCACTAAAAATTTTGGAACGCGTGTTTAACTGAACGTGGATTTCCAGACCGATTACTGTTTCCCAATTCATTCTGTCTTCTTTCAATTCGTATACTGGCAATTATTGTACAAATGGAGTTCTGGTATGCCAGTCACTATATTGCTGAATCTGGTGTGCAATACCTAGCAGACGGCTTTCTGCGAAATAATTACCGATAAGCTGAGCGCCTACGGGTAATCCGCTTGTGGTAAATCCTGCCGGCAGAGAAATACCCGGCAAACCGGCAAGATTTAAAGAAACGGTGTAAATATCTGAAAGATACATTTCAACAGGATCACTATTATGGCTTTCTAATAATGGTGCTGCAGTAGGCGCAACCGGAGCCAGAATAATATCGCACTGTTTTAATGCTGCCTGGAAATCGTTTGCAACCATTCTGCGTAATTTTTGTGCTTTCAGGTAGTAAGCATCATAGTAACCGTGAGATAAAACATAAGTGCCTATCATAATGCGGCGTTTTACTTCAGACCCGAAACCTTCGGCGCGGGTATTACTGTACATTTCGTCCAGATTACCGAATTCAGCAGCACGATGTCCATAACGAACACCGTCGTAGCGTGATAGGTTTGTACTGGCTTCAGCTGAAGCCAGTACATAATAGGCAGGAATGGATAGTTCTGTATGTGGTAAAGTAATATCTACAATTTCCGCACCCAGTTTTTTGAGTACTTCTACAACACTATCAATTGATGCATGTACTTGTACGTCCAGACCTTCGCCAAAAAATTCGCGCGGCAGACCTACTTTTAAACCTTGTAACGATTGATTTAAATCGCGGGTATAGTCCTCTTTATTACGCTCTATACTGGTAGAGTCCCGCTCATCAAAACTCGCCATACTATTCATTAACAAGGCGCAATCTTCTGCTGTTTGAGCCATTGGTCCGGCCTGATCAAAACTGGAAGCATAAGCAACCATACCGAAACGGCTAACTACACCATAGGTGGGTTTCAAACCAGTAATACCACAGTGTGAGGCAGGCTGACGAATGGAACCGCCAGTATCTGAACCCAGCGCAACCGGTGCTAGCCGCGCAGCCACGGCTGCTGCTGAACCACCTGAGGAACCACCCGGAACATGATTAAGCTGCCACGGATTGTGAGTTATACCATAGTAGGAAGACTCAGTTGTTGAACCCATGGCAAATTCATCCATATTGGTTCTGCCTAAGGTTACCATACCTGCATCAAGCAAATTCTGAACTACTGTTGCTGTATAAGGTGCAGTAAAAGTATCCAGCATTTTGCTGGAACAGGCACTGCGCCATCCCTGTTGGCAGAATATATCTTTATAGGCTATGGGTACACCGGTTAATACATTTGCTGAACCCTGCGCCAAACGTGCATCAGCAGCCTTAGCTTCAGCAATAGTGCGTTCTTTATCCAGTGTGATATAGGCATTAAGACTGGTATTTTCACTTTCAATTGCAGCCAGATACTCCTGCGCCAATTCGACAGCTGAAGCCTGTTTTGATTGCAGTAAGTCACTGCACTGTTTTAATGTATAATTTTTTGGCATAGTGGTTATATAACTTTCAGGCAACATTGTCTGTAGTTACCTGCAATAAATTTAAATATGAATGAACAAGTCATTGTGGTAAGGGTTGAGTTATTCAATAACCTTAGGTACAAGATATAAATCTCTGTCTACTAGTGGTGCGCATGACTGGATTGCATGATGCTCGTCTTTTTCAGTAACTGCATCGTCGCGTAAACGCAAGGCCAGTTCATGCGGGTGTGCCATCGGTTCAATCCCGTCAGTATTGACTTCCTGCATTTTTTCGACCAGATCGAATACATGGTTCAGCTCTGTCAGCATGTTATTTCGCTCTGCTTCTGAAAGACTCAAGCGAGAGAGGCGTGCGAGCTTATCTACATCACTTAATGTTAAAGCCATCAAAAATCCTTAAATTTGATTTAGCAAAACGGGCAAACTGCGGTATCATTGCGCGTTCTGATTCGGTTGTTACATAATATAGAATTATAACCGAAAACCCTATTCTTTGGCGTACTGATTTGCTGAGTACAGTGCGCCGCAAAACTGCTTTTGCCATACTTATAATTTAAAAGTTCATTAGGACATCCTCATGTTTCGCTTTTTTTCCAAATATTTATCCAATGATCTGGCTATTGATCTTGGTACTGCTAACACTTTGATTTTTATTAAAAACAAAGGTATTGTTTTAAACGAGCCGTCTGTGGTGGCCGTGCAAAATGACACCATAAATGCTAAAAACGGCATGCTAGCTGTGGGAACAGCTGCAAAGAAAATGCTGGGGCGTACGCCGGGAAGCATCCAGGCAATACGACCTATGAAAGATGGTGTGATTGCTGACTTTAATGTCACTGAAAAAATGCTCAAGCAGTTTATCAAAAAGGTAAACAACAGCCGATTTACTGCTCCCCGAATCGTTATTTGTGTTCCATGCGGTTCAACTCAGGTAGAACGTAAAGCTATTCGTGATTCAGCTTTAGCAGCCGGCGCATCGATTGTAAATCTAATTGAAGAGCCTATGGCAGCAGCAATTGGTGCGGGTTTGCCTATTGAAGAACCAACTGGCTCAATGGTCGTGGATATTGGCGGCGGAACAACAGAAGTTGGTGTGATTTCTTTATCTGGTGTCGTTTATTCTCACTCAATCCGCGTAGGTGGTGATGCATTTGATGATGCCATTATTAACTATGTGCGCCGCAATTATGGCATGCTGATTGGTGAATCTACTGCTGAAGAAATTAAGAAAAATATCGGTTCTGCTTTCCCCGGTATGGAAGTAAAAGAAATTGAAGTAAAAGGACGTAATCTGGCAGAAGGTATTCCGCGTGCTTTTACAATCAGTTCAAATGAAGTTTTGGAAGCACTGACTGAACCACTTAATCAGATTGTACAGGCAGTTAAAAATGCTTTGGAGCAGACTCCCCCAGAGCTGGGTGCGGATATTGCCGATCGTGGTTTGGTATTAACCGGAGGTGGCGCTTTACTTAAAGGTTTGGATCGTTTGCTTTCTGAGGAGACCGGCTTGCCAGTTATGATTGCAGAAGATCCGCTGACATGTGTTGCACGGGGTTCTGGTCATGCATTAGATATGATTGGTAAAATGAACTCTGTATTTGTATCCAATCCGTAAATGCAGCACTGTTTGTCAGATATAAGATAATAATGGCAGAGCCTTCACTCAATTTTGTACACAATGGTCTGCGCAGTACCAGTAAACTGGTTGTACTGTCGCTGTTAGCAGTTGTATTGCTGTTGCTTGATAACCGGTATGATGTGGTTAAAATTAGCCGCAATTATATCGGTACGGCATTATATCCGTTACAGTGGCTGGCTATGCAGCCGGTTAATGCTGTATCTAATGGTATGGTGTTTCTCGAAAAGCAGCAGAATCTGAGCGATGAAAACAAATTGTTGAAGGCTCAAAATGCGCAGCTTAAATTACAAATTAGTCAGCGTGACGTACAGTTAAAATCAGTAATCAGTCTTGATCATCTGACTCAGCTTCAGAAAGCAGCATTACCTCAGGCACAGGTTGCACAGATTGTATCAAGTGATACTAATCCGCTGACTGACCGCTTCATTATAGATAAAGGCAGTCATCATCAAATTCGACAGGGTGATGCCGTAAGTGATGAACATGGTCTGATTGGTCAGATTACAGCTGTTCAGCCATTGAGTTCTGAAGTGACACTAATTACCAATAGTAATGCAGTTATTCCGGCGATGGTAATGCGTACTGGAGTACGCACACTGGTTTATGGCCGTTCAGGTAGTTTGGATCTGCGTTACTTTCCGGCTAATGCCAGCCTGTTACGTAATGATTTACTGGTTACTTCAGGCATGGATAGTATTTATCCTGCCGGAATACCTATTGCCACTGTCATACAAGCGCAGAGTGGTAATGGTTCACCCTATTACCGGACACAAATTGAACCTGTAGCGCAACTGCGCAATAGTAATTTTGTGCTGGTTATCCCGCAAAAGCATGCGCAGATAGTTGATCATTATGCTGATGCAACAGCCACTAATACTTTATCCATCAATCATGACTGAAGTTGACAGCTTGCACCGCCATACCAGAAAAAGGCTTATTGTACTAAGCTTAGTAATTGCATTATTTCTGGATCTGATTCCGTTTCCTCAGCCTCTGGCTGGCTGCCTACCTGCATTTACAGCCATGATGACATTGTATTGGAGCTTGCACCGACCACAAAATATCGGTATCGGTATGGCTTTTGTATTAGGACTGCTCTTGGATGTGGGAATTGGTACTCCGTTCGGGCAACATGCATTAGGCTTGATGGCAGCTGTCTATTTGATTGAACAAAACAGGCATCAGATGCTTGGTTATTCTTATGCTTACCAGGCTCTGACTATTTTCGGCAGTCTGATGCTAATGACTCTGATTTTAGTCGTTGTACACTTCTTTTCTACCCATCAGTTTAGTGGCTGGAATCTGTTTGTTTCACCATTTATCAGTGCTCTGCTCTGGCCTCTTTTATCTAAATTCATGCTTTATCTCGCCTATTCAAGACGTCTATGAAAGCACTGCAATTCCGAACTAAAAAAAAGCGTGTATCTAAACCTGCGCAAAATGGCGATCTCGGTTTACGGATTGCAGTAGCCTTTGCTTTGATTATTATTTGTTTTTCTATGCTGATTGCCAGGTTTGTATACTTGCAAGTAATCAAATATGATGAATATGTCATTGCCGCTACTAATAATCGTATCTCATTAATTCCTACACCACCCATTCGTGGAGAAATAGTTGATGTTAATGGCGTGGTACTGGCACATAATTATCCGGCTTATTCTCTTGAGATAACCCCTAATCAGATACCGGGTAAACTCGAAGATACAATTAATGCCTTGCGCAACTATGTGGACATTACCCCCAGCGATATGAAGCGGTTTAATAAATTCCGGGCAGAATACCGTTCTTATGAAAAAGTACCTTTAAAACTTAAGTTAACAATGGAAGAAGCCAGCCGTCTGGCGGCTGAACTTTATCGTTTTCCGGGTGTTGAAATTAATGCGCGAACATTTCGCGATTATCCTTATGGCGAATTACTTGCTCACATCGTAGGCTATATCGGCCGGATCAGCGACCGCGATATGGCAGCTCTCGACAAAGCTGAACTGACAACACTTTATCGTGGTAGCACTCATATAGGAAAAATGGGGCTGGAAGAATACTATGAACGCCAATTACATGGTATTCCGGGTTATCGTGAAGTTGAAAAGGATGCGCAGGGACATATTGTTCGTACTATTAAAACAGTGCCGGCAGTGCCCGGACAAACGCTTCGTCTGGGACTCGATATCCGTGTACAGCAAGAAGCAGACCGGTTGATGGGTGATAAACGTGGTGCTTTAGTTGCTATTAATCCGCAAACGGGTGCGATACTGGCTATGGTATCCAAACCCAGCTATAACCCGAATCTGTTTATTGATGGAATCGATACTGATACGTGGAAAAGTCTGAATGAAGACTGGCGTCACCCGCTTTTAAATCGTGCGACTCAGGGTATGTATCCTCCCGGATCTACATTTAAGCCTTTTCTGGCAATGGCTGCCTTGGAAAGTGGCAAACTGACTCAGAGTACAGTTTTACCTGCTCCGGGGTTTTGGAGTATTCCCGGATCAACCCATCAGTTTAGGGATGCTGCGCGAGGTGGCCATGGATCAGCCAATCTGAATAAAGCTATTCAGGTTTCGTCAGATACATTTTTTTACCGTCTGGGCTATGAAATGGGGGTGGATCGTATGTCACCTTATTTAGCTGAGTTTAATCTTGGTAAGCAGACGGGTATTGATATAAATCATGAATATGCTGGTGTATTGCCAACACGCGCTTGGAAAGAAAAAAGATTTGCCCGCTCTAAACCTCAGGCACGCGTATGGCAGCCGGCTGATAGTGTGAGCATGGCCATCGGTCAGGGCTATAATGCGTATACTCCTCTGCAGATGGCTTTTGCTACAGCAATTCTCAGTAATGATGGTGTGGTTTACCGCCCTCATCTGGTTCAGGCATTACTTGACCATAATTCGAAAAAAATGACTTTAATCGACCCGCAACCAGTTAGAACTGTCCCTTTCAAACGTGGCAATTTTGAATATGTTAAAGATGCTATGCAAAAAGTATTAAAACCGGGTGGTACGGCTGCGGCAGTAGGTTCTGGGCTGGCTTATACTATGGGCGGCAAAACCGGTACTGCTCAGGTCGTACAGATTAAACAAGGTGCACGTTATAATGCGGCAGCATTAAAACTACAGCTGAGAGACCATGCATGGTTTATTGCATTCGCGCCTGCAGATAAGCCACAGATAGCGATTGCAGTTATTCTTGAAAACAATGGTTGGGGTGCTACAGCAGCCCCTCTGGCTCGTCAATTAGCTGATTTTTATCTTTTGAAATTAAAAAATCTCCCTAGTGCAAAAGAAGCAGCTAATTCTGCAGACTTACCGGTGAATGATTTATCCAATAATGCCATGATGGATGCAAAACAACATAATGAGCATAGTCAGACTGACTTACCTCCGTTATTGCGTGCTTATCGTCCTCAGCCAGGCCTGTGAGATAAACAATGATCAATGAACAAAAATGGTTTAAACGTCTCTGGATCAAACTTTGGGCACCTATGGATGTATGGCTTTTTTATGCCATGTTGATTATTTATGTAATGAGTTTGTTTTTGCTCTATTCTGCCGACGGTCAGGATTTTGGTCAGCTTGAAAATAAGACCCTGCATACTATTCTAAGTTTTATCTTACTTTGGGTTATTGCGCGTACTCCTCCTCAGATATTAAGTAATTTTGCTTTACCTGCATATTGTTTGGGGATTTTGCTATTGATTGGGGTACATTTTGCCGGAATTACGGTAAATGGTTCTACACGATGGCTGAATGTTGGTATAGCCCGTATTCAGCCTTCAGAAATTATGAAAATTGCCGTACCGATGCTGATTGCGTGGTACTTTCAGAAAAATGAAAGTAATATTCGCTGGTATCATTATATTATTGCTTTCGTACTGATATTCATTCCGGTAGCACTGATTTTAAAACAGCCGGACTTGGGGACTGCTACTCTGATTATGGCTTCAGGTCTGTTTGTGATATTTTTTGCCGGTTTACCGTGGAAAGTCATCATTTCAGCAATTATTGGTTTCGTTGCCATGCTGCCATTGATCTGGAATTACGGTATGCATGATTATCAGCGTATGCGTGTATTGACTTTACTGGATCCAACTAAAGACCGGCTGGGTGCCGGATACCATATTCTCCAATCTATGACAGCAATTGGTTCTGGCGGAATATGGGGCAAAGGATGGTTAGAAGGTTCGCAAACACATTTAGATTATATTCCTGAATCAACTACAGACTTCATTTTTGCAGTGTTTGGAGAAGAGTTTGGCCTGATAGGAAATATTTTACTGGTAACCGTATATACGTTTATTCTTGTGCGCGGCCTTTATATAACCTTTAAAGCGCCAACCTTATATTGCCGAACCCTGGCTGGAGCATTAACCATGACCCTTTTTTGCTATGCATTTGTAAATATGGGTATGGTTAGCGGGATTTTACCTGTGGTAGGAGTGCCTTTACCATTGGTAAGCTATGGTGGTACAGCTACGTTATCGGTAATGGTAATCTTAGCTATGCTGATGGGTATAAGCAATCAGCGTAAACAATAATATTCTACTTATTTGTTTAAGATAAAAAATATTGTTAGCTTACATGTTATAAATACTACAATAAAAAACGAAACCTTGTTCGAAGGTTTCGTTTTTTATTGTAGTAGATATACTATCTAAATGTCTGCTTCTAAAAATTCTATTTAGGCCTGTGGACTAGTACTTCATCTATCAAACCATATTTTTTAGCTTCTTCAGCTGACATGAAATTATCACGATCGGTATCTTTTTCAATTTGTTCAAGCTTCTGTCCGGTATGACGGGCAAGGTGCTCATTTAACTGTTTTTTCAGTTTAAGTAATTCACGCGCGTGGATTTCGATGTCTGAGGCCTGACCACCTAATCCGCCACTGATAAGCGGCTGGTGAATCATGACGCGGCTATTAGGTAGGGCAAAGCGTTTTCCTTTAGCCCCTGCAGAAAGTAAAAAGGCACCCATACTGGCGGCCTGTCCCAGACACAAAGTTGCTACATCGGGCTTAATAAAATTCATCGTATCAAAAATTGACATGCCCGCTGTAACTGAGCCGCCCGGAGAATTAATGTAAAGAGAAATATCCTTATCAGGATTCTCGCTTTCCAGAAATAATAACTGGGCAACCACCAGATTGGCAGTCTCATCGGTAACGGGCCCTACCATGAAAATAATGCGCTCTTTAAGCAGGCGTGAATAAATGTCGTATGCACGTTCTCCGCGGCCGCTCTGTTCTACTACCATAGGTACCAGACCCAGATTTTCAATATGTGACATATTTTTTCCTCAGTTGAAATAAAAGCACCTAAGCAGCTTTACAACCACTTCGGTGCTTGGTCATACAGATTATGTATTTTACATTCAGGCTTGGGCCTGCTGACCCATCACTTCATCAAAAGTCAGTACTTTATCAGTCACTTTTGCTTTGCCTAATACATAATCAACAACATTCTGCTCAATGGCTAAGGAAGTAGGTGCCTGAAGATTTTTTCTGTCGCTGTAGTACCAGTCGATAACTTCCTGCGGATCTTCATAGCTATCAGCAAATTCGTTAATAACGTTACGCACCTGCTCTTCTGATGGCTCAAGCTTTTCTTCACGAACCAATTCACCCATAATCAGGCTGATGGCAACACGACGACTGGCCTGTTCGTTAAACATGTCCAGAGGTAATTCCAGATCTTTCTGATCCATACCTTGAGCAGCAAAATTTTCTTTCATTCTTGCTGCCATGCTTTTAGCTTCTTCTGTAATCAGTGAGGAAGGTACTTCAATCGGTGTTGCAGCCAGTAATGCATTAATTGCACTGTCTTTAGTCATTTCGCTAACGCGACGGTTTACTTCACGGCTGACATTTTTTTTGATTTCAGCACGCATTTTTTCGACATCACCATCTTCAATACCAAGTGACTTGGCAAATTCTTCATTTACTTCGGGCAGAACTGCTTCAGAAACGTTTTTCAGAGTAATAGTGAAATTTGCAGTTTTTCCTGCCAGCTCTTTACTTTGGTAATCTTCCGGAAAAGTAACGGCAACTTCTTTTACATCATCTTCTTTCATGCCAGCAATACCTGCTTCAAAATCCGGCAGCATCTGGCCTTTGCCCAGCATAAACGGATAATTTTCAGCAGTACCGCCAGCAAAGGCTTCACCGTCAATTTTGCCGGCAAAATCAATAATAACCCGATCGCCTTCACGTGCCTCACGTTCAACATGATTAAAACGGGTACGCTGCTGGCGCAGAATATCAACAGTTTTATCTATTTCTGCATCACCGATTTCAGTGCTGAACTTCGTTACTTCCTGATTACTTAAATCACCGACTTTGATTTCTGGAAATTCTTCAAATACTACGGCAATTTTATAAACTTTTTCATCATCCTGATCGGCATCTTCCAAAGCAGTCAGGCTTTTCAGACCAGCAACTTTTAGTTTTTCAGCTACAATGGTATCTTCAAATGCTTTATGGGTCATTTCGTTCAATACTTCATCACGAATACCATAGCCGTACATAGAGTCGATTATTCTCAGCGGTGCTTTACCGGGACGAAAGCCATCAACACGGGCACGTTTCTGTGCTACTTTCATGCGTGCGTTGACTTTTGCTCTGATGTCTTCCCAGTTCAGAGCCAAAATGATTTTACGCTCTAAATTATCTAATTTTTCTACTGTTACGCTCATCGTAAACCCTTAGATGTCAGTTGATCTGGTTTTGGTTTCATTTGTCTTAAGCTACTGCTTTTGGGCTGTACGCACACGGGCATTTACTCATGCAGACAAAAATTAAATGGCAAGTGTACCATAAGCCCTTACAAAAACCTATGTACTGATAAAAACACTTGCCGCTGTTCAGGTTTAGTTGTTTTTACAATTTGTTTTCATTATACGCTGCACTTCATGCCAGCAGCCGTCTGCACGCTCTTCAACCACTGCAACCATACCCTGGCGGATTTGCTTAATCTGATTGAAGGTAACTATAGCATTACTACTGATGCGTGCAGGAGACAGAAAAGATAAATGGTCAAGTACATAAAAACGACTATTTTCTGAGCATTTAAATTCATCCCAGTTTTCTACATAATACCCTTGCCAGCTCAAAGAATTTAATGGTGCTGGCAATTGTTGCTGTGGTTCAGGCATAAACAGCATACCGCGAATAATGCTGGCATGTTGCAATTGCTCATGCTCCAAAGATAAATCTTTCAGGATATTTTCAGCAGCAGGCTCCGTGCTTAACCTGAGCTGCTGCTGGATTTTATGCATTTTATTAATAAGCTGGTCAGTCGGATTCAGACCGGTAAAGTTTTCAAGTTGATTTGACCGGCTGCCATAATATTTAGTTGCTAACTCCAGATGGTAAATACTTTCGTTTAACTGTACGATAAAATCGAAAGCCCCCAATGTTTGCTGATTATGCTGAACCTGCACATTATGTGCAATCAGTCTGCTGTGCGGAGCATGTAAAAACCAATACCTGAGTAAACGTTCTGCATAAATGCCCAGGCGGCTCTGATATCCGCCATGTTTTTTCAGAAATAAATACAGGCTTTCAGGCTGCTCATCCAGAGAAAGTAAAAATCGGAATCCTTCATCTCCCAATAGTACTGAAACTGGTATCTCGGCAGATGATATCCATGGAGGTGGTGCCGTTAACAGACTGGCCAGATCGCGTACGATCGTTTTTTTTAAACGCCACCAAATCGGATCTGAAGAATAATTCATACTGGCACCCTTTTCTTTTGCAGACAAATATTTACAATATAATACTAATTTTGATTTTTTTGTAATTGCTGACTAACAGTATTGTAGAATCCGCGCAAGACATCGATATCTTCTGTGCTTAACTGTGCACGGTCGAACATTGCAGCCATGCGTCGCATCAGCCTTTTTTCATTGCGCCGGTTAAAGAAGCCGGCCAAATTCATTACCTGTTGTAAATGTTCTACCATACCGCTTGTTTGCTGATGAGTAGCCAGATTCTGTTCTTGTTTTAGATGTGTCATGCTGATATCAACATGGCTGAACAATTCATAACATATAATTTGCACCGCCTGGGCCAGATTAAGAGAAAAATAATCCGGATTACCATTAATAGTAATCAGACGATTGCAACTTTGAACTTCATCTATACTTAATCCAAAAGTTTCATTTCCAAATACCAGTGCTATTTGCTGACCTGTACCGGCTGCCGAAATTAATGAGGGCATGATTTCCCGCGGGGTATGTAGCGGAGCGGACAACTCACGCCGCCGGCTGGTTAAGGCGCAAGATAAAGTAGTATCTGCAAGAGCATCATCCAGTGTAGCGACAATCCGTGCATTTTCCAGTACATCACGAGCACCTGAGGCCAGGATAAAGCTTTCTTCAGGTAATACAAATGCAGCTGGATTGGCATAATCGAACTTAGCAGGATCAGATGTCATCGGTGTTTGCATCAAATTCGGTGCAACAAGAGTAAGTCTGGTTAAACCCATTGTTTTCATGGCTCTTGCTGCAGATCCGATATTGGCAGGATGACTGGTTCGGCTAAGTACAATAGTAATGTTGTTGAGAAAATCCGGTAGAACAGGTTTATTCATATCAGTGATTAATACAGACATCTGCTGAATGCAAAAATTCTGCGTATTATAGCAAAATCAGACCCCTCAATCTGCTATGAGAGCATAATTTTGGCAAAAACACTTTTTGTCGTATAATTGGCGATATTCTGTTTATATTGCCGCAGTGTTTCTATGCGGCATTTGTTCTTTAAAATACCCATTGTATATCTGTTTTAGCTTTTAAGCCCTATCTCGAGAATTAGCATGAATCCTATATTAACTACTGCGTGGAAAGCAGCGCGCAAAGCCGGTCAAATGATGCATCGCGCCAGCAGCAATTTAAACAACATTAAAATTGATAACAAAGCTGCTAATGATTTTGTTTCAGATGTAGACCGTGAGGCTGAGCATATTATTGTTAACACTATTCAGGAAGTCTATCCTCATCATGCTGTTTTGAGTGAAGAGGCTGGTCATTCAGGTAATACTAATGCGGAATATCAATGGATTATTGATCCACTGGACGGTACAACCAATTATTTACACGGACATAAACAGTACGCTATTTCTATGGCTTTGCTGCATAAAGGTACTTTAGCCGAAGCACTGGTTTATGCACCGGAACAGAATGATTTATATGTTGCCAGCCGAGGTCAAGGCGCTTTGCTTAATGATAAGCGTATTCGGGTTAGCAATCGAAGTGATTTATTGCGCAGCCTGATAGCCACAGGTTTTCCAGTTGTTGACCAAAGCATGATGGATACCTATCTGGCAATTTTAAAAGACGTACTGGCTAAAACAGCCGGTGGTCGCAGAGAAGGTTCTGCTGCTCTAGATTTATGTAATGTTGCCTGTGGCCGAGTTGACGGATATTTTGAGTTTAACCTGAAACCCTGGGATATTGCTGGTGGTGCTCTGATTGTGCAGGAAGCTGGTGGTATTGTTACTGATATGCATGGTGAACAAACTTGGTTGGATAGTGGGGATATTGTTGCTGCAAATCCCAAAATTCTTGCCCAGCTTTTACAAATTATTGCTCCGCATTTAGCTGTATAATGTTTTTTATGGCAACTTGCTCCGGTTAAGGTCATACGGGTACAACAAATTTTATATCTGCCTTTATAAAGATGATAATTATGAAAAAAATTTTGTTTTCGACTTTATTGGCTTCATATGCAGGTTTGGTATTGGCACAAGGTATTGCTGCTAATCATGCATGGGCACGGTTCAGTGTGCCGGGAATGTCTTCCAGTGGTGTATTTATGGATTTGGATAATCATTCAGGTAAAGATGATGTTTTACTGAGTGTATCCAGCCCGGTGGCTATGTCTGGTGAAGTGCATGAAACAACCGAAATAGATGGCGTAATGAAAATGCGCCCTTTACCGCAAGGTTTGCCCTTACCTGCCGGTAAGGTGACCCAGCTTCAACCGGGGAAAATGCATATTATGTTAATGGGTTTAAAAAAGCCCTTAGTAAAAGGAACAACAATTCCGGTGCGTTTAACTTTTCGTTATGCCAAACCGTTAATGCTTAATGTTCCTGTCAGTGTCGGTTCTTCTGCTTCAGATAATCATCATATGCATCATTAGTTTTGCAGCCAGTCTGTCAAACAGGCTGGCATTTATCTTTATCTTACAATCTCTGGTCTTTCAATAGATTCGTCTACTTAATTGACTAAGCTGATTGTTGGCTTCTAATTTAATCAGTAGGATATTTTTATTTTATTGATTGAATTTGTTTTATATAAAAATATATTTTGTTTCTTTGTTCTGATGATAAATCAGAACAAAGTTTTTGAGAATAATCCAATTTTAATTCAATATGATTTCCTTATTGCATTCAGGCAAATTCTGGTTGAAGCTGATTGTATTCAGCTGCCTGAGCATTATCCTTTTGCTAACCATTGATATAGCCGTTTTGCATTATTTATTTAATGCAGAAGAAATTAATAAACGGGCAAATGCCATGATGGCAAATAGTGGCCATCAGGTTATTTTTGACCAGGATATAAACCGTGCTATGTTTCCACGCCCGACAGTTACTTTGCACAATGTACGTATTAAAAATAAATTCAGCAAAGCCGACGATATTCATATTGATGATATGAAAATTGGTTTAGGGTGGCAAAGTTTGTTTGGTCGCATGACAATTGAAAAATTACAGCTTACAAATGCACACGTTAATCTTGTTAGAGATAGTCAGAGGCAATGGAATTTGAGCGATTTATGGGAACAACAACAAAAAAATAATCAATTGAAAATTAATCGCTTTATTTTGGAAAATGCCAGCTTCCGTATCAATGACGGACAAAATATTCAGAAAATTAATCAGCTAAATTTACAATGGCATAATCTTGGTAATAACAGTTTGCTTAAACTGGATGGGACGCTCAGCGGCCAATACATGCAGACTATGCAATGTCAGCTAAGTGCTGTTTACCGTCCTGATGCGGTTATGCAGTGGCAGGATATCAATCTGGAAGTAAAAACTAAGCTACCTTCTTTGGGCGATAGTAATGGCCAATGGCATTTTGATGCGCGCTGGCTGCCTCAGCAGCAGCTTTTTCAGACAACTGCTGTCCAATGGCAATGGCACAGTCAGCATAATCAGTTGCATATATCAGGTAATGGTCAGAACTGGCAACTTGGTTGGGCTAAACTATTATTACCACAATTGAACGGTGTGGCTACCGCACAAATTGGTGATAATGAGATTAATGCAACTTTATCTGCCAGTAATACCAGCTGGATACAGAATCAATGGTCTTTATCACAGTTTCAGATTGATAGTGGCTGGCAAAGTCATTTATATCAAACTGCTTTAACCGTGAGCGGTCAGTTAAACTGGCTGGATATGCGGCATTGGAAAATTAGTAATTTATCGGTTAACAGCCATCAGGATGCTGTTAATGCTCTGCCTTATTTGCGGTTTATCAGTGATCTGACGGGCAGTCTTCATGGAGATGACAACGGTAATGCACAGTTAGTATTACAAGGTCAGTTCGATAATCAACCTGTGGATATTAACTTAAATTACCAAAGTGATAAAAATTCAGGAAAAGTGAATGGAAATATTCATCTTGTTCAGCTAAATTTACGCCCGTATATAGATAATACTACCGGTATACTTCCATCTGACTGGCAAAAGTTGTGGCAAAACTGGTTTAAAAACCGTTCTGTTAATACCCTACTTAATATCGATTCTTTGCAGACGCATAAAGTGCAACTGAATCAGCTGAAAACCAATCTTTCAATTGATGCGCATAATTTTACACTGCAACCATTCAGTATTCAGATGTATGGCGGAAACAGTCAGGGAATGTTACAGATTAGCAATGCTAATCCCTTGAGCTGGAAAATTCAGCAACATGTAAATAATGTGCAGATAAAATCTTTTCTTCAGGATACATTTGGCTGGCAAAACCTTGACGGAACTGCAGATGCCGATTTTGAGTTACATGGTAATGGAATGAACCGTAATCAATGGCTGTCGACTCTGACTGGTAATGCTAAATTACAAATTCATCAGGGTTTCTGGAACGGGATTGATATTAATAACATTTTGCAAAACAGTGAGAATCAGACTACCGTTGCTTATAATGAAACCAGCCAAACGCCATTCCGTAATATTAAGCTGTTTATTCCGGTAGAGAACGGTAAGAGTAAAAACGGACGAATAGAATTGCATGCTGATAACTTTGATATTAAAGGAACGGGTAGTGTTAAATGGCTACAGCAGCAAATGGATTATAATGTGCTGGTTGCTACTCGGCGTGCTCAGCAGCAAAATTTACTGCCATTACGCATTAATGGCACTTTTAGCCGCCCTTCCTTTACAATTGATTATCAGAAACTGACTGCCGGTTTACACACTTCACAACAAAAACAGGACAGTTTGCGGCAAACATTACAGCAGCAATGGTTATGGCTGAATCAAGGAGCTAGTTCCTCTTCCGAAACTCATACCTCTGCTCGTCAGCCATGAGCGTTTATACTTTCCACGGGTGGCCGAAGCCAGATGAACTGGCTGAGAAGATAGGCAGTGATGAGCAGGCAGAAATCATAATAATTGCACAAGACTGGCCTGAGTCTTTAACTGCACAATCACCTGCTGGCCAGATTATTGTACAGCTCTGGCTTGAAGCCAAGATATTCTGGCTGCACCAGCCGGTATTTAGTTATCCATTTCGTTATGCAGGAAAATTTATTCTTATTCAGCCGCATGTATATGAACAATGGGTTCAGTTTAATCCCGGTATAGTCTGTACAAGTACGACGCCCGTTTATTCTGAATTCAGATATAAACCATGGCTTACCTTGCCGGATTTATTACCGGTTAAATCCGTGGTGGTGATTGGCGCAGGTATTGCCGGCGCTGCCACTGCCTTTGCTCTGGCAAAGCGTGGTATAGCAGTAACAGTCATAGAACAGCATACAATTGCCAGCGCAGCCTCAGGCAATCATCTTGGTCTGTTATACGCAAAAATTTCTGCCCATGCTACGGTTCAGACTGAGCTACTACTAGCTGGCTATGGCTACAGCCGGGCACTGCTCAGCAACTGTTTGCCTTCCGGTCAGGGTTGGCTGGATTGTGGTGTTATCCATCTGAATTACAATTCAAAAGAACAGCAACGTAATATGCTGTTGGCTAATCAAAATCCGCAAAGTAAATTATTTCATGCTGTTACACAGGAAGAAGCCAGTCAGATTGCCGGTATAGATTTGCCGCATAGTGGTTTATGGTGGCCTTATGGCGCTGCAATTAATCCTCTCAGCTGGATTCAGAATATGCTCAGGCACCCGCTGATTCAGGTATTAACAACAACGAAAGTAAATGCCATTTGCCGGCAAAAGGATTTATGGCAGATAGATTGTCAGAATCAGCTTGAGGTATTTTCACTTAATGCATCACATATTGTCATTTGTGCCGGAGCCGAAAGTAATTTTTTGTATCCGGTAGCCGGATGGCCGCTTCATAAAATACGCGGTCAGACAACTACAGCCAGTATAAAACAGGAGGCTGTACAGCCACACTGCGCATTGAGTGCAAATAGTTATATTACCCCGCAATGGCGTGATAAATTGTGTTTTGGCGCTACCTTTCATCCCAATCAAACCAATGATGATTTAACCAGTGAAGACGAAAAAGAAAACTGGCAGCAATTACGCCAATGGATGCCGTATCTTGCAGCTAACTTAGATTCTGATATCCCTTTGCAGGGACATGCAGCCATACGCTGTGATGCTTATGATCATTTACCGGTTGTCGGACCAATCGGCGATACATCTGCTATGTTCAAGTATTATGCGCAGTTGCGTATGGATAAAAACTACCCGCTTACCCAGCCCTGTCCATGGCTGCCGGGAGCATTTATTAATACCGCTCATGGCAGCCGTGGATTGATTACTGCTCCGCTATGCGCTGAAGCTATAGCTGCATCTATTCTTGGTTTGCCCTCTCCTTTATCGGTACGCTTACAGCAGGCTTTACATCCGAATCGTTTACCCATCAGGATGCTCACTCATCACCAATCATTCACATTTGCTGCACAGACTAAGTAACATTTTGCATATATATAATGTTATAGGGTATCATTTATGTAATGTTATATAGTAACATTCTTGATTAAAATTGCTTATTAAAGGCTCAGTATGTTTTCACTCTTGCTTTGCGGAGCAATAAAACGTCTGTCATGGGTAAGCCTGATTCTGGTTTTACTCTGGTTAATGTATGCATGGGCGGTGTGCGGATCATGAGTATTCAGCTTGAAAATGTTACTGTGAGCTATAGACATCGACCGGCTATTCATCATATCAATATTGATTTTAATATGAATGAGATGTGGGCTATATTTGGTCCAAACGGAGCGGGTAAATCAACTTTGCTTAAAGCCATTATGCATCTTGTTCGCCCTGATAGCGGCCAAATTAGCTGGGGAAAATTGCAGCGCTCTGATATTGCTTATCTGCCTCAGCAGTCGGATATTGATCGTAGCCAGCCGATGAGTGTATTTGAACTGGTAGCAATGGGTTTATGGTATGAAACCGGTTTTTTTGCCAGTATATCTAAAGCCATGTATCAGCGAATTTTTAATGTACTTAACCAGGTAGGGATGTTGCAATATAAAGACCGCAGTATTGCTCAGCTTTCTAACGGACAGTTTCAACGCATATTGCTGGCGCGTATGCTGATTCAGAATGCAAGTGTATTATTACTGGATGAACCATTTAATGCTGTCGATGCGTCAACCACATTTGCTTTACTGGATATACTCAAGACATATCAGCAGCAACAAAAATGTACTGTTATTACCGTTTTGCACGATTATGAACAAGTACAAGCCTATTTCCCCAATACGCTATTAATTGCCCGTGAAAAAATTGCAGCAGGTAAAACGGATAAAGTAATAACAGAAAATAATCTGCAAAAGGCAGCGGCAGCTATGCAGCAATATGAACAAAACCAGTGGTGTGACAGGTAAAACTGATGAATATTGTCCATTTACTTACAGAACCTTTTGCTGATTATGATTTTATGCGTTATGCACTCTGCTCTATTGTATTTCTTGCTTTGGGGACGGCACCGGTAGGGGTTTTTCTGATGATGCGCCGCATGAGTCTGGTTGGTGATGCTTTAGGCCATGCAATTTTACCGGGTGCTGCCGCTGGTTATATGATTGCCGGTCTCAGTCTGCCTGCAATGAGTTTAGGTGGCTTTATTGCCGGTTTACTGATGGCTTTACTGGCCGGTCTGGCCAGCCGCTTTGCCGATGTACGTGAAGATGCCAGCTTTGCAGCTTTTTTTCTTACCTGTCTGGCTTTAGGCGTGGTGTTGGTCAGTCGTGGCGGTAATAGCGTCGATTTACTGAATTTATTATTCGGCTCAATTTTATCGGTTGATCGTGCGGCCTTAACTTTGGTTGCGGTAGTCAGCAGTATAACCATGCTGGTACTGGCTGTTATTTACCGGCCGCTAATGCTGGAAAGTATCGATCCGCTGTTTCTGCGTGCCGTAAACGGAAAAGGGACACTTTGGCATATTATTTTTTTAATTCTTGTCGTCTTGAATCTGGTAGCTGGTTTTCAGGCATTAGGTACCCTGATGTCTGTAGGCTTGATGATGTTACCGGCTATCAGCGCAAGGCTATGGCATAAAACGATGGGCGGCATGATGACGATTGCTGCCGGTATTGCCATAGTTTGCGGATTTATCGGATTACTGCTTTCTTACTATATAGATCTGCCTTCAGGTCCGGCAATTATTTTGTGTTGTGGTTTTGTTTATATTCTGTCTTTATTTATTGGTTGTGAAAACGGTATTTTATGGTGGTTATATAAACGTCACCGTCATCATATTACCTGAAAAATTTTCAGTAAACTCATTTTAGGATATTAGTTGATGAAACGTGGTCTGTTTATCTGTCTGTTAACTTTATTTCTGACTGGTTTAGCCAGCATAATTCATGCAGCACCATTACCGGTAATCACAAGCTTTAGTATTCTGGGAGATGTTACACGGCAAATCGGCGGTGAACGAGTACAGGTACGAAGCCTGATTGGTACTGATCAGGATGCGCATATGTATCAGTTAGTAAGTAAAGATTTACGTGACATGCGTACTGCTAAACTGATTTTGCTTAATGGACTGGGGCTTGAACCTCTTGCTTTGCAACGTGCCGCTCAGCAAAGCCGAGTACCTTTGTTTACTGTTACTCAGAACATTAAGCCGTTAATGCTGGCTGATGACGGTCACGGACATCATCAGCATACCGATCCGCATGTCTGGAATGACCCTGTTCTCATGCAAATATATGCACGCAACATTGCTAATGCTCTGATAAGTGTGGATCCGCAAGGTAAAGCCTATTATCAGCAGCGTCTGACTGCATATCAGCAACAACTTGCCGGATTGAATAACTGGGCAAGCAAAATGTTTAATGCAGTGCCTGCAGAAAAACGAAAAGTGTTAACCGGACATGATGCTTTCGGTTATATGGCAAAACGTTACCGGATTGAATTTATTGCGCCACAAGGTATGAGCACCGAAGCAGAGCCTTCTGCCCGTCAGGTTGCCGCTATTATCAGCCAGATCCGGCGCGATCATATTAAAGCTATATTTATGGAAAACATAAAAAATCCGAAGATGGTTCAGCGTATTGCCAGCGAGACTCAAACCAAAATATCTGGTCGTCTTTATTCTGATGCACTGAGCAAAGGTGCTCCGGCAGCTACATACATTGATATGTTCCGTTATAATGTAAATGCTTTATGCAGTGCGATGAAATAAATTTACAGATAAGCATATAGTCAGTGCTGGCTATATGCTGTTTTTAATTTTGTAAAGCCTGCCGCCAGTTGTGTATATCTGTCTGGCGGTTTTGCTCAAAATTTTCCAGCATTTCCAGTTCAAAACTAGAAAAACCGGCTTGTTCCCGTGCTTCCAGATTAACATAGCCGCGAAAAATAAATAAATCATAACGACTGAGTAAGCGACGAAATAATGTCAGTGGCTCAAGTCCGCGCTGTTTACATAAATACTGATACCAGTAATTTCCCGCACGTACATGCCCTACTTCTTCACGATAGATAATATCCAATACAGCACAAGTTTCATCATCCCCTTTTTGAGCAAATTTCTTACGCATTCCGGGTGTTACATCCAGCCCTCGTGCTTCCAGTACTCTGGGTACTAAAGCCATGCGCAGTAATGGATCAAATGCAGTTTTATAAGCCATATCCCATAAATGATTATGAGCTGAAAAATCACCATAATCATATCCGGTTGCTTGCAAACGCTGACGCATAAGCTGAAAGTGTTTTGCTTCTTCAGCAGCAATCCGTACCCAGTCACGAGTGAACTCTTCCGGTAACAATCTGAATCGGTAGGCTGCGTCTAAAGCCAGATTGATTGCATTAAATTCAATATGACAAACTGCATGCAACAAAGCTGCATAACCTTCTATAGTAGTTAAATTTCTGTTTGTAACTCTGGAGGGAGGCACTAACTCAGGTTTCGGTGGATGTCCGGCCAGACGAAAATCTTTTATTTCACCTGTTTCATCCCTTCTCAGACTATTCGCAGGTGTATCTGAGCACAGTTGCTGTGCAGTTAAACTTAGCGTACATTTTTCCTCAGGCTGGCAACTTAACAAAGCAGATTCGAGTAATAAGACAATAGACATATATAGAAGTTACGTTATGGCAAAATTATGATTGAGTATACATGTCCTGTCGCTGCTAAATAAACCGCGATTTAATATGATTTAACAATTTAATGGTTTTAATCAGCTATTATGAATTACAATATCAATTTATTAATATATAAAAGGATTAAAATGTATTATTCACGCACAACAAAAGCTGTTCTTTTAACTTTGACTTTAGCAGTTTCCATTCCTGCACTAGCTGATCATAATTGGCAAACCTGTAAAGAAAAACAGCAACAGATTGAAAAACAAATGCAATATGCACAGGCTAACCATAATCAAAAGCAAATTAACCGGCTGAATGCACAAAAAGCAGACATCATTCAAAATTGCTCAAATGATGATTTACGACAAAAATACACTCAGAAAATTAATAAATTAGACAGCAAAATCAGTGAAACACAGCGTAAACTAGCCAAGGCTCAGGCTAAAGGAGATACAGAAAAAACTGCTGAATTACAAAATAAATTAAACGAAAATACATCAAAGCTTCAACAGGCTAAACAGAATTTAGCCCGTTTTGAGCAGGCTGCTAAACATTAAATGCACCAATATTGCTGATGAAAGAGCTTTTCACTTAAGGCTTTTTCATTAGCAAATTTATTTTCTGAAAATTCTTAGAAATTTTATGTAAACTAATAAGAAATCCCTATACCATCATTGATTGATATATTCGCCAGATATTTTCAAATTCCTTATTTGTTAAGACTATTGTCATTATTCATTTATTTTGTAATTATACAAACAGAGATTAATAGCTTAATTTAGTTTCATCTTTGTTCAGGAGCAGCTAAAATATCCTTTAGTAGTTCATCAAAGGAGTAATTAATGCGAATTTTGAGTAAAGCAATACTAACCGGCTTTATGACTGTCAATTTAACTCTGGCCTATGCCGGAGGTCTTGATACTCTGCAAAAATTCAATTCCGATACAGATGGTATTTCCGGTCAGTTTAGTCAGACTGTTCACAGTAAAAAGCGTACTCAAACTACTTCAGGAACATTTTCCATTCAGCGCCCGGGACTTTTCCGCTGGGAATATACACAGCCATATAAGCAAACTATTGTTGGTGATGGTAAAACTGTCTGGTTATATGATCAGGACTTAGCTCAGGTAACCAAGCGCTCTCAGAATCAGACCATTGGCGATTCTCCGGCAGCTATTCTTTCGAATAAATTAGCGTTGAATGCCAATTATACCTTGTCAGATGATGGCAGCAGTAATGGCATTGATTATGTTCGGGCCATTCCAAAACGAAGCGATACAGGCTATCAGAATATTCGTATTGGTTTTCGTGGTGACAATCTGGCCAATATGCAGCTGAAAGACAGTTTTGGTAATCTGACCAATATTACTTTCAGTCAGCTTAATACTCATCCGCAGTTTAATCGCAATCAGTTCAAATTTACACCGCCTAAAGGTGTAGATGTATTAAGCCAGTAAAATAGATTAATAGCACAACAGGCAGCCTGTACCTGCCTGTTTTATATTGCTCATTAACGGGATGTCAGCAACGATAAACGTATGAGCGTCCGTTATGAACCCCTCGGCACCAGCGCGGGCGGAACATCATCCAGTCCATATCATCATCCCATCTGCGCTGCATTGCCCAGTTCTGTGCCTGCTGCAATTTAATTTTGTTAATATAATTATTCCATGCCAGCTTGTAACAACTCTGAAAAATAGGCAAATTAACTTTTTGCCGGTATTCTTCTGCTAATTTGGCATTGGCAGGATCAGATAAAAATGTCGGGTTTTGCATTTGTTGCTGCATTAATTCAGCAGTCCGGGTATCACACTGTGCAGCCAGATCCAGTTGCAGTTTTTGCTGTGCAGCCTTTTCTGCCGCTGCACGCTCGGCCTGACGGGCAGCTTTTTGTTCAGGTGTAGCACAAGCAGCCAATGCTAAAACGACTATGCCTAAATAGCAAATTTTCCGCCAATACATACAGATTCCTTTTATCCGATTACTTTCAGATTCTTATAATTATACACTAGGACATTATGGCATTTAATTGTTATAGCCTTGATGTTTGTTTCATCGGTTTTCGTTGCCAGTATGGTTTATAAACCTGTAATGGCTGCCAGCTTAAATTTCGTTCTGATAAAATTGACTGTATTCCTCCCATCCGGTCTGTTCGTAAAAGACTAATATTTTCCTGTGCCAGCAATGCTTGCACCTGAATATGCGGATGACCGTAAGGATTAGCAAAGCCTGCACTGGCCACGGCATATTGAGGGGCAACTGTTTGGATAAAAGCAGCATCACTTGAATAACGGCTGCCATGATGACCTAAAACTAAAATCTGGCTGAACAATTTATCCCCATAAGCTTTTAGCAAGGTCTGCTCGCCTTTTTTACCTAAATCGCCGGTTATCAACACGGCTTTATCAGCACTGACTACTCTTAAAACACAGCTATAATCATTTTTTCCTTTTTTATTAGTTGCCACTGGCTGATTAAGAAATTCAAACCAGACATTGTCCCACTGCCAGTTAGCACCGGCTGTACATGGGTGGACAGGAAACTGATATGCACTGATTTGTCCGGCGATGATTTTTTTAGGTTGCAGCTGCTTTTTAATCAGTACAACACCGCCGTCATGATCAGCATCATTATGTGAGAGTACTAGCGTATCAAGTTGCCTGATACCGGCTGCGCGTAAATTAGGTAATAACACCGATTGCGCAGCGTATGCTGTACCCGTATCAAATAATAATTCATGCCCGGCCGTACTAATGTTTACAGCCAGACCTTGCCCGACGTCCCATACTCTAACTAATGCTTCACCCTGAGCAGGACGTGGCGGCTGGTAACTGAGCATTAACAATAAAATTAGCAGGCATAGCGGACGAAGATGCCAGCCTCGGGGCAGCAACATAATTAAAACAGACAGCATCGCCAATACCCACATAGCCAATGGCGCATGTGCGGGATAATATTCCGGGGCATATTTGGCTATTGTGTTCAATATCTGCATAGTTTGTTCGGTAAGATATGCAGCAAAAGTACGCAAAAAATCTAACGGAACAATCATTGATAATAATGCTATTGGTACCAGAACCAGTGTGAACCACGGAATGGCCAGAGCATTTACCAATGGCGACATGACAGGTACCGAACCAAAACAGAAAGCTACCAATACAACTGAAGCAAGTCCGGCAGCCCACTGTGCCTGCATTAACTGAAACAATTTAATTGTATGATTTACACCTTCTCCTGCCCACATCAGAACAGCAACTAACAAAAAAGAAAGCCAGAAACCAACACTAAGAACGGCCAGAGGATCAAACAGCAATACAAGTGCTATCGTCAGCCACCAAATTTGAAATGCTCGCAAATACCCCCGCCGCCACGTCAGCGCCAGAATGATAATCATTAGCATACTTCGCTGGGTCGGCACGGCAAATCCGGCCAGAGCACTGTATACAATCGCAGTAATTACCGCTGCTCCGCGTGTCAGTATCCATGGTTGTGAAATCTGAAAAGGAAGATATTGTAAGCATTTGCTGCACAACCATGCAGCAAGCATGGCTAACATCCCTACATGTAAGCCGGAAATACTGACCAGATGATTTAAACCCAAAGGACGGAATACCTGCCATGCCTCAGCCGGTAATGCAGACTGTTCACCGACTGTAAGCGCCTTTATTAATGCTACGCCCTGCGGATATATCTGAGATTGTGCTTCCCATCGGCCGCCGCACCAAATTCGCCAGCTTGTGAGCTTTTCCTTCCAGCCGGACACAGCCGGAAGTGCTTTGCGTTGACCTTTTACCACTGTAGCCTGAGCGCTGATATGATTAGCCAGTGCCCATGCTTCACGATTGAAACCAACCTTATTAGCTTCACCGATTATGGCACGAACTTTTGCTTTTATTTGCCATCGGCTGCCAGCTGTCCATTGTTGTTTTGAATAATCTGTCAGTAGCCATTGCTGCTGCCGTCCATCTGGTAATTTAACCTGTGCCACAAAACGACTGCGTTGCTGTTCATATTGAGGGATATCGCTTACAGTAAGCGTAATATTTTGCACACTTGCTTTATCAGTAAGCGGCCATTGATTTTGTAATAAATTATCCGTGCGCCATAATGCAAATATTATTCCGGCGCATAAAGCACAACCAAACAAAAAAACCAGCCAGCGCGTAAAAAATGCGAAGACTAACAAAATAAAAAAAGCATATATCCACGGTAAAATCGCTGGTGATGGCAGCAGATAAGAACCGCAAACACCCAATACCCACCACGGTAACCATCCACTGACTACGAGAGTTTTTGACATACAAGCTGCTGTTAATTTCAGATAAATATTTATTTGTAATTATCATAACCACATTATACTGAATTAATTTAAAAATGTTATTGTAATTTTTTGGCCGTAAAGCTTTTTTAATACTAGATTTATAGAAATCTGAGATGATAATAACAGGACAGATAATCATACATAAAATTAAATCAGGTAGATGAAAAATTTAATACTCAATTAACGGGTTTTATTCAGTCCTATTAAAATGGTTAAATCCTGATAAAATGAAATTCCAATATGTTATTTTTAAAATATACAGTTATTTTGCCAATCTGAATTTTCAGTATCTGTACTGTTGAATTAAATTTAATTAATCTCAGTAATGCCGCTGTGAAAACAAACAAATATGGGTATAATATAAAGTTTGATAATTTTAAGCCGGCTTTAATTAAAAGGACTTAATCACACTATGGCACAACAGCCTGCCGAGGGCGGAAAACTGAAAAAATCATTAAAGAAATACATGCTCACTGGCGTGCTGGTATGGTTACCTATTATTGTAACAATCTGGGTAATCAGCTATATCATTGGCATGGCAGATCAGCTTGTCAACATTCTGCCTGCTCACTGGCAGCCACAGGCAATATTGGGATTCAAGATTCATGGTTTAGGCTTACTGTTTGCTATCATTGTTGTATTTTTCACTGGTTTACTGGCAGCAAATATGCTCGGACGCAGAATATTCGCTGCCTGGGATGCGTTGTGGGGGCGCATTCCTGTCGTAAAAAGTATTTATTCCGGAGTCAAAAAAGTTTCTGAATCTCTATTGTCAGATTCCCGGCAGTCGTTTAAAACGCCCGTATTGGTACCCTTTCCTCAGCCGGATATCTGGACTATTGGATTCGTATCAGGTCACATACCGGATAAACTAGCATCCGCTTTACCGCACCATTCTGAAGAAGCTTCGTCAGATAATTATATTTCAGTATATGTGCCCACTACACCTAATCCGACAGGTGGTTACTATATTATGGTTAACAGTAAAGATGTCCGCGAAATTGATATGAGCGTGGATGATGCACTGAAATATGTTATTTCACTGGGTATGGTGCAGCCGGATGAACCACCGCACAACCAGTCATTACAGGCTATTTTCTCTTTACACAAACCAGCCAAACCGCATTAATGCATGATTGGCCGGAAATGATAATCCTGAATGACACAATTAACCGTAATCATAGTAACAAAGGCATCAAAATGCGAACCAACTATTGTGGCTTAATTAATGAGCAATATCTCGACCAGACTGTTACCGTAAAAGGCTGGGTACATCGCCGCCGCGATCACGGCGGTGTAATATTCATTGACCTGCGCGACCGGGAAGGTATCGTACAGGTAGTAATTGACCCGGATACACCTGAAGCTTTTACTCTGGCTGACTCTGCCCGTAACGAATATGTACTAAGTATTACCGGTCGTGTACGTGCACGTCCTGAAGGTACCAAAAACGATAAAATGATTTCCGGCGGTATTGAACTATTAGCCAAAGAAATTGACATACTCAATACTGCTGCCACCCCACCATTTTTAATTGATGACGAAAGCATCAGTGAAAATGTACGTCTGACTAACCGCGTAATTGATTTGCGTCGTCCGGTTATGCAAAATAATCTACGACTGCGCTATCGTGTTGCTATGGCTGTTCGCCGATATCTGGACAGTCAGGGATTTATAGATATCGAAACACCGATGTTAACCCGCTCTACTCCTGAAGGTGCACGGGACTATCTCGTACCCAGCCGTGTATTTCCAGGTGAATTCTTTGCGTTACCGCAGTCTCCGCAGCTATTCAAACAGCTACTGATGGTGGCAGGATTTGACCGCTATTACCAGATTGTAAAATGTTTCCGTGATGAAGACCTGCGTGCTGACCGTCAGCCGGAATTTACTCAGATAGACCTTGAAACTTCGTTTTTAAGTGAAAACGAAATCATGGATATCACTGAAAACATGGTTAAGCTGGTTTTTCAGGAAGCTCTGGCTGTAGATTTACCTGTTTTCCCGCGCATGAGCTGGCATGAAGCTATGTTCCTGTATGGTTCGGATAAACCGGATTTGCGCGTAAATCTGCAATTTACCGAATTAACCGATTTGATGAAAACGGAAGAGTTTAAAGTATTTCGTGCGGCCGCCGATATGAAAAACGGCCGTGTTGTTGCCTTGCGTGTACCTAATGGTGCCAGCCTGAGCCGCAAGGAAATAGATACCTATACAGAATTTGTTGGTATTTATGGTGCAAAAGGTCTGGCGTATATCAAAGTAAATGACATTAGCAAAGTAAATAATACAGAAGATAGCGGTTTGCAATCTCCGATTGTGAAATTCCTTTCTGATCGTGCTTTGCAGTCTATTATTGAGAAAACCGGCGCACAAAATGGCGATATCATTTTCTTCGGTGCTGATAAAGCCAAAGTGGTTAACGAAGCTATTGGCGCACTGCGCGTTAAAATCGGTCACGAGCATGGTGCTGCTAACGGCTATTTTGCTGACGAATGGCGTCCATTATGGGTAGTTGATTTCCCGATGTTCGAATATGATGAAGAAGAACAACGCTGGTCTGCTATGCATCATCCTTTTACTGCACCTAAGGCCGGTCATGAGGATTTACTGGTATCTGCACCGGATCAGTGTATTGCCCGTGCTTATGATATGGTGCTAAATGGCTGGGAAATCGGTGGAGGCTCTATTCGTATTCATCGTGCAGATATTCAAGAGAAAGTATTTGCTGCACTGAAAATCACTCCAGAAGAGCAACAGAATAAATTCGGTTTTCTGCTGAACAACCTGAAATTCGGTGCTCCTCCGCATGGAGGTCTGGCGTTTGGTCTGGACCGACTGGTAACCCTGATGGCTGGTGCTGATTCCATTCGTGATGTTATCGCATTCCCGAAAACTCAGCGTTCGCAGGATTTACTGGTAGATGCACCAAATCATGTTGACGAAAAACAATTGCGTGAGCTTGGCCTGCGTTTACGTCAAAAAGTTCAGACTGAAGAGAAAAATTAATTTATTCTTTTGATAAAAAACTGCCTGATAAAATTTATCAGGCAGTTTTTTATCCTTTAGGCAAAGTACTATTTATAAATTAAATTTAATCAGCGTCTCTTTAGCCAGACACCAGATTCGATATGCGGTGTGAAAGGAAACTGATCAAACATGGCGGCCTGTTTAACGCTATGAGTAGCTAATAATGTTTGCAGATTTTCGTGCAAAGTGACCGGATTACAGGATACATAAATAATGTTATCAAATTTCTGTAACAACTTAAGAGTGTCATGATCAATACCGGCTCTCGGAGGGTCCACAAAAACCGTACTGAACTGATAATCAGCCAGATTAATCTGCTCGCTGGCCAATCGCCGGAAAGTTCGGATGCCTGTAAATGCTTCTGTAAATTCTTCTGCCGAAAGTCGTGCTAATGCAATATTATTGATATGATTATTTTCAATATTCCAATGCGCTGCCTGTACAGAAGTTTTTGATACTTCTGTAGCCAGAACTTTGTGAAATTGGCGGGACAGCGGCAAAGTAAAATTACCATTACCACAATAAAGCTCCAGTAGATCTCCACCATTGATCGATTGAGCAACATCAACAGCCCAACCCAGCATCGACTGACAAACTTCTGCATTCGGCTGAGTAAAACCACCTTCAAACTGTTTATACTCAAAGATTTCATTATGAACTTTTAAGCGTTCAATAACATAATCGCGTTCCAGAACTACCTTCTGCCCACGGCTGCGTCCCAAGATCTGAATGTTCAGTTCGGTGGCCAGCGATTTAGCTGACTGAGCCCAGACATCATCCAGTTTTTTATGATAAATCAGAGTAACCAGCGTATCGCCAGCCAGTGTTGTTAAAAATTCAACTTGAAATAAGCGTGTTTTTAACTCTTCTCTGGCCTGTATTTTGCTCAGTAAAACAGGCATCAATGAGTTAATATTTTCATGAGCTATGGCAAAATCACGTATTTTACATACATTACCGGAACTGGCTTTTTCTCCAGGGGTAAACATAGCATAACTACAGCTGTCTCCTTCATGCCAGATACGAAATTCCGCACGCATCCGGTAATGAGAAGCCGGAGAAGTGAAAATCTGTATTGGCGGAAAAGCACAGTCTGCAAATAGTTGCTCTAGATAGTGCTGTTTATCAGATAATTGTTGCTGGTAAGTAATACCGGTCATATAGTTATCAGCCAAAGCAAAAAGGGCTTATTATATCAAACCCCGTTCTGTTCCCGTACATCGCGCAGAATTTGCCGGCCATAATCATCTGCAGCAATCATATCCGCAATTGTTTTTGCAGTATCTTCAGCACTTTGCAACTGATTTTTATCCTTTAAGCCAATAAAATTTTGTACCAGGGGAAATTTATCAGCATCGGCAGAACGGATATTTTGCTGCATATTGGTATCAACAATACCGGGAGCAATACTGGCAATACGTACATGCGGATGTTGTTCAGCCGCTACTACTGCTGCGTGCTGATCCAGTGCCGCCTTAGTAGCTCCATATACGCTCCAGCCTGCTACCGGATGCCGTCCGGCACCACTACTGATATGCGCAATGCGAATTTCAGCTTTCGGAGCAGCGGCAATCACCGCATTAGTTAATAGTAATGGTGCAGTAATATTTACAGTTACTGCTTTAATAATTGCATCACAATCCTGCTGGCCTATTATTGAATTCGGCTCTACCATACCAGCGTTGTTTATCAGAATAATTTCATTTTTATTTTCAAGACCACTTTGCCAGCTGGCTGACCGGATTAATGTCGCCATAGCATCAGCATCAGAAAAATCAATTGAATATTCCAGTAATTTTTCCGGCGGATTATCCCAGCCATGCCGTGATAGACCGACAACTTTAACTTCTTTGGTCAGGTAATATTCTGTCAGAGCCCGTCCTAACCCCCGACTATGACCAGTAATAATTACACAACATTGCATATTAAATTCCCTTTTTCAAAAATTATCTGAGCTTCTAGCCAGATAGTAATCATACACTTTACTTATGCAGTAAAAAATTAGATTTTAATTCGTTTAAATATAAACTTGATTTACGGAGAAATTGACATTATTAAGTTAAGTATTATCATGAAATGTAAATTTTATGCCTGTTATTTAAAGGAAATTTTTATGTCGCTAAGCATTATTCGTCATGATTGGTCCCTACCAGAGGTTATCAAATTATTTCAACTGCCATTTAATGATCTGATATTTAAAGCACAAACAATACACCGACAATTTTTTGATGCCAATAAAGTGCAAATTTCAACTTTACTATCCATAAAAACTGGTGCTTGTCCGGAAGACTGTAAATATTGCCCCCAGTCAGTCCATTACGATACCGGTCTGGAAAAAGAAAAATTGCTTGAAGTTCAAAAAGTAATTGAAAAAGCCAAGGCTGCAAAAGCAATCGGTTCAACACGTTTCTGTATGGGCGCTGCCTGGAAGCATCCTACTGCCAGAGATATGCCGTATGTTCTGGAGATGGTAAAAGGTGTTAAAGCACTGGGCATGGAAACCTGTATGACTCTGGGCAAATTGTCACAAGATCAGGCTCATGCTTTATCTGAGGCCGGGTTAGATTTCTATAATCATAATTTAGATACTTCACCCGAATTTTACGGAAACATCATTACCACCCGTACCTATGCGGAGCGTTTGCAAACATTGGCTTATGTCCGAGAAGCAGGCATTAAAATTTGCTCAGGCGGAATTCTTGGAATGGGTGAATCTCTAAAAGACAGAGCCAGTTTATTAATTCAACTGGCTAATTTAGATGAACATCCGGAAAGTGTTCCCATCAACAATCTGGTCAAGGTTAAAGGTACGCCTTTAGCGAATGAACAGGATATTGAACCGTTTGATTTCATCAGAATGCTTGCTGTTGCCCGTATTATGATGCCTAAATCACATGTGCGATTATCCGCAGGACGGGAACAAATGAATGAGCAAATGCAGGCACTGGCTTTTTTAGCAGGAGCAAACTCTATATTTTATGGAGATAAATTGCTTACCACATCTAATCCTCAAGTTGAAAAAGATAATGCTTTATTTATTAAATTGGGTATCAGTCCCGAACAATGTGAGGATTATAGTGATGAGATACACCGGGCAGCTATTGTACAGGCAATTTCCGAGCAAACACACAATAGCATGTCTGGTAATATTAACGAAGCTTAGCAACTCAGTGTTATTTAAGCTCGTTTGTACAGTAGAGTGATAATTCTATTATTTATTACATAAAAATTCCAAATGTCACAAACCTGTATTTATAGTAAGATACAATACAATAAATTTGCACTTTACTTATGAGCACGCCGTTAACAACGCCTCCGCTGGCACCTAAAACCATAGCTATTCTTAAACAACTTAATATACATTGCTTAGAAGATTTACATCTTCGCGGAGCGTTAACTGCGTTTTTACAATTTAAAAGTATGAGTACAGGCTGTACAGACAGTCTTTTGTGGCAATTTATTGCTCTAGTGGAAGATCGCTTAGTTCAGTCTTTTACATATGAAGAAAAAGATTACTGGCGCAAGCAGCTTAAACTGCACCCGCCAGTAGCTGTCTTTCCGTCTGAAAAAGTTATGCAGCAATGGATGCATCAGGCTCTGGATGCAGCGCGTCAGGCTTATATACTGAATGAAGTGCCGGTTGGTGCTGTTGTTGTCTGTGAAAACACTCTGGTTGGCTATGGCTACAATCGCTGTATCGCTGATTGTAATATTAGTCATCATGCAGAAATTCAGGCATTAACGGCAGCCAGTAAAGCATTGGGAAATTACCGTCTGGAAAATTGTGATGTTTATATTACTCTGGAACCGTGCGCTATGTGTGCAAGTGCATTAATACAAGCACGAATCAGAAGGGTAATTTATGGAGCTTGTGAAACAAAAACCGGGGCAGCCGGCAGTGTGATTAATTTATTTACTAATCAGCAGTTAAATAAACACACTGCAATCATTGGTGGTGTTCTGGCTAATGAATCTACCCAATTATTACAGGATTTTTTCCGGCGTAAGCGCAGCCAGGTATAAACCAATGCTGCTGCAATCATAAATTACAGTAAATCGTAGCCAAATTTACCAATCATAATACACAGAAGAATAATAAAACCTTTACGCAATAATTTGCTGCCGCCACGCATTGCTAATCTAGCACCGATGATCCCTCCGCTCAGATTGGCAATAGCCAGTGGAATTGCCCAATGCCATACGACATACTGATGTGGAATAAAAAATATCAGTGCGGCAAAATTTGTTGTGAGATTAATAACTTTAGAAGATGCTGTTGCGGTAATAAAGTCAAAAGCAAAAAAGCGAACAAATATAAAAGCCAGTAAGCTGCCTGTACCGGGACCGAATATACCGTCATATAAACCGATTAAGGCACCCATTAACAGTCCGATAATATACTCACGTCGGGTCAGCTGGCTTTGGCGCTGAACCTGACCCAGATCCTTTTTCAAAAAGGTATAAATCGCCATAATGATTAAAATAACCAGAATGGACGGTTTCATCCACGCTGTGGGCAGATATTCCACAACATGAGCACCCATGTATGAAAAAGCAAATGCAAGTACAGCAGCAGGTAACAGCATTGCCCATGGAACCGGTATACGGCGGGTATATTGCACAGCTGCTACTAAAGTACCACAGGCGGAAGCAAATTTATTTACCCCTAGAACAACCGGTGTGATGGTTTTCTGTGGTAATGCGCCAAACAGCCCGGGGATCTGTAACAACCCGCCACCACCGACAGCCGCATCCATTAAACCGGCACTGAATCCGATAATTAATAACCACCAGATATGAGAGTCACTGAGCCATTCCACGATATATCCTACTAACGCATGGCACGTGTGGTAATACGTTTAATTAACTCTTGCTGATTACGGGGTAATCCGTCTTCGCAGAAAGTCTGATACAGCACCGAACGCACTTTATCCAGTTGATTCAGGCTGGTACCGATTACTTTCCATTGACTATTGCGCGGCTGTATCCAGCGTTTATTCACATCGTCACCATATCCGAACACCTTCATGCGCCGTGTCGGGCAGTGAATAGCTTCAGCAGTAAGGTTATTAATCCCCTGATCTGATTGCTGGTTCAGAATATAATGGATAGTATGGTCTGTATTGATTTGAATACTGTTCAGCATTAATTTTGGCTGACCCTGATATGTCTGGCTGATATAAATATCTGCCCATTGCTCATTACCGGCAGGATACGCTGGCATAGGTACAGCCTGCTCTTCCCAAGGCTGATTTTCATCAGGTCCAATATAATGCTCGTTATATAAAGTTTCTCTGCGTGCCAGTGCACAAGCACAAACACCAAGAAGTAATACAGTCAATACGGTTTTGGTAACTTTCATACCATGCTCCGAAACCGGATATACAATCCGGCTTTATTCTGAAATACTGTTTATCATTTGTCATACAGCAAAAAGCTGTCTGTAATCTTATGAGAACAGACAGCCGGATTCAGCCATCAAAGTTTTAAGGCGGCCAGAACCTGAGTTTTTACTGCTTCTACCGGTTGGGTTCCGTCTACACGAATATAGTCCGGTGCATTGGCATCATTCTGTTTACCATAGAAATCAATCAGTACTTCTGTTTGCTCGTGATAAACCTGTAAACGTTTTTTGATGGTTTCTTCCTGATCATCATCACGCTGAATCAGTGGTTCACCAGTTTCATCATCTATATTGTTAACTTTTGGCGGATTGTAAACCAGATGATAAGTTCTGCCTGAAGCAAGATGGACACGGCGACCGGACAAGCGTTCAATAATGACATCATCGGGTACGGCAATCTCTACTACAGCATCCAGATGCACGCCCGCTTTTTCCATTGCTTCAGCCTGAGCCAGTGTACGCGGGAAACCATCAAATAAGAAACCATTAGCACAATCCGGCTGGGCAATACGCTCTTTTACCAGACCTATAATAATATCGTCACGAACCAGCCCGCCCGCATCCATAATTTTTTTGGCTTCAATGCCCAAAGGTGTGCTGGCTTTTACTGCTGCACGCAGCATGTCCCCGGTAGAAATCTGCGGTATGTTAAACGCAGCAGTAATAAACTGTGCCTGTGTGCCTTTTCCGGCACCCGGTGCACCTAATAATAAAACTTTCATTTCAACTCCTGAATATATCTGTGATTTGATTTAATATTATTACTAATATTTATTTTTTTACTTCTGTCCAGTTCGTGCGTACACGCTCAAGATCCGCAGCTGTATCCACACCTGCAGCCGGAGCATGCGGTGTAATTTGTACCGCAATATTGTAACCATGCCACAGTACGCGCAGCTGCTCAAGTGATTCAGCCTGTTCTAATGGTGATGGAGTCAAATCTGCATATTGGTGCAAAAACTGTACCCGATAACCATAAATGCCAATATGACGATATACCGGAATATCTGCCGGCATGACCTCAGCGCCGCTGCGCATTAATTCACGCGGCCATGGAATGGCCGCACGGCTAAAGTACAAGGCATTATTTTTGTTGTTTAATACAACTTTAACACAATTGGCATCTGTAAAATCTGTGTAATCAGTTAATAGATGTGCTGCTGTGGCCATTGGTGCTGAACTTTGCTGTAATTGTTCAGCTACAGCATTAATCAGCTCAGGTTCAATCAAAGGTTCATCACCCTGAACATTTACAACACAGTCTTCTCCAGCGAGATTCAGAATGCCGGCTGCTTCAGCCAGACGAGTTGTACCGCTCTCATGCTCCGGAGCTGTTAAAACAGCTTCAATTCCATGAACCTGACATGCAGTCTGAATATCAGTATGATCTGTTGCCACAACTACTCTTCCGGCTTTGCTGGCAAGTGCACGCTCAGCTACCCTCACTACCATCGGTTTACCATGTATATCAGCTAAAGCCTTATTGGGTAAACGACTGGAGGATAGCCGTGCCGGAATCAGAACAACAAAATTACTCATGTGTCGCCGTACATTCTTCATCAGTTAAATTACGAGCTTCATTTACCAGCATATAGGGAATACCATCTTTTACCGGATAAGCCAGCCGTGATGCTTTACACCACAGTTCCTGCTGCTGTGCATGCCATTGCAGTTTTCCTTTACACTCGGGGCATACCAGTATATCCAGATATTTTTGATTCATTTTTAATCCTTAGTTTCGCAAAGGTGGCAAGCGAAGTTTATGGTTGTTGATTTAGCAGGTTTCCTGAATGCAGTAATACCAGTTAATAATTTATAAATATCGTCTTTGAATGACTTTACCATATATTAAAATGGCAATATAGAGGCTGCTTAATACAGAACCTGAAATCGTAGTCAGTTTGTATCGTCTACCAACGATATACTGACAATTTATTGAAATTTTACCAGCAGCCGGAGTCTATGGCATCTTTTTCATTGCAGAAAAGTATTTATTTTATTTAGTACGGTCTAAGCCTAATTTTAACTGAATCAATTCAGCTAAATCCGGGCAGATTTGTGCTGAAAGTGGTAAGACCCAAATATTATATTGCAAAGGTTTTTTCAATTTGACTGCATCTTTTTCTGTAATAAATATTATTTCTGCATCAGGCCAGTCTTCGGGTTGAATAGTTGCGTGATCATTCAGCGCAATGGTTTCTTTCAGATGAATACCCAATATCTGTAATGCCTGAAAAAAACGTTGCGGTTGTCCGATACCTGCAATTGCCGCGCATTTTTTTTCTGAAAATTCATGGGCTTTTGCAGTCTTTTGCGGCTGATTTAAACTATAGAAATCGCCATAGTTCAACTGACTGAAACCACACCATTGTGTTTTTATTAAATTTAGTTGCTGTGCCTGCTGAACAGAATTCGCATCGCCCTGACTGAATACTACCGCATCTGCTCCCTGTAAGCGCTCAGCGGGTTCGCGTAATGGGCCATTAGGCAATATATCCAGTTTTTTTCCGATATCTGCGGCCGGAAATACTATAACTTCCATATCCCGGCAAAGTGCGTAATGTTGTAAACCATCATCACTTAATAAAAGCTGCAAATCCGGATATGCATTTAACAATGCTCTGCCGGCAGCTTCACGAGTAGAAGCAACTGCAACCGGTGCCTGAGTTTGCTGATACAGCATTAATGGTTCATCTCCGGCTTCTGCCGCGGTAGATTGGGCATTCAGAATAACCGTTTCTTTACTTAAACGTCCATAACCACGGCTAATGATACCTACCCTTATCTGCCGCTGCTGTAAGGTCTGTACCAGCGCAGCGACTAAAGGTGTTTTACCAACACCGCCAACATGAATGTTACCGATTACCACTACCGGACAAGGCAGTTTTTTAGTCGGCAAAATGCCCGATTTGTACAGCCAGCACCGTAACAAAGCAATACTTTGAAATAATCGTGCAAGCGGCCACAGTAACAATACCAGCACTATACGTGGATGCTGCCAGTGCCTTTGTATTAAACCGGCTAACCAGCCCATAACTCTGCCTATTAATTACAAAGCTGCACTATACCACGCTGTATATGCAGAACTGAACTATGATAAAAAAACGCCGTATAATATCTACAGAATAAAACCGCTCTGAATATGGTATCCATTATGTCTGATTTCTTTGCTCCGGCTGCTTTAAGTGTATCTGAACTCAATGCTTATGCCCGCCAATTGCTTGAAGACAATCTGATTGATTTATGGGTTGGCGGTGAAGTTTCTAATCTTACCCGTGCAGCCAGCGGTCATTTCTATTTTTCTTTAAAAGATGCCCGTGCACAAGTCAGATGTGTACTGTTTAAAGGTGTGGCACAGCAGCTGAGCCAGCCCTTACAGGAAGGTGATCATATAGAAGTAGCCGGAAAAATCAGTATTTACGAAGCACGAGGTGAATTTCAGATTACCATTAATGCAGTGCGCCACAAAGGATTGGGACAGTTATATGAAGCTTATGAGCGGCTGAAACAGCAGTTAACTGCCGAAGGTTTATTTTCAAAGGAACGCAAACGTCCGCTACCTGTTCATCCTAAAGTGGTCGGTGTAGTGACCAGTCTGGCCGCAGCAGCTTTACGCGATGTTGTAACAACCCTGCGCCGGCGTCATAGTGGTATCCGTGTGATTATTTATCCGACAGCTGTACAGGGTGCAGGGAGTGAACGTCAGATTGCTGCTGCTATTACCAGTGCCAATCAGCAGGCACTGGCTGATGTACTGATAATTTGCCGTGGAGGCGGCAGTATTGAGGATTTGTGGTCTTATAATGAAGAAATCGTCGTACGAACTGTAGCTGACAGCACAATTCCCACTGTGAGCGGTGTTGGTCATGAAACTGACTTTACCCTGACCGATTTTGCCGCAGATGTTCGCGCCCCGACACCGACAGCAGCTGCCGAACTGGTTAGCCCTGATATGGCACAATTAAGACATAGTGTTACTCAATGGCAAAAGCGTATACACCAATTACTGGAACAACGTTATTATGATGCTTCACAAAAACTAGACTGGCTTGCTCGTCAATTAAAGCACCCGCAGCAAAACTGGCAGCAACAGCAGCAGCAACTAAGGGATTTAGCACGTCTGTTACAAATTGGCATGCAGCGTCAGATCAGGCAGCATCGGCAAAATCTAATACAGCAACAACGCAGTCTGGAAAATACACGACCACAAACTATTCATGCACTACAGGCACTTGAATATCGGAAACAACAATTACATCAAATTTGGCAAAATATTTTTATGCGCGCGCAACAACGGCTGCAGCAGCAGACATCTGTGTTACAGGCAGTCTCTCCTCTACAGATTCTCGCCAGAGGTTATAGCGTGGTCACTAATCAGCGCGGGCAGGTAATCCGCGATGCCAACAAATTAAAAACCGGCCAGTATCTTAATATTCGCTTTGCTTGCGGTGAACGTAGCGTACAGATTGCCCCGCCGAAAATTCAGTCTGATTTATTTGATAATTAAGATATATATTTTCAAATGTATTTCTATTCTATTGCGTAAATTGCTATCACTAAGAATTTGGTGATTAATTGTTTGTTGATTTAAATTCAGATTTTTAATCTAAAAATAAATTATTCTTTGAAATGTTATGTTAAATAAATTTTTGACAGGCAATTAACTTAATAAGAATAGGAATTTAAATGTCACTGTTTGCTCGTTTATTTGGGAAAAAATCTAAAGATACAGATACTACGGTAGGTGAAAATACAAATACTAAACAATCAATAGGATTAAGTGTTGTATTTAAAGGCTCTCTTAATTTAGATAAAGATAAATTATTAGATAAATTAAAATATCTGGATTCTTCAATAATAAATGTCAAATACGAAACTCCTGCCGGAGAGCTTGAACAAGGCGTTTTTGCTTTGATAAGCTGGGGAAAACATATAGTTAAACTGATCGGATTCAATGCGCCTTTTCCTGCTGATGCATTGGAAACTTGTGTTGAGCCAGCACATTATAGTGAAGATATCAAAAATCAAGTTCGTAAAAATGATAGTCATGTAATTTTGTACTATACAGGACATGATGAAGATGTAATACAACAATACCTGGCTTTATCCCGTCTGGCTGCGTGTTTTGAAGAATTTAATGCATTAGCAGTTATTAATGAAAACGCCCATTCTTCACTCCCTGCAAATGTTTTAAGTAACTTACTTAGTGATGAAGACAGTGCACAGAGTTTATGCGATTGTTTACCGCTATTTTTCTGCGGATTTGTTAAATATATTTTAGAAGACGTTAAAGGCGTCTGGATGCGCACTTACGGTGCTGATGTATTTGGATTGCCTGATTTTGCTGTATTAGCAAATAACCATGATGAAGGTTCTGACTATTTCGATATGTTTGGTAATATTTTATCGTATCTGCGTCAGAGCGGAGCAAGTATGAATCCAGGGGATACAATGGAAATTGGCGATAATAAAATGATGTCATTACGAGCTCCACAGGAGGATGAATACTTCCTGAAAGATACAGGTAATGTTTTGGTTGTAGAGATCGGTAAATAGTTAAATAAATCAATAAATTATTCTTGAGCAGAAATTATCCATTATTAAGCAATATAAAACGACTTCCGATATTAAATTTGATATCGAAAGTCGTTTTATATTTGGGTAAATTAAAAAATAACTGTTTTTTCAATCAGATATGCGAACACAATCAATATTTATTTTAAATATCACGATATCAGATAATTGCCTTACTGCTTCTGTTTATTTGATAACATAATGCTTATTGTGCACAGTAATATCAGCTACTCTGTGCTCAGACTGAAAAATATCATAAGCAGGCTTCAATTCGCTCCAGAAAGGCATATAAGCTGAGTTTTGAAACTTTTGCATATTTAATGCTGTCATTCTGAATGGAAAAATATGAATGGGTATTCGCTTCTGTCCGCTGTTTATAGCTTGATTAACAACAGCGTAGATTTGTTCTATTCCCTTGTCAGTCATAGCATAGCAACCGATGGACACGCAGTTTCCATGAATCATGATAAAGCTTCCTGTGTATCCATGGGCGCGGTCATAGGCATTCGGGTAGCCGATATTAAAAGCAAGATGATAATTACTATTTGGTTTTAATAGATTTTTCTCGGTTGCGTAAAATCCTTCCGGACTTTTGCCATCACCTTCGGCTTTTTTAGGTCCCAGACCACCTGAATATGTACAGATATCCCATGTCCTGTACAGCTGATAATTATTATTTTTGTGCTTATACCATATTTCTAATATTCCTTCCTGTTTGAATATTCGCAGATAAATTTTGTCACCACTAACAGGAGGAGAGACTGTTACTGCCGTATTTTTTACATCTATAGTTTTAATTTTCTGGTCAATAGTATAATTTCTAAAAAATAATGCTACACTTGCAACTACCCCCGCGAATCCGATGACAATCATACAGATAGTCATTAATCTTCGAGATAGTGTCTTTACTTGATTTTTTTTATTAGCGAAAAAAGGATAAATAATTAATCCGATACTTCCGATAAATATCAATATGGGAAGTAAAATCATTAATGGTTCGCTAAATAATACAGACATAATTTGTTTCCGTTGAGACTGGGTTACCCATCAGTTAATCAGAAAACTGAATACAGAACAAACAATTGATTTAGCTATACAATTCTATCCTGTGGGTTTCTTCCTGCCCAGTCGCATACGAACTGCCATGCTACTCTTCCTGAACGGCTGCCACGGCTTTGGCTCCAATTTAATGCTGCGCGTCTTGCTGTTTCATCCAGATTCAGACCAGCTTCTTCCAACCAGTTCTGTACAGCCTGTAAATATGCATTCTGATCAAATGGGTAAAAGCTTAGCCATAAACCAAAACGATCCGATAAAGATACCTTTTCTTCGACGGCTTCCTGAGGATGAACTTCTCCGCCATTGCCTGTATGAGCCACATTGTCTGCCATATACTCAGGCATTAAATGCCGGCGGTTGGATGTAGCATATACCAGTACATTGTCACATCGCTGAGATAATCCGCCATCAAGGGTAGTTTTTAATGCTTTGTAAGCATCATCGCCGTCTTCAAAAGATAAATCATCACAGAACAGAATGTATTTTTCCGGTCTGGCGGTTAGTAAAGAAAGTAAAGCAGGTAACGTTAACAAATCACTTTTATCAACCTCAACCAGACGCAACCCCTGATCTGCATACTGATGCAATAACGCCTTAACCAGTGATGATTTTCCGGTACCACGTGCTCCTGTCATTAATACATTATTTGCCGGTCTGCCGGCAAGAAACTGTTCTGTATTACGTACCAGTTGTCGGCGCTGCTCATCAACAGCTGCCAGACAGTCCAGAGAAAAGGTATGCGGATGCGGCAAGCTTTCCAGAATACCCTTGTTTCCTAATTTATGCCAGCGGTAAGCAACTGCCGTCCAGTCAGGTTCCTGAGCCAATGGTGGCAAAATGGCATCCAGCCTCTGTAACACTGTTGCAGCCAGATTGATAAATTCCTTACGTTTCATCTATTTCCCTTTAGTTTCTATAGCTATGATTTATAAATGTTTTTGCAATATTAATGCAAAAGGTGCATCATTTATCCGGTTAATAAAAGCATATTTCAACACTGCTATATGCTGTTGCGGTAAGCTTTGCGCCCATGTTTGTATTGTTTCCGCTTCAATTTTTCCCTGCTCATGACCCGGATATAAAACTGCAGCTAATACACCATTATCGGTAAGAAGGTTTAATCCGCTTTGCATTGCCTTAAGAGTGGTATTGGCTTGGGTTGTACAGTTTTTATCTCCGCCGGGTAAGTATCCAAGGTTAAATATGATGGCACTAACCTTACTCTTAATATACTCACTCAGATGTTCATGTCCGGCATGAATTAACTGTACCCGTTCACTATAACCGGCTTTTGCCAGTCTGTTACTGGTAGCTTCTAATGCAGTTGCCTGTATATCAAATGCGACTACTTTACCTTGGGCACCGACGCAAGAGGCCAGAAACAATGTATCATGCCCGTTACCAGCAGTAGCATCAATGACTGTATCGCCAGCCTGTACAGTCTGCTGAATGTTTTTATGTACAAAATCCAGAATATTGAGAAGCATAAATTAATTTGTGCTATCTGATAATTAGATAGCCGCCAAGACTATCTTTAAGATAAATAAGCATTAAGCATATCAGATTATATATTAACAAAATGAACAGGCATACTATGAATAGTAATTTTATTTATCTGTAATGCTGATACCAGAATAAAAATTGATACATATTAAGTTTAGGAATGCCAGACTCTTACCTCACATTCCTAATTCACGCAAAAAGCGAATGTCATCAGCCCAGCCGGATTTTACTTTTACCCAAACCTTTAAAAAAACTTTTGTTTCAAACAATTTTTCCATATCCAGTCTGGCTTCAGTAGATATCTTTTTCAGTTTTTCCCCTCCTTTACCAATTAAAATACCCTTTTGGCTTTCCTTATCCACCAGAACTGCAATATAAATCCGGTAAAGTCCGTCTTCCTCGGTAAACTGTTCTACTTCGACATTCATAGCGTATGGTAATTCTTCACCAAGATAACGAAACAGTTTCTCCCGCACAATTTCCATAGCAAGAAATCTTGCCGATTTGTCTGTCACCATATCTTCAGGATAGAGCGGAATACCTATTGGCAGCATGGGCTTGAGAACATGCACAAGCTGAGCCACGCCCAGTCCGTGCTTTGCACTCACCAGAGCAACCTGAGTGAATTTATATGCCTGCTGTACTTCATCAATAAAGTTCTGCAGTACACTTTGGTCTTTTGCCTTAGCCTTATCGACCTTATTAATTACCAGCACTACCGGAATATGTGCAGGTAATTGTTGCAGTACTTCTCTGTCTGCATCCGAAAAGCGCAATGCTTCAATCACAAATACAATAACATCCACACCGGCAACTGCCTCAGTAACATTCTGATTGAGGCGGTCATTAAGTGCATTGCGATGATAAGTCTGAAAACCAGGGGTATCTACAAATATCAGCTGTGCTTCATTATCGGTATAAATACCATTAACTTTATGACGAGTAGTCTGAGCTTTTTTACTGGTGATACTGATTTTCTGACCAATAAGGTGGTTCATTAATGTGGATTTTCCCACATTAGGCCGGCCAACAATTGCAACAAACCCGCAGCGAAAATTTTCTGACTGAGGTGGATAATTGTAACTGGATACTTCAGACATACATTCTTTCTTAAATGATACAAATAACCATAAAATGGTCGATAATAAGCTGAATTATTTCAAAACAAATAAAATGAATTCTGCTAAATAACACATTGCAGATACCAATTATAAACTACTAAATTACCTGAATATATACAGTTTTATTCGAACGATTTTAGAGAAAAGGAGTCATTCTTACTGAACAAATACTTTATAAATACTAAGTAACGAAAGACCTCAGAGTGATTAAACAATATTTTCAAAAAGTTTATTTACAATAAACGGATGAAGTTTACTAACTGGCATCATATATAACCGTCCCCAGAAATTATGATTTTTTACTGAAGCGATCAGATACAGCATTTTTTTATCCGGCTGCTGGGTATTATCAGTAATACGCAGGCAAAGACAAACATCTAAATGAGAATCTTTAATCTCTAAAGTAAGTTTATCAGCAGTATTTTCAGTAATAGTAAAAAAATGGGCTGCGTTTGTTTCACCGGATTGAATCCTCTCTTCATCCAGATAGGTAAATCCCTCTATAGTACGTATGCCAGCAGGTCTAACTATATTATCTCTGATTTTAAATAATATTCTTAGCCATTCAGGCTGATGTGATGTCATCATTTTATATGCTTCAAAAGCTGTAATATTTTTACCGATTTCTTTTTTCTGGCAATCAAGATAGTCCGGTTTATCCGCAATCAGGCTAACACACTCGGGTAATTCATTCAGTATTTCAGAAATTGACTTTGTTTTTCCCATTATTTCCCCTTTATTGTAAGACAATAACTAATAACAATATGCCACCTTCAATATATTGTAACTTATTTATTTTTTCTAGGTTTAGCTGCCGGAAACTGCTTTTCTAACCAAACAAGAGCTGTTTGTGCGGTTTGTTGTTCTGCTTCACGCCGGCTGTGTCCGGCTGCTTCAGTCTGAAAGCCGATTTCTCCTAAATCACATTGCACTACAAATTGTAAATCATGAACATCACCAATCTGATCTACAATCCGATATTTTGGCAATGGCATATGTCGTGCCTGCAAAGCTTCCTGCAGACGTGTTTTTGCATCTTTTCCACTATTCTGAGGATTAATATTACGGATGCGGTCTGCGTATAAATGTCTTACGACAGTCTCAGCTGTATTAAAATCTGCATCAAAGCTCACTGCGGCAAATAATGCTTCCATAGCATCGGCCAGTATAGATGGCCGCCGGAAGCCACCGCTTTTTAACTCACCAGTACCCAGTAATAAAGCATCTCCGATTTTTAGTTCAGCTGCAATCTGAGCCAGTGTTTCCTGATTAACCAGATTCGCCCGCATTCGTGAAAGTTCACCCTCTGTCAGGCGCGGAAATGCATTAAACAGCATTTTAGCTACAGAATAATTTAAAATCGAATCACCCACAAATTCAAAACGTTCATTGTGTAACGCACTGTAACTGCGGTGAGTTAAAGCCTGCAGCAATAAATCAGACTGCTTAAATTGATAGCCAAGCTTTTGTTGTACATATTTCAAAGCATTTTCATGGCGTACATCAGTTTTTCTCATTTAACCGTCTTTGATAATGAATAACTATAATTAAATAAACAAAGCGCAAGAAAAATCTTGCGCCCGGTATCAGATATTACTGAATCTTCGTACCGATTCGTTTCATATCACCCATATTCAGCCATACCAGAAAGGCTTTACCTACAACAAGCTTATCATCTACAAATCCCCAATAACGGCTATCTTCACTATTGTCACGATTGTCACCCATCATGAAGTATTTTCCTGCAGGAACGGTACAACTAAACCCACTGCCATCAGTCTCATAGTTACACAATTCCCGATCTGGAAAATCAGTATGTACCGCTTGCAGAATAACGGGGGGTTGCTGAGGCATTTTCAGTATCTGAATCGATTTATTACCAAGCTGCTCAGTTACCTGCTGAGCCTGCATATTTATATTTCCAAACTGAGGAACCTGTTCGGAATAATTATAAATTTTCTGCTCATCAGTATCAGTGATTACTTTACCGTTGATTGACAGGATTTTATCCTTGTATGTAATAACATCACCCGGCAAACCGATTACCCGTTTAATATAATTTATACGTGTATCTCGGGGGTAATTAAATACAATTACATCACCACGCTCTACTTTGTTGACCGGAATAAGTACATTATTCAGAATTGGCAAACGGATACCGTAAGTAAATTTATTCACCAGAATAAAATCACCGGTAATCAGCCCCGGACGCATAGAGCTGGATGGAATCTGAAAAGGCTCAGCTAAAAAAGTGCGCAGAATAAATACCACCAGAATAATCGGGAAAAAACCACTCATGTAATCAGTAAAGTGATTATTATCTATATGCCCCGGATTTTTTTTCTTCTGGCCACGATGAATAATCCAGGCTATTCCGGTAAACAATACAAAAATCAGCAAAACTGCGGTAAAACTCATTTTGTATGACAATACACCAAATGCACCTACCAGAATCAGCAAATATCCCCATTGTAATGCTCCGCTCCATTCCCCATTTTCTTCACGCTTTTTCGAGCTTTTCAAAAATAGAACTATCCCCAGCACCAGAAGGATTGCTGCGCCTATAATCATCGTGTTTGACATTTATTAATCTCCAACCTGTAAAATCGCCAGAAAGGCAGATTGCGGAATTTCTACATTACCCACCTGTTTCATACGTTTTTTACCGGCTTTTTGTTTTTCCAATAATTTTTTCTTACGGGTAATATCGCCGCCATAACATTTGGCCAGCACATTTTTGCGCAGAGCTTTTACGTTTTCACGAGCAATAATTTTACCGCCAATTGCCGCCTGAACCGCAATATCAAACATTTGTCTCGGAATCAGCTCACGCATTTTAGCTACCAGCTCTCTGCCGCGATGAACTGAATTACTGCGATGAACAATCAGACTAAGCGCATCGACTTTTTCACTGTTAACCAGAATATCCAGTTTAACCAGATCTGCAGCCCTGAATTCGAGAAATTCATAATCAAGCGAAGCATAGCCGCGTGAAGTTGATTTCAGCTTATCAAAGAAATCCATCACGACTTCATTCATTGGCATTTCATAAGTCAGCATTACCTGCCGGCCCATGTATTGCATATTTCTCTGAACACCGCGTTTCTGATTACACAATGTCATTACCGCACCGACATATTCCTGAGGCAATAATATAGTTGCCGTGATAATAGGCTCATAAATTGCTTCAAGTGTACCGATATCAGGTAATTTAGACGGGTTTTCAATCTCTAAGCGTTCACCGCTTTTCATTAATATTTCATATACCACTGTTGGCGCAGTGGTAATCAGATCCATATTAAATTCTCGCTCAAGCCTTTCCTGGACAATTTCCAGATGCAGCAGACCAAGAAAACCACAGCGAAAACCAAATCCTAGTGCCTGTGAAACTTCCGGTTCAAATTTCAGTGCAGCATCATTAAGCTGTAATTTTTCCAGAGCTTCACGTAATGCATCGTAATCGTGACTCTCAACAGGATATAAACCGGCAAACACCTGCGGCTGCACTTCTTTAAAACCGGGTAAAGGTTCGTTGGCCGGCTCCCGCGCCAGGGTAATCGTATCACCTACTTTAGCCGAACCAAGCTCTTTGACACCGGTAATTAAAAAGCCTACATCACCGGCTTTTAATTCCTGCTTCTGCACAGATTTGGGTGTGAATATACCTAATTGTTCTACCTGTGTTTCGGCTCCCGTGGCCATGAAACGAACTTTATCTTTCAGACGTACCGTTCCATCGACCATGCGTATCAGCATTACTACGCCAACGTAATTATCAAACCATGAATCAATGATTAACGCTTTTAACGGTGCATCATTTTTACCATTAGGCGCCGGTACTTTTTTTACAATCTCTTCCAGTACATCCTCAATACCGATGCCGCTTTTAGCAGAACAGCGTACAGCATCAATGGCCTCAATTCCGATAATATCTTCTATTTCTTCTATGACCCGCTCAGGCTCTGCTGAAGGTAAATCAATCTTATTCAGAACGGGCAAAACCTCTACCCCCAGGTCAATAGCTGTATAGCAATTGGCTACGGTCTGAGCTTCTACCCCCTGTGATGCATCTACCACCAGTAATGCACCTTCACAGGCAGAAAGAGAACGGGATACCTCATAGGAAAAGTCCACATGTCCCGGGGTGTCAATCAGATTAAGCTGATAAACCTGCCCGTCACGGGCTTTATACTGTAAAGCTGCAGTTTGAGCTTTAATTGTAATACCGCGCTCTTTTTCAATATCCATGGAATCGAGTACCTGTGCACTCATTTCCCGATTTTCAAGACCGCCACAATACTGAATAAAACGATCAGCCAGTGTCGACTTCCCATGGTCAATATGGGCGATAATAGAGAAATTGCGTATATTGTTCATGTAAGCCAATAATTCAAATTAATTCAGACAGCAACATTCTGATAAATCAATACCAGAAAACCAGAAAATAACTGCTTATTTTAGCGGAATGTACTGTAGTGCGCCCAAGAATTTATAATAATTCAGAAAAGCTTTTAATTTTCAAACGTTAGAGTTCAAAAGCTTTCATTAAATACATCATTCCGGGCAAAGTGCTAATAAATTAACGGATTTTTAAATAATCACACCTTAAGCAGATATTTTAATGTTCAAATTAAATTTTAAATCCATAAAATAAATTTTAAGCAGTACAGAAATTATTTTTTGCAAAGCGATACTATATTATCCTGCCATAAATTTTGTCTGACAAACATAGAAAGTCACTGCCAGAAAGACTACAATATCTTTAACTCAGTTGTTTATTTCAATGAAAGTAGTTGTATGCTAAAAATCAGCACACAGTTTGATGGTGGTAATATTGAGATTGTCGATGCCAGTGATCCGGCCAATATCCAGCTCAAATTACCTAAAGACAATGCGGCCGAATTTCGGCAATGGTTTTATTTCCGTGTACAGGGTGTTGCCTATCAGAATATTCGCCTGAATTTCATTAATACAACTGAATCCGCTTACCCGGAGGGTTGGGAAGATTATCAGGCTATGTGCTCTTATGATCGCATCAACTGGTTTCGTGTTCCTACATCTTTCGAAAACGACATATTAACTATTTCTCATACTCCGTTATCCAATAGTGTGTATTATGCCTACTTCGAACCTTATTCATATGAACAGCATCTGAATCTACTAGGTGACAGTCAGAGCAGCGGCTTATGCCAGATAGAAGATTTAGGCAGCACTATTCAGGGACGCGATATTAATCTGCTGACAATTGGCAATCAGGTTGCCAGCGATTTGAAAATCTGGGTGATTGCTCGTCAGCATCCTGGTGAAACTATGGCTGAATGGTTTATTGAAGGTCTGTTAGGCCGGTTATTAGATCATCAGGATCCGACAGCACGTGCTTTGCTGGATCAGGCTACATTTTATATTGTTCCGAATATGAACCCTGATGGATCCGTACTTGGTAATCTGCGTACTAATGCTGCCGGTGCAAATCTCAATCGCGAATGGTTGCAGCCCAGCATGCAAAACAGTCCGGAAGTTTATCTGGTACGTGAAAAAATGCATGAAACAGGAGTGGATTTATTCCTGGATATTCATGGCGATGAATCTATTCCTTATGTATTTCTTTCAGGTAATGAGGGAATTCCTTCTTTCGATGACAGGCTGCATTCGTTACAGGAAATGTTCAAACAGGCCTTTCTGGTAGCAAGCCCAGATTTTCAGGATAAATATGGTTATGAAAAAGATGAACCGGGTAAAGCCAATTTGAATATTGCTACTGCATACATTGGCGAAACCTTCAAATGTTTAGCTTATACACTTGAAATGCCATTTAAAGACAATAATCAATGGCCGGATGACGATTTTGGCTGGAACGGTCAGCGTTCTCTGCGTTTGGGGGAAGCAATTTTAAGCCCGATTTACTCTATACTGGATAGTTTGCGTTAAATCAGTCATATTGTTTCCAAAGCCTGAGAGATATTTCAGGCTTTTTGTATTTTTGAGTAAAATCAAATGATTAATAATTACATACGCAGCATAATAAAGATGCATTATTTGTAATCAAGTTGTCTTTTATCCATTATCAATATAGGAAACAATCATGAAAAGAAGCATACTTGTATACAGCATCATCGGTATTATTTCTCTAGCAGCCTGTTCAAGGGATGATTCAGAAGCATCTAAAGCAAAGCTAAGCTGCAATAGTGAGCAGCTTCGCAGTCAGATTCAGCAAACCCTGCAGACAGGTATCAATAATAATGTTCATCAGTTCGCTCAAAATGACAGCCGTCAGTTTGTAGATGCAGATAAAGTAATCAATGCCAGCCATGAATTATCTGTAGCCGTATCTGATGGCAAGCTGGATAAAGACAATAATGGTAATCCTGTTTGCAGCAGTGAGCTAAAAATTACCGTTCCAACTAATATTTGGCAGCAAATTCAGACAAATGCACCGTTGTTATTTGGTAAAACCGATTTTATTGCCCATCTGAATCAGCAGTTGCAAGGTAATGAAGTTACTCTGCATGATAATGTTTTTTCTAAACCTATCCAATACGCACCTGTTTCAGACAGAACAAATGCTAATGCAGCATCTGTAACCAATTCTGCCAGCAAATTTGATCAGACAGGTATTCAAACCTTAAGTACTGTTTTAGGTAATGCACTATTACCCTATGGTATCAAGGATACAGTCATGATTGCCGGGCATATGTACAATCGTGCAGATGCTATCAAACTGATCACTAATCCCAATGCCCAGGTTTTACCATTAGATCGCCTCAGCCCGGAAGCTCAGAAAGCAAGTGATATTCTTAACGGTCATTCTTTCGCAACAGAGAATAATAATCAGGCTGATAACAATCACATTATCCAAAACGATATAACTGCTGATCAGTTGCAGCAGGCACGGGATAATAACCGCAATGCCAATAGTGTTATTAATGCGAAATGGCATAATCTGAACGATACTGTTCGTAATACCTTGCAGCAGGAAGAACAGAAATGGATAGCCCAGAAAACCAGTCAGTGTCAGGCAAAAGCGGCTAAAGCCGCTTCGCCTGCTCAGGCGGAACTAATACGGCTGGAATGTGATACACTAATGACTAATGAACGTATTAAGTATCTTAACGGTTATAGCCTGCATTAATTCGTCATTATTAGTCTGGACATCAGTATTATTTTT